>CAZTTO010000007.1:0-171474 GCA_964616465.1 uncultured Hydrotalea sp. | reverse complement strand
TGACCGAAGAAACCAAAAAATTGGAGACCGAAATTGAAGAAATAAAAGCCAACAAGATTTTTGAAAATGCTTTTGAATGGCGTTTTGAATTTCCCGAAGTGCTGAATGATGATGGTGATTTTGTGGGCTTTGATGTGGTGATTGGAAATCCCCCATACATAAGGCAAGAAGAAATAAATGATTTAAAGCCACATTTCAAATCTCAATTCAAACTATACACAGGAACAGCCGATGTTTATATTTTTTTCGTTGAAAAAGGCTTTGAAATATTGAAATGCAAAGGCGTTTTCACATTCATAATGCCTAACAAATTTATGCAAGCAGGCTACGGTCAGCCAGCTCGCAAATTTTTATTGGAACAAAATCTTATAGAAATTATTGACTTTGGCGATTTTCAGGTCTTTGAAGAAGCAACAACATATCCGTGTATTTTAACGGCAAGTAAGGAAACAGCTAAACAAACATTCAAAGCGACCAAAATTCATTCGTCTGATTTTATTAATGATTTCCCTGCCTATGTTTTTAACGCAACCAATTATATAAACCATCAATCACTCAATGATGAAACTTGGATAGTTTCTAATTCGCAAGACCAAAAATTATTACAAAAGTTAGTTTCAAAAGGCAAAAGATTAGAAGAATATGTTGGTGAGATGGGTAAATATGGTATTAAGACAGGCTTAACAGAAGCGTTTGTAATCGAAAAAGAGAAAGCCGCAGAGTTAATCAAAATCAATTCAAAATACTCCAAACATTTACACCCATTTTTACTTGGTCGTGAAGTTAAACCCTATTTGGCAGGTAACCCCTCAAATTATCTTATCAAATTTGAAAAAGGGTTTACAAAAAAACTTGGTGGCAATAATCCAGAAGAGTGGTTTGCAAGTGAGTTTCCAGAGTTAGCTAATCATCTAAAACAATATGAAACCAAAGCCACAAAACGAACTGATAAGGGTGATTATTATTGGGAATTGAGAGCTTGTGACTACTATGATAAGTTCGAGCAACCAAAAATAATGTATCAAGTTCTACAAGTGAAACCCTGTTTTATATATGATGAAAGCGGATTGTATAGCAATAACTCAATGTGGTTTATTCCATCTGACGATAAAGTTCTTTTAGGTATTCTAAATTCAAAAATGGGTTGGTGGCTTATTTCTAAATATTGCACGGCTATTCAAAACGGCTATCAGTTGATATGGAAGTATTTTAGTCAAATACCAATCGCTACGGGAAATGATACTGTTCGCAATAAAATTTCAGCTTTGGTAAATGAAATTATCACAATCAAAAACAAAAATCCTTCTTCCGACATAACAATCTTAGAAAACCAAATAGACCAATTGGTTTATCAACTTTACGAGTTAACGGAAGAAGAAATAAAAATTGTGGAGGGAGTCTGAACTATGATTCAATGATTACCATGATTGCAGGAGGATATTTTAACCAGCTTAATTATTCAAATCAATTGTATCATAGTTTAGAAAGTTATTAAATAAGAGCATGATTAATGAACAATACAAATATTCGGATTTAACTTCCAAAATCATTGGCTTTGCAATGTATGTTCACAAAGCATTAGGAAACGCCTATGATTATCAAGCAACTGTTTTTGAATTAGTCTAGGTAACGGGAATTCATGAGAAAAACGTTAGGCTATACTTGCATCAATTTATTGAGAATGAAAAAATCTTAGAGCGATTGAGTGATAAACAAAGAGATAAGAAAGCTAAATATGCCTTTAAGAAACTATAGGCGCCATATAAGGAACAAACAATAGGGATTCTAAGTGACTGATAATCAATGTTAATTTAAAAATAAGGAACATTTATTGCAAATTAAGAAACATGCTATATATACCAATGGTAGCGCAATTTTTATCGGAAAAGAGGATGCTGGGTGAGTAGTTAAAATTTCCGATTCCAAAAGGTTAATGGACGAAATCCTGAATAAATTAAAATATCTATTCATGATATAGGTTGAGTAAAATTGAATCATTATATCGTCCCGCCGCAGGCAGCCTTCCTCATTCGCTGCTAACTTACGCTTCGCTTCAGCGCAGATTCATTCCGTCGGCATACTGCGGCTGCACTCGGCAAAAGCCAGAGGTTCGCATTTCGCTCATCATTCCTGGCATTTGCCTCTTTCCAGCGCGTTGCTTTTCTATAGTCAGTAGATAAGGATACATTTTGTATTGAATTGTTCTAATAAATGGCTATATTGTTATAGATCTAACTTGTTCATGTTGCCTCTAATCCCTCTTCAGAATAATAATTTTCGATACCTATATGAATGTAGTAGTAGTTTTTATTAACAATTCCTCTTTAAAGTAAGGAACAGTATGGTTCATTCTCAAAACAAATTCCCAAAAACAATAGAAACTTTTATACTTCTTTTATTAGGAGCAGTGTTCCTTTATTTAAGTAATGGAACAACCTTCTTTTCTATTGCTACCTGGTTGTTTTCAATACCTTTTCTATTCGTTTCAAGGAGAGAGAAAAGATTTTTTTGCTTCTTCGTGATTCCTTTCGTCTTTGGGATTATTAGTCAGTTGTCATTTTGGAATTTTACATATGATAATCCTGGTAGTCCTTTATTTTATATCCCATTTTTTGCTGGAATCTATTATGGGTATGTTTTTTATATAGATGCAATTGTTTATCAAAAAGTAAAAGGATTTGCTGCAACATTCATATTCCCGCTTGCTTACACTTCATTTGAGTTTTTATTGAGTCTTTTTAATCCCTTTGGAACAGCTGGACTTTTAGGATACACACAATTGGATTTTCTAGCTTTTTCACAACTCGCATCGCTTACTGGCATGTGGGCAATGACATTTATGATTACTTGGTTCGGCTCTGTTATCTGCTGGTTATTCGACAATCAAGTTACATGGAAGAGCCGTGTCAAAGGTGGACTAATATATTTTTCCTTGCTTACCATGATATTGGTGTATGGAAATGTAAGAATCAATGTGCCATTGCAGAACAGCTCCGTGAGAATTTCAGGAATTCATACACATGATAAGGTTATAGAAGGAGAGAAAATGAATTTTCTACTCAGTCAAAAAGATACTACACAGTTCAAAGAAATTTCAAATGCAATCATTAGTCGCTTAATTAATGAAACAAAAGCAGAAGTAAAGAACCAATCTAAAATTGTTGTTTGGAGTGAAATTTCAACCTTAATCTTAGACAAGGATGAAGATAGTTTGATGAATATATTTCGAACACTTGCAAAAGAGGAGAACATTTATTTATTAACGAATCCCTTTTCAATAGGTACAAATGGTTTCATTTCAGAAAATAAAATCCTATTTTTTTCACCCAATGGTGAGTTGGTTTCCAAGCATATTAAGTATGGAGGCAATTTTATGGAAGGCACATTGGAAGGAAATAAAATAATTAACACAAATGCAACTCCATATGGCAATTTGGCTTCTTTAATTTGTTGGGACGCTGATTTTCCTTCCGTAGTAAAACAGGTCGGAAAATCTAATGCCGATATTTTATTAATACCTGCATCGAATTGGAAAGAGATTTCCCCCTTACATACAAATGTGGCCGTTTTTAGAGGAATTGAAAATGGATGTTCTATACTTCGTCAAACAAGAAATGGACTTTCAATCATTACAGATCCAAGAGGAAAAATCATTTCTCAGATGGATCATTTTACTACAGATTCTTGGATAATGTCTGGAAATGTTCCGAACAAAAAAATCTGGACTTTATATCCGCTTATAGGCGACTTATTTGGATGGTTGGCAATTGTTGGACTTGTATATTTATTACTCTCGTCATTCATTACATCAAAAAATAAATAGTCCAATCTACAGTCACCTACTTTTAAAATAAGCATTCTCTCCGAAGCCACTGATCTTCTTCGTTTGTAACTAAGAATCCCACCCCTTCATAGCATTTGCTTGTTTCCTGCGTGTTAATGAATGGTATAGTCGGTATATACGTAAACTAATTCATGGGATTGTATTATTCTGATAAATATCTAAATTCGTAGAGTACCAACATATTGATATACATACTAACTGTTAGATTCGATAATTATTATTGTTGCATCTATTAACGAGTTGCTTGCTATACAAAAGCAACGTTCACCTATCTACAGTTGTCTGACCAATCAAATACTTTTATGAGAAAATTATTCATATTACTTTTTACCTATTTTATTTTGACACAGAGTTTTGGGCAGACCCAAAGAAAAGTATCAGCTTTTTTGCAGACTCATTACAATAGCACTCTTTATGACTACACTAAAGGAAATAACCCTTGGGGCATCGGATTAGGACTTCAAGCATTTTTGAATAACAAAACGAAATTCAAACCCACAATAGAACTTACTGGTGACATTTATCTTGAAGACGACAAAATTTTACGCTCAAACCCTGACGGTACATTTCCAGAAAATGGTAACGATGTTCGTGTAATGGTAAATCTTTTTGTGGGTTCTTCCATTCATCCGACACAAAACTTGTATTTATCGTTTTTAGCCGGACCTAGTTTCATAAGTGGACAGACTTTACTTGGAATAAAACCTTCATTTGGTTTTTACTTTTCAAAAAATCAAAAGTGGACAGGAAAATTTTCTTACATCAATATTTTTAATCGGACAAAGGCAACAAAACAGGATTTCGGCTCATTGAATTTAGCAATTGGACTTAAGCTATTTTGACAATGTACAGCAGGCAACAAGCAGCTTTGCAATAGCACGTTTGAAGGAGTATAACTAACATTCAATTATTTTAATCTTCATTACTAATCGTATAACTTTAACGGCATTAACGTGCCATCGCAAAGCTGCCGCACGTTGTAGATATAATTTTAAGTAACCGAATAAATATGAAAACAACTATACTCATCTTAACTCTGGTTTTAATTTACACAGTTACTAGTTCGTTTCAATGCCAAAAATGTGCTACAGGCATAATGAGGATAGGAGACACAAAAAGCTGGTTGCCTTTAAAGGGCAGAACTCAATTGAGTTTCAGTGATAACTCAGGCAGCTTAGCTGTCTTTCCCCTCAGAGTGGTAGACACTACAGAAGCTGCATTGAACGATTGCGGCGGACTGTACCAGTTCGAATACATCAATACTACTCTTTATCTTAATCCACCTCTGACTGACTCCATCCACTTTAGTTTAGCATCAAGTGGTTGGCTTTGTGTTACAGCTGTGAGTAACAACATTCCCAACGTTAGTATGTGCAACATATTTGGACAAACAAAAGAAGGTGTAGTAGCCAAAAAGTTGAACAATTATTCTGTAGGCAGTAAGACATACCCTGAAGCTATATTGCTTCTTAGTACTCCCGTATTTTCAAATAATATTGACTCTATCGTTATTGCGAACAACGCAGGGATTGTTGCTTTTAGATATTCAAACAGAAGATTCTTTTTACCATAAACTAGACTACTGCTGAACTCTTATTTCTAACAACTCCGCAGCCACAGCTCTTCTTCGTTTGCAACAAAGGCGATCATTCTTTTCTGACATTTGCCTGTTTTCTGTGTACAAAGCTGTTGGTTGCTTGTAGCAAGCAGTTTCATTTTGTTGTAACAACCATAGAAACCATTCATGCCCCTATAAAATCCTATAAAAAATCCGCATCATTCAACGTATAGAGTTGAATATGCGGATTTTGTTGCTGTAGGGGAAGGGGTCGAACCTTTTACCCATTATCCTACCTTTTACAGCAATAAAAGACACTTAAGCGGTATATGAATTATTGTATAAAGTTTTTCTATGTAATAAGACAAGAGGCATACACCTCTTTTTGTTGATGTCAGTCACCAATAACTGATTAGTGTTGGAAAAACAATAATTGTTATAAGGGTTCGTGTTCGAGAGGATTAGTTTCCGGTTTTCATTTTCAAAGTAATATCGCCAATATTATATGCATATACCGAGGCAGGAAGAAAGCATAATTGTAAGCCTTCAATATCTTTTACACCTTGCTGATCAATAGAAGTCACTAAGGAATACGGCAAGGTATTAGCTTTACAGAAATGATGCAGACTTTTAAGTTCTTGGGGGTTATCATAATAGCGATTACTCCATTTGATCTCCACACCCCATACTGGCTTAAATTTTTTGTCGTCTACCAAAACCAGATCTACCTCACCTTCCTGTCGCCCTTCTTTCCAACGTGCATAAGTTAAATCCATATTTTCACGGTGCATCCATTGAGATAAAATTGCTGTTTCTACCATGTTACCCATTTCATTATCAGTGGCTGTTATAGGTGAAAATAAAGCTGTTCTTAATGATGGGTTAGTTAAATACACTTTAAAACTTGTTACCCTTTTTAATCGTTTGGAATGTATATCTACTTTATTCAGCACTTTAATTAGAAAAGCTGCTTCTAGATAATCCAAATACTTTTTTAAAGTATCTTTTTGAATGCCGCTATCTTTAGACATAGCTTCATAAGAAAATTCATTACCTGTATTGTAAGCTAAGTACGTAAAGAATCGGTTTAACTCTTGTACGTCTTTTATTCCATATAAACTTGGTAAATCTCTTAGTAAAACTTTATCTACGATATCGCTTTTTACATATCGCCCCATATCATTTTGTATCTTTTCAGAAAGTACTACTTCCGGATAACCACCAAAGTTCAAATAGTTAACAAACTCCTGATTCAGAATCTTTATATCATGAGTTAGGCAGTAGGCAATAGGTTGATCGCCATATTGAATAAAGCCATCATACATGAGATGCTGCATTTTTTTTAGATGAATGTATTCTTGGAAAGTGAGGGGTGGTAACATAAAGTCCGTAAACCTTCCAGCACCACTTTCAGTACTATGCCACTTTAGTGCAGCAGTTGCAGAGCCTGATACTACAAACTTGGTATTTTGATATGAATCAACCGATACTTTAAGGTGTCTCTCCCAGTCTTTGAGGTATTGAATCTCATCAAAAAAGATATAGCAGTTTTGAAGATGCTTTAAACTGAGCGCTTTCTTGCAGATGTCTAGGATGTCTTCCAAACCTAGGTGCACATAAATAGGGTTATCAATGCCTATAAAAAAAATTTGTTGAGGGTTAACACCATCTTCAATTAAGCGCTGTATACTATGAAAAAGCATGACTGTTTTGCCTACCCGTCTTGGCCCCATTAAAACCAAAGCTCTTCGTATTTCCTTTTCGGTTACAAAAGGATAAAATAAATCAAAATACAAGCGCTTATGCATCTTGCTGTAAACTTCAGGTATTTCCTTACTAGCCCACCATGGGTTTTCGTAGCGGAGGCGCTCAATGATTTTATCCTCTGGAATAAGATTTAAACCCGTCATATATTTGTTAATATCTACAAATATAGCCAAATTAAGAAGATTTAAACCTGCTTAATTATTCATTTTTGTGTATTTAGCCTGATTTTTTAAAAAAGTCACTTTCCTTTCTTTACATAGAAATTTTTGGATCTAATAACTGTGCAGTGTAGTTATAAATAGAATATGTAGTATCTGGATGATAGCCTCAAGTTTTATAGACCCTAACGAGACTGAAAAATTATTAAAACCTTTGGTGGAACATTGTTAAAAACAAAATCCTCATAAATAATTAAAAGTAAATTACTTACGAGGATTATTTTGCTGTAGGGGAAGGGGTCGAACCTTCACGAGGCGGTTAGCAATAACACAAAGTTTAGTGGTCAACCCTGGTCGGCCTTACCAATGGTAACGTCGGCTCTATGTTACGTTTATCCCGGAATCCCCACCCCCGAGACGAGAGGGCATGTCTTCCAAAAATTTCATCACCCCACAGTGTAAAGATCTTCTTATTTGATAATGCAATGTTAAAGCATCTTTCGTTTTGTTGCAAATAATTCAACAATAATTTAAAAAGTATTGAAAATATTCAGAAAATCAATATAAATTTGAATATCATCAAATTTAGGTGTACAAAATGGCCAATAAATTGAATCTTGACAAATTGGATATTCAGCTCTTGCAGGTTTTAATGGAGGATGCCGAAGTGTCTTACGCCGATTTGGGCAAACGTTTTTTTGTTTCCCCGGGTACCGTGCACGTGCGAATTAAAAAAATGGAGGAATTGGGCATTGTTCAAGGAAGAAAATTATCGGTCGATACCAAAATGCTGGGGTACGATGTCACTGCCTTTATTGGTATCTATCTCGAAAAAAGTTCCTTGTACGATACGGTAGCGAAAGAACTAAAGAAAATACGTCAGATTACGAGGGTGAATTATACAACAGGCAACTACAGCATGTTTGTGGAAGTCTCTTGCCGAGATATCCAGGAGCTTAAGTTGGTATTGCACGATGAGCTACAAAAGATTAAAGGCATTGAACGTACAGAAACACTCATTTCGCTTGAAGAGAGTTTTAAGCGTGAAGTTTGGGTAAGGGAATAATTACTGCTTAGCAGCCGTTTTTGTATCCTTTCTTTTGATTCTTCTCAATCCATAAGATAGTCCAGCAGCTAATAGTAAGCTTAATCCACCATCAATAGGTACATCATCTACATCGCTTCCAAATCCGGGTGTATTGAATACTTCGGTGGGTAATTGAAAAGTAGGTTGGTAAGGATTCCAAGAGTTTTGTATAGGGGTAGTCCAGTCCTCAATAAAACTCTCATTGCCTTGTTGAGAAAATGCTGGCATAGCAACAACGAGCATGAAAAAGCAATAAAAAGCAATTTGAACTTTTCTCCTAATCATGGTGTAAAATTAGATGATTTCATATTAGCCCAATCTATATTATCAAAAGCACAAAAAAGGCTGCCTCTATACTTGAAGCAGCCTTTGCTCTTGGTGAAACCTCTAGGCGAGATTAAAAGCAATATTTGTTTTCAGCAATCAACTTCTGAGCAATACGCTGACGAGCTGCTTTGCTGTTGAATGGTTCTACCTTAGTGAAACGCTTCAATCCAATATGCATCATGCGAAGCTCATCGCCTTCAGCAAAACTATTGAGTGCATCCTTACCAGCTTTGTTAATGCGATCGGCTGCATCGTACAAATACGTACGCATGATATCAATTTGCAAGGCCGCTTCTTGTTCGCCTACTTTTTCAACCAATTTCATGGCTCTGAGTAATGCACTTTCTGCATGGAATACTTCAATAGACATATCGGCAATGTTCATCAACACTTCCTGCTCTCTTTCTAATTGCATCATGAGCTTTTGTACAGCAGCTCCAGCAACCATTAAAATGGCTTTTTTGAATTGCTGAATAGCTTTTTTCTCTTTTGCAAATGGAGCGTCATCGCTGTCACCAAAATCAGGAATGCTCATTAATTCTTTCTGCACATTCATGGCAGGTGTCATTAAATCGAGCTTACCTTTCATGGCTCTTTTCAATACCATGTCAACAGTTAATAAACGGTTGATTTCATTGGTACCCTCATAAATCCTGTTGATGCGGCTATCGCGATAAGCTTTTGAAATCATGTATTCATCGCTGAAGCCATTACCACCATGTATCTGAACGCCCTCGTCCACTACATAATCCAACACTTCACTACCGTACACTTTTAAGATAGCACACTCAATGGCATATTCTTCTGCGGCACCGAGTAAAGCTTCGTTGAATGGTTTTCCTGCTGCCATCAATTCATGCTCTTTATCGTCAATCCACTTAGCAGAACGATACAAAGCACTTTCACAAACCCATAGGCGGATAGCCATTTCAGCTAGTTTATGGCGAATGGCACCGAACTTAGAAATAGGTAGTTTGAACTGCTCGCGGGTGTTGGCATATTGAATGCTCACATCTGCAGCACGCTTCGATCCACCTAATGCAGCTGCACAAAGCTTTAAACGACCAATGTTGAGGATGTTGAAGGCAATAACATGTCCTTTCCCAACTTCACCCAATACATTTTCAACAGGCACTTTACAATCTTGGAAATATAGTTGTACAGTAGATGATCCTTTGATACCCATTTTATGTTCTTCAGCACCTTGGGTAAATCCTTCCATGCCGCGCTCTACAATAAATCCGGTAAACTTCTCACCATCAATTTTTGCAAACACAGTATACACATCAGCAAAACCACCATTCGTAATCCAGCATTTTTGTCCGTTTAGAATATAGTGCTTTCCGTCGTCGCTCAATTTAGCTGTGGTTTTTGCACTCAAGGCATCACTTCCGCTGTTAGGCTCAGTTAAACCATAAGCACCCTTCCACTCTCCACTAGCAAGTTTTGGAATGTATTTTGCTTTTTGCGCTTCGTTACCGAAATATAAAATTGGCAATGTTCCAATTCCAGTATGTGCTGCAATTGCAACGGAAAATGAGTGGCCACCACCCAATCCTTCGTTTACAATGGTGGAAGTAATGAAGTCCTTTCCTAAACCACCATATTCTTCTGGCATACTAGTGCTGAGCAGTCCTTGCTCACCTGCCTTCTCCATTAATGAAGGCATTAAACCAGGTTCTAACTTGTCAATTCTGTCCACTATAGGAAGTACTTCTGAATCGAGGAACTGCTGGCACATATCCATGACCATGCGTTGTTCTTCATTAAAGTCTTCTGGAGTGAAAGTTTCAAATGGATTACTTTCTTTAATGATCCATTCGCCGCCTTTTAAAGCTGTTTGTGATTGTGTGGCAGTACTCATGGTATTTGTTTTTTGTAAAAAAATTATTTCAGGTTATCGTACACGCGTTGTAAAACTGTTTTTACCACTTCAATTTCTCCTCTCTCAATGCCTACCAATGCTTCGCTCATAGTTTGGTTAGCCAAATCAATGGTAATTTGTTGTAAAGGCTTTGCTGCTTCTGTTAAACAAACCAAATTGATTCTTCTGTCGGTTTTGGAGGGCATGCGCTTTACTAAATTTTGCTTCTCTAGGTTATCTACTAATCTGGTAATGCTGGGCTTGTCTCTAAATGTGCGGTTGCATAATTCTTGTTGGCTCAAACAATCTTCCTTCCATAAGTGGTACAACACGCTCCATTGTTCAATGGTAATTTCTAATCCTGCCTGGCGAAAATTCTTTTGCAACCTTCTGGCTACAGCAATACTGGCCATCCCGTTGATGACACTGTACAGCTCGCCTCGTTTAAATTGGTTGTTTGGCATATAGTTAGTTATGCAACTATTTTCAAAGTAAATTCGTTTCTTTGATACTGCCAAGAAAAAAAACTTAAAAAAAGGTGAATCCCCATTCATTCATGCAAGCCGGATATCTACCATACAAATCCTCTCAAATTCACTACCTGCGCATGGGCACGGGCCCTAACACCTTGTTTTGCTTACACGGATTTGGAGAATCTGCGCAACATTTCTACTTGTTTGAAGCCATTTTGGGGCAAAAATTCACTTTAATAGCCGTGGATCTTCCTTTTCATGGTGCCACCCAATGGACGGGCGATCTTGTTTTTACACCTCAGGATCTTTTGGCTGTTTTTCAACAACTCGATCCGCATCCCGGACAAGCTTGGCATTTCATGGGTTATAGTATGGGTGGAAGGTTGTTGTTGCACATGACACAACTCTTTCCCGAAAAAGTGGCTGGAATGTATTTGTTGGCGCCAGATGGATTGCGTTTGAATCCTTGGTATTGGCTGGCCACACAAACAAAAGCAGGAAACAAATTATTTCGATACACCATGTATCAACCTCAATGGGCACTTGGACTGGTGAAATGGGCGGTTCGATGGAACTTGCTGAATAGAAGCATTCAGAAATTCATTGATTATTATTTGGGCGATGCTACCATTCGGGAGGAACTGTATATTAGGTGGACAACCCTCAGAAGTTTTAGACCCCATCTTAATAGACTTGCAAAAAAATTGCAGCAACATCAAATTCCAGTTAGATTGGTATTTGGAGGGTACGATAGAATTATTCTACCTAAGCGAGGTTGGGCCTTTCAACAAAAAGCACCTGAGCAAGTACAGGTATATGTCTTGGAAGAAGGTCATCAATTATTAAAAGAAAGACATCTATCTGCATTCGCCGAAATCATTCTCGGATAAATTGCTTTCTTTGCTGCATGTGGATACCAGTATTGATCTATTGCACTTTGTTTTTGGCTCTTCTGTACACTGGTATCATATTGGCTTATCGCTATTGGTTCATGCGATTACCAGTTTATGTACCGAAGGAGGATGTTCTTAATCCACCTGTATTTTTTACAGTCATCATTCCCGCAAGAAATGAAGAGCAACATATTGCCGCTTGTTTACAGTCAATCTTAAATGGTACTTATTCAAAAGACCAATATGAAATTTGGGTGGTTGATGATCACTCAACAGATCGAACACCTTTTATAGTTGATGAAATTGCTCAACAATATCATCATGTGCATTTATTGAAGTTGGCAGATCATGTAGCCGATCCTGCGCTGGTGGCGTATAAGAAAAAAGCCATTGAGTTAGCGGTTGCTAAAAGTAAAGGCGATTGGATTGTAACAACGGATGCAGATTGTCGTTTGCCGAATGAATGGCTGAGTTTATTCAATAATTATATTGGTCAACATGATGTGGTGATGGTAGCTGCTCCTGTCATTTTTCAAGAAAATGAAAGCGTCAACAGTATTTTTCAAACCATCGATTTCATGACTTTGCAGGGAATAACAGCTGCTGCAGTAGGTGCTGGAGTACATGCCATGTGCAACGGTGCCAATCTGGCGTACGAAAAGAAAGCATTCTTGGAGGTGAATGGTTTTGCTGGCATTGACCATAAGGCCAGTGGCGATGATATGCTCTTAATGTCTAAGCTGAAGGAAAAGTTTCCTGGGAAAATTGGTTTTCTTTTTCATCCCAATGTGGTTGTAACTACTTATCCAATGCCAGGTTGGAAAGCTTTCATTAACCAGCGTGTGCGGTGGGCAAGTAAATCGTCGCAGTACAAAGATGTTAGTATTCTTGCCGTATTGGTAGTTGTTTATTTGTGGAATCTGTCATTGTTTATGTTGCCGTTATTGGGTTGCTGGTATCCGGGAATTTGGTTGTTTGTTATGCTCTTAATTGGGTACAAAGCACTTATCGAATTTAGTTTTGTAATTCCAGTAGCCCGATTTTTTAAAAAAATAGATTTATTAAATTGGTTCGTGGTGTTGCAGCCTTTACACATTACCTATATGGTAATTGCAGGTTGGTTGGGTAATATGAGTCGCTATACCTGGAAGGGAAGAAAAGTGAAGTGATAGTAAAGCAGCTTCAACAACCACTAAGAATTGTTAACTTTATCGTCTAACTTCAGCCTATGCCATCTTCAAAACCTATTATTTCTACCAGCTTTAATTATGAAACTTTAGAAGAGACGCTAGATATAAAAGTAGCGGGATCTAAACTCCATATAGGCATTCCCAAAGAAATTGCTTTTCAAGAAAGTCGTGTTGCTTTAATTCCTGATGCTGTTGGAGCACTGGTTGCAAATGGGCATGAAGTGGTTGTTGAGCACAAAGCAGGTGAGGGCAGTCATTATTCAGATAAAGATTATGCAGAAGCTGGAGCTAAAATTGTGTTTGATAGAAGTGAAGTCTTTAAGGCGCCAATATTGGTAAAGAGTGCACCCGTTGTAGAGGAAGATGTGGATCTTCTTCAGTTGAATCAAATCATTATTTCTCCTATTCACTTGGCTACCATGAAGAAGGAGTTGATTCAAAAAATGATGGAGAAAAGAATCACCGCATTGAGTTTTGAAAACTTGAAAGATGATAGTGGAACCTATCCTATTGTTAGAAGCATGAGTGAAATTGCAGGTAGTGCTGTAATGCTAATTGCTGGACAATACCTCAGTAGTTTTAATCATGGTAAAGGCGTATTGCTGGGTGGCATTAGTGGTATTCCGCCTACCAAAGTAGTGGTGATAGGTGCTGGTATTGTTGGAGAGTTTGCTACCAGAAATGCTTTGGCATTGGGCGCTTCGGTAAAAGTGTTTGATAATAATATTTACAGGCTGAAGCAATTACAAAATAATTTGGGACAGCGCGTTTGGACCAGTGTATTAGAGCCACGTATTTTATCGAAGCAGCTCAAGACTTGTGAAGTCGCGGTAGGTGCATTGAGTAATGAATACGGAAGAGCTCCAGTTGTGATTACAGAAGAGATGGTAGCTAATATGCGTGCAGGTAGCATTATCATTGATGTGGCCATTGACAGAGGTGGATGTTTTGAAACAAGTGAAGTAACCAGTTTTGAACAGCCAACCTACATTAAGCACGATGTCATTCACTATTGTGTACCTAATATTCCAAGTGGTTTTGCAAGAACTGCTAGTCAGGCTATCAGCAATGTTTTAATGCCACTCTTGCTAGAAATCAGCGATGAAGGCGGATTGGAAGAAATGATTTGGCACAAATTCAACATCAGAGAAGGTATTTACTTATTCAAAGGTTCTTTAACAGATTTTTATCTGAGTCAAAAGTTCGATCTCAAGTTTACCGACTTAAATTTAATCATCGCTAGTCGAAGTTAATTTTTAAACAAACAATCAATATGAAGTTACAAATTTGGATGAGCTGCGTAGCCTTGTCGGCAGCAAGCTCGTTAATGGCACAACAATTTCAATTCACCACCAAACAGCCACAAGCAGGAAAAAAAGTAAGCTTTACCTATTCTCCAGTTGGAGGTCCACTTGAAAAAGAAGCTAATATAGATTTTACTGCCTACAGCTTCAACCGCTCAAAGAATAAGTTTTTAGCACACGATGTAGAGGTTACCAAAAAAGGCAATCAATATACTGGTTCGTTTAAAAGCGATACCGGTGCGCGCATTGTGATGGTTGTTCCTGAGGTAGGTGAAAAAAAGGACAACAACCAGAAAAAAGGTTTTTACAGTCCAGTTTATGACAACAAGGGTAAGCTAAGAACCGAAGTGGTTTACAATGAAGCAACTATTTGGGAAGGTTTTGGTGAGGCATTAGCTGGCATTCCTTCAGATATGAATAAGTCATTCGAGTTACTTCAACAAGCATGGAAAACAGCAAGTGTATCTGAAAAGAATGCAATGTTAGGTGGTTATATCATGACACTGAACAGGGTAAAGAAAAAAGAAGCGAAACCAGAAGTGCTTGCAATACTCGACGAATTAAGTTCATCTCCTTCCGCTACAGAAACAGTTATGAACATCTCTGTTGAGTGGTATAAGAGAATGGGCGAAACGAAGAAATCGGCTGCCCTCGAGAAAAAAATGAAAGAAGCTTATCCAAATGGTAGTTGGAAGAATACTGAGAAGTTTCGTTCTTTCATGACGCAAAGCGATTTTGACAAGAAGTTAGAGATTTACCAATCGCTTTTACAAGATCCAGCATTATTTACAAAAGAGCAAGGATTACAAGAGTATATGCTTTCCAATTTAGCGCAGATGGCTGTTAATAGCAAAAAAGAAAACAAGTGGGAAATTTTTCAAAACCTTGCTAATCAGTTAAAGCCAAGCGAGCGTTATAGTTTGTATAACAACATTGCCTGGGATTTATCGTATAAAAAAGATACTCTAATCGATAAAGCCTTTAGTTTATCAAATGAAGCAACTAAGTGGGCGGAGCAACAAATGAATCAGCCTTCTGAACCCAAGCCAGAAGAAATGACCTCTCGTACTTGGGTGAAAGTTAGAAAGCAAACTTTTGCTATGTATGCAGATACCTATGCATGGGTATTGTATAAGCAAGGCAAATATGAAGAAGGACTCAAATATGCGAAAGCTGGTTCTGAATTAAAAGAATGGAAAGATGGTGAATACAACGATCGCTATGTGCAATTAGCATCAAAAGTTTTGTCGCAAGAAAATATGCTTGCTGAATTAGAGCGCATAGCCAAATTAGGTGGAATAGGTAAAGAGGGTAAACAACAATTATTAAAGCTGCTTACAAATTCTTTGGGTTCAGAGCAATTGGCTGAACAGCGTTTGAAAGAACTCACTGCAAGCGGAAAGGAAAAAATGCGCATTGAATTAGCTAAAAAAATGATTCAAGAAGCTGCACCCCAATTCTCATTAAAGGACTTAACAGGGAAAACTGTTTCATTGGCTTCTTTGGAAGGAAAGGTTGTGGTGGTAGATTTTTGGGCAACATGGTGCGGACCTTGTATACAATCTTTTCCAGGTATGCAGCAAGCTCAAAATGAATTAAGCAACCAATCGGATGTGGTTTTTCTTTTTGTAAACACATGGGAAAGTCAAGCCACACAAGAAGCACGTGATAAAGAGGTGCGTGAGCTTTTGAAGAAAAGCAATTATACTTTCCAAGTGTTGTATGATGAAAAAGGTGAGAATGATGAATATCAGGTTGTGAGTAAGTTTAAAGTGGAAGGTATTCCTACCAAGTTCATCATTGATAAGAAAGGGCAAATCAGATTCAAGAGTGTTGGATATGGGGGCAATCAAGATGCTCTGGTGGAAGAGCTAAAAGCTATGGTTGAATTAGCGAAGTAAGTTCTCTACATTTTTAGAACAGCCTGCATGATTTTTTTTAGCAGGCTGTTTTGTTTTTTAACTTGCCGTTTATGGAGCAACCGTTATTGATATTAGAAAAGTATTGGGGTTACAAAGCTTTCAGAGGTAAACAGGCAGAAATTATTGCGCATGTGCTATCTGGACAAGATACGCTTGCTATTTTGCCAACAGGTGGAGGTAAGTCAATTTGTTTTCAAGTACCAGCGTTGGCATTGGGTGGATTGTGTTTGGTAGTATCGCCGCTAATTGCGCTCATGAAAGACCAAGTAGATCAATTGCGAAAGAGAGATATTAGTGCGGCTTATTTACATGGCGGATTGGCACAGTTTGAAGTTAACGAACTATTGACGCAAGCTGAGCAAGGTGAATTATCATTTTTATATGTTTCACCAGAGCGCATACAATCGACCAGTTTTCGCAATTGGATAGAAGAGGCTCCTATTGCTTTAATTGCAATTGATGAAGCGCATTGTATATCGCAGTGGGGATACGATTTTCGTCCTTCTTATACCAAACTTTCTTCATTGCGTTCTCTTTTGAGAAAGCATGTTCCAATCATTGCTTTAACTGCATCGGCTACCGATCGGGTACAGGAAGATATCATTCAGCAATTACAATTACAATCGCCAAAAGTATTTCGACAAAGCTTCTTGCGGCCCAATTTATCATTCAGCGCCTTTGCTCCTGAATCTAAGATTGGAAGAACGATTGAAATTTTGCAGAAAGTTCCCGGATCAGCATTGGTGTATTGTAACAGCAGAAAAAAAACGGTTGACATTGCAAAACTTATTCAGCAACATGGCATTGCGGTAAGTCATTTTCATGCTGGACTCACCTTACAAGAAAAAGAGAAACGTCAAAATGCATGGATTAAGAATGAACTGCGCGTAATGGTCTGTACCAATGCATTTGGAATGGGTATTGATAAATCTGATGTGCGGTTGGTAATTCATTTTGATGTACCTGATTGTTTAGAAAACTATTATCAAGAAGCAGGGAGAGCAGGAAGAGATGGACAAAAAGCGTATGCAGTATTATTGTATAGTGACCAAGACTTGCAACAGCTAGAGGAATCGGTGGAACAAAAATTTCCTACAATTCCTATACTCAAACAATTGTATCAGAAGATGGGTGACTACTTACAAGTGCCTGCAGGAAGCGGAGAAGGATTCTATTACGATTTTGATTGGGAGCAGTTTTTGCAGCAGCTTGATTTTGATGCTAAACTCACAAAAAATGGCTTGAAACATATTGAGCAAGAAGGATTCATCATTGTTGAAGAGTCGGTCTTTATTCCTTCTAAAGTTCAAGTACTTGCCAGTCGCGATGAATATGAAACTTTTACCAATGCACAGCCTAAGTTGCTTGATGTAATCATGGTATTGCTTCGTAATTATCAGGGTATTGTAGATCAGTCTGTATCCATCAGTGAAAGAAAATTAGCTAAGTGGTTATCTATTGAAGAAGCGAGCGTAAGAATGCAGTTATTGCTTTTACATTCAGCAGGAATTATTTCATACATCTATAAGAAAGAAACGCCTCAACTTTATTTTGTTACCAATAGGGCACCCGCTGCACATTTAAATATTAATAACGAGCGTTATTTGAAAAGAAAGGAATTGTATAGTCAGCGGACACAAAAAATGATTGGCTATACCCATTTAGAATCTGGGTGTAGAAATTTTTATATAGCTGCTTATTTTGATGATCCAGATGCGCAGGCCTGTGGTATTTGTGATTTATGTCTTCAACAAAAAAAGAAGCCATTAACTGTTGAAGAAATTGATACGGTATATGAAGTGTTAGAAAAATCCACAGACCCTTTATCAGCAGCTTCTATTGCTAAAATGACTGTCACCATTTCTGAGACCAAAGTTTTAGAGGCTTTGCGTCGATTAAAAGATGAGCAAGTAGTGGATCAGGTTGAGAAAGGATTTGTTGTGTATAAAAAAACCGCCCGAAGGCGGTCTTGATACCTATTTTAAGTGCTTAGTGATTTCTTCACTGGTGGGTTCCGTTTGTGAAGGAAAGTAAGCGATCAGCTTTCCATTTTCATCTAATAAAAACTTATTGAAATTCCAGCGAATGGTTGCGTCTAAAACACCGTTCTTAGATTTGTTGCAAAGCCACTGATACACTTCGTTGGTGTTATCGCCAATTACATCGGATTTAGCAGCTAAAGGAAAAGTAACACCAAAATTCTTTTTACAAAAATCTTGGATATCGTCGTTGCTGCCTGGTTCTTGAGAACCAAAATTATTTGCAGGGAAGCCTACAATCACTAATTTTTGTTGGTATTGTTGATATAATTTTTGAAGGCCATCGTATTGACGCGTGTAACCACATTTAGAAGCAACGTTCACCACCAAAATCTTTTTGCCTTTGAATTGAGAGAAATCAATTGTTTTTCCATCAATTGATTTCACCTTAAACTGGTGAATAGTACTGTTATTCATGGTCATAGTAAATGCTGATAATGTTAGAACTACAATGGAAGCGAAAAGCCATTTCATAAGTTTGATTTTTTGTTACAACAAAGTTCTGATGAAAATGTTCCCAAACGAAAAAATCTATTTAAATGGTGATGGCTGCCGTTGCAATACTCACTTTAATCCCCTTTTCAATGAACAAGCGAGCACAGGTCTCTAGGGTGGCCCCAGTGGTTAATACATCATCTACCAATAATATGTGGCGGAAATTTTGTTGGAAGCCAGCATTCAGTGAATAGGTTTGATCCACCGACTGCCATCTGTCGACCCGATTCTTTTTTGTTTGAGAAGCAATGGCTACTGTTTTCACCATCCAATTATTGATAGTGGGTAATTGTAAAAATTTAGCAATCCCATCAGCAATTACTTCAGCTTGGTTATAACCACGTATGTATAATTTTTTTGGGTGGATAGGAATTGGAACGATTGCATCTATCTCATTAAATCTTTTCGAGTCATTTATTTCCATTCCCATCAGGTTGCCCAAATAGCTACCCACCTCTTTATACTGTTTGTATTTCAAGTGATGGAGCAATTCTTGCGTAGTACTTTTTGTATTAAAGTACAAAAGAGATCCCGCTGCTTCAATGGGAATTCGTGGAAGAAACACTTGTTCCGTAGCGTTGTGTTGAATGCCAATAAAACCTGTTTTGGGCAATTGACTAGAACAAGCAACACAGAGTACTTCACTGTGCGCAATTTGATCTGTTTTACAACCCAGACAAATATGCGGAAACAAGAAATGGCTCAAATCATTGAGCGTATTTTGAATAACTGCTAACATGCAGCTAAGTTACTAGATTAAAATATTTGTTGAAATACTTCATGCACTTGACTGCAAGCAACCAATTCAATATCGGGTTTCTTTTCAAACACACCCTGATGAAAACGGCTGATATACATTTTTTCAAAACCCAACTTAGCAGCTTCCGCTACCCTTTGTTCAATTCTATTGACAGCACGAATTTCGCCATTCAATCCAACTTCACCCGCAAAGCAAATATTTGAAGGGATAGGTACATCTTCATAACTAGACAACAGCGCCATAACCACAGCCAAGTCAATAGATGGATCATCCATTTTTAATCCGCCGGCGATGTTTAGAAACACATCTTTGGTGCCAAATAAAAAGCCACCTTTCTTTTCAAGAACAGCTAACAACAATTGTAATCTTCTCAAATCAAATCCACTAACGGTGCGTTGTGGTGTGCCATATACACTTTGCGTGACCAAGGCTTGTACTTCAATTAACAATGGGCGCAAACCTTCTAGCGTAGAAGCAATAGCAGAGCCACTCAGTCCTTCATCTTTTTGGCTAATCAATAATTCAGAAGGGTTGCTAACCATACGCATGCCTTTACTTGTCATTTCATAAATGCCCAATTCAGCCGTGCTTCCAAAGCGATTCTTCATAGTGCGTAAAATGCGATACGCATAATGACGATCACCTTCAAATTGAAGCACAGTATCTACCATGTGTTCCAGAATTTTTGGTCCAGCAATATTTCCGTCCTTAGTGATATGTCCAATAATAAATACCGGTGTATGCGTAGCTTTTGCGAAGCGTTGCAATTCTGCTGCGCACTCTTTAATTTGAGAAATACTACCAGCAGGTGCATCCAATAAATCTGATTGCAATGTTTGAATAGAATCAATGATCACAACTTCGGGCTGTATTTTTTTTATTTCTTGAAAAAGCGATTGGATGGTTGTGCCTGTATATAAAAATAACTGTGCATTCTTTCCACTTAAACGATCGGCACGCATTTTAATTTGCTGTTCACTTTCTTCACCACTTACATACAACACTTTTTTATTTGGAAGTTGTAATCCAATTTGTAAGAAGAGAGTGCTTTTACCAATGCCTGGTTCGCCCGCAACAAGCGTAATACTACCTGGAACAATACCACCTCCTAAAACTCTATTCAATTCAGCATCGAAAGAAAGAATACGAGGTTCAGCTTCATATTGTACATCTTCAATTGCAATTGCTTTTGGAGCATTTGATTTTGCATCTTGCTTCCAAGTATTTTTTAGTGCTGGTTCTTTGTGGATGATTTCTTCGGTGAAAGTATTCCATTGTTGACAAGAAGGACATTTACCTAACCATTTTGCACTTTCATAACCACATTGGTTGCAAAAAAATGCCGATTTCACTTTGCTCATGCGATAAAGATAACGGGTTGAATTTTTATGAAAATGAATTCGAAAAGTTTTGAAAAAGGTACCCTCTAAAAATGCAAACAGGCCGACGCGAAAGCCGGCCTTGTTTACTTACTAACCCATTAAATTCTAGCACTAAATTACATTTTTGGCCCATATCTCAAAATTATTTTTGATGATTTGGGGGTACTTTTTTGGGTTCCTAATTCTTAGGGCAGTCATCAAATTTTGACAGGATTTTAGCAGCAGCAAAACGCCAAAAGCAGACTTTTTGACATAAATTTGTTTGATTGCCATGGTGGAATGGCTTGATTTTTAACTGGTTAGAAATTTGTATATATAAAGTATAAAAATTCAATTTATGAACTCAATCATGTTGGTTTCTCTTCTGTTTGTTGGTCTAAGTATGTTGGTTTCCATGCAGTTAAAGGGAAAATTCAAGAAATATAGTCAGATGCCATTGATGGGTGGACTAACTGGGAAGGAGGTAGCAGAAAAGATGCTTCGGGAGAATGGGATTTATGATGTGAAGGTCATTTCTGTTGATGGTTTTTTATCGGACCACTACAATCCAATGGATAAAACCGTGAACCTCAGTCCAGAGGTGTATGCTGGTTCTAGTATAGCCTCTGCTGCTGTAGCGGCCCATGAGTGCGGACATGCCGTTCAGCATGCAACTGCGTATAGTTGGCTTATGATGCGCAGCAGATTAGTACCCATCGTTCAATTTAGTAGCAATATTGTGCAATGGATACTATTGGGTGGAATTTTGATGATTAATGTATTTCCACAGCTCTTACTAATAGGTATATTATTATTTGCCATGACCACCATTTTTTCGGTTGTAACCTTACCTGTAGAGTTTGATGCCAGCAATAGGGCCTTGGTTTGGCTTAACAATGCGGGCATTACCAGAGGGCAGGAGCAGGAGGGTGCAAAAGATGCATTGAAATGGGCTGCAATGACTTATGTAGTAGCTGCATTGGCTTCAGTAGCCACCTTAGTACAATATATATTGATCTTTTTAGGAAATCGTGAAAGAGAGTAGGCCGATTCTTAAACAAGATTAAAAAAACCTTAAAAAGGATGAGCTGCCGACATTTGTCGGCAGCTTTTTTTATGCATTATTTGTCTAGGTTCTAAGATGTATATATCTTTCACCTTTCTTTAACAAATTAAAACAGCACATGAGAAAAATCGTTGGTTTGCTCACAGTTTTGTGCGCATTGTTCTCGTTTGATGTATTAGCACAAACGAAAGCGGTTTCCGGTAAGGTAACCGATGCAAAAGATGGTTCTCCTTTGGCAGGTGTAGTGGTAAGTTACGATGGCAAAAACTTAGCTACAACTGGAGAGGACGGATCTTTTACAGTTAACGTTCCACAAAATGCAAAGCGTTTGACTTTCCGTTTTGTAGGTTTCAACTCTGTTCAGGCAGATATCACTGGTGGTAGTCTAGCAATTGGCATGACAGCTACAGCTGATAACCTGGAAGAGGTAATCGTAACTGGATATAAAACAGCTCAGAAAAAGAGTTTCGTTGGATCTTCAGGTAACATTAAAGGAGAAGAAGTTGCAGCAGTGCCTATTGCTTCTTTCGACCAAGCTATGCAGGGTCGTACTCCAGGTTTAATCTTAAGAGCTAACTCTGGTCAGCCTGGTGCAAGCGGTAGTGCAATCATTCGTGGTAGAGGTTCAATTCAGGGTAGTACAGAACCTATCTATATTGTAGATGGAATTCAAATTGCTGCGGCTGATTTCTCTCAAATTAACCCGAACGATATTGAGAACATTTCAGTTTTGAAGGATGCGGTTGCAACTTCATTGTATGGTTCTCGAGGTGGTAATGGTGTTATTGTTGTTTCTACTAAGCGTGGTAGCACAGGTAAACCCAAGTTGGAAGTAGATGCATATACTGGTTGGTCAACTTTACCAGATTTCAACGATATGCAGTTGATGAGTACAAATCAGAAAATTGATTTTGAATTACGCAGAGGTGGTACATCTTTGTCATTTTATTCTCAGAGAGAAATTGATTCTTTAAGAAGAATTAATACAGACTGGTTCAAAGAAATTACAAGAACAGCTCGCACTTATAGTGTGAACGCTAGTGCTTCTGGTGGTTTTGAGAAAACCCGCTATTTCGCATCAGTAAACTATTTCACTCAAGAAGGTACAGTTCGTAATACAGGGTTTGATCGTATCACTGGTCGTATTAACTTAACACAAGATGCTGGTAACTTCAGCTTTGGATTAAATGCAACTGGAACTGTTTCTAATTTTAGCAACACTTCTGAAGCAAATACAGGAATTGGTACTCCTTTGAACGCAGGATTATGGACCAATCCTTATGAGCAACCATTTGTTCCTGGCCGTTATAATGCTGCTGGTAACTTTGTTGCAGGTGGTACAACTTTAACTCGTCCAAGAATTGCTGAATCATTCCAGCCTATTCCAACTACTGATTTGTTTTGGAATAATAACAAGAGTGTTGATTTAAGAACTGTTGCTGCAATTAATGCAGAGTATAAAATTCCTTTTGTTAAAGGCTTATCAGTTAAAACGGTGTATGGTATTGACTATCGTCAGTTTGATTTTAGCGGATTCGTAGACAGAAGAACTTACAGTGGTGGATTTAACCCTCGTCCAACTTCTGGATTATTTACCAACTTCCGTACAAGTTCATTTGCTCGTGACTTTTCAAAAAGCCAGCGGGTTACCAACACCAACTCAATCAACTATAGCAATAGCTTCGGTGATCATACAGTTGATGCGGGTGCATATTATGAAACAGTTGATGTTAAAACTGCAAATAGTGGAAGAACGGTATTCTTGTTAGAATCTCCATTCCAAAATGAAGCAGGTGCAACAATCAATTCAGACTTGTTACCTAGAGTAAGAGCAGGTGGTGCAGATGCAGCTTTGCAGTCATACTTTGGTGTATTTAACTATGGTTATAAAAACAAGTATTTCTTCTCAGGTAATATTCGTCGCGATGGTTCTTCTCGTTTCGGTGCTGACAAGCGTTACGCTACTTTTGGTGGTGTAGGTGCAGCTTGGGCTATTTCAGATGAGAAGTTCATGGAAAAAACTTCAAACTGGTTAAATCTATTGAAGTTTAAAGTGAGTTATGGTACAGTAGGTAACCAAGAAGGTATTGGCTTCTACCAGTCGCAAGGTGTTGTAGCTGGTCGTTTGTACAATGCTGCACAGGGTTCTATTGTAACAGAATTAGAAAACCGCGATTTACAGTGGGAAGCTCGTAAGAAGTTCAACACTGGTTTTGAATTTGGTTTCTTGAAAAACAGATTGAACGGTTCGCTTGAATACTACAATGAATTAACAGATAACTTGTTCTTACCTACTGAACTTTCAAGAACAACAGGTTTCAATACATTAACTACCAATATTGGTGCTGTTAGAAACAGCGGTGTTGAAATTGCACTTAACTACGATCTTGTTAAGAACAGAGATTTCCGTTTGACTTTGAATGCAAACATTACTTTCAACAAGAACCAAGTGGTACGCTTAACAGATCGTGACACCATTGTTTCTGGTATTGTTGCTCGTATCAAAGGTCAGCCAGTTCAGTCACTATTCTTAGTTGAGTACGTAGGTGTGAATCCAACTAATGGTAACGCACAATACCGTAAGCTAGATGGTAGTGTTACTGAAACCTATGATATCAACGATCGTAAGATTGTTGGAAATGGTGATCCTACTTATTTTGGTGGATTTGGTTTAGATGCCAACTACAAAGGATTAGCTTTCTCTGCTCAGTTTAGCTATTTCGGTGGACAGTCTGCTTATAACAACGAGAGAAATAACTTGGAGAACCCAGATTATTATTACGATAACATGATTACAGACATGTTAACAGAATGGCAGCGTCCTGGTGATATTACTAGAATCCCTCGTCCAGGAAACGTATTTGTATCAAGTACAACACGCTTCGTTGAAAACAACTCATTCCTTCGTTTGCGTGCAGTTACACTTTCATATAACATTCCTGCTGGTGCATTGAGCAAAGCAAAGATTCGTTCATTGATGGTGTATGCTTCTGGAACCAACTTGTTAACATTCACCCAGTTCCGTGGTCGTGATCCTGAGTTTGCAAATGCTTCTCTTACAGGTGCTCAGTATCCTGCATTGCGTACGGTTCAAGCAGGTGTAAGAATTGGATTTTAATTTCTTAACCCATACATGGAAAAACTGAAAACTATGATCAAAACAAAATATATAGGCTGGGTAGCTTCTCTAGGTCTTGTTATAGGCTTGGGTAGTTGCAACAAAAGCCTTGAGCTACAAAACCCATTTGGGTTAACACCTACCAACTCTTTTACAGATTTGGCCTCTTACCAGCGTCAATTGTCGGGTGTGTATGGTGCATTTGCATCGGCAGATTACCACAATGGTTACACAATGACTACCGAAATTTTGTCGGATAACACCTATGAAACCCTTGAATCGTTGGTAAACTTTAACCAAGTTCATAACTGGCAGTATGATGCATCTGATAGACAGCGTACATTCTTTACTGCTATGTGGAGACAACCATACAACACTATTCTTCAGGCTAACTATATTATCAATGGTATTGATAATGTTCGTTCTGAGAATGAGCGTTTTTATAACAGAATTCTTGGTCAAGCTTTGGCAGCGCGCGCCATTGCACATTTCGATGTGTTAAAAGGTTATGCTGACAATCTTGATAGAGCAAGTACATCACCAGGTATTCCAGTGAAGACTGATACAAGAATTACATTCCCAGCTCGTGGTACTGTAAGAGATGTATATGATGCTATCTATGCAGATTTAAACCGTGCAATCACTTTATTAAGTGATGTGGATGCTGCAATCAATACTGCAACTAATAGAGGTGGTATTGATGTATGGGGGGCCCGTGCTGCTTTGGCAAGAGTTGCATTGTATGCTAAAGACTACACTACTGCAACAACCCAAGCTACTGCGGTTATTAACCAGTTCCCATTAGCTACACGTGCTCAATTCCCTGGTATTTGGAATGATGCTAACTCTGCTGAGGTTATTTGGTCAATCGTAAACAACAGTGGTGACCCAGGTTCTCCATTCCCAAGTGCAGAATTAATGAGTTTCCGTGCAAACAGAAACACATTTGGTGTACTTCCTGCATTTATTAGCACATTCGATACTACTGGATTTGCTGCAACAGGAACTGGTCGTGACATCCGCTTCACTAGCTATTTCTTCTTGAGAAATACTGTAGGTGGTGCTAACAACTGGGCACTTTCTAAATTCCGTGGTAAAGGTACTGCGTCAGATAACCTAGTTAACTTTAAAGTATTTCGTGTTGCTGAAATGTATTTGATTCGTGCTGAAGCTGCTGCATTAACCAATAATGCTACTCAAGCGAATGCAGATTTAAATGCTTTAAAAGCTGCGCGTATTTTAAACTGGGTGAACGTAACTCTTTCTGGTGCTGCATTAACTAATGAGATTGCAGCAGAGAGAAGAAGAGAAATGTGCTTCGAAGGTCATCGTTGGTACGATTTGAAGCGTACTACTCGTGTTGTTAGCCGCCCTGTTACAGGAGCTGGTAATCCAAATTCGGGTGTTCAAACTTCACTTCCTAGTACAAGCCATCGTTGGGTGTTCCCAATTCCTGAAGTGGAAATGAGAGCTAATCCAAACATGACTCAAAACACAGGATATTAATCCAAATAACTATCATTTGAAAATAGCCATCTCCAAAAGAGGTGGCTATTTTATTTTTGAATAGTTGTTTAAAAAAATGAACAAAGTAATTTCTATTTCCTACCTATTTGTAATCCATGATTGAAAGATGGTCATTACAATTAGGATATTCCGTGGGGTCGTTGCTGCAAATAATAGTTGTTCTTGATTGGGTAAAGTCTAACAAAAGTGAATGATATATTTCAACACCAGCAGCATCTAAGTTGGTACAGGGTTCATCTAAAAGCAATAATTCAGTTTTTGAAAAAAATGCCAGCGCTAATTTCAATCGCTGTTTCATTCCCGATGAATACAATTTAATTTGTTTGTTAACAGCCTGTTCCAAACCAACTTTCTTAAGAATTGAATGATTGTCAAAGCCAGCTATCCATTGTTTAGATGACAAATGGAATTGCATGAGTTCTATGGCTGTCATTTCTTCAATAAGTTCAAGATAGGGTGCTGCAATTGAAATCTCTTTGTAAACAGCATCACTTTCTATGGAATTGTTGCTGCTGCTTTTCCACAGTAAAGATCCTTCGCTATAGGTACTATAACCAGCAAGTATTTTTAAAAGGGTAGATTTTCCACTTCCATTGTTACCTGTAATAGCATAACAGTTTCCTGTAATAAATGAGTATGTGAGATTTTTAAAAATCCACTCTCTATTGAATTTCTTTCCAAGACCCTGCAAATGAATATGCATAGACTCTATTCTTCGTCTGGAGCACCCTTCATAAAACGTTTAATGATGCCTCGTCCACTTTCGCGTATAAACGTAACAATGTCATCTCTCTCGTCGCTTGCAGGAATTTCTTCTTCAATAAATTCCAATGCTTGCGTGATGTTCATTCCTTTGTTATAGATGGTTCTGTAAATGTCTAAAATATGATTAATCTGCTCAATGGTAAAACCTCTTCTCTTTAATCCTACACTGTTTACACCGCCATAACTTAATGGATTTCTTACAGCTTTTATGTAAGGTGGAACGTCTTTACTAACTAAACTTCCTCCGGCAATAAATGCATGCTGACCAATATTTACAAACTGATGCACTGCACTTACTCCGCCTATAATGGCATGATCTCCAACTGTAACATGACCAGCAATTTGCGTACTGTTGCTCATAATACAGTGGTTGCCAATAATACAATCGTGTGCAATATGACTATACGCCATAATAAGACAGTGATCGCCTACTACTGTTTTACCCCTATCATTTGTACCCCTATTAATGGTTACAAATTCACGAATAGTAGTATTGTCTCCTATTTCAACTATTGTTTTTTCACCAGTATACTTTAAGTCTTGAGGAATAGCTCCAAGAACTGCTCCTGGAAAAATCCTACAATTTTTACCTATTCTGGTGCCTTCCATGATGGTTACATTACTTCCAATCCAAGTTCCTTCTCCAATATGAACATCGCCATGAATAACAGTAAATGGATCAATTTTTACGTTGGGTGCGATCCTAGCATTGGGATCTATATAAGTGAATGGGTGCGTCATTGATGTGTAGGCGTATTACGCTATTTAAAATTATTGATTTTTCTTAAAATGTTCAAATTCTAATCGCTACGTTTCACTAATTGGGCTACTAATTCTGCTTCAGTTGTAACTTTTCCATTTACAAAAACAGTAGCCTTCATTTCGCAAATACCGCGACGAATAGGATTCATGAGTTCTAGCTTTAATACCATTGTATCGCCTGGCACCACTTTCTGCTTGAATTTGCAATTATTGATTTTAAGAAAGTAGGTATCATATTTTCCTTCAGGCATACTGTTAATTGCCAAAATTCCACCACATTGTGCCAAGGCTTCAATTTGAAGTACTCCTGGCATGACTGGATTATTTGGAAAATGCCCTTGGAAAAACCACTCGTTGAATGTGACGTTTTTTATACCTACAATATGATTGTCGGATAGTTCTACTATTTTATCAACCAATAGGAACGGAAAGCGATGCGGCAATGTTTTCTCAATTTGTTCTAACGAAAAAACTGGCGGTAAACTGGCATCGTATACAGGTACATCTTTTACGTGTTTATTTTTTTTGATGTACTGTTTAATCTTTTTCGCAAATTCAATATTGCTGCTATGTCCAGGTCTGTTGGCAATAATCCTGGCCTTAATTGGGTATCCAATCAAAGCTAAATCGCCAATAACATCTAGTAATTTATGTCGAGCAGGTTCATTGGGAAAACGGAGCTCTAAGTTGTTTAAATAGCCTTCACTCTTGACTTCAATTTTTTCTCGCTTGAATACTTTAGCTAGTCGCGACATTTCTTCATCAGATACAGCTTTATCTACTACGACAATTGCATTATTGATATCGCCACCTTTAATTAGGTCGTGTTTCAACAACATCTCTAGTTCATGCAGGAAACAAAATGTTCTACATGGAGCAATTTCAGCTTTAAAGTCACGCATGGTTTTTAAACCAGCATGCTGAGTTCCTAGCACTGGACTATTAAAATCAATGAGCGTGGTAATTTGATAATCAAGAGAAGGTAAAGCAACCATTTCTACGCGTTTTTCTTCATCGTAGAAGAAAATATTTTCATCTATGCTGTACCAGGCTTTTGCTGCATCCTGTTCTTGAACGCCTGCCTTTTCAATAAGTTCTACAAAGGGCTCAGAACTTCCATCCATGATGGGTATTTCTGGGCCATTAATTTCTATCAAAACATTATCAACGCCCATACCTACCAAAGCAGCAAGAATATGTTCAATCGTGCTTATTTTAGCTTCGCCTACTTGGAGGGTTGTACCACGACTGGTATCGGTTACTAAATCACAATCAGCCTTAATCACTGGTTGTCCGGGTAGATCTACTCTTTGAAATTGAATCCCAAAACCTGGGTTGGCAGGTTTAATATGCATATCTACCAATGCACCTGTATGTAAACCAGTACCATTAAAATGAATTGGTTTACTTAAAGTGTGCTGCTTATCTGGATTAAAGTTTTGTTGCATAACGACAATCACCAATTTTTGCTGTTCAAAAATTCAAATAGAAACGGGCACAAAGGTACAACGAAAGCACCATTTAGGCCTGATTGCTCATTTGTTTTGGATTTCTTTAAGTTTTTGCTCCAGTTCTGCAACCCTTTGTTCTAGTTGACTTAGGTTTCTTATGGCCGCTAAGTTCCTGAGAGATTTTTGGTGTTCTTGTGCCGGTGTTCCGTTTAGAATTGAATTTGGCTGATTAACCGATTTGGTTATACCACTTTGCGCGGTAATTTTTGTGCCATCGGCCACTTTAATATGACCAGCAAAGCCTACTTGTCCACCAACCATTACACCCTTACCTATATGTGTACTTCCACTTATGCCAGTCTGCGCTGCTATAACAGTGTTTTCTCCAATTTGCGCATTATGTGCAATCTGAATTAGGTTATCTAACTTAACCCCTTTCTTAATAATGGTTGAACCAATGGTAGCTCTATCAATAGCAGTATTAGCGCCAATTTCAACCTGATCTTCAATCACCACATTACCCATTTGAGGCACTTTTTGATAACTTCCATCGGCTTGTGGAGCAAATCCAAATCCATCTGAACCAATAATAGATCCAGCATGAATTACTACATCATTACCAATTACACAATCGTTATAAATCACAACATGAGGATGTAAAACCACTCTTTCACCAATCACAACATTTCTTCCTATAGATACATGGTTGTGTATTTTTGAGCCTTTACCAACTGATGCATTTTCACCAATATATGCGAAAGCCCCTACATATACCTCTTGATCAACTTTTGCAGTTGCAGCAATATGTACAGGTTGCTCAATGCCTTTTAATTGTGCTGCTTGCATCTGTTCATAAGTTCTCAGTAATGTAGCAAAAGCACTATAAGGATCATTTACACGAACCAAACAAGATTGAATAGGCTGTGATGGCTTAAAATTACTTTGAACAATTACGATTGAAGCTTTGGTTTGATAGATATAAGCCTCATATTTTGGATTAGCTAAAAAGGATAATTGGCCCTTTGTAGCTATTTCAATTTTTCCAAACGAATTGACCGCAGTATCCGGATTTCCGTCAACGGTTCCTTGAATAAGTGCAGCAATCTGGGCAGCGGTAAATTGCATGTGGTTTTAATTTAGCGAACAAATGTAGAATTTTTTAATGGGGGCTGAAATGGTTTGATGAATTAAAGGATTATCCACTTCTGAAATATCCTTTACACTACCATCTTTATACAAAATTTGGATGCGTTCATCGCGCTTGGTGTACATGGTATTCACTGCCTCATCTGTAAATACAAAGTAAGCTGCCTCTTCTTCTGTTATTTGTAATTGCTCTGCCGCTTCTTTTCTTTTTTGCGCAATTAAAGCCTGTTCAAATGGTTCGCTCTGAAGTTTAATTTTTAATAATTGTCGGTTGAGCAATCGTGTACACAATTCACTCAATACTTTATCGCTATGCTGGCTCCATTTTTTTACAGCATATGAAATATCAATATCATCTAATGCACAAAAATGTTGGAGCGTATTTTCATTGAATTCGCCATCAAACTCATGCAAAAAATAATCGATTGTAGAACCTGTTTTAAGAGATGTAATATCCCTTTCTGACAGGTCACGTACACGCTGAAGAATATGTACCATCATCTTCTCTGCAGCCATCACTGTCTTATGAAGGTATACTTGCCAATACATTTGACGACGTGCAATTAAGAATTTCTCAATGCTATAAATTCCTTTTTCTTCTACCACCAATTCTTGGTTATGCACTGCTAGCATTTTCAAAATTCTATCATAACCAATCACACCCTCACTTACACCTGTAAAAAAGCTATCACGTGTTAGATAATCCATTCTATCTACATCCAACTGTCCACTCACCAATTGGTGTAAAAATGGTTTATGGTATTGGTTGGTAAAAATTTGAATGGCCATATCCAATTCACCCTTCAATTCTTTATTCATAGCATGCATAATATGCAGACTAATATTTTCATGGTGAAATCCAGTTGCAAGCTGATGCTCCAGCGCATGCGAAAAAGGTCCGTGACCAACATCGTGTAATAAAATAGCAGCTTTTGCGCCAACAGCTTCTTCTGGAGTAATTTCAATTCCTTTCGCAGAAAGTTCAAAAAGGGCATTACACATAAGGTGGTATGCACCCAATGAATGATGCAACCTAGTGTGGACTGCACCCGGATATACCAAGTATGCCAAGGCCATTTGATGAATTCTTCGAAGTCGCTGATAGTAAGGATGACTAATGATGCTGAACAGCAAAGGATGATCTATTGTAATAAAACCGTATACCGGATCGTTGATAATTTTTCTTTTTTTAGGCATCTGCTTGTTTGTAATTTGTTAAAGCAACACCCAAAAGTACAATTTGGCACGGGAAAGGATATATTTGATGCATCACCCTTTATGAATTGCGTATGACGGGATATTCCCTGGTATGGATCGACGATGAAATGGAGAGCTTACAATCGCTCACTTTGTTCTTGACAAACAAAGGTTATGCTGTTACAACTTTTTCTAACGGATTGGATGCTTTGGAGCATATTGAGAAGGAGCAGGTTGATTTGGTATTACTAGATGAATCAATGCCTGGTTTATCGGGCTTACAAACTTTGTCGCGTATCAAACAAATTCAACCGCGACTACCAGTAGTGTTGGTTACTAAAAATGAGACAGAAAACTTAATGGATGAAGCTATTGGCAGTCAAATTGCCGATTATCTCATTAAGCCAGTGCATCCTAATCAGGTGTTGCTTTCCATCAAAAAGTTGCTCGATAATAGGCGATTGGTTGCTGAAAAAACCACGCAAGCTTATCAGCAAGAGTTTCGAAAAATGATGATACAGTTGGAAGATGGTCCCGATCATGCGGGTTGGATGGATGTATACCGACAGTTGGTGCATTGGGAGTTAGAAATGGAAAAATCGGATAGTCCAGAAATGGAAGAAGTGCTCAAAACACAGAAGAAAGAGGCCAATGCAGCCTTTGCAAAATACATTTCAAAAAACTACCTCAATTGGATTCAACCAACTTCCACTTCAGCTCCGGTTATGAGTCATCAGCTGCTGCCTTTCAAAGTGCTTCCACATGTTGAACCAGGCATACCGGTGTTTTTTGTACTCATCGACAATCTTCGGTTTGATCAGTGGAAAGCGATTGAGCCGTTGGTGACAGAGTATTACAGGGTATTGGAAGAAGAAACATTTTACAGTATTCTTCCAACGGCCACACAATACAGCAGAAATGCAATTATGGCGGGCATGTTGCCTTCAGCTATTCAAAAGCAATTTCCCCAAGCATGGAAGAACGACGATGATGAAGGAGGTAAAAATCAGTATGAGCCCATGTTTTTGGAAGCTTTACTCAAGCGAATGAAAAAAGAACAACTTCGCTACAGTTACACCAAAGTGTTGAGCTTACAAGAGGGACAACAATTGGTGCAGCAAGTACACAATTTGATGAACAACGATTTGAATGTAATTGTGTACAATTTTGTGGACATGCTCAGTCATGCGCGCAACGAAATGGAAATATTGAAAGAATTGGTTTCAGATGAGCGGAGCTATAGAAGTATCACCAAGAGTTGGTTCGAACACAGTCCATTGTTTCAAGCACTCAAGAAGATTTCAGAGAAGAAAGTGAGGTTGATAATTGCAACTGATCATGGTAGTATTCAAGTAGGTACCGCCTGTAAAGTGGTTGGAGACCGACAAACCTCCACCAATATTCGTTATAAGCATGGCCGCAACCTCGATTTTGAGGCCAAGGATGTAGTCAGCTTCAAAAAGCCTACAGAAGCGGGTTTACCTGAGCCCAATATCAATTCTTCCTACATTTTCGCCAAAGAAGACGGGTATTTGTGCTATCCCAATAACTATAATCATTTTGTCAATTATTACCGCAATACCTTTCAGCATGGCGGAATAAGTATGGAGGAAATGATTATTCCAGTTATAAAGCTGGCTAGCAAATAGAATGTGGATATTTAAGGGTTGCCAAACCCTTATTGGCGCTTAATTTTGGCATGAGGAGAAGCTTATGAAATACAATCAAACCACTTTAGACAAATTAGAAGATATTTTGGGTGAAGGCGATTATGTGGTGCGCTATGAGCGTGGCACATTTCAAAGCGGCTGGTGCTTATTAGAACAGAAGCGGGTTGTGGTGTTGAATAAGTTTTTGAATATGGAGGGAAGGATCAATACCTTGGTTGAATTAATACCCCATCTGAACATTGATTTTGATAAGCTAACACTAGAATCTCAAAAATTATACGAGCAAGTGCTGCGTCAAGCAGACAATGCTGTTCAATCGCCTGAATAATTGTTATGTCCGCTGCTGTTTGTCCGCCCCTGACCATCACATTTCTCGGTACCGGCACGAGCAGCGGGGTGCCCATGGTGGGTTGCGACTGCGAGGTTTGTCGATCTACCGATCCCAACGATAAACGTTTAAGAAGCAGTATCATGGTGGAGTCGGCCACTACTCGATTTGTTGTAGATACCACACCCGATTTTCGTTATCAAATGTTGCGGTTAGGAGTGAAACAGTTAGATGCTGTTTTATACACCCACCCACATAAAGATCATATGGCTGGTTTGGATGATGTGCGGCCCTTCAACTTTTTCACCAAACAGCCCATGAAGTTGTACGCCAATGAACTAACGGCAGATGCCATAAGGCGCGATTTCTACTATGCATTTTCAGAAAAAAAATATCCCGGCGTTCCTAATTTAGATATTACAACTATTGATGAAACGCCTTTTTTTATTGGCGATATTCCAATTACACCAATTTTGGTTTGGCATTTAAAAATGCCCGTATATGGTTTCAGAATGGGCAGCTTCACGTACATAACAGATGCCAACAGAATAGATCCAGAAGAGAAAAATAAGGCAAGAGGTTCCAAAGTTTTGGTCTTAAATGCACTAAGAAGAGAAGCCCATATTTCTCATTTTACGCTTACAGAGGCCATTGCTATGGCCAATGAGTTAGAGGCCGAAGAAGCCTACTTCACGCATATCAGTCACCAGTTAGGCAAGCACGCCGATGTGAGTCAGGAGCTTCCCAATCATATTCATTTGGCAAGCGACGGAACTGTATTATCTTTATAGCCAAACGTTATTGGCTATGTCATCAAATTGGAAAGAGTACCTTACTTTCTCCAGGAAGGAGCGAGTAATTGCCATTGCAGCAGGTTTTTTGCTGATTTTTCTTATTTCATTTCCCTATTGGTATCATTCCAAAGAGCTATTGCTACAACCCGATCTAGCTTGGGAAAAAGAGGTTGATGGTATATTGAAGTTGGGGGAAGATGCAAATGAAATGGAAGGAAAAAGTTTAGAAGTAAAAGTAGCAGCTAGAAAATTCTATTTCGATCCAAACACCATTGAAGTGCAAGATTGGATGGCTTTAGGTGTGTCGGAAAAAACTGCGAATACCATCCTGAATTATCGTAATAAAGGAGGAAGATTTCGGAAGCCAGATGACCTGCTCAAGATTTGGGGAATGGATCCCGCTTTAGCTAAGGAACTAATTCCGTATGTGCGGTTGGCAGGCTCTGTTCAAGCAGGAGGTAACCCTCAGTTTCATGTAGTTGGAGTTCATTCAGCTTCAACCATAGATATCAATAAAGCATCCCAAGAAGAATGGAAAGCGTTGCCTGGCATTGGCGAAGTAATTTCAGGAAGAATCATCAAATTCAGGGAACGACTGGGCGGATTTGCAAAGATTGAGCAGGTTGCTGAAACTTATGGACTGGCTGATTCTGTATATCAGAAAATTCGTCCGCGTTTGAAATTGAATACAGGTAGTATTCAAAAGCTATCTGTTTTTCAAGCCGATGAGGAAACCTTGAGTGCGCATCCTTATATCAGTCGCTCTTTAGCCAGGGCTTGGGTTCAAGCTAGAGTAGGTTGGACTGCTCCTGTTGGACCGGAGCAGCTCTTACAATTGCGTGGAATGGATGAAGTGCTACTGGACAAGCTAATGCCATATCTAAGTTGGGAATAGCGTAATTGGCATCATTTTAAAAATTAACAACCAAAGGTTGTAACAAGGGTGTTCATGAATACCCGTTTCCCCCTATTTTTGCCAGCAAAACAAACGTTTGTTAGTTTTAAAAACAGATTTAATATGGATTTCCAACAGTCAGAATTGGTAACGCAGGTGGCGCAAACAGCACGCGATTTTGCAAATCAGTACATAAAGCCACATGTCATGGAGTGGGATGAATCGCAGGAGTTTCCAATTCATATTATGAAGGAGTTAGGAAATTTAGGCATGATGGGTGTTTTGGTACCTGAAGAATATGGCGGTGCTGGATTGGGGTATTTTGAATACAATGCAATTATTCAGGAGATAGCTAAAGTATGTGGGTCAATTGGATTGAGTGTTGCTGCCCACAATTCGTTGTGTACTGGACATATCATGTATTTTGGAAACGAAGATCAAAAGCAACGCTACTTACCAAAGCTTGCAAAGGCTGAATGGATTGGTGCATGGGGATTAACTGAGCCAAATACAGGAAGTGATGCAGGAAATATGAAAACCACGGCTGTTAAAGACGGCGATCATTGGGTGATTAATGGAACTAAAAACTGGATTACCCATGGTAAGTCGGGTGATGTGGCCGTAGTAATGTGTAGAACAGGAGAACCAAGAGAAAGCGGAAACTCAACCGCATTTATTGTAGAGAGAGGAACACCGGGATTTTCTGCTGGTAAAAAAGAAAACAAATTAGGAATGCGTGCCAGCGAAACTGCTGAAATGATTTTTGAGAATTGTCGTATTCCAGATAGTCAGCGTTTAGGGGAGGTTGGCGACGGGTTTCGTCAGGCTATGAAAATTTTAGATGGGGGAAGAATTTCAATTGCTGCACTTTCGGCTGGTATTGCTAAGGGTGCTTATGAAGCAGCGCTTCAATATTCAAAAGAGCGTTATCAGTTTGATCAGCCAATAGCTAATTTTCAAGGAATTAGTTTCAAGCTAGCAGATATGGCAACTGAAATTATGGCTGCTGATTTACTCATTGCTCAGGCTTGTGATTTAAAAAATCGCGGTGAGAAAATGACTAAAGAATCTGCAATGGCCAAGTACCTTGCAAGTGAAGTGGCTGTGAAAGTTGCAAACGATGCCGTTCAGATTTTTGGCGGATATGGATATACCAAAGACTTTCCCGTTGAAAAACATTACAGAGATGCCAAACTTTGCACCATTGGTGAAGGCACTTCTGAAATACAGAAACTGGTTATTTCTAGAGAGGTTCTCAAAGGGTAACCATTGCTTGCTGCTTATGAGAGAGACGACTGCATGAAAATGCGGTCGTTTTTTTTAATTGAGTTGGTAAAACTCTTTTAATTTAAGCAGGATCTTGATCTTGGCTAGAGCCTCCTGCCATAAATATTTGGTCTACAGCGCCGCCTAGCATCGGAAATTTTTCTTTTACAAAATTGGCAATGCTTACAATAGCTTGTTGTGCTTGTTGTTCTGTTAAGCCAGCTTCAGCTTGTAATTTTTGAATCAATTCTTGCATACGAATATCGTTTTCTGAAATTTGAAAAGTTGGGGTACTAGGCTACTTTCAGTAAGCTTACTTTGCTCTTGTTGAACATTTGTTCAGCGTAGTCTAGGGTTACATGTAATTCTTTGGTACCTGAGCCGGGTAGTTCAAACATAGCATCTGTAAGAATACTTTCACAAATGGTTCTTAATCCCCTTGCACCTAGTTTGTACTCCAATGCTTTTTGCACCATAAAGTTGAAGACTTCATCATCCATCACTAAAGAAATTCCCTCTAACTCAAACAACTTGGTGTATTGTTTGATCAATGAGTTTTTTGGCTCAGTAAGAATACTGCGAAGCGTTTCTTCATCGAGTGGATTGAGGTGTGTTACCACCGGCAATCGGCCTAAGAGTTCTGGAATCAAACCAAACGACTTTAAGTCAGTTGCGTTTACAAACTGCAACAAATTTTTTCTTTGCTCTTCTTGTGAAGTCTTATTTACATTAAAGCCAATAGCATTGGTATTGATTCTTCTTGCAATGATTTTATCAACTCCGTCAAACGCACCACCGCAAATGAATAAGATGTTTCTGGTATCTACCTTAATCATTTTTTGTTCTGGATGTTTTCTACCTCCTTGTGGTGGCACCAATACTTCGGTTCCTTCCAACATTTTAAGTAGACCTTGCTGAACACCTTCACCACTTACATCGCGGGTAATGGAAGGGTTATCGCCCTTACGAGCAATTTTATCAATTTCATCTACATATACAATACCTCTTTGAGCAGCATCTACATCATAATTACAATTCTGTAATAAACGAGTGAGCATGCTCTCTACATCTTCACCTACATATCCAGCTTCAGTAAATACTGTTGCGTCTACAATTGCAAATGGCACTTGTAGTAATCTCGCAATGGTTTTAGCAAGCAATGTTTTACCAGTTCCTGTTTCACCAACCATGATGATATTGCTCTTTTCAATTTCAACATCATCGGTTGCTTGCTTTTGGGTAATTCTCTTAAAATGGTTGTAAACAGCAACAGAAAGAACCTTCTTAGCTTCATCTTGTCCAATGATATATTCATCCAGGAACTGCTTTATTTCCAGTGGTTTTTTAATGGTCATTTTAAAACCCGCTCCACCACTTTGACTGCCTAGAATATGTTCTTGTTTGATTTGAAGCTCTTGCAAAATGATCTCCTGTGCATGCTCCACACAGTTCTCGCATATATGTCCCTCCTGACCGGCAATGAGTATTTTTACTTCATCGCGGCTTCTACCACAAAAGGAGCAATGTAAATTTGTTTGTTTTGCCATAATTCTCAATTTCTCAGCACGCTGATCCTTGCCACAGGACAAAAGTAACTAAGTTCAGCCACAACCCCTCGTTAAAGCAGATAATGGCTGAAATGGAAATATTAAAAGTAATTGAATGTCAGTTGATTAGATCTTTTCTAGCACACCATCCACAATGCCGTAAGCAACTGCTTCTTTGGCATCCATCCAATAGTCGCGGTCAAAGTCTTTCATAACCTGCTCTAGGCTTTTGCCGCAATTATTTGCTAAGATGCGAGCGCCTAATTCTTTTGTTTTGCGAATTTGTTCGGCCTGAATTTCAATGTCGGCACTGGTAGCTTGAAAATAGCCACCTAAGCTTGGTTGGTGAATCATTACTTCACCATGCGGATAAATAAATCTTTTTCCTTTTACACCAGCACTCAATAGAATGGAACCCATACTCGCTGCCAATCCCATACAAATGGTGCTAACTGGACTTTGAATAAGTTGAATGGTATCGTACATTACCATACCACTTGTTACAACTCCACCAGGGCTATTGATATAAAACTTGATTTCTTCTCCAGGCTTATCTGCATCCAACAACAACAGTTTGCTCACTACTTCACGTGCAGATTTATCATCTACTACTCCCCACAAATACACAGCTCTTTTTTGGAAAAACAGCTGTTCCATTTTTTTATTCATGAAACCACTTTCTGGTTGTGGCTTATCTTCTTTTGGCTCGTCTTCGTCTTCGTTCAAAAATGGGTTAATGATATTCTTATTGTAATTCATAACGATGGCTTAAAAATTGAGTTTAATCTTTCTTTTCTTTACGTGGATTGGTAAGTAATACCTCATCTACCAAACCATATTCCTTGGCTTCAATTGCTTTCATCCAAAAATCGCGGTCGCAGTCTGCTGCTACCTGATCTATTTCCTTTCCAGTATGATGTGCAATTACTTCATACAACTCCTGCTTGAGTTTCTTAATTTCTCTTGCGGTGATTTCAATATCAGAAGCTTGTCCGCCAATAGCTCCACTTGGTTGGTGCAGCATGATTCTGCTATGCTTCAATGCAGTTCTCTTTCCTTGAACACCTGCACAAAGTAATACAGCGCCCATACTTGCAGCAATACCTGTACAAATGGTTGCAACATCTGGACTAATAAACTGCATGGTATCGTAAATACCTAGTCCCGCGTAAACACTACCACCTGGACTATTAATATACATTTGGATATCACGTGTACGGTCTGTGCTTTCTAAGAACAGCAACTGAGCGGTTACAATATTCGCCACATAGTCATTAATGCCTTCACCCAAGAAGATAATACGATCCATCATGAGTCTGCTGAATACATCCATGCTGGCTACATTCAATGGGCGCTCTTCTATGATATAGGGAGTTAGGTTAGTGGGCTGAAAATGTTGGGTATACTGGTGCAAACTAGCACTAGAAATACCACGGTGGTGGACTGCAAATTTTTGGAATTCTTTTTCAATATTCATGGAACGTAAATTAGGGCTTGAAGATAAAAGTTTTGTCCTTGTTATCGTATGTAGGTTTGCAAATTGTATGCAAAATCCTGCAATCAGACAAAAGGGCAGATTAAGAAGCTTTGTTGGTCCTATACTTTGCTTTTCTAAAGAAAAGTACTTCGGATACTGCTATTAACAACAAACTCACCGCAGTGGTTGCACCCACTTTAGCTAAAAAGTATAAAAAATCTCCAAATTGAATCCATTCAATTAGCACCAAATAAAAATGGTGGAAAAAAGTGAGAAGAGCAGCGTATAAACTATAAGGAGCCCAGCCCATACTCTTTGGACTTGGTTCAACATAGCTTAATTCGGTTGTTTCTTGAGGAATTAAGAGGTTTAAAAGAAATGGTCGTAAATAAGCTATAAGCACACATGGAGCGGCATGAAGACCAATACTACCTGTGAAATAGTCAAGTGTAAGTCCAAAAGCAAATCCAATTATTAAAAGCAACCACCTAGGAATTGCAAAAGGCAGCCAAAGGATATACAGGAAATAAACATATGGCACTATCCACTGATGCAAAGGTGGTACTTGGTTTAAAACAAAAACCTGCAAAGCAATAAACAGTATAAATCGGATAATATGTATAAATACTAAGTTCACTGTTTGGCTGGAGTTTTGTTTTCTAACAATACCTGTTCTTGGAAACGAATATTTTCTATAATGTATGCCACTTGAAGTTGATAAAAGCGAGCGCTCGGCTTAATTTTTAACGTGTAAAAGTTGGTTGCCGACTCTTTTTCGATGGCTGCTACTGTTCCAACCATGAGATTAGAAGGGAAGTTAGCAGAATAGTTACTTGTCACCACCGAGTCGCCTACTTTTACAGTGGAGCTCTTCGGAATATTTTTAAGTGTGAGTTCATCCGGACTTTCACCTTCCCATTCAAGGCTACCAGCTGCCTGGTCTTTTTTCAGCATAACACTCACCCGACTGTTTTGGTGTAGTAAACTCATGGCCTTCGAAACATTTTCACTCACGTCAACCACCACACCTATAATGCCGCTTGGAGAAGTAACAGCCATTCCTTTTTTCACACCCTGTTTTTCTCCACGCTCTAAGATGATATAGTTATTAGGAAGGGTAACAGTATTCCCAATAACCATGGCAGGAAGAAAAGTAAATTTTCGCTTTTGTAATTTGTTACTTTGAACAACACTATCAACAAGGTTAGTGCGGGTGCTATCGGGTTCTATAAAGTTACTTGCGAGTTCGTTTTTTAAACGAGTGTTCTCTTCTAGTAATCGATTATTCAACTCTTTCAGGAAGAAGTAGCCTTTGAACTCACTAAATTGTTTATTAACAACTTTTGTAGCTTCATTTGCCCTTGTAGAAAAAAAAGCTTGATGTGTATCAGAGCTTTCAGATAGCATTACAATACAAGTTATTTGCAGTGCTATAAAGCTCAGGAAGATAAAGTAGCGTCGTATGAAAGAGAATATATTCCTCACTATAATTGAGCTTCTAACATGAACAAACTTACGAAATCAGTATCGCTATTAGCGCATGATGAAAGGGAAGCGTTGGTAGTTCTTAAGAGCAATACCTGTTCCGCGAACCACACTCTTTAGTGGATCATCTGCAACATGAACAGGCAATTTAATTTTTGCACTCAAACGCTTATCCAATCCACGTAACAATGCACCACCACCGGTTAGGTAAAGTCCTCTTTTGTAAATATCCGCCGCCAATTCTGGTGGAGTTGTTTCGAGGGCTTTTAAGATTGCCTCTTCTATTTTGAAGATGCTCTTATCCAGCGCTTCAGCAATTTCCTGGTAGCTCACCATAATCTGCTTAGGAATACCTGTTACCAAGTCACGACCATTTACAGGAATATCTTCAGGCGGATTTTCCAAATCCTTTGTAGCAGCACCAACATGTATTTTAATTTGCTCAGCTGTTCTTTCACCAATGAGCAAACTGTGGTAGCGACGGAGCGCTTCCATGATATCTGCAGTAAATTCATCGCCCGCAATACGAATGCTCTGATCGCATACAATACCAGCCAAGGCAATAACTGTGATACCAGTAGTACCACCGCCTATGTCAATAATCATGTTACCAACTGGTTCTTCAACATCAATTCCAATACCTAAAGCCGCTGCCATAGGCTCGTGCACCATGTACACTTCTTTTGCGCCAGCTTGTTCGGCACTGTCACGTACCGCTCTTTTTTCCACTTCTGTAATTGAAGAAGGGATACAAATTACCATTCTCCAGCTTGGTGGGAAAAGAGGTTTCTTTGGATAAACCAGTTTAATCAACTCACGAATCATCAATTCAGCCGCATTAAAATCGGCAATTACGCCATCTTTCAAAGGACGAACAGTCTTAATGCTTTCGTGAGTTTTTTCGTGCATGAGCAGGGCTTTTTTCCCTACTGCTAGTACTTCTTTTGGATTATTTCTATTCAATGCAACGATAGAAGGTTCGTTTACAACCACTTCATCGTTATGTATGATTAATGTATTTGCTGTGCCGAGATCAATGGCAATTTCTTGAGTAAAAAGGTTGAAAAGTCCCATTATAGACGCTTATTCTGTTGTATTTGTAATACCTGCAAAAATGATTGAAATAGTTCGAATAAAAAAGCGTGCTTTCCTTTTTTTCAGTCTTTTTCCAATCTATTTTTTTGATTAGTACAATTCATCCAATTTCATCTTCAAATACTTGATGACACTTCTGTGCGTACTAAACACAGAAATACCAATACCCATTAGCAACATACCTCCAAACAACAAGAGTGTAAGGTTAGTATCTCTGATGTTTTTTAGTTGTGGCACTTGACTTTCGGCCCACTGTATGAGAGAGAACAATAAGAAAATTGCAATAGAAGCACTGATCAAGCCATTGATAAGCGCCCTAATATTCATAGGACGTGCAATGAATCCTCTTGTTGCTCCAACCATTTGCATGGTTTTAATGAGGAAGCGGTTGCTGTACATAGCCAAACGAATGGTATTATCAATACTGATGATGACCATCAAACTCAGTACAATGGCTACTACCAAGAAGATTAATCCAATTTTAGACACACGCTCATCGAGGTTCACCACCAAGTTTTGCGGGTATTGCACTTCTGTAACTTGATCTGGGAAAGCTTCTGAAATAGTTCTGGCTATAAGAGCAAGACTGTCGGGGTTTACATAGTCGGCTTTCGCATAAAAGTCGATGCTTTCAGGCAAAGGGTTTACATCCAATACTTTTGCCCAATCGTCGTTGTTTTCTTTATTCCAAATTGCTTTAGCAGATTCTTTGTCAACATACCGCACATTCCTTGCATAAGGTTGTGCAGCAATCATTTGCTGAATTTGCGCAATACTGTCTTTATTCATGGTGCGCACATAAGCGCTGATGCGGATATCCTCCTTGAATGCGTTTCCAACCTGACGAATATTCAGGAAAAACCAGCCCATTACCCCCATAATTAGCAATACAATTGCTACCCCAGTAATACTGTACAAATAATTGGGCTTACTCCTTTTCATGCTTGCTTTTCCTTCTCTAGCCATGTGTTCAATTTGTTGGTTCAGGTGCTTGCAAATGTATGGTTTTGCTATGTATGGCTTACATTTGCAGCCATTCTTTAACGAAGGTTTGGGGTCATTTGATATACCGAGTGTCGGTTTTTTTCTCAACTTCGACCGCATTTTGCCGATTGTTGTTCAAAAAAGCAGCCATCGCTTAACCTACCAGAATTGCAATTATGGAGTATCAGTTTAGATCTATTGAAAGAAAGTGGCAGGAATATTGGCAGGAAACGGGTGCATACCGTGTAGCTTCTACCTCAAGTAAGCCTAAATGCTATGTATTAGACATGTTTCCTTATCCAAGTGGAGCTGGATTGCATGTAGGTCACCCCTTAGGTTATATAGCCAGTGATATTTATAGTCGTTTTAAGCGTTTGCAGGGCTTTAATGTTTTGCATCCTATGGGGTACGATGCATTTGGACTACCTGCAGAGCAATATGCCATTGAACATGGTATTCATCCCGCAGTGAGTACCGATCAAAATATCCGCAACTTCCGCCAACAGCTCGATAATATTGGTTTTTGTTACGACTGGGAAAGGGAAATACGCACCTGTGACGCGAGCTACTACAAGTGGACACAGTGGATTTTCCTTCAGCTTTTTAACAGTTGGTACAATCGTTCTACGCAAAAAGCTGAGCCCATTACTGGATTGGTGAGTTTATTTGAAAAAGGGGGATCCTCAGCAGTTTCTAATCCTTTTGCTGGAACTGCGTTTACTGCTGAAGAATGGAAAGGATTTTCTGAGACGCAACAAATGGATATACTCATGCAGTTTCGCTTGGCTTATTGTGGTGAGGGTGAAGTGAATTGGTGTGAAGCCTTGGGTACGGTGTTGGCAAATGATGAAGTAGTGAATGGAGTGAGTGAGCGTGGTGGACATCCAGTGGAAAAGAAAAAATTGCGCCAATGGTACTTACGCATTACCGAATATGCAGATCGTTTAGAGCGCGATTTGGAAAAGCTCGATTGGAGTGAGGCCATGAAGGAAATGCAAACCAACTGGATTGGCAAGAGTACGGGTGCTGAAATTGATTTTGCTGTTTCTGTGCAAGGAAAAGCAGTTCCAAATGCATCATTGAAAGTATATACAACCCGTCCCGATACACTCTTTGGTGTAGATTTTATGGTATTGGCTCCAGAGCATGCATTGGTTGAACAAATTACTACCCCCGATCAGCAAGCAGAGGTAGATGCATACATTCAATATGTAAAAAGTAGAAGCGAGCGCGATCGTATGGCAGAAAAAGCCATCTCAGGTTGTTTCACGGGAGGCTTTGCCATCCATCCATTTACAAATAAGCTAATACCTATTTGGATAAGTGAGTATGTTTTGGCTGGCTATGGTACAGGCGCAATTATGGCGGTGCCATGTGGCGATGAGCGTGATTTCAAATTTGCGAAACACTTCAATATTCCAATCACAAATATTATTGGGGAAGCTTATAATGGACAAGAAGCTAATCCAACAAAAGATGCAACACTAAGTAACAGTGATTTTTTGAATGGTATGTTAATGCGTGACGCATTGGAAGAAATGGTGCGCATTTTGGAAGAGAAAGGTATTGGAAAACGCAAGGTGAATTACCGCATGCGTGATGCTGCTTTCAGTCGTCAGCGCTATTGGGGTGAACCATTTCCAATAGTTTGGAAAGATGGAGTTGCTTATCCATTGGATGAAGCTGAATTGCCTTTGTTATTGCCACAGGTTGATAAATATGCTCCTGGGCCAGATGGACAAGGGCCACTTGCAAATATTGATACATGGCGTGAGCAAGGATATGAAACCAATACCATGCCTGGATATGCTGGCAGTAGCTGGTATTTTCTTCGTTATATGGATCCGAGGAATGATCATGCATTTGTGGATAGAACTATCAGTGATTACTGGAATCAGGTGGATGTATATGTAGGAGGAACAGAACATGCAGTAGGGCACTTGTTGTATAGTCGTATGTGGACGAAGGTTTTGTTTGATCTTGGACACCTCAGCTTTGATGAGCCGTTTAAGAAGTTACTCAATCAGGGTATGATTCAGGGAAGTAGTCGATTTGTGTACAGAAAGCGAGGCACCAACCAATATTTATCGAGCGGGTTGATTAAAGAAGAAGAAGTGGATGCCATTCGTGTGGATGTAAATATGGTTGACGGCGTTGAATTAGATATTGCGGCATTTAAGCAATGGCGGAATGGTGAATATGCACAAGCAGAAATGGTTCTGGAAGATGGGAAATACATCTGCGGAGTAGAAGTAGAAAAAATGTCGAAGTCGAAGTTCAATACTGTTAATCCGAACGAATTGGTTGAAAAATATGGGGCTGACACATTTAGGATGTATGAAATGTTTTTAGGTCCTATTGAACAATCAAAACCTTGGGATACCAAAGGTATTGAAGGCGTGCATCGCTTTTTGAAAAAACTATGGCGCTTATTTTACAATACAGAGTCGGGTAAATTTTTATGCGAAGATGTTGCTGCAACTCCAGCAGAAATGAAAGTGTTGCATAAAGCCATTCAGAAAATTACGCAAGACACTGAGCGCTTTTCATTTAATACAGCAGTGAGTGCTTTTATGGTGGCGGTGAATGAGCTAACTGATTTAGATTGTAGAAAAAAGTCGATCTTATCTCCATTATTGGTTTTGCTTTCTCCTTATGCACCTCATATTGCACAAGAGCTTTGGTCGGCATTGGGTGAAGAGGGCAATGTATTAGATGCAAGTTTTCCTATTTGTGATACATCGTGGTTAACAGAATCGGAGAAGGCTTATCCAGTAAGTGTGAATGGAAAACTAAGAACCACTATTTCTTTCCCAATAGAAGCTGAGTTGGCAGAAATTGAACCAGTGATTTTGAACAATGAGGTTATACAAAAATGGTTAGAAGGTAAAGCACCTAAGAAAATCATTTTTGTGAAAGGGAAAATGATCAACGTTGTAGTGTAATAGAAAATTTATGCTTGCTTATATGAAAGACAAACATTTGCTGCAACAAACAAAAAAACTAGCATTCTTGCTTATGTGTTTGTTAGCAAGCATAGTATCTGTGTATGCAAATGATATCACAGATACAACAAGACCTGAGCCAAGAAAAACGCTCAGAAATTTCATGAATCCCGATTCCTTATCGGCCATTAACTTTTCTATTATTCCAATACCCATCCTTACTTCTAGTCCTGAAACTGGTTTGCGTTTTGGATTAGCCATCGACTATTTTTTCAACGCAAAAGAAAATGATGGAAAAGAAAAAAATGAAGCTCGAGGGTCGTTCATATTTGGTCAGGTTACATACTCCACTATGCGACAGTTGGACTTGAGTGCAGCCTGGCAGGTTTTTACTAAGGGTGAAAAATGGGTTTTAAGAGGAAGAGCTGGTTATAGTTCATTTGCAGAAAGGGTTTGGGGTATTGGTATGCAAACAGTTCCAGAAGATGATTATTGGGATTGGAACTATGAAAGAACTTATTGGGATAGCAGAATTTTCAAATTATTAAAGGGCAGTTGGTATGCAGGACTTTCTGTAAACTACAGCAACACCTATCGTGTTCGATATTCAAAGCCAATTACACCTGCATTTAATTATTCAGATGGAGTAAATGGAAGTTTGGCTTTTGGTTTTGGTCCAGCAGTATTATTAGAAAAGCGCGACTATCCATTCAGCGCAAGAAAAGGAACTTATTTTGAAGCTGTTTATCATAATTATTTACCAATGGGTTTAAGTCCATATGCTTACCAAGAATGGATTGTAGATTTTAGAAAGTTCTATCCAATTGCAAAAGAAAACGCATTTGGCTATCAGCTCTTCACACATATTACCGATGGAGATGTTCCACTTCGTGAATTGCCAAGAGTAGGAAGTGCCAATTTAATGCGCGGCTATTTTGGTGGTAGGTTTAGGAATAAAACAATTTCTGCAGCACAAGCAGAATATCGTTTTCAAATTTGGAGATGGATTCATGCATCAGTATTTACTGCTGGAGCACTTTCTGCTCCTACAGTGGCTGATTATAGTACGCAGGATTTTCTTTGGACAGGGGGTGCTGGTCTAAGACTTATGGTGAACAAAAAGAATCGCATGTTCATACGGGTAGACTATGCACGAAACAGCACATTTGGTGGTGCGTTCTACTTTAGGTTGAATGATGCATTTTAATTTTATCCAGCCAACAGCAATACTAAAATCTGTGCTAATAAAATCCGCGTGATGGTGGTCAACGGGAACACTGTTGCGTAAGCCTGAGCAGGTATATCGGTTTTAAAGTAAGCGCCACTAAAGGCTAATGCAGCTGGATCTGTGTATGCACCTCCCATTATGCCAATGAGCTGAAGGAAATTCAGTTTAAAAATCCATCTTCCCACAATGGTTAAAATAATTAGTGGAATCAATGTAATTGCTGCTCCATACATCACCCACCACCATCCATTGTTTTCAAGAAAATTCTCAACAAAATGTTGTCCGGCATAAATGCCAACAGTTGCAAAAAACAAGCTGATTCCAAATTCTTTCATAAACAGGATAGCACTGTGGTTTAAAAACGAATGGATTGTTCCCATACCACCAAAACGACTAATTAAAATGGCTGTTAAAAGTGTTCCAGCAATACCTAGTTTAACTGGAGCAGAAAGGCCTGGAATTGCAAATGGAATGCTGCCAGCTAAAATTCCAAGTAGTAGTCCAATAAATATGGAAAGCATTTGTGGTTCTTGCAATCTTTTTTCAGAATTACCCACCACTCGTTCAACACCTTTTAATGCCTGTTCTGTTCCAACAACACGAATTCTATCGCCATAGTGTAATACCAAACTTGGTCGTGCAAGTAATTCCATACCCGAGCGAAATACGCGCGTTACGCGAACACCATAGCGAGTGTTAAAATCGAGTTGTGCTAATGATTTTTGAATGGCATGATTTCGAGTTATCAAAAAGGTTTTAGTGGTAATATCATCTGAGGATTCAATAAAAGTATCAGAGCTTTCTCTTCCCATTAAACTTATCAATTCATCAATAGCATCTGGCAATCCAACCAACAAAACAACATCTCGTTCTTGTAATATTGTTTCCATTGCAGGTGCTGTTACTATAGTTGAGCCGCTGTGTTTTAGTCTAGAAACTAATACGCGTTGTTTACCAACTTTAGCAACCAATTCTTCAATTGTTTTTCCAATAGCTTCAGGCTCTGTAATTCTACATTTTTTTGTAGCTGGTGAAGGATACTTTTCTTGAACATCGGCATCGAACTTGCTGACTTCATCCTTCACTGAGATTTTAAAAACAGATTTTGCAACAAGCATAACAAGTATCACTCCAAGCACACCAAAGGGATAAGCAAGTGCATAGCCATTTGCAGGATCACTGTATTGAAAACTTGGATCTTTTTTAGCAATTTCTGCTAAGGCTGCTTTTGCTGCACCTAATCCGGGTGTGTTGGTCACAGCTCCAGACATGATACCCACCAGGTGATCGATTCCTGTAGGTGTTATTACAAATAAAACATACGTAGTTAATCCGCCTAACAAAACAGTTCCTACTGATAACGCATTAAAAAGAACACCATCTTTTTTAAAAGAAGAAAAGAATGAGGGTCCAACTTGAATACCTACTGCATATACAAAAAGTAGTAAGCCAATTTCACGCAGCACATGTAAAGTTTCGTGTTCAAGGGTGTAGCCCATATGCCCTAATACGATTCCGGCAAACATAACACCCGCTACTCCTAAAGAAATTTTGCGGATTTTAACTTTGCCAATGACAATGCCAATGGCCATGGTAGCAAAAACCAACAAAAGTGACTGAAGTGCTGTAGGGGTTGCCGAAGGGCGAATTAAATCGCTGAACCAATCAAACATAACTGCATTTTGATGAACAAATGTCTATGATATATCTCTGCTAAGCTATGACATTCATCATTTTTCGTTGCCGCTTTTCCGTTATGGACTACTCTACTCTTTAGAAATACTTATATTCACCCCTCGAAAAAATAGCGATATGAAATATCAAATCAAATGTTTGAGCTTCTTACTATTGGTAAGTTCATTCAGTTTTGCTCAAAGCACCAAAACCTTTACAGATGTTGATCTAATGAAAGGCATCAGTCCAAAAGGGTTTTATAATTCAATGCCCAATGTAATTAAGTGGTTGAATGATGATCAGGTGATCTTATTTATGAAAATCCATCCAGATTCAGCCACTAAAAACTATGTAATGGATGTTAGAACAGGGGCTACCCAAATAGCAACTGCACAACAGTTACAAAGAGCAGCACCGCCTGCAAAATCAGTTCAGGTGCGCAACAACGATTTGTTTTATAAGAATGGTGATCAAGAAAAAAGAATTACACAGGATGCTGCTGAAGAGAAGAATCCGATTTTTTCTCCAGATAGCAACTTTATAGCTTACACTAAGAACAACGATTTGTATGCTTATCATATTCCAACAGAAAAAGAAACCCGCTTAACAAGCGATGGCTCATTTACAACATTGAACGGTTATGCTAGCTGGGTATATTGGGAGGAAATTTTTGGAAGAGGTACCCGTTTCCGTGCATTTTGGTGGAGTCCGGATAGCAAGACCATTGCATATATGCGTTTTGATGAAAAGAAGGTACCTATGTTTCCTTTATATAACAGCGATGGACAGCATGGAAGTTTAGAAGAAACACGTTATCCTAAAGCGGGCGATGAAAATCCTACCGTACGCTTGGGTTTTGTCGCTCCTACTGGAGGTGCTACTAAGTGGGCAGATTTTAATGAGCAAGAAGATCAATATTTTGGATGGCCAGTTTGGCGTCCATCAGGAAACAAGCTATGGGTTCAGTGGATCAACAGGGGGCAGGATCATTATAAATTATTTGAAGTGGATCCAGCATCAGGAACAAAACAATTATTATATGAAGAACAACAGAAAAGTTGGATAGACTTAGAAGATGGTGCTGGAGGTAGATTCACATTTATGGATGATGGAAAGCATGTGATCATTGAAAGTGACAAAACTGGATGGAATCATTTGTATTTACATCAGTTGAATGGCACATTAAAAAATCCAATCACTTCTGGAAAGTTCACTGTTACAGGAGTGAAATTGATTGATCAAAAAACAGGTTGGGTTTATTTCACTGCAAGAAGCAGAGAGAACACTGCAAGAACAGATTTTTATAAAGTTAAATTAGATGGCACACAATTAACTCGTTTAAGTTTTGGAGAATTTGACCATACTTCGGTGGTGCTTTCACCTAACGGAAAACATTTTATAACAACCTATAGCAATGTGAAAACACCTCCAGCTATGAGTGTGGTTGATCAGCAAGGTAAGATTGTGCGTTCACTAGGTAATGCAGCTACAGAAGAAATGAAGCTGTATCCAGTTGCTAAAACTGAAATGATTCGTATTAAGAGCGACGATGGTTTGTTTGAATTACCTGCTGTAGTTACTTGGCCAGTGAATATGGATCCGAATAAAAAATATCCAATGCTTATCAGCATTTATGGTGGTCCTAATGCTGGTACAGTTTGGGATCGTTGGAATTGGTCTGCAACAAGACAGTGGTGGTCGCAAGAAGGGGTTATTCAAGTTGCATTTGATCACAGAGCAAGTGGGCACTTTGGTAAAGAAGGAGTTGCATATATGCACCGTCAACTTGGACATTGGGAGTTAAAAGATTATACTACTATGGCAAAATGGTTCATAGCAAATGGACAAGCAGATCCAACTAAAATTGCAATTACTGGATTTAGCTATGGTGGGTATATGACATGTTTAGCTTTAACACAGGGAGCCGATGTGTTTACACATGGAATGGCAGGTGGTAGTGTGGTTGATTGGAGGCTATACGACACTCACTACACTGAGAAATTTATGGATACACCAAAGGAAAATCCGGAAGGCTATAAGAATGGCAATGTATTAACTTATGTAGATCGTTATAAAGGCATGTTACAAATTGTACATGGTACAATGGACGACAATGTACACATGCAGAATAGTTTACAATTAATAGGTGCTTTACAAGATAAGAAAAAGAATTTTGAGTTCATGTTATATCCAGGTGGAAGACATGGATGGGGTGGTGCCAAAGGAGATCATTTTACCAACCTCAAGAATAAGTTTATCTATCAGCATTTACTAGAAAAACCATTTCCAAAAGAGCTCACTAAATAAAAACGAAAGGCTGTCAAATTTATGACAGCCTTTTTTGATGATTTTTGATTGCACCCTCATAAATTAAAAAATCAAATTCTTACATAGCCAAGTGATGCTATCTCGGATGTTTCTTTACACAAATAGGTCTGTCCGTTTCTTAGTATATATGTATAATCGCTAATATCTAAGATATGTTGATGCAAATGATCTGTTATTATAAGTCCTTTATTGGATTTAGTTTGAGATAAAAGTAGTTTCACATTTTCAATTTGTAATGGACTTAAAAGCGTGAAAGGCTCATCTAGTAGAGAAAATTTAGATCGAGATTTAACAAGTGTATAAATTTCTATTATTCGTCTTTCTCCTCCTGAAAAACGATTCATTGTTAACTTTTCTCTATTCATAAATTCAGGGAAAAACTGAAGGAATTCGTTCAGGTCTATCTCAAAATCTGCAAAAATATTCTTGATAGAAAGTGATTCTGGAATGAAGTTGTGTTGAGGTAGATAAGAAACTAATGTATGTCTTTTAAACGCGTTTTTGATAAATACTCTGTCAATTCTAACAGACTGATCACATTGAATAGCTCCAAATATGATCTTCATAAGTGTAGATTTACCAACTCCATTTTTTCCAAGTAAACCAACTATTTGATTTGTTTTGCATGATAGGAATATGTTAGAAAGAATTTTCTTACTACCTAATTCAAAATGGATGCTATCTACTTCTAATGTATGGCTCATTTTAATTTATGTGTTATAACAATTGCAGATAGAAATAGTGCTATATCAAAAACAAGTATAATAGACCATAAAATACTTTTTGAAAAGCCTGCATTTTGATAATAGAAGTATTCCTTTTTTTTGAGAGAGTCTACAAGGAGAACTGTAATTGTTAGTGTAATTACTTTAGCCCAGAAAATCGAAAAGAAGCTCTCGAATCCAAAGTGCCAAAATGTTCTTATACAAAATCCAGTAATTAATATCGAGAGCAGGGCAATGTTTTTGTAAAACATCCAAAGGATTCTTATATGCTTTAATTGAATCATCATTTATACGAATCAAACTTATTAATGGTCATAATTTTTATTTTCTCATCGAAAATTGCATAAATCTTTTAAAATCATCTCACATTTAAAGTTAAAGTATTAAATATTTCATCGGAACGCATCCAAGAATGTGCTAACTTAGTATTCTAGCCAATGTCCGGTTTTATGAATACAAGCAAGGCCATAATTAAGATCTTATTACTTGGGTGGTTCTTGCTATTGTGTCAATTCTCTTTTGGTCATCCTATTGAGTCGCAAACTGCCAAGAATGGGTGGATTGATTTAAGAGGAATAGATTTATCAAAAACCACTGTTAAATTAAAAGGGGAATGGGAATTCTATAAGAATCAATTATTAGGTCCAGAGGATAGCTTAATCAATTATAAGCCTGTCTTTATAAAAGTGCCAGAACTTTGGAACTCAGAAAAAAACGGCATTTCTCCCAAAGGTTACGGCACCTACAGGCTTCGTATTATATTTCCAGCAGGAACATCTTCCGATCAATTAGCACTGTATGTGCCAGATGGGTACTCTGCAATTCGGGTTTTTGTAAATGATGAAGATTTTTTTCAAATGGGTGTGCCCGGCACAGATGCAGCATCTACTATTCCTTTATTTAGGCCAGCAGCAAAACGCCTTCATTTTGTTGGCGATACTGTAACACTTCTTGTGCAGGTTGCTAATTTCCATCATAAGCGAGGTGGATTATATAGACCGTTTTCAGTTGGCGATAATGATCAGCTCAAGAATGAAAGAGAAGTTAACCGCAGTTATGATTTGTTTTTGACTGGCTGCTTGTTCATGGGTGGTTTGTTTTTCTTAGGTCTATTCTTTTTTAGTAGGCACGATCGTGTTATTCTTTATTTCTCATTGTTCTGTTTATTTTATACCTATAGGATTATGGGTACAGATGAATATAGTCTTCATCAAATCTTTCCTAAGTTAAGTTGGTTTGTAGCATTACGGCTTGAGTATCTTTCATTATTTATTTCAGTTGTATTTCTTACCTTATATAATCGAACATTATATCCCAACGAATTTCACGAAAAAGTACTCCAATGGTTCTTATTGTTAGCAGGTACAGCTATACTTATCACCCTGTTATTGCCTTCAAGCATTTATACCTATTTAACAGATCCATTTGTAGCTATTTTGGTTTTAACCTTGTTATATAGCTTTTATGTCTATATCAAAGCTTATATTAAAAAGCGACCAGGAGCAATTTACTCTTTATTGAGTGCTATGTTGTTAATTGCTTTATTTATTTTGGCAGTATTGAGTCATTATACAAACACTCATCTACATAAGCTTTTAATGATATTTCTGCATGTTGGATTTTTCTATTCACAATCGTTGGTTCTTTCTTATCGCTTTGCCTATCAACTTAAGTTAGCAAGAGATGAAGCTTTGGCAGCTTATCGCGCAAAGAGTACTTTCCTTTCTACTATGTCGCATGAAATTCGGACTCCATTAAACTCTGTAATTGGCATTACACAACTAATGCTTCAAAAAAAGCCAGAAGGAGAACAAAAAGATTTATTAGATACCTTATCATTTTCAGCTAATAACCTATTGTACATTATCAACGATATTTTGGATATCAGTAAAATAGAAGCTGGAAAAATGAGTTTATCGCCTTTGCCTTCTTCTTTAGGAAAAATTGGTAAACAAGTTGTTCATTCTGCGAAAGTTTTAGCTAAGGACAAGGGTATTGACCTGCTTTTTGAATGTGATGAAAAATTATTTGATCAGTACGTTCAAATTGATCCTGATAGAACAACACAGGTGATAACCAACTTGGTGCAAAACGCTATTAAGTTTACTCATGAAGGTTCTGTTAAAGTAAAGATGAGTATCACTGAGGAGAGTCAGGATAAGATACTTGTAAAAGTCGCAGTCATCGATACTGGAATCGGTATAAGTGAATCTCAACAAAAACTCATTTTTGAGAAGTTTACTCAAGCCGATTCTACCATTAATAGAAATTATGGAGGTACAGGATTAGGCTTATCGATCTGTAAAGAAATTCTCGCATTGCAAGGAGTTGAATTAAAGCTTGATAGTACACTGGGTAAAGGTTCTACTTTTTGGTTTGAGCATCAGTTAAATAAAGTTGAGGCAATAGATGATGCTAGTTCTAATGGGAATTATTCTGAAATTGAATTGCAAGAAATATTTTCTGGGAAGAAAGTATTATTGGCAGAGGATAATCCTATTAATATGATGGTTGCCGAAAAGTTGTTTCAACAAATGGCACCTGAAATTGAACTGTTAAAAGCGCAAAACGGAGAAGAGGCTTTTCATCTGTACCAGCAATATTTGCCTCAATTGGTTTTAATGGATATTAATATGCCTATAATGAACGGACTTGATTCAACTAAGGCAATTAGAGCTTATGAACTTGCTATGGGAAAAAATCCTACACCCATTTTGGCATTATCTGCTGGTTCTATTAGAGAAGATCTAGAAAGATGCTTGGCTTCAGGTATGAATGACATGGTTGCAAAACCCTTTAAAATGGAAGAACTTAAGCAAATCATGGCTTCATTTCTTTTAAAGGAAAATAAATAAAAAAAGTTCCAATAATGGAACTTTCATCAATAATTACGATGTTATATCATCTGTTTTTTGTTGAGGCAGCAGATGCTCATCAATCACTTTCTTGAAAACATGTTTAGGTAAGGCCCCTGGTTGCATCATAGGTTCTCCATTCGCGCCAATAAATAATAATGTGGGAATACTTTGAATGCCAAATACGGCCGATAACTCCTGTTCAACATCTGTATCTACTTTATAAATAACCAATTGGTCTTCATACTCATTAGACAACTCTTCCAAAATAGGTGCCACCATTTTGCAGGGTCCACACCATTCTGCATAAAAATCAATAATTGCTGGTAGGTTACCTTGATATTTCCAATCTGAATTATTTTCATAATCAAACACGAGCTCTTTGAATTGCGCTGTAGTAAGTTGAACTGTTGGCATAATAATTTTTTGCAAAGGTAAGATGACGAGCGTGCTAAATAGGTGACTATAATCACAAGTCAATTTCCATTTTAAAATAAATACTTTTGTAAAAATTCATTTTATGCAAGTTGTTATTACAGGCGCATCTAAAGGTTTAGGAAGAGCAATGGCCGAAATCTATGCCAGCCATGGTCACACCTTACTAGTTTGTGCTAGAAATGAATATCAGTTGTATAAAATGGTAGAAGAATTGAATGTTCAATATCCTCAGTCAACTATAAGAGCTATGCCAGCCGATTTGGCCATTTATGAACAAGTAATGGCTTTTTCAGAATGGGTGATTGCAGAAGCTGGTTGTCCAGATATTCTCATTAACAATGCTGGACAGTTCTTACCTGGTTCTATTGCACATGAAGCTCCAGGAACTTTAGAAGCTATGTTACAAGCAAACCTCATGAGTGCTTATCACTTAACGCGTTCTTTTTTGCCTATTATGACAGAACGTAAAATGGGCCATATTTTCAATATTTGCTCAATTGCTTCTTTGCAAGCTTATCCCAATGGAGGTAGTTATAGTATTAGTAAATATGCGTTGCTAGGTTTTTCAAAAAATCTACGTGAGGAATTAAAGGAGTTTAGCATTAAAGTCACTTCTGTAATGCCTGGCGCAGCTTATACTGATAGTTGGTCTGGGTCTGGGGTGGATCCTCAAAGAATTATGCAGGCAGACGATGTTGCAAAGATGGTTTATGCTGCTTCGCAGCTTTCTTTTCAGGCGTGTGTAGAAGAAATTGTGCTTAGACCGCAATTAGGAGATCTTTAGTAACATTCTGTTCATCCTGTATTTACATACTCATAATGTTCTAGTAACAATCTATTCACGTGTAGTTGAGAAGTTTGGAAAACAATTGCACATGGATAAGCGTCCGGTTGAAGTACTTGTTATAAGTGATATTCATTTGGGAACCTACGGATGTCATGCAAAAGAATTACTCACTTATTTACAATCTGTTTCCCCTAAAATTCTCATTTTAAACGGAGATATCATTGATGGTTGGCAGTTTAGTAAAAGATATTTTCCGGTTACACACATGATGGTCATTCGTGAAATTATGAAGATGGCTTCTCAAGGTGTGAGGGTTATTTATATTACTGGTAATCACGATGAGTTTTTGAGAAGGTATACCGATGTGCAATGGGGGCATTTCCAATTAACGGATAAGATTGTAATGGAGATTGACGGTAAAATGACGTGGATTTTCCATGGTGATGTCTTTGACGCAACAACAAAAGGAACTGCAAAAATTATAGCTAAGTTGGGTGGTCATGGGTATGATTTATTGATTATGGCTAATAGCTGTATCAATTGGATATTAAGACGATTAGGAAAAGAGAAAATGAGCTTGAGTAAACGCGTTAAGCAAAGTGTTAAGAAAGCGGTTGCTTGGATTGACAACTTTGAACAAACGGCTGCTGAGCTAGCAATAGAGAAAGAATACGATTATGTGATTTGTGGTCATATTCATCAGCCTCAAAAGCGTGAAATGGTGAATGCAAAAGGCAAAGTGACCTATATGAATAGCGGAGATTGGATTGAGAATTTGAGTTCCCTAGAGTATTACAATGGCGATTGGCATATTTATCAATTTGATGCTTCTAAGTTGTTACAGCCAAGTACTCCTGTTGTAAAAATGCATCAGCATGCACCAGCTATTAATGTTGTAACTGATGAAATAGCTTACTTCTTCCACTCATTATCGGGATCTAGTCCAATAGTACCCACACCAGGTTCCTAATATGAAAATTTTGTACGCTGTTCAAGCCACAGGAAACGGACATATTGCAAGAGCTATTGAACTGTTGCCAATGTTAGAGACTTTTGGAAAGGTTGATATTTTTTTAAGTGGAAGCAATAGTCAATTAAATGGAATGCTTCCTGTTATATATAGAAGTAAGGGTATTAGTTTATTTTATGGCAAGAGTGGGGGATTGGATTATCAACGTATCCTAAAATCATTTGCTCCTTTTCAAATTTGGCGGGATATGCAAAATATTCCAGTTGAACAGTACGATTGGGTATTGAATGATTTTGAACCTGTTTGCGCATTAGCATGTAGGTTGAAGAAGGTTCCAAGTTTAGGTATTGGTCACCAAGCGAGTTTTCATAGCAAAAACGTGCCTAGGCCGAAAAAAAGAGAAGTGCTTGGTGAAACTATATTAAAGAAATATGCACCCGCATCAAAATATATTGGATTTCATTTTAATAGCTATGATTCGTGGATCTTACACCCTATTATTAAACATGAGTTGATTCATGCAACTCCCACTAATCAAGGTCATATTACTGTTTACTTACCACAATTCGGTATAGAGGAATTGACAAAAGCATTTTATTGGATAAGAGATAGAAAGGTTGAAATATTCACCACTTATGTGAATGAATTGACTCAAGTAAATCAACTCAAATTCATTCCACCTTCGCATGCAGGATTTACAGAAAGTATGTTACATGCAAGTACCGTTATAACAGCAGGTGGATTTGAAACCCCTGCTGAAGCACTTTATTTAGGAAAGCGATTAATGGTTATTCCTATCAAAGGACAATATGAGCAGGCTTGTAATGCAGCTGCGCTCAAAGAAATGGGAGTTCCAGTATTACATAGTCTTGAAGACATACAAAATCAATTGTTTCATTTACTGCAACAAGAGCCATCTAGGAGGCTCGATTATGCTTACTCAATGGATATACTTAAGAAGCAGCTAGAATGGCATTGGCAGAATTGGTCATTTTCGTAACATTGCCAAATGTCAGTAAATACCTTATTAGTTGACTTGGGGGGTGTGTTGTTGCATTTAAACTATAGCTTAACAAAACAAGCTTTTGAACAACTTGGTGTACATCCATTTGATGAATATTTCACACAACATAGATCCAATGATCTATTTGGAAAATTGGAGCAGGGACAAATTTCAGAATATGATTTTATTACGGAGCTGAGGGTTAGAACAAGATTACATGCAACCGATGATGAAATTATTCATGCATGGAATGCAATGTTACTTCAGTTTGAAGAAAAGAATTTGAAATGGTTAGAGCAAATGAGGAGCAGGTATCAAATTATTCTGCTTAGTAACACCAATCAAATACATTATGATGCTTTTATGTTAATTTATCAGCAGCAGTTTAAAGCATCAGATTTTAATGAAAGATATTTTGATGTTGCATGTTATTCCCATCATATTCAGTTAAGGAAGCCAGATGTATCAATTTTCCAATACGTAATGGATAAATACAATATTAATCCAGCTTCGACCTTATTTATAGATGATACCATTGGAAATATCCAGACCGCTCAGCACATGGGATTTGTTACGCATCATGTAAAACACATTGAAGACTGGACAACAGAGATTCAATCTATTATATAAAAAAACTCCTTCGATTAAAAAGGAGTTTTTTACAGTTGATTATTCATTTTACATTCTCATACCACCTCTAGGCATAAATCGTTGCATCATATTCATCATTTGATTCGGCTGTTGTGGACCACCAAACTTTCTGAGGTTATAAGTAAAGCTCAGCATCATATAACGTTGAAGTACCTGTGTTTGCACATCTCTTATTGAGTTAGCATTTATGGTACGATCAATAAATGTATTCTTATTAAGAATATCAAATACGCTTAATCTAATTTCTCCACTTTTATTTTTAAATACTTGATAAGCAATAAATGGAGTCCACAAAGGAATTGCTTGGTTAAATCCGTCTGTTCTTCCTGCAAAAATATTCAAGTCAAAATCACTTCCCATTAGCAAGCGCTTTTTATTGCTGTAGGTAAAATCCGCAGAAATTAACTGACTAAAGAAGTTTTGATTTTGTGCTGATGAGAAAGTGTTTCTAACACCATTAAATGTTGAAGTGCTTGTAAGGTTAATATCTAATTTCTCCTTCACGTTCATCGTCCAGGTAACTGTTTGTCCAATGACATAGTTGCGGGTAAAGTTCTTTTCACTGTTAATAAAGCTAGCATCTTGATTGTAGCTAGCATTGGTTGTGAAATTGATATTGCTTTTAGGTTTTTTTAGTGGTCGACCGAATGTGAAGAAGCCGCTTACACTATAAACACCGTTGATATTGACTGGTTGCGAAATGATAGCACCAGGCTGTATTACTCCAGCTGGTATACCAGGAGGAAGTGGGTCGCCTGGCAAGTAAATAAATGTTGAATTAGCAATTCTATTTTGTGTTAAACTAAAGTTTAACGATGCAAAGACTGTTTTGAAATTCATGAAGTTGAACTTATTATAAAATAAGTTAAAGAAATGGCGAAACTCTTGTTTCAGGTTTGGATTACCACCACGCACATTCAATGGATTAGTGATATCAAATACGGGTTGAAGTTGAGTAGCATTAGGTTGGTTGGTATTTCCGCGATAGTTGAAGCGGAAGCTTTCCGTTCTGCTCTTATTGAAGCTAAAATTAGCGTTGGGAAAGAAGTTGATAAAGCTTTGATCTATAGTGGTTTTTCTGCTTGTATTAATACTTACTAAATCTGCCCATTGAATACCACCTCCAAAACTAAAGCTATACTTATCTTTTTGGTAGCGATAATTTACATTTCCTCTATGTGCCTTAAAAGTATTTTCAAAATTGTTCGTTTGAAGAGTATCAGCAATATCGTATTGTCCTGTTAATCTATTAAAGCGAAATGTTTCTCTAACAGAATTACTCAAATTATTATTGAAGTTATAGGAGAATTCCATTAACGAATTTTTTGCAATGGGTTCTGTATATGAAATGTTGGTACTAAAATTTCTTGAATTAGATTCAGAATTAAATCGTTGGTCTAAAGTGTCAAATCTATTTGGGATGGCGGCTAAATTAATTTGTGTTGTGTAAGAGTTGCCTTCTCCATCATTCGTATTGCCACCAAAATTGAAGTTCGCACTGATGGATCTTCCTCTTTTCAAAAATCTTCTTCTTAATAACAATTCAGCACTTGCATTTACACCTTGATTCTCACTTTCGCTTCTAAACTTAGCTTGGTTTACATTGATTACTTTTCCGCGAGTTTGATTACTTACACTTTCGTTTATATTAAAACTTCTTTGAAAAGATACATTTGGTCTAAAAATCATAGAAGTGAGCGAATCAAATCTAGTTTCAATATTAAAGTTGATACGATGATTTTGATTTGTGTTATTTACTTTAGAAACCTGCTCATTAAATAACGACGCTCCAGCACTTCCTAATACGTTTTCAGTTAAACTTGTTTGATCACGAATTACTTGTGTGTTATTAAAGAAATAACTACCACTTACTTCCGTTTTTTTGCCCCAATTATCTCTGTAGTTCAATCCACCTGCCCAAGATTCAACAATTCCATTTGCACCTGTACTGAAATTTTGCAATACACTGCTTGCTTGTCTAAAAGCACCTCCACCTAAATTTGCAATTGCAGCTCCACCTCTGCCGCCACCTCCTGCATTACCACCTCCTACAGAACCTAAGATATCTTGGACAGTAAAACTTTGCTTGTTGGTATTGTTACCTTGTCCAATAAAAGAAATTTGTTGATTGCCATTGAAGCGGTTCACGCTTAGGCTGTTTTCATATCTATTGTTAGTACCCGCACCAGCCGATGCTTTACCAAACCATCCTTTTCTTCTATCTTTTTTTGTGATGATATTAATTGTTTTTTCTCGGTTTCCGTCATCAAATCCAGAAAATGCGGCCTGATCACTTAAACCATCAATTACCTGCACTCTATCAATCATATCTGTTGGCAGGTTACGTGTAGCTAATTTAGGATCATCACCAAAGAATCGTTTTCCATCTACTAATACTCTAGTAACTTGTTGTCCTTGTGCACGTACATTACCGTCTCTATCTACTTCAACCCCAGGCAGCTTTTTCAACAAATCCTCTGCAGTTGCATTAGGCTTAGTTTTAAACATATTGGCATTAAAGTCAACAGTATCTTTCTTCACAACAATTGGGGAGGCAGTTACTACTACATCATTCAATTCATTGGCTTGTATTTCCATTATTATTGGAGGGAAGGCAACTAAGGGACTGGTTCTTGTAAGAGAAATATTTTTGTACTGTGGTTTATAGCCTTGAAAGGCAATTAGCATAAGATAATTACCAAAGGGGATGTCATTAATTACAAAGTTCCCTTTTTCGTCTGCTAAGCCAAACTTCACTAAAGTGGAATCTTTTTCTTCTAAAACTGTAATAGAAGCACCTTTAAGGATCTGTTTGGTTGTAGTATCTATTAATGATCCGCGTATGGTACCAGTGTTCTGACCGAAAGAATGTAACCCAAGCAAAGTAGATGCAGCTAATAGGAAAAAATACTTCATATATAAAAATTACTTAATAAGATCTTTTTCGTGTTGTTTTGGGTTAATTTCTGTAATGCAAAGCGCAAGCTATACATACAAACGCTGCTAAGACCTTTGTATGTGCAAAAAGTTTAATTGATGTGATAAACGGCGCTTATGCGGGGTAGGCGGTTAGATTTTCGAATTCTTTGACAAATAGTCGAGTAGAAGTAACCTATTTTTTTCTAAGTCTTCAATGCATGAATTTGTTAGAGTAACAAAATGATAAGTAAACTTTTCGTGTTTTGCTAAAGACTCAATTTGTCTTAGTTTTTGAGTGATTGCTGGCATACCCAAATTGGTAGTGCTTGGTTTTAATCGGTGTGCTTTAGCAGCTATAATCTGAGTATTTTCCTGTGCTATTGCATCTTTTATTTGTTCAATCTGAAAGGGAAGGTCATCACAAAATAGCTGAATCATTTTGTTAACAAACTGATGATCATTTCTGCTTATTTGTAGAAGAATTGAAAGGTCATAGGGTAGTTGATCATTTTTGTTTTCTTCATTTAATTCAAGAATTCTAGCTTCTTCGTTCTCATTTAAAGAAATGAGTGAAAGAATGGATTGAATTAAATCTTGTTCTTTAAATGGTTTGGATATATAATCGTTCATTCCGGCTTCTAAACAGTTTTCTCTTTCGCCTTTAATTGCATTAGCCGTTAAAGCAATAATTGGAATAGGATTTTTTAAAATATTTCGAATATAATGAGTGGCTTCATACCCATTCATTACAGGCATTTGTAAGTCCATTAGTATAATATCTGGAATATCATTTTGCAATTTTTCAATTGCCTGTTGTCCATTTTCTGCATGTAGAGTTTTAGCGCCATTTTGCTGAACTATCATTTCTGCAACCAGTCTATTCATTTCATTATCATCTACAATCAAAATTTTTCTCTGATTAAGTTTATTTGGATTAATTAAAGTTTTAAGTTCTTCATTTTTAGTATCAGGTTTTTGCGCAATTGCAAATGGGAGTTTAAATGAAATAGTAGTACCGAAATGTTTTGTACTTTGAACTGAAACAGAACCTTGCATTAACTCAATTAACTGCTTACTAATATACATACCTAGACCTGTTCCAATATTATTTTTGGAGTTACCAGTAGTTTCTTGAGTAAATGGATCAAATATTGTTTCTAAGAAAGACGCCTCCATACCAATTCCAGTATCAATAATTTTAAATTCAATCCACTGACTATTCATGCTTGTGCTTGCTAAACTACATTCTATTGTTACACTACCTTTATTAGTAAATTTAACGGCATTGCTTAAAAAATTTAAGAGTATTTGTCGCAGTCTGTTGGAGTCACCCTTTAAGTAGCGAGCAATAAGAAGATCAAATTTTCCTTGTCTTAATAAAATTCCCTTTTCTTCTGCTTTAAATTGAAGTGTATCAATACTCTCTTTTATGGTTTCTTGGAGTTCAAATATTACAGGATGAATTGCAAGTTTACCATCTTCTATTTTAGCAATATCTAGAATGTCGTTTATAATGACTAATAAGTTATCAGACGCAGTTTGAATGATATTGAGTAAGCTTGATTGAGAAGCGTTGAGATTTGTTTTTTGAAGCTGGTTAGCCATTCCAATGATTGCATTCATTGGGGTTCTAATCTCGTGGCTCATATTTGCCAGAAAGCTTTGTTTGGTTTTTGCCAATTTTTTAGCTTCTTCTCTAGATTTAATTAAATCATATTCCAAATTCTTTTGGGCAGTTATATCTAAATGAATTCCTATTGATCCTGAGGGTTCACCTTTATTGTTGTATCTAGGTGCACCGCTAATTAGCCACCACTTTATATTTCCCCATTTATCTTTTAGTTGTACTTCATACGCATCTGAACTACCTTTTTTTCTTTCCTCTGTCTTTTGTTGAATAGTATCTAAGTTTTGACCTTCAGCGAACAAGGAGCTAGCAATTTTTCCTTTCATTTCATCTAAGGTATATCCCGTCATTTTACAGAAGCTCTGATTGGCGTAAATGATTCTTTCTTCTTCATCTACTTCTAATAAACCCAAATTCATATTTGCTATAATGCTTCTGTATTTCTCTTCCTGAATTTTAAGTTGTTCCTCTGTTTGTTTTCTATTTGTGATATCTACACTTAGGCCAACTAATCCACTTGTATTTCCTTGAGCGTCATACAAAGGAATTTTAGAAATGAGCGACCAACTTCCATCATTAAATTGCTTTTCTAGATTTATGATAGATTCATTTTTGTATATGACTTTTTTATCTTCTTCAGTACTTTCTTCTGCAATTTTTTGGGGATATAAATCAAAATCGTTTTTTCCAAGCAGATCCTCTTCTTTACTAAATCCCGATTCTTCTATTTCATATTTATTTGCTAATGTTTTTCGACCATCTAAGTCTTTTGCATAAATTTTAAAAGGAATATTATCAATGATGGTGCGAAGTAAATTTCTCTCTTGTTCTAATTTTTCTTCGAATGCAATTCGAAGTTGGCGGTCAATTGCCTGGATTAAATTTTTACCTAAAAATTGAAAAATTGGGGCAAGTTCAATAGCTAAAGTTTTGTCGAATTCCATTCTTCGACCTAAGATTAAGTATCCATAACTAGCTAGTTCATAGGTATAAAAATGTGTTTGGTCTACATGAAAATGTTGAAAAGGTTCATTAGAAGAATAAGGGGCATTTGCTTGTTTACCAATTTCGTTCCAAATATGTGCTTTCGCTAAAACTGTGGGTAATACTTGTTTTACTTCAACTACTTGCTCTTTTACTTGTATGATTGCAGCGCTAATACAATTCAGTTTTTTAACATAAAGTGGAATAGCCTTAGATAGAATTTCATTTTCTGATTCAGAAAGTGATAATCCATAAATGAATTCAGAAAATAATTCATATTGTAGTGTAAGGTTTACCATTTAGCAACTACAATTGTTTTATTATACATTTCTAGGTATGCATCGCCATCATTTGCAATTTCACCTATAGTAAGCGCGCCATTGATTTGTCGACTGCTATTCACTGTTTCAATTTCTTTATAAAATTCATCTTGCATAAAGAGCACACGAGATATACAGTCAATACAAAATAATTGTTGTTGGTGAGGATTAGATTTAGAATTGGCTCTTTGGGTTGCAAGTGCGGCGCCTTGAAGGAGCGATTCAATATTTCCATGCATAACGCAGACCATTTCACCCTCTTGAATTGGATCAACTAAAAGAAGCCCATTATCTTTAATAGCGAATGGGTCTCTAATAATTCTTTCTGCATCAATTTTTGCAATTCCTAACGGGTAAGATTTTGCAGTATTAAAGAAATCTGCTTCATCAAGTTTTTTGCCTGCATGTGACTCAACAATTTCTCGATATACCTCAAGTGCAGGACGTTGATTTAGACTTAATAAATGGTTGTTGATGGCTTTTGTTACCTTAAACGGTTCTGAAATGGTACTCCATCCGTGTGCCACACCAATTGCCATTTTCTTTTTTGAATAAGCTACAACTGCCGTATTCTCATGAATGCCATTGTTGTCTATAACACAAGGTTGTGGCTGAAAACTTAATGATCCGGCACCGCCCCCTAAATAGTGCACATAGCTTCCAAAATGATTAAATAACAACTCTAAAAATGGAACTTTTTTTGGTGCTAGTGCATCAACCCACACAAATAATGAACTGTCCTCTTCCATCATTTGCCAGGATAGATCTTGGATTTGCTTTTGAATTTCAGTCAATTCTTGTCCTAATGAAATAAGAGCTAATTCTAACTGATTTTTTAGTGGAATCAATAATGTTCCCGATTGCTTTCTCTCACCTTGCACAATAATTTCTGGGAAAATCCCTCCAGTAATTGAAAGGCTAGATTTTTCAAATGCAGTTTTTAAATTTTCATTATCCCATGCATCTTTTTCTGCTACTAAGCATAGTAAACTCCTACAATCGTCTCTCCGTTCAAAGGTTTTAATAGCAGCAAGAAGGCCTTCAATATTCCCTGCTTCAATAAAAAAATTAGTAGATAAATTATTGGTAATCATGATTTTGGAGCGACTAATTTTGTGCCAAGATTTATTTTATGTAACTAATTCAAAATGAATTAGTTGTGGAGGTCCTATTTTTAGCCAATTCCATTTTTTGGAATCTTTCTTTTTATTTGGAAACTACTTTTTTATTTCGCCCTTTTCAAGCATTTGATAAATCCTGCTTTTGCCAATATCTAACTGTTCAGCTGTTTTTAAAACATCACCTTGATTTGCATTGAGTTGGTGTTGAATTATTTGAGCAATTTGTTCTTTAAGGGTACCATGCGCGGATAGTGTTTTTAATTGTTTTGCTTTGATAGAAGTATTCCAATGAAGATCAGCAGGTTCAATACAGGCATTAGAGCACAAAACGGCTGCCAACTCGAGCATGGCTTTTAGTTCTCTAACATTTCCTGGGAAAGGATAATGGAGTAGCTGCTGACTGGCATCAGGCGAAAGAGAAGTGGTTGGTAGGTTGTTTAAGCGACAAAACTCATCTAAAAAATGCTTAGCAAGAAGCAAGATATCGTGACCTCTTTCTCTCAGTGGTGGCAGATGAATGGGTAGGCCCATGATTCTATAATACAAGTCTTCTCGAAAATTGCCTTTCTCTACCTCCTCCAGCAAGTTTTTGTGTGTAGCTACAATCAATCTAACATCAAGAGTAATAGTATCTTGTCCGCCTATTCGTACTACTTCTCTTTCTTGTAATACACGCAAGAGTTTGCTTTGAAGACTGAGGTCCATTTCGGCTATTTCATCTAGAAATAGTGTACCGCCCTGTGCTTCTTCAAATTTTCCAGGCTTCCTAGTTAAAGCTCCGGTAAAAGCACCCTTTTCATGTCCGAAAAGTTCGCTTTCTGCAAGTTCTTTCGGTATGGCCGACATATTTACTGCAACAATCTTTTTCTTTTTTCGACTACTGTTATAATGAATTGATTTCGCAACAACTTCTTTACCTGTTCCTGTTTCTCCTGTAATAGAAACATTAATAGAAGTTTGGGCTGCTTTTTCCATCAATTTTATGACCTGTTGAATGCCTTGGCTTTGTCCTAATAAAGCATGCTTAAATGAAAGTTTTTTTCCAAGTTCTTCTTTTAGTTGTTGGACTTCCTCTTTTAGGTCTTGTGTTTCTCTGATTCTGATAATGCTGTTCCAAAGAATATCTTGGGTATGTTCATCTTTTACTAAATAATCTTTTACACCCATTTTGAGTAACTGCACAGCAACTTGAATTTCTTCTTGAGAGCTAATTACAATTACAGGAATGTCTTTATTGAATTCTTGAATGGATCTAAAAAGTTCATCGCCGTACATATCCGGCAAGGAAAAATCAATTGTTATTAGGTTGGGTTGCTGAGCAAGATGACGAAGACAATCTTTTCCACTGTGAAAAGTAGACACTTTATAGTCGGGGTTGAGCGAAAGATGGTAGGATAAAAATTCACTGTACCAAGGATCGTCGTCAACAATAAAAATGTGGTAAGGGTTATGGTTTGGCATAGATGAAATTATGGAAATTTCCTAAATTCAAAATGATATTCCATTTTACGGAAAATTATTTCCGCCTTATAGATATTAACCTATTGATTATCAGCATATATATTTTTGGCATTTGTTTTGGTATATCCCTCACGTCGATCCAATAACCTAATACGAGATAACCCCCTCGCATATCCAATCCTAGGAAAAACCATCCAGTATCCCACTCCCCATACCTGAAAAAGGTATGGGGATTTTTTTTTGGCAACTTATTTAGTGAAGCATTTATAGGTGCTCTGTTTTAGCTATTTATTCCCTTGATTCTTAATCAATCTATACAACACAATAATTTAATCAAAGAAATCGTTGCAAAAAGTTGGACAGATTAAAAAAAATCATATGTTTACAATCTAATCTCTAGAATCCAATGCTTATGAAGGGCTAATAAAAGTTTTAATTAGTCCATAGTATGAGCAAAAATTTCTACCTAAGTTTTTTATTTGTTGCTACTTTTTTTCTATGCAACAACCTTCAAGCACAAACAAGAGCTAGTTTTACCGTTAATAGTTTAGAGCAGTGCATTAATGGACACAATTTTGTTTTTACAAACACTTCAACAGGCGTTTTCAATAGTTATAGTTGGGATTTTGGTGATAATACTACATCTAACCTCACATCACCTTCAAAGGTTTTTACTGAGCCAAGAGATTACAACGTTACTTTAATCGCTACCGATACAACCGGTACGCATCATTATTTTTCTCAAAAAATTACTGTGCATCCGCTTCCTGTTATGAGCTTTGCCATTTATAACGGAGGATTTGTGGGGTCAACATTCAATTTTGTAAGTACATCTACGATTTCATCTGGACATATAGCCTCACATACTTGGGATTTCGGCGATGGTACTTCAGCCTCTGGAAGCAATGTCAATAAAATATTTGCAACCGATGGAAGCTTTCCAGTTATGTTATCCGGAGTTAGTGCTGCTGGCTGTTCTAGCAGTGTTATCCTTAGTATCCCCGTAGCTGCAGCTCCACCTTCTGGAGGTGGTGGAGGGTCTAATAATCCCCCAGGTGGCGGAGGTTCTAATCCTCCAGGCGGCGGATCGAATCCTGCTCCTCCAGCTACAAATCCTCTTTCATTTACCGTTAATAGAAATAGCCATTGTTTAGATGGAAATAGTTTTGAATTTACGAACACTACACAAGGTAATTTTACTTTTAAATGGTTTTTAGGCGATGGAGATTCAACAACCGCATCTAATCCAACTAAGTCGTATACAAACAGTGGTGATTATCAAGTGACACTTGTAGGTACTGACGAAAATGGAATCAAGTATTTCTTCTCAAGAACGATTACTGTTTTTCCTACACCAAAGGTTGGATATGTTCTGTATTTAAATACTGCGTTACAAAATATTGTTGCTAACGATACTATTCAAATTTGTAACAACGGGGGAACACCTGGAGGAGGACATGATTTTCAGTATATCAGCAATTCCAGTATTCAGCGCGGACAAATGTTATACAGGTGGAATTTTGGCACAACCAATTTGACCTACAGAGAAGGCAACGATACATTCGTTAATCCAAGGATTATTTTCCGTGAAAACGGATTGTTCCCTGTCAAGCTTACGGTAAGATCCTTAGAAGGATGTACTGATAGTTTTACTCATTACATCAACATCATTGATTTAGGTTCACCGGATTTTACTATCACCGAAGCTCCAAGAGCACCTTTTGAAAGACCTCAAATAACGGCCCAAATAACTACAACCCCTCCAGCAGGAAATTACTCCTACAGATGGAACACAAATGCAGTGCCTGGTTTGGATCCTATTTTTGGAAACCATACCACCCCGTTCCAGTTTACACGAGTTACAGGCGGTGTTAATCAGACTATACAATTAAGGGTGAGCTCATCCTCAGGCTGTTCGGTCACTACAACAAAAACTTTTAATAGCCTAGTTCAGCCATCTATTGTACACATGGCCTCAGTGTTTAATGGTTTTGAACCTACAACAGGCAGACCTATGTATCATATAACTGCAGTAGGATCCATCAATGAATTTGTAAACATATCACTCACCTCCCATTTAAATTTAGGTGAAGGTGCTCCTGTTGTTACAAACAGTTCTACTCCGAATGTGATTACACAGTTGACTAATTATACTTATTCAAATGCATTCCCCAACGACACTGCAACCATCAATTTTAGGGTAAGGAACAACAATGGTAATGTAGATACAATTAGCACCATGCGTTTTCCTGTTTATGCAGCACCACATGCAGCCATTGCGCTTAGGGTAATACCCAGAGTACTTCCAACAGGTTCTGATACATATATTATTAGAGACACAAGTACCATTGCATTCGGAAGCCTTTTAGCTTTTGAGAGAAGATATGTTGTTCAGATATTAGCCCCCAACAATACAGTAATCAACCAGTGGGATTATGTACTACCACCGAATACGCCACTAAATGCTTTACCTCAATTTGCAATCTCGAATCCACCAGACTCGTACATATTTAAGGTGTATCTGGAATACAGGAATCCCCATCCGAACAGATTTGTTGATCCTGCGAAAGCATATGCTTTGGCTACTTATGTACCAATTACCAATTCTGGTTCAGGATTTACAACATTCAGTTCGTCTGATAACGCAACAACCAATCCGCAGGTAATTGTAGTGAATGCTGCAGGAGTAACAACTGCCAATTCTCTTCCTGAATTACCATTAACAGTTCATCCCAATCCTGCGACGAGCTATGCCAATGTGAGTTATACGCCGGGCAATACCAGCCATGTTATAATAAATGTTTACACCAACAACGGTGCACTTGTAAAAACACAAAGAGAAGTTGTAGCATTTTCTGGTGGTCAAACAACAAGGCTTGATGTGAGCAGTCTTCCTCCTGGAACTTATATTGTACAGGTGTTGAATAGCACAGCAACCAAACGAATTGGAAGTGCAACATTTATAAAGCAGTAAACTGCTAATATATTTTACGGGCTACAATCCATATCAAGCGGGTTGTAGCCCTTTTTTTTTAGAAAGATTTGTAATGAACCAATTCATTGGTTCAGCAAAAATTTAAAAATTAATTGATCGAGCTATAGCTGTAAAAGTGTTTAAGTTGAAACACGAGTTGCAGGTTCGTCATAGATGGGAAAATGTAGCACGAGTTACAAACTCGTGCTAGCTTTAAATTAAATTAGTAAATTCGATAATGGAAAGTTTTAAATTAGATAGATCTGCTTTTAAAGGTCAAACAGTCCAAGAAGCTTCAAATCATGTTGAGTATTATAAAAAGCTAAGCTGGAAAGAACGTATGCAGGTTGCTGCATATCTAAATAGTGTTGCATATAACTATCATGTAAAGAATCCTCCTAGGATGAATAAGACTATCTTTTCAGCAAAATCTTTCTCAAGCTGATGAGCAATATTTTCAATCAAGATTTTAAAGATTTTATTGAATCACTTAATGCTCATGATGTTAAATATATACTAGTGGGTGGATACTCAGTAATTCTTCATGGTTATCCAAGAACAACAGGTGATATGGATCTTTGGGTTGAGCGGTCTGAAGAGAATTACTTGAGAATTAAGCTTGCTTTTGAGGATTTTGGTATGCCCGTCTTTGATATGACTAAAGAAAATTTTCTCCATCATCCAGTTTGGGATGTTTTTACATTTGGTATTCCTCCTGTAGCAATTGATTTAATGATTAAATTAGAAGGATTTGACTTTCAAGAAATTTATAATAGGGCCATCTTTTTTGAAGATGAGGGTTTAAAAATTAGGGTGATTCATAAAAATGATCTCGTGGCAACTAAACAACAAGCAGGACGGTCAAAGGATTTAAACGATTTAGAAAATTTATAGTATTTATGAAGTTAGTGTGAGTTGAAAACACTCGTTAGTATGAAAATGTAGCACGAGTTACAAACTCGTGCTAACTATTAAAAGTTGTAGCCCCGCCAAGAATCGAATGCTGACGCTAAAGGTCAGCATCCCGACCGCAGCGTCGGGTGTTGCACCCAGACCGCAGCGTCGGGGGACTTGGAATTAACAAATGAAGGAAATAGCACGAGTTGAAAACTAGCTTTAACAGTGAAATTGTAGCACGAGTCACAAACTCGCGCTAACTATGAAAAGTTGTAGCCCCGCCAAGAATCGAACTTGGAATTAACGTTTAGGAAACGCTGGTTATATCCATTTAACTACAGGGCCATCCGAAGGAACTTCAGAGCTGCACAAATATCTTATGCAAGTGCGATTTTTCCAATAATTTCTAATCCAACTTATTTCTGTATTTCAACAACTAATAAATAACCTTGTTGTCCACCCCCCAATGATTGTAATACCTCTATCCATTCTTGCTGAGCGCTTTTAACTCTTATTCCTTTTTCGTCCCAAAGCTCTGGACTGCATAAACAACCTAAACTGGGTGTGTTGGGAAAATAAGGCTGGTTTTTATACCATGTTGGGTCTATGGTGGTACCGTGTGCAATAATTTCAGTTCTCCCTAGTTTGCCCGCAATAAAGGACTCCCACAACGGTTTTTTGTTTGCTAAGGGTCCTAGTAGATACTTGTACCCGTCCTCCCAATTTTGGGTACTATCTCCCGCAAAAAAATGTTTTCGATCGGTCTCAAATGGCAGGCGCATTTGTAAATTGGTAGTTGGACCAATCCAATCATTTTCTGATACGGCAAACCCATCAAGCACATATAATCCTTGTGGTGTATTTCCATTGGTGAGATAATACGGTAAATTGGTAATTGCCCTCGCTAATTGTGGAGCTTCCCAAATAGTTCCATCAGTTCTTTTGTACCAGGTATGATTGGGTAAACGGAATCTAATTGCACCAGGAATATTTCGATCATTGTGCTGTAGGCTTACAACTAGAAGTTGATTAGGAAAGAAAGCAGTGTCTAATAATGCATCTGCTGAAATTGGTTGAATATTTTTATTTCTTCTTTCTGCGTAATAAAATAAGTGACTGCTGTCGTTTTCTATCAGCTTAAAATCTTCTGGAAATACGCCATTCATAGCCAAATATTCAAGAGCCATGGCTTGATTTTTTGTGCCATCTAAATCCTTCCAAATGGTTGAAATTTCTTGTGAATACTGTTTGGGATAAAGCGAATGCAACATTTGCAAAAATGCTCTTTGATAAAATGCTGGTTGTTTTGTTAAAAGTGGTAGTTGGTATCGAATGGCAGATTGAGCGTGGCCTGGTCGGTATTGCATGATTTCCATAGCCCAAAATGCACTTGCCAACTGTGCATGGTTGTCGCGGTTGAGTGGTAGGCTAATAGTGGCATCAGCTAGCTGTATTAGGTAGTTTTTTGTGCTATCTCGGTAGTATTTTTCAGTAAAGTCGAAATAGGTCTGGGCTTGTATTTGAATAGAAAATGCACCAAATATTAAAAATTGCACTATTTTTTTTACCATGATGCAATTTATTTATTCCTATTGGTTGTATGAACTTCTTCGTAGAAATTAAAGAAGCATTTAACTTGCTCTTAGAAATGCATTGGTTATGACATTATATGAATCTATACTAGAGCGTTTAAGAAGCCAGCATTTAGGCATCTTTCAATTGGTTAACGACTTGCAAGAAGAAGATTTGAGGGAAAAAAAGGAGAACGAGTGGAGTATGCAAGAGCACTTTGTTCATTTGGCGGTATACCAACCTCGTTTTGTACATCGACTGCAAGACATACTTAACCAAGAAAGCCCAGAGTTTGAACCTTATATACCTCACCATGATCCTTTGTTTCAAGAATATTTGCAAATGGATTGGTATGATGTTTGGTTGCGGCTTGTTGAAAGGAGAGACGATTTAATTCAGGTCATCACGGCACTACAACCTACTCAACTGCAACGGATAGGCATACACGCTCGATATGGAAAAATGACACTTTTAGAATGGATTGAATTTTTCCTATTGCATGAGTCGCATCATACCTATAAAATTTTCATGTTGAGAAAACAAGTGCATCAAAATAAACTGGTGTTGGAGTAGATTTCTTATTGCCTTTTTTTCCTCAATTTTGTAGTAAATGCTGTTTCATACTGAATGTTGTATTTGTACATTGCAATATAAATCATGAGTAGACAAGCAATTATAGAGAAAACAATTCAAGCAATGAATCAGCTTCCCGATGATAAAGTGGAGGAAATTTTTGATTTTGCTGATTTTATTGCAAGAAAATATGAGAATGATGTGATTACTAAAGGTATAGGAGTGATTGCGTCTAAAAGTGAAGCATATGATTTTTTACGAAATGAGGATGAAATGTATACGTTAGCAGATATTAAAGAGACTTATAATGGCAAAGGGTGATATCATTTTAATTACTTTCCCATTTACAGATTTAAGCGGTAAGAAACTAAGACCAGCTGTTGTTCTAGCATAAACAGAACACGATGTTACTGTTGTCTTCATAACTTCTCAACTTAGTTGGGAAGAAATTACAGACATCAAAATTGAGCCATCAACATTTAATGGATTAAAGAGTAGATCTATAATTAGACTTAGCAAAATTGCTACTCTGGATTTGAACTTAGTAAAGGGGGTTTTGGGAAAACTTATAGAAGCAGAAATTGGAATTGTTAATACTAGACTAAAGCATTTTTTCAAAATAGAATGACTCTTTTGATGATTCATTTCAAATTATAGGGCCAAACATTTCTCATAACCATGAGAATTAAGTCTTAGAAGGTTGCTCTACTCACAAGAGCTTCCTATCTTCGGCGCATGAAATATTGTCTTTCTTTATTTGTGTCACTTGTTTTTTGTTGGACTGCATTACATGCTCAAAAGCCAATTTCTAATTATGAATTTAGAGCGGTTTGGGTGGCAACAGTTGAAAATATTGACTGGCCTAGTAAACGTGGATTGTCTGTTGAAGACCAGAAAGCTGAGTTTATTCGTCTTGCAGATATGCATCAGCGCTTGGGCATGAATGCTTTAATTGTTCAAATTAGACCTGTTGCAGATGCCTTTTTCCCTTCGTCATACGAGCCTTGGAGTGAATACTTAACAGGTAAGCAAGGAGCTCCTCCAGTTCCTTACTACGATCCACTTGCTTTTATGATTGAGGAAACTCATAAGCGTGGAATGGAATTTCATGCATGGCTCAATCCTTATCGTGCTGTCTTCAATATCAATAAATCATCTATTGCTCCTTCCCATATCACTAAAATCCATCCAGAATGGTTTGTAACATACGGCGATAAAAAATATTTTGATCCTGGTATTCCTGAAGTAAGGCGTCATGTTGTAAACGTTGTAAAAGACTTGCTTAATCGCTATCCGCTCGATGGCATACATATGGATGATTATTTTTATCCCTATAAAATTGCTGGGAAAGAATTTCCAGATCAAAAAAGCTTTCAACAATATGGTCGTGGTATGAAACGCGACGACTGGAGAAGAAGTAACTGTGATAGTATTATCAAAAACTTATATGAAGCTATTCGAGTCACTAACCCATCTGTAAAATTTGGCATTAGTCCTTTTGGTGTTTGGCGCAATAAGGACAAAGATCCTATGGGAAGTAATACCCGTGCGGGGCAAACCAATTACGACGATTTATATGCCGATATTTTGCTTTGGTTGAAGAATGGGTGGATGGATTATGTGTTGCCTCAATTATATTGGGAGCGTGGATTTAACCTAGCTGATTACGATGTATTGTTAGACTGGTGGAATGAAAATAGTTACGGCAGACATCTATACATTGGACATGGCATTTATCGTGCTGGTGCCAAGGGTGGTTGGAGTAGAAAGGAAGAGCTGCCTGAGCAAATTCAATTATTGAGAAAGTTTCCCACTACACATGGTAGCGCTTATTTCAGCAGCAAGTCATTCAATAATAACCCTAATGGATGGAATGACTCATTGAAAAACAATTACTATGCTCGTCCCGCAATTATTCCTCCAATGCCATGGGTTGATGCAACTGCACCAGATGCGCCAAAGTGGAGTTTGAAAGGCGATATTTTACAGATGAAGTATGAAGGTGCTGAGGCTATTAAAGGATATGTGGTTTACCACAGTGAACCAGGAAAAGGATTTGACGCAACGTATACACCAATATACAAAATTTATCCTGGTAAGGGTTCTCTTCAGCTTAACCTCAGAGAGCTAATCATTCCAATTAACAATCATATCTGGATTGCAACATTGGATCGTAACAATAATATCAGTGATCCTATAAAAATTAGATAAGTAAAAGGAGCCATCGATCAAATGGCTCCTTTTTTTTGATGCTTTAGTCAACCAACATAGCATCTGTTTGGGCAGGCTGATAGGCTTCCACTAGTTTTCTCTGTGCCTCCTGATTCACAGGTGCATAATGTGAAAACTGCATTTGGAACCTCGCCCTTCCTTGTGTCATTCCTCTCAAAGCAGAAGCATACTGATATAAATTGGCAAGAGGAACTTTTGCAGTAATTTTTTGCAAGTGATTGGCCGTTTCCATGCCTTCAATAATTCCCATTCTAGTTTGTAAGTCGCCCATTACTGCACCTACTTGTTCATTAGGGCACCACAATTCAACTGCATATACTGGCTCTAACAATTGTGGCTGCGCATCAATAAATGCCGTTCTGAAAGCTTGTAGTCCAGCTACCTTGAATGCCATATCATTGCTGTCAACAGCGTGCATTTTTCCATCTGTAACTAATACACGAATATCTCTGGCATAAGAGCCCGTTAGCGGTCCTTGCTGCATTTTTTCCATAATGCCTTTTAAGATAGACGGCAAGAATCTTTGGTCAATTGCTCCACCCACAATACAATTATAAAACACCAGTTTGCCACCCCATGGAAGTACAACTTCTTCTTTTCCTCGCAGTGGCACATCTTTTGGCTCGGGCATACCTTCAAAGTAGGGTTCAATTTGTAGAGTTACTTCTGCAAATTGTCCAGCACCGCCACTTTGCTTTTTATGTCGATACATAGCTTGTGCTCCAGTTCGGATAGTTTCACGATAAGGTATGCGGGGTGCTTCCCATTTTAGATTCAAGTTGTACTCATTTTCCATTTTCCATTGAATCATTTGTAAATGCAATTCACCTTGACAATGCAACAATGTTTGCTTTAGCTCAGCAGATACTTCATAGCGAATGGTTGCATCTTCTTCTTGTAAGCTATGTAATGCTTGTGATAGCTTTTCTTCTTCACCTTTCTTTTGTACAGCAACTGCCATTGTTAGGTTAGGCTGCGGGAAGAGAATGGGAGTAAGTTGAAGTGATTTTCCTTTTTCGTGAAGCGTATTGTTGATATGTGTTGATTTCAAACGCATGGTAGCGCCAATATCACCTGCAGCTAATTCATTAACTGGAATTCTTTTATGACCTTCAAGTAAAAATAGTTGATTGAATTTTTCAGTTACACCCGTATCCTCATTCAATAATTCCATACCCGCTTTTACTGTGCCACTAAATACTTTGAATAAACTCAATTCTCCAATATGTGGCTCCAATATAGTTTTGAAAACAAATAGGCAAGTTGGTCCGTTTGCATTACAAGGTAAGGAATCTCCTTGCAGAGTAATAGCAGGCGGCCGTTCATTGGCAGATGGACAAACAGTATCTATAAAGCCCATGATTCTTCCAGCTCCCATATTGGCTTTTCCAGATGCACAAAAAACAGGAAACAAATCATGCGCAATCATAGCATCATGCAAACCTTTTTTCATTTCTTCTTCACTGAGCGTACCTTGATCAAAGAATTTCTCCATCAGACTTTCATCATGTGCTGCAATTGTTTCAACTAATTCTTGATGAAGTTGCTCTGCTTTTTCTTTTAGTGATGCTGGAATAGCAACCTTAGTTGGTTTTCCACCGTTGGTTGGGAACTCATACATAACCATATTCAACACATCTACAATTTGTTGAAATCCATTTCCAGTTTGAACAGGAAACTGAACAACAGCTAATTTGTTTCCAAAATGTGCAATGGCCTCTTGTAGTGTGCGCTCGTAGTTGGCTTCTGGGTGATCAAGTTGATTGATTACAAACAGCATAGGCGTTTTAAATCTTTCTGTGTAATCCCAAATTAAATCGGTTCCCACTTCAACTCCCGCAGAAGCATTTAATAGCATTACACCAGTATCTGCAACGCGAAGTGAACTCAATACTTCACCACAAAAGTCGCTGTATCCTGGTGTGTCAAGAATATTGATTTTGTAACCTTTCCAAGGAATATGCAACAAAGAAGTGAAGACAGAGCTGTGTCTGTTTTTTTCTAATTCATGATCATCACTTGCTGTATTTTCTTCTTCTACAGAGCCTCTTTGAGGTAATATACCAGACTCAAATAGCATAGCTTCTGCAAATGTTGTTTTGCCGCAACCGGCATGTCCGAGTAAAGCAATGTTTTTTACATGTGCTGTATCATATTGTACCATGGTAAAATGCATTTAGAACCCCGCTCTGCATAACAGGCGGGGTGAGTTTTTTAAGCTTGAATAAAATTGTGGAAGTTGTTTTCCAGTTGATCCAAATCTTTTAAAAGAAAGTCGAGCTTTTCTTTGATTTGATGGTGTGGAATTCGATGTCCAAAATTGGGATGTCTTTCAGCTTCTAGAACATGGTGTCGAATTTCATGTTTTACATCATGCAGATTGATGAGCTGAATGTGAAATTGATTGTGATAATGTTCAACTTCCACCAAGGTGTCGTGATCAGTTATACCCGGTGCAAACAAATACAATTCATTTTTTAAATGCTGTATTTTTTCTTTGTATTGAACTAGAATTTTATACCAATCCTGGCATTCTTGCAGGATGGCTTGGTGCTGTGCTTCGGTAACCATGACAAGGATTTTTTAACAGTGAAAAATGTTGGTTGATTAAGATTTTTCAAAGTTGATAAACCCCTTTTGCTCATCCTATGACAAGCGTCATTGTTTTTCCATATTTACTGCACTAGATTTATCCAAACTGCACCTCATTCTGCTGACCTTCCCACTTACCAAAACGCTGTTCTACTGCAGTAAAACGATATTCAAAAATGTGTTTAAGTTGATTTTTTGCAAATAAGCCATGCGCTATAGTGCCTAGTATCCATAATGGTAATTTGTAATGTACAATATCAGTCATCTCAACTCCACCATCTATTACCTTAAAATGATGTTGATGGTGCCACATCACATATGGACCAAATCTCTGTTCGTCTACAAAAAACTGTTTGTCAACTACATGCGTAATTTCTGTCATCCAATACAAGGGTATTCCTAAAACTGGACTGACCGTATATTCAATTATTTGACCTGCATACATGCGGGTGCCGTGGTGTTTACTTATAATATTGAAACCTAGATTATTGGGTGTAATATCTTTTAAGTTGGCTGGCTGACTAAAAAAGTCCCAAGCTTCTTCTAAAGTGATTGGAATTTTCTGAACGGTTTTGATGGAATACACTCGGCTCATGATGCAAATTTGTGTATATAACATCTTGAGGGCTAAAAGGTTCTCCATCCTTAACTTTGAAAGTATGAACCGACAAGAACAGCAACAACAGTTTGACGCTATTTATCAGCAACTTAACCCCGCTCAGAAGGCAGCAGTAGATGCCCTAGAAGGTCCAGTAATGGTTATTGCTGGTCCTGGTACAGGTAAAACCCAAATTTTATCTGCTCGTATTGGAAAGATTTTACTGGAAACCGATGCTAGGCCCAATAATATCCTTTGTTTGACCTACACCGATGCTGGCGCTGTAGCTATGCGTAAGCGCTTATTTAGGTTCATTGGCGCCGATGCTTATCAAGTGAATCTGTACACTTTTCATGCATTTTGTAACGATATCATTCAAGATAATTTATCCTTATTTCAGAAAAACGCACTAGATCCAATTTCAGATTTAGAACGAATTGAATATTTAAAGGAGTTGATTGATCGCTTTCCAAAAACTCATCCTTTAAAGAGGTTTAGAGGTGATGTGTATTATGAAATCAATAATCTGAGCAACCTTTTTAGCAATATGAAACGGGAGGGTTGGACGAGTAAAATGATAGAAGATAGTATTGAAGCTTATTTGAATGATTTACCTGAACGTCCATCTTATCGTTATCAGAAAAATGGTCCCAATTACAAGAAAGGTGATCTTAAGATGGCGCTTATTGAAGCAGAGCAAGAAAAAATGACCAAGCTTAGAGCCGCTGTGGGTGAGTTTAGCAATTACCAAACCATGATGCAAGAACGCAATCGATACGATTTTGATGATATGATTAATTGGGTGATTGCAGCATTTGAAAACAATCCTAATTTATTGTCTCGTTACCAAGAGCAGTATTTGTACATTTTGGTGGATGAGTATCAAGATACGAGTGGAACACAAAATAAAATTGTTGAATTGTTAGCCAATTATTGGGATCAGCCCAATGTGTTTGTAGTAGGCGATGACGATCAAAGTATTTATCGTTTTCAAGGAGCGAATGTGGCAAACATGAAAGAGTTTGCAGATAGGTATAGCGCTTATTTAAAGACAGTTGTACTAACACAAAATTATCGTTCTGTTCAACCCATATTAGATGTATCAAAAGAATTGATCGAGAAAAACAAAGAACGACTCATTCATTCATTTAAAAATTTATCGAAGGAATTAATTGCTAGTAATGAAGCTTTAAAAGACCTGAATACAGTTCCAGAAGTACATATATGCAGACAGCCACACGAAGAGATGGTCTATATTGCTCATGCAGTTGCTAAATTAATTCAACAAGGTGTACAACCTGCACATATTGCTGTTTTGTACAAGGAAAATAAATATGGCGAGGAGTTAACTCAGTATTTTCAATGTTTAGATATACCCGCATACAGCAAAAGAAGTCTCAATTTACTAGACATACCTCTCATACAGCAACTAGTTAACTTATTAACTTTCTTATCGGAAGAACTTGACAGACCTTATAGTGGCGATGAAAAACTGTTTGAAATTCTTCATTACAATTGGTGGAAAATTCCTCCTATTGAAGTTGCAAAAATTACGGTTGAGAATTTTCAGAAGAACACAGATTATTCTAGAAAGACAAAAAGTTCTATCCGATTGTTGATGTCTGAGAAAGTACAGCAGGGCGCGCAGGATTTATTTACGCCATCTCTACATCCTTCCTTGGCTCATGCTTCTCAAGTAATCGAACAACTGTTGACTTCAGCAGTTAGCGACACTTTACAACAGTTGGTGGAGAATGCGTATCGTTTAACTGGTATGCTACACCATATTTTGAATGAGCCCGATAAGCATTGGAATTTACAAGTACTGACCAATTTCTTTCAATTCATCAAAGAAGAAACCCGAAGAAAGCCAAGTATGAATTTGGCTGAATTGGTGGAGGTATTGAGCTTAATGAAGAAGGAAGGATTACGTATTCCTATTCAACGCACCAGCGGAAGTGATCAAGGTGTACACTTGCTAACTGCACACGGAAGTAAGGGATTAGAATATGATTATGTGTTCATTGCGGGTTGTAATGCTGGCTTCTGGGAGAAAAAACGAAAGCCCGCAGGTGGATATACTATGCCCGATACCTTAATAGGCGGTGCAGCTGAGGGCGATAGTAAAGAGGTTGAACACGAAGAATTGAGACGATTGTTTTTCGTTGCTATTACAAGAGCTGCTAAGCAATTGGTGATGACCTACAGCTTGTACAACAAAGATGGAAAAGACATAGAGCCAACAATGTTTTTAGCTGAGATATTGGAGAAGCAACCTTTACCACAAAAAAATATTGTCTTAACTGAGGATGAGCTGTCTCAAATGGCCATTTTACAATGGGGAGAAAATAAAGCACCCATCCTTGAAAAATTAGAGGAAGACTTTGTTGCTCCGCTGTTGGATAAGTTCAGCATGAACGTTACTGCACTCAATAATTTTCTTAAGTGTCCTTTGGAGTTTTATTATAAAAATCTTTTGCGCATTCCTTCACCCAAGAATGAAAACACTGAATTTGGTTCTGCTGTGCATTGGGCTTTGGAGCAATGGTTTAAAGCTATGAAAGATGATGGACAGCATGCATTTCACAATAAGGCTACATTGATTTCTTATTTCAAGCAGTATATGGACCGCAACAGAGAAAGTTTTACTCCATTGCAGTTTACTAGAAGAATGGAATACGGAGAAGATGTACTAAGTAGGTACTACGATGAAAGGGTGGATCAACTTAATAAAGTAGTGGTTATAGAACACAATATTCGCAACGTTGTGGTTGATGGTATTCCGCTTAAAGGAAAGCTAGACAAGCTAGAGTTCAATGGCTTGGATGTAAATGTGGTTGATTATAAAACGGGTAATCCAGATAATTCAAAAGACAAGTTAAAGCCGCCTTCAGAAAAAGATCCAAATGGAGGCGATTATTGGCGACAAGCTGTTTTCTATCAAATCTTGATTCATGGTCAAGCCGATAAAAATTGGCGAGTAGTAAGTACTGAATTCGATTTTGTAGAACCCAACCAGAAAAAGCAATTGAAAAAAGAAAAAGTCATCATTCGTCCTGAAGATACCACAACGGTTGTTCAGCAGATTAAGTCAACCTGGGAGGCCATTCAAAAACGAGCATTTTATACAGGATGTGGGAAAGCCGATTGTCACTGGTGCAATTTTGTGGAGCAAAACAAATTGGCTGTAGATTGGAAGGAATTGGAGACAGAGGAAGAGTAGATGATCCGTAAACGCGCCGATGAACGTCAAATTTTTGTCATTCATCCATCATTTTTATTCTTTAACAGCAGATTTGGAAAAAAATGGCTCTCTTTACACCCGCATGTTTACCTACTTAAAAAATAAATGGCAAGTCAGCTGGTTTCAATTTGTATTGATTTTCAGCACTTTTGCTTTGGGCGGAAGTCTTTGTGGGTTTTTGGGTAAAAAATTCATGCCCTTGCTGGGTATTGAAAACCAAGCTATTTGGCTGGTGGTCTATATTATTGTTGTTACTATTTTGTGGCCCATGTGCGTTATTTTAATCAGCATACCATTTGGACAGTTTAATTTTTTCAAGAATTATCTGCAAAAGATGTGGTGGCGCATGAGTGGACAAAAACAAAAAGCAGCATGAAAATAAGGTTATCTGTTTGGGGGTCGGGAGCCGGTTCAAATGCAGATACCATCATGGGCTATTTTCACAATCATCCAACTGTTGAAGTTGCACAAATTGTTTCCAATAAAAAAGATGTTGGCATTTTAGAAAAGGCTACTAAGTGGGGCGTACCTAGTTTAGTAATAGAGCGAGATCGATTTGTAAAAGGTGATGCTTATGTACCTGAATTACAAAATGCACAAATTGATAAAATTATTCTAGCTGGTTTTCTTTGGAAGGTTCCAGAGACTTTAATTGAAGCATTTCCTTCTTCCATCATCAACATTCACCCAGCTCTCTTACCTAAATATGGCGGAAAAGGGATGTACGGCATGCATGTGCATGAAGCCGTTATAGCCGCAGGAGAGCAACAGAGCGGTATTACCATTCATTTGGTTGACGAACAATATGATCATGGCAAACACTTAGCACAGTTTACATGCAATGTGCATTCCTCCGATACGCCACAAGAATTAGCTACAAAAATTCACGCACTAGAACACAAACACTATCCCGAAGTAATAGCGCAATGGGTTAGTGGGCAGTTAAAATAGTAGCATTACTTTTCCCGAGGACAAGTATTCATTCCAAGTAAAGTGTACAACGGACAGAAACTAATGGCCGAAGTAGCAACCAATACGCCACCTGCAACCAATAAAACCATTCCTAAAGTTCCCGTTACAGTACCAGTAAAATAGAGCGCTGCAAATACAGCAGCCAATACAAAGCGAATCAACTTGTCAATGTTACCTACATTCTTTTTCATAATGATGTTTTTTAAGGGGGCCAACAGCATACATTACTCAATAAAATTTGAGAGTAATGACCCTGTTAAGCAGTAGGAAGTTACAGAAATTATTTTAGAGTTGTTTCTCCATGTACACAACTCCTTCTAAAGGGTTGCTATAATAAGGCTGAGTTATTGTAAAGCCGAGGCTTTTATAAAGTTCTATTGCTGGCACTAAACGGTCCAGTGTATCTAGTTTCATGCAGGTGTACCCATTTTGTTTGGCAGTGGCAAGTAACGGCTCTATTAATAATTTGGCAATGCCTTTCTTTCTCCATGCAGGCGCTACATACAAACGTTTCATTTCACAACAGCCTTCTTCTGCAATAGGTTGAAAAGCTACACATCCAACCGGCCTATCATCATCTTTAGCAAGAAAAAGTGCCCCTTTGGGTGAGCCATATTTTTTCAATGGATTCTCCAATTCCCTTTCAAAATCTTGGAAACATAAATCGGCGTTCAACTTTTCAGCATAGGCTCGAAAGAGCTGCGTACAAGCAATAAGGTCATTTCCTTCCTCAGTAATTTGAGCAATATGAAACATGAGAAATTAACCAGGAATTCTAGAAATATATTTTTCGAGTTCTTTGATCTGGTCAATCACTTGTTGTGTTTTCGGCTTGCAAGCCTTCGCCTTTCTGAAATATTCTTTAGCAGCTCTGAATTCTCTTTTATTCATGAATATTTGACACATACTCAAGAATGCTACCGCTTCGCTTTCTTTATCTGGAATACCTGCTCTAATTGCAGCACGCATATAACTTTCACCTTGTTTAAAATCGCCTTTTTGCAAAGCCATCAATCCAAGTTGAAGTTTATTCGCACCTTCAGCTTCGGCCATGGGAACACCTAATTCTGAGCTCTTTTTTAAGTGCTTTTCGGCCGTATCAAAATCCTGCTTCATCATGGCCATCTGTCCCTTTATAGTGTAATACGTAGAACGAATAGGCTTATATAATAAGTTCGGATACCAAATAGAGTTCAGTATTTTTTCAACTTCCTCCATATTGCCCTGTTCCATTGGCTCTTGAATCAGTCGGAGTGGCCCCACCATGAAATGGCTCACTATTCCAATAACAGCTACAAAGTAGAGCGGAAAAGTAGGCCAGAAGCCTGTTCCGGTTACATTCAACACTACGGCAATGACAATGGCTAAAAGACTTAGCCAAAAACGGTAACGAATAAGAACGTTGTAAAACTTCATAATCTTAGCACTTCTAATGAAGCGGCAAAGATAGGGTTACTGAGCAAACCAGCCGCCGTCAACCGGAAGAGCAGTTCCTGTAAGGGTTGTAGCGCCTTCACTGGCTAAAAACAGGGCAAGCTGTCCCAATGTTTCTACTGGTATAAATTCTTTCACAGCCTGCTTGTGTAACATCACTTTTTGCACAACTTCTTCTGCAGAAATGCCATGGGCTGTTGCCTGAGCCGCAATTTGTTGCTCTACCAAAGGTGTTTTTACATAACCCGGACAAATAGCATTGCAGTTAATATTATAGGGCGCACCTTCCAGTGCTGTCACTTTGGTTAATCCCACCAGTCCGTGCTTTGCGGCCACATAAGCCGATTTAAACTCAGATGCCATTAAGCCATGCGCCGAAGCAATATGAATGATTCTTCCGAATTTCCTTTCTTTCATAGACGGCCAAACAGCCTTTGTTAAATGGAAGGCTGAACTGAGGTTGATGCCAATGATAGCGTCCCATTTTTCTTCGGGAAAGGATTCAATTGGACTCACATACTGGATGCCCGCATTACAAACCAAGGCATCAATTTGTCCCCAGTTCTTAAGCATTAAGTCCACCATATTTTTCAACTCATTTGGCTGCAACATATTAGCGCCGTGAAACAAAACCGGAACTTGGTATTTGTTTGATAGCTGCGCAGCAATTTCTGCACCATTTGCTTCTAATCCATTCAGCATCACTGCATAACCCGCCGCGGCAAATTGATGTGCAATTCCTAGGCCAATACCACTGGTACTGCCTGTTATTAAGACTGTTTTTGGCATAGCTACGTTTGAAGTAAGGCAAATTAGTTCTTAGCTCTTCAATTCCTGGAAAAAACTTGCGAATGAGCAAATTGATTAGGTTAACTGCATTAACATAAAAATTAAGTGCCTCTAGTAAAACTTAAATAAATTGCCTCGTCTTAAAGCTAGCTTATGGAAAGTATATTATTTGAAGTGTCGGATCAAGTGGGTTGGATTACATTGAACAGGCCTGAAAAATTCAATGCCTTTAATAGACCAATGGCATTGCGCTTGCAAGAGGTATTAGAAGAGTGCAACACAAGAAATGATGTAAGAGCTGTGCATATTACTGGAGCAGGAAAGGCTTTTTGTGCGGGCCAAGATTTGCAGGAAGTACTAGACCCTGATGGTCCAGGTATGAATCGAATTCTTTCTGAACATTATAATCCAATTGTGTTATTAATTCGCAGAATTGAAAAACCAGTTGTTGCAGCAGTAAATGGTGTTGCCGCTGGTGCTGGTGCGAATTTGGCCATTTGTGCAGATATTACTGTTGCAGCAGAGTCGGCTAAGTTTATACAGGCATTTTCCAAAATTGGATTGATTCCAGATAGTGGAGGAACATTTTATTTGCCTCGTTTAATTGGTTGGCAGAAAGCAAGTGCTCTTATGATGTTAGGCGATGCGGTGGGTGCTGCAGAAGCTGAGCGATTGGGTATGATCTATCAATATTATCCTGATGATGTGTTTTTAATTAAAAGCAGGGAAATTGCAATTAGATTGGCTAATATGCCCACTAGAGCACTTTTTTATACTAAGAAAGCATTGAATTGGTCGGCATTACATACATTGGATGAACAACTGATGAATGAAGATAAGCTCCAACAAAGAGCAGCCTCCACTGCCGATTTTAAAGAAGGTGTACAGGCATTTGTAGAAAAAAGAAATCCCAATTTTAAAGGTGAGTAATATGGAAGAGAACCAACAATTAGCTGCTTCAGTAGTACAGCATATGATGCAAGAAGATCGATTTTCTCAATGGTTGGGAATTGAAGTGTTGGAAGTGAGTGTAGGTTATAGTAAAATTACCATGACCATCCGTCCAGAGATGGTAAATGGATTTGGTATTATACATGGTGGCATTGCGTTTAGTTTAGCAGATAGCGCATTTGCCTTTGCTTGTAATAACAGAAATAATTTATCTGTTGCCTTAGATACTGCTATTCAATTCACTAAGCCTGTACATGTAGGTGATGTATTGGTTGCTGAAGCGAATGAAATTCATTCTGGACGAAGCACAGGCTTGTATCATATTTTTATTAAAAATCAGTCTGAGGAAACTGTTGCTGTTTTTAAAGGGACTTGTTTTAGAACTGGTAAGAATTTAATATAAAAAACACCCGACTCTTTGTCGGGTGTAGTACTTACTTAACAACAACGTAGCCTATTACCAGCCATGCTATTCCTTTCAAAAGAAAAAAGAGAAAACCCCATAGGCCCATTTTTTTCAGCCATGCTGGAATTTGGATATTGCGAGTAGATTTTTTCATAGAAATTAGTTTGCTATTATTTCATACACTTTAAAATCACTGGTCATTGGCATTGGCTTTCCAGCGGCTTTTGCTTCTGCTAAGTCTGCGAATCCGCGTTTATGACCTTCAATAAATGCCTCACTTTTAGTCCAACTTTGAAAGGCCGATTCATTTTCCCAATAGCTCACAATTAAATAGGCATCTCCTTCTTTCGCTGGTTTTAAAACATGCATGTCTAAAAAGCCAGGCATAGTATCAATTGCTCTTGCACGTGTTCCAAAAAGATATTCAAATCTTTCTTTGTACTCTGGTGTGCAGTGGATGTAGTTAATGGCAACGAAATTTTTATTCATAATTGTAAAATTTTGGTCAAAACTAAAAGTGCATTTGTCATGGAATTGTACGAATCGGGAAAATGCATTTACGCAATCGGTAATTCAAATCATTTGTTAATGAAAACAAAACGTGCATCTGTGCATGGTTAGGAGTAACTTTATTGACTCAATAAAATTGAATTATGATTTATCAATTCAAAGATGCTATTCCTTATGTACACCCTTCTGCTTTTGTTCATCCACAAGCTACTGTAACAGGTGCTGTTGAAATTGGAGCTGATGTATATATTGGTCCAGGTGCAGCCATTCGTGGCGACTGGGGACGGATTGTAATTGAAGAAGGCTGTAATGTGCAAGAAAATTGTACTATACATATGTTTCCAGGCGTGACAGTGTTATTAGAAGCTGGTGCTCATATTGGTCATGGTGCTATTATACATGGAGCACATATTGGAAGAGATGTATTGATTGGAATGAATGCAGTTGTGATGGATGATGTTGAAATTGGAGAAGGATGTATTGTGGGTGCGTTGACTTTTATAAAGGCTGGCGAAATATATGCACCTCGAAGTTTGGTAGTAGGTAATCCCGCACGTAAAATTGGTGATGTGAATGATGATATGTTACTGTGGAAGAAAGAAGGCACAGCATGGTACCAAAGATTGCCGTCTGATATGCATCAGCATTGGAAAGAAGTTGAGCCATTACGACAACCACCAACACAACCTTATCAGCCAACAGATGTCACTCTTTATAAACCTTGGAAAAAATCGCAACAGACTAAGTCTGAAAATTTGTAGTAAATTCCATTTATGCGTAAGGCTTTGTATATCGTGCTATTGATTTCTCTTTGGAGTTGTAGGAAAGATAATTTCTCTCCAAATCGAACTTTACCTGATGCAACTACAGTAGGTGCGCAAACAATTGGATTTTTAATTCCTATAGGCGTTTGGCGAAATGATGGTCAGTTTTGTTTTCCCTTTGCGGGCGGGTGTAGAGAAAACATACGAGCAGGATTTCAAAATGATACACGGTCATTTTGGTTGACTGCTGACGAGGTTTTACGTCAAAGCGGACAAGTGATTCGTTCTTCTAATGTAGATTTCAGTATGAATATTCATACTGCCGGAATAGGAAATTATTCAACTATAAACGGCGATCGTATTCAATTTAGCTATATCATTCGGGGGACAAGTGGATTAGATACCATGTATGTCCTCCCCCAAGTAAGCCCACATTTTCAAGTGACTATCACACGATTTGATACAATAGCCGGAATTGTGGCAGCTAGTTTTTCTGGTATCTTATTTCGGAGAAATGATTTTTCATCCTCTACTACTAGTAGATCCGATTCTGTTTTTATTCGTGATGGGAGGTTGGATGTTAGAATTAGGTAAAGTGATTGTAATTGAAAAATTCAATAAGGCAAAACTGCCTTTTTATATCGGCAAAATTGCTTATTTTTGAAAAAAAGTTATGTATCCTACAGCTGATAAAATTAGTAGAAAGGTGATGGAGTCGGTTCCTGACTATATTAACGATGCCGAGATATTACAACAATTACATTCAAATAAAATAAACTGGCAGCATGTTTTAGCCATAAAACAAACAACGGATTTTAATGACGATATTATATCTGAATGGTTGAATGTGAGTGTTAAAACATTTAGGGAATATAAAAAGCCGCATGCTCATTTGAAAGAAAATACACGCGAGCATGTTTTATTATTGCTATCTGTAATTAAACATGGCATATCGGTTTTTGGATCAGTAACTCTTTTTGAAAATTGGCTAAAGCAAAAAAATATTTTCTTTGACCAAAGATCCCCCATGACTTTCATGAATACCATTACTGGTATTAAATTGATTGATGACCGTTTGACTGCTATGGAATACGGAGATAATATTTAGTAATGGAAGTGTATCGTATTGTTTCTGAAAAATTTGCTAATAAACTACAAGCATCTGGGCTTGCTAATAGGTGGAATAAAAAAGGTCAAATGGTTATTTATGCTGGTAGCTCAAGATCACTTTCAACCTTAGAATTAATTGCTCATCGTTCTGGAATACTATTGAATCATTCTTATAAAGTGACGATTATTCGTATTCAGAGTAAAGAAGGACTTATAAAAGAGATTAAACAAGAACATCTTCCAACAAACTGGCGATCTATGGATGCTCTAGCATCATTACAATCAGTAGGATCAAAATGGTATCAACAAAAGGAATCTTTGGTATTGAAAGTACCTTCAGTAATTATTCCTCAAGAATACAATTATGTGATTCACACTGAACATCCTGCTTTTAAAAGTTCTGTTCGATTGGTAGGAAAAGAAGATTTTTTGTTTGATCAAAGAATTCTATAAATCCTTACTTCTTACTTAAAAACAATTGCCAATCCTCCAGCATTTTCCCTTTTAAAACGCGTGGGAATTTGTGCTGTCCACCCACTTTTCCCTTCCACGTCATGAACTCCATAAAAGTTTGTTCGGAGAGCACTTCTAATCTCACTTCTTTTAAAGCACTCTTTCTTTCAACTGCATAATCATCGTTGAGCACCTTTAAGTGATCATCAATGCAAGCACATAATTCATCTTTATTAATAGGATCATCACAGGCTACATACCATTGGTGCGCAAAGAAATTATCGAATGGTACGCCTGCAACAGTAAATTCTGGAACACTGATATTGAAATTTTCACAAGCAAGTTGAATAGCCTTATTCATATTGTCAACACTGAGGTGTTCGCCTACCAAACTCAAGAAATGCTTTGTTCTGCCAGTGATGATAATTTCACAACGTTCCTTATTTACAAAACGTACGGTGTCGCCAATTAAATAACGCCATGTTCCAGCAGAAGTGCTAATTAAAAGTGCATAGTCTTTCCCTTCTTCTACCTCATGTATCATCAATGCCTCAGGATCATCAACCATATCACCATCGGAGGTAAAATTTTTATCATCGAAGGGCACAAATTCAAGAAAAATATGTTCGTTGGTATTCAGACGCATACCCTGAGGATGCTGACGATCTTGATAAGCAATAAAACCCTCGCTTGCCAGATAGGTTTCAATATAAGTGAGCGGCTTACCTAATAGCTTTTCAAAGCCTTTTTTATAAGGTTCAAAACTAACCCCGCCATGAACAAAAAATGCAAGGTTGGGCCACATTTCATGAATATGCTTCAATTTGTAGCGCTCAACAATCATTTCCATACACATTTGAATCCAAGCAGGCACACCAACAACAAATCCAATATCCCAAAGAGGGGCTTTATCCACTATTTCTTCTAATTTCTTATTCCAGTCGCGTTCCTTAGCAATTTTTCTTCCCGGTTTATAGAATGGTTGAAACCAAAAAGGTGCTTTTTTAGCGGTGATTCCAGATAGGTCACCTGCATAGTATCCTGCAGCTTCTTTCTGCAAATCGGTCGATCCGCCTAATGTTAACCATCCTCTGCCCAATGAACTAAAAGGAACATCTTGGTAATGTCGTAAACTAAATAATTGCTTCAGCATAACCACTTTATTCCCCTTCAACAAATCGTTGGTTACAGGAATATATTTACTAGAAGATTCGCTGGTACCACTGCTTAGGGCGTAGAACTTAATTTTGCCTGGCCAACAAACATCGGGCACACCCTCTAAAGTTTTGTGCCACCATTCGTTGTAAATCTTATTGTAATTATAGGTGGGGACTAATTCCTGAAATTTTTTACCAGGATGTTTACTTAATAAAATCTCATCAAAACGATAGGTTTGTCCAAACTGCGTGAATCTTGCTTGGCGCAACAGTTTTTTTAATACGTTAATCTGTTGCCTACGCGGATTATTCGCTGGGAGGTTCAGCGCTTTAGATACAGTTTTAGGGAGTTGTAAATCGAACAGCGACATTAGGTTAAATAGCTTAAAGAGCGAAACTACATGAAAACTCGAAAATTAGTGCAGCTCTCTGCTGTTTTCAAGAAGTTGGGAAATTCGGAAATAGTGTTTTAACAATATATTGAATTCTTTCAGCCAATCATATTGATGTAGGTATAATTGCTCAAGCGGAAAGGAAGCGTTTGGATAGCAGGCTTCATACGGAATGAGTACTTTTTTATCGATTCCAGTATGTATGTATAAATCGCGTATACCTAGCATGGTAGCTTTGTTATTGAAACATAGCAGTATAGCTTTTCTGATAGGTTGGTTTAAAAGAGCTTGTGGAATAAGTAAAAAACAAACCAACAAATCAATCAATCGCTTCATGTTTTGCTGATAGGGTTGGGCTAAGGCCGATTTTTTACCTGGAATAAGAAAGCTGCCGCTGCTTTGCTTTTTTTTACTACTGACCAAACCATGACTTCCTGCTACATGCCACCAATGTGTTGATTTGGGAAATCTTTGTATGCTTTCTAAAACCTCTTCAAAAGTTGAATCCTTGCTAATTATCCAAATAATATGATGATATGTTTTGTTTTCTTTTGGTGTTTGATCTGAAATTGGAACAGATACATCAATTACACCCAATTGTGCAAGTAAGGAGAAAACATTTTTTTGATAAATACTTGGACAAACAATATAGCTGTTGGAGTTAAAACAAGGATGCTCAGCTTTAATCCATCCAAATCGTTGCCATAATTGTGATAAGAGGATCCTAAGTGGACTATACAATAAAATACTGAGTAATATAACTCCTCGGGAATAGCGTAAATGCTCAGGTAGCAGCGAGTAGGTTGCTAGTATTAAAATGAGTATGAGTAAGCTATTGGTTATTTGTTTTCCTTTCGAAGCGTGTCTATTATAGGTGCCGAATAAGAACTGGAATAGGAGCATTGCAAAAACCAGCATTGCATCAGTAACTAATATAGTCCAAGGTGGAAAAGGATATTCTTTTATAAAGTCCTCCCAAAAAACTGCTGAAATAAATAAGCAGCCAATCCACAGCAAGGCATCTGATAATGGAGCACGAAGTTTTGATATAATTTGAACAATGAATGCCAAGCAAGCCCTCAAAAAAATAGCACATGAAAGCAACCATCTTATCAAATTACTTTTTTCATTATTCCCAATAAACTGAAGCATTGCATTATAGAACCGCTTTATATGTAACCACCCCATTTTTCGACTGCTCTCACCTTTGAAATGCAGAATGGTAGCTTCTCCAAGATACAAGAGATGATATCCAGCATCTGTAATTTTTTTACAGAGATCAATATCTTCTCCATACATAAAATAAGATTCGTCAAAACCATTTACTTGCTCCAGCACTTTTTTCTTCACCACCATAAAAGCGCCAGCCAATACTTCTACTTCATGAATACTTTTTTCTTCAATATGTGGAGTGGCATAAGCATTGAATGTGTTAGAGTGCTTGAAAAGGTTTGCTAATCCAAATAGTTTGAAAAAAGCCGACTGAATTGTTGGGAAACTTCTCTTGCTTTCAGGAAGAAATCTTCCGCTTCCATCAATCATACGCACACCTACTGCGCCATTACGTTCATTATGTTCTAATAACTCAATAGAAGCCTGAATACTTCTTGAAGTGATCAGTGTATCTGGATTTAAAAAAAGAATGTGTTTCCCTGTAGATCTTCTCCAGCCAATATTGCAAGCTTTTGCAAATCCAATATTGTCAGGCAAGCTAATTAATTGAACATTAGAAAAGTGCTGTTGAATTAACTCATCGCTGGCATCTCCACCTTGGTTGTTCACAACAATAATTTCTGCATTCGTATCACCAAGTGCTAATTCAAGAGCGGATAAACATTGCTCCAAAAATGGAAGGACACGGTAGGTAACTATAACAACCGATAGATTCAAAGTGCTGAATTATGTGTAAGCAATATTATGCTCTTTATGAACCAGTTAGTTCCTGCATAACTTTTTGGACAGCAACTAAAATATGGGCCAGTTTTTCTTTAAAGCGAGTGACTTGTGCTGGTACTTGATCGAGGTCTTGCTGGTGCTTGGCCTTTTGTTCAATTGATTGGGCTAAGTTCCAAAGCTCTTCAACTTTCACAACAGAAAGCGATGATTTTGCAAAATGTGCTCTTTGTCGGAGTGTCTCCCAATCACCTTTAGCCAATGCTTCCTCCATTGCCTGCATAGTTTCTGGTAAGCTTTCAAGAAACATGCTTAGGATAGTTGTTCTATACTCCACATCATTTCCTGCCAGTTCATTCAGCATGCTTAGATCGAGGTCGTTGGCTTCAGTATATGCAATATTTTGAGGAAGTTCAGGTGTTGCAGCTTGAGTTGGAAGTGTAGCAAATATTTTCTCGAGGGTTTCATAAAATGCATCTAATCCAAATGGTTTTGCAAGAACGCCATTCATACCCGTTTCTTCAAACTTATTGGTTTCGGTTTTAGAACTCCAACCAGTCATAGCAATAATAGGTATGGAATTGTTCAACTTTTCACGGATGTATTTAGTTGCTTGAAAACCATCCATTTCAGGCATGTTTATGTCCATCAAAATAATATCAAAGTTTCCATTCTGAAGTTTTTGGACTGCTTCACGCCCATTTCCAGCAATTTCAAAAATTGCACCAGTACCATCTAGGGAGTGTTTAATAAGCATTTGGTTTACAAAATCATCTTCTGCAATCAGAATCCTTTTGCCTTGTAATTGATTCATAACAAGCCTAATTGAAGTGGCGACAAGTATTCAACTTGCCAAAACATAAAGATAATCATTGTTCATCAATTGATTGAATATGAAAGCTATTTGATAGTATTGAGGAATTTTTAACCCAATCTATGTGTACAATTCAGTTATTTTTGCGCCCAACGATTTGGTTCAACCAGAATTCATGAAAAAAACAACTCTATTATTAGTTAGCTTCTTATGGCTAACAGGTGCATTTGCACAAGAAAAAAAGAAAGACAGCCTGAAAGCGCCTAAAAAAGATTGGCGTAAGCTTGACTTAAGTAACCGTCCGGGTGATCATGTGCTTATTCAATATGGTGCTGACACTTGGATGAACAGGCCAGATACCATTCGTCAGGGTGGTGGATTTAGTAGGCATTTCAATTTGTATTTCATGTTGGACAAGCCTTTTAAGACCGATCCTCGTTTTAGTCTTGGATTAGGTGTTGGGGTGGGAAGTAGCAATATCTTTTTTGATAGAATGCAAATCAATTTGAATGGTACCACGCCTCAAATTCCAATTAGAAGAATGGATACCTTGCCAAGGTTTGATAAATACAAACTAACCACTGTATATGCAGAAATTCCGGTGGAATTGCGCTATTTCTCAAAGCCAGATAAGCCAAATAAATCTTTCAAAGCCGCCATAGGTTTGCGTGTCGGTACTATGCTGAAAGCACAAACAAAAGGTAAGGGCTTTGAAGATGCCAATGGCAATGCATTGCGCGACAGAAATGCTGTTACCAAAGAAAGCGGAAGACGTTATATGAATGGAACTCGTATAAGTGCAACTGCAAGGGTTGGTTTGGGTAATTTTTCATTACATGCGGCCTATCAGCTAACACAAACTTTCAGAGAAACACAAGGGCCTCCTGTTCGTCCTTTTTCAATTGGACTAACCATCAGCGGCTTATAATTTGAATAGTATTGGTATAAAAAATCCCGGTGTGTTTTACATCGGGATTTTTTTATGAGGATAGTTTTTGGTCCATTAGCCAACCAATGCAGCATAAGCTTCGCTTGACATAAGCGCATCTACATCGGCAGGATTGTTTACTTCCATTTGAATCATCCAACCTTCACCATAAGGGTCATTGTTCACTAATTCAGGCTGACCTTCAAGTTGTGGATTCAAAGTTTTGATAGTGCCTGCAACAGGTAAGTACAAATCACTTACAGTTTTCACAGCTTCAACAGTACCAAATACCTCTTCGGCTTGCAAAGATTTTCCTAAAGTATTTACATCCACATAAACAATATCACCCAATTCTCTTTGAGCGAAGTCTGTAATTCCAATTGTAGCAATGTTGCCTTCAAGGCGAATCCATTCATGATCCTTGGTGTAGCGCAGGTTTTCTGGAAAGTTCATGGTAGCATTTTTTGTTGTTGCAAATATTCAATAAAAATCAATGCGAAGTAGAACCTATTACACGAATTTTCATGCGAATATCTGGGGTGGTTCTATTTTGTGGAGTTTTAGGCAGGGCAGCTATCTTATCAATGACTTCTAATCCGCTAAAAACTTCTCCAAAAACGGTGTATTCGCCGTCTAAATGAGGCGTTCCACCTATTTTCTCGTAAATCTCTTTTTGAGCAGCTGTATAGGGCATCACCTGTTGCCCTTGTCTTTGCTTACGTTCAGCTAAATTGGCCCAAAGAGTACTATCGAACACCTTTCCTTGAACAATGTAAAACTGACAATTAGAACTCGATTTCTCCGGATTATTATCGCGAGCCATGGCCAAAGCACCTCTTTTATGTATAAGCTGAGGATGAAACTCGGCAGGAATCCTTTCCCCAGATAAAGTGCCACCACCCAATTGCGTTTCTTCTGTTGCGAATTTGCTGTTTGGGTCGCCCCCTTGAATCATAAACTGCTCTATCACCCTATGAAAAATAAGGCTGTCATAAAATTTATCTTGAATGAGTTGCAGAAACCTTTGTTGATGTAGCGGCGTTTGGTTGTAGAGCCTCGCTTTCATTGTACCTAAGGGTGTAATAATTTCAATGATGGGTTCTGAAGGTGCTGAAGGCGATTGTGGCTGCTTTTTTTGAGCATGCAGCGTGTTGAAGCACAAGAACAAAATCCAACTAAAAACAAGGGCAATTTTTTTCATATGGTTGCTTAGAGATGTTGTTCAAAATACAACAGTACATGATCTTTTAAAAAGTTTTCTTGATCATGTAAAGCCAAAGGTGGCAGCTCTTTTACTTGTTTAAAATGAGGCCAGCCATCTGCATCATGACCTTCTAGGATAAAATAACCGCTATTTTGTAGAAGGGTGCAAACAGCCACATGCATTAAATCCTGTTTCTGTTCTTTAGAAATTTTTTCCTGTATAAACCCTGTTTCTTGTAATCCTATTAAAAACAAGATGGCTTCCATATCGGGCTTTTTGCCAAAGCGTTCCGCCAATTGTGCCTCTAAATTCCACCAGCGTTGCTGTAAATCGTCTTGTACAAACATGCTGCAAAGATGCAGTAAACCGCTGTTTTATAGAAAATCGCTTTTGCCAAAGGGCTATTTGCCCAAGCGGTTCAACTATATTTGCAAAAAAATTGACGAGCTATGTTACAGCTGCAGGTGCTGAGAACCCGGGCGGAATGGGTAAAAGAAAGGTTGGCGGTTAAAAGGTTTCAGAAAATGGAATTGGTTGACCAAGTGGTTCAATTAGATGACCAAAGAAGACGTTTGCAAGCCGAATTCGACCAGCAGCAGTCGCAGGTGAATACTTGGAGCAAGGAAATTGGTCAGCTCATGGCTAAAGGGGAGCGTGATGCAGCAGAAGAGAAAAAGCAAGCGGTTGCGGCATTAAAAGCTGGGTTAGATCCTCTTAAGAAGCAGCTGCAAGAAACGGATGCGCAGCTACAGGAAATTTTATTACTGCTTCCTAATTTGCCAGCGGCTGAAGTGCCCGAAGGAAAAACGCCAGAAGAGAATGTGGTGGTTAGAACAGGCGGAACTATACCAGAACTTGCAGAAGGATGCTTGCCGCATTGGGACTTAGCATCCAAATATGGATTAATAGATTTTGAAATTGGTAACAAGGTTACTGGAAGCGGTTTTCCGTTTTACAGAGGAAAGGGAGCGAAATTGCAAAGAGCGTTAATTCAATACTTTTTAGATTTTAATACTGCAGCAGGGTACGAAGAGTTTCTGCCGCCTTATTTGGTTAATGCAGATTCTGGTTTTGGAACGGGTCAGTTGCCAGATAAAGAAGGCCAAATGTATTTTATGCCTGAGGATGGATATTATTTAATTCCAACGGCTGAAGTACCTGTAACCAATGTGTATAGAGATGTATTGTTAAAGTCGACCGACCTTCCAATTAAAATGACTGCATACAGTCCATGTTTTAGACGTGAAGCCGGAAGCTATGGTAAGGATGTGCGCGGACTGAATCGTTTACACCAGTTTGAAAAAGTTGAAATCATTCAACTGGTTCGTCCAGAAAACAGTCACCAAGTTTTAGATGAAATGGTTGCACATGTAGAAAAGCTGGTACAAAGTCTAGAATTGCCCTATCGTATTTTACGTTTATGCGGAGGCGATATGGGATTTGCAAGTGCAATCACCTATGATTTTGAAATTTACAGCACTGCGCAACAGCGTTGGTTAGAAGTGAGTAGTGTAAGCAATTTTGAATCATTTCAAGCCAATCGTATGAAGTGCAGGTTTAAAGATGAAGAAGGGAAAACACAATTCGTACATAGCTTAAACGGAAGTAGTTTGGCTTTACCAAGAATTGTGGCTGGAATTTTAGAAAATCATCAAACTGTTGATGGAATTAAAGTGCCTGCTGTTCTGCAGTCGTATATGGGAATGGCAACGATTCAATAATCTTTTTGTTTGTTTTAAAATATTAACCCGCTTACGAAGCGGGTTTTTTATTTTCATATGTTATAACTTACCAAACAAACCCTTCAACAACTTTTATGAAAAGCAAATTATTTTCTATTGTACTTTCTTCGATGATTTTGGTTTCATGTAACGATATAAAACAAGAAAAATCCAATCTAAAAATCATTGAAACTTATTTTGAGCATTTCAATAGGCATGAATGGCAACAAATGGCAGCTTTATATGCCGACTCTGTTCAGATGCGCGATCCTTCTTTCGGTTCAAAAATTGTTGTACAGTCTAGAGCCGAAATTGAAACTAAATATGCGCAACTTGCACAAATCATACCCGATGTTCAAGATAGTATTGTAAACATATATCCATCTCAACAACATTACATTGTAGAATTCATATCAACTGGTACGGCTCCTGATGGAAAAAAATTTGAACTACCTATTTGTACCATCTTCTCGGTTGTAAAAGGTAAGATAACGCGCGACTATACCTATTATGATGAAACAGGAAACTAGGTGCAATTTTGTTAATGTTCGTTCAGGGTGATATTTTAACTTTTCTATCTGAGTTTATAATCATTGAATCAACTAATTTCAATTTAGTTATTATTTCAGATACTTATCTTATTGTGTCATTTGTTTGAATTAATGTTGCATTTACAAATTCTTTAGCTATGAAACGGATGTTATGTTTTTGGGGTGTTTTGATAAGTTTTAGCGCTTTCGCACAAGTAAAAAAGAAAGATATATTAATGGGTGCCAATGCTGGCTTCCATTTTTGGAATGAACAACGTAGTAGTTTTTCGCAATCGAATTCTAATCTAAATCCAAATTTTCAATGGGCTTATGCCGATAAAAGAACCCTTGGCATCAACTTTAATTTTGGTTGGTCACAATCTGTTTCTGGTAGCACTACACAAAATAGCTTTAGCATATCACCATCCTTGCAATTGACACAATGGCATCCTATTAAAGATAGATTGGGTTGGTTATTACAACAGTATGCTGGCTTTGGTATAGTTGATCATTCAGTTAGAGGTACTTCTATCAATAACTTTACAGATTACCAATTTTTTGGAGGGGTTACACCTGCTTTGTATTATGCTGTGGGTACAAGGGAACAATGGCTATTAACAGCAAGTTTGGGTGGATTTAATATTGCACACGGGTGGACAAAGCAAACGAATCAGGAAAACCAAAGAAGAACCTCCGTTGGACTTTCAATGTTCCAAAGTTTTCAATTTGGGTTTATGTATAAGATCAATCAATCAAAAAATTAGTTGGTTTCCTCTGCCTGTATTTACACTAATACAAGTGATAAAAAAGGGTACCACATGAATTTGTGATACCCTTTGCTTTTTTTTGATTATTAATTAAGCCAAATCAAATCTGTCTAAATTCATCACCTTATTCCAAGCTGCTACAAAATCATGTACAAACTTGGTGTGACCATCGGCGCAGCCATATACTTCAGCTACACCACGTAATTCTGTGTTGCTTCCAAAAATAAGATCAGCTCTTGTACCTGTCCACTTTAAGTCGCCTGTTTTGCGATCGCGGCCTTCAAAGAGATCTTCCATTTCAGATGTAGCCTTCCACTTTGTATTTAAATCAAGCAAGTTCACGAAGAAATCATTGCTCAACACGCCTACACGATTTGTAAATACGCCATGTGCAGAACCATCCCAGTTGGCACCTAATACGCGCATTCCACCAATGAGTGCAGTCATTTCAGGAGCAGTTAAAGTAAGCAGTTGTGCTTTATCAATGAGCATATCTTCTGCCATAGCTGCACAACGGTGTCCATTTGCATAATTGCGGAAACCATCTGCCTTTGGTTCTAATACTGCAAAGCTTTCAACATCTGTTTGCTCTTGACTAGCATCTGTACGTCCGGGTATAAATGGAACTTTTACTGCAACGCCTGCATCTTGTGCCGCTTTTTCAATTGCAGCACATCCACCCAAGACAATTAGATCTGCTATAGAAACCTTTTTGTTTCCAGTTTGCGCAGCATGAAAGTCTTGTTGAATTTTTTCAATAGCATCCAGCACTTTAGCTAATTGAGCAGGTTGGTTTACTGCCCAAAACTTTTGAGGTGCTAAACGAATACGAGCTCCATTTGCTCCACCTCGTTTATCGCTGTTGCGGAAAGTTGATGCAGATGCCCAAGCCGTAGAAACTAATTCTGCAATAGATAGTCCACTGTTGAGTAAAGTTTGTTTGAGAGAATTGATATCAGCTTCATTGATTAACTCATGGTTCACCGCTGGAACTGGATCTTGCCAAATTAATTCTTCTGCTGGAACTTCAGAACCAAGATAGCGAGCACGGGGCCCCATATCGCGGTGAGTTAATTTAAACCATGCACGAGCAAAAGCATCTTCGAACTCAGCTGGATTTTCATAAAATCTGCGAGATATTTTTTCGTAGGCTGGGTCAAAACGAAGCGATAAATCGGTAGTAAGCATAAATGGTTTGTGGAGCTTACCAGCTACATGTGCATCTGGAATAGTTGCTTCCGCATTTTTTGCAACCCACTGATGGGCGCCTGCCGGACTCTTTGTTAATTCCCACTCATATTCAAATAGGTTCTTGAAATATTCATGTCCCCACTTAGCTGGTGTGCTGGTCCAAGCGCCTTCTAATCCGCTTGTAATGGTATCTTCTGCATTTCCTTTTCCAAAAGTATTGGTCCAGCCCATGCTCATTTCTTCTAATGCTGCTGCTGCTGGCTCGCGACCAACATATTTTGAAGGGTCTGCTGCTCCGTGAGTTTTACCAAATGTATGTCCGCCTGCTATAAGCGCAACTGTTTCTTCATCATTCATTGCCATGCGCGCAAATGTTTCGCGAATATCGCGTGCTGCTGCAATTGGATCAGGATTGCCATTAGGGCCTTCTGGGTTCACATAAATCAATCCCATTTGAACCGCACCAAGTGGATTTTCTAATTCGCGATCACCCGAATAGCGTTTGTCGCCCAACCATTCAGATTCAGAACCCCAATAAATGTCTTCCTCAGGTTCCCATACATCTTCTCTTCCACCCCCAAATCCAAATGTTTTGAATCCCATGCTTTCCAAGGCCACATTACCGGCAAGAATCATTAAATCGGCCCAGCTCAGTTTTTTGCCATATTTCTGCTTAATAGGCCAAAGCAATAAGCGTGCTTTATCGAGGTTGGCGTTATCGGGCCAGCTATTCAATGGCGCAAAACGTTGCGTACCTGCGCCAGCACCACCGCGACCGTCTGCAATTCTATAAGTACCTGCACTGTGCCAAGCCATACGAATCATAAACGGACCATAATGTCCATAATCTGCTGGCCACCAATCTTGAGAAGTGGTCATGAGTTCCTCTAAATCTTTCTTCACAGCAGCTAAATCAAGGCTCTTGAATTCTTCTGCATAGTTGAAGTTAGGGTCCATTGGGTTGCTCAACGATGAATGTTGGCGTAAGATGTTCAGCTTAATTTGATTCGGCCACCAATCGCGGTTAGTTGGGGCTGACCCAGCTGTTCCTTTTTTCATACTTCCATTGTGGAAGGGGCATTTGCTAAGGTCGTTTACGTTGTACGACACATTGTTATTTTCCATAGTCTTTCATTTTTTTAAAAGTCATACGCGTGTCAAAATTACGCCAGACAAAACTATCATTCAAATTGATTATTTTTATAATCACATAGATTTTAACTATGACTTTAACACAACTAGAATATGTAGTAGCGCTAGAGCGGTATCGTCATTTTGCGCTGGCAGCGGAGAAATGTTTTATTACCCAGCCTACACTAAGTATGCAAATTCAGAAATTAGAAGAAGAGTTGGGCGTGAAATTATTCGATAGAACCAAGCAGCCAGTTATACCAACCGAAATGGGTGAGTTGGTGGTTGCACAGGCAAGAAAAGTATTATGGGAGGCCGAAAGAATTCCCAAACTTATTGAAGAACAACAAGATATTTTATCGGGCGAATTGCGTTTAGGAATTATACCCACTTTAGCACCCTATTTATTACCTGCCTTATATGCAACCATTAGAGAAAAATATCCGCAATTGCATTTGCATGTAAAAGAAATGATTACAGAAGAAATTGTTCAATCATTAAAAAACAACTGGCTCGATTGTGGATTAGTAGTTACCCCATTAGAAGACGCTTCCATAAAAGAAGATCCTTTGTTTTTTGAAGAGTTGTATTTGTTTGTATCCGAAACCCATCCCTGGTATAAAAAAGCAAGTATTAAGGCAAACGAACTACAGCCCCATGAAATTTGGTTATTAGAGGAGGGACATTGTTTTAGATCGCAGGTAATTCATTTATGTGCTTCGGGTAAGGATGTTACAACAGCCTTTAAGTATGAAAGCGGAAGTTTAGAAACCCTGAAGCGAATGGTTTTACTGAATAAGGGTATGACAGTTTTACCACAGCTAGCGGTTAATGAGCTGCCGAATAGCCAGCGGGCTATGGTAAAAAAAATTCAAGGTCCAGTTCCTGTAAGGCAGGTGAGTTTAGTAACACATAGAGATCATGTAAAAACTAAGCTTATTCAAACCTTGCGGGAAGAAATTTTATTGGTGGTACCTCCATCTATGAAAAAATTACATAACAAGGAAATTATACCAGTTGGGAATGGGTAGGGGGTAATGTTGAATAAAGACAGGTTTTTAATTTTGGATCAAGTTGGAAACTTAATTTCTATCTTATTAATTCTTGGGTTTCCCAAAAAAAGAAGGCGACTGCTAATTGAGCAAGTCTTGCCCTGCTTTTTGCACCTGTTATTTCAAAAAGTTTTTTCCTATGGTAGTCAACAGTACTTGCGGAAATATTTAGTGATTTGGCAATCTGATGATATGTTAAATCGCTTGCCATAAGTTTGAATACATCTTTTTCTTGTTTAGTAAGTATTATTTTACTTAATTTATTTGATGGTGATTCCTTCAAATCAAGAATCCATTTAGAAGCATAGTTTCCTTTTTTAAGAACTTCCTTGATGCAGTCTACTATTTCAAATACCTCAGCTGCTTTACATAAAAATGAGTTGCTTCCAGCTATCATAGCTTTTTGAATAGTGAACTCAAGAGCAAAGGCACTAATTGCAATTATTTTTTGCTTTTGATTCATTTTTTTTATTTCAGCAATACATTCAAAACCATTCATGTCTGGTAAACTTAAGTCTACAAGTAATAAGTCGAAAGAACCCTCTTTATACACATTTATCAAATCTTTTGCATTGGCAAAACAACTTACAGTACAATTTTTAAAATGAGAAGAAAGAATTGTACTTAACGAAGATCTTACAAGTGGGTGATCGTCAATAACTGCAAAACTTAACATATGTAACGTTTAATCTACCAAATGTAGTACTTAGAACCACACAAAAAACTGTGAAAAATCACAGTGCGGCGAATTAAATTTCCTTATAATATTGTATTGAGTTTCTAAAATGAGGGTTTTGTAATTCAGGGATACATTTAAATAAAAGCTATACCGGTTTATAAAAAACTATATATAGAAACAGATTCGCGCTTATTATCGTGGGCGAGAAATTAGAATTTAGTTAATGAAATATAATATTTTTTGAACCTTATTCAGTAGCTACGAATTGCGGGACATTTTGCCTTTGTTGACCCAAAGAAAAATTAACAGAGGGCTGTATAGCAGTGGCAGCGGACACTGCAAGGAGTACCGCAAGTACGAGGGAGAAAACACTGTATGCCCAGTTCGTTTGATCAACGAATTCAAGACGAGTATTCATTAACAATCAAAATCTTTACAGATGAAAAAAATGGAACTGAACAAAATGGCAGTAACTACAGGGGGCGGAAAAGCTGATTGTGGTATCACAGCTGCTATTCATGTCGTTGGTAACGCTTTAACACTAGCAGCAATGTTTTCTAATCCAGTTACAGCTGTAGCAGGTGCTGCTTTTGGTGTTGTATATGCTAGCTCAATGTATAATGTTTTAAAAGCCTGCGGCTTGGTTAAAACTTAATCTAATCTTTTACAAAGCCCTCTTCCGAAAAAAAGGGCTTTGTTCTCCTTATTTATTATGATTAACAAACTTTATTCTATAATACATATTCATAAGTTATTTATTAGAATATTTACGAGAAATTTATTGTACAATAAAAATCGAAATGTTACGCTAATAGCTTATTTGATACTTGCATTTCTGCTTTCGATACTTATAGCTACGTCTTATTATGTAATTAACACAATTCCTAAACATCTCTTCGACATTAATATATTGTTTTTCTTTTTTTCCTTTTCATTAACAGACCTTTTTGTAAAAGGGTTACTTTCAAAAAACATTTGTAATTCCTCGTACCTACAACTTAAAAGTATTGGGCTGACACAATCAAATTCAGCAACACTAATTATCTACTCAGTAAATTTTTCTTTACCTCAACTTTTAAGCTTATGTCTATTGCTTCCAATTGCAGTACTGTTATTTACAGCTTCGACGAATTTATTTTTAGCTATATCTCTGTCTTTTAATCTTTTATTAGCTTTTTTTACAAACAACTACATTATTCTGCTCTTTGACATTTTGCTATTCAAAACTATTTTTACAAGGCGGCTATTACTACCAGCTTTTATAATCATTACAGGAAGCATTTTACTATCATTACCTAGTACAAGGGATTTCATATTCAGCAACAGTTATTCACGCATTTTCATTCTTAACATTATACTATTACTTATTACTTTATACATCACTCATAATCTGTTAAAAAAATACATTTATCTCTTTGGAGAGGATTACAATCAAAAAAATATAAATTCAAGTACTATTAGATTTTCAAGCATAAGAACAATTTATCAGATTATTATTTTGATTGATTTAATTGCTATATTTCGCAACAAACGAATAAGAAGTATGTATTTATCCAATTTAATTCTTTTGGTATATCTAATATATTTGGCTTTATCTACAACAACAAATGATGAACCGAGTAAATTAAAATTATTTACTTTATATTTTTCAACCTTTATTTTTACAGCCCAATATGGCCAGTTCATTTTTTTTTGGCAATCTGATTATCAAAACTTTTTAAATACCTGCAAAATTTCAATTACAGATTTAATTAGAGCAAGGAGGCTTTTATATTATCTGCTACTTATTTTATCGAGTTGTATATCAACTGCATTAACTCTTATTGTAAAGGGTGGCATTTTAGTTCTAGCATCTTCTGTATTCTTCCAAATTGGCATTGGTTTACCATTGTTTTTTGTCATTTCATTATTTTTTGGAACAACAATAAGTTTAAATCAAAACTCATTTTTTAATCTTAATGGATTTAATTCGAAATTATATTTCCTTAACCTTTTAGTTTTTTCAATCCCAATTCTGCTCTTCATACTTATTACTACTTTTTTTAATAGCAATACGGCACTTTATACTTTGATATTTACTGGTACACTTGGAATTTTGTTTCAATTCATTTATAATTCACAGTTTATTGCTTTTTTTGAAAATAGAAATAAGTTGGTTTCAGTTAGTAAAAATGATATAGATGCATATAAAGATTAAAAATTTAGTAAAAAGATTATCGCCAGGCTTTGAATTAAATATTTCCGACATTGAATTTGCGAATAGTGAAATAATTGCATTAGTAGGTGCAAATGGTGCCGGGAAAACTACTTTTCTTAAACTATTGATGGGCTACATTGAATCCGATTATGAATCAATCACTATATCGAACAATTATAATGCGAGCAACTCAATTCGGGATTTAAATAGCACTTCGTTCATAGATTCCAAATCATTAATTGAGTTTTTGACAATTGAAGAATATTTTGATTTGTTTAAACAGATAAACATTTTAAAGGGCTACAACGGCCCTTGGAATGATACAATTATTGAATTGCTATTAAATGAGGAAATACATGAAAGAAAACTTATAAGAGAATTATCGATTGGCACTCAGGTTAAGGTTGGAATTTGTGCTTGCTTTTTAAGATTTTATGATTTGGTAATTTTAGATGAGCCCTTTTCACATCTTGACCCTCCTTCACAAGAAGTCGTTTGTAATATTATTATAAACTACATTAAGGAAACGGAACTTAAAACTATTGTAATTTTTAGTAGTCACGACCTTAGAAACGTAGCCAAATTGGCTAATAGTGTTATTTTTTTAAAGCATGGAAAGGTATCAAAACAACTTAACAGAACTGAAATTAATACAGATTCTTTGGAATCGTTATTTAGATTTATTTGAACCCCTTATGAGCATCATTTCAATAATAAAAAAAAACTTACTAAACCTAATGCTGGATTTAAATCCTAAACGTAGTTTCAAAAACTCACTCTTTTTTCCTTTTTTAGGTATTCAACTTATACAGTTTCTAATTTCTTTCTACAGCCAAACCTTTCTTCTAACCGATGATTTATATCGATTAATCGTAGGTTCACAAATGACCGACCGGCAGTTTGATGATTATTTGGAGTTTGTACATAAATGGCAATGGGTAAGTTATCTATTTATTCCTATTGCATTGCTGCTTCGCATTTGCTTTACTTGGATTTGTTTAAAAGCTGGTAGTTTTATAACAGAAAAGTTTACTGAAACATCGTTCTGGAAAATAGCCATTCAGGCAGAAGTTGTTTTTGCCGTTGGTGCAGTAGCAGGGCTTTTGTACACCGAGTTTTTTGTGAGTGTGGAATCGCTGGAACAACTATCCGTAAACCCATTTTCATTACAGGTATTTACTGCATCAACGATGCCCAAGTGGAGCAGTTACTTTTTTAATACACTCAATATTTTTGAGTTAAGCTATATCTTGTTTTTGGCTTACCTCATTACAAAAGAATCTAAAAAGACGTTTCTGCCTTCTTTAAAATTCGTTGCATCTACTTACCTGCCAGGTCTTGCACTTTGGGTGTTACTGGTTAGTTATTTATCTGTTGTTTTTCAGCCTTAATAATATTTCATGAATCAAAGAAAAATCATCCTTATAACTGTGCCTGCAATTTTACTTTTATTGGCTTCATTCCTTGGTTATAAAATCTGGGTAACGACAGAAGTCAAAGAAAAAATAGTAGCAGCTACTGAGTACTTACCCTCCATGCAATTGCGTAAAATGGATGGCAGTTTGTTTAATACAGATAGTCTTAAATTTAATGGTCAAATATTAGTACTCAATTACTTTAATCCAGATTGTGAACATTGCCATAATATGGTGCAGGAAATGTTCCGTGAACAGTCTCTTTTACAAAATGTAGACTGGCTAATGATAGCATCAACTTCAATCGAAAAAACGAAAAAATTTTCAGATAGTATGCAATTATTACAACTAGAAAATGTAACCATGCTGAGTGATACGGCTCTGGTTTTTGCTAAAACATTTGGAACTGTTTCGGTTCCTTCGTTTTATGTGTATAAAAATGGCAAACTACTCCGTAAGCACAGCGGTGAGTGCAGTGTAGCTTATCTGGTAAAAGAGTAAATCCGTAACATTATCTTAATTCATGCCTATATCTCTTATAAAATCAACAGAACTAAAGCCATTAATATTACCGCAGCAAGACCAAAAAGATTGCGGCGTTGCATGCTTGCTTTCCCTTATACGCTATTACGGAGGTGACAGTGACTTTGAAAACCTCCGCCGTTTAAGCGGTACATCTATTACAGGCACTACGCTATTAGGATTATATCAGGCAGCACAGGCAACAAGTTTTGATGCGGAAGGTTGTGAGGCAGATATGAAGGCTTTACTAACTCACCCTTCGCCATGCATTTTACATGTGCTGCTCGAAAACAACTTACAGCATTATGTGGTATATTTTGGTAAGAAAGAAAACAATGGTAATCTACAGTTGATTATTGGCGACCCTGCAAAAGGAATGGTGTATATGACACCTGCCGAATTGGAAAGCATCTGGCAATCAAAGGCCTGTTTGGTATTAACTCCCAATGAACAGTTTCAAAAAAGAAAAGACATTAATCGTTCAAAAAAGCAATGGTTCAGTGAACTTGTAAAACCAGATATTCCGCTACTGCTCATTGCAGCTGCGATGGGTATTGCTATTGCAGCACTTGGTCTAACCATGGCTATCTTTTCCCAACGGTTGATTGACGAGTTTTTGCCCAATAAATTGTACAACAAACTTTATACAGGCATTGGATTCGTGTTTATGTTATTACTTGCAAAAGAAGCCGTGAGCTTTATTCGCACACAATTGCTGCTTAGCCAGTCCAAAGAATTTAACCTGCGTATTGTAAAGGATTTCTTTTCACGCTTGCTTTATTTGCCCAAACCTTTTTTTGACACCCGCAAAATAGGCGAACTTACTGCCCGTCTGCATGACACCAACCGCATTCAACGGGTGGTGAGTCAGATTGCAGGTAACACATTATTGGATTTCATTGTAGTATTGGTTACTTTGATATTTGTATTTTCCTATTCCGTAACCAGCGGTCTCATTACTTTAGTCGCTTTGCCTGTTTTCTTTTTACTCATTTACCGAAGCAATAAAAAGATCATTGAAGCACAGCGTAATACAATGGCTGGTTATGCTATGGCTGAGAGCAATTATATTTCTACGCTGCAGGGCATTGAGCCGGTAAAAAATCACAGTAAGGAAAATCTTTTTTCAGAAACAAACAATGCTATTTACAATCAATACCAATCGGCTATATTCCGTTTAGGACAAATACAAATGCGTCTTTCTTTTGTTGCCAATGTATTTGCAGCGCTTTTGTTATGTGGATTGTTGCTCTTTTTGAGTTATCAGGTATTGCATGACCAATTAAAGGCGGGCGAATTAATGGCAGTAATGGGTATGGTAGGATCGCTGTTGCCATCAGTTGCGAACCTTGCCTTATTAAGCATTCCCATCAACGAAGCACGTATCGCCTTTAACCGCATGTATGAATTTGCAGGAATACAACCACAAGAAAAAGGTCAGTTGGAACTATCGGAATTCAAACAACTTGAGGTAAAGAATATTTCCTTTCGCTATCCCGGTAGAAGTCCTGTGCTTCAAAATGTTTCATTTGAAGTTAAGAAAGGCGAAATCATTGCCCTGATGGGTGAAAACGGTTGTGGCAAAAGCACATTGGTTCAATTACTGATGCAGCACTACACTCCTGAAAACGGAGACATTCTGATTGATGACAGAATAAGTTTATCTGACATTCAAATTTCTAACTGGAAACAATTTGTCGCCGTAGTACCGCAGCAGGTGCATATTTTTAACGGAACAGTTTTGGAAAACATTGCTTTTGAAGATGCTGCTAAAAATTCACAAACAGTTGTTGAGTTTTTACGAAGTTATGGTTTTGCTTCTTTTATGGACTCATTACCTCAATCTGTAATGACATTGGTAGGTGAAGAAGGAATTAATCTATCAGGCGGACAAAAACAAATGATTGCACTTGCAAGGGCATTATACCACCAACCTCAACTATTACTTTTAGACGAAGCAACATCGGCAATGGATAGGGAAAGTGAACTTTTTGTATTGCAATTGCTGCAACGACTTAAAACACAAATGGCAATCATACTCATCACCCACAGGCTCCATGTTCTTAAATCTTTTTGCGACCGTATTTACTTGCTGGACAAAGGTACTATTGCCACAACAGGTAACCATGATACACTACTGCAGTCCGACAATTTATATAGCCGCTACTGGGCCGACATGATTGGGAAAGTTCATAGCTGAGTAAGCAAATAGAAATAATTGCATTTATTAGTTGAACTTAACATACTTTAAGAAAACAAGTAGTTAAATTAGTACAAAACCAACTATGGGTTTGGTAATTAAATATTTTTACATGACATATCTTTTAAGATCTTTATTTTCATTAGTTACATTATTGTGTATTCAAAGTAAAGATATTCTTGGTCAATCCAATAATTGGCGATATACTTTACTAAGAAGAATATCTAATGATGAGCATTTAACAAAATACATATGCTACGGAAATAAAATTGTTGAGTTTGAGTTAAGTCTAAGGAAATTAACAAAAATTGAATTAAGACAAAGTATTCAAACGGAAGTCTATTTATATGATACAATTACAATTAAAGTAATTGATATTTTTAAAGATACCTATATTCAAATTTCATCTTTTTCCCAAAATTTTAAAGTAATTAAAAAAGGTATCTACGATACAGCACCTTTTAATTTTAAAAGTACAAGTAAAAGTTTAATGGATTTGGATAAAAAAATGAAGGATACTATTATTCGGAACTATCAATATAAATATGATATTTCAAGTCTAAAGAAAGAAAATGGGAGTGATTCAATACTAACAAAATTCTATTTTATAACAGGGCAAAAGATTTTATCATTATTTAAAAGAAATGGATTAGATAAAGTTTTTAAGGATAAAAAAGTTGATTTGGTTGGGCTCGAATTTAAATTTGTTGATGCCAACCAAGATATATTATTTCTAATTACTGATTTATCTCCCCTTGATAAAGCAACAGGATTAATATGTGAGAAAATCCTTGCTAAAATTAAATAACTTTCTTTGGGCATTACAAGTATGTTTCTTAAAAGCAGTATAAAGGCAATCTTTATTGGGATTGCCTTTTTTAGAATTAAATCTCTCTTATAAGAAAATGAAAGAAAAACGATACTATATTTTAAAAAAACAATAATATTTGTTTTTTATCTGTTTCATTTTAAAATCTGTTTACCGCTATTACTACTAAAATTGAATTATAATGTCATCTATGTCATCCATTCTCGAAACACATCAACTTAGCTAAAAGTTTTCAACTGGACAACCCGTATTGCAGCAAGTAAATATTGCTGTACCCGAAGGTGCTATTTACGGTTTTTTAGGTCCTAATGGGGCTGGTAAAACTACTACCATGCGCTTGCTAACAGGCTTATTACCCGATAAAGGAGAGCATATTCGATTCTTCAATAAACCACTTCAAGAACAATTGCCTACACTTTTTCATAAAGTTGGATCGCTAATAGAAACGCCTTCTTTGTATCTGCACCTGAGTGGATTAGATAATTTACGATTGGTTGCCAGATTGAAGCAATTGCCAGAAGCAAGGGCAAAAGATGCTTTAAATTGGGTTGGATTGAAAGATGCGCAGCATAAAAAAGCAAAACTTTATTCACTGGGTATGAAACAGCGATTGGCTATTGCCATGGCCCTGATTTCTGACCCAGAATTGTTATTGCTGGATGAACCTGTGAATGGATTAGAACCAGGTGGAATGATTTCTGCTGCAGGTGTAGGCTCTATGATTGGGACAGGATTTTTACCAGGCTTTGGAACAGCTTTTGGCGCAGCTGTTGGATTGTATGCGGGGGGGAGGCGCAGGTTTATCATCAAAGGAATGTATGGATTAATCCATAGTTTTTAAATCTAAAACTAAGATTATATGAAACAATTGACATTAGACAGACAGTCAAATATTAAAAGTGGAGCGAAAAACGCAAGTTGCCTTGGTGGAATTCTTACAGGCTTAGTTGGAGGTGCAGGTGCGGGATTCAGAGTAGGTAAGTATTTTTCTTTTGTCGGAATCGGCTGGGAAACCGCAATTGGAGCAGTTGGCGGCGCCTTGATTGGTGCTTATACAGGAGGCTGCTTTGACTAAATATTTTTAATAAAATTGGGGTTATCAAACTTTCTGTTTGTAACCCCATTATTAATATTTTTGAAATATGGCAAAGAATAAGTTACTGTCTTTTTTGGGTTTTGGTTTAGCCCAATTACTTTTATTTTATTACACCATCGACGTTTTGGTTGATGTACCTAAAGAGAATGTTACCAAAAAAGTAATTCTATTAATCATTGCATGTACTTGGTTCCTTTTTTTGCAATCGCAGTTTACGAGCTAGTTTCATCAAAGCAGATGGGCAGTAATCAGCAAAAAAAATGAAATTTCTGATTTTTCATCTTCTAATCATGACAATTTTAAAAGATAAATTCTATGTGCTTCAATTAATCGCAATTGTTCTAATTATTTTTTCATTATCTCAGAAAGAATCAATTGACAAGACTGTTGACTTTATAATTAGATTATATATATTACTGATTATGGTTATTACCATCTTGAAACAGTTTAAGAAATCGCGAAATTCAAAATAGTATTATAGAACACCTTTTTGTCTTTTATGCGAAATCTTTTCACCTATTTTGGCGTTTGTCTGATTTATTATCATGAATCTTTTTTGATATCACCTTTTTAAGAAATTTACTAAATTAGCTTTACGTAAAAGCATTTAATCGTTGGCATAAAATTTAAGAAATGAAAACCTTTCAATTAACCTGCATTTTCTTATTCGTTTGTATTCTTCAATTGACAGCTCAAAATAGCATTGTCTATTCAGTAAAATATAAAGATTTAAAATCTGCAACTGTTCTTGGCACTTATAATTATTGGTTTACTGCTAATCAACTAGTTACTGTTAGAGAAAGTAATCTTAGAGCAATGTATATGAGAGGGTTTCCTGTACTCATCAATGGTAAAATGACAACCCAAAGCGATACCGTAACATATAACAAAGAGTTCAACGAGTTTATTCAAGAAATGGCAGATGATCAAAAAAAGCAAGCACAAACTATAAGTTTTAGAGAGCTTCAAAGTAGTATTTTGAAAATGAGTTATTACAACGATTATCTAAAAAAGAATTTTATAATACATGATACGCTACCAAATATGGATGGATGGAAAATGCTAGATGAGATTGTTATGTTTATGGGTTTTCGTTGCCAAAAAGCAATTTTGCAATACAAGAATGAAGAGTACACTGCCCTGTTTACTCCTGAAATCCCTATTAATGCAGGACCAAATGTATTTAGAGGGCTACCTGGGTTAATTTTAAAGGTTTCAAATAAGCAGGCAAATATGGGGTATGAAGCTATTGAAATTCAAGCTCCATTTAAAGGCAGTGTACCAACATTTGTATCAAAAGGTGAAATAATTTCTTACAAGGAATGGATTGTTATGTTAAGGGAGAGAAACCAAAAGTCTAGTGAATCAATGAAAAATATGATCAATGATTTAAAAAAGCAAGGTGCTGTTGAAAATCAATAATATACTTAGCAATTTATGTCTTTTGTTTTACTTTTTTCTACTACCAGCTTATAGTTATTGTCAAACAAATCAACAATACATAGTAGGAGTAGTTACAAATACGAACAATCAACCTCTTTCTAATGCAATAATCCAAGTTGTGGAAAATGACTCCTTGGAACTTATTAAAGGATTTGCGTATACTGATGAGAAAGGGAAATTTCGAATTGAAGTCTTTCCATTTTATTTTCAAAAAAAATATCAATTAAAGGTCAGTCTTTTAGGTTATGAAAGTAAATACAACGTTATGCAAGCAAAAACTAAAAAATTAAAAAGTAAGTCATTTTAATATGAAGTATTTTAATTTCAAATTTTCGATTTTTACTGTTTTGTTTATAGATGCCGTCTTTCAAATCATAAACATTATTTATTTCATAATATCACCATTTTCTAATGGTAGAATTATAAATAATTTAATGATTCTTTCGATAATTCTTTTTTATATAAGTTCAATTAAAGTTGGTAATTCAAGGATGAATAGATTCCAATTTTTTATTTCAACTGCTATACTATTTTCATTGAAAGATCTATGTGATGACACTAATGATTTCAATGTATTTTATTTAATTTGTTTGTTTATTTTTAATCTGGCAGGCATATATGATGTTTTCTTTTTAAAAAAGGATTATGGCAAGTTTTTCTTTGATTTTATTTATTTTAAAAATTGGTTATGATAGTATTCTAGTATAAATTTATTGCACCATGACGGGATATATGATTCCTTGATAAATGAGTTTGGAAATGACGACCCAGCAAATATCATTACTTTTACTATGGTTGTTGTTGCCAATTCGATTGAAAATGATATAGTTACTGAGACACATGGTCTAACCTCAAGAGAAGTTATGGGTTGTATACAGGGAGCATTGACATTTGGTGTAACAGGAGCTGGGATTGCAACTTGGGGTTTTAGAAATTTAACTGTACAAGGAATAGTTGGAGTAGTTGCACGAGTTGCTGCAACATTTGTCGGTCCGGCATTCCTTGCATTAGCAATATGGGACTTAGCTGATTGTCTAATAATTGCAAACGCGAATTAAACTTTTCTTATGAGAGAATATTTAGTAATTACAGCATCTATTATTTACATGATGTTAATTATATATGATTATTTTACAAAAAAACTAACTGAAGGGGTATCAATTGGATCAAAAGTCTTTAAATTAATAATTTACTTAACAGCCATGATTACAATTGTTCAAACAATTATGAATCAAACATCAAAATTGGCTGATTATTAAATGACCCCTTACTTCTAAGAAGCTGATCTTAAAATCTTATCAGCTTCTTTTTTTAGTAAAGAATACTTTTTTAAAAGTTAAATTAGTAGCTACGAATTGCAAGATGTAAATGCATAATTCACTCAAAGAAAAAGAAAAGGAACGATAGTATTTTCGTTAAATACTTTGGTTTTAGAAATAGACATCCAAGCGAATGCGAAAATGAAAAACCCAAATGCTAGGGTATTAGCTATTTGGAGACAGTTACAGATCTTGACAATATGAGAGCCGAAGTTAAGTATCGAACAAACTCGAAAAAGTGGTTGAATGTTTCCACTTCTTTTATCTATGTATATAATGGTCAGACTGCTCGAATTTCTAGCATACAAGCAAGTAATTTTAGCAGCCAAGATTTTCTAACCAATATGACAATTGAGCTAAAAATTTCAAAAAAAGTATTCTTAGACTTACAGCACGATTACCTTATAAACAAATCATTTAATGTACAACCTCAATCAATTCAATTTTGGGATGCAAAAGTTAGAGTTAATTTGAATAGTCGTCTTTATTCTAGTCTTTTGTTAAGGAATATCTTAAACACAAATGCATTTATAACAAACAATACCTCTCTAATTCAGAATACAGTACGAAACTTTTCCCTTACTCCCTTTTTCGGTGTATTTTCAATAGGGTTTAAGTTTTAAATAATGGTTTTTAAACTTTAACGAATGCGTTTATTAGGAATTTCCTTCTAATTTTTAATTAACAAATTATTTGTTTTTTATCTGTTTCATTTTAAAATCTGTTTACCGCTATTACTACTAAAATTGAATTATAATGTCATCTATGTCATCCATTCTCGAAACACATCAACTTAGCTAAAAGTTTTCAACTGGACAACCCGTATTGCAGCAAGTAAATATTGCTGTACCCGAAGGTGCTATTTACGGTTTTTTAGGTCCTAATGGGGCTGGTAAAACTACTACCATGCGCTTGCTAACAGGCTTATTACCCGATAAAGGAGAGCATATTCGATTCTTCAATAAACCACTTCAAGAACAATTGCCTACACTTTTTCATAAAGTTGGATCGCTAATAGAAACGCCTTCTTTGTATCTGCACCTGAGTGGATTAGATAATTTACGATTGGTTGCCAGATTGAAGCAATTGCCAGAAGCAAGGGCAAAAGATGCTTTAAATTGGGTTGGATTGAAAGATGCGCAGCATAAAAAAGCAAAACTTTATTCACTGGGTATGAAACAGCGATTGGCTATTGCCATGGCCCTGATTTCTGAGCCTGAATTGCTATTGTTGGATGAACCTGTGAATGGATTAGATCCAGGTGGAATGGTTGAAATTCGTGAGATGCTGGTAGATCTGAATAAACATAAAGGAATTACCATTTTTATTTCTAGTCACTTGTTGAATGAGGTTGAAAAAATGTGTACGCATATCGGCATAATTCATAAAGGAACCATGCGTTTTCAAGGTAGTATCTCTGAATTAGCAAGTACTGCTGCTCATGAGCGGCAGATTGATATTGGTATTCAAGATGCTGCTCAATGGTTACCTGTTTTGCAAGAAGCTTATCCCAAAGTGGCATGCATACAGTCCGATTTATTGCAAGTAACTGTTGCAGGAAAAGAAGATGCTGTTGCTATCAATCGTATGTTGGTCAATGCAGGTGCACCTGTGCATCAACTTCAAATGAAGGATGGGTTGGAAGAGTGGTTCATGACAATTACTAAAAACTAACTAGCATGAAAGAATCTTTATTATATGGATGGGTGGCTGCTTGGAAAGCAGAGCAATTAAAGTTGAAGGGTAGTAGAATTGGGTTGTTGATTTTTGTGGTAGGATTGGCTTTTCCGGTTTTATACTTTGTGGTGTCGTTGATAGCAAAAATGATTGACCTACCCGTGCAGACAGAGCAATTGGAGTATTCTTACTTTGAAGAGGAGTTCATTAGTAGTGTTCCTGCTTTTGGTTCGTTTTTCTATCCACTTGGCTTGATCTTGTTAATGACAAGGTTAATTGCAATTGAGCACAAATCTGATACCTGGAAGCTTGTTGAAACTCAACCTGTGAGTCGTTTTTCATTTTGGAGTGTAAAGTTTAGCATGGGTATTTTGCTGTCTGCGGCAATTGTGTTGTTAAATATGATTTTCTCGCTCATTTTTTTTGGCATAAGTGCTTTTATAAACGATCCTGGTGAGTCCGCATCGTATGCTATTCCTTTTGGCTTTTTAGGGCAACTCTTTGTTAGATTGTGGTTGTCTGGTTTTGGTATTTTGATTGTTCAAATTGCCCTTGCTACCCTTATTCGCAATACCATTTGGCCAGTTGTAATTGGGGTTATTGCCATGATTGTAATGAACATTGTTTCACAAAATAACTGGATTTTATCGAGCACATGGCCTTATGCTTTGCCTTCTTATACGGCTGCGTATCCGTCGGGTAGTGAGGTTGGATTCTGGTTGCTGCCTGCTGAAAGTCAGGGTTTAATTTGGCTCTTGCTAATTCCTTTTGCTTTTTATTTATACGATTACCGACTTCGCTTAAAAGCTATTTTTAACAATCGTGCAAGATTGGCTTCGGTTGTTTTAAGCATGGCTGGAATAGCCTTATTAACCTGGTGGATTCAAAAGCCTGCTCAATTGCCTTTAGTGGAAGATGGTACGGTGATTGCAGGAAAAATAGATGGGAAAGATTTGCCTGATAGTGTAGAAATTTTTACACTTCCATTAGAGTTTTCTCTCAAAAAAGTTCCCATTGAACCAGATGGAAGTTTTTACGCGAAAGTGGCTCTTATGGGTGGAGCAGAACAATTGGTGGTAAGGGCTGGATTGAAATTTGCTACTCAAGTATATGCCGGAAAAGGAGATAGTTTGTTCTTGAATTGGACAATTGGTAATAAACCTGGATTGCAAAAGGTGAAGTTGCGTGGAAATGCCATTGCTACAAATCAGTATTTAACCCAGCAAAATCGTTCGTGGAGTTTGTTGCGCTTTCAATTGGATAATTCACAGGAACTAGCATCGCCTGAATCTTTTTACAAAGAATTGTTTAAAGAGTGGGAAAAGAAGAATAAAACTCCATTGCAATTTAGAACAGCAGATGGTTTGGGTTTAAGCAGTAATATGCAGGCTATTCAGCAGAAGTTGATTGCTGCTGAATACATTTCAATGGCGGTGTTTGAGTATCCGAATAAAAAACAGGTATCAATAAAAGACTCTGCTATGGTGCGGGCAATGAAATTGCTTCAACCAATGTTCGATCAGGTACAGCTATTCGATTCTACTTTGGCAGGTTGGCAAGTGTACCACGATTATGTGTATAATTGGCTTATTAAAGATGCATTGCCTACACAAAATAAAGACAGTATTTATAGAACCGCACTGTTGGAACAACCATCTGGTAAAATGCGTGATCGGTTATTGTATGATTTTTTAGATAAGAAAATACAACAGGCGCGAGATAGCGTAAGTAGAGAAAGTGCAATGATAGATGCATTTGCTATAAGTGATACGCATATGGTAGGAGCCTTGGTGAATAAAATTCGTGTTATTAATAGGCTTCGTCGCGGTCAAGTAGCACCTGTATTTACGGCACATACCAAATCGGGTGATACAACTAGTTTGGCGTCTTTAAAGGGAAAGTATGTTGTAATTGATGTGTGGGCAACATGGTGCGGTCCATGTAAACAGCAGTCGCCTATTTTTGAAAACATATCCTATAAGTACAAGAATGACCAAATTGTATTTTTAGCATTGAGCGTTGATGAAGACAGGATGGCTTGGCAGAATTATCAAAAAAATATGTATTCCGATGTGTTGCATTGGCGTGCCAGCGATTGGCAAGGCTTTAATGCTAGCTATGGGGTACAAAGCATTCCGAGGTTCATACTAATTGATCCTGCTGGTAAATTGGTGAATGCTGCTTTGCCATTTCCAAATGATCCCAATTTTGAAATCATTTTACGCCAAGCACTTTCATTAAAAGCGGAAGAGGGTTAGTAGGTGCTGGGCATTCTAAGCTTACGTTCTTAAAAAAATTATAGACATGGCATCACTATGGAGAGGTCTTTTATGTTCGACCCTTTCAGAGTCAATGTAATTTTACTTTGTTGTATTATTAATGTGTAGGTACAAATGATTTAAAGTTTGTTGAGATCTATGCTATCATAGCAAAAGATCCACTTTAATGTTGTGATACTAGTCATCCAATAAAATAGTGCTTCGGGTTTATTCGAAGCACTTTCGGTTTCTATCCAAATGAGAAAAGTATTAAAGAATCTCCCACACTTCTTTGCCCCTCAACAACTGATTGAGGTTGCCTTTTCCTTTTGCAGCAATTACATCATCTAACTGCAACTGCATCATATCCTCATAACAAGGTCTTTCGGTTTGGAAGAACACACCAAACGGTCTAGGTAAATGATGCTCCAATGTTGGATCATCAAACATGCGGGTTAAAATCTGTGCCTTGTAAAAATCGTGTTCATCATGCACCCAACAATCGTCTGCACTATAGCCTTCGCCAATGGTTACAACCTGTGGACGGAATCCATCCAGACGAATACCTTTCTGCACAGTACCACCAAATAACAAGGGCTTTCCATGTTCTAAAAACAACGTTTCATCTGCTTTAGAACTCTTCTCTGTAAACACTTCAAAAGCACCATCATTGAAGATGTTGCAATTCTGATAAATTTCTAAGAAAGAAGATCCTTTATGCTGATTGGCTCTTATTAACATGTATTGCAAATGCTTTGGATCTCTGTCCATTGTCCTACCAATAAAACTTGCATCTGCACCCATTGCAAGCGCAAGTGGATTAAAAGGATGATCCAAACTTCCAAAAGGAGTACTCTTGGTTATTTTATGCGTTTCTGAAGTAGGTGAGTATTGTCCTTTTGTGAGCCCATAAATTTGGTTGTTGAACAACATAATGTTCACATCAAAATTCCTTCTCAAAAGATGAATGGTATGATTTCCACCAATACTCAACCCATCACCATCTCCTGTAACAATCCAAACACTTAATTCAGGTCGCGCTGCTTTCAATCCACTAGCAATGGCAGTTGCCCTACCATGAATGGAGTGCATACCAAACGTATTCATGTAATATGGAAACCTACTGCTGCAGCCAATTCCACTGATAATTACAATATTTTCTCTTGGAACCCCTAATGTTGGCATCACTTTTTGCACTTGGGCCAAAATTGAGTAGTCGCCGCAGCCCGGGCACCAGCGAACCTCTTGGTCGGTAGCAAAATCTTTGGGGGTTAAAATTGGTGTTGTAGTTGTTGTTTCCATATTGTTCTAATCTCTCAGAAGAATCTTCGATCTATTTTATAATCATAACACAAGAGCGGCCACATCTGTTTAGGCCCCTATTATTTACTTTGTAAAGCTTCCCAATATTCTGCGCCTCTTCTTGTATGCGGAATAACAATGGTTCCACCCACAATATTTGCCACTGCAAAAATTTCATACACTTGCTCGGTGGTAACTCCCAATTCGTAGCATTTTCCTAGGTGGTACTTGATACAATCGTCGCAGCGCAGCACCATGCTTGCTACCAAGCCCAACATTTCCTTGGTTTTAGTATCCAAAGCCCCTTCATCATAGGTATTGGTATCGAGGTTCCACAAGCGCTTCATCACCAAATTATTCTTGCTTAAAATTACTTCGTTCATCCGCGTGCGGTAATCGTTGAATTCCTGTACTAAATCTGACATATTTCCGAGTTTTTGCAAAGGTATTGAACGGAATGGCATTTGAAGTCGATTTTGGAAAATTCAATCCGCTGAACAGATTTGCTTAATTTGCTGCACAAATAAACGGTATGACCCGCTTTTACAAAATTGCAGCCATAGTAGTCGCTCTGCTTGCCCTTATTTTCTTGGGGCCTCAAGCCGAAAAGCCAGTTTTTGATACCAGTTGGCCAGAACTTCCCGATCAATCGGCTGCGCTTGAAGCTGCAGTTGCCAATCGCGAAGCAGCCTTCCAACTAAAACCAGAAAATGCTGCTCAAATTATTTGGGCGAACGATTCCCTTCGCACAGTAACTGAATATGCGCTGGTGTATATACCCGGATTTACCGCTTCGCACCACGAAGGTGATTCTGTTCATCGCAGTATTGCCAAGCGTTATGGGTGGAACCTCTACCTGGCGAGAAATGATGAACATGGCCTGGATACCTCGGAGGCTTTAATTGGATTAACTGCTGAAAAATATTGGCAAGGTGCAAAATATGCTTTGGCCGTTGGTAAAAAGCTGGGTAAAAAAGTGATTTTGATGAGCACTTCAACCGGCGGAACGGTTTCTTTGAAACTGGCTGCAACATTTCAGGATGAAGTGGCTGGACTTATTTTATATTCACCCAACATAGCAATTAACGATCCAAATGCTTGGTTATTGAATAATCCATGGGGCTTGCAAATTGCTAGGTTGGTCATTGGGGGAAAGTACATTGTGCCATCGGATACCACTGCTTTGTACAGGCGTTATTGGGATGCTCCGTATAGAATTGAAGGGGCTGTTGCGGTGCAGGAATTGGTTGAAAGAAGCATGCTGACGGAAACTTTTGCTAAGGTGAAGCAACCCACTTTGCTGATGTATTACTATAAGGACGAAGCCAACCAAGATCCTGTTGTGAAGGTGAGCGCAATGCGTACCATGTTTAAAGAGCTGGGTACACCCGAAAATTTGAAGCAAGATTTGCCCATGCCTAATACTGGCAACCATGTGATAGCTACCCCATTGAAATCCAACGATGTAGGGGGTGTTTTTCAGGCAACTGCTTCCTTCCTTGAGCGCATTTATAGCGTGAGTCCGCTCTAGTTCTACCTTCCGCCGTAGCCGTCACCTGCCGTGCAATGCTGAATTTTACTTATTTTGCCGCCCTTAAACTGCTGATTGCATATGCCAAAAAGTAAAATTGCGGGAATTGGTATGTACGTTCCCGAACGAGTGGTGACCAACCAAGATCTCACAAAGTATATGGATACCAGTGATGAATGGATTCAGGAGAGAACGGGTATCAAAGAAAGAAGATATGCGCATCGTACACAGGAAACAACAACTACGATGGCAATAGAAGCAGCAAAAATTGCTATTGAAAGAGCAGGTACAACTGCACAGGATATAGATTTCATAGTATTTGCAACACTTAGCCCCGACTATTATTTTCCAGGATGCGGCGTGCTCGTACAGCGTGCTATGAAGATGAAGGAAATTGGTGCCTTAGATGTACGCAACCAGTGTAGTGGATTTGTATATGCGTTGAGTGTAGCCGATCAGTTCATTCGTTCGGGTATGTATAAAAACATTCTCGTAATTGGTAGTGAAAAACATTCATTCGGTCTTGATTTTAGCACAAGAGGAAGAAATGTGAGTGTCATTTTTGGTGATGGCGCTGGAGCGGTGGTGCTTCAACCTACAGAAAATGAAAACAGCGGTATCCTCAGTACTCATTTGCACAGCGATGGTGAAGCTGCTGAAATATTAGCTATGTACAATCCGGGTACGCACGCTAATTATTGGGGTGAGCAAAACTACGCCAGTTTTGATGATGCTGAAATTGGACAAATGTTTATGAGTCACAATATGATTGATTCGGCTCAAAACTTTCCTTTTATGGATGGTCCTTCTGTGTTCAAAAAAGCCGTAGTGAAGTTTCCTGAAGTAATTATGGAAGCCCTGCAAGCAAATGGATACAAGCCATCTGACATAAATATGCTCATTCCACACCAGGCCAACCTACGTATTTCTCAATTTGTTCAGCAAAAAATGGGACTCAGCGATGAGCAGGTGTATAATAATATTCAAAAGTATGGCAATACCACAGCTGCTTCAGTGCCTATTGCACTATGTGAAGCTTGGGAAGCTGGCAAAATAAAAGAAGGCGACTTGGTTTGTTTGGCTGCTTTTGGAAGTGGCTTTACTTGGGCCAGTGCACTCTTGAAGTGGTAGGTTTTATTTATTGATTTCTTCGAAAGCGCCTGTTTGTCGGTTTTTGCGCACGTTATTCCAGTGAAAATAGCGTCCATTCATTGCAACGTAAACGCCGTGGGGCAACGATTGCACAAAGGCTAATGCAGATCCTAAATTGAATAATCCATCGGAGCTACCAAATGCAATGGGAATCATGGCTCCTGTAAGAACTATGGTTTTAGCAAGCTTTTTATTGGCAATAACCGCAGCTGTTTCGGCCATAGTATCGGTACCGTGTGTAATAACAACTTGTTCTTCTTTGGCGTATTCGCACTGACGAGCAATTAACTCCCTATCATCATTGGTCATTTCCAAAGAATCTACCATCATAAGGGTGCGTATATCTACTTGCAGTCGGCTTCTTCCCAATTTTAAAAGGTCAGGCAGGTGTGTATCTTTAAAATACAATTGTCCATTTAATTCATTGTACTCTTTATCGAATGTGCCTCCGGTAATAAATATGCGAATACCCATGTGTTTTGATTTATGGCCTAGCAATGAACCACAAAGGTAGGTAAGCCAAGGTGGAAGACCGACCAGAAAATGGCAACTATATTTTTTTGGATAGTTTGAATCTAGCAGCTTAACTTTATGCGCCTAAAAAAAAAGGGCCCTTCCGTAGAAACGGAACGACCTCTAACGATTGCTTGCCATATGAAAATAGTTCGTAGACTAAGTTTGTTTGCGAATTCGGATGCTTAACTGCATCACCGGCCTCTACTAGAACGCTTGCCTTTTCGGAATCGCACTGTAAAAATAGATCGAGCTTGCTCAGCCGAGAAATCAATATTGTGCGAATTTCATCATCCTAAAAAGGGTTTCGGACTTCTGAAACCCTTTGCAGGATTGATTTTCAGCTTAAAAAATGTATGATGTCCAACCGTTCCGCCGACCCATTATATCAACTTATAAAATCCCTTACCAAGGCGGAAAAAAGGCATTTTAAGCTCTATATCAAGCGAAGTTCCTCCAAAGAAGACCTCAAAATCATACAATTATTCGATGCCTTAGACCAACAAAAGGCATTCGATGATAAGGCTTTACAGAAAAAACTCGCTCCTCTTTCTAAGCCTCAGATTAGTAACCTCAAGGCGCATTTGTACAAGCAATTGTTGGCATCACTTCGACTGCTAAAAACAGCAGAAAGCACCGATTTGCAGTTGAGTGAGCAACTAGATTATGCACGTTTGTTGTACCATAAAGGATTGAAGAACCAAAGCCTGCGTATTCTTGATAAAGCCAAAGAACTGGCAAAGCAAAACAGTAAGTATAATTTTTTGGCTCAGGTAATTTCATTGGAGAAAAAAATTGAAACCCTGCATATTACAAGAAGTGGAATTAATAGGGTTGAAAATTTAATGGCAGACTCCATTGAAATCAGTGAGCATATTAACCGTGTAGCCAGATTATCGAACTTAACACTTCAGTTATACGGATGGTATGTTCAAAACGGACATGCAAGAAACCAAGAAGATGAAGCTGCTGTTCATGCTTTCTTTTCAGAACAGTTGCCTAAAGATGCACATGCAATTACAGATTTTTATGAGCGTATGTACTTGTACCAAAGCTATTGTTGGTATGCATTTATTAAGCAAGATTTTTTGCAGTACTATCGCTACGCACAAAAGTGGATTGATTTGTTTGAAGATCAACCATTGATGAAGCAAGTTGAACCAGGACATTACATTAAAGGAGTACATAGTTTATTGAATGCGCATTTCGATTTGCGCAACCATGCTGCTTTTGAAGTTGCTTTGGCTCAATTAGAAGCCTTTACTCAAACTCCAGCTTGTTTGTTGAACGATAATTTCAGAATACATACACTCATTTATTTATACGCGGCAAGACTCAACCAACACCTCATGCAAGGTACTTTTGAGAAAGGCTTGTTGTTGGCTGATGAGTTAGATCAAAAATTGGAGGAGTTTAGCATATACATCGATCGACATCGTTTGTTGGTCTTCCATTATAAGATGGCGTTGTTGCATTTTGGAAGTGGGCAATTTGAGAAATCTATTGACTATGTCATGCGCATTATTAATGGTCCTGTAGATTTACGCAACGACTTACATTGCTATGCACGTATTCTGCAGTTATTAGCACATTATGAATTAGGCAACCTTGAATTAATTGAGCCACTTACCAAATCGGCTTATCGCTTTATGAGTAAAATGGAAACATTAACTCAAATTGAAGAAGCCATGTTCAAGTTTTTGCGCCATAGCTTCAAGGTAAACAAACGCGATTTAAGACCAGAGTTAGAAGCATTCTTAAGTAGTATCAAACATTTAGAGAAAAATCGTTTTCAAACAAGGGCACTTGCTTACTTAGACATTATATCATGGGTTGAAAGTAAGTTGCAAAAGAAATCCATGAGCCAAGTCATTTTTGAGAAATATATCCAGAGTAAGCATAGATATCAATAGGTAGCATTAAACCTATTTCCTAATTTCATATCATACCCTCAAACAGTTTCTTATGCGAATACAAGTTTTTCGCGCTTTCGCTGTATTGGTATGTATTGGAGCTATGAGCTCTTTTATACGACCCGCAGCTTCTTTCAAAATGCCCTACCAGCAGGCCGGTTATAGCAAGCAAGCAGCTGCGGCTCTTCTTTTAGACCGATTTAGTTTTGGTGGAAGGCCAGGCGAGTTAGATGAAGTAGTAAAAATTGGTCCAGAAAAATGGTTTTTACAACAGTTAGAGGGACAAATACAAGAAGAAGACTTCTTTACGCAAAAACTGAATGATATTAAAGAATGGAAACTTTCGAATGAAGAGATTGCACAATCTTATTTAACGGGGGCGCAAATACTTCGATTGGCTATACAAAAAGGCTGGGCCAAACCTTCCGATTCTATTCAAATAAATAACAGCAACTATCGACAAGAATTGCGTGAGTTCATGCTCAAAGAAGGATTGAAACCTATTGCGCAAATCCAGCAGCCTTTGATTCAGCATAAATTTTTAAGAGCAGTATATAGCAAAAATCAGTTGCAGGAAGTATTGACAGACTTTTGGTTCAATCATTTTAATGTTGCTATCACCAAGGGACAATCACAGCCTTATGTTATGACCTATGAGCGCGATGCTATTCGTCCGCATACTACTGGAAAGTTTTTAGACTTGCTAGAAGCAACAGCACATCACCCAGCCATGCTCGAATACCTCGATAATGCGCGAAGTGGCAGCAGCAACAATCGTATTTCTACTTTCAGAAATAGACCAGGTGTTCAGCAGCGTGTGCAACAAATGCAGCGGCAAAATATGACCAGGGAAGATAGCACCATGATGCAAGTGTTGCAACAGAATGGTTTAGCAGGCAACCAAGGATTGAATGAAAACTATGCCAGAGAATTAATGGAGTTGCATACTTTAGGAGTTGATGGAGGCTATACACAAAAAGATGTGACGGAAGTTGCAAGAGCACTAACGGGATGGAGTATACTTCCATTACAGAATAAAAATAATTTAGAGCGTGTTAGACAACGTGCTGCGCAAGCAACAAATAGGAACGGCATTCAAGTATTGTATATACAAGGTGATTTTTTGTTTCGTGGCGACAGGCATGATGAAGGTGAGAAAAAGATTTTAGGTAAAACATTTCCCGCCGGACGAGGGTATGAAGAAGGCAAGGATGTATTAGCAATGCTGGCTTCGCATAGCTCTACCGCACAATTCATTTCAAAAAAATTAGCGATTCGTTTTGTATCTGATACACCACCACCTGCGCTGGTTGATGCAATGGCAAAACAATTTTTAGCTAGTGAAGGACAAATAAGTTCAGTTTTACAAACTATGGTTGCGCATCCATTATTTTGGAAAACCGCAGGCCGACAAAAAATTAAATCGCCTTTTGAATTAATTGTAAGTGCTGTACGCACAACAGGTGCACAGGTTCGTCAACCACAAGCTCTAGCACAATGGTGTACACGAATGGGACAACGTTTGTATGCTTATCAAGCTCCTACTGGTTATCCCGATAGAGCCAGTTATTGGATTAATAGTGGTTCTGTATTAAACAGGATGAATTTTGGATTAGCATTGGCTTCGGGTAGGGTGCAAGGAGTGCAAATAGATCTTGCGAAAATTCATCAAAACAGAGAGCCAGAAAGTGTTACAGAAGCACTTGAAGTATTCAGCAAAAAAATTCTTCCTGAGCGACCACTTGAATCGCACTTACAACGACTGGAAGCAATGGTACAAGATAGAAGTGTAGCATCTGCAATTGAGAAAGCTGCAGATCAAATGGATAAATCGAATGTGATTGATTATCCAACTTCAGCAGCAGTAACAAGAAAAGACATGTTAGCACATGTTTTAGGTATCATCATTGGTTCACCTGAATTTCAAAGAAAATAATTATGCATCGTAGAGCCTTCATGAAATCGGGCGCATTGGCCTTGTTTGCAACAGGATTTGCAAATGGAATACCGGGCTTTTTAGCAAGAGCCGCTGCTCAACAACAATTCGTACCCTTGTATGGAAAGAAGAAAACCTTGGTTTGTATTTTTCAACGAGGTGCAATGGATGGTTTGATGGCTGTGTCGCCGTTTCAAGATACTTTCTTAGCAGCTGCAAGACCCAACCTATTTATGAGTCCAGCTTCTAACAGAGGTGCACAAATAGAACTCAACGATCGATTTTCCTTGCATACAGGACTTTCAGCATTGTACCCTTACTTCCAATCAAAACAATTGGCCATAGCACATGGTGTTGGTAGTCCTAATACAACCCGCAGTCATTTTGATGCACAAGACTATATGGAAAGTGGTACTCCTTTTAGTAAAAGCACTGAAACGGGTTGGTTAAATAGGGCCGTTGGTTTACTAGGTCATGAAGGCACACCTTTTCGTTCTGTAAGTTTAACCGCTGCTCTTCCAAGAAGTATGTATGGTCCAAATGGTGCATTGGCTATTAGCAATTTAGAAGACTTTGCTATTCAATCGAGGAATCGCCCACAACTCAATCAGCAAGCTTCTTCATCGTTTGAATCTTTATATGATCAAACCGCACATCAGTTGTTGCAAAAAGCTGGTAAAGAAAGTTTTGAAGCCATGCAAATGTTGAAGCCGGCACAAATTCGCAACTATAAACCCAAAGAAGGAGTGCAATACCCTAACAGTCCATTGGGCAATGCGCTTCGACAAATAGCCATGCTCATTAAAATGGACGTTGGATTAGAGTTGGCATTTGCTGAAAGTGGTGGTTGGGATACGCATATCAATCAAGGTACTGTACAAGGATCCTTTGCAAGGAATCTTAGAGATTTAGGAGATAGTATTGCTGCATTTTGGCAAGATATGGGCGGCTTAGAGTCGAATGTGCAAATTATGACTATGACGGAGTTTGGAAGAACAGTCAAGCAAAATGGTACAGGCGGAACAGATCATGGACGCGCCAGTTGTATGTTTATGCTTGGAGGTACAGTAAAAGGCGGACAGGTATTTGAGCGCATGGGAAGTCTTGCACCTGAACTGCTTGAAGATAACAGAGATGTTCCGGTAAGTACCGACTTTAGAGAAGTTTTTGCAGCAGTTGCTAAAGGACATTTGGGCATACAAGAGTCAGCAAAATTATTCCCAGGTTGGGATGGGAAAATGTTGCAAGGATTGTATTAACTGAATAAGTATTCTACATCTTCTCTCGTCAAGCTCTTCATGAATCCTTCTTCATCAGAAATCAGGTCTTTTGCAAGGGCTCTTTTCCTTTCTTGTAGTTGAATAATTTTGTCCTCAACTGTATCTGTACAAATCATTCGATAAGCAAAGATGTTTTTGGTTTGTCCAATTCTATGCGTTCTATCAATCGCTTGTTGTTCAACTGCAGGGTTCCACCAAGGATCAACAATGTAAACATAATCGGCCGCAGTTAAATTTAAACCCACACCTCCTGCTTTTAAAGAAATAAGAAACACGCGACAAGATTCATTATTTTGAAAACGATTGATTTCTTTTTCTCTATCAGCAGCGCTGGAGCTTCCATCGAAATAAGCATATTCAATACCTAACTCTTCCATTTTCTCTTTAATTAAGGAAAGCATTCCCAAGAATTGAGAAAACACCAAGGCTTTATGGTTGCTGATATTTTCTGTAATCTCTCTTCCAAGTTCTTCCAGTTTTACAGATACATTTGGATATTTATCTCCTTCCGAATCGCGCATGATGGCAGGACTATCACAAATTTGACGCAGCTTCATGAGGCCTTGCAAAATAGTCAACTGCGATTTATGGATGCCCTGTGTATCAACTACTCCCAGTATTCGATCTCTAAAATCATTTCTAAACGCATCATAAATTTCACGCTGCTCTTTACCCATATCGCAGTACAAAATCATTTCTTGCTTTTCAGGCAAATCGCGTGCAACTTGTTCTTTGGTGCGTCTTAAGATAAAGGGGAACAATATTTTTCGTAAGTGTTCTTTTTGTTCCTTTTCTCCAAACTTATCAATTGGAAGTGCAAACTCTTGTTTGAAGTGCTCCATTGTTCCCAACATACCTGGATTCAAAAAATTCATTTGTGCGAATATGTCGAACGTATTGTTCTGCAATGGTGTACCACTCAAGCACAGGCGGTTGCGTGTTTGAAGTAAACAAGCCGCTTTGGTTACTTTGCTGTTGGGGTTTTTGATGGCTTGACTTTCATCGAGAATGACATAGTCGAACTGAATTTCGATGAAATGCTTGATATCACTACGCAAAGTCCCATACGTTGTAATAATTACTTCAGCATCTTCCTCTTTCAATTGCGCGTGACTTCTTGTTCCGCCGTGATGGGTATAGTATTTTAGTTTAGGTGTAAACTTCTTGATTTCGTTTTGCCAGTTGAACATAAGCGTGGTTGGACAAACCACTAAGGCTTTCATGCTACCCTGCTGTTCTTTCAAATGATGGAGAAAGGAAAGCGCTTGAATGGTTTTACCAAGACCCATATCATCTGCTAAAATGCCGCCCCATTCAACTTCTCGCAAGTAGTTCAACCATTGAAATCCACTTGTTTGATAAGGCCTTAAAATTGGTAGTAAATGCTCAGGTGGATCAATATGTTTAATTGTATGAAGTTGCTTCAACTTTTCATATTTCTCTTCCAGCTTAAAGAAAAGCTCTTCTTCATTTCTTTGCTCATACAAATCTTCGATAACGCTGATATGGTATTTACTCAGCTTAATATTTTGAGATTTTCCTTCACCGACTTTAAATAGCAATGAATATTTTCTCAGCCACTCTTCAGGAAGGATCCCCAATGAGCCATCGGCAAGAGGAACAAACTGTTGTTTATTAGCCAATGCTTTTTTCACATCAGCTACGGTTACCTTTTGTTCTCCAAAATGAATTTCCACTTTTGCATCAAACCAATCGGTATGACTGCTGATATAAATTTTCGTAGAAGGTTTTGCTGTATTGAATCGGAAGTTTTTCAAGGTAGGTAATCCTTCTACCTGAATTTGCAAATCCTTGATAGCATCTACAAACAAGAAGAACCAATTATTTTTAAGCGCATCAGCTCCTTTTAGAGCTAACACATCGCTATCGGCTGTTTTGATAAACTGTGAATGAAGGTTTTCAACTTTCTTTAGAAATGCTTGCTCTGCTTCAATGTTGCGATGAATTAATAAAATTTTATCCTCCGATGGAACAATGATTTTATCGGGGTCTCCTTTTCTAACTTGGTAACTCAAGTATCGAAAAACAGGTTGAAACAACAAGTATTCTCCACGTTCTTTCAGAAGAATACTCGATTCGGGTACCATGTTTTTCACTTCCTGTTTATGAACATTTAGGAAATGAACAGGATATTCTTTTGCAACTGGCAGAATGAATTCATGCAAAAACTTAGGCCAATTTTGCTGGTTGATTTCAAGATATCCCTTTTCAATAAAAGGTTCAATTAGGAATAAGTCCTCTGGTTTTCGCCAAAGAAAAATTTCATCTTGCCACTGGAAAACAAAATGAACAGGAGCTTCATTATCTGCAATTTCAAGTTCAATATTACCTACTTGTAAACGACAATGAATTTTATAACTAGGTGTTTCCCCTTCGAGCATAGAAACTGAGAATCGTGGTTGAATAGGTTCACTTCCCCAGTTTGCTTTTTGTAAATGTTGAGTTACAAACGATTTACCTGATGGCAGATAAAATAAAAACGGACTCTCCAAAGTTTCTTCTTGAACTTTTCTCCATTTTGGAATTAAGTATTCATGAATTAATTGCCGCGTTTCTGCTGGAAGGGTTTCATCACTCGATTGAATTATGTTTTCCCAGATACCGCTAAAAGGAGAGTTTTTATTTAAGTAGCGATTCACCTCCGACGGTAAAAGCTTGCGTAATAATTGCACACGCATTTTATCATCTTCATCAAACACTTCTGTTTGCACATACTTATTAAGATCAATGCGGGTTATTTTACCGAGAAAACCATTTTTCTCTTCATTCATTTCACCTTGAATGGCATCTACAATTACAAAAGGATATTGCTCATGGTGGTATTTAACTACAAAGCCTAATTTAATATTCGTTGGTTCTGGAGCAGAATCTTGCACCACAGTTTCTTCCGGAGGAGGAACAAACCTTGCTTCTCTTGCAACAGTGCCTACACGTTTGATAGTGGGATCTAAAACTCTTAAGAAAGGTTTCCCATCTTGGTAAGTAAATTCAAATTTCCCCGTCAAATCATCGTTCAGTGTATAACCATATAAAGCAAGGAGTTTTCCTTTTTCTTTATCCCAATTGCGAATCGAATCAAAATAATCTTTTCCGTGACTATTGATTAGCTGAAGAAGAACCACTGTTTTATGTACACAGAGCGGATATTCAGTTTCAGATTGACAATTGCAAGAAGTATCAAAATTCCTTTCTTCATTTTTTTGTATCAGAACCTGATAAGTGGTTCCTTCAATATCCAATTCAGCTTGCACCCTTTCATCCTTTGCAGCAATTATATTAGCACGAGCGCTTCGCAATACTTCTTCTGCTTCCTCTAAAGTTGTTTTACTGGCAAACAGACGAATCATTTTAAGGTCCAGCTGTTTCATTTTGAGCAGGGTATGACGTTGGTCGTACTCCATATCTCTTTCACCCAGTAAGTTTCGGTCAAGTAAGTCTTGAAGCTGGAAAAGTGCGGCACCTTTATGCCTGCAAACCTCAGTGAGGTTATAAGGACATCCGCAGCGCAGTTTCATGCTGCTTGGATCTTTGAATTGTGTGATATAGACTTTATAGTAAGTATTGTAAGCATCATCTTTTACTCTAAAATGAATGCTACCCATTAAGTCGTCATGTTCAATCAATTCAACTTGTCCAAGCGCTTGAATTTTCTTTCCTCTGCGAATAACTTCATCGCTTGCATTCGCGTAAATATGTTTGATTAAGTGCGTTAGTGCCATGCTGTTTGCAAAAATTCCGAGCCGTTCAGGATTGGTGAATCTGCAAAAGTAAAGGAATGCAAGGCAGAATAAAAAGCCTAAAAGCCTTTATGTGGATGAATTGTAAGTTATATTTTTATTAGGTTGGTATAACCCAATTTAAGTTGTATCTTACATAGTTTTGCTATATGGAATTAAAGCTCCATCTACGTATCTAGGAAGAATGGGTGCGCCATCTGGAGTAACACAGTATTCGAGGTCCTTTTCTAATCCATATTGAGAAAGGCGATGCCAATGGGTTGTTAGGCGAGCAAATCCATGCATATCATCTTTATGCTGGAGATACATTTGTTCGGCCATAAGTGAGCTATCGCAGTGTATGGTGAAATGAGATTTTACAGCATGAATAACAGCGCCAGCAAATAGCGTATCTTCTAAGTTAAAGCGATCTTTCCATGCAGAACAGCCTAAGAAAACAGGCTTTTTTTGCTCAATTAAGTAATTAGCTACGGCAGATAAATTAGGAAATGATCCTGTGATAACATCATCTGCACCTGCTTGAAGCGCCATGTGCAGGAGTTTTGTTCCGTTAGTAGTGGTAAGGACCAATGTTTTTCCTTCAATGAAGTTGCGAGGATATTCAGCTGGTGAGTTGCCGTATTGTAATCCTGGTATTACCTTTCCATCTCTTTCACCTGCAGTTATTGCATTCAGTTTTTTTCCTAACTCAATACATTGATCAACTTGGTCTACCGGTATTACTTTCCTCGCTCCATTGTACAAAGCAGTTGCAATGGTAGAAGTAGCCCGAAACACATCAATAATTACAAAAATACTTTGACGAACATCATATATGTCCAGCATCCTAGGCGAAAGAATAGTATGTAGGGTAGGTTGTTGCATAGCTGCAAATATACTGCCTGTATAAAACAGGAAACTACGATTTAAGAAACCTTTTAACTAGGATAAGATTTGAAAGGGTGGATGGGAATTTGCTGTTGCCTTTTGTTGCCCACTTTTTTGAGTTTGTTTTCGACGAAGCTAAAATGAGCTTACAACTATACTCGTTCTAAAAAGCAGGGTAAAAATTACCTGAGTTGAAGTTGTGTGTATTTGTTTAAAGCGATTGGTATAGAATTGAAAAACTCTACCTCTTTTTGTATTCAATTCTAACTGGTACAACACCGGCTCGAATCATATCTATCTCTTGGGCTGCAGCGCGACTTAAATCAATGATTCGGCCACGTACAAACGGACCACGATCGTTGATTCGAACAAGAACGGATTTCTTGTTTTGGAGATTTGTTACTCTTACTTCTGTACCAAAAGGCAGTGTCTTATGCGCAGCTGTTAATTTTCTTTGCTGAAATATTTCACCACTGGCAGTAGCACGGCCTTCGAATTTATCGGCGTAGTAAGATGCTTGTCCCTCTTCAGAAATAAATCCAGACTTGCTCGGATTTGACTTTCTGCTACAACTCCAAAAAAATATTGTGAAGAGTAACAGTACAATGGTATAGTTCCATTTCATTATTGAAAAGGAAACTTCACCACTTTAGCAAGAACAGGCTTATTGCGGATTTCAATAAAAATTTCTGAATCAAGGTTAGCATGTGATAAGGCCACATAACCCAATCCAACTGCTTTGTTTAAGCTAGGAGCTTGTGTACCACTGGTAACCTTACCAATTGTATTTCCAGCAGCATCTAAAATAGGATAGTCGTGTCTTGGGATACCTCTTTCTACCATTTCAAATCCAACCAGTTTTCGTGTAACACCAGCCGATTTTTGAGCTTCTAAAATTGGACGAGCTGTAAACTCTTTTGTGAATTTGGTAATCCATCCTAAACCAGCTTCTAGAGGAGAAGTGGTGTCATCAATATCGTTGCCATATAAGCAATAACCCATTTCTAAACGAAGGGTATCACGAGCACCCAATCCAATTGGCGGAATGCCTAAATCAGCAATCGCTTTCCAAATTTTATCAGCAGCACCATCTACATCTTCAAAATAAATTTCAATACCACCTGAACCAGTATAGCCAGTAGCACTGACCAATACATTCTTCACTCCAGCAAACTCACCTTTTTCAAAAGTGTAATACTTTAAGTTAAGGATATCTATTTGCGTAAGTGGTTGGAGAAGTTTACAAGCTTGTGGACCTTGAATAGCCAATAAACAAGTTTTGTCGCTGATATTGTGCATCTCCACTTGATCAGAATTTCTGCTGCTGATCCAATTCCAATCTTTTTCAATATTGCTGGCATTCACCACCAACATGTACACGTTATTCTCTTCAATACAATACACAATCAAATCATCCACTATCCCACCTTCTTCATTTGTTAAACAGCTATACTGTGCTTTTCCTTTGGTTAGTTTAGATGCATCGTTAGAAGTAACTTTTTGAATAAGTGCCAAAGCATTTGCTCCCTTCAAAATGAATTCACCCATATGGCTTACATCAAAAACTCCAGCGCGATTCCGAACCGCTGCATGTTCGTCGTTAATACCAGTATAACTAATTGGCATATTGTAACCAGCAAAAGCGGCCATTTTTGCGCCAAGTGCTTGGTGATGAGCAGTAAATGGGGTGTTTTTCATATAAACGAGCTTTATAAAATAGTTTGATTGATTGAGGGGCAAAATTAGGGGAATGCGCAGGAATTCAATACTTGATTTATTTACGCAATAGTGAACGAAGTCGTTTCATTTCCGACTGATTTTCAATCGTATATAAAGAAGCGGCAATATCTTTTTTCTCAGCTGCAGTTAAATGAAAACTCAAACTGGCTGGATTGTTGGAAAGGGTTGGCACATATTGAAAGCTAATTCTATGCAGTTTTCCATCAAAATTGCGAATGCTGTATTCTAATTGATCATTCTGGTAATAATCTTGGAGCTTGAACCAATTTTTTTGCAACAGCAGCATTGGTTTAGTAAAAAAGCTAATAAAACTATTGTCTTCCAAAACTTTATCCCAATCGCCTCTTTTTCGATCTCTAATTTGAATAAGGATAATTTGCGAAGTGTTTTCTTTCAGCCAATCTTGGAAGGTATTAACAAATCGAAGTGCTGTTTCTGTTCCAAAATTATCTCTCAGTCCAGCATCCATTACATCAATAATTGGATCAGAAGGCAACCAAACATTCGGAAGCACATATGGAAAAGTGGCATTCATCCTCAATGCAGAGAGAATACGCAAATCACCAGCCTGCTGATTTCTGAATAAGCTGTAAAAATCTACCGCATCTGGATCATTGGCTAAACTGTCACTCGCACGATGTTGTGCTTTCATGAGGAAGCGTGCAGGGTGACTGGCCATAATCATTTTTCGTCCATCTCTTGTAATAACAGCATTGAAGAGCATCAGCGGTACCTTTGCTTGCAACTCTGCATCTTTATAATCATGTAAAGTTTTATCGAGTAGTCCTCTTGTGTTTTCATTCAACTTTTTCTCAAATGCATAACCTCTGTCTTTTGTATAAGACTGATTGCGAAAAGTGAATTTTTGAACAGGTCCAATGATATCTCTTGCTACCAATGAAGAGAAAAGTGGGTTTAGCAAATCTTTTGAGATATCATTTACATAAGTTGTATCTCGTAAGGAAATAGGTTCACCTTTTTGCTTGGCTTCATAGAGTGCTCTAAAGTATGCTGCCCCTAACATTCCCCCGGAAGCACCACTAATAAGTAAGGTTTTACGCATGAGCTGTCCGCCTGTTAAACTATCCAACCTTTGCAAGGTATTCATAGTAAAGGTGGCAGATCTCGTTCCTCCACCGCTGGTATTTATTATAATCATAACTGGTTTTTCAGCGGTTTGCTGGGCTTTCCAGTTATTTAATAACCTTAGATAGTAGGCACGATCTGATTGGAGTGCTGAATCCTGTGTTTGACTCAACAGTTTGCTTCTATTGTATGCTGGGCGATTGGTTTTATCGGTATAATTAATGCCATACGCTTTGTTACGTGGATCAAAAATTTCGTTTACATAGAGGTAGTTAAACAAAAGATAGGCAACTAGTAAAACAGGTATGGTCCATGTTTTGAATAAAACAGATAACGCACCCGCAACAGCAATTAAGATGGCAAATAAGATGGTAATACTAGCTGCTGCTGGAATTTGAAAGAATGATTCATCTTGAGCAAAGCCTACGAAAATCAAGAATAAAAATGCAATGAATACAGATCCAACTGCTGCAAGGTGGTGCCTTTTGAAGATGGCATCTAAAAAAGCTTCTCTATAATGACGAACATCGCGAGGTTTTCTTAAACGAAGGCCAGCAGAAAGAAACCAGTGCACTTTCATTTCTGAATGTGTTTCAGGAAGTGTTTCGTGCTGTTTGTAGGTATATTCTTGGTTGGCAACTGTTATCTCTTTACCTAAAGTGAAAAAAATGGTTTTATCTGCTCCAAAAAAGTAGAGAAAGCTCAGTACAATTGTTCCCACAAATCCGCCTGTAAAGCCAAGCATCAATTCAATGATCTCACGATCGGTTAACAATGCTTGTTGTTGGTCGTATTGAATCGCATGTACCGAATAAAAAACGAGAAAAATGATGGGGATGATAGCATTGTTAATACAATACTTCAAGAAAGGTTGCGCAGTGGTTGCTAAAAACCGAAGATGCTTTGCGTGAAGAATAAATGTTGTGATGTTCCAACTCATCATAAACACTGCGAAAGCAACTCCAACTATGGCTGTGCTGAGTGCATTTACTTGACCATAATATTCAGGAGCTAAATAAAGCGAGTAGGCGCCAAAACTGGTCATGAACTGTCCACCCACAGTCGCAAATAGAATATACCAAAACAACAGCAACACTTGGTACTTCCTAAAATGAAGTAACAAAAGTTGCATAGGCAGCGAAAACCAACATCCTTTTAAAAACGAGCGTATGCGCATAGCAAAACTTCCCTTAAAAATAGGGGAAAAGCCTTGTTCAGTCCGTTAATGCTTTGTCAACTTATGCGGCTAACTCATTTTGTCTCGGTGTCATTAAGTACCAAAGACTGATAAGAGAGAGCAAGAAAGCCATGCCAACGAGCTGGTGTAATTGGGCAGCCCATTCAAATAAGCCCCAGGTATTTGGTACAATTTGGGTGCTAAATAATACGGAGGCAATACCTAAAATTAATTGTACAAGAATCAATGCAGCTGGGAACCATCTCCACTTAGAGAAGGTGTTTGATACATTTTTTAGTTGCATTGCTTTCCATGTCCAAAACAGCACGCCTATTACTAATAAATAAGCAATTCCACGGTGAATGAAATGAACTAGTATCGTATTGTCTATGAAGTTGATGAGTGCAGGTTGATGAAAAAACAACCCATCTGGAACCATTGCACCATTGATATCAGGCCAGGTAGGTGCAGCAGTTGCCGCTTTATGACCTGCCATTAATGCGCCATACATCAATTGAACAATCACCAATGGAATTCCCCATAGTAGCCATTTTTTTAATTGGGGTGCTTCAATATTAGATTTGCTGGAAATACTGTGTTGGAGGGCAATCCAGGTAGTATAAGAGAGTAAAGTAAGTGCAAAAATGAAGTGAAGTGCCAAGCGAGTGGGTTTCACATAAACTGCATCGCCAGTTAATCCGCTCGCAACCATAATCCAGCCAATTGCACCCTGTAACCCGCCTAGTAAGAATAGTCCAATAAGCGGTGTCACCATTGTTTTTTTGAAAGATTTAGTGACTAAAAAATAGATGAATCCAGCTGCAAATACCAATCCAATGAGTCTCGCCCATAGGCGATGGAACCATTCCCAGAAATAAATAAACTTAAAATCGCCGAGGGTAAACTCCATATTCAGCAACTGAAACTGCGGTGTTTGCTGGTATTTCAGGAACTCAGATTGCCAGTCGGCGGCAGATAATGGGGGCAAAGTACCAGTAACCACATTCCATTCGGTAATTGAGAGTCCACTTCCTGTGAGTCTGGTAATTCCTCCCAGTGCTATCTGGAAAACAGTCATTCCAACACCAATCCACAGCCAAATGGCCACTGCTCTTTGTTTCTTTCTTGCCCCAACTGAGTCCATAAATCCTTTTTTTTGCAAATGTATAAGCAATAACAACCGACCGGGAGGATTGTGCGGTTAAACCTATATATTTTATGAAATTAGCAGCATACCATACAATTGGCAGGGTAGAAGCGGGAATTGATGAAGCCGGCAGGGGTTGTTATGCGGGACCGGTTGTTGCTGCTGCTGTTATACTTGAGCCAAGTTTTTCGCATCCTTTGTTAAACGATAGCAAAAAACTGTCTGCAGAGAATAGAAGTATGTTAAGGAAAGTGATTGAAGACAGCGCATTGGCATATGCAATTGGGGAAGCAACAGTAGAAGAAATAGATAACATCAATATTTTACAAGCCACCTATTTGGCTATGCATAGAGCCATTGAAAGGCTGAAAAAGAAGCCTGAGTTTTTGTTGATAGATGGAAACCGATTTAAGGCATATAAAGGTATTGATCATGCTTGTTTGGTAAAGGGTGATGGAAGATTTGCAAGTATAGCAGCAGCAAGTATATTGGCAAAAACTGAGAGAGATACTTTTATGCAACAATTGGCCGATGAGTTTCCGCAATACGATTGGAAGAATAACAAGGGCTATGGAACATTAAAACATAGGAAAGCAATTGAACAACATGGCTTATGCAAATACCACCGAAAAAGCTTTTCAATTCTACCTAACCCAACACTCTTTTGATAAAATTAAAAATGCCGGACTAGGTCCGGCATAATGTTTAGTACCCCCCGATAATAAACACTTATGTTGAGTTGTTCTCTTAGAATTAACAATGCAAATATACTACTAGTCAACGATTTACAATGTAATCATTTTGTGAACTGTCGTTTTTAGTTCACGAATCGTTGTTTTTAGCCAACGAAAGGATGTTTTTGCAACATCGCTTAAATTGTTGTTCATCAAAAATGTAACAAATAGTAAACAGGTTGTAGTAATTTGAATGACAATTAGCCAACATGAAACAGTTTTTCTTAATATCAATTGTGTGCACAGCTGGAATTATTGCAGCAAATGCACAACAGCCTAAGAGTCCATGTTTTGAATTAATGAAAACTGCTGAAGGGTTATTATCTGCCGGCAAATACAAGGAAGCGGTTATTACGTACCAAAAGGTTTTGCAACAGTGTAATAGAGATACCTCTGTATCTGACAATCAGTATTACTTTCAAGTTTTAATGCTGACTATTGCATTTACCCAAACCGGTATGCATGATTCAGCCATTGTAGCAGGTAAAGCAGCTTATAATTTTTATGAGAAGAATCGAAAACCTAATGCAACCTTCTATGCCTTTTTAAACTCTTCCTTGGGTCAGTCTTATGCAAAATTGGGATACCATGAACAAGCTATTTTTCACTTGAAAAAATCTTATGCAGATTTTTTAATTGATAAAGAATCTACTCGTGATATTATTTATATGGAAGGCTTTCGCTTATTTGAGTCTTACATGGCATTGCAGAGATATAATGAAGCTAAAACAATGATTATTGAAGTTGAAGAGAGAACTAAGAAAGTGTATAATGAAGAGACACTGCAATATGGTATTTGCCTTCGATCCTTAGCTCAGGTAAAAATGGCTCTGGGTGAAATGAATGAAGTTCTTCCTATGCTCCAAAAAGCCTCAGGAATTATACAAAGAACTGCTGGTAAAATGAACAGGCAGTATAGTTTGTCGTTAAACTTTTTAGCCTATTACTATAGTCAACAAAAAGATTATAGTAATGCTTTCTATTACTATGATCAAGAGCGAACTGTGTTAAGGCAAATGGGAGATACTACCTCTACAGATTATATTGGGTTACTTAATTCAATTGCATTAATGTATAAAGAAGTGGGTCGTTCTCGTGATGCTTTGTATTCTTTTGATGAAGCTTTTGTTATTGCAAGAAGAGTATTAGGTATGCGTCATGAGTTAACTGTTGGACTCATACTTAATATGGGAGCAACCTATGTTGATCTAAGAAACTATAGAATAGGAGCCGATTTTGGTTTGTATGCCTATGATTTTTATACAGGAAGGTTTGGAAAAGAGTCCCCCAAAGCTGTTTCTTGTTTAAACACTTTAGGAGTGGCTTACAGCGGATTAAAGAAATATGATAGCAGTAATTTTTATAACAGGGAAGCTATTCGTTTAATGAGAAAGCTATATGGCGATAGTTATACAGGACTAACAAGTATTTATACCAATATAGGCACTAACTTTTCTGAACAAAAAAGATATGATAGCGCATTAGCCTATTATGATTTTGGATACAAAAATGCTATTAAAACTTTCCCGTTAGTACATCCTTATGTGAATAGTATTACCATGAACATGTTTGCTGCTTATAAGGACTTAAAAAATTGGAACAAAGCCGATTCGTTGGTGCGCGTAAGTGCAAGACGACAACAAGATTATATTATTGAATACACAACAGGACTTTCTGAGTCTGAAAAAGCAGATGTTGCTCAAACTATGCGCTTTATTGTTTTTTCAGGTCTTAATCTTCGACAAGAATCAGGAAATAATTTAAAGAGCCATGCTTGGTTATTAGATGCAATTCTTTTTTATAAAGGATTATTATTAGAAAGTTCAAGAGGATTAGCAGCAGCTGTGAAGTCAACCGGTGATGCAACCCTACAAGATCAATTTGGAAAGTATCAAGCATTGAAAAAGAAGATAGGGCAAGCAATGCTTAGTAAAGAAATGAATGTGGATTCAAAAGTATTAGATCAATGGAAAAATGAAGTGAATGATTTAGAACGACAGCTCTTTAGAAACTCTTCTGTGTTCTCTGGTTGGCAGGAAAGACAAAAAGCATCTTATGTAAATGTTCAAAAAAAATTAAAGAAAGGTGAAGCAGCTATTGAATATGTTGCCTTCTATAAATTCAATGAAACCAAATACAATTTTAACTACTATGCAGCATTTGTATTGCGTCCAGATATGAATGAACCAACACTTGTTTTTTTAAAGAATGATAGTGCATTTCAGTTATTGACTAAAAAAACATCGCAACAAGAAATTTTAGTAAAGCGTTTGTATAGAAGTACCATAGGTGGGAAAGCATCAGCAAGTACCAATACCGATTCTTTATATGGTATATTGTGGCGACCATTACAACCCTATCTGAAAGAGGTAAGTAAAGTTTATTTCAGTACAGATGGACAAATTAATCAGTTGAATTTAGCAGCAGTACTTCAGCCAAATGGACAAAGACTGGTTGAGTCTTATCAACTTGTGCAAATGGCCAGCACCAGAAATTTATTGGTCCAAACAGCTTCAGTACAAATGAATCAAATTGAGCTTTGGGGTGGGATAGATTATTCAACTGCAAAGGCGCCAGTTTTCAATTATTTACCTGGAACACTTACTGAAGTGAATAAGATAAAAGGAATGACAACAGGTAAATCAACAGTAATAACTGGAACAATAGCAAAAGAAGAAAGATTTAAGCAATTAGACGGAAAGAGTCCAGCAGTATTACATGTTGCCACCCATGGTTTCTTCTATCCTGAACCCTCAAAAGATGCAGTAGCTGCTCAAACCCTAAATAGATTTATGGGAGCAAAAGATCCCATGTTAAGGGCAGGCCTGGCACTTAGCGGTGCTAATATTGGTTGGGATTCTATACAAATTAAGGGGAGTAAGGAAGATGGTATATTGACAGCGTACGAAATTTCTGTAATGGACTTAAGTAAGACCAAGTTGGTCATTTTGAGTGCTTGCGAAACAGGCTTGGGAGATATTCAAAGCGGCGAAGGGGTATATGGTTTACAACGAGCCTTTAAACTTGCTGGTGTAGATTATTTAATCATGAGTTTGTGGCAGGTACCTGATCAAGAAACCCAAGTTTTTATGGAATTACTGTATAATAATGCACTTAAGGGAATGCCTATTGAAGAAGCATTTAGAGCTACACAACTAGCTATGAGTCAGAAGTATGATCCCTACCAATGGGCTGCATTTGTTTTGTTGAAGTAAGTAAAATAGCAATTAGGGCTGAATCACAACCCTTGTTCCATTAGGAACAACGCTGTAAAGTTTATCAACAAATTTATTTTTAGTACTAATGCAACCTTCTGTCCATTGTTGTTTATAATCAATGGCAAAATCCTCACGAGGCCAGGTTCCATGAATGCCAATATTTCCGCCAATTTTTGCATGTGAAGGGATGATTCCAGCTCTTTTTCTTTGTTCAAATTTCTCTTGATCCTCTTTATTGGGATAGTCTATAAGCATGAATTTACTCCACTTGTTGTGTGGCTTCTTATGAATAATTCTGTAAGAGCCTTCTGGTGTTCTTTTGTCGCCTTGCATTAATTTATCTGACTTATCCCAAGTGCCAAAAACTACTGGATAAGTAACCAAACATTCATCGTCTTCAAATACCTGCAATGTGTTATCGCTTTTGTCAATAACAATTACATAAGTATCTGCATTGGCTTCTGGATTTGTGAAAGAAGTGGAAACAAGTAGTACCACAAGAAAAAACAATCCGTATTTCATTGGATTTTTATTCAAGAACGTAAATAAGCCGGGGTTCATTGTGTGGTTTTTAAAGGATACTGTAAAGTTAAGTCATTTTGCCCCCTCATTTTTTAGGATACACCTTAAAATACAATGAAATAAAGCATAAAAAATGCCGATCAGTAAGACCGGCATTAATTTTATTATGTTAGTTGTTTAAAAGCTAGAACTTAGTAATCTTACGCCTATTGCAAAAGGTGTTTGTTCCATACGTGTTCTGTCCTTGTGTAAATTGTTTAAGCTATAGCTGCCATATAAGCGCACCGGTCCTAAACCTACTTCAGCAATAGCAGCAATTCTGAATGGATTTAAATCAAAGTCGCCTCTAATTTTTTCCTTACCTCTTTCGTTGCTGATTTGTTTGTTTCTGCTGCCAACCAAGTAACCAGCACTTACCCCTGCGGCAAAATTGAATCCACCTTTTTGTTTGGGTGTTGGATCAAAATGAATCATAAACGGAACAGTTAAATAGCCAGCAAATAGTTTATTCTTGCTAAAACTTACAGTATCCATGAATGCAAAATCAGTTGGATTAGAACGGTAGCTCAAATTTCTTTGAAAACGGAAGTTGTACATTTCTAGACCTAAACCGTATTTCAGATTAACTACATGGTGGCTCAAATTTACCTTTTGCATGAAGAACCAAAAGTTTACATTGGAGCTTTTACCATTTCTTAGATCAAAACTACTAGCATTAGGCACATTCCCGCTACCTACACTTCTTAAATAGCCACCAGCTTGTGCTGCTGCATAATTTGTTTGGTCATTCCAATTTGCAAATCCAAGATCAAGAATCCACCAATTGGTATTTATATTTTTCTTTTTTCTGGCACTCTGGTTCTTATCGAAGTTAATTTCAATATTTCTACTCTTATTGGTTATACTAACCTCTTTTGAGTCATCTTTCTTTTGCACAATTACAAAATTTCCAACTCTAATTGTATCTGCTTTTGGTTGAGTAGTATCCTTAGTTGGTTTACCAATTACAGTAATCTCTTTTTCTTGTGTACTATTATTGTTCTGCTGTGCAGTTACTCCGCTAATGGCCAAGGTTGTTAATGCGGCCAACATGATTTTACTTGTCATAATGTATTTGATTAAAAATTATTTTAATGTGGGTTGTGCTATTGAAGTGATACTATTTAAAACTTCTTCACCTTCGTTTTTCATTTTTGATCTGAATAATCCCCCTGCTTTTCTAACAAATCCTCTGAATTTATCTTTGTTTATTTCAATTGGACCAACATACATTGATTTGTCATCATCATCTAGATCCAGTGTTTTATAGGTATAATTTGGAGTAGATATTTCATTGGCTTTTGCAGTAACAGCATCAATATTCTTGGCCTCAATATTATTTACACCCTGTGAAATTGTATTTGCTGCTGTTTCTGAATAGTTGCTGGCTTCATTCATGTTATCAGCTATTATTTCTTCGTTTCTAACTTCTCTTCCTAATTCAGTTTCCGATTCTGCTGTTTTGTTTTCAGGTGACTGATTTATTAGCTTAACATTCTTCGAAACTGCTGATTGAACAGTTGATGCTGCAATAAATTCATTAGAACGAGTAGTTGATGACTCATTTTCAGCGGGTATAACTTTACGATCAATTGGTTTAGTTTGTTGCGCTACTGGCGATGGATCTGGATTATTTCCATTAAGTTGAGTAACTAAGTACACTCCCAACAAAATGAGCAACAAGGCTGCAACTGACCAGTAGCATTTCATCATTACAACAACTGATGGTGTGGCTGTTTTATATAGGTCGGCTTTACGTGGACAAGCAATGGCTTCTTGAGGAAGTTTAGTTTGTTGCCACTCTAAAAAAATTGCTTGCTGCTCAGGATGTTGAAGCACATATTCTTCAACTGCTTCGCGTTGCTTCGGGCTCAATTCTTCATCTACAAATTTCGAAAACCATTCTGTAGCATTTTCTTGTCTAATTCCCTCTTCACTTGATTTGTATAAGTATGTTTTATCAAAATCAATTTCATCTATAGTGAGACGTGTAGCAAGGAAGTCTTTTAATTCAATAGCCAAATCAGGATTTTCTTGAACAAACCTATCTACCTCCTGCATTTCAGCAGAGCTTAATTCTTGATCTGCATAGAGCAAGAAAAAGTCTTCGTAATTATTTCGGTTGATGTTCATTTTTATAATACGTTTTCTGGACTTACCAAATAGTTTCTTAAACTCACACGAGCCCTGTGTAAATAAACTTTTACTTGACTCTCATTCAATCCTGTTATTCTTCCAATTTCTTCGTAACTATATCCTTCATAATCTTTCAACATAACTAAGCTTCTTTGTGTTTCATTTAATCTGTTCAATGCTTCCATTAACAATTGCTTAGTACGCTGACTGCTGGTTCCACTTCTTTCTTGAATTTTTGTTTCAGGTGAAAAAGATTCTCTCAAAGTCATTCGCTTATTCTTACGAATGTGATCAATCATTTGATTGTATGCAACTGTGAATAAGAACGACTTTGCTTTTTCATATTCTACCGTTTCTCTGTTCTTCCAAAGTTTTTCAAATGCAGTTTGCACTATGTCGCGGGCATCTTCCTCATGACGGAGGTTTTTCACTATAAAGCGAAATACGCCATCTGCATACGCATCTACACATTCATTATAAGCTTGTTCAGTCACTTTTTGGTTACGCTTTATTATTATACGAAGCTATTCACCAAATGTTACGCTAAGTCAAAAAAAAAGGATTGTTGGTAGTCAGGCAAATGTAACTAGCTGAATATCAATATGTAACAAAGTAAGGTTGTTACAGCAGCTAAAATCCATGAAAGCCTAAAATAGTAGTTAGCAACCGTTATGACTGTAACTTTTTCTTCCCTGGGTAAGTGATTAAACTTTTTTATAATATAAATAAAGCGGGAAGGTGTTCCATACATACCATAGATAAACATATACAGAATACCGATACTTAGTAATGAAATAGACCTTAGAAGTACAGGATGTTCTTTTATGAATTTGTGAAAAAGCTCTTGGTCATACTCAGTGGGAAGTGAAAAAAAGTATAATACTACACCAATGGAGGTTAACATTAATAAATTGCATAATACAGCAAAGAATAGGGTGTTGAAAGCACCAGACCTATTCATTTTGCGATACTGAGATTTCCCTTTGAAATATTGGTTACTTATAACGGACTCTAAGATGCCCATTCTTTTTTGCAATGAAGATACATTATTTTACTTCAACTTCAATCGAGTTTAGTAATCAATCACTTGTTCTTCAATAGCAGAAGGAATCTCTCTCCAGCCATATTGCTGATTTCTTAATTGAGGTTCAAAACCCGCCTCTTTAATTGCTTCCTGAATACTTCTGTAGGTAAATCTATGAGGAGCTCCAGCAGCACTTACAACATTCTCTTCTAGCATAATACTTCCAAAATCATTCGCACCGCCATATAAACAAAGTTGGGCAGTTTCCTTTCCAACTGTTAACCAGCTAGCTTGAATATTAATAATGTTCGGAAGCATAATTCTACTAATAGCAATCATGCGCATATATTCATCAGGCGTTGTAAGGTTTTGTACACCTCTAATACGTGTTAGGAGTGTATCAACATCTTGGAAGGTCCATGGAATAAAGGCTAAGAAGCCTTTTGCATCTGCCGGTTTGCGTGATTGAACTTCTCGAATACGTGTTAAGTGTATAAATCGTTCTTCAAGGGTTTCAACATGCCCAAACATCATGGTCGCGCTAGATGTAATATTCAACAAATGCGCTTGGTGCATAATTTCGAGCCATTCATCGCTTCCGCACTTTCCTTTTGAAATTAATCTGCGCACTCTATCAACCAAAATTTCGGCGCCAGCTCCGGGTAAACTGTCCAATCCGGCTTCCTGCAAAGTTTTTAGCACCTCGTGGTGGGTACTTTTTTCAAGTTTAGTAATGTGGGCAATTTCTGGTGGTCCAAGTGCGTGGAGCCTGATATCTGGAAATTCAGCTTTAATTTGACGGAATGTGTCTACATAGAACTGTAATCCGAGTTCTGGATGATGACCTCCTTGTAATAGCAATTGATCGCCCCCCCAACGTAAGGTTTCTTGAATTTTTTTCCGATAGGTATCCATATCGGTAATATATGCTTCGGCATGCCCAGGAATTCTATAGAAATTACAGAATTTACAATTTGCAATACAAACGTTTGTAGTATTCACATTTCTGTCAATCTGCCAAGTGACTTTCCCATGTGGCACTTGCTTTTTTCTAAGTTCGTTGGCTACCCACATTAAGTCGTTTAAAGGGGCTTGTTCAAACAAGAACATCCCTTCCTCTATAGAAAGGAACTCAAAATTCAATGCTTTCTGGTACAAATCGGCTAAAGTCATATGCATAATAGTAGAAACAAAAATACGGCTCCATTTGTTGTAACCTACATTTCTTGGACTAACTTGTTATAGTCTTTCGAAGGAAGAATAGAAATAATGCCAAAACGTGTTGTATTATATAATTTTTTAATAGGTCTATTCCTGCAATTGAATTCATTGAGTCTTTTGGCCCAAGAAGAGTTCATGCCTGCACCAGCCCAGAGTATTACCAAGTTCAATTTTATACAACTAACAGGGGGCATCATTATACTCAAAGCAGTATTAAACGATTATCCCGATTCGCTCAACTTTGTTTTGGATACAGGAAGCGGTGGAATTTCGCTTGATTCTGCCACTGTGATTGAGTTGAATCTTGAAAAAAAGCCTACTAACCGATTAATTAGAGGAATTGCCGGCATTAGACAAGTTGAGTTTACTTATGGACATAGCTTGCATATGCCAGGTATTTCAATTCGAAATTTAGATTTTCATATTAATGACTATGAGTTACTTTCTAGTGTTTATGGAATGAAAATTGATGGAATTATTGGTTATAGTGTATTGCGTAGGTATGTGTTTAAAATTAATTATGACGATCATACTATAGAAATCTTAACACCCGGCTCTATTCGTTATCCTAGAGGTGGCTATGTTTTGAAGCCACAATTTTCAACATTACCCTTGCCTGACGGAGAAGTTGAGGATAGTAGATCTATTATGCAGCGGTTTATTTTTGATACAGGTGCGGGATTGAGTTTGATTTTATCGCGAGAATTTGTAGAAGACAGCAGTGTTTTGTTGAAAAATAAGCGCATGTATCAAACAATGGCAGAGGGTTTAGGAGGAAAGAAAAACATGGTGCTTACTTTGATTAAATCTTTTAAAATTGGTCCCTATAAGTTCCGCCAAATACCCACATATATATTTGATGATGAGTATAACGTAACACAGTACCCAAGTTTAGCTGGTATCATAGGGAATGATTTGCTCCGTAAATTCAATATTATTATTAACTATCCAGAGCAAAATATTTTTCTAAAGCCAAATACTCATTTTAATGAGCCCTTTGATTATGCTTATTCTGGCTTAGGTATCTATCTTGTACAAGGCGAAATAAAAGTGTTGGAAGTTATGCAAGACTCACCAGCAGCAAGAGCAGGATTTAAAGAAGGTGATATATTGTTTGCAGTTGACAGAAACTTTAGTAAGAGTATTCAGGTGTATAAATCAATGTTACAAATACCCGGTCAAGCTCTTAAAGTTGTTGTTTTTAGAGAAGGAAGACCCGTTGAGTTAAAATTATTGGTGCATGATATCCGAAAAAAGTACCGTAGAGAAAGAAAACCAGCTTAAACAAATGTTCTATTGTAATTTGCAGCCCATTTTATGATACAATTTGAAAGATTTACACTGAGTAATGGATTAAGGGTGTTGGTGCATCCTGATCATTCTACACCTATGGCTGTAGTAAATGTTATGTATAATGTTGGTGCTCGTGATGAAGATCCTAATAAGACAGGATTTGCACACTTGTTTGAGCACCTCATGTTTGGAGGCAGTATACATATCCCCGACTATGATGAACCTTTGCAACGAGCTGGGGGTGAAAACAATGCTTATACAACAAATGATTTAACGAATTATTATTGTCAGTTACCTGCCGATAATTTAGAAACCGCTTTTTGGTTGGAGAGTGATCGAATGTTGAGCCTTGCATTCAGCAAGAAAAGCTTAGATGTTCAACGCAAAGTGGTATGTGAAGAATTCAAAGAACATTATATTAACAAGCCTTATGGCGATGTGTGGCATATCATGCGGAATATGGCGTATGAGCAGCATCCTTATAGGTGGATGACTATTGGAAAAGAGTTAAAGCATGTGGAAGATGCACAGTTGCAAGATGTTAAAGACTTCTTTTTCAGATTTTATCGTCCTTCTAATGCCATTTTAGTGGTGGCTGGTAGGGTTGAGGTAAATCAGGTTAGAAATTTGGCCGAAAAGTGGTTTGGTGATATTCCATCGGGTGACATCTATACTCGTCAGTTACCGCAAGAAGAAAAGCAAGCATCGGCAGTTCGAAAAATTGTTGAAGCAAATGTGCCAGTTGATGCATTTATAAAAACATGGCATATGGCTGATAGAATCAGCGAAGGGTATTATGTAGCTGATTTAATTACTGAAGTGCTGGGGGGAGGGGGATCTTCAAGATTGTATCAACGATTGGTGAAAGAACAACAGTTGTTCACTAATATTGATTGCTATCATTTTGGAAGTGTTGAACCAGGACTGTTAACTATTGATGGCAAGCTGGTTCGTGGCGTTTCAGCGGAACAAGCTGAAGCAGCTGTACAAAAAGAAATTCAGCTAATGATGAATGAAAAAATTAGTGACCACGAATTGCAGAAAGTAAAAAATAAAACTGAAAGTGTCATCACTTTTGAAGACATGAGTTTAATGAATAGAGCAAATAGTTTGGCTTTTTATGAGTTGTTAGGTGATGCGCAAATGATGAATACTGAATTGGGAAGGTACCATCAAGTGACTGCGTCTGATATATTGAATTACGCAAATGAAATATTTAGAGAAGAAAATAGCCACACATTATATTACTTAAGTAAACAAGCATCATGATAGTTAGAAAGAATGCACCGGCTATTAAAGCACCAGTAGATGTTGATATACAGTTACAGCCCTATGTATCATTTCATTTAAAAAATGGCGTCCCTGTTTATTTGGTAGAAGGAGGTGCTCAGGAAGTCTTACAAGTAGAATGTGTTTTTGATGCAGGTAATTGGTTTGAAGAAAAGAACTTAGTTGCTGCAACAGCTAATTTTCTAATGAAAAATGGAACAACACAAAAATCGGCATTCGAAATCAATGCTGCTGTTGATTTTTATGGTGCTTATTTAAACAGAAGTTGTTATAACGAAACCGCTACCCTCACGCTGCATTGTTTGAATAAGGATGTAGAACATCTTCTGCCTCTTATGGAGGAACTATTAACTTCTGCAAATTTTCCTGAAGAAGAATTGACTATTTATAAGCAAAATCAATTGCAGCGTTTGGAAGTTAACTTGAAGAAATGTGATTTTGTTGCGAATAGATTAATAGATGCATATTTATATGGCGCAGACCATCCTTATGGAAAGTACAGCACACCAGAAGACTATGCTAGCATTACTCGAAATGATTTGGTAGAATTTTACCAGAAATTTTATGTAAATGGACATTGTAAAATTTTTGTATCGGGAAAAATTCCAGCAGGAATTCATGCACTTTTAGATAAGCATTTTGGGCATTTGTCGATTCTGCCTCAATCTATAGCAAGACCTGTACATAAAGCTACTCCTGCCGAACAGCTTCATTATGAAATTGTACAAGATCCTAATGGTGTACAAGGCGCAATTCGAATGGCTCGTCCATTTCATAATCGTCATCACCCCGATTTTATTGGGTCTCAAATACTCAATAACTTGTTTGGTGGTTTTTTTGGATCTCGTTTAATGAGTAATATTCGTGAGGATAAAGGATACACGTATGGTATCTACAGTTATCTTCAAAATCATTTAGGTGAAAGTGCATGGATCATTAGCACGGAAGCAGGAAGGGATGTGTGTAAAGCAACCATTCAAGAAGTTCATCATGAAATGAAACGACTTCGTGAGGAGTTGGTTGATGATGAAGAATTGGATTTAGTAAAGAACTATATGATGGGTGTTCTATTAGGTGATGTAGATGGTCCTTTCCAAGTTTGTGCTCGTTGGAAAAATTATATTTTGCATGGTGTAGACGATACATATTTTCAGAAGACTATTGAAACTATTAGAACAATAGATGGTAAAGAGATTCAGCGATTGGCAAATGAGTACCTACACCCAGAGGCTTTTTATGAATTGACAGTAATATGACCAATACAATTTTGAAATTCTTGGCAAGAGCAGTGGCAACTGCTGTTGGAGTTTGGATAACCGATTGGTTAATGGATGGAATACGTGTGAATAGTACTTCCACAGCCCTAGCCGTTGGAGTTGTATTAGGTTTGTTGAATCAGTTTGTGAAACCTCTTTTGATATTACTAACCATTCCAATCACACTTTTTACATTTGGAATATTTCTCTTGTTTTTAAATGCAATGATGTTGTTCTTAGCTGCAGACATAATTCCAGGATTTGAAGTGAATGGCTGGTGGTCAGCTATTGTTGGAAGTATTCTTATCAGCATTTTCGCTGGTATTGTGCAAAGCCTACTAGGAAAACCAGGATCAGAAAAACAGCAGTAGCTATTTAGGTTGATTGATTCTTTCTATAACCATGTCTTTGTATTCATCGCTGTATTTGAATTTCCATCTTTTATGACTCCATAAATAATTTGATGGACGTTCTTTTACTGCATCTTCAATAAATGCAACAAGGCTTTCAGTAATAGAACCCTGTGGAAGATCGTTGGGCGTTTTTGTGAGCAGTGATAATTGCATGTGGTAATAGCCTCTTTTTTTACGGTAGATATTGGCCATTACAATAGCGGTATTCATTTGTCGTGCACCTTTTTCTGGTCCTGTAACAAAGGCTGTTTTTACTCCAAAAAAGTCGATCCAATACGCCTGCTTTGGATTTGATGGACTTTGATCGGCAACTAAACCCAGTAAATAAGGCTGCTGCGTATAGCTTTTGAATTTATGTCTGAACTCATGAGAAGGTATTAATATGGTGCCAAACTTCGACCTCATTTTTCTCATTATTCTATCCATGGTCTTGTTGGAAACATCGTGGTAAATACCTAAGAAAGGATAGTTGCAATTGTAAGCAGTTCCTAAATTCAGAAATTCCCAGTTAAAAAAATGTCCAGAGTGTAGTTGTACGGGTTGTCCACTTGCGTATATGTCATTAATAACTTCAGCATTTGTAGTGAGTCTTTTCTTGAATTCATTTTCTGACATGCTAATCAGCTTAATGGTTTCAATAAATGTATCAGTTAACTGTCTGTAAAATTGAAATGCAATTTTTTTTCTTTCTTGTTCAGATTTTTCAGGAAAGGCAACACTTAAGTTATGCATCACCACTTTTTTTCTGTAACCAAAAACCAAGTACATGAGCACAAATGCAAAGTCGCTCAGTAAATACAATACACGTAATGGTAGAAGCGAAAGTGTATAAAGAAGACCGTATACTATATAATACATGACTATTTTATAAAACAATGTTTTGTAATAAGTTGCTTTTCTCAGGATGATCAGTATTGTAATGAAGCCCCCTGCTTTCTTTTCTAAACTGTGCCCCCTTTACTATTAAGTAACCAACTGTTATGAGGTTTCTAAGTTCGCAAAGTTGGGGCGAAACTTTTGTTGATCTATATAGGTCCTCAGTTTCTTCAAAAAGCAAATCCAGTCTTTTCATAGCTCTTTGTAAACGAACATCCGTTCTTACAATCCCAACATAGTCACTCATAATGAGTTGTAATTCTTTTAAACTTTGAGTAATAAGAATCATTTCTTTGGGTTCAGAAGTGCCCTTAGTATTCCAATCAGGGATATTATTTTCAAAAGTACTTGAACTAAAAATATGACTACTGCTTTCGGCACATCTATGAGCAAATACCAAAGCTTCCAATAAGGAATTGCTTGCTAAACGATTGGCTCCATGCAATCCAGTGCTAGCACATTCACCGCAGGCAAATAAGCGATGTATCGAAGTTCTACCTTCTGCATCTGTTTGAATACCTCCACATGAGTAATGTGCAGCAGGGGCAACAGGTATCATTTGATGGAAGGGATCTATACCAATTGATTTACACTTTTCTAAAATGTTTGGAAAATGGGCAGCAAACTTTGTTTGATCTAAGTGTTTGCAATCAAGATAAACATATTCAGTACCATTCTTTTTCATTTCCTGGTCAATGGCTCGTGCAACAATATCTCTTGGTGCTAAATCTTTTCTGCTATCATATTTACCCATAAATGCTTCTCCACGACTGTTTCTGAGAATACCTCCATCGCCTCTTACTGCTTCAGTAATTAAAAAAGAGGGAGATACGCCTGGTTCAAAAAGTGCAGTGGGGTGGAATTGTATAAACTCCATATTTTCAATTCTTCCTTTAGCTCTATATACCATTGCTATGCCATCACCAGTAGCAATAGTAGGGTTGGTTGTTGTTCTGTAAGCTTGTCCACAGCCACCAGTTGCTAAGAGTGTTACTTTAGAAAGGATTGTTTCAATTTCGTTGGTTAGTAAATTCAATGCGTATACGCCATAGCACGTAATTGTGGGTGTTGATTTTGTAACTAGAAATCCAAGATGGTGTTGTGTGATTAAATCAACCACAAAACAGTGGTTAATAATCTGAATATTTTTATACTGTTCAATTGCTTTTAATAGTGCCCTTTCTATTTCTTGTCCAGTAACATCTTTATGGTGCAGAATTCTATGTTCACTATGACCACCCTCTTTTCCTAATTTGTACAAACCATCTTCATGTTGATCAAATTTTGCTCCCCATTCAATCATTTCCTTGATTCGGTCAGTCCCCTCTTTAACGACCATCGCCACAATATCTTCCTTGCATAATCCATCTCCAGCAATTAGTGTGTCTTCAATATGTTTTTGGTGGCTATCATTGTTTTGATCCCATACCCCAGCAATACCCCCTTGTGCATATTTTGTATTAGTCTCATCACTACGTGTTTTTGTAATGATGGTGATGGTTGAATTAGGAAATTTTTCAGCTGTTTTAATAGCATAACTCAATCCCGCAATTCCTGAGCCTATAATGAGAAAATCTGTATTCATTCTAGGAATAAATTATGAGCAAGATTACGCAAAAAATAGGGGATAGCTGGTTAAAACTATACTAATGATGCGGCATTATAAGCTAATACTTGGACTAGCAATATCGTGGTAAAACAGAAAAGTCCAATGTTCTTGCTGTCCTTTCTCCCACCAGTCTTTTCTCAATTCCATACACTTTTTACCATCGAAATCATATTTTGCTACAAACCTATTTTTCATTTGCGAAAGCTGGGGTGCATCATCGCCTCCAAAAAAAAGAATATTGTTATTGGTATGAATTGAAAAAACTTGGTGAAATTTGCTATGTCCTTGAGTGACTTGATAGTGTATATATTGATCAATCCAGCCTTCATCGTCTTTCAGTAAAACAACTCTATTGGTGTCATCAAGTATACTTAACTCATCCGGCAAATAGGAGGGAAAGCCAAGTTCATAGGCATTATTCAATTCTCTTTCCTGAACAAAATAAGTTGCGTTTGGAAAGGCTGCTTCATAATGACCAAACCTATTTCTATAGCTCACGCCACCTGCATGATCTTTATGAAGATGAGACAGCAGAACTTTAGTAACATCATTGGCATTGATTCCATGCTGAGCCAAGTTCTGATGAATCTGCATTTGTCCATTGATAATAAATCCAAGTCCTGTATCTAGTAAAAGAATATCTGAAGATGTAATAACCAAAAACGGTTGCACTTCTACTAACAAGCTTCCTCTATTCCTTTCCTGAAGTGAGTCTTTTGATGTGTCAAATGGGACAAACACTTTAGTTGCGTCAATTGTAAAACTTCCCTCCGATAATGGAATCACCTTCATCTCTATGTATTGAATTACAAATATCCATAATTCAACCATAGAGCCCATTCTAAGCTTCAGCTTTTTCGGAAATCGGTACTTCTATAGAAATTAAGGTACCCTTACCTATTTCTGAACTTATGTCCATGGTGGCACCAATTGCTGTAGCTCTATTTTTCATGGCTAATAGGCCAATTCCCTTTCCGCTCTTATTCAGTGATTCAACGTCAAAACCTAAACCATTATCCTCAATTGTTAGAATGAGGAAGTTATTTTCTTTGGTGAGATTAATAAATAGCTTCGTTGCTTTTGCATGTTTTAATACGTTTGTTACAGACTCTTGAACTATTCTATAAAGGTTAAGTGCCATAGCATCATTTAAAATCTCTAAGTCATTTTGGTAATAGTAATTACAATTAATTTTCTTACCAATATTTACAGTAAGGTTTTCAATTGCTGCAACGAGTCCAACTTCTTTAACTTGTTTCGGTACTAAAGAGTGAGAAATACTCCTTGTTTCTTTTATACCATCTCTTAAGAGTTCCAATCCTTTATCGAAATTTGATTGTGTACCCGGACTTAGCAAGTCAATTTCTTTTTGAAGCAGTTCTAAGTTCATTTTAGCTGCAACAAGTGTTTGTTGAAGGCCTTCATGCAATTCGTGTGCAATTCTACTTCTTTCTTCATCTGTAGCAGCTAAAACTGCAGTTACTTTTTCTTCTTCAGCAGCAATTTTCTCTGTTATATCGAATAATATGCCATCTATACTTATTTCATGGAAGGACGCTTCTTCTTCAAATTTAAATTCTCCAATTTCGTATACCCAATGGAAGTTACCACGTTTATTAAGCATTTTATAGCTGCAGGTATATTTTCTTCTTTCATTATAAGCGTCTTGCATTGCTTTGACTCTTTTAGGAAGATCGTCGTGGTGTACCAAATCAATAAAGCTTATAGTTTTTTCTCGATTAATTTCTTCAGGTTTATAACCAGTTATATTTTCAATAAATGGACTAATAAAATTAATTGTAAAGTTTTGATCATTTTTTGCATTGAATACAGCACCAGGGATATTATCAATAACAAGGTTTAGTTGTTTATTTTTTTCTTCAATAGCTATTTCTGCTTCTTTTCTTTCCGTTATATCTACATCAGTTCCCCTATAACCAATAATATCACCCAACTCATCTTTTACTGGAAGTGCATTTGAATTTACCCATATTATTTTTCCCGATTTGGTTTCTATAGGATTTTCTATATTAATACCAAGTTCAGGGTGGTGTTGGAATGACAATATTTTATCAATAAATGCCTGTTTTTCTTTTTCTGGATGTAAATCAAAAATTGTTTTCTTTCCAATAATCTCCTCAGGCTCGTATCCATAAACCTTTGAAGCAACCTTGCTCACATATTTAAATGTACCAGTTAAGTCAATTTCCCAAACTACAGTTCTACTATTCTCAGCAAGTTCTTCTAACTGCTCTTTACTTTCTTTTATGCTATTGGCATAAGCAACTCGTTCAAGTTCTACTTTTTTTCTTTCTTCAATATTTCTACTAACACCTACCACTTCAATATCACCTTCCTCATTAAAAGAAAATCTTGTAGAAACTTCTACCCAAATTATTCGGCCATCTTTGCAAGGTTGTTGTATTTCATTAATTTCATGAAAATCATTTTGACCTTTTTGTGAAATGAATTCCATGATATTCGCAGCAGTTCTTTCTTGAATATGTTTGAGCGACTCAGGAGTCATTGAGTCTTCCATTTTTTCAGCTAATGCTTCCTCAACTGTTAAGCCTCTTAATTCGTAGATCGAGGGGCTGATATAAGTAAATTTATTTTTGCTCAAGTTAAGTATCCAAATTACATCAGATGCATTTTCTGCTAATAAACGATACCTTGATTCACTTTTTATTATTCTGAGCTCTGCTTCTTTTCTTTCCGATATATCACGCCAGGTAACATGTAGTAATTCTTCTCCTTTTAAATTGATTGGCATTAAGGTAACTTCGAGATATAATAAATTCCCTTTTAAAGTTATTGATAGCCAATCAAAGCTTTTATATCCCTTATCAAATGCTTCTTGAATATATTCTTTGGCAAGTTCTTCTGAAGGAGTACCGTCGGGTTGTTTTTCGGGCGAAATATCTTTTGGTGTGGAACCTAAAATTACTTCTTTACTTGATGCTTCCATCATTTCTACGGCTGCATGATTGCAGCTAACTATTTTAAAATCACGCATCAGTAGAATAGCATCTCTAGTATCCTCATAAAGTTTCCTAAAGGTTTCTTCACTTTCTCTTAATAGTTTTTCATTTTCTTTTTTATTTGTAATATCTTCTTTAACTGCTAGGAAGTGAGTAATGATGCCGTGCTCATCTTTAATAGCAGAAATTGTTGCACTTTCCCAATAAAGGCTACCATCTTTCTTTCTATTTTGAAATTCACCTTTCCATTCTTGACCATTTAGGATGGTATTCCAAAGTTCTTCATACTCTTGCTGAGTTTTATCACCAGATTTTAAAATTCTTGGATTTTTGTAGATAGCTTCCTTAAAACTATATCCAGTTACATCGGAAAATTTTTTATTTACATATTCAATATTTCCTAAGGTGTCTGTTATGACTATACTGGCAGGACTTTGCTCAACGGCTCTGCTTAATTTTCGAATTGCTTCTTCTGAATATTTTCTGTCGGTAATTTCTGTACTAATTCCACAAATGCCTACTATTTCATTTTCAGCATTTTTAATTGGAAACTTAATTGTAATAAAATATCTGCTTAAACCATTTTTTGAAAGTATTTCTTCTGTCTCTTTTGATATACCTGTTAATAAAACTTCTTGATCATTGTTTACAAATTGCGTGGCCGTTTCTTCATCAAATAATTCCCAATCAGTTTTTCCTATAACCCTGGCTCTTTCAATTTCTGCAGTTTCTTCCCATAGTCTATTTATCATGGTATATCTACCATCTATATCCTTCATATAGATAAGTGTACCACTGTTTTCAAAAATAGATGATAACAAGTTTTTATTTTCTTCTATTTCTTTCTGTAAGTGGAATTGCTCTGTAATATCATGAATCATGGTTAATCGGGCAGGTGCACCGTCATAATCAATAAGTTTTGAGTGTTTGTCTGCAATTATTGTTTTTCCTTCTTTTGTAAGATAGCGCCAAACACCAAAATAACTATATTCTTCAGAGTTCTCTCTTTGTAGTTTTTCTATAAGTCTTTTTGCTTCATTTTTATCTCTAAGATCTAGAGCGGTCATATTTAATAACTCCTCCTTACTATAGCCAAAAAGAATTTCCGCTGCTTTGTTTACATTTAGTATTCTGAAGTTGTCATTAGAAAAAACATAAAGCGGTAAAGGACTTTCATTGAATAAACTTCTATATTTTTCTTCACTAAGTAATACTCTTTCTTTTAATCTCTCTTGTTCAGTAATATCTATATTTGTACCTCTTACTCCTAAAAATGAACCACTTTCATCAAATACTGGTTTGCATACGTGTTGAAACAACTTATACTCCCCATTTTTATGTTTGAATCGTAAATTGTAGGGCGCATGATTTTTTTGTCCATTAATTTTTTTAGTATTTGAAAGTGCTTCTTTTTGATGTTCTTTATATTTTTCAAGATCTTCCGGATGTAAGCGATCAAATAAAAACTCCTGGTTACTTAAAAATTTTGAAGGACTAAATCCTGTAAAAATTTCACAGCTCTTTGAGTGGTAAATGTGTTTCCCAGTTGGTGAAATCCAAAATTCCCAGTGGAAAGTGTGATCAGCTAGAATTCTATATTTTGTCTCACTTTCCTGAATTGCAATCTCTTTTTCTTTAGATTGAGTAAGATCAATATGAATACCATACATTCTAATGCCTTTGCCTTGCTCATTGAATTCAGTAATACGACCTAACGAGTTAATCCAAACCCAATGTCCACCTTTATGCTTCATTCTAAAATTGACATTGTATTGGCTAATACGGCCTAGTAAATGAAGGTTTATATCTTTTAAGGCGTTTGCTAAATCAATAGGATGTACCAAGCTTTTCCATGTTGTGAATGTAACATTTGCATAAGAATCAAATGTATGTGAAGACAGTTCATTTAATTCATAGCCTATCAATGATGCCCACACGTTATTAATAGTGAGTACATCAGTGCGAACATCCCATTCCCATGTTCCTGCTCCTGTGCTATCTAGAACGTGCTGTAATTTGTTTCTTTCTTCTAATAATTTACTTTCAACATGGCTCCTGTGATATAAATTCGAAACAACATTTGCATATAAGTATAATAGTTGAACTTCTTGGTCAGTAAAAAAAACCTTTGATTGAACTTTTTCGATCCCTACAAAGCCTAAGCAATTATTACCATGAAATATTGGAAAGGTAGCTACACTTTGTATATTTTGCTGCAGTAGGTGTTCTTTAAGCCTACTTTTATTTGATAGTTTGCTAACATCTTTAATGTGATATGGTTTATTGTTTTTGTGTTTTTCTGGTAAATCATCAAGGTCTGTAATTTCAACTTCTTGTAGGGTAGCAATAGATTTTGAAATTGATTTTTTTGTCCATTCGTACGTATTGATGCAAATATTTTTATCCCAATCGTACTTAAAAATAAATGCTCGATCTGCAAAAGCAAACTCACCAATTTTTTTCAATGATTGCTGTAAGCTTATTTCAATTTCATGTAAGGATAGATTTATATATGAAGTTGCAATTTCTGTTACATAACTTATAAAATCATGATCTGTTTTAGCTCTATTTTCTCTATTAACAACATCCGAAACATCTCTAGCCGCTGCATAAATCAAATCGCCTTTAGGTCTTGAATGCCATTCAATATGTTTATAAGTTCCATCTTTGCATCTGTATCTATTCGTAAATCTAAAAGTTATTCGTCCTTCTTTAAGAATAGACATTTCATTAAGTGTTGCAGTTATGTCATCTGGATGAATAAAGTCTAAGAATTTACTGCTCTCCAAAAATGTTTTTGAATAACCTAAAAGAACTTCCCAGGAATGGTTTACTTTAATAAAATTACCATTTTGATCAGCAATGCAAAGAAGATCTGGGTTTAACTCAAAAAACTCTTCATTAGCTTCTTTTGTTGAAAATTTATCGGAATGGTCATAAAGAAATACTACAAACTCATTTTCATTGTATGCGTGTGCTTCAAGATTGAATCTTTTTTTGAGGGGTTCGCTGTATTGCTCAAGGGTAATTTTCTTTTTATTTGTAACAACAGAATTAAATTGTTCTATCCAATTAAATGGGTCATCTGTAATGTTAGGTAATATTTCTCGTACCGTTTTTCCTAAGATACTTTTCAGTTTTAAACCTGTAATATTTTCATAAGCTTTATTTGCATCTAAAAACTTATAATCTATGGCTTGTCCATTTGAGTCATATATCATTTCATGATGTACAAATCCAACCGAAGATATCTCACAAAATTCTTTATAAATATTTCTAGATGATTGTTTCATGATTTCAAGAACTCTAACTTATATAGCAATTTAATAAAAATGGTATAGTTTTAAAAAAATTACAAGTTGCCTCCATTGCAGGCGATTAAAATATTAATTCTGTTTAACAAACGGAACAGATACCATTAACAGAGTTCCGTTATTGGGGGAGCTGTTTACTTCTATTTCTGCGCCTATAGCTTTGGCTCGGTTGATCATTGATTTAATACCAATTCCTTTACTAGAGTTTTTTATTGATTCGAAATCAAAACCTATTCCATTATCTTCAATACTTAAGTTAATAACGCTATTATCATAAGTTAGATTAATATTCACTTCTTTTGCCTGTGCATGTTTGATAATATTATTCATAGCCTCTTGTATAATTCGATAGAGATTTAATCCAATATTATCATCTCTTAAATCTAAGTCATGTGAATAAAAATTAATTTTAATTGATTGCTGAAAGCCAGCAATCATACTTTTTATGGTAGCAATCAAGCCATCTTCTTTTACTTGTTTAGGCATTAAATTATGTGATACACTCCTAGTTGTGTGAATGGCATCAGAAAGCAGTCCAATTACTAAATTATATGCGGGGAGTAAAGCATTATTTTCTTTTAGTCTTAATTGCTGCTTACTCAATTCAAGGTTTATTTTAGCCGCTACTAGTAGTTGTTGTAATCCTTCATGTACTTCGCTTGCTATTCTACTTCTTTCAGCATCAGTAGCCTCCATAACGGCTTTTACTTTTTCTTCTTCTGCGTTTACAGTTGAGCTAATATCGAATAGAACACCATCTATTACTGAATCATAAATATTATTATTCACTTTTGTAAATTCTCCAATTTCCAAAATCCATCGAATTTGATTGGTGTTATCTTTAATTCTATAAGTAATTTGATATTTTTGATTTCTTTTGAATGCATCAGAAACTACTTCTAAAAGTTTCGTTTTGCTTTCATCAATAATGAGATCATTATAGTTGACTCTGCTTTCCAAAAATTCAACTGCTGCAAAACCAGTTATTTCTTCAATATAGTCACTTACGAATGTGAACTCAGGTGGATCTGCCTTTATGGTTCTAAAAACAGCCCCTGGTATGGATTGAATAAGAATATTTAGTTGCCTGTTTTTTTCAGCTACGGCATCTTCCGCTTCCTTCTTTTCGGTAATATCTATGTCTGAACCTCTATAACCTTTCCACTCACCTTTTTCATTATAAGTAGGAATTCCACTGGTTAGCATCCATCTAATATTTCCATCTTTTGTTACAATTTCATTTTGTAAGTCACTAAATCTTTCTTTTAAAGTCATAACCCTATAAGTCGCTTTTTTAAAATCCTCTCTACTTTCAAATGGGTGTAAATCATAGTAATGTATTTTACCAGTTAACTCCTCAGAATCATATCCCCATATATCCACACAGTTATCACTTACATAAGTGTACAATCCATCCCTGTCAACTTCCCAAATAACCATTTTTGCATAGCTAGTAATTTCCTTGGTCCTTTCATCCCTTTCTTCAATTATTAAACGCTGTTTTTTTTCTAGTGTAATATCTTTAGACGTACCAACATTTGCAATGTTATTTCCATTTTTATCTTTAACCCATCTGGTTTTAGAATGAAGCCATCTGATTTTACCGTTTGGAGTGATAATCCTATGCTCACTATCTAGTTCCCCCGTTTTAAAGTATTCCTTTAATTTGACTAGATCATCGGGGTGAATTGATTGTAGAAATGATTGGGGATTGTTTCTTACCTCTTCTACAGGTCTTTGATAAATACTTTCGTAAACATCATTTATAAATAGTAAATCTTTTAAGTCAGCACTTCTTAAAAAGAAAAGTTCATCTATGTTTTCGGCAATTTGCTTTAAGTAGAGCCCTTGCTTTTGAGACTCTAATTCTTGAAATTTTATGTTTGTAATATCTTTTACTACGCCTATAGATTTAACTGGTGAGTTTTTAAAATCGTATTTAGTTTCACACGTTTCATGCAAATACTTTGTATTTCCATTTTTTGTAATAATTCTGTGAATGATGTCGTACTTTTCTTTGAATCTAATATGATTGTCAAAAGATTCTTCTACAGTTACTCTGTCATCTGGATGTATAAAATTTAAGAATGATTCTAAAGTTAACTTTTCAGAATATTTATTTGTCTCAAATATCTCGTGAACCTCATCTGACCAAACTAATTTGTCGGTTTCAAAATGGTATTCCCAAATGCCCATTTTGCTTATTTTTTGCGCTTCTTTTAATATTTGTTCTTGCTTTTTAATTTGTAGATATGCCTCTTTGTTTGCTAATTCTCTTGCAACCATTTCTGTCATATCGGTAAAAATTCCCAAAATACATTCCTTAGATTTATAATGGATATTTACAGCGTGAATATCCATTGGTAATAATGTTCCGTTTTTTCTTTTGAAAAGCATTCTTGGCACATAAGTGATTTCACCTTCCATCATATTTTGAAATGACTTTTGAACTCTTGCCATTTCTTCGGGAGGGTGTATATCTCCTAAGTCTAATTGGAGTAATTCTTTTTTTTTAAACCCTAGAATACTGCAAATGATTGGGTTGACATATAAAAACTTTGGAGATTTTCTTTCTGCAATAATAACACCCTGTGGTAAGTGATCTAGCAAAAAGTCTATTCTTTCTTCAATAGCTTGATTTTCTTTATCATTAACTGGCCAAAAAAATACACCGAGGGTTTCTTTTTCAATGGTTATCTGAAATTGAATTAGTTCATTATTGGTAGATAAAGCAAAACCAGCAAGAATATTAGGATTCAACTTTTTCTCATGCACAAGCTGTGGCCAAATATCTTCCAAATTTTTCCCAATACAATTTTCTTTGAGATTTAATAGCCTTTCAGCTGCATAATTGCAGAATAAAATAGTTTCATCTTTATCTAACAAAAGGAAACCTTGGTTGATTTGGTTAAGATGCGCATCAAATTTATTCATGGGGGCTGTATTATTAATATGATGTCATATTAACAACTACAAATTAACAATAACTAGCAACTTTAAAAAATGATACTTATCATTTTGCCTTCTTTAGAAGATAAATAATTGTTCTTCTGCTCTTATAAGATATTTTCTTTTACAAATTGCATCAATTCTGCTTTTTTATCTCGTGCAACTTGCGCAGAATGATTATGAGTAAGCACTATTTCTCCGTGGTCAGAAGAGATATTAAGAATATGTTTAATGTTAACTAAAAAGCTTCTATGCGTTCTAAAGAAACCTTCTTTTCGGTTAAGGATTTCTTCATAGTCCTTAATGTTTTTACTTACAAGTATTTTATTGCCGTCCTTTAAAAAAATGTTCACATAACTCCCTTCAGCCTTTAAATGTGTTATTTCACTAATATCTATAAATAAACTACCGTCACTAAGAGGGACAACAATTTTTTTTATCTTGTTCTCTTCAAGATTAGCTTGTAATGTTTCTATTCTTTCTCTTATAAGAGAATTACCTTTAATTTTTGTAAGCTTTTCTACAGCTTTAGTAAGCTGATCAATTTGTATAGGTTTTAAAAGATAATCAATGGCACTAACTTGAAATGCTTTAAGGGCAAATTCACTATATGCAGTTGTAAATATTATTTCAAATTGAATTTCTTCAAAAAACTCTAGTAATTGAAAACCGTTGTATCCTGGCATTTCAATATCTAAAAAAATTACATCTGGGTTTAATTTCCTAATAGCTTTTACCGCTTGTGGAACATCTTCTGCAACTGCAACTACAGACACTTCGGGACAAAATTCTGCCAGAAAGGTTTCTAGGATTCTTCTAGCCTTTGCTTCATCATCAACAATAATTGCTTGTAATTTATTTTCCAAACTAAAAGTTTATATGCAGGTGCATAATCTGATTTGCGCAAAAATCTCTTTTTAAGGCCTTTTTAAATATTTAAATTTGTGAAATGCTGCTTTCGCTTTGTGAGTCGTTTGCTGGGAAAAGGGGAATTTTTAAATTCACTTCTGTTCCAGTTACTGAGAAATCATTTTCATCATAGTCGGTATAAGAAACAACAATTTGCTCTTTCCTTCCTTGGTTTAGTAATTCTAATCTTTTTTGTGTAGCTCCAGTTGCAAACGAAGTGTACTTTTTTTGTCTAAGTCCATTTATTTCTAAAGATTTTTTTCGACCTATACCGTTATCTTTTATTTTACATTCTAAGTAAGTAGGATCGGTTTGTTTGAATTCAACCGATAGCTCTTTATTGCCATGTTTGTGCAACAATCCGTGTTTTATAGCATTTTCAATATAAGGTTGTACAATCATGGCAGGAATAAATGTATAAAGGGTATCAATATCTGGATCTACTTGTAAGCTATAATTAAATTCTTCTTCAAAGCGAAGCGCTTCAAGTTCCAGGTATAATTGAATCATTTTTAATTCATCTTCTAAACTCACAGTTTCTTTATTACTTTGGTCTAGAATCATTCGCATCAAATCGGCAAATTTCCCCATATATCTATTTGCACTTTTTTTCTCATTCAATACTATAAACTCTTGAATGGAGTTTAAGGCATTGAACATAAAATGAGGATTCATTTGTGCTTTGAGTGAAGCAAGCTGCGATTGACGAAGCTCTTCTTGGGTTTGAAGCGACTTAATTCGAAGGTTCATTTTATTTTGACTGCTTCTAATAATTTGTTGTACTAGAATATAAACACCCGCTCCAAGTGCTCCTAAAATGATTAGTAGCCACCAAAATGAATACCACCATGGTTCTCCTACACTAAATGAGTAAGACGCAATGTTACTCTCTATGCTATCTTCATTAACCGATTTAGCTTGGAATACAAAATTTTTATTCCATGGTAGGTTAGGATATCTAATAGTTTGCCCTGCTATTGCACTGTTCCAGTTGCTATCAAGTCCAATTAATCTATAATAGAATTTGAGGCTTCCTCTACTTTTTAATGCTGCTCCATCTAGTTGAAATGTTACATTGTTTAATTTATAGTCAAGTTTTCTCTTATTTGTATCACTTAAATTTAAAAAGGGTGTTATGATAATGCTTGGCGGGGAGTAGTTTTTTGAACTAAATGATTCGTTAAAAAATTGCAGTCCTCTAGCAGTTGAAACATATACGTTGTTGTTGAGAACTTCTATATCGTTGATTTCTTTTGACGACAAGCCATCATGAATAGTATATGTCATTATGCTTGTTCCTTTTTTATGCAGCTCAATTCTTTGTACTGATTCCCCTGCAATAACCCACAGGTATTTTTCAGAGGTTCTAATTTTTTTTATTCTGTTAGAATAAAGTCCATTAGCCACTGTGAGATGTCCTACTACGGAGTCGCCTTCGACAAAATAAATACCTTGATCAATAGTGCCAAAGCATATCCATCCATTCGGAAGTTGATTAATAACGTTTGCTATAATTGGGGCTCCAGAGCTGGGATCTAGTAACTTTTTTGTTTTGTTATCCCTAAATGCATAAGTGCCGTCTATAAATCCTCCCCATAGGGTGCTGTTTTTTTCATCCAACAAAACCGCTTTGCATCTTTGGATTTTAATGTAATATGATTTTAAATCATCTTTACTTCTTACTTGAAATCCATTATCCTGTTTATGTAATGATTTAAGAAAGGTTAGTTGTTTTTCATTCGAATAAATAGCCGATAAACTACTTCCAGTTACATAGGTAATTCCATTAGAGCCAAAATAAAAATCTTTATATGCCTCATTAAACGGTTCATATTCTTTATACTTGAAGTTTGATGAGAATACGCCCATGAAGGTTTTGAAAATAAATAATTCATTCGTGTATGGATTAAATTTGAGCGCTTGTGCATCTCTGTCATATATACTGTTTAATACTTTATCAACTTGATTTTTTTTCGTATTCCATACTAATAAATCTTTTTTATAAGTACTTATAAAAAGTTGATCTTTTTGATTAGAAGATAAAATTCCGATGATACTCGCATCAACAGGAATTTCAACTGCACTAAATTGTTGGATGGCCAAATTAGGGATGTGAAAAATGCCATTTTTTAACGAACTAAACCAATAACCACCGTCTTTTGTCTTAATTACACTTGAAATTCCATTTCCCTCAAATAACAATTTTTTAAAAGTATATATGCTGTTTTGATAAGTGAACCAATAGCAGCCTTGAAAGCTTCCAATAAAAAGATTACCATCGTCATCATCCAGAATTGAAGTAGGATTGATGTCTAATTCATTAATAAGATCAAGTACTGGGTGTTCATATAATTCTTGATTTCTATATATCCATACTTTTGGATTCGTCTTAATGCTAGGCTGTCTTTGAAAGGCAATTATTTTTTTCTTTTTGAATGAGAAGGAAAAGTTCACTGTGTTTTTAATTGTAGTAACTATACTTTGACCATTTTTCTTTTTTGTATTAACGGATTGGATAGCTCCATTTGTAATAAGCTGAATTTTTCCATTAGTTAAGTCAGTATACAATGCTGAATCTTCTGCAATATGAAATATACCATATTTTGGCCCTATATTATCACCAAACATTCTAGGCATAACATTGCCTTTTTTGAATTGGTATATATAGTTGATTCCATTTACAATAAATAGTTCTCCATTTTTATTTATTGAATAGTCTATTAATTGTTTCCCGTAATATTTTTCCCAAGGTTTAAAAACCTTTGCTGTGTCTTTATAAATATAAAGAACTTGGCCACTAAAGTTATGTCCCCACATTTTGCCAGATTCATCTTCCTGTATATCTGTAACACTCGTGCCTCTAACATCGGTGCTTGGTAAAAGCTTAAAATTATTGCCATTGTATTTTACAAATCCGAGTTCTGTACCCAACCATAAAAATCCTTTTGAATCTTGAAATAAATTATATATCTCATTAGAAGGCAACCCGTTGTTGACATCAAAATGTTGGAATGAAGGTTGCTGTGCCTGTGTGTTACTGCATAGCAAGGTGAGCAAGAGTATATGAAATAGACGACACAAATTCATAAAATGAATATACAACAGATCACACCTAATTCCTAACTATCTAAGTACCATTTGTCGATCTGCATCTAGCCTGAGTAATATAAATATCATGGCTGTAAATGTCACTAAAGAAGACCCTCCATAGCTGATGAGAGGCAGTGGAATACCAATAATTGGAAATAGACCAATAGTCATACTAACGTTTACAGCGAAATGGAAAAACAAGATACTAGCTACGCTATATGCATACACCCTGCTAAATGTACTTCTTTGTCTTTCGGCAATAATGATAATTCTAATTAAGAAAAATAAATAGATTGCCAGGAAAGTAAATGTGCCAATAAATCCAAATGCTTCTCCTAACGAAGTAAATATAAAGTCGGTATGTTGTTCAGGAACATACTTGCCTCTTGTTTGGGTTCCCTTTAAAAATCCCCTGCCAAGTAAACCGCCAGACCCAATAGCAATTTTACTCTGACGAACATTATAGTCGTCTGGTTTTCTTACTTGCTTATCTGGTCTTTTTGCTGCGTGTATGTTTTGTGTACAATCGTAATCTTTGCCTACAGCACTATAAATTCTTTGGCTTTGATAACACTCAAATACATTATTGAAAATATAAGGTACAGCAAATCTTTGTACCCCCACGCATAGCACCCATAGCGACAAGATAAGGGCTAAAATTCTTTTTTTTCTCTTTATTACTTTTCTTAACAAATAGATACTTAAGGCCGCAATTCCTGTAAGAATCATAGCCAATGTATTTGGATCCATTGTTAGTGTTGCAACGACTAAAACAGCAAAGGAGAATCCAATAATTAAGATAGCTGGTGGAAGCCCTTCTCTGAACATAACAATGAAAAATGAAAAGTATACCAATGCAAGTCCAGTTTCATTTTGTAAAACAGATAATACAGCTGGGGAAAGCGCAATAGCAGCTGCAATAGCTTGTGAGCTGAATTTCGAAAATTCTGTTTCTTGCCTCGATAAATATTTTGCCAATGCAAGTGCTGTAAAAATTTTACATAGTTCTGCAGGCTGTAAATTAAATCCACCTCCTAAAGGTATCCAGCTGTTAGATCCATTAATATTTTTACCTATGACAAAAGTTGCTAGCATCAGCAAAATTCCAAATGCGTAAAATAGATTTGCAAAGGCAGTGAATAATTTACTATCTGTTAGTAGAATGAAAGTTGCTACTAAGATGCTTACACCTGCAAAAATAAGTTGCTTACTATAGTTACTTTTTCCGTTTAAAAAAGTTTCTATCCAATCTGTATTTGATCGGTATTCAACCATAAAAATGCATAAAATTCCTATGGATACTAAAATCGCATATAGCCAAACTATCCAGTAGTCAATTTTTTGCGTTCCAAAGTTTTGATTCATGTGGTGATGGTTGGCTTTTTATTTTTTCTTTGATCTGGAGCAATGATGGGCATCTTATTTTTTTGTTCAGGAAGCGGTGCTTCTTTTCTTCCTGGTTCTGCCTCTGGGTCAAAAGTATTTTTTCTGTCTTCTACCGAATTTTCAACAGGGGTATTTTCATCAATTTGAATTTTTGATTGACGGATAGAGTCTCTTCTATAGTACCATTTTTTAATAGCTGCAGGCATTAAATCCATTTTAGCTAATCGTTCAACTTCTGCTAATCTTGGTGTACTGATTGAATCATGCAAATATTGTTCAATCATTAAGGAAGCAATAGGTGCCGCAGAAGTTGAACCATATCCGCCATTTTCAACAACTACTGCAATAGCAATTTGCGGATTTTCTCTGGGGGCGAAAGCCACAAACATAGCGTGTTCCTTTCCGTGAGGGTTTTGTGCAGTTCCAGTTTTGGCACACATTCTTACACCGGGTATTCTGGAACGAGTAGCAGTACCATAAATAGTTACGTCTTCCATACCAGCAAAAACTGCTTCATATGCACTATCAGAAATATTCACTACTTGGTGCTTCTTTCTGAATTTTGCTAACATAGCCTTGTCTTCGCCATTTTCATTTTCTATACTATCTACAAAATGTGGATGGTAATAAAAACCTTTGTTCGCAATGGCACACATCATGTTAGCCATTTGTAATGGGGTTGCTAACATTCTATCTTGTCCAATACCTAGTGTTAATGCAAAACAGCTCCCCCATTTCTTGCTACCAAACTGCCTATCGTATTTACTGGTGTCCTGAATATTACCCGCATTTTCACTTGGTAAATCAACTTCCAATTTCACACCTAATCCAAAACCATTTACGTAGTCCTTCCAAATTTGATAACCATTTCTGGGGTTATTTATTTTGGGGTTATCAACCACCATCTGAAAAACTTTAGAGAAGTATGAGTTACATGAATTGGCAATAGCTAAACGTACATTTTGTGAGTGGTGACAATCTTTATGGGTACAATTTACTCGAATACCACAGGCATAGTAGGCTCCGCAACATGGAACTCCAAACGAAGGAGTAATAAGTCTTTGATCTAGCGCAATAAGTGCTCCTAAAGGTTTAAACGTAGAGCCAGGAGGATACTGACCTTTAATGGCTCTATTCAGTAAAGGTTTTGCGGTATCCAAAAACATTCTGCTAAAGTTCTTTCTGCGAAAACTACCTGTAAGTTCATTAGGGTCATAACCCGGACTGCTTGCCATGGCTATAATGCCACCTGTTTTAGGGTTAATAGCAACTGCACTTCCAATTTTATTTTGAAGTAGTTTCTCTGCCAATTGCTGTACATCAACATCTAAACTGGTATATAAACTTCTTCCTGCCACAGCAATGGAGTCATACATTCCGTTTTCATATGGCCCCTGAATTCTATTTTTATTATCTCGTAAAAACAATTTGATCCCACGCTGACCCATAAGTACCTTTTCATAGGTCCTTTCTAGCCCAGTCATGCCTGTATAGTCACCCATTTGGTAACCCTGTCCTGCATTTCTTCTTAAAAATGAAGTGTCAACTTCTGCTATATAGCCCAATACATGCGGTGCTGTATGATATGGATAAGAACGTACCGAACGATCGCTTAAAGTGAAGCCAGGAAAGCGATACATGTTTTCGTTTAATTTGGCATATAGCTCTTGTGTAAGTAAGCCCTCAAAAACACTGGGCTTATAACTTGTATTTTTAATGATAGCAGTTACAATTCGCTTTCGGTACTCAGATGTATCTATATTCAATATTTTGCATAACAAACCAGTATCAGTTCCTCGTGTTTCGCCCGGTGTTACCATTAAATCAAACATGATAGTGTTTTCTAGAATAGGTTTTTTCTGTCTATCATAAATGATACCCCTATCTGGATAAATCACTTTTCTGTAAATAGCATTGTTCTCAGCTGCAATTTTATATTGGTTTGAAAAAAGTTGGAGATTTATGAGTTGTATTGCAATGATAATAAAGATCACTACAAATATGATTTGAATTACTCGGGCACGTGACTGGTTGAATACGGACATGTTTCAGGAAACTTTATGTTGCTATAACGAAGATGAGCCATTATTTATGATGGCCAATAATACAAAGTTGAAGGAATTCACAATCCCTTTAAAGCTTTGGGCAAAAAAAATCCGGCCGAAGCCGGAAACTAAATTTTAGTGGTAATGTTGGTGTTCTTCAACACGCTTCACAAAATCTTCAGCAGAAATAGATTCTGCTACTGCCGTAACCTTGTTTTCTAAGGCATGGAACAGTTTTTCAGTTGCAATTCTGTGGTAGCTATCTTCAACATACTTTTTATCCTTCATCATTCTGTTTACATAGTCGTCAATCCAAGCTTGGTTATCGCCCAATGCACCTAATTGACCACCCATATAACCCAGCAATTGCTGTTTTGCAAACTCGCGGATATCATCAGGAACTACTTGTATAGCTTCATCCTGCTGTAATTTAGAAGAAATTAAGGTCCATTTTAAGCTGTTAGCAAATGATGGATACTCTTTTTCTGCTTCTTCTGCAGACTTTCTTTGTTCGCCTCCTTCTTGAATCCAGCGCTTGAGGAAGCCTTCAGGTAAATCCATAGTAGTATGATCTACCAATGAATGATAAATTTGATCATGGATTTGATTACGAGCCTGCTGTGCATAGTATTGTTCAATATTGGTGCGAATAGCTGCTCTGAATTCTTCTTCTGTGGTAATGTTTTGCTCAGGGAAGGAAGCTTTGTAAAGTTCTTCGGCTAGAGGAGCTTTTTCAATCAATCCTACCTTAGTAATGGTCATTTTGAAATTGCGGTCAGCTGCACCAGCAACGTTAGCATCAATACCTAGGTCATTTAGAATCCAACTTCTTTCTTTGTCTTCAAAAGCAGTTGCTAAATGAACATCTACTACATCGTCCTTCTTCTTACCCATTAATTGGGCGCGGAAAGTGGGACTAAAATATTTAACTAATAAACTATTGGCTTTATTAATACCACCTTCTGGAACATTTCCATCAGCATCAATCTCAGTAAAAGTTACATTTAACATATTCTCATCAGTAGTAACTTCTTCTGGATCGGTCATTTTACCATACCTGCTCTGTAAGCGGCTCACTTCTTCATTGATCATTTCATCGGTAACAACCACTTCAAAGCGCTTCACTTTTACATTAGAAAGATTTACATCGAAGTTTGGCTTCAAACCAACTTCAAAATTGAAAACATACTCTCCAGGAGCATTCATGTCTAAGTTCTGGTTATTGCTTTCTAAAGGAAGTGGCTGAGCAAATATGTCGAGTTGCTCCTTTTGTAAATAATCCATTAGAGACTTCTCTACCTGCTTAATTACCTGATCAGCAAATACACCTTGCCCGTACATTTTCTTTACCAAACCAGCTGGCACCATGCCTTTACGGAAACCAGGGATATTAGCTTGTTTGGCGTATTGCTTTAAACTTTTTTCGAATTCTGCGAAGTAATCTTCTTTTTGGAGGGAAACACTGATCTTATCGGTGAGTAAACCGATGTTTTCTCTGGTAACTGTAGCCATGTACACTCAAATTTTGTTCCTGCAATCAGGAGGTGATTGATGCCTAAAAAGGTAGTGCGGATGATAGGAGTCGAACCTACACGCCTCGCGGCGCCAGATCCTAAGTCTGGTGCGTCTG
>CAZTTO010000006.1:0-183457 GCA_964616465.1 uncultured Hydrotalea sp. | reverse complement strand
GATACTTCTACGAGGGGCTTACCCAAACGCCTTCCCATTCCTTCGTCATGGGTGGGCGTTTTTCTCCGCTCGCTACCGAAAGCAAGCTTTCTTCGCTCACAAAGAAAAACGCCCTTCCAACTTCGTTGGAAAGGCGTTTGTGCCCAGAACAGGAATCGAACCTGCACACCCTTGCGAGTACCAGATTTTGAGTCTGACGCGTCTACCAGTTCCGCCATCTGGGCTTAGGGGTGCAATATTACTGCACTATTCCATACCCTCCAAAATCCTTTCAAGGTATTTTTTCTTGAAATAGTACTCCTTCATTTGCAACAACTTTTCTTTGGAATCATAATCGCCCTCAAGAGCCTCCAGAATAGGCTCAATGGCTTGCTCAAGCTTGATTTCATACGCTTTAATTTCTGTTTGTATCCTTCTTACTGCATCATTATCACCGTCCATCTTGGCATCTGATAATTGCTCGTTGTATTCCATCATCTCCATCAAAAATGCGGGAGGAAGGGCATATTTCTCTTCAGGTGCTAACAATCCTTGTAACCCTAAAACATAGGCCAATAATGCTTGCGGATCGCCTAATACCTTATGAGCCTTGTTCACCAAAGACGACATTTCTAAAATCTTCTCACGCTCCGCCTCGCTAGCAGTTGGATGAAAATCGGGGTGGTACTTTTTCTGTAAACTGAAGTATTTCTTAGTCAATGCCTGCTTGTCAACTTTTAAACTGATCGGCATTTCAAACAATTCAAAATAATTGGTTTGGTCGTTCATGGTGTTTTCGCAAATAAAGAAATTGGGATGATGTACCTTTCGGCAAAATTACTGTTTGGATGAAACTTGGACTTATCAGAGAAGGAAAAATTCCCGCAGATAACCGCGTTGCTCTTACCCCAGCTCAATGTAAGTGGCTGAAAACTAATAAACAAATTGAAATTGCTGTGCAATCCTCTTCTAGTAGATGCTATCGCGATGCTGAATACGCTGCAGTTGGTGTTGAAGTAAAAGAGGATTTGTCCGACTGTGATATTTTACTGGGTATTAAGGAAGTGCCCATTAATATGCTTATTCCCAATAAAACTTATTTGTTTTTCTCTCATACAAAAAAGGAACAGCCGCATAATAGAAAACTATTACAAGCTATTATCGATAAGCATATCACACTTATTGATTACGAATGTCTGGAGCACGAAGACGGTCAGCGTATTATTGGATTCGGATTTTTTGCTGGCGTTGTAGGGGCGCATAATGGAATATGGTCTTATGGTAAACGTAAGAACATCTACGAATTGCCGCGTGTTTATCATTGTAAGGATTATAGAACGCTTATCAACCATTACTTTGGGCTTAAACTTCCTGCAATCAAAATTGCAGTCACTGGAAGCGGTCGTGTGGCGCACGGTATTTTGGAAGTAATGAACCTTTTGGGTATTCATGAAGTTGAACCCGATGAATACTTGGAACGTAATTTTTCTTATCCGGTTTATGTGCAACTGAAGGGAGCAGATCTTTATATCCATAAGGATTTGAAAACCTATCAGCGTGAACATTTTCATCAACATCCACAAGAATACCGCAGCCGGTTTTTACCTTATACGCGTTGTACAGATATTTTGATGAATGGGGTGTATTGGGAAGAACAAATACCGAGACTGTTTGAGAAATCAGATGTAAATGAAGGATTTTCTATTGAAACCATCGCTGATATTACTGACGATGAACATGGTTCTGTGCCAATTAATTTGGGTGATCAGACTATCGAAAACCCTGTATATGGGGTAGATAAATCTTCGCTTAAAAAAATAGAACCTTTTTCTCCAGAAGGCATTGATGTAATGGCTGTTGGAAACCTTCCGAATGAATTGTCAAGAGACGCATCGCATTATTTTGGTGAACAGCTTATTAAGTTTGTGTTGGATCCGTTATTGGAAGGAAACGACCCCATTGTTGATCGTGCTACCATGACTCGTAACGGCGCTTTGACCAATACTTATGCTTACTTGAAAAAGTATGTTGCAGGAAGCTAATTGCTTAGAATGCTAAATAATAGGGTTGTAGTAAGAATTTGAATCGCTCACTGTATTCTCCGTTGTTATCTTGAACATGCATGCTTTCTTCTTGAATTAAAGTTGTTGGCTTTTTCTTGGCTAGTAGCATCCACCTCGATTGTGGCTTGTTGGGTCGCATCCATACTGCTACCAATTGGTGCAAATACCATCCATTTTTTACTAACTGTTTTTCTAGTTGAGCTCTATTTACAAAGGGTAGGAGGAGTGCTAAGCTGGCATCCTCTTTTGAACAAGTAAACGCTTTTTGTAAAATGGTTTCCCATGTCAAGGTAGTTTGATGCAAGGCAGCATTTTTCTTTTCATCCTCACCCTTGAGTGAGTTGGCAAAGAAAGGCGGATTACTTATTACTAAATCGTACTGCTTCGCTCCATGACATTCAAAAAAATTAAAATCGATTTGTATCACTTCAATATTCACAGACCATGTGCAAGTGTTGATATTATCTTTTGCTTGTGCAGCAGCTTTTTCATCAATCTCAATAGCATCAATACAAAGTGATAAATGTGCTTGTTGAATCATTAGGGGTAATAAACCAGTACCTGTTCCAATCTCTAAAATGTCACCTGTACAAATTGACGTTAATTGTGCTATCCATGCGCCAAATAAGCAAGCGTCGGTGCTCACTTTCATAGCACACTGGTCTTGTTCTATTTTGAATTGTTTGAATTGAAAGTAGGATTGTCCCATGCTTCTACTTTATGCAACACTTGCAACCAATGCATCTACATCTAAATATTCAGTATACATCTGCAATTTTCCATTTGCATCAATTGGCCATTCGCTCTGAGGCTTGTCCCAATACAATTCAACTCCATTCAAATCGGGATCGTTTAAATAAATAGCTTCTGAAACACCATGATCTGCTGAACCTGTAAGTGGATAACCGGCTTCTACCAATCGCTTCACTATTTTAGCGAATTCTATTCTGCTGGGGTATTTAAATGCTACATGGTACAAACCTGTTGTGCGAGGTGCTGGCGGACCTTGCAGGCTATGTCCCCATGTATTCAAGGCCACATGATGATGGTAACCTCCGGCCGATAAAAACGCAACTTGATTATCTATTTGCTGCATTACTTGCAATCCAAGTAAGTCCACATAAAAAGAAAGAGCTCGAGGCAATTCTTTCACTTTTAAATGTATATGACCAACTGTAAATTGATCTGGGGCGGTATATGTCGACATAAAAAAACTCCCGGATTTAATGGCCGGGAGTTCAAAAGTACAATCTTTCTAAACCATTAGCTTTCTGCAGTTAAAGCAGCAGAAGCGTATTCCGCATTTAAGCGGGCAATATTAGTAATTGAAATTTCTTTTGGACAAGTTGCTTCACAAGCGCCTGTATTGGTACAAGCACCAAATCCTTCTTTATCCATTTGAGCAACCATGTTAATCACACGTGATTTACGCTCTGGGTGACCTTGTGGGAGTAAAGCCAAATGAGAAACTTTTGCAGATACAAACAACATAGCTGAGCTATTCTTACAAGCTGCTACACAAGCGCCACATCCAATACACATAGCAGCTGCAAATGAATTATCTGCATCATCCTTATTAATTGGAATAGCGTTACCATCTACCGCATTACCTGTATTTACACTCACATAACCACCGGCTTGGATAATTCTATCGAATGCAGTTCTATCAACCATCAAATCCTTAATCACAGGGAAGGCCTTTGCTCTCCAAGGTTCTACAACAATGGTATCGCCATCATTGAAAGCACGCATGTGCAGCTGACAAGTTGTATTTCCTTGCCAAGGACCATGTGGCTTACCATTGATGTACATACTACAAGCACCGCAAATACCTTCGCGACAATCATGGTCAAACGTGATGGGATCTCCACCATCTCTGATCAATTGCTCGTTCAACACATCAAACATTTCCAAAAACGACATTTCTGTAGAAATATCATTTACATCGTATGTAACAAACTGTCCTTTATCGTTTGCGCCATTCTGTCTCCAAACTTTCAACTTGAGGTTGATATTCTTATGTTCCATTTCAGTTGATTGAGATGATGAAAAATTATTTATAACTACGCTGACTTGGTTTAACAACGTCGTACATCAGCGGCTCTTGTTCTAGTCTCCAGTTGTGTTCGCCTTCATGGAACCAAGCTGCAACATACATGAAGCTTTCATCGTGACGAAGTGCTTCACCTTCTTCAGTTTGGTGCTCTTCGCGGAAGTGACCACCACAACTTTCTTCACGAGTTAATGCATCAATACACATTAATTCACCTAGTTCAATGAAATCAGCAACACGATTAGCTTTATCCAATTCAGGGTTCATTTCATTCACTTTTCCTGGGATACGCACATCACTCCAGAACTCTTTCTTCAAATCGCGTATTGCTTGAATAGCCCACTCCAAACCTTCTTTGTTTCTGGCCATTCCGCACTTGTCCCACATAATCTTACCCAAACGCTTGTGGAAGCTTTCAACTGTTTGCTTTCCTTGAATCGACATCAACTTATTAATTCTATCTGCCACTTCCTTTTCTGCTTCAGCAAAAGCAGGGTGGGAGGTTTCTACAGCTTTATTATAAATTTCGTCGGCCAAATAGTTACCCAAGGTATATGGGATTACAAAATAGCCGTCAGCCAAGCCTTGCATGAGCGCAGATGCACCTAAACGGTTTGCACCATGATCGCTAAAGTTTGCTTCACCTAAAGCATACAATCCAGGTAAGGTAGTCATCAATTCATAATCTACCCACAATCCACCCATGGTATAATGCACCGCTGGATAAATTCTCATTGGAGTTTCGTATGGATTCTCACCTGTAATTTTTTCATACATATCAAAGAGGTTACCATACTTCTCTTTCACTACATCCTTACCTAACTTGGTAATCTCGTCTGCGCTGATATTACCCAAATTACGCTTGCTCGCTTCTGCCTTTCCATAACGCTGAATTGCATCTGCATAATCCAAGTAAACTGCCTGCTTAGAAGAACCCACACCATAACCAGCATCGCATCTTTCTTTAGCTGCTCTACTTGCTACATCGCGCGGAACCAAGTTACCAAACGCAGGGTATCTTCTTTCCAAATAATAATCTCTTTCTTCTTCTGGAATATCAGTTGCTTTTCTATTATCGCCTTGCTTTTTAGGCACCCAAATTCTACCATCATTTCTCAACGACTCACTCATTAAAGTCAACTTTGATTGATGGTCGCCACTCACCGGAATACAAGTTGGGTGAATTTGTGTAAAACATGGGTTGGCAAACGCTGCACCACGCTTATGCGCTTTCCAAGCAGCTGTTACGTTACTACCCATTGCATTTGTACTCAAATAAAATACGTTTCCATATCCACCGGTACAAAGTAATACCGCATGTCCAAAATGACGTTCCAAAGTTCCTTTCACCAGGTCGCGGGCTATGATACCACGAGCCTTGCCATCAATCATCACCACTTCCAACATTTCATGGCGACTGTACATTTTCACGTTACCCAATGCAACCTGGCGCTCAAGTGCCTGATAAGCCCCAATCAACAATTGCTGTCCTGTTTGTCCAGCTGCGTAAAACGTACGCTGCACCTGTGTTCCACCAAAGCTACGATTGCTCAATAAGCCACCATATTCACGTGCAAAAGGAACCCCTTGAGCAACGCATTGATCAATGATATTCGTACTCACTTCAGCCAAACGATGCACATTCGCTTCACGAGCACGGTAGTCACCCCCTTTAATGGTATCGTAAAACAAGCGATAAACACTATCGCCATCATTTTGATAATTCTTTGCAGCATTAATACCTCCCTGTGCAGCAATAGAGTGCGCACGACGAGGAGAATCCTGAAAGCAAAAAGCCTTCACTTTATAACCCAACTCACCCAAAGTTGCAGCAGCAGAAGCACCAGCTAAGCCAGTACCTACTACAATTACCTCCAACTTACGCTTATTGGCAGGGTTCACCAACTTCACAGTTCCCTTGTATTTTGTCCACTTTTGCTCTAATGGTCCCGCAGGAATTTTGGCATTCAGCATATTCTAAAATTTATCGTATGAAGTTTATTCTTTTTTTTAGGGTTCCCAGCTTTTGTTCTTCAATTTAGCTTCCGTTGCGTCGCACACTTCAACACCTGTGCTTATTGCAACCAACCAAAATGAAATGCCAAAGGCATTGCAATAAATACCAAAGGAACAATTATCGAGAAACCATATCCTAAAGAAATGAGCATAGCATTATAGCGTTTGTTGTGCACACCCACTGTTTTAAATGCACTTTGGAAACCATGTGCCAAATGATAGGCTAAAGAAATACATCCCAATGTGTATACCACAACAGGAATTGGAGATTCAAAAGTCACTTTCATTAGATTATACATATCATGCATTTCAACACCACCTACTAGGATGTTAGGCATAGCTTCATGTCCAGTAAAGCGGGCTGGCACCCAAAAATGGTAGAGGTGCATTACTAAGAACAACAAAATTAATGTTCCCAATAAGCCCATGCTGCGGCTGTACCATTTGCTGCCCTGCTTGTAAGAAACAGCGTAAGCAGTTCCACGAGCAGCTCTGTTCTTAGCTTCCAACATATAGCCCTGCACTATGTGCAAAATAATACCAGCGAACAATCCTACTTCCATGATACGGATTAAAACAGTGCTACCCATAAAATGAGCAGCTTTGTTGAACATTTCCCCGCCGTCGTTGGCAAACACACAAGCATTTATGCCTACGTGAACAATCAAGAAGCTAATTAGGAAAATACCTGTTAATCCCATTACTAGTTTCTGTCCAACCGATGATGTAAAAGTTTCTTTCCAAGTCATAGTGGTAATTTGCTAAAATGATTGATGCTTGCAAAAATAACGCCTGCATCAATGCCATCCCTTTTCTATAGGTCTTTTTTTATTCCTAAAAGTGATAACGTATTTTGTTTCTGAATTGTTGACAAGATTTTTGCAAAAAAATGGCCTTGTTTTATGCAGCTAATCCTTTTCAAAGGAGGGTTTAAACAAATAAGCAGCCGTTTACATAAAGGACCTAGCCATTCAACAGATCTCATGTACATTTACAATATGCTTAAATTACTCACTATACTTTGGAACAGTTTCTTGATGGCTATTCAAGAATTACGTGTGAATAAGCTTCGTACATTTTTATCCTTATTTGGAATAACAATTGGTATTTTTTGCATTATTGGCGTATTGGCAACAGTTGATAGTTTGGAAAGGAAAGTGCAAACCGATATTAAGTCGCTTGGGTCAAATACAATTTACATTGATAAATGGGATTACGGTGGAGGTTCTGAGTATCCTTGGTGGAAATTCATGAAGCGCCCTGATATGAAGATTGAGGAAATGCGGTTTATTCAAACCCGCTCAACCTTAGCTTCACATGCTGCTTTTGTGAATTCAACAAATGTAAACCTCATTTATACCGATAACCAGCTTTCTGGTGTGAGTTTGTTTGGTGTAACAGAAGACTATAACCAAATTCAAACCATAGATATTCAGTTTGGGCGTTACATTAATGACGCTGAGTTTACAAGAGGTGCTGCTGTTGGTGTTTTAGGGTATTTGAATGCGGAGGATTTGTTTGGTAAGCCAGAAAAAGCATTGGGTAAGCTGGTTGATTTCAATGGTAAGAAAGTGTATATCACTGGTATCATACAAAAACAAGGTCAAAGCTTGGTGGGCGGATTTGATTATGATCGTGCATTAATCATTCCACAACGCTATTTCGCATCGGTCTACGACCCTAAGTTCAGCAATCCTTTTATCATGGTGCAGGGTAAGTCGGGTACTTCTTCAAAAGCTTTGGCTGAAGAGTTAACCGGCATTATGCGTCAAGTTCGTAAGTTAAGTCCGCGCGATGAAGTAAATTTCTCTTGTAATGATGTGGCTCAGTTCAGCGAACAAGCAAGTAGTTTTTTTGGTTCTGTTAATGCAGGGGGCTGGGCAATTGCAGGATTGAGTTTGATAGTTGGAGCATTTGGTGTAGCCAATATTATGTTTGTAACTGTACGTGAAAGGACCAGTCAAATTGGATTGAAGAAAGCAATTGGCGCAAAAAGCAGAACCATATTAACCGAGTTTTTATTGGAAAGTGCGTTTCTCTGTATTATTGGTGGACTAGTAGGTTTGTTGTTGGTATGGTTATTATCCTTGATATTGAGTTCGGTGCTTCCTTTCCCAATATTTATAGCGCCTAATATTATCATTTTAGCACTCAGCATTTGTATAATATTAGGAATTATTTCCGGTATCATTCCGGCTAGAATTGCAGCAAAAATGAATCCAGTGGTTGCAATAAGGTCGAAGTAAATGAGTGGCACGAGTTGCACTGCTAGCGCAGGTTTGTAACCTGTGCTTAATTTAATCAGATGTTACAAACTCGCGCTTTAAAAAAATATAATAGAGAAGTATTGGCACGAGTTACAAACGCTGCTAGCGCAAGTTTTTAACTTGTGCCAACGAATAGCTTATGTAATTACATCTTAACTTCAAAATCGAGTTGACGGCCTTCTTCTAACGCTTTTTTATCCAAACTTGAACCTACTCCAATTCCAATTGCCATACCAATAGGCATACCAATGCCAAGCATTGCTATGTTACCAATACTCATTCCAAATGCTACACCAATGGGTAAGCCAAAAGCCGACATGCCAACAACCATCCAAAGGTTTCTGTAGTAGTTTTTGGGGACAATCTTGTGCTGCTTCTCCAGAAGTTTAATAATGGCATTTTGCTTTTCTTTTACTTTCTTAATCAATAAACGATCTGAATCTGCAATAGCATTAATTTCATTAATTGCCTGATCTATTATATTGGATGTTTCTGAAGGTAGCATTTTTGTTTTCAATGCGTATAACAATTGATTTAATTGAGTGTAAGCTTTATGTAGTTTAGGTTGTGTAACTTCTGTAATATTTGGACGGTCGATTAATTGTTTCATGTTTTCCTCTTGGGTTGATGTTGAAATTTTTGCAATTCGAAGCTAACAAATGCTTATTAGAGTACATGGTTAATTTGCTGTTAGTTCGAATTTTACTCAATTATAAAGGTGTTCGTAGGTATTTACTGTATAAATCTTACGATAAATGAGCTCTCGGTAGAGAAATATGATAGGGGAGTTAAGAAGTTGATCGAATTACAGACTCGCGCTAGCTTAGGTTTGCAAACTGGAATGTGATTATCTACTTTTGCCTTATGCAATCTCCTGTTATTTTAGCTATAGAATCTTCTTGTGATGAAACATCTGCTTCAATTGCTGTTGGCGGTAATGTGTTGTCAAATGTGATCGCTTCTCAAGAAGTACATGCAGCATATGGCGGAGTAGTGCCTGAATTAGCAAGTAGAGCACACATGGAGAATATTATTCCAGTTGTAGAAAAATCACTTGCTGTTGCTAATGAATCTCTTGAAATAAAACTCTCTTGGCAAAGCATAGATGCTATTGCTTTTACAGAAGCACCCGGTCTAATCGGCAGTTTACTAGTTGGAGCTCAGTTTGCTAAATCGCTGGCGCTTGCTTGGAATAAGCCGTTGATTGCAGTGCATCATATGCAAGCACATGTTTTGGCAAATCTCTTGCAAGATCCTGCACCTGATTTTCCTTTTTTATGCTTAACAGTAAGTGGTGGACACACACAGTTGGTCTTGGCACATACACCCCTTCATTTGGAAGTGATTGGTGAAACCATAGATGATGCAGCAGGCGAAGCATTCGATAAAGCTGCTAAAATGTTGGGACTTCCTTATCCGGGCGGACCGCTTATTGATCGCTATGCGGCAGATGGAAATCCAAAGGCATTCCAATTTGCACAACCGCAAGTACCTGGTTTAAATTTTTCTTTTAGCGGATTAAAAACATCCGTTTTGTATTTCATTCGTGATCATCAAGCCAATGATCCAAATTTTTTAGAGAATAACATGGCTGATATTTGTGCTTCTTTGCAACACGCCATCGTATCTGTTTTAATGCGTCAGTTGAAAAAAGCAGTAAAAGAAACGGGTATTCAACGTGTGTGTTTAGCTGGAGGCGTAAGTGCCAATCGTGGGCTACGTGCTGCACTTTTGGAAACTGGAAAGAAACTGAAATGGCAAACCTTTGTTCCTCCGTTTGATTATTGTACAGATAATGCCGGTATGATTGCAATTACTGCACATCATAAGTTTCTTGCAAAAGAATTTGTTGGTCTCAATGCTAGTCCAAGCGCTAGAGCAGGTTGGTAACTATGGCTTAATTACAAGTTTTGTAATCTGTTCTTTTCCAATAAATACTTGAAGATAATACCACCCAGATGCTTGGTTCGATAATGCTGTAATGCTTTTTTGCCATGTTCCTTGCACCCACTCTCGCGGCGATTGGTACAATACCTGTCCTTCTTGTGTAATAAGGCGATATTGTAATGTTTGTCGTTGCGGACTATTCACAATTAACTGTGTAATGCCATTTTGTGTTGGATTGGGAATAATTTGCACCAATTGCTGAAGGTTATAATTTGGAAGTGAAGTCACCACACATCCCCCTTGAATATAATCGCGCACACCAGTACGAATAGCAGTGAGTTGACCATATAATTGTGTACCAGGACATTCCGTTGCACAACCATCTCTATGTCCAGCAATATGGTTGAGAATTCTATTGCTACTATTATGAAAACTACTCGTAGTAGGGTCAATGTTACTTTGACAAGCTCGCCATCCTAATAATCGAGTTAAGGTATTTCTTGCTTCATTTGTTATGGTTTCTGAACTGTAAGTGCCAATCATACAAATACCCATTGTACCTGCATTGAAACCACAAAAATGCGCACCGGTTACATCTTGTCCATTGTTTCTTCGACCTTCAAATAGAGTTCCATCAGGTGCAATAAGCCAATTATAACCAATATCAGAAAAGCCACTAGTTGTAATATGAAATTGATGAATGCTCAATACAACCGCTGCCCAATTGGTTGAAACATTGCTGCCTGCTGAATGGTGTACTACCATGTGCGTAATGGTGGGTGTGCCGGTAATCACAGAATTTGCTCCTTGCGGATTTCCCCAGCCAACTCGGTTCACAAAAGAGGGTAGTGGACAAGCACAAGTGTTATTGACTTCAGTATTAGATTGAAGGTTAGTGTTTGTGGTAGAAGTTGTTTCGTAAGTAATGTTACCCGGACTAAAAAAATTGAGTTGCAAGCGTTGGATGGATTGCCCCTTTTTCAATTTATTTGAAACAATTCTAATTTGATAGAAGCGGTAATGTGGCGGAAGAAAATCAAGCGCCGATACTGCCACCGATTGTCCTGATTCTGCATGTCCCGATGCTGTTACCATCTTCCAGCTTCCCCATTTTAAACTGTCGCGCGAAAAGCGAATCCACAATTCTGCATTTTTCCCTGCATCTAAGCTTTCGTCTTCCCACCTTGCAGAAAAACTTAAGAAAGGTGCAATATTTTCAATTTTAATTCTACTTGGACTTAATAAAATGGAAATAGGTTGTTGCGCTTGAATGGGTTGTCCAAACTCATTGATATTAAAGGATTTCTCATATTTCCAAGAACTCCACTGATCCATTTGAAGTTCAACAATATTCTCCTCTGACTGGTGTTGCGCAATTGATGAAAAAGGCAAAAACAAGCAAAATAGGATTCGGACAAAAGTAGATAGCCTCATGGCGGAAAATTAGTAAATGCGCTTCAAATTAAGAACAGATTCATTTCAATTCACTTCAAACCAAACTGAAACTGTACTTTTGCGCCCTGATTTAGAAAATAGAGTATGCTTAGTGTAAAAAACGTATCCCTCGCTTTTGGTAAAAGAGTTTTGTTCGATGAGGTTAACCTCAATTTTATAAAAGGTAACTGCTATGGCATTATTGGTGCCAATGGTGCAGGAAAAAGTACCTTCTTAAAAGTTTTAAGTGGTGAAATTGAACCGAATAAAGGAACTGTAGAAATATCTCCTGGTGAACGTATGGCTGTACTTCGTCAGAACCATTTTGAGTTTGATGAGAGTACTGTGTTGAATACTGTGCTAATGGGCCACAAAAAAATGTGGGAAGTAATGCACGAGAAAGATGCTATTTACTTGAAAGAAGACTTTACTGAAGAAGATGGTATTCGTGCAGGTGAATTGGAGGCTGAGTTTGGTGAAATGGGTGGGTATACCGCAGAAAGTGATGCAGCTAGTTTGTTAAGTAGTTTAGGTGTGGGAGAGGAGTTTCATGCTAGTTTGCTGAAAGATATTCCTGCTAATTTGAAAGTGCGTGTATTATTAGCGCAAGCTCTATTTGGCAATCCCGATATATTATTGTTGGATGAACCTACCAATGGATTGGATATTGAAACAATTGGATGGTTAGAAAATTTCTTGGCCGATTTCGAAAGTATTGTTTTGGTAGTGAGCCACGACCGTCACTTTCTCGATCAGGTTTGTACGCACGTAGCAGATGTAGATCGTGCTAAAATCAAAATCTTTACTGGTAACTATACTTTCTGGTACGAGTCTTCGCAGTTGATGGCTCGTCAAATTTCTGATAAGAATAAGAAAGTAGAAGAAAAGCGACAAGCCTTGCTCGACTTTATTGCTCGATTCTCTGCAAACGCTTCTAAAAGTAAGCAGGCTACCTCTCGTAAAAAGGCATTGGAGAAACTTACAATTGAAGAAATTGAACCTTCCAACAGAAAATATCCTGGAATTATCTTCCAACCATTGCGTGAAGTAGGTAATCAAATATTAAATGTTGAAAACCTACGTCAGGAAGTTGATGGCCGTGTATTGTTCGATAAAGTGAGCTTCAGCGTTAATAAAGGAGAAAAAATTGCATTCTTAAGCAAAGATCCGCTAGCTGTTACTCGCTTCTTTGAAACCATCGAAGGAAGTTTTCCTGCTGCTGCTGGATCATTTGAGTGGGGAACCACCATTACTAAAGCCTATTTACCACAAGAAAACAGTGAGTTTTTTGCTGAGGGATTAACACTTATGGAGTGGCTGCGTCAGTTTGTTCCATCGCATGTAACAGATGCAGACGAGCCTTTTTTAAGAGGTTTTTTAGGTAAAATGTTGTTTAGCGGCGATGATATTATGAAAAAAACGAATGTGTTGAGTGGGGGAGAGAAAGTGCGTTGCATGCTCAGCCGAATGATGTTGCAAAGCCCTAACCTCATAATACTTGATCAACCTACGAACCACCTTGATCTTGAAAGTATCCAGGCATTCAACGATGGCTGTCAAATGTTCCCAGGAATTGTACTCATGACTTCTCATGACCATACTTTTATGCAAACAGTGGCTAATCGTATTATTGAGCTCACTCCTAAGGGCATTATTGATCGCTTAATGACCTTTGACGAGTATATGGAGGATAAAAGGGTGAAGGAATTGCGTGAGGAAATGTACGCATAAGCCTTATTTCATTGATTTTTATGAGTTTAGGAAAGTTTTTCTAAGAAGAACTTTCCCACATCTATGTTAAATTATGATGAAGTTTTGGCAAAAGGGTTATTTTTGTCATCCAACTTGAACCCCTCATGAACGAAGTATTACTCATTATTCTCGCTTATTTTATTGGGTCTATACCAACCGCAGTTTGGGTTAGTAAAGCTTTTTTTGGTATAGATATACGCGATTATGGTAGTGGAAACGCTGGTGCTACCAATACTTTCCGCGTTTTAGGTAGCAAATGGGGAACAATGGTGATGGTGTTGGATGTATTGAAAGGTGTAGTAGCGACCTCACTGTATATTCTGTTGCCTTTTTACTTAACTGATGAGTGGCAGAGAACCAATTTCATGATTGGGTTAGGATTATCGGCTGTGGTTGGACATATATTTCCTGTTTTCGCTGAGTTTAGAGGAGGTAAGGGAGTTGCTACTTTGCTTGGCATGTCAATTGCTATTCAACCGCTGGTGGCTATTGCTTGTATTGGGGTTTTTGTTTTGGTGCTTTATATTACTCGATTTGTTTCTTTGGGTTCAATCCTTTCTGGAGTTGCCTTCATGATTTTTATTCTTTTCATTTTTAATGAAGAGGAAACTTTATATCGCATTTTCGCGGTTGTAGTAGCCCTAACTGTAGTGCTCACTCACCAAAAAAATATTGGTCGCATTATCAAAGGCACGGAAAGTAAAGTGCCTATTTTCAAGCATCGCGACCGTAAAAAGGATTAATTTGCAATCCTTATAGTAAACCATTTTGTTATGCGTATTTCATTTTTATGCACCCTTCTGGTTGCAGCACTTACCATTTATTCTTGTAAAAACAACCCCATAACTGGACGATCTCAAATGTCGCTTATTCCTGAAACCGAACTGCAAAACATGTCGGCTCAGCAATATGCACAATTCCTTGCTAGCAATAGAGTGGTTCCCACTACTACTGGCAATAAAGACGCTGTTATGGTAAGGCGTTGTGGCGATAGAATTATAGAGGCCATAACAAAGTACTACAACGAAAAAGGACTCGGAGCTGAATTGTCGGGGTATAAGTGGGAAGTAAATTTGGTAGATGATAAAACTCCTAATGCTTGGTGTATGCCCGGAGGAAAAATTGTAGTGTATACAGGACTATTACCTATAACACAAAATGAAGATGCGTTGGCGGTGGTAATGGGACATGAAGTAGCGCATGCATTGGGAAAACACGGCAGTGAGCGAATGAGCAAGGGAATGATTCAGCAGTTTGGCGCATTAAGTCTTTCATTGGCTATGGCCAACAAACCACAAGTCACCCAAAATTTATGGATGCAGGCATACGGAATGGGTTCTAATGTATTAGGCATTTTACCTTTCAGTAGAAAACATGAATTAGAAGCTGACCGTTTGGGTTTACAGTTTTCTGCATTAGCTGGGTATGATCCAAGGGCAGCTATTCCATTTTGGCAGAGAATGGGACAGTTAAGTCAGGGACAAGCTCCTCCTGAATTTCTTAGCACCCATCCGTCAGATGGAAGGCGAATTGAAGAACTCAATAAAATAATGGATGATGTAGTGAAGAATTATTACAGACCCCGTAAGAGTTAAATTTATTGATTATCAGGGAATTAGTTGATAAAAAAAAGCATGGTGCGCCCCAGAAAAGGGGCGTTTTTCTTTGAAATACCCGTTTTTTTTCGTTACTTTTGCACTTCCATTTTTTCACCCTAAAACTCATTTTAGGAATGTCTACACAAAGTGTTCTGGAAAAGCTGCAGTTGAAAGACGAAAAAAACATCCTCATTCAAGGCTTGCCTTCATCTATTGAAAAACAATTTGTTAAGTTATCGTATGCTAAAAACATCACTCCCTTACTTAAGACTAAAAAAGTAGATTTTGCACTGGTATTTGCCATTAACCAAAATCAACTCAATAGTATCTTAAAAGAAGTGATGCCAGCTTTGCACCTTGAAAGCAAATTTTGGATCGCATATCCCAAAACAACAAGCAAAATTGTAAGCGACTTAAACCGCGATTGTAGTTGGGATATATTGTGCGATAATGGGTATGAAGCTGTTAGTCAAATTGCTTTAGATCATGTTTGGACAGCGATGCGTTTTAAAAAAAGCGAGCAAATCCCAGCTAGGGTTGCTGCAAAGAACGGAGAGCCTAAGGCTGAAGTAGATGGTATTGATTTCGAAAAGCGTTTGGTGGTTCCTCCGGCAGAATTAGAAAAGATGTTCACCAAATACCAAAATGCGAGAGAGTTTTTTAGTAAGCTATCCTTCACCAATCAGAAGGAGTATGTTACTTGGATTGAAGGCGCCAAGAAAACTGAAACACGACAGAGAAGATTAGAAGTGGCAGTAGAAAAATTGCTAGCAGGTAAAAAGAATCCTGCTGAAAAATAACCACAAAAAAGGTCATCGAAAGATGACCTTTTTATTTGATAATAACACTACCAAGTTCTTGTGTAAGTGCTTGTTCTTGCTTCTTTAGCTCTCTATGTATTTCAATGATTCGCATTTGAGAGACAGTATCTTTAGCATGTTCTAAATCGGCTTGATTTTGTTCCAACATGCGTTTAATTTTTCGCAGTTTAAAATATTGCATACTTACAAACACATCTTTCTTAGGAATATCTTTTGGATCTACCAAACGTAAGCCTTCCATTTTCTCCTCCCATCTGTCGCTTACCTCATAAGGAAATATAGTAGCACTTACTACCAAATTCCTTACCCATTCTTCTGCATGGTATAAAAACATCTTGGTATTAGGTTGTTCCCCATTAATATAGGCTTCCCTGTAGAATTCCAAAATTTGTGCTACTTCTGGTTGATCAACATCGTAATGAGATAGCTCTTCGAAAATATATTGTGCATTAGTTTTGTCTTCATCCCACTGTTCTAAACCATATTCAAGCAACACACGAACTAAGTTTCGTTCAACCAATTGGTCATGCTGAATGAGATTGTCTTCTTTATAAACAGGCGTTTTTACTTGCTCTTGTAATTGTCCAGCTTCCTCAACAGAAAGTTTACTTTCAGCTTTTGTAATTTTTTTACGCTTGTAGGTATTCACCAAATGCGTTAATCCACCTTCATCAATTTGCAACAAATGAGAACAGCGCTTAACATAGTTCTCTAATAAAGTGAAATCCTCTGCACGTGTAATGCGACTCAACGTTTCTGCAATGGTATTGACTACGGCATTTTTCTTGTTTGCATCATTACCCGCTTCTCTTAGCAATACCTCCAACTGAAATAAAATGAAATCCTTCTTATTCTTCTGAATAAATTCTTTCAGTGCTTCTCCTCCGTATTTGCGAACATAACTATCAGGATCTTCAGCCTCAGGTAATAATACCAAATTTACATGCAGTCCTTCTTCAATAGCTAAGTCCAATCCGCGTAATGCTGCTTTAATTCCTGCAGAGTCGCCATCGTACAGAATAGTAAGATTGGGTGTATATTTTTTGATCAATCGAAGTTGATCTGGCGTAAGTGCTGTACCTCCACTGGCCACCACATGTTCAACACCAGCTTGGTGCAAGCCCAGAACATCGGTATAACCTTCTACCAGCAAACACTCATTCAGTTGTGCAATAGCTGTACGTGCAAAATAAGTTCCGTACAACAGTTTCCCCTTGACGTACAATTCATTTTCGGGGGTATTGATATACTTAGGTCCGCGATCATTGCTGCCAATAACACGTGCTCCAAATCCAATAACCTTACCAGAAATATGGTGAACAGGAAAAATAATTCTGCCTCTATAATTGTCAACGAGCTCACCATTGCGTTCAACAACTAGCCCAGATTTTATCAATAAATCTTTACTGAATTGCTGTGCAACTAGTGTATCAGCTAAAATAGTTCTATTGTTAGGGTGATAACCCACTTGAAATTTTCGAAGTATCTCTTCTGAGAAACCCCTTTCAAGTAAATAGCCTAAGCCTATATTCTTTCCTTCGTCAGTTTGCAAGAGTTGTTCACTGTAAAACTGTTGCGTAAATTTATTAATGATATATAAGCTATCAGCCGCTTGTTGTTGAAGTTGGTATTCAGGACTAGTTTCAGATTCTTCAATGGCAATATTATAACGTTGAGCCAACCACTTCAAAGCCTCTACATAACTAAGTTTTTCATGCTCCATTAAAAAAGTAATGGAGTTTCCACTTTTACCACAACCAAAGCATTTATAAATTTCCTTGTTAGCTGAAACAGTAAAACTGGGCGTTTTTTCGTGGTGAAAAGGACAGAGCCCCAAATAATTAGTGCCACGTTTCTTTAACTTGACAAATTCACCAACAATATCAAGGATATCGATGCGATTTTTAATTTCTTGTATGGATTGTGGTGAAATCATTTTGAGCCTACAAAAATACAGGTTGAACCCTCGTTGTGAGCAAATTCATAATTTTTTCTACTTTTAGTCATGCTTAAGAAAGAACGACAGGCCATTGTACTCCAACAAGTGAACATACACAACAAAGTTTTATCATCCGATTTAAGCTTAGTGTTGAATGTATCAGAAGATACCATTCGTCGCGATTTACAAGAGCTGGCTGAAGAAGGTAAACTAATCAAAGTCCATGGAGGTGCCCTGGCTAAGAGTTTTCATTTCACCATCGAGAATCAGAATATTTACTCCCAAACGGAAAAAAGGATCATTGCGCATAAGGCATTAGAGTTCATTAAAGAAGGTATGCTCATTGTATTAACAGGAGGGACTACCATTCGTGAACTCATTAAACTTTTGCCAGATAAACTGCATGCAACTTTTATTACGCCAAATATTCCAGTGGCCTTAGAACTATTAGAACATCCTGAGGCAGAGGTTATTTTTTTGGGTAACCGATTGCATAAAACAGCTCAAATGGCTGTAGGGGCAGAAGTTGTTCAAAGGCTGGCTGGCATAAAAGCAGATCTTTGCATTTTAGGAACCAACAGTATTCATCCAGAATACGGTATCACCGATTTGGAATGGGAAATTATAGAAGTGAAGCAGGCTATGGTAAATTGCGCTTCTAAAGTTATTTCTCTGGCAATTTCTGAGAAACTTAATTCTCAACAACGCTTACAAGTTTGTAGCATGGAACAGGTTGACGTATTAATTACTGAATTATCACCTGAAGATGATCGTTTGCGCCCGTTTAAGGCAAAAGGGGTAGAAATATTTTAAAAACCGCACAAAACCGCAAAAAATCTCTCTGTTAATATCTTTTTGTTAAAAAAATTGCAAAAAAATAAGGAATAGTAATATATTGCCACTGCGTTTTTAACGATGTATTAGGATTTGGGGACATAAATATGCAGGGCTTGCTGCTTTTTGCGTGATTTTTTTTCAACTCCATGCAATGTTTTTGACGCGACGATTGTCTATAAACTAGCTATTTATCACTTCACAAACGAACCAAAACGACAACTATGAGAAGAGTTGCTTGCCTGGGAAAGATCATGGTTATGGCCATGTTTCTATTTCTTTCCCCCTTCCTGATGGCACAGGAAAAAACGGTTTCGGGTACCATCGTTTCAGATGATGATGGGTCTCCTTTGCTTGGTGTAACCGTAACAAACAAAAACACCAGTAAGAAAACAGCTACAAACGCCGCAGGTTATTATTCCATTGCTGCTCAAAAAGGGCACGTTTTGGTATTTAGCTATGTTGGTTACGCTTCCAAAGAAGTTACCGTTGGTGACGATGAAAAGGTTAGCGTTCGTTTGGTTGATTCTGATAAGGCATTGGGTGATGTAGTTGTAACTGCTTACGACATTAAAAAGAGTAAGCGCGAACTTACCTACCAAGCTTTGTCGGTAAGTGGAGATGATATTGCATCTACCCGTCGTGAAAACTTCATTAACTCATTGGCTGGTCGTATCCCTGGTGCTACAATTACAGCAACAACTGGTATGCCAGGTGCATCTGCAACCATCGTTTTAAGAGGACCAACTTCTATGGATGGTAGTAACCAACCGCTATTTGTAGTGGATGGTTTGATCATTGATAACAGCTCTTTTGAAATGCAGGATCGCTTACCAGCATCAGGTGGATTAAACCTTGCAAACCGTAGCAATGACTTCGGCAACAGAGCAATGGATATAAATCCAGAAGATATTGATGCAGTAACTGTGTTAAAAGGACCAGAAGCTACTGCATTGTATGGTTCTGATGGTGCAAACGGTGCAATCATCATTACAACAAAAAAGGGAAAAAAAGGGAAAGCCTCTGTAAGTTATAATAACTCTTTCCGTTTTGAAAGAGTATATCGCTTACCCGAAATTCAAAAAGAATTTGACCAAGGTTTTGGTGGTATTACCAATAATACAGAAAGAAGATTCTTTGGTAACAGGCTTCCTGCAGGTACGCCAATATATGATAATGTTGGAAACTTTTTTGGAACAGGTAATACCGCACAACATAACCTTGCGGTAGAAGGAGGAAGTGATGTAAGCACGTATCGTTTTACTGCTAGTACAATTAATCAAAATGGGGTAGTACCTAATACGGGTTTTGAACGTTACAATTTCCGTTTGAATACTACTTTCAGATTAAGTCCTAAATTCAATATCACCAACTCGTTCACTTATATCTCTTCTAAGACAAGAAAAGCATCTAAGGGTTCAGGTGGTTTCTTATTGAGCTTGTTAACTTGGCCAGTAGATGATGATGCTAGAAATTTTGTGGATGCTAATGGCAATCGTCGTTCTATCAATGGTAATTTCTTACAATTAGCTGAAGACGATAACCCATTCTGGGATGTAAACCGTAATCAGAACTTTGATCAGAACGATCGTTTGATGGGTAATTTCCAATTAAGCTATGACCCATACAAGTGGTTAAATCTTACCGCATTAATGGGTGTTGACTTTTATTCTGATTTAGGTACTTGGTTTACTCACCCACAAAGTAACTTGGCTAGAACAGTAGGTGGTAGCATTTTACAGTATCGTGCTCGCCAAACCTTGGTGAATGGTGCATACAGAGCAACCATCAAAAAGAAAATCGGAAACTTCAATAATATCATTACTACTGCATTTACATTCGATTCACGTAAATATGAGGTGAATGGTACAAGAGGTGAGCGTTTATTCGACCAAAACTTTGTGAGTTTAAACAACGCAGATCCTACGACTATTGCAAGTATAACAACCGCTGAGAACAATAATAGAATGGGAGCTTTCATTAACTACACAGGTAGTTATAAGAACTGGTTGAACTTATCATTGGCGGGTCGTATGGATGGATCTAGTCGTTTAGTTGATCCTACCAACTGGGATCCTGCTAGACCTTATTACTTCTATTGGTCAGCGGGTTCGAGTGTTATCTTGAGTGATATCATTAAATTGCCTAAAGAAATTAGCTATTTGAAGTATCGTATTAACTACGCTACTACTGGTCGCGATCCTAGAACACCATATGTTACCTCAAACCGTTTCTCTCAATCAACCTTCACAGGTGGTGGTTTCTCGCCTTTCGTAACTCAGGGTAACCCTGCATTAAGAGCTGAGTTCAGCCAGCAGTTTGAAACAGGTATCGAAGCGAAATTCTTTAAAGGAAGAATGGGGATTGATTTAACCTATTATGCAAATAAAACAGTTGATCAATTATTGAATCCTCGCTTAAGCTATGCTTCTGGTGCTATCTTAAAGTGGATCAATGGTGGTGATGTGGTGAACAGAGGTCTTGAACTTCAGTTGACTGCAACTCCAGTAAAAACCAAGAAATTTACATGGGATGTAACTGTAAACTGGGCACGTAACCGCAATGAAATTTTACGTATGCCTTCTGATCTTCCTTTCTTCTACAATTCAGATACATGGATTGGTGGTATCAGAAATATTGCAACAAAGGGTGGATCTGTATTTGATTTAGCGGCTACACGTTTCTTACGCAATACCGCAGGTGATGTATTGATCTCTCCAACATCTGGATTGCCAGTACGTATTTCAGACTATATTAAAGTAGCAGATCGTCAGCCTGATTGGAATATGGGTTTTGTAAACAGTTTCACTTTCTTAAACGATTGGAACGTGTCTTTCAACCTCGATATTCGTAAAGGTGGTGATATCTTCAATGGTACAGAATGGTTCTTGTATTCTCGTGGAGCCAGCGTACGCACTTTAGATCGTGAAACGCCAAGAGTAATTCGTGGAGTGTTGCAGGATGGTTTAGAGAATACTGCAAATCCAACCAGAAATACCATTGTATTAACTCCATTTGAGCGCAGTGAGTTTTACACTTTGGGAGTTGCAGAAGAAGATTTCATTGAAAGAGATATTAACTGGATTAGAATGCGTGATATTACTGTAAGCTATCGTTTGCCTTCTAAGTTAATCAAGCGTCAGAATGTAATTAAGAGTGCTTCAGTATTCTTTACTGGTACAGATTTATTCATCATTACCAATTATCGTGGTGCGGATCCAGCTGCGAATGCAAACAACGCAGCATCAAGAGGTGGTATTGGTGGGGTAGGTATGGATTTTGGAAACTTGGCAACGCCAATGGGTCTGAACTTTGGAATCCGTGCGCAATTCTAACGTCAAAATTTCAAGAACATGAAAAAGTCAATTTATATTATTTGTTTAACGGTGTTGGTTGCTGGTATGTTCGGATGCCGAAAATACCTCGATATCAACTCAGATCCGGCATCGCCTAGTGTGCCTTCTTTGCCGGCTTTATTATCGCCTGCGCAAGCGGTCATGTCTCGTACGCTTATTTTTGATGCCCGTGCAAATGGTGCATATAACCAGTTTTGGTCTAATACTGCGGTACAAGAGACTTTTGATATTCACAATGCCAACCAAGGTGGTTCTGGATTTGGTAACCAAGGGTGGAGAGATGTGTATCAATTACAGGGGCCTTCGATTAATTTAATTATTCAACAAGGAATTCAAAACGAGCAATGGGATTATGTAGGGGTTGCTTTTGCATTACGTGCATGGGGCTTCCAGTATTTAACTGATATGCACAGCGATATTGTTTTCCGTCAAGCTTGGGAACCCAATCGTGTATTCTTTGATTACGATGATCAAGAAACAGTTTACAAAGGAATTGATTCAATTTGTAGACAAGCACTTCGCTATTTGGTAAGAACTGATGGTAAAGTGAATCAATCTGTATTGGCGCGTGGTGATCAAATTTATCAAGGTAACCGCGATCGTTGGATCAAGTTTGTTTATGGTTTAATGGCTCGTAATTATCATAGACTTACCAACAAAGCAGATTACAAAGCCGATTCAGTGATTCGTTATGTGGACTTGAGTTTCACAAATAACAATGAAAATGCTTTTGTTCCGCATGCTGGTACAAGAAATGATGACACCAACCCAATGGGACCTGCACGTGATAACTTCTCAGTTCGTCGTCAATCAAGATTCATTGTACAATTATTAGATGGAACCATTCTTAGAGGAAGTGCAGTTCCAGCTAACCGCGATCCAAGAATCAGAGGCATGTTGTCTGTTAGTCCTGATACCTCTTTCATTTCACCAACCATGACTGAATTGAATGGTGGATATAGGTTCTTAACGCCTGCTGTTGGATATACTTTAGGTACGGCCGGTTCTTTAACATTTAGAAGAGGTCCAGCAACAGTTTGGGGTGACAGTGCTATTGCAAACCCTGCAATTGGAAACTTTGCTGACAGAACAATTGGCAAGTATTTATTCAGAAACAACGCTCCATTGCCAATCATGACCTACCATGAATTACAATTCATTAAAGCAGAAGCTGCATTGTTAAAAGGCGATAAAGCAACAGCCTTTGCTGCCTATAGAAATGGTATTACAGCTCATTTTGATTTTGTAAATGCTATGAATACTGGTACGAATAATTACAGTCCAATTAGCGCTGCTGAAAGAACTGCTTATTTAGCTTCTCCAGCGGTTAAGCAGAATGCTGTGGCATTAACAGTGACTGATATTATGCAGCAGAAATTTATTGGCAACTGGGGTTGGAATTTCTTAGAGCAGTGGTGCGATTTGCGCAGGTATCATTATTACGATGTTGATCCTGAAACAAATTTACCTGTATTCAACGGATTCCATGTAATTACAGTGTTTTCTGCATTCAATGGCGGTCCAAATATGGCATACCGTGTATGGCCAACCAACTTCTCTGAGTTCGATTGGAACAGAGAAGCTTTGAGAAAAATTGGCGCTTTGAACCAAAACTACCACACCCTAGAAATGTGGTTTAGTCAACCTTAACCCCAAAAGACTTATTTGTATGAAAAAATATTTGATGAGCATTATAACAGCGGGTGTGGTTCTTTATGGAATGAGCTCCTGCGAAAAATCGGAACTCAGGGCAACTGAGTACGATTTGCCTACTTCACAATCCTTTGTTCGTTTTGTTTTCTTATCACCAGGATTATCCTCTGTAATGATAAAGGTGAATAACAACAAAATCAATGGTAACACAACCTTGGGTTCTGGTGGTATTTTCCCGCCCAACTCAGGTATTGCTGAATATTCAGCAGTAGCACCAAATGGCAATTTGAGGTTGTCTTTACCTAATACAGGAACATTGAACGATTCTGTAGTCGTATTTACTGGGAATATGACAACCACTGCTGGTCGTTTTTATACAACAGTATTGGCCGACTCTGGAGCAACTCGTACCTTATTTTCTGTAGCAGATGATTTTGGAAATAGGGTTGATAGTGGGTTTACACGTTTAAGATTTATTAATGCAACAGGTAAATCGCCAGGTTTGAGTTTAATTAGAGTAGATTCTTCATCTGCATCTGTTGTAACAAGAGATACTTTGTTTCGAAACGTTTCCTTTAGCAATGCAACTTCATACATAACTGTTAGGACCAACCCAGTTAATGCATTCTTGCGTTACCGTTTGGTACAAACATCCAATGGTGCTATTGTTGGTAATCCATTTACTGCATTAGTAGGGAATACAACCAATAGAAGAGCCACAACAGTTGTATCGGGTGGTATTTGGGGAACAACCTTTGCACCAGGTATTAGTTTTCAAATTGTTAACCAGTAAATCTGCATGCCATGAAAATGATCAAGAATATTTTATTTATATGCACGGCAGCGGTACTCTTTGTTTCTTGTAAAAAAGAAGAAGCAGCTGTATTACCCAACTTAGATGCATATCTGCGCACGCAGCCTAACCTAAGCACATTCACTGCAGCTATTGCAAAAGCTCAGTTGGATGATTATAAAAATGGTCCAGGTCCGTTTAGCTGGTTGGCACCAACTAATGATGCTTTTACAGCAGCTGGTATCACAGCAGATTCTTTAAATAGAATGACTGCTGGTGCAGCAAACTATTTGTTGATGTATCATATCCTTCGCTCAACTGCAAATCCTCCAACCAATGTTCTTACTAGTGAAATGATTTCTAGGTTCTCAGTTTCAAGGGCCACTCAATTGGGTGGTACATTGGCTTTCTTTGGACAAAAAGGGAATGATTTCTTTGTAAATGGTGCGAGAATAACTAGTGGGAATAATGTGTTGAGTAATGGTGTTGTACATGTGATTGACAGGGTGAATACGCCTCCACAATTGAGAGGTAATATTCAGAATATCCTTCAAAGTACTGGTCAACATACATTGTTCATTGCTTTGTTAACAAGAGCTGGACAGTGGGCTCAATTAACTGGGGGTACATTTACAGTGCTTGCTCCAACAGATGCTGCTATGACTGCTGCAGGTGCTCCATTTAATACTACAACAGGTATCAATGGATTAACAGTTGCAGAAGCTACTCGTATTGCTCGATTCCATATGTTTAGTGGAGCAAGATTGTTTAACAACGATTTTCAAGATGGATTTACGCCTGCTACCATGCAAGGTCCAGGCAGAACCATTCGTGTAACTAATAATGGTGCTCGCTTAGCAGGTCCAAATAACACTAGCCCAATTGAATTTGGTGGTACACTTAGAGATGTATTAGGTAATAACGGTGTTGTTCACTCTTTAGGGGGTGTTCTTCGTCCAGGTACATAAGCAAACAATTTTTCTTATAAAAGCTGGCACGTCATTTGCCAGCTTTTTTTATATTCATACATTATGAAGTCATTCCTATTCACTCCCTTTGCCGTTTTATCTATTGCGGCATCAACTTGGTTCGCTTTTCAGCCAGATCCAATTCAAGATAAACTAATAGCCCATCTTAAGCAGTGGTACCAAACTTTTCCGCAGGAAAAAGTATTTGTGCAAGTAAATAGGCAGCAGGTTGCAGCTGGGGAACAAATATGGTTTAAGGGTTGGTGTACATTTCAGCAAAAGCCCAGTTTTTTGAGTAGGATAGTGTACATCGATATCTTAAATGAAGAAGGTTTTGTGGTTGAAAAAAATATGTATCGCTTAGATAGCTTAGGGGCTTGGCATGGACATTTAGATGTATCTAGAAAATGGAAGTCGGGTAATTATACCTTACGAGCATATACAGCATGGATGCTTAATCAGCCTGAATACATTTTTCAACAACCTTTTTTTGTATACGGGGAAGATGAAATATCAAGAATAAAGCCCAATGTTCCTAAAACACTTCAGGTAAAGTTTTTTCCAGAAGGCGGACAATGGATTGCTGGAGTTGAAAATAGGATGGCGTTTGTTGTGTTAGATGAAATGGGGCTGCCTGTGAATACATCAATTACAATAAGAGATGGAAATGGATCTAAAATTACAGAAGCAGCTGTTCAGCATCAGGGTATGGGCGTATTTACGCATGCGCCAAAGCTTGGAAAATATGTTGCTGAAATAAGAACAGCTAGTGGAGCAGAATTTAGTTTTCCCCTGCCTGAAGTTCAGGCTGAAGGTATTCAGTTAACAGTCCAAAATGCAAGTGCAGCTCGCATGTTTGTATCTGTTCAAAGAGGAGAGAAATCGGCTGAGAAATATTCAAAAGTATTGGTAATGGCGCATATGAGCGGACAGATAGTTTACTCTACTTACCTCGATTTTGAAGAAGGATTAACAACAGCACCAATTCCCAAAAAAAACCTTCCTCCCGGCATTATGCAAATAACAGTTCTTGATACTTTGGGAAATCCATTGGCAGAAAGACTTGCATTTGTTGAGAACTATGAAATCAAAAAGCCACAGCTCAGTTTTGAAAAAAAGCAAACCTCTCGCAGGGGCGAAAACCTTTGGCAGCTTAAGGCAGATAGCCTTCAAAAATCAACCATCAGTGTTTTAGTGAATGATGCTTCTATTGATACCAAGTTTAATTTGGAAAACTCTATTGCCAGTCATTTATTGCTTACATCAGACATCAAAGGGTATGTGATTGAACCTGGCTTCTACTTTCAAAATAAATCGCCTGAAACTTTGCAGAAGCTCGATTTGTTAATGATGGTGCATGGTTGGAGAAAGTTTACCTGGAAGCAGATATTGCAAAATGAATTTCCTGTTTTAAGATATCCGATAGAATCGAATTTGCAAATCAAAGGGATGGTGACAAAAGCCGAGAGGAAAGAAGTGGTGAAAGATGGAAAGGTTTCCTTTGTTATCAAGGGCGAAGATTCAACCACCTATTTGATAGATGCCTATTTAACCGATAAAGGTGAGTTCATAGTAGATTCATTGAATATAAAAGATAAAGCCACCATTTCCTATTTGGCTACTAATAGTAAGAAAGAGAATCTGGTAGTTGATGTAAAGTTTTACCCATCACTATTAGACACATTAGAAAGGGCATCATTACAATGGAAAGTGGATTTAGATACGATGGTATTAGCGAACCGAAATTCAAGGTTGGCTGCATTGTTATACGGACAATTAGCCGTTGCAGATACATTCTCTGGCCAGTCGCGATTTCTTGGTAACGTGACAGTTACTGCCAAAAAAATGAGTCGGGTTGATTCACTACAAAAGGAATATGTTTCAACTTTTTTTGAAATAAGTGATCAAACACTTGAAGTGCCTAAGGATAGGGGATTTGTGAACATATGGCAATACTTACAGCGGGAAGTAGTTGGATTGAATGTAAACCCTTTTGAACCTGGCGGAGTGCGAACAGTCACTTTTGGAAGATTCTCAGGCATGGTATTGGGTTCAATGAATGAAGATGGAAGTATGACAGCTGGTGTAGACGATGGTATTTTATTCTTTTTGAATGAGTTGCCTGTAACAACCGATATCATAGATGCAATTAATCCAGATGAAATTGCATTGGTAAAAGTGTATAAGGGTGTTACGGCATTTCCATTTGGTACCAATGCGGGAGCGATTGGAATTTACACCAAAAAGGGAAGAAGCATTTTTGCGAATCAGCGTCAGTTTAGCAGTTTTGAAAAACGAGGCTTCTCAATGGTACGAGAATTTTATCATGTTGATTACCACAAGTTCCCCGATTATAATAAGAGTTTAACCGACAAGAGGGTTACCCTTTATTGGAACCCCAAAGCTCAATTTGATCAAGATGGGAAACTAAATGTGAGGTTTTTCAACAGTGATTTGGCTCAACAATATAAGCTGGTGGTTCAAGGAATTGATCAGAAAGGGCGCTTGGTGTTCCTTGAGGAGCTGGTTAAATAAGTAGAACTAATATAAAGTAATTTATTAGGCTTGTTTTGTATATAATTGATAAGCAGCATTTTGCGAAATTGGTTACTGGTTCTTAAGTCATAAAGCGATTAATGCCTTGCAATTTATATTATATACTCCATTCGTGGTACGATGCTGAAATCTGCTACATAAAATCATCAGATAATGTCAGCATATAAATGTGCGACCCCTTCAGGGTCGAATTTGTGGTAGGCGATTTTGCTATAAATGTGTGACCCCTTTGGGGTCTAGGATGTACATTTCTAAAGAGCGTTGATTTTTGTAAGATGCATACGGCATGTAAATATTCCCAACAAATAATCACTCGAAGGTTAGTTTATTTCAGGATACCCATGATCTCTTATGCCCTACAACCCCGAAGGGGTTGAACATTTATAGTATAGACGAATAATAAATATCTAACGGTCCTGAAGGGGTCGCACATAAAACAAAATTGACCCTAAGTGTATGTGAAATCGTTTTAGGGTCTCAATTTAGGAGGTATTGGGCTTGGTAAAATGGGTATCAGTCAGCTTTGAATGATTTTGGTTTTTCAATTAAATCATGTATATGGCCTTCATCTGTATCTAACCCCGAAGGGGTTGAACATTTATAGCACATAGGGGTAAAAGAAGTGTACGCCCCTGAAGGGGTCGCGCCTATGCAATCATTAATGCAGGTTGATGAATGCGAATATTATATTTATTCGGTCAATTATTTGCTTGATAAACAATGATATACAGCAGTTAAATTTAGCAATGGTTGAATAAAGTCATTCATCAAGAAATATAAAAAATCACTCCACAAATTAAACATGCTGTAACAATAGCCACCAGAACTTTATACTTATTCCAATAGTATTCTGCAATAGCATTCTGCTGAAATTGGACCAAATTAATTTGCCACTCGACATTCTTTGGCGCTAATGATTGAAGTTTTGAAACAACCAATTTGATCTGGGTTTTATCAAAGTTGCGTACGCAATACAAAATATACTCTTTAAATGCGTTCAATTCCCCCTCAGTTCCATCTCTGCTAAGTATTTCTAAATGCAGAGGCTCCAATAGATGTTCTAGCTCAAAGAATAAAGTATCCGGAGCAACATTGTAATTGCGCTCTACTAGGTAATCCTTTTGTCCCTTTGCCCTTGAGATGAGTCCGCCAACGGTTAATACCGTTCTTGGAGTTTTATCTTGCCCGTTCTTCTTCAAAAAAAAGTGATAAGCATCTCTTCTGGCAGGATTAATCAGTACCTCATATGCTTCTTTCACTTGTTGAAAATAAAGCTGGGTAGGAGCGCTGCCAGGATTTTTATCGGGGTGATACAGCAGTGCTAGCTTTCGATAAGCCTTCCTTATTTCATCACTGGTAGCGTTGGGCTTAACCTGTAAAATATCGTAGTAATTCAACTGCACCAGCGAATGTAAACCGACTAATTGAATCTATGTTGCGAACTTAGTCGCAGTTCAATTTGAATGAAATTATTCAATTAATTGTTAATCATATTGTTGTAAATATTTAATTGAAGTTATTTTTCTTTCCACCAGTTGTTCACATAGGGCTTTCTGTGTAAGCGCAGCGCCTTCTTTTTTGCTATGTTCGCAACAATAAAATGGGTTAGAACGTGAGATTAAAACAATTAGAAATTAAAGGCTTTAAAAGTTTTGCCGACAAGACTGTTGTCAGTTTTGATGAAGGCATTACTGGCATCATTGGTCCCAATGGCTGCGGAAAAAGCAATATCATCGATTCAATTCGATGGGTAATTGGTGAACAAAAAATATCTGCACTCAGAAGTGAAAACCTAGAAGCTTTGGTTTTCAATGGAAGCAGAACCAGAAGTGCAAGCGGCTTGGCAGAAGTAAGCCTCACTTTTGAAAACACCAAAAACCTCTTACCAACAGAATTCAGCACAGTAACTGTTACCCGTCGTTTTTATAAGAACGGCGAAAGTGAATATCGCCTGAACGATGTGCAATGTCGTTTGAAAGATATCCATAACCTGTTTATGGATACGGGCGTATCGACCGACAGCTACGCTATCATAGAATTGGGGATGGTGGATGACATCATTAAGGACAAAGACAATAGTCGCCGTAGGATGTTAGAACAAGCCGCAGGTATTACCATCTATAAAACCAGGAAAAAGGAAGCTAAAAACAAGTTAGATGCTACAGAGCAGGATCTCAATCGCATTGAGGACTTATTGTTTGAAATCAATAATCAGCTAAAAACACTTGAAAATCAGGCTAAAAAGGCTGAAAAATATTATGAAATCAAAAAAGAGTATAAAGTTGTTGCGGTTGAATTGGCAAAAGCAGCTTTAGAAGGATTTCAAATTAAATATAAAGAACTCAACGAGCAGCAAGAGCTAGAAACAGACAAAAAAGTTGCGCTCGAAGCGGAAATTGCTACCGAAGAAGCAGCCAATGAACAAGAGAAAACCTCTTTTATTGAAAAAGAAAGAGCCCTTCAAAGTATGCAGCAACAGTTCAATCAGTTGTTGCAAGAATTGCGGACTCGCGAAAGTGAGAAAAGTCTTTCTCAGCAAAAGCTTCAATTCTTACAAGAAAAGGAGAAGTCGATTAGCGAATTTTTGGAAAGAGCATCTGGACAATTACAAGGCATTGAAGAATCCATTCTCTTCAGCAAAGAACAAATTGCAGAAGAGCAGGACAAATTGGTGGATATGCAGGAATTGCTCAGTCAAGCTCGTGAACAAGTTGAGCAAAAGCGCATCACTTTAGATCAGCAAAGAGCTGGCTTAGATCAAATTCGTCAGTCTTATCAGTCGGTTCAACGTCAACAGTTTGAAGCAGAGAAAAAAGTTGCTGTTTCTGATACTTCCATTCAAAACTTACAGAGAACCCAACATCAGCTTTCTGAAGAACAACAACAGCGTTCCATTCAATTGCAACAATTGGAGCAGGAATTGATTGAAAAAGAAGCATTGTTGGAAGAGAAAAGAACAAACTTACGCGACTTGCAAGAAGCGCACGACCGAACCCGCGAGCAAATTTTTGAAACCCAAGCGCATTTGGAAAGTCTTCGTTCTGAGTTGGCTGAAGAAACACGCAAGCTGGATGCAAAACGCAACGAACACGATTTGTTGAAGAGCTTGATTGATTCAATGGAAGGTTATCCAGACAGTGTTAAGTTTTTACACAATAACCCCAACTGGACAGTAAAAGCGCCTATTCTTTCTGATATTATCTATGTGGATGAAGCATACAGAGCGGCTGTAGAAAATGTGTTGGAACCATATCTGAATTATTACGTGGTGCAAACCTTGGAACAAGGATTGCAAGCCATACATTTGTTAGACGAGCACAAAAAAGGTAAGGCCAATTTCTTCATTTTGGATCAGTTGGTGAATTTGCCCGATCCATTGCCAGCACCTCAAGGTGTTACCCCTGCTTTACAAGTGGTTGAAGTTGACGCACCTTATCAGGCACTAGCGAATCATTTGCTTGGACGCGTATTTATTGCGGAAGATGAAGCAGCTCTTTCAGTAAATAGTCAGGGTATCTTATTGGAAAAGTCGGGCAAAATGGTAAAAGGCACTTACACCCTAACTGGTGGAAGCGTTGGTTTATTTGAAGGAAAGAAAATTGGTCGCGCTAAGAACCTGGAGAAAATGATGGATGAAATCATTTTACAGGAAGCTGTTGTGAATTCATTGAAGGCTGAAATTAATCAGAAGCATTTACAAGTGATTGCATACAATGAACAATTGAAAGAAAATGCAATTAAACAAACGCAGGATGAAATCAACCAAACAATCAATTCTGTATTTGCAACTAAGAATAGAATAGAGAATTTGCAGGGATTGCAACAGCAGGCAAGTCAGCGACTTGCTGATATTGAGCAGCGTTTACAAGATGAAAGAGATGCCATTGCAGATGTGCGTGATATGTTTGGAGGATTAAATGAGCAATTGCAACAATTAACAGATGCTATGCGTCAGTCTGAGGAGGGCTATCAACAAGCCGAGCAAGACTATGCCACTTCAACCCATCATTATAACGAACAAAATCTTCAGATTACCCGCCAACAAAGTAAATTAACTGCAATACAGCAAGAGTGTGCTTTTAAGGAAAATCAGTTGGTGCAATTACAAAACCAAATTCAAGAAAATAATCGTCAACTTTCCGATGCGGCGGTTGAAATAACCCAGAACCAAGAAACTTTGGCTTTGGCTTCTGAATTGTTGGTGGAGCTAATGCGTAAGAAAGAAGTAGAAGAAGCTGCCTTGAATGAAGCAGATCAGGCTTACTACAACCTACGCAACCAAATGCAGGAGAAAGAAAGCGCCTTGCGTATGAAAGTGAAAACTCGTGAAATGATTGATCAATTGATACATGAAATTAAAGATCAATTAAATGAGTTGAAGTTGCATTTGGCGGGAATGAAAGAGCGTTTACAAGTTGAGTTTCACATTGATATCAACGATATATTAGATCAAGCAAGAACTGGCACCGACTCTGTGGAAGAATTACAGGCATCCTCCGACCGATTGAAAAAGCGTTTGGAGAATATGGGTGAAGTCAATCCAACTGCTATTGAAGCGTTTCAAGAGATGAAAAAGCGCTACGATTTTATTTTAGAGCAAAAGAATGATTTAACCACCGCTAAAGAAAGCTTGCTTCAAACCATTCAAGAAGTTGAAGCTACAGCTAACCAACAATTCCTTGAGACATTTAATCAGGTGCGTGATAATTTCCAGAAAGTATTTAAAGCTCTCTTCACGGAAGAGGATACGGCCGATTTAGTACTTGAAAATCCAGAGAACTTAGCAGAAACAGGAATTGATATTATTGCTAAGCCCAAGGGTAAACGTCCATCTTCTATAACACAATTAAGTGGGGGTGAGAAAACCTTAACCGCAACGGCCTTGTTGTTCTCAATCTACCTTATTAAGCCTGCTCCATTCTGTATTTTGGATGAGGTAGATGCGCCGTTAGATGATGCCAACGTAGGTAAGTTCACCAACATGATTAAGCAATTCAGCGAAAATTCTCAGTTCATTATCGTAACACACAACAAAATGACTATGGGAGCCGTGGATGTAATTTATGGTGTGACCATGCAGGAGCCTGGTGTAAGTAAATTGGTTCCAGTTGACTTTAGGTCGCTTAATTAAGTCTGTTTTAATCCGTTCTATAACCGCCTCTGCTGTTTTCAGCGGGGGCTTTTTTATAATTTAACAGACAACACAGGGGAAACAAAAACTGACTCAAACAGGCCCGTTGGAGTAATCCAATATAACCTCGTTCTGATACCAAAGTCAACAGTAGAACTTAATTTTCTTCCAAATTCAATTCCACTAATTACACCTCCATTTTCCATTCTTTTCCTCTCCTGAAATGTATAGAGAGTTCTTAATGGGTCATCATTCGATATAGATATTTCTTGTTGATTCGAGTAAAACCATGAAAAACCAACTTGCCAAGAAAGATAGAATTCGTTTTTTAGATGATGCTTATTTTCATAGAATAGGTTAATGAATACATTTTCATGTCGTATATCAAAGCTTTGCAAACTAATTAAATTTGATCCAATAGCTACCTCCCAGTCTTGAGTACCTTTATTAACTGATCTGGCATAACCAACGCCAATTGCTCCTTTTTTTCCAACTTTATAACTGATATCAAAACCTGCGCCAGTACCAGAAAAATCTTTCCTAAAAAAGCGTCTTTCATTGGGATTTGGAGTATTATAATCTGGAGATTTTACATAAAAGTTACCACTCCAACCAAAATAGGGCTGTACCTTAATTTTGCTGTCTGTTTCTTGTGCTACTACAAGTAAACTTGGAATAACTGTTAGAATGAATAAGAAATGAATGATTCTGTTTTTCATTTGGTTAAAGTTTTATAAATCTTACAATTCCGAGTCCGCCTCTCATAAATCCCTTATTGTTGAAAGTTCGTGATTGATCATAATAGGGTAGATAATCGCATTCAATTTCTAGATGTGTTAATTTGTTTTTACTTATGGGAACACCAATGTTGATGCCAAAAGAAGGAAACATGAGTGAATGTTTTTCAATTCCATAACCTACCGCTGCAGCCCAAGGTGAAAAGTTGGATACGGGTACTAAGTCCCTTGCTTTATAATTTACACCAATAAAGTTTAACCCACCTGTTAGTGCCACATAGCCAATATATTTCTCATCTTTAAAATACACTTTATTTATAGAAAATTCATAATCGAAAATTAATCTTGCACGATCTCTGCCGTCTGGCATTCTATGTACACTTCTTCCTAAAAGGGGGTTGCGAATAGTTGACTTTATTAAGTTGGTTATTGCAAATCCATTTTTAAAATAATGTGTCATACCAAAATCTAATGTTCCTCGGAAAGGTCCCCAGTAAGACGCATCACCAAAAAAATATCCCCCTGCTCTAATCAATGGTAGACTATGAGAAAAACCAACTCGGAAAAAATTTGATTTTTCAGTCCTGCTGAATTGAGCAGATGCTATTGTTGTTACAAATAAAAAAGTGAATAATGAAGTGATGAGTAACATTATTTTTTGCATAACACCTAATGTTTTTATAAGTATTGGCATATTAAATTACACACTTCATTTTAGATTTATCTTGTTATAAACAAGAAGGTTGTAAAATCACACTTATAAGAGCTAGTTTAAAACTTATTTGAATAAGTAAAATTTTATAATACTATGAATTTGAAAACCTTTTAATCCTTTACTTTGCCCTTCATCTTTTAACCGAATGCATTGAAATCATTAGCCATTGTTTTGTACGTTGTATGCTTCGGAGTATATGTATTGTTTACCAGGCAGCCCGATTTTATTGATGGAGAACAAGCCGATGGTAAAGTTGAATTAGTAAAAGATTCATTGGGAAATACTATCCAGCAAATTCGATTTCATACCGGTTGGAAAGAATTTGTGGTACAAGACAATTATTTGTTTCGCTTTTTTAAACAAGGTGAACAAGTGGTTATGGTTTACGAAAAATCTGCTCCTGAGAAAGGTAAGGTCTTACACTGGTGGGGCTATTGGTTACGATGGGATGAATGTTTGATGTCGATTGTTCTTTTGGGCGCTATGTTGGCAGCAGCCTTTTCTGTTACATCTCAGCCAACCCCTGAAGCCCTCCTTGAACAACTGTCGTATGAGCCCGAAAAGAAAAGTAAGTATAGTTAATTACTTTAAATAGCGTTTTATTTCACATTGCGTATCACGTGCTTTGATAGTTTCTCGTTTATCATGGGTTTTCTTACCCTTACCCAAACCTATTTCAACCTTTACTAAATTTTTATCATTCAAGAATACCGCTAAGGGTACAATGCTATAGCCTTTTTCTTTGATAGAGGCTTGTAACTTCTTCAGCTCTCTTTTGGTTAGTAAAAGTTTGCGATCGTGTACGGCAATGTGGTTATTGGAAGTACCCATTTTGTATTCGGCTATGTACAAGCCCCTTAACCACAATTCACCATCATGGAATAAACAATAAGCATCTTGAAAGCTAACCTTGCCTTCGCGGATACTTTTTACTTCAGTCCCCATAAGCACAATACCAGCTTGGTATTTATCCTCAATATGGTAATTGAAATAAGCTTGCTTATTATTCATGTTTAACTGCTATAGAAATCAATTCCCCAAGCAACTGGAATCCAAAGAGCCCATGTTCGGGGAATTGAAAAAAGTAAAATAAACTGATCAATGCTTGAACAGCATCACCAATTCAGCAATTCTATCTTTGAGTTGCTTTCGGTCTACAATAAAATCTAAGAAACCGTGCTCCAATAAGAATTCACTTTTTTGGAATCCGGGAGGAAGGTCTTTTTTAGTTGCTTCTTTTATTACCCTAGGACCAGCGAAACCAATTAAAGCACCTGGTTCAGCAATGTTTAAATCGCCTAACATACCAAAACTGGCAGAAATTCCTCCAAAAGTTGGATCTGTAAGCATTGAAATATAAGGGAGTTTTGCATCGCTGAGTTGCGCCAGTTTTCCGCTGGTTTTTGCTAACTGCATAAGGCTGAAGGCACTTTCCATCATTCTTGCTCCACCGCTTTTGCTAATGACCATATAGGGTAGGTGATGTTGAATGCAATAATCTACTGCTCTACTGAATTTTTCACCCATTACGCTGCCCAATGAACCACCAATAAACTCAAAGTCCATACATGCCACCACAATTTCTTCACCTTTTACTTTGCCAACTGCCACACGCATTGAGTCTTTTAAGTCAGTCTTTGCGTGAATATCATCTAATCTTTTTTGGTAAGGTTTTAAATCGGTGAAGCCAAGATGATCCTTACTTCTTATTTCATCGAATAGTGGCGTGAACGCATTATTGTCGAATAGAATTTCGAAATATTCTTTACTACCAATTCTATGGTGGTAATTACAATTAGGGCAAACAAATAATGCTGCTTTTAATTCTTGTGTGGTACAAATATGATTACAAGATGGACATTTATTCCAAAGTCCTTCAGGGAATTCTTTCTTATCGGCAGTAGAAGTTAAAATGCCTTGGCGTTTTCTTTTGAACCAACTTCTTTTTTCCTCCTGCACTTCTTGCTCAGCTGGTTTCACATCTTCACCAGTTAAGCGCGATTCAATATCTTCAGTATGTTCTTTTTTCATTCCAAAAGGGGGTTACGTTCAACAAGCATACCCATACGAAAATCATATAGGGTACAATGGCGAACCAATTAGTTCGCCATTGTTATTGCAAGATACGTTTTTCTATATTAAGCAATAGTGATGCTTTCATCTAGGTACACGTCCTGTACAGATTGAAGCAGTTCTACACCTTCCGCAAAGGATTTCTGGAATGCTTTTCTTCCTAAAATCAATCCCATACCGCCGGCTCTTTTGTTGATTACTGCTGTTTCAACTGCTTCTGCTAGGTCAGATGCACCCTTGCTTTCACCACCACTATTAATTAATCCAACTCTTCCCATGTAGCAGTTAGCTAACTGATAGCGTGTAAGATCAATTGGATGGTCGGTGGTTAATTTTTCATAAACCAACTTATTGGTTTTACCATGCTTGGTTGCTAAGTAACCGCCGTTGTTGGTTGGTAATTTTTGCTTGATAATATCTGCCTGAAGGGTTACACCTAAGTGATTAGCTTGTCCAGTTAAATCGGCACTTGTATGGTAATCAATACCATCTACCTTAAACCCATTATTACGGGTATAGCACCAAAGAATGGTACACATACCCAATTCATGTGCGTATTCAAAAGCTTCAGCAACTTCTTTCAATTGACGAGCACTTTCAGCACTTCCCCAATAAATAGTTGCACCCACACCAACAGCACCCATGTTCCATGCGCTCTTAACTGTCCCAAACATAGTTTGATCAAACTTATTTGGCATACTTAAGAATTCGTTATGGTTAATTTTTACAATGAATGGAATGCGGTGTGCATATTTACGGCTCATGATTCCAAGTACTCCGTATGTAGAAGCAACACCATTACAACCGCCTTCAATAGCTAGTTTGATAATGTTTTCAGGGTCGAAATACATAGGGTTAGGTGAGAATGCCGAACCACCGCTGTGCTCAATACCTTGGTCAACAGGGAAAATGCTGCAATAGCCAGTGTCGGCCAAGCGTCCAGTTCCTAATAGTTGTTGCATAGATCGCATTACCTGCGCATTTCTATTACTGTATGTCCAAATTTTATCGACATGATCCGATGAAGGGAGGTGAAGTTGTGACTGATCGATGGTGCTGGACTTGTGCGAAAGCAGATATTCTGCTTTGTCGCCCAATAAAGCCTGAATCTTAGCATTTGCCATAGTTGGGTATAGTTTTATTTTGAAAAAACCAGTAGCGTTGAAGCTAACTGAAGTGGAAGCAAATATAGGTACTCAAATATTTTGAAAAAACCACATTTCTCATGTTTTATGAGAAAATAAGATATTATTGGTGAGGTTGATAGGCCAAAACAATGTCGAATGGAGCAGAACGGTATTTTTGGGGTAATTCACCAATACGAAGGTCTTTTTCCTGAGGTGTAGGCTCGCATACGTAGTATTTCTTTCCCTGATATACAATTGGCTTGCCTTTTCCTTTTTCTAAAGCCACAGCAATGGTCAGGTGATCGTGGTATTCTAACACAATCATAGGCAGATTAAATAGCTCCTTTACCAAGAAATAAAATAGTGCAGACCTGTCTTCACAGTCGCTTGCAGGAGAAAAAAGGGTTTGTTCGGGACTGAGCCTGGTTTCGCGTCCAAAATAACTGTGATCGGGCTCATATAAGAAAGCATAACGAGTGAATTGCATGAGCCATTCAATAGCTGCATGTTGACTTTTACCTTTAAGTTGTTGCTGAATGGTTGGGATAAGAGAGCCATAGGTAGCAGCGCTCATGGGCATGTTAAAATGCAGAGCATAGTCAACCGTAGGGTAGTTCTTGAATATTTGCTGAACCGATTCATTGAGTTGAAATTCAAAATGTACTTCTTGAAACCTAACTTGTTTGGTAGTTGTTGTTGAAGCCAATGCAGGCAAGGAAGAAATCTGATATGAAAAGGATTTCCCTTCTTCATTGCTGTAGATACTGCGGCTTTTGCCGCCTATTTGTTGGTAGTTGAATTGATAATCGTGCAAGTTGAGGCATACATACTGCTTATTATTGTAATTGTGCACAGGTAAGTTGAAAATACTTTCTTTCGTATGTACATATAGCAGCAATTGTTCCTCGCCGAAGCTAATTGCAGCTGCATATCCTAATTCATCCAGTAAATGCCATTTAGCAATAGTGTAAGCATAATAATTGGCTTGTTTAGGAAACACTTCTTGTGCCACTTTTCGAATGACTTGGTAGTATAGCCAATCATCTAATCTTTTTTCATTCCTAAAACGCTCAAGGTTTTCGATGGTAGCTTGCCAATTAAGATTATCCAGTTCCTCAATGAACTGCGAAATAGCATTTTCGCTTAGATTATTAGGAGGCTGGCAAGATTGCGTAATAGGTAGTTCAATGTGCAGTGTATCGCCATAAAACGGTATGATTTGGGGATAAGTGCCTGATTTTGAATGTGCTGCAGCAAAAAGCGCGCATGCAAATAAGCATGCTGCCAAAATTCCGCCTTTTATTTTCCATTGCTGCATGGACGGAAGTTACGAAAAATTAACAATAAGATAATATTGGATTGAAATTTAACAAGAGGTGTATGCAGGATGAGGTCATTTTCATTACCTAATTTCTGAATGAATAGTGGTTTTCCCGTGTTTGGCTACTATTAAATAATGGGTTGATTTGATCTTTCATCCTGGAATAAAATTCTAGGAACGTCTATTGATCCAAAAGAATAGAGTGTCATTTACAGTGTCAATTGCAAGTTTACAGTGTCATGGAGAACCTGAATTTCTTGATTAGTTAATCAAGAGCCAATTACATCAGCAATTAATCTAGAACCATTCGTTATGAAGTAAAGAAACCCGACTGATGATCTTTAGTAATCTGTTGCAATTTAGCGTAGAGGGTTTTTTTCAGTTGCATTTTTACGATGGCACCCATTTGTGAACATTGCAAGAATGCTTCATCTTGGTAATGCTCATAAAGTTCCTTGGCCAGTTGTTCTGTTTTTTCTGATGTTGATAATGTGTCTTGTTGCATCAACTGAATCAATGAAGCCAAACGATAGCGAGAGGCACTCACACGATACGCCATCATACTTTTTTCTTCGGTTTGGTACTGCTCAATTGAGTCGTCATTCAAATGATCCATACACACTTGCACCAGCGGTAGATTTTCTTTGAAGAACTGAGGTAAATAGAGTTTTTTTCTGCCCTCATAGGATTGTTGATCAAAATCAATAGCCCTTATCCTGTACTGTACATCTTCAATATCTGGAATAATATTGACCACAAAATTGTAGCTCCGCATATCGCCGAGTAAACGAACAAAACAGCGTTCATTGAACTTCACAAATTCTTTTGCAAATCGTATGAGATTGGTGTTGGCTTGTGGCAAATAATCTTGAATAAAAACATCTCCTGGAATACCGGGAATATGCTCTTCAACTAAGGTTTCACCACATGTAAAAAAATTGATGTGGTCGGGCGATAAAATATGTTCTAATTCCAAGCCATACACCCGCGAAGCATCCGCCACTTTGATGTAAAAATGATCGTAATTATCGTTATACTGATTAACAATTCTAATTCTAAATGGATTGCTGTTTCCAAAAGTGCAATAGTCGATTCTTGCCACTTTTAAGTGTTTACTAAACCTCAAATCGCCCTCAGTTTTTAAGATAGCATACATATGAACCAAACCATCTCTGATCCATTCCCATTCTTTCATATCGTAGCTAATCTGCTCCCATAAAGTATAGTTCCCAGCCCGATCCATCAGCGGAACTGAATAAGTAAACCTTTGCAAGTCCTGGTATTGTACCGGCAGTTGCACCTCTCTTCCATGTTGACGTAAATACTGCCGAAAAGCGTTTGAAATAGGATAGGAGGGCTTCTTGCGTGAAGGTGGATGGGTCAGCTCTTGTTGATGAAGGTCCAATGGTGTCATGCTTTATACGGTACTATCAAATGTACCAATAAGTCCTGAAAGGATTCGTAACGACTTAAGCCTTGTTTCTTCTTGTCCAATACAAATGCTGCACAAGAGTTATAATTGCTAATACAATTAACCAAGCCGCTAAAACATTGAGCCATTGATCACTATTAACTGCTTTTATTTCACCTTTCTGATACAATAAAAATACAGCTAGCAGCATGGCAGGAATAGACCATAGTAGGTTATATAGAATTCTATCCTTAAAAGATTTGGCCGCTTCTTTTCGCTCTTCTATTTTTTCTGAAGTGGGTGTTTCTTTGAATAAGCGAATAAATGAAAGAATAGTTCCTAGCCCGAAAATGAAATACGACATCAATAACAACCACATGGGTAAATTATCGATGGTTGTATGTACTTGATAGGTGATGTAAATGAGCATGAGTCCACCCAGTACGCGAACGTATAAATGCAGGGGTAGATATTTTCTTTGTTCGATCATTTTTTAAGTCGACATAATATGTTCTGTAAAAGCAAACCATGCTCCAATTAGAACCCCAATTAAGAAAAAAAAGATCCAGTATCTTTCTAGAAAATCAAGTATTTCTTGCCAGATAAAACGCATACTTGCAAAATGCAAATTTATCTTGCAAAAGTTTGTTAAAGTGAACTTGTGCTTACAACTATAAGTTGTTAAAATTGGTGTTGGTAAAGATTGACTGTAATTCCTTGAAGTAAGATGGACTTTTTAGCAGCCGACTGCCATACCAGCTAAACAATTCACCATCTACCAGCAGCAGTCTTGCATTAGGTAATAATTCTTGTAGTTCTAGTAAATGCTTTTCTTTAAAAGGGTAGGGTTCGGAAGAAAGCATTACGATGTCAGGATTTAGCTTTTGGATTTCAAGCGGACTTAGAGAAGGATAACGATTCATATTTCCAACCACATTTTTGCATCCGCAATAACCCAACATTTGGTGAATAAAAGTATCGCCACCAGCAACCATGTAGGGGTCTCTCCAAATCAAATACAATACATTCAGTTTATTTTCTGGGATCTCTATTTGGCTGAACAAGTATTCAATTTCGTTCGCGATAGCGGTGGCTTTCTCATTTGTGTTTGTAATGCTTCCAATATCTCTGATCATGCGAACAGCACTTGAAAGGCAAGTAATATCACTCGTCCAAACGGGTGCAATTTTGCGTAATTCATGTACCTGTTCTAAAACGTTTTCCTCTTTATTTGCAATAATTAAATCGGGCTTAAGTTCAGCCACCCAATCAATGTGAACGTTCTTAGTTCCCCCAATTCTTTTTTTAGATCTAAACCAATGGTTAGGATGAATGCAAAACTTAGTAATGCCAACTACTTCATTTTCTAAACCTAGGTCGTACAATAACTCAGTTTGAGAGGGAACTAATGAAACAATTCGTTTGGGTGTGTTTTCTAATTCAATCGTATAGCCAATATGATCTACATAATTCGGCATCTCAATTTATTGAGCCATACTTTGAATAATATCGTATTTGGTTACAATGTGGTAATCGCCTTGCTCATCCTTCACCAATACAGCACCATTTTCTTTTGTAATGAGTTTTCCTAATTTTTCAACTGGACTATTTAGCTCAACTAAAGGATAGGCAGGCTCCATAACCGCTTCAATATTTGCACCTCGTAAATCTTGGTCACCAAACATTTTTTGGAAAAGCCCTTGTTCAGAAATACTTCCTATAGGTTGCCCATCTTCGTTCATTACAGGAATATTTTCGATATCGTATTTCTTCATCAAATTCACCGCTTCCGATACTTGGTGATTTGGCTGAACAGCGATCAACTTTTTATGTTGACGAGCACTAATGATGTCTTTGCATGTTTTAACTTCCAAGAATCCACGCTCCATCATCCATTGATCATTGTATATTTTTCCAACATACCTACTTCCATGGTCATGGAAAATACAAACTACTACATCGTCTTTTTTCAATTTGTCTTTCAGCTGCAACAAGCCTTGGAAACAGCTTCCTGCACTGTATCCACAGAATAATCCTTCCTCTTTCGCCAATCTTCTTGCAACAACAGCGCCATCCTTATCGGTTACCTGTTCAAAATGATCTATCACCGACATATCATAGTTTTCAGGAACAAAATCTTCGCCAAATCCTTCGCTGATATATGGGTGAACATAGCTCATGTCAATCTCACCTGTTTTGAAATAATTTGTCAACAAGCTACCGTACACATCAATAGCCCAAATTTGTATATTCGGATTCTTTTCTTTTAAATATTGAGCAGTACCAGTAATAGTACCACCGGTTCCTGCTGTACAAACCAAATGGGTAATTTTCCCTTCTGTTTGTTCCCAAATTTCTGGTCCAGTACTTTCATAATGCGCCAGTCTATTGGCAAGGTTATCATATTGATTGCAATGAAAAGAGTTAGGTATTTCTTTTGCTAATCTTCTCGCAACTGAATAATAACTTCTAGGATCATCTGGTTCAACATTGGTTGGACAAACAATGACTTCTGCACCTACAGCCTTAAGAATATCAACTTTTTCTTTCGATTGCTTATCGGTGGTTGTGAAAATACATTTATATCCTTTTACACAAGCTGCTAGTGCCAAACCCATGCCAGTATTTCCACTGGTACATTCAATGATGGTTCCGCCAGGTTTTAGTTTGCCTTCTTTTTCTGCTACTTCAACCATTTTTAAAGCCATACGGTCTTTGATGGAATTACCTGGATTGAAATAGTCAACTTTAGCTAACACTGTACAAGGCAAGTCTTTTGCAACCTTATTCAACTTAATCAATGGCGTGTTGCCAATTGTTTCAAGGATATTCTGTTTAATCTTCATGCCGCAAAAATAGAGTTTTGCTCTTGCTAACGGTTGTTTGTTTTGTTAACAGACATAAAAAAAGTCGGCCTTTTTATTAGACCGACTTTAATAGGTTGTTTTAGGGTGCTTAGAAACTACGTAAAACTTGTACAGATGCATCAATTACTCTACTTGTACTTTTTGCAGGAGCTTCTATTTTAGTAGATTCTTCTGAAGCCATTTCGCTGTTTGTAAAATATGCAGCAAAAAGGGTAGGGATTAAAGCAAGTGTTGCAAATACTGCGAAGGTGTTGATGAACTTTTTCATGATTATAGTTTTTTGAGTGTTTTTTAATTTGATAGAACAAAGATATGGGGAATTTTAATACTATGCAAAACATAGTACCATCTTAAGGATGGTAATTTCCTAAGCAAAATATCTGACATTACACTAAACATATTGATTATCAGCTTATTGAGCATGAGAATTAAGTTTCCCTACTTTCTAGAAAAGTGATGAGCGGTAAAAAGAAGGGATAAAAATGATTAATTCAATTTCAGAATTGATCAAAAACGTAGAAATAATGAGGATTATTCTGCGGAAAATGCAGCCTGGATCTTTTCACAAAAACCAGATTCAATCATTTTTGCAGCTAACTGAATCATATTAGAAAAAGCGGGTGATTCACTAATACCATGTCCAATTATAACGGGTTTATGAACACCTAAAACTGGGGTGCCTCCATAATTTTCGTAATGAAAACGCTTAAAGTATTCGTCATGGGCTAGTCCTCGCGCCTGGGCAACTTCATAAATTGACTCGGCCATCTTTAAAACAATATTGCCAGTAAACCCATCGCAAACGTACACATCTGCTTTGCTACCAAACAAATCCCGCCCTTCAACATTGCCTATGAACTTGAATGAGTTATTCTCTTTAAACAATGGATAAGCTGCCTGTGCCAATATATTACCCTTGCCTTCTTCTTCGCCGATATTTAAAAGCGCCACTCTAGGGGCTTGAATTCCTAGAATTTGTTCAGCATAAATATTAGCGAGTGTAGCAAACTGAACCAGATGCTCAGGTTTACAATCGGCGTTTAGTCCTACATCGAGCAACAAACCTGTTGAGTCATCTATTTTAGGAAGTACCGTTGCAATGGTTGGGCGTAACAGTCCGCTTATGGGCTTGATGCTGTACATAGCGCCCACAAGCATTGCGCCTGTATTACCTGCACTAATAAATGCATCAATCTTTCCGGTTGCTAAAAAGTGAAAACCAATAGATATAGAAGAGCGCTGTTTTTCTTTGAGTGCTTTGGTAGGATGCTCATGATAACCAATAACTTCTGGGCATTCAACCCAAGTGTAGTAGGGCTCATACTCTTTAGGAATATGTTTGTTAGCCTCTGCGGTTTCGGATTGTCCAAATAAATACAAATGTCGGACAAGTTTGCCCGACAAAAGGTCGTGATGATTTTCTTGAAAATAACGAGTAACACCTTTACACGCTTCAAGCGGTGCAAGGTCGCCGCCCATCATGTCCAATCCAATGTTCATGTGGTTATTGATTCAGAAAAAAGTGAATACTTAGGCTTTAAGAGGGGCTTTTTCAGCAACCAACTTTCCTTTGTAATACAATTTTCCTTCACTCACGTGCGCACGGTGACGAACGTGGATTTCACCAGTTGTGGTGTCTTTTGTCAACGTCACTTCCTGAGCCTTATAGTGTGTTCTTCTCTTAGCGCTGCGCTGTTGAGAGTGTCTGCGTTTAGGATTTGGCATATCTACAGGTTTAAAAAATTAACTATCTAGGTTTTTAAGTTGATCCAATCCTTTCCAGATTGGGTTTTGATCTTTTTTTATTTCTTCTTCCATGCGGCGCAATTGTTCCAATACTTCGTTGTTGCATTGTTCGCCTCCAGGCTCATCGCAACTTTTTTGAAGCGGGATACAGAGATTAATGAACTCATAGAACCAATCGGCCAAGTGCAAGTGGCTTTCGCCTCGACTGATGTAAAATACATCGGGGTCTTCTTCTTGCTCGTTCATCAATTCTGGCTCATCCACCATTTTCACAATCATCACAAACTCATCCCACAACTGTTTTTGCAATGTGTTGCCACATCTATCGCAAATCAGCTCAAGCTGACCGCCGATTTCGAATTTGAGTTGCATAAAGCCCGATTTCTTGTCGAGATGCAATACAATTTCAGCATTACAGTTGCGAAAATCCTGCTCGCCATAAGGAACAAAGAACTGATCGTTGATCCCATATTCGAACGTATGAACGCCTGGCTTCAGACCTACAAAAGCAATATCATACTCCCTACGGTGACTCATAGCTCGTTTTTGGGGTGGGCAAAGGTAGTTCAATTACTTGAATTAGTCAAAGTTTAATTCTATTTTAGCTCTTCAGCCCAGTTTTGACAATCTATGGCATTTAAAATTTTAAAAGTATTGAAAATCAATCCCAAAGCGACTCTATTCTTTTGGATTTTATTGGCAATACTTGTTTTTGGATGTAGTAGATCTACTTTTTTGGTGGAAACTTTTTTTGCTCAGTCTATTTATCCACTATGGTCAAGGGTGTTAAGAGGGTTACTTGGATGGATCCCTTTTAGCGTTGGGGATCTCATATATTTGGCTCTATTCGTTTACTTGTTCCTCAGGTTTATCATAGGCATTCGGTATTTAATCAAAAATGGGCTACAATCTGCTTTTCATTTGAAAATTTGGCGTTTGGTCTTGGTAAGAATCTTACAAGTGTACGTCTACTTTATGTTTTCATGGGGTTTGTTGTATAGCAGGTCGAGTGTAGAGAAGCAAATGGGCTGGGAGAGCGTGGAGCCCGCTACTTTGGCCGAATTGCACGAATTGCGTTGTGAACTAATTGACACTGTACGCATTTTGAGAAATCAATTGGGAACCGATACCATATTAAAAAGACCTAATTGGAAAGAATTACAAGAAAATGCTGTTAAAGCTTATTCCTTTCTTCAAAGACAATATCCTTCTTTTAAGTATTCTAATATTTCTGTCAAACCCACACTTTTACATTGGTTAGGCAAATATGTTGGATTTACGGGGTATTTCAATCCCTTTACCCATGAAGCTCAAGTAAGGGCTCAGTTACCTGCAATGGCCTTGCCTTCGGTTACAACACATGAAATTGCGCACCAACTTGGACAAGCTGGAGAAAGTGCTGCTAGTTGGTTCGGGTATTTGGCAGCGAAATCTTCTGATAATCTACTGTTTAAATATTCTGCTTATATGGACTTGCTTTTTTTAGTTGAGCAGGCTTTGTATGATCAAGATGAAGAATTCAGAAAAATGTATGTTGGCAGATATAAGGCCGAAATGGATATAATGGTTCGGATGGATAGAAAGCAATACATTTTATTTTTTCTAAATGAAGAAACCAACTTTTCTTCTTGGGTTCAAGATATTTCAAAAGCAACTTATCAGACTTATTTAGTTGCAAATGGTGAAAGGGCTGGACTGGCTAGTTATCAGTTGTGGTTACACTGGGCCGTGTATGATTGGAAAATTAGAAAGGCTCCAAAAATTAAATAGTTCCTAAGTATTGTATAAAGAAATAAGCCATGGCAATAGCAAGCACCAGAACAATTGCTGCCAATACCACCCAATTATCTTCTTTAAAGATTTTAGATTTTCTATCTAAGCCTTTTTTTCTTCTTGTTTTTCGTCGTATTTCAGTTTGAATTTCACCTACAAAGCTTTCAATTTGTTGCGTGCTTTTGAACTGAGAAAGACCTTCTAATGCATCATGCAAAAAAGGATCCTCCTGCATAGCCGCTTCTATATCATGCGCAGCATTACTGTCACCTTCATTTTGAAGGTATTCCAGCAATTCCTTTTCTTGAAGCATTAGCTCGCTTTTATTTTCCATTTTTCAACATGCATTTTTTTATCCAGAAGAATCTTCAGATTCCTTTTCCCGTTTTGGATATAACTCTTCACTTGTTGAACCGTATAGCCTGTTTCTCTTGAAATTTCTACATAGCTTTTTTTGTTGTAGAAGAATAATTGAATACAGGTTCTTTGCTCCTTAGATAGCTCATCAATTGAAAGCTCCATGTGGTGCAGCGTTATTTCTCTTTGCAAGTGATGTTCTTTGTCGAATTCTTCCTCAGCCCACTTATCTGATGGAACATTGTCGATATCCAAAACCATATGTGCATTTCTCAACTGCATTAAACAATGGTTTTTTGCAACCATATACAACCAACTCTTAAAATGATCTACTCGATGCTTTTGCAATTCGTATAAAACCTTGTAAGCAACCTGTTGGGTGGCATCTCTCGCTTTTTCTTCATTTTTCAAGTATTTCATGCAAACACCTAAAACCAATAAAGTATAACGCTGTAAGAGAATTCCAAGCCACTGGTTGTTTTGCTCCTGATAAAATTTTTGTAACAGGTCCTGATCGCTGATATGAGAATATTTGGATTGCAAGCATTGCAAAATAGGGCTTTTTTGAAATTCATCAAAATGCTACCTTCAAAACATGAAAATTGCGAGATGTATTGTTACAGTAGCTCCATTACGTAAAGAGCCAGATCATCGTTCTGAAATGGTCAGTCAGCTTTTGCTGATGGAAGACATGGAAATAGTATCGACTGAAAAAGACTTTCTGAAAGTCAAATGTTTATACGATGGCTATGAAGGTTGGGTGCACCGTTTTCAGGTATCAATGTTAGATGGGAATATTGAGCAAGGGCCACATCCTAAAATGATCAATGGTGACCCTTTTAGGGAAGTTTCTTGTAATGGAGAGCATATTACCATGCTGTTTGGTTCGCCATTGTCAGCATTTGACCATGGAAAAGCTCGTTTTTCTGAAATGGATTGGGTGTATGAAGGACGATTTTGGAATGCTGCGGAAGCTCATTTTAATGCAGAAACCATAAAATGGGTGGTGGATCACTTTTTACATGTACCCTATTTGTGGGGAGGGAGATCTATTGTTGGCGTTGATTGTAGTGGGTTTACTCAGATGGTTTTTCGTTTTTTTCATCAAGTATTGCCTAGAGATGCTGCCGATCAATCGCAACTTGGCGAACCTGTGGGTTTTATTCAAGAAGCGAAGTGTGGCGATTTGGCATTTTTTGATGATGAACAAGGCAATATAATTCATGTAGGTATAATGGCTAATTCAGGAGAAATTTGGCACGCCTCGGGATCTGTTCGTTTAGATCCAATAGATCATGTTGGAATTATGCATAAAGTTTCTGGAGAGCGAACGCACCGGTTAAGAATTATTAAAAGGATTGTGCCAAGTAGTTTTGTTGAATTTGATGTATAAAAAAACCCCGTAGATACTACGGGGTTTGTATTTTAAGCAAGTTAAGACTACATAATATCCATGCCTAGTGCAAAATAAGTAGTAGCACCTGGTAATGCTAACCAAAACCATTGTCTGAAATCGGGCATAATGAGCATTGCTGCCATTAAAGCAGTCCAGAAAAAGCAGAGTGCCCAGTATTTTGTTCTTGATTTTTTTGCTTCCATGGATGTCTAATTTTTTGCGAAGATATGGGTTGAATGGTTAATCTGAAGTCTGTGGATAAAAATTAGATTTTTTTAACTTCTGTCACAGTATTGGTTTGAGCCTTTGCATCAGGCTTTTTTTTGTCGAAAAATAACATTTTGAGGCTTACCAAAAGCATAACAATACCGAAGAATTTTTTCACTTTATCGTCGCTCATTCCGAGTGATACTTTGCTACCAATTAAGCTGCCTAGAATAAAACCGAGTGCCACAAAAACAACAATTTTAAAATCTACATGCCCTTGTTTGTAGTATTGCCATACTCCTAAAATGCCAACTGGAAACATGAGCATAGCTAAAGATGTTCCCTGAGCGGTTTTTTGAGAGAAAGCCAAAAAATAAACCAATGCGGGTACAATTACAACCCCGCCACCAATGCCAACCATGCCGCTCAGCATACCAGCAGCTAAACCAATAAGTAGCAAAATGATGATGGTGGTCATACGCATGTTTTTTTAATTTATTTTTTGAAATGTTTTTTATACAAATCTATCCCTGCTTCAACAATTTGCAAGGCAGCCGATTTGTCGCCAAATTCTTCTACAACAACTGTTTTCTTTTCCAATCTTTTGTATTCTTCAAAGAAGTGACGTAATTCCTCAAAAAAGTGTCGAGGCAATTCTTCAATATTATTGTAATGATATACAGCTGGATCATTGTTGGCAACTGCAATAATTTTATCATCGGCATCGCCACTATCAATCATCTGCATTACACCAATTACTTTTGCTTGCATTAATGTAAGTGGCACAACTGGAAGTGAAGTGATCACCAAAATGTCAAGCGGATCTTTATCATCTCCATAGGTTTGTGGTATAAAACCATAGTTTACGGGATAGTAAAATGAAGAGAAAATAACGCGGTCTAATTTAAGTAATCCAGAATCCTTATCAATTTCATACTTACATCTCGAACCTTGAGGGATCTCAATAATTGCATTTACAATTCTTGGGGCTTGTTCTCCACACTCAACCCCATGCCAGGGGTGCAATACGTTTGTCATAGATTGAATTTTATTTAAAGAATATATATCCTAACCATGCAAAAACCACTCCTCCTAAAACAGAGGCAATTACATATCCAATTACAGTTGTCCATTTTGCAGACTGAATTAATATTAGAACCTCATTACTAAAAGTTGAAAAAGTTGTAAAGCCTCCACATAAGCCTGTACCCAAAAGTAGAAGAAGGGTAGGAGATAGGTGGCTTTTTGCTGCTAATCCAGTAAAAGCACCCAATGCAAAGCTTCCAATCAAATTAACAGTAAGCGTACCCATTGGAAACCAAGTTGCAGGAATCAAACATCCCACCCAATAGCGCAATACACTTCCAAGCATACCACCAAGTCCAACATAGAAGAAGTTCGTCCAAATCATAAATTTGGATTAAAGGTATATGCAAAATCGACAAGCCATTCTTTTCCTTGTTGTACCACTTTTATTTTTCGTGCCTCTTTATCGTAAGAATTTTTGTAATAAATAATGGTGCTTTTCTCATCTAGTGCTTCTTGTTGTTCAATAATGATGGAAGCCTCCCTGTATTGTTGTCGTTCTGTTCTATCAAGCTGTCGGTATTTTTGCTCAGCATCTGCTAATAATCCTTCATTCGCAACATTGTCTAACATATACAACTTTGCGCGAATAAAATTGCCTTTCAAACAAGCATCCACAAATTCTCTTCCCGCTTCAAGTGCCGATTCTGCGGGCTCTGGAGCCGATTCTGAAGTAGATCTGCATGATGCAAACATGGCAGCAAGCAACAAGAGATAAATCAATTTTTTCATAATTATTTTTTCAAAGGTGCAAATCCTAAGTGAGCTAATAAAGTTTCAGGAAGATGAGGAAGCTTTTTTCTTTCGATGAGGAAGGTTGATAAGCCTGATAAATCTCGATATACAAAATGTTTTTGCAATGCTCCCTCCAAATAACCAGCTCCACTTGTGTTACCTGTGCCAACACGCATTCCTATCATTCTTCTTACCATCACTAAATGCTTATGGCGCCAAGTACTCAAAAGATGGTCAATTTCAATGAGTGCATCTAATATTTGGTAAGAGGTTTGGAATACCGGGAAGTCGCGGTATAACATTATAAATAATGCAGATCTCATTGCAGCACTTGAAAACAAGGGCTTAGCAATATTGGCATCATTACCTTTTTCAAAAAAAAGCTGATCAAAATCTTGCACTTTGTTTTTTTCTCTGTCTGTCAATCCAGTTATATATACTTGTTTGTATGCTATCCAAAATGGATGATTTTCAGGTTCAGCGTTTGTACAATCAGGCCAAAAAGCAATGTCAAAAAATGGCATTCTTTCCAACCAATTATTCACTCTTTGTAATAGGTTGGGAGAAGCTTCTGTGGAAGAGATGTTTTTGTAGTCCTTTTCTGTAAAACCACCTTCGTTGGTTCTTTTATAATAATCAGCATGATGTCTTTGTTCCAACTGCAATCCGAGCTTTGCTTCAATTAGTCTAAACTGCATGCTTTGAAAACCCGACGAAGGCGTGAGCAAATTTCTAAACTCAAGAAAGTCGAGTGGAGTCATGGTATCTAATACATGCACTTGTTGGTTCAAAAGTTCCAAGATCTTAATAACCCTTTTCAGTCGGTGTCTCACCAAATTCAAGTCTTCTGAATTATCGTTGATGGCTTCCTTTCCGAAAATATTTAGACAATAGTCCAATTCAAACAGAATTTGTTTGAACCAAATTTCATAAGCTTGGTGAATGCTTATAAATAGCATTTCGTCGTGTGCAGGCTCGTTTCCGGGCTGAAAACTAACGGGATGTTGGGCGTCGAGCACTTTGTCTAAGTGCAAATAAGTGCCATAATAAAGAGGTTCAGACATGTTACAAAGAAAATACATTTCGGGTGGTAGAAAAAAGAGCTTTTAATGTGTACATTTTACATATTATCCTTATTTTTACCGAAACAAATTCAGCTTGTCATGCGAACTATTAACTGGTCATTCCTTGTGGCGGTATTTTTTCTGTTACAAGGATGTTTCTTACAAGAAAACAAAGACAATGCATCTCAAAACGATGCAGCCCAAGAAGATGGGCATCCTGCATGGATTATGCAGGGAAATATTTATGAAGTCAATACTCGACAAATAACGCCGGAAGGTACTTTTAAGGCTTTTTCAGCTCATTTGGATCGACTAAAAGAGATGGGGGTTCAAACTCTGTGGTTCATGCCTATTCACCCAATTAGCATGAAGGATAGGAAGCGGGATACAACTGAATTAGGCAGTTATTATGCAGTTGCTGATTATACTGCTATTAACCCAGAATATGGTAATATGGACGATTGGAAGGCTTTGGTAAAGCAGGCGCATAGTAAGGGTTTTAAAGTGATCATTGACTGGGTGCCAACTCATAGTGGTGCTGATCATGCTTGGTTGCAACAGCATCCCGATTTTTATGTGAAAGATCCTAAAACTGGTCAGCCTATTAGTCAGTATGACTGGTCAGACACGCGCAAGCTGAATTATAATAATCCGCAAATGGTGGACAGCATGATTGCAGCCATGCAGTTTTGGATTAGAGAAACCGATATTGACGGTTTTAGATGTGATGTAGCTGGAGAAGTACCCGATTCATTTTGGGCGAAGTGTATTCCTGAATTGAAGAAGATGAAAAACATTTTCATGTTGGCTGAAGGCGATCGTCCTAGTTTACACTCTGCTGGATTTGATGCTAGCTATGCTTGGGAGGATTTTGCCAAGATGAAAGAAATTGCAAAAGGGAAAGCTCCTGCGCATGCAATGGATAGTATTATTTTAAAACATGATACTGCTTTTGTTCCTAATGCAATTCGTATGTATTTCACCAGCAACCACGATGAGAACAGTTGGAATGGAGCAGATTTTCTAACAATGCCAGGAGCTGTACACGCGCCTTTTGCTGTAATGACCCAAACCATTAAAAGGACACTTCCTCTGATTTACTGTGGTCAAGAAGAGCCATTCTTAGACAGCCTGAAGTTTTTTGTGAAAGACACCATTACATTCGGAAAATACGAAAGAGCCCCTTTTTATAAAAAGCTATTGGAATTAAGAAAATCAAATGCAGCATTAAGTGCAAACGCCGGTTTCACTAAACTTGCAACCGACCAGGATGCTGCAATTTATGCTTATGTACGACAAAAAGGCGATAAAAAGGTACTGGTACTACTCAATTTGTCAGATAAACAACAACAATTTTCAACTAAGAACACCTTGGTTTCGGGTAAAGCTACTGAGCTGTTTTCTGGAGCAAAAGATGCTTTAGAAGCTGGACAGCAGTGGAGTTTACCTGCTTGGGGTTACAAAGTATATACTTATTAAAACCAACAACTGACATGAATTAGCCTGTAAGTACCTTGCTTGCAGGCTTTTTTTATGACATTTTTTCACACTACCATACCATGGCATGAAGATTGACCTATTGCAAATCAATTAATTCAAGAACTATGGGAAAGATTATAGGAATTGACCTGGGTACAACCAACAGTTGCGTTTCTGTTATGGAAGGTAACGAGCCTGTGGTAATTGCCAACGAAGAAGGTCGTCGTACAACCCCCTCAGTGGTGGGCTTTTTAAAGAATGGTGAGCGTAAGGTAGGTGATCCTGCAAAGCGTCAGGCTATTACCAACCCGCACAATACCATCAGCAGTGTGAAGCGTTTTATGGGGCGTCGTTTCGACGAGGTTACTGAAGAGATTAGTCATTGGAGCTATAAAGTAACAAAAGGTGATAACAACACAGTTCGTGTTGATATAGACGGACGTTTATACACGCCACAGGAAATCTCAGCAATGGTTTTACAGAAAATGAAGAAAACTGCTGAAGACTATTTAGGCACTGAAGTAACTGAAGCTGTTATTACCGTTCCTGCTTATTTCAACGATGCACAACGTCAGGCTACAAAAGAAGCTGGAGAGATTGCCGGTTTAGTAGTTCGCAGAATTGTGAACGAACCAACTGCAGCAGCTTTGGCTTATGGTTTAGATAAAAAAGGGAAAGATCAAAAGATTGCTGTATTCGATTTAGGAGGTGGTACATTCGATATTTCTATCCTTGATTTGGGTGATGGAGTATTTGAAGTAAAATCAACCAACGGTGATACACACTTAGGTGGTGATGATTTTGATAAAGTAATCATGGATTGGTTGGCTGAAGAATTTAAAACAGATGAAGCAATTGATTTGCGTAAAGACCCAATGGCTTTACAGCGTTTGAAAGAAGCTGCTGAAAAGGCGAAAATTGAATTGAGTGCATCATCTGAAACTGAAATCAACTTACCTTATATCACAGCAGTTGATGGAGTGCCTAAGCACTTAGTGAAAAAATTAACTCGTGCCAAGTTTGAAGCACTTGCTGATAATTTATTTGAGCGTTGTTTGAAACCTTGTGAAGCTGCTTTGAAAGATGCTGGTTACAGCACCAACGATATAGATGAAGTAATTTTAGTTGGAGGTTCAACACGTATTCCTAAAGTACAAGAAATTGTAGAGAAGTTCTTTGGTAAGAAGCCTAACAAGGGTGTTAACCCAGATGAGGTGGTTGCTATTGGAGCTGGAATCCAGGGTGCCGTATTGACTGGGGAAGTGAAAGACGTGTTGTTGTTAGACGTAACTCCATTAAGCCTTGGAATTGAAACCATGGGTGGAGTAATGACTACTATGATTCCTTCTAACACAACCATTCCTACTAAGAAAACAGAAGTGTTCTCTACAGCTAGCGACAATCAGCCTGGCGTACAAATTCACGTACTACAAGGAGAGCGTCCAATGGCGAATCAGAATAAGAGCCTAGGAATTTTCAACTTAGATGGTATTCCTCCAGCACCACGCGGAGTTCCTCAAATTGAAGTAACATTCGACATTGATGCAAACGGTTTGTTGCATGTAAGTGCTAAAGATAAGGGTACTGGTAAAGAGCAGAAGATTCGCATTGAAGCGGGTAGTGGACTTAGCAAGGAAGAAATAGAGCGCATGAAGTCTGAAGCTAAAGCGCATGAAGCAGAAGATAAAGCAGCTCGTGAGAAAGTAGAAAAAGTGAATCAGGCCGATAGTTTAATCTTCCAAACTGAAAAGCAATTAAAAGAGTTTGGTGATAAAATTCCTGCGGATAAAAAAGCACCTATTGAAAGTGCATTAGAAAAATTAAAGTCGGCTCATCAATCGCAAGATATAGCTGCAATTGATACAGCTATGGCGGAAATGAACACTGCTTGGACAGCTGCAAGTGAAGAAATTTACAAAGCACAACAAGCTGGTGCAGCACCAACTGGTGATGCAGGACCGCAATCAAATGCAAGTAATGCAGGAGATCACGTAGAAGATGCACAATACGAAGAAGTAAAATAATATTCGTTTGGTTTTGGTTTGAGAACCATCCTGTGGCAACATAGGATGGTTTTTTATTTGCTAACAGTCATAATAAAAAAAGCCATCGTTCTTAGCGATGGCTTACGTTTAAGATATTAGTTGAAAAATTATAGCGACTTGATAAGTTCGTTTGACATACGAACGTAATCATCGTTCTTCGCTTCTTTAGCTAATTCAATGCAAGCTTCAGCAGATGCTTTAGCGCCTACTTTATCGCCCATATCTTTTTGGATTCTAGCTTTAGTTAAATACAACCAGAAAGCTTTTTTATTTCCATCAATTGCTTTTGTGATGTAGTCAAGTGCCTTTGGATAATCCTTCATCCACTCGTGATAAAAATTGGCAGCTGCACTAAAAGGTGGTTTATCACCAGCCATTGCTTTATCCATGTCTGCCTTAATACGGTCTTTAATTTGCGTAGTAATTGGCAAGCTTACAGCATTCTTATCCCACATCATATGGAGTTCCATGCTTTCATATTGAACGTTCGCAAACTGCATGGTAAATGTTTCCATATTATCTTTCATTTTCATAACAGGAACATCTACTCTCACCACATCATTTTCTTTTTTGTAAGCTGCAGGAGATGTAACATTTAAATCTTTAGTCAAGATAATAGTAAAGGTTTTTTCTCCAGGGATGCTTAATAGGCCATACTTTCCTGCAGGGATATTAACACCGTTAATAATAACTTGGTCTGTAAAATTGAGGGTTGTGGCATTATTAGCACCAGTTCTCCATACTTCACCAACTGGAGCAAGTAAGCTTTGCTTTCCAAAAGCTTTTCTATTTTTTAGGTTTGGTCGGCTGTAGCTCAATTCAACTTTACCTAATCCAAAGTCTTGGCTAATGGTTTGTAAGGTACTAGGCTGCGGCATGCGCACCTGCGCTGTTAAAGAAACTGTAGTTAGCATTGCTGCTGCCAAAAGAAACTGTTTCATACTTCAATATTTTTTTGAAGCACAAACCTACTACTTGTTAGTTTCTTTTTTAGGAATTTAACACGGGTTTATTTGAAATGAACGGTCAAGCTCATTTTGCCCTGTTCAGTGATCCTTCTCCACCCAGCCCCATTGTTCAAAATATCCAATGCCAATTGCCTAAGTTCTGGACTCTGATCACCCGTTACATCAATATCTATGGGTCGACCTCTATTATCGATGTTGAAATACAATTTTACTACACCTCTTTGAGCTAAATTTTGCCTTTTTCGAGTTTCACTTTCTAGGTATGTAATGTAGGCGTGCCAACCTGTTAAAGGACCATAGGTACTATCGTAATTATATTTTGGGGCAGGTTGAGGGTTTGATGGTGCTTGTTGAACCTTTGTTTGAGGAGGGGTAGCTGGTTGTTGAGCTGCTTGCTGATTATTTGCAACTGACTTATTAGGTTGTCCGGTTGAAGGTGTATATAAAATGCTGTTTCCTTGTTTTGTTGCAGATGCATTTTGAACAGATACTTCTTCATCATTAAACTCAGTTGGATTTGTTTTAGTCGTTCTTGTCTTGTTATTTGGTGAAGAAGATACTGTTTGCTGTTGAGGGGCATTTCTTGGAGCTTGTGTCACAACAGGAGGAACGTATTGATTGGTTGGAGCAGGATTAGTATTCACCTTTTCTTTTGGCGATTCAATTATAGCAGCCTCTGGCTGAGTTTCAACTGGAACATTTACTGGGCTGTCAAGGGGTATGTTGATAGGACCTTCGTCTACTGGTTCTAATGGTGCACTATACGCTAATTCCTCTTCAGCTACTTTATCCTCTAATGCAATTTCGCTTACTCCTTTATTGTAGAATTTGTCGTATGCAAACCAGGCTAGTCCAGCGATAATTATCATTACAGCAACTGCCTGTAGCCAACCTTGTCGGTACCAAGCAATACTATGGACAGCCGCTCCACCTTGTGTTGTTGCAGCAGCAATTGGGACAACTGGTGCTGCATTTTCCGTAGTATTGGCTGGTTGAATTTTTTTAGTTAACTCAGCAAGATGTTTGTTTTGCAAAGAGGGATTGCTGGCCATCCATCCATCGACTGCATCTGATAGAAATGGATCTGCTGCCAGTGCTTTTTCAAAAGCATACATTTCCTCAGGCGACATCTTTTGGTCGATATAGCGCTGAATATCAGCTTCATTATATTTTTTTATTTCAGGCCGCATGTTGTTCCATACAATTTTTAAGGTTTCTGCGCCCATTTTGAATAAGGCTCCTCACTTTGTTCCAATCGTATCCGGTTATTTTAGCAATATCGTTGTAACATTTTTCCTCGATATAGAATAACCGAATGCTTTGTTTTTGTTCCTCTTGTAAACCTTCAATACACTTTTCTAAACTCGTGAGTTTTTGTTCTTTTTCCAGGGCTTCCTCCAAAGGATGCGAATTTTCGACAGATTGCATAAAATCGCTTTCAAATTCTGTTGTAGGCATTTTTTTGCTTTGTCGCAATTGCATCAAGCAGTGGTTTCTAGCTATAACATAAACCCAGCTTCTAAAGTTTTCAATATTATGTAATTGGGCTTTTTTGACCAATTCCTCATAAATACTCCAAACGGCATCCTTTGCTAAGTCCTGGTCGGTTAAATATTTCACGCAAACAGCATAAATCATGCTTTGATAACGTAAAAACACCGTTGCCAATACTTCCTGCTCACCAGTGATTCTATACCTACTCACCAGTTCTTCATCGGGCCATTCTTGAAAATCTTTTCTATTGGACATGAAATTCTTTCCGTTGGTTATGTAATGCTGTTAAAATCTGCATCCTGTTGCTAAATTAAGCTATGCAACGCATATATCTTTCATGGATTCTTATCCTAATCATGCTTTTTTCATTTAAAAGTAGCTCTGAGTTTCTAGTTCAAGGAAATATTGAAAATGAATTTGGGCAGCCTGTATTAGGTGCAACTATTCAGGTTGTGGGTACCCAATTATTGGTCAAATCGAATGAAAAAGGGTTTTTCAAATTAACAGTTTCTGGAAATCGAGCTCAACTTCATATTTCTGCGAAGGGCTATTCGTCTCAAACTATTGATGTTAAAGACCAACGACCGCTTCGTATTCAAATGAGAAAAGAGATGCCTGCTAATAAGTTACTGCAAGAAGCAACAACCATGAGCGATGGAGCAAGATGGTCTAGTGCAGAACAAGCAAGTGCATCCATGAGAAGAAGTTTGGATGGACATCCTATGGTTGAATCGGCACCTTCATTTAGAAAAAGAGGTTCTACCGATGTTTTTGAATCAGTGAAAGAACAAAGATTCCAAAAAGCCCAACAGTCTCCACTCTCAACATTTTCGATTGATGTAGATGTGGCCTCTTATGCTGTGATGCGTAGGTTTTTAGAAATGCGTCAGTGGCCAGTGGCTGGTTCAGTTCGTATTGAAGAAATGCTGAATTATTTTCCTTACAATTATCCGCAGACAAATAGCATTCATCCAATGGCCATTCATTCTGAAATTGCAAATGCACCTTGGAACGATCAACATTATATTGTGAAGTTGGCTCTTCAAGCAAAGCAATTATCAACCGATCAATTGCCTCCTAGTCATTTTGTGTTTTTGGTGGATGTAAGTGGAAGTATGATGCCAGCTAATAGACTGCCTTTGGTGAAGGAGGCATTGTTGATGTTGGTTGAGCAACTAAGAGAGCAAGATCGAATTTCAATAGTTGTCTATGCGAGCGGAACAGGCGTTGTGTTGCCACCTACCAGTGGTTATCAAAAAGAAGTGATTCGTTCAGCAATTAATAGCCTGCAAGCAGGTGGACAAACTGCTGGTGCTTCAGGAATTCAGCTCGCATACAAATTAGCCCAAGAGCATTATATGGAGAATGGAAACAATCGTGTTATTCTTTGTACCGATGGTGATTTTAATGTAGGTGTAAGTAGTGATGCTGCTTTGGAAAAAATGATAGAGGAGAAACGTTCAACGGGTGTATACCTATCTGTATTAGGTTTTGGAATGGGTAATTATAAAGACGCAAGATTGCAAAAGTTATCAGCTAAAGGAAACGGTAACTATGCGTATATTGATAGTCCGTCTGAAGCTAGAAAAGTATTGGTAAAAGAATTAGGAGGAACCTTATATACGGTAGCAAAAGATGTGAAAATTCAAGTTGAATTCAATCCACAATTGGTACAAGCTTATAGGTTGATTGGATACGAGAACAGGCATTTAGATACAGAAGATTTTGAAGATGATTCAGTAGATGCCGGTGAATTGGGGAGTGGACATACTGTGACTGCTATTTATGAAATTATTCCAGTAGGTATTAAGAGTTCTTTTGTTTCAGAAAATGTAAACAGAAAATATACACAAACAACCAGCAATGCTGATAAAAAACTAAGTCAAGAGTGGCTAACTGTTCAAGTGCGCTACCAGCCTATACAAGGTGGTGCTAGCAAGTTATTGCAACAGTCGCTGCATGGGAAGCCAAAGCCAATTCAACAAGCATCTGAAAATATGCGCTATGCAAGTGCTGTAGCTGAAATTGGACTATTATTAATGGAATCTCCTTATCGTTCTAATGCTTCTTTTCAGCAAGCCATCAATAGAATTCATGCAGCAAAAGGGACTGATGAAGGTGGCTATAGGGCAGAGTTCCTCAAGTTGGCTAAAATGGCTTGGGGTATTGCTCTGCAGAGGCAGCAAAAAGACGATTGGAGTCGGCAGTGGTAAGGGGAAATGTTAAAAAGGAGGGTACTCCATTTTTTCTACAGAGAATTTATCCTTGTTTCTTCGAACTATGAAATAGGTGTTGTAATTAGATTCATCTAATGGTTCAAACTTGTTTTCTTTAAGAAGCAAATTGACCAGGCTGGGTGTTGTGTTGGAATGGCCTGCAACTACTACCCAGCCATTTTTAATTTCAAGCAATTGATTTGCTAATGCTTGTAATTCACGGTGATTATAGGTTTGAATTTGTAATCCTTTTTTCTCTGCCAATGGCGCAAGTGTACTTTTTGTTCTTTGAAAATTCGAACTAAATAAAGCTTGAATAGGCTCTTTTTGATAAAGCTCTGCAAGTTTCTTAGCTCTTGCGTGTCCAGTTGGTGTTAAAGCAGGATCTGCCATCATCATTGTAGAACCAGTTTGAGATGTATCCTTTTCGGCATGTCGAACCAATAAGTAAACCACTTCTTGGGCTTGTACTTGCGCAACAATGCAACATAAAACAATTGCCAGTCGGATCCATTTCATATGAACTGCTTTTTTCGAAAGTACAGAAAACTTTTTCTTTACCTATTAATTTAGGTACGAGTGGATTGAAAGGCGGGGTGGAATTGTTGCAATGTACTTCTTAAATAATCGCGGTCTAAGTGTGTGTAAATCTCGGTGGTTGTGATGCTTTCATGTCCAAGCATTTGCTGCACCGCTCTAAGGTCTGCGCCACCTTCTACCAAGTGGGTTGCAAAAGAATGTCGAAAGGTGTGTGGTGATATTTTTTTATTGATACCAGCTTTTTGAGCAGCATCTTTAATGATGTAAAAAACCATGATCCTGCTAAGTGGATTGCCATGTTTGTTTAGGAACAGAAAGTCTTCTTTTCCTCTTTGAATTTTCATGTGTACTCGAATCTCCTCTTTGTAAATTCGAATGTACTTCAGCGCATCCTTTCCTATTGGAATGAGGCGCTCTTTGTTCCCCTTTCCAATAACACGAACAAATCCAAGATCGGGGTAGAGGCAAGAAATCTGTAATCCAATTAGTTCACTCACTCGCAATCCGCAACTGTACATAGTTTCCAGCATAGCTCTGTTTCTGGCACCCTCGGGTGTGTTCAATGGAATGGTTGCTAGCATCATTTCAATTTCTTCAAAAGAAAGAAAATCTGGCAGCGCTCTTTTCATTTTAGGAGCTTCCAAGAGTGTACTTGGATTGATAACAATGATTTGTTCTGTTATGCAATACGTGAAAAAGCTTCTAAGTCCTGATATGAGTCGCGCTTGTGAACTTGGCTTCATACCCAATTCAGCAATCCACTGTACAAAACTTTGTAAGTGATTTAATTCAATTTGAGCTGGTTCAAGGAGCTGCGACTTTAGCTGTAAGTAGTCGGTTAGCTTTTGAATATCGCCTAGGTAAGCATCGATAGAATGCTCCGCAAGCGATTTTTCTAAACGCAAGTAGGCCATGTAACCTTTCTTATATGCATCCCACATAGATTAAAGGTAATAAGCGAATTGGTATTGAAAAATTTTGGTAATGATCTGCGCTATACAGATATTGCCAAATATTCATTTTTGTATGTCAACTACTAACCTTCGTTCATTCAAGCAAAAAGTCAGGTATAATAAAAAGGCATTTAAACGCTTTTTAGGTAAGATTGAAAAAAAGCCTCCACGTGGAGTTGATCAACTTGCAGAACGATTAGATAAAGAAGTTTGGAAAGAAGTTGATTGTTTAACCTGTGCGAATTGTTGTAAAACTATGAGTCCAACTTTTACAGAGACTGATATCAAAAGAATTTCTAAACATTTGTCTATGACGCCTGCTGCTTTTAAAGAAAAGTGGTTGTGGTTCGATAAAAAAGAAGGCGATTGGATGAATAAGAGTCAGCCTTGCCAATTTCTTGATTTGAAAACAAATATGTGTTCTATTTATGAGGTTCGTCCAACCGACTGTGCAGGCTTTCCGCATTTGAAGAAAAAGAAACTGGTTGAATACGTACATGTACATCAGCAAAATGTAGAGTATTGTCCAGCTACCTATAGATGGGTGGAAAAAATGATGGAAGCAACTGGTCATCAGCAATAAGCCTCAGAAAAATACATCTTCAAAAACCTTCAGCTCATGCAGCTTTCCTTTTTGTAGTATAATAGCAACCACATCAATTTGAATAGCGGAATATGTTGGATGTAGCTGCCAATAAGCTTCTGCTAATTCAATCAAGTGATTGATTTTAGTTTGCGAGATACTTTCTTCAGGAAAACCACAGGCGACTTGATTGCGCGTTTTTACTTCTATAAGATGAATGGTGTTTGATCGAATAGCAATGATATCTGCTTCTTTTCGCTTCCAGCGCCAATTCTTTTCGGCTATAGAAAAACCGTTTTGTAATAGGTGAGCAATTGCAATTTCTTCACCTTGTTTTCCTGTATCTTTATTTTTTGACATAATTGCTAACGTATGGGTAACAAGATATATAAAATTAAAGGTGTTGTACAACATTATGCATGGGGCGGCAATCAATTTATACCAGATTTATTGTCGGCAAGTTTCGATAATAAGCCATGTGCGGAGTATTGGATGGGTGCGCATCCAAGCGCAGCTGCCAAATTAGATGGACAGTCGAAAAGTTTGTTGGATATTATTCAGGAAGACCCAGAAGGGACTGTGGGAAAGCGGGTATGGGAACAGTTTGGAGAATTGCCTTATCTGTTTAAAATTTTGGATGTGAAAGACATGCTTTCAATTCAAGTGCATCCAACTAAAAAAGAAGCAGAAAAAGGATTTGATGCAGAAGAAGCAGCTGGTATTCCCATAAGTGCTCCACATAGAAACTACAAAGACAGAAATCATAAGCCAGAAGTCATGGTTGCCTTAAGCGAGTTTTGGCTTTTGCATGGTTTTCGTTCGAAAAGTTCATTAGAATATCTACTAGAACAAACGCCTGAGTTTCAGGTTTTTTCAACTTTGTTTAGGAAGGAAGGGTATAAAGCATTGTATCAGCTCATTATGGAGATGGATGCGAACGATGCGAATCATGTACTTCAATCATTGGTAAAGAGAGAGTTAATAAGGTTTCACGCTGGTGAACTTACCAGATCAGATCCAGGATGGTGGGTAGCCAAGCTATATGCAAATCAGTTGCCAGAAGGCAATTACGATAAAGGCATCTTTTCTATTTACTTTTTCAATATTGTCAAGGCAATGCCAGGAGAGGCTGTTTTTCAAGGAGCAGGTATTCCCCACGCGTATTTAGAAGGACAAAATGTAGAATTGATGGCTAACAGCGATAATGTGCTTAGGGGCGGATTAACCCCAAAGCATGTAGATGTGCCAGAATTACTAAAACATACTGCATTTGAGCCAGTTGAACCGCAGGTTATGAAAGGCAATGCTGTTAACCATTTTGAATGGAATTATCCATGTCCAGTTCCAGATTTTGCACTCAACAAAGTAGTCATTCAAGCCAACGAAGAATGGAGTGGAACTGCAGAATCGATGCAAATTTGGTGGGTAGGAGAAGGGGGTTGTACCGTCAATAAGCAGATGCAACTGAAAGCTGGAGATGCCTGTGTAGTATTTGCTGATGGCGAATTTGCGGTTGAAACTGGCAAATCATGTACCATATTTAAAGCGTATGTGCCACTATAGTTTATTCACATAGTGCTGAAAACCACATTTTTTTAAATCTTATTAACACTTATTTTTGCTCGAAATATGGCTTCTATGAAATTTAATCGCTCAATCGTTATAACATTTTTGGTTCTGGTTGCTTTGTCAGCTTTATACCGCATAATACCGGGCAGACTTCCTGGATTTGCTCCTCAAATGGCTATTGCTTTGTTTGCTGGTGCATTGTTTCAGAAGAATAAAGCTTGGTCTTTTGCTTTACCACTTGCAAGTATGTTTTTATCTGATGCTCTTTATCAGTTACTCTACATCAATGGATTAAGCTCTATTCAAGGGTTTTATGGTGGTCAGTGGATCAATTATATTTTGATTGCTTCATTGGCAACTATTGGATGGTGGATGGGTACTGCTAAAATCAGTCGTATTGCTACTGGTTTATTAGCTGGACCAACTGCTTTCTTCTTGGTTTCTAATTTTATAGTTTGGATCAGTGGAGGTGGCTATCACAGACCTATCACTCCAGGTGGATTGATGATGTGTTATGCAGATGGATTGCCGTTCTACAATACAGGCTTATTATCAACTGTAGTATTTGGTGCGCTCTTGTTTGGTGGCTATGCTTTCATTCGTAGAAGTGCTGTAAAGTTTGCTTAATATTTTTCCTGCAAATAATTTAAAAAGTGCCCTTGGGCACTTTTTTTATGTTAATTCTATTTCGACGATTTATTCAACTTGTATCTTCGCGACTGAAAAATTAAATCACTTGCCATGAAAGAAGTTGTAATTGTTTCCGCTGTGCGCACGCCTATGGGTAGTTTTGGCGGATCATTAAAAGATTTTACTGCTACACAATTAGGTGCCATTGCCATAAAGGCAGCTGTAGAAAGAGCTGGTATTCAGCCAGAACAAGTCGATGAGGTATTGATGGGTTGTGTTATTCAAGCTGGACTTGGACAAGCGCCAGCAAGACAGGCTGCTAAGTTTGCGGGATTGCCTGATCAGGTTATTGCAACAACTGTGAACAAGGTTTGTGCGAGTGGTATGAAAGCAATTGCTCAAGCTGCTCAAAGTATTATGTTGGGTGACAGCAACATTGTGGTTGCAGGTGGAATGGAAAGCATGAGTAATGTTCCTTTTTATAACCAGAACCAGCGCTGGGGAAGCAAATATGGTAATATTACCGTAGTGGATGGATTAGCCAAAGATGGTTTAACAGATGTGTATCAGCAAGGTGCTATGGGCATTTTTGCAGATGCAACTGCAAAGGCATGCAATGTAAGTCGGGAGGATCAAGATAATTTTGCTATTGAAAGTTATAAGAGAAGTCAAGCCGCTTGGAATGAAGGCCGATTTGACGCAGAAATTGTTCCAGTACCTATTCCACAAAGAAAGGGAGAGCCAATTATGTTCAGCAAAGATGAAGAGCCTTTCAATGTAAAGTTTGATAAGATTCCTGAATTGAAACCGGCATTTTCAAAGGATGGTACTGTTACTGCTGCAAATGCTAGTACTATGAATGATGGCGCTGCTGCTCTGGTTCTCATGAGTGCAGATAAAGCAAAAGAATTAGGCATTCAACCATTGGCTAAAATTCGCAGCTACGCCGATGCTGAACAAGCTCCAGAATGGTTCACTACAACACCAGCTATGGCTGTTCCAAAAGCAGTTGCAAAAGCTGGCTTGAAAATGGATGATATTGCATACTTCGAGTTGAATGAAGCATTCAGTGTGGTGGGTATTGTGAATAGTGAGAAAATGAAATTGTATCCACAGCAAGTGAATGTAAATGGAGGTGCAGTTAGTTTAGGTCATCCTTTAGGTTGTAGTGGTGCTAGAATTATAGTTACTCTCTTGAACGTATTGAAACAAAAAGACGCACAATATGGTGCTGCAGGAATTTGTAATGGTGGAGGCGGAGCAAGCGCTATGGTAATTGAAAAAATATAATCAGAATTATCATTAAAACTACGGCCACTTCAAATGAATGAAGTGGCCGTTTTCTTTGGGGGCAATGCTAATTAAAGCATAGTCGTTGGACAAACGTAGTCGGTGATAGCTACCTTGCCAATTTCTTTAATTGCTTTAAATCCACCAGCAACATCAATTAGATTTTCAAATCCCCTAGCCTTTAAAATTGATATAAATACCATAGATCTGTATCCACCTGCACAATGCACATAGTAGGTTTTAGATTTATCAATTAATAGCATGCTGTCGTTGATAAAATCGAGTGGTGCATTAATAGCTCCTATAATATGTTCACTGTCATGTTCACTTTTTTTGCGAACATCTAGCACATCAATCTTTCCTGCTTCGTACAAATTTGCAAATTCTGTAGCAGTGATACTTTGAATACGATCAGTTTCCATGCCCGCTTTTCTCCAAGATTCAAATCCGCCCTCTAAATAACCAATGGCTTCATCATATCCAACACGTGCGAGACGAGTAACCACTTCTTCCACCATAGTAGGGTCAGCAACTAATAAAATAGGCTGACGGATATCTGGGATAAGTGTACCTACCCATGGAGCAAAGCTTCCATCAATTCCAATATTAATGGAGTTTGGGATGAATCCTTTTGCAAATTCTTGTGCTGATCGTGTATCAATAATGACAGCTTCCGTTTCATTAGCAGCAGTCTCAAAAGCAGCTACACTCAAGGGCTGTGTTCCTTTTTTCAATACAGTATCAATACTAGTATAACCTTGAATATTCATTAGCACATTTGCAGGGAAGTATTGAGGTGGTGCAACTAGACCAGTAAGGACTTCTTTCACAAAGTCATCTTCGGAAAGATTTGTCTGAAGAGCGTAGTTCGTTTTCTTTTGGTTGCCTAATGTATCTGTGGTTTCCTTGCTCATATTTTTTCCGCATGCACTACCAGCACCATGACCTGGATAAACAATTAAATGATCGGGTAGCGTCATGATTTTATTGCGTAGCGATTGAAACAAATGACGAGCTAATTTTTCTTGTGTTAATTCAGCAATCACTTTCTGAGCTAAATCGGGGCGACCCACATCGCCAATAAATAAGGTATCACCGGTAAAAATTGAGTTGGCTTCACCATTCTCATCTCTTAATAAAAAACAGGTACTCTCCATGGTATGTCCAGGTGTATGTACCACTTCAATAGTAATATTTCCTACCTGTAAAATTTCTCCATCTGCTGCAACATGCGCTTCAAAACCAGGTTTTGCTGTTGGCCCATAAACAATGGTTGCTCCTGTTGCTTTAGCTAGATCAATATGTCCAGATACAAAATCGGCATGGAAATGTGTTTCCAAAACATATTTGATTTTTGCACCCGATCTTTCTGCTTTTTGGATATAGGGAGAAACTTCTCTTAGAGGATCAATAATAACAGCTTCTCCGTTGCTTTCAATGTAGTAAGCGCCTTGTGCAAGACAGCCTGTGTAAATTTGCTCAATTTTCATGTGTGTTGTTTTAGGTCACACAAAATTGAACTTAGGCAATTGACTGTACAATGACTTTTGTCACACAGATAAAAATGCTTCTTTTAACTTAGACAGAAGTAATTCTGGATAATTCCTCTTCAATATCACGCATATAAATACTGCTATGGCTTTCATCGTAAATGCATTCTCCTTTATGAATTAATAAAACCTGAGGAGATTCATGATACACACTGAATTTTTCAGCAATGGCATTAGAAATATCTCGGTACTGCAATAAATCAAGAAAATAAAAGTCGGTATTAGCAGGCTGGTCGGCATCATTGAGTCGTCTATTTGCAACCATACTGATGCTGCAACGTGTACTATGTTTAAAAATGACTTGGGGACGTTCGTAAGAAGTTTTAGCAATGTCCTCAAGTTGAGTAATGCTATTCAACTGAATCCAATTCATTTGTAGGTACGAATACTAAGGTTTGAAATAACGAGGATTGGTAGTTGGACAAGAACCATTGGATCCACGGCTGGATACACAAGAGCTAAATAAGATTGCAGTAAATGCGAGACAGACTATGACCATTATTGGTTTCATAATTCCAAAATTAGAATTCAAAAGTAAGGTTTTCCATTGTTTTGTATTGAATTCAATTTTAACTACGGGTTAGATTATTGTTATATGTAGTTTTTTTAGCTACACTGCGATATATTTACGTAATTTGACATATGAAACTACAACTGAGCAAGCCAATCGCAATTATTGATTTAGAAACTACTGGAATTAACGTTGGAACTGATAAAATCATTGAAATAGCTATCGTTAAATTTTTACCTGGTTCTGATCAGCCTTTAAAGAAGAGAAAACTTATTAATCCGGGTAGGCCAATTCCCGAGGCTGCATCGGCGGTTCATGGTATTACCGACGAAATGGTGAAGGATGCACCCACTTTTGAAAAAGTTGCCGATGAATTGCGTCAGTTTTTAGACAATTGTGATTTAGCTGGATATAATAGCAATCGTTTTGATATACCTATGTTGATGGAAGAGTTCATGCGTATACGATTAGACTTTTTCAAAACAGATGGAAGGAAATTGCTAGATGTTCAAAAGATATTTCACATGATGGAGCAGCGAACCCTAAGTGCTGCCTATAAATTTTACTGCGATAAAAATTTAGATAATGCTCATAGCGCAGAAGCAGATGTAGATGCCACATGGGAAGTTTTATTAGCGCAAATTGAAAGATACCCTCAAATGGGAGATACTGTTGACAGTATTTTGAAATTTATTGGCGATGAAGAGATTGTAGATTTCGCGCGACGATTTGTAATGGAAAACGGAGTAGAGGTATTTAATTTTGGTAAGCATAAAGGAAAGCCTGTTGCAGATGTCCTACGCGATGAGCCATCTTATTACGATTGGATGATGAAGGGAGATTTTCCTTTACATACAAAGTCGAAGCTTACTGAGATTTACATGCGTTCAAAACTTAAGAAATAATTTTTTCGCCCCCCTTGAAAGCCCTTGTTATCATACCAACTTTTAATGAGAAGGAAAATATTTCTTCAATTATTCAAGCAGTATTTTCTCAATCACCGCCTTTTCATGTGTTGGTTATTGATGATGGTTCGCCTGATGGAACAGCAGGGATTGTAAAACAGCTTCAAGAAATTAATTCAGACAGGTTGTTTTTAATTGAGAGAACTGGGAAGTTAGGGTTAGGTACAGCTTATATTCTAGGTTTTCAATGGGCTATTCAAATGGGATATGATTTTGTGTTTGAAATGGATGCAGACTTTTCCCACAATCCAAATGATTTACCCAGGCTATTACAAGCATGTATAAATGGAGCCGATGTTGCAATTGGTAGCCGTTATGTTCCAGGAGGTAAAATTGAAAATTGGCCTCTTGACAGACATATCTATTCTAAGGGTGGGGCATTTTATACCAGATTAATTACTGGTATACCTGTTAAGGATCCAACCGCTGGATTTGTTTGTTACAGAAGAACGGCTTTGGAAGCAATTGATTTACTCACTATTCAGTTTATAGGCTATGCATTCCAAATTGAAATGAAATTCAAAGCATGGAAGCTTGGATTAAAAATAGTAGAAGTTCCAATTGTATTTGTAGATAGAAAAGCTGGGGCATCAAAAATGACCAAAGGTATTATACAAGAAGGGGTAATTGGAGTTTGGAAAATGCATCAGGAAAATAAAAAGCAGCAATAATTTATAAAAATGTTGAAGAAGCCAATTCTACAATTACATGCTGCAGTATTTCTTTGGGGTTTCACTGGTATACTAGGTAAGCTAATTACCTTATCGGAGGGATGGCTTGTTTGGTACAGAATGATTCTCACTACCTTAATTCTCCTTGCTATTCTTCAATTCAAAAAGTCACTTCGATTACCACCTAATAAAACATTGCTTCAGTTGGTAGGAACTGGCGCCATCATTGCATTACATTGGGTATGTTTTTTCGGAAGTATTAAGTATGCCAATGTTTCTGTAGCACTGGTCTGTTTATCATCAGCAGGACTATTCACAGCTTTGTTAGAGCCAGTCATGCGTAAAACAAATTTCCGACCAGTAGAGCTAGCTATAGGCACTTTAGGTGTTTTAGGGATTTACCTCATTTTTCATTTTGATGTTCAATATAGAACGGGTATTTTGCTCGGAATTATTTCAACTTTATTGAGTACCATTTTTTCAATCATTAATAAGCAGCTTGTTGCTACAGTTAAAGCAGATACTATGATGCTGTATGAACTGGGTGGTGGTGCTTTATTCCTAACACTTTGCTTACCATTCTTTGAAATGGTAGCTCAGCCATCATTTCAAATTCCTACAGGAATGGATTGGTTTTGGCTGATCATTCTAAGTGGTATTTGTACAGTTTTTGCCATGTATTTATCCTTGCAAGCCTTACGACATGTGAGTGCGTTTACACAAAATATTGCATTGAATCTAGAGCCTGTATACACTATCTTGATTGCCTTCTTATTATTCGATGAAGCTACTCTTCTTGGATGGTCTTTTTATGTTGGATTCAGTTTGATTGTATTGTCTGTTGTATTACAGATGAGGCGGGCAAATAGATAAGTTTGCAGGTATAGGAACTTTAAAAAGCAAGTCATAGAGCTAATTTGCTCTTGACTGCTGTACTATCTCTCTTATAACATCATCAAGTTCCTTGGACGATTCAGTTAATTGCTCCAAGATTTCTTTTTGAGTGTCGCTGAGTTGAGTCATATTCAACAACGAAATTAATCCCATTATATTCGACAAAGGGCGTCTTACAACATGCGATTGTGTGTGTTTTATATTTTTAAGCTGAGCTAGGTTATTTTTAATGATATCATCTTTATTTGCAACTTGTATATTCAATTCATTATTGAATTTCAATAACTGTTGCTGTTTCTTGCCAAGATAGTAAAATACAAGTCCAAGAACGATTGGAGCTGTTTCTATAATTAGGATAAGTTTATTTGTGCGGTGTATTAAAATAAATGTATCAAACGAAAAAGGCAGATCCAATAAAACAGTTTCAATTGCCAAAGCAAATACTGGAAAAAGCAATCCAAATAACACTCCTGAAGATGTGTATTTTAAAACTGTCTTTTGCATGTCTAAATATAAAAAAGATTTTATATATGACTTCAAAATGTTGAACATAAACATTGCCGATTATGTAAAAACATGCTTTTTCTTTTTGAAACCACCTATTTTAGTCCAAATGAAATCTTGTATGAAGAAACTACTGTTTGTAGCTCTTTTGTCGCCACTCTTTTTGTTAGCGCAAAAGAAACCCATTGATCATAGTGTGTATGACTCATGGGAGAGTTTGGGAGAACGCGTATTGAGTAATAATGGGAAGTGGGTTGCTTATACTATTAACCTTCAAGAAGGAGATGGACGTATGGTTCTTCAAAGTTCAGATGGAAAGTCAACTTTAGAAGTTCCTCGCGGATATACGGCTCGTTTTTCGGAGGATAATAATTATTTGGTATTTAAAATTCGTCCAAAGTTTCAAGATACTAGGGAAGCTAGAATTAAAAAGCGCAGACCCGATGATATGCCAAAAGATAGTATTGGATGGATTAGTTTACAAGATCTAAAAATTACTAAAGTTGCTAGGGTAAAAACGTATAAAATGCCTGAGAAAGCAGGTAATTGGTTAGCCTATCATTTAGAAAAGGCTTTGCCTGCTGCTCCTGTTAGAACTACGCCTGATTCTGCAACGCAAGTAAGGCAGATGTTGCAAATGGCTGATAGCTTATTAAAAGTAGCTGATAGCATTCGTAATAAAGTTGTGCAGGTTCAAACCTCAGGCATGGCAAGTTTGAGGGCAGGAGCAGGAAATAATAGACCAACTAATGCAGCTCCTCAACCTGATCCGGTTGAAGAGGGTACTGAGTTGGTATTGCTCAATACTTCAACAGGAAAAGAGTGGAGATTTCCTCTTGCAAGCGAATATTATTTTTCACAAAACGGCAATAGTTTAATTGTTGAAACTACAAGGAAGAACGGTGCTGCAAATTCTGTAGCAGCGGTTATTTGGGTAGATTTGAACAAAGCAACGACAGACACCATTTTCAAAAAATTCAATGATGCAAAAAGCTATGCTATGGATGAATCTGGAACACAGTTGGTATTTGTAGCAGAGCGTGATAGTTCAGCAAAAGCTTTGCGTAAGTTTTATCAGGTTTGGTATTATCAACAAGGTATGAAAGAAGCAGAGAAAGTGATTCATCAAACCACATCAGGAATTCCAGCGAATCATACAATAAGCGATAATTTTTTCAATCGTTTTAGTAAAGACGGCAAAAAAGTGTTCTTTGGCATTGCACCAATTCGTCCAATTAAAGACACCAGTTTGGTAGACTTTGAAACAGCTCGATTAGATATCTGGCATTATCAAGATGAGCAAAACCAACCACAACAGTTATTACAGCTCAATAATGAACTAAGAAGAAGTTTTATGGCTGTTTGGCAGCCGAAGACAAGTAAAGTAGTAATGCTTGGTGCTGAAGATGCTGAAAATGTTCAATTGGTTCAGGAAGGTGATGCGGACTTTGTTCTTGCTACATCTTCTAAAGGAAATAGAATAGCCTCTCAATGGCAAGGCTTTGCTAAGTCACGTGCATTTTTAATTGACATAGCAACTGGACAGCGAACTCCTGTTAATGGAGATATCAGAGGAAATTATAGCGCATCACCAGATGGTAAGTTCATAGCATGGTATGATTGGGAGAAGAAGAATTATTTCACCTATGAAATAGCTTCTAAAAAAGTAACCAATGTATCACAGTCATTAAAAGTGACTGTATGGGATGAAGATGATGATCATCCAGATGATCCACCTCCGCATGGAGTAGCTGGATGGGCAGAAGGTGATGAAGCCATGATGATTTATGACAAGTTTGATATTTGGCAATTAGATCCAAAAGGACAGAAAACACCCATTAATATTACAAAAGGAATTGGAAGAAAGAATCAAGTCACTTTTAGACAAATTAGTTTTGATAGAGAGAAACGTTTCGTATCGGTGGGTGATGTAGTTGGTATCAGCATTTTTGACCATAAGGAAAAAGGTTATGCTATGCAGTTGCATTCTGTTGGAGCACAGTTTAATTGGGATGCAAAGCAAAATCCAACTAGGCCAATGAATATTTCCGCACCTATTAAAGCAAATGACGCAATGGTCTTTAGCTATGTTACGAGTCAGCCTAATGTGAGTCCTACTGTTACAATTATAACAGCAATTGATTCTTCATTAGATGCAAGCGGAAAGCAATATCGTATGGGAACTGCAACAACATTGAGCAAGCTCAATCCGCAACAAGAAAACTATAACTGGTTCACAGTTGAGTTACATAAGTGGAAAATGTTTGATGGCAAAATGAGCGAGGGTTTGTTGTTCAAGCCAGAAAACTTCGATAGCAGCAAAAAGTATCCTGTGATTTTCTATTTCTATGAGAAGAATGCGGATACTAGATATAATTATCGTGTACCGGCTCCAAGTGCATCTACCATAAACATTCCATACTTTACAAGTAATGGTTATTTGGTATTTGATCCGAATATTTATTACAAAACTGGTCAGCCTGGCGAAGATGCATATAATGCAATAGTTTCAGCAGCGCGCTACCTCAGTAAAATGAAATGGGTAGATAGTACTAAGATGGCTATACAAGGACAGAGCTGGGGTGGTTATCAGGTATCTTATTTAGTAACAAGAACCAATATGTTTGCAGCAGCAGGCGCTGGTGCTCCGGTTAGTAACATGACAAGTGCTTATGGTGGTGTAAGATGGGGAAGTGGCTTAATTCGTCAGTTCCAGTATGAAAGGAGTCAAAGTAGAATTGGTGCAACACTATGGCAGAAGCCTGATTTGTATATCAAGAACTCACCATTGTTCAAAGCCGATAAAGTAAAGACTCCGTTACTCATCATGCACAACGATAAAGATGATGCTGTGCCTTGGTACCAAGGAATTGAATATTTTACTGCTTTGAAACGCTTAGGTAAACCCGTATGGATGTTGCAATACAATGATGAAGTACACAACTTGGCTGAAAGAAGAAATAGAAAAGATTTAAGTATTCGTTTGGCTCAATTTTTTGATCACTACTTAAAAGGAGCACCAATGCCTGTATGGATGAAATCAGGTGTGCCAGCTACGCTTAAAGGAATAGATTGGGGATTGGGCTATTAATATCCAAAACTCAAAAAATAAAACGGCTGTAATCAATTAAGATACAGCCGTATTTTTATAAAGAAGAGACGTTAACAAACATTAAGCGCTGCCTTTTTGCTGGAGCGATATGAAGCGTGCTAGGCTTCTTTTAGCAATGGGCAATAGTGTTTCTTCTAATGGGAACCTGTATTCGGTTTCGATGCTGTAAACAGCCGGATTAGGAAGTTCTTTTCTGGTTTGTATGAGTTCAGATTTAATTTGTTGAAAACTGTAAGAAAAGCTACGTTTCCATTCATTGACAAACTCAGTCCGAATGGTTCTGTATTGCTCGTCATGTTTTTCAAAAAACATCATTTTATAATAGTACACCCAAGTGCTTTTTGTACTTCCTTCACATAGCATGAAATAACCTTCTTGGTTATCGAGCGGAATAATACCAACAGGTTCAATGGTGAGTTTATTTTCAACAAATTCATAAATCTCAGCTCCACTCGAAATAGTTCTTTTCATTTTACTTTCAGCAAATTGAATGATGTCTTCTAATTCAGACATTAATTCATCGTCTTCAATCATTTGCTCATAGAGCAACTGCAATTTTTCAAGCTGAAGGCCAGTGAGTTTTTTTGGGAATTGCTCCTGCAAGTATTTTTTGTTTTCTCGAAAAGCAACAAGATTATTGTAATGGAAAATTACATCTGCTAATTGCGGGTACAATTTATTCTCGTTGAAACATTTACCTACTTCTTGTAAATAAGCAAGCAGCGTATATTTCTTCAATTCAAAATCAATATAGCCGTCGGCAAACCAAGTTTGAGAGAGTGATTTCATAAGCGATTACTTGCATATGAAATTTACTTTCTTTTACTCAATTAACCAATAGTTGTTGCAATAAAATAGGTCTTATTGTGGCAAATATTGTAACAAAGATTTTCTTTGTTTCCAGGGGAATGTAAACAGCCAAGAAGTTTGTAAAAAGTTTCTTCCTGTTTCATCATTAATACGATAATCAAGCTGGTTCACATAACCTACTTGCCAAGTAAAATTTTGGCTGAATTCATAACCTATTCCTGCAAAAAAACGGTTGCGTTCGAAGTAAGGAGCCTCATTAGTTAAAAAAAGTTCATTCCAAATGCTGAAGTAGATCTTATCGTTGTTCTTGCGCGCAATAGGTGCTGCAACAGCTAATCGATAACGAAATCGGTTTCGATATCCATTTGCAGAAGTAAATCTTTGTTCAGCTCTGTATCTGTGTTCAAATTGAACATCACCCAATGCATTGGTCATATTTACTTGAAGCCATGTTCTAAGCTCATCGTTGGCCATTGGAGTTCTAAAATTACCACCTTCTCTATATGTGCTGTATCTTCCTACTCCAGCAGTAATAGAAAAGTTTTTGCTTAAAATGTACGTTCCACCGCCTTTGTATTCGTGGTAATGGAAATTGTTGTAAAACAGCAGCGAACGCAATTGTGATTCACCAAATAATGACCATTTACTATTAACATTGTATTTAAAGTTCACAATGTTCCATGAGCCTAATCCATCTGTTTGTGCTTGTGTATGTAGGCAAGACAAAAAAGCCGAAGCAATGACTCCGGCTTGTATACAATGCTTGAAAAGTGTTTTTAAACGTACTGGTACCATGCTCTATTTATATCCCATCTTTCCATTTCTTTAGCAACTTCAGTTAAGAAGCTAGCGCCAATGCTACCATCAACAATTCTATGGTCATAGCTAAGCGATAAGTACATCATGTGTCTAATACCTATTGTATCGCCATTAGGTGATTCAATAACAACAGGACGCTTTTTAATTGCACCTACAGCTAAAATTGCAACCTGAGGTTGACTAATAATAGGGGTACCCATTAAGCTTCCGAATGTACCTACGTTGGTGAGTGTAAAAGTTCCTCCAACAGTATCATCGGGCTTTAAGCGGTTATTTCGAGCAGCGTCTGCCATTCCATTTACAGCATGACTCAGTCCAACTATATTCAATTGATCCGCAGCTTTAATGACTGGTACAATTAAATTGCCAGAAGGAAGTGCTGTTGCCATTCCAAGGTTGATGTCTTTTTTGACTATGATTTTATCGCCTTCTACAGATGCATTCACCCATGGGAATCTAGGGATTACCTTAGTGATACATTCAATAAACATGGGCGTAAATGTGAGCTTAGTGCCTTCTCTTTTTTCAAATTCACCTTTTACACGTTCTCTCCAAAGCACCATATTGGTCACATCTGCTTCTGCAAAAGAAGTTACGTGTGGACTGGTTGCTTTACTATCGACCATATGCTTAGCGATGAGCTTACGCATACGATCCATTTCAATAATTTCAGTATTTCCAGTTGGAGTTACATGAGATGGGTGCGATTTCTTACCAGCAAAAGTTGGGGCTGGCGCCAGTGGAGGAACAACAGGTGCGCCAACGGTTGGAACTGCTGCTGCAATAGGCTGTTCTGTTCCTTTCAATTGAGGAGGCGTAGTAGATTCAACAACTGGGGCTTGCATAGCAGAAACAGTAACAGGTTTAGCTGGCGCAGGTGCTGGGGTAGGTTCATGACTTGGCGCAGGTGATTCCATTTCTGGCCAATGCTTGCTTACAGTTGGTGCTGGTTCAGTTTCGTTGTTATTTGTTTGAACTTGAATAGAAGCGGTAGGTGCTGGGCTCGGAGCGACAACAGGCTCAGGAGTTGGAGTTGCTTGTGGAACTTCAACAACTGGAGCTGCAGGCACTGGAGTAGGCTTTTCTACTATAGGCGCAGGAGTTGGAGCAGCAACAGGTTGAGGTGCTGGTGCTGAAACAACAGGAGGGACGAAAATAGGCGCCCTTCCAGCGCGTTTATCCGCTACATATTGTAAAATATCTTTCTTAGTTACTCTTCCTTCAGCGCCCGTTCCAGCAATTCTTTCTAACTCGCTCAAACTAATTCCTTCGCTATTGGCTATATTCAACACCAATGGAGAGAAAAATTTATTATTTGCACCAGACTTAGAAGGGGTTGCCATTTCAGCAGGCACATATGGCACGGCTGGTTCTGGTGTAGGTGCAGGAGGAGGAGGTGGTGGTGTATAGGTCTGTTGAACGGGAGGAGGCGGTGGTGGTGCAGACTGAACTGGTTGAGGAGGAGCTACAGGAGCTGCTGCTACAGAAGCACCTACTTCAGTATTAATTCTAGCGATGACAGTACCTATAGGTACAACATCATTTTCGTTGTACAATATCTCTGTTATAATGCCTGCTGCTGTTGAAGGAACTTCACTATCAACTTTATCGGTAGCAATGTCCAATACAGTTTCGTCTTGTTTCACAGAATCACCCACTTTCTTGTGCCATCTAAGAATGGTTGCTTCCATGATACTTTCGCCCAGTTTGGGCATCACCAGTTCTGCTATAGCCATACGTTTTCTTTCAGTTTTACTGAGTAATATGTAACCTACTTGAACCCAATTCCGTTCTAAGAGAGGTGGTTGTTTAAGGTATGTCGGAATGATACATGCATAACAAATTGACCATGAAGCAATCGCGAAACACCCAAATGCAGCTCACCTACTAATTAACAAAAATACTTGTAAATGTGGAAATTTTAAGATGGGTTATCCACAATTAGGCGCTGTAGCATGTGGATAGCTTGATTGGCAGTGGCTTCAATATTTAACTGTCGATTATACCTGAGTTGGACTTTTTTACTCATGCACCTACTTTCTGATGCTACTGCCATCCAAACCGTCCCAACTGGCTTTTCATCTGTTCCACCATCGGGGCCCATTATTCCGCTAACAGCAATGCTATAATCGGTTTTCATTTTTACACGAACTGCTTTTGCCATTTGCTCGACTACAGGTTGACTAACCGCCCCGTGCTCCTGCAAAACTTCAAAGCTTACCCCCAACTCACTGTGCTTCACTTCATTATCGTATGCAACAATGGAGCCCTTAAAGGATGCCGAAGAACCAGGTTGAGAGGTTAATAAATGAGCTATGTATCCACCCGTGCAACTTTCGGCAGTAGAGACAGTGGCATTTTTAGATTGTAATAATCTTGTTAAAGCTATGTGTATAGGAATGTCTTCATCGGCAACCAAATATGGTAAAACGGCTGCTTTCAGTTTATTGAACCATTCATTCAAAACAGCTTCGGCAGCCTCATGATTTTTGTCGTACACGCTTAATCTCAAACGAACCATGCCATAATTAGGCAAATAAGCAAGTTTGCAATTAACTGGTAAAGCCGTTTCAAGAGTTTGAATTTCTTCTGCTAAAAATGATTCGCCAATACCCGCAGTTAAAAGCGTTTTATGCAAGAAGGACCCCAACTCATATTTTTGGGGTAACATTGGTAATACATGCTGCTGCATAATCCATTTCATTTCTGTGGGTACACCTGGCATAGAAATATAAATGGATTTACCTTTTTCAAACATCATTCCAGGTGCCGTTCCTTTTTCGTTCATAAGCACAGTGCATGAACTAGGAACCATTGCTTGCTGACGATTCCTTTCAATCATCGGCTTTTTTAAAATCTCTTCAAAAATTCTTGTTACGTGTGCCAAAGTAGGTTCATGCATAACCATTGAGCCGCCAAAGTATTCGCACATAACAGGCTTAGTTATATCATCGGCTGTAGGACCTAAGCCGCCAGTAATTAATACAATTGGGGCAATTGTTTCAGCTTCTTTTAAAACTGCTAAAATTTGTTCTCTACTATCACCAACCGATCTTCTTTCTACTACAGCTATCCCAATCTGATTCAATTGCTGTGCTATCCATGCACTATTTGTATCGATTACCTGTCCAATTAACAACTCATCTCCAATTGTTATAATCAATGCTTTTACCTCTGTCATTGTTTCCTTACTTTTAAAATTCAAAGCTAACAGATGCAACGTTTGATTTTCATAATTGTTTTCATTTCTTTTATATCACATGCTATTGCGCAAAAAAGTACGCAGCAGCCAGCAGCTCTTCTTCAGTTTTTGTTGGATCCACAATTAAAGGCAGCAAGTGTTGGTTTGAAAATTGTGCAGTCGAGCACGGGCAAAGTAATGGTGGATTATCAGGCTGATATTGGATTGGCGCCTGCAAGTACATTAAAGGTGCTGACTTCAATTACAGCATTGGATGTGCTTGGAAGTAAATTTACATACACAACTAATTTAGGCTGGAAAGGTGAATTAAAAAATGGTATTCTCCATGGAAATATTGTCATTCAGGGTAGTGGAGATCCTAGTTTAGGATCATGGCGATTCCCAAACCAAAGCGATACAGTTGTAATAAAAAACTGGGTACAAGAGATTTTGAAGGCTGGAATTCGTGAAGTGAAAGGAAGTATTGAAGTGAACACAGCCGGCTGGAATAGCCATGCAGTTCCTGGAGGATGGATATGGGATGATATTGGAAATTATTATGGTGCTGGTGCATGGGGACTGAATTGGAGAGAAAATCAATACGATGTTCATCTGCGATCAGGAAATGAAATTGGATCAGATGTTGAAATTATAAAAACACAACCTGTACTATATGGCGTTACCTGGAAAAGCGAGTTAAAAGCAGCAGCAAAAGGTACTGGTGACAATGCCTATATCTACTTGCCACCTTTTGCCACAGTTGGTATTATTCGGGGTACAATTCCAGTTGGAGAAAATAAGTTTGTGATTGCTGGCTCCATGCCGGATCCTTCTTTTCAGTTAGTAACTATCTTGAAACAAGAGTTGCAGAAGAAAGGAATTATTGTTGGTTCTGCTTCAATTCCAACTAATACTCAAACTAAAATTCTTAGTCGATCTGTTTCGCCCTCTCTTGATAGCTTGATATCGCCTTTCATGCAAAAAAGCATCAACCTATATGGTGAAGCCTTCCTGAAAACAATTTCTTTACAAAAATCAGGTAAGTCAGCAACACAAGATGCTGTACAATGGGTTCGTAACTATTGGAAAGAACAAATTCAATTAGATCCAGCTTATTTACGCATAATAGATGGGTCTGGATTATCGCCTCAAAATAGGGTTACAGCAGGAGCATTGACAGACCTTTTGGAGTATGCACGTAGGAGAGACTGGTTTCAATCTTTTGATAAAAGTTTTTCTGTTCAGTCGGGTATGAAGCTGAAAAGTGGAACAATTGGAGGGGTAAAAGCTTATGCAGGATATTACAAACATCCACTATGGGGCGACGTGTCGGTTGCATTTATTGTGAACAATTATCAAGGTTCTGCAAGTGCGCTCGTTCAAAAAATGTTTTCTTTGCTGCAACAAATCAAACAACCATGAAAAAAACACAGAATTATAGCAACCATGTTCGATTAGTAAGAGGTTATCACGGATATACATTCTTTTTATTGCTACTGTTAATTATTGGTAGTATTTCATTATTGATCAACTCCGATTCATCTAATTGGCTAACTGCAGCGTTGCTACTATTAATAGCATGCATTTTTGCATCCTTCTTTTGGTATGCTAGAAGCTTTGCATTAAAAGCCCAAGACAGAGCTATTCGTGCAGAAGAATCGTTGAGGTATTACGTACTTACAGGAAAGACTTTACCATCTGGTTTACGCATGGGACAAATAGTTGCTTTACGCTTTGCATCAGATGAAGAGTTCCCGTCTTTGGTTGACAAAGCTTTGCAAGATTCTCTTTCAAATAAAGAGATCAAGAAACTAATCCAAAACTGGAGAGCCGATTACAACAGGGTTTAAAGAAGCACTTAAAAGTTGGGATATATGCCTGTGTAGGTATGCGGAGTGATTGATTTCAATTCTTTTTTCAGTGCAGCACTTATCGGGAGCTGTTGAATGAATTGATGCATCGTCTCTTTAGTAATAGCAGCATTGCCTCTTGTTAGGTCTTTCAAAGCTTCGTAAGGATTCGGAAAATTTTCTCTTCTAAGAATGGTTTGAATAGCTTCTGCCACCACGGCCCAATTCTGATCTAAATCGGATTGCATTTTATCTTGATTCAATACCAATTTTGAAAGCCCTTTTTCAATGCTCTTGAAAGATAGGATGCTATGTGCTGCAGGAACTCCAATATTTCTTAATACTGTTGAATCTGTTAAATCGCGTTGCAATCGACTGATAGGAAGTTTGGCTGATAAATGTTCGAAGATTCCATTGGCTAATCCTAGGTTACCTTCTGCATTTTCAAAGTCAATTGGATTGACCTTATGCGGCATTGCACTTGATCCTACTTCACCTTTTTTAGTTTTTTGCTTGAAGTAGTCCATGCTGATGTAAGTCCAGATATCGCGACAAAAATCAATCCATACCTGGTTAATTCGTTTCATATTATCAAAATGCGCAGCAAGAAGATCGTAATGTTCTATTTGTGTAGTGAATTGCATTCTATGTAATTCAAGACGGTTTTCAACGAACTCATTTCCCAATGCAATCCAATTTTTCCTTGGAAAGGCAACATGGTGCGCGTTGAAATTACCAGTTGCACCTCCAAACTTTGCAGCAAAAGGAATTGTACTTAGTAGTTGAATTTGATGATCTAACCTTTCAACAAAGACCATCATTTCCTTACCAAGGGTAGTAGGAGAAGCGGGTTGTCCATGTGTTCTTGCTAACATGGGAATACCTTTCCATTGTTTAGCCAGTTTGGTCAGTTGTTGTTTTAGATTAATAAGTGCTGGAAGATATTCATGTTCTGTAAAGTGCTTCCAACTTAATGGAATAGCAGTATTGTTAATGTCTTGCGAAGTTAATCCGAAATGAACCCATTCTTTCAAATGACTTGCACCAGCAGCTTCCAGTTGCTCTTTTAGGAAATATTCAACAGCTTTTACATCGTGGTTTGTGGTGGCTTCTGTTTGCTTAATTTGTTGTGCTTCATCTAATCCAAACCTTTCTTTCAAATCGGTTAAATGTTTTCTGGCTTTTGCGGGTAGCGTAAATAGCTTCTTATCAGCTAAAAAGATGAGGTATTCTATTTCTACAATCACCCTGTATTTGATAAGGGCATATTCAGAAAAATAATGTTCAAGTGCCTGAGTTTGTTTACGATAGCGCCCATCAATCGGGGAAATAGCTGTAAGAGTCTGAAACTGCATGGATATTACTTTCTTTTGGTTGTGGGAAAAGTCAATTAAAGCCGTCTTTTTTCTTTTCTTTGCGGCAAATTTAGCAGAATTGAAGGAGATATGGTCGATAGGAGCGGTAAGCTATTCAAATACTAAGCCTTTGTTGTTTGGTGTTGAAAGAAGTGGATTGATGCGGATGATAGATCTAAAAAGAGATTATCCAGCAAATATTGCCTCGGCCTTATTGCATGATAAAATTGATATAGGATTGGTGCCTGTTGCTGTTTTGCCTTTACTACAGCAGTACGAAATCGTCACAGACTATTGTATTGGCACAAATGGTACAGTAGCTTCTGTTGCTTTGTTTAGTCAGGTTCCATTGGAAGATATTAGGACCATTCAACTCGATTATCAAAGTCGTACTTCAGTTAATTTAGTGCGCATTTTATGTAAACATCATTGGGAGTTAGAAGTAGAATTTAAGCCTGCAAATCCAGGTTTTGAGCAAAACATACAGGGAAATGAAGCTGCTGTTGTGATTGGTGACAGGGCATTTGCAGCATTACAGCAATATCCTTATGTGTATGATTTGGGACAAGCCTGGAAGGACTTCACTGGCTTACCATTTGTATTTGCAGTATGGGCCGCCAACAAAGCAATTGATCCAGATTTTTTAGATGGATTTAATAGGGCGAATGGCTATGGAGTTCAACATATTAATGAGGTGTTGGAAGGCTTTGAATACCCTTTGTACGATTTGAAAAAATACTATACTGAAAATATTGATTACAGGTTAAATGATGCCAAACGACAAGCTATTCAGCTCTTTCATGATTACTTGAAAGCTTTGCCTCCTATTGTTATGAAATAATAGGCTTACTTCTTTTATTTCGCCATTGTCGAAATAGTTCTCTTAATGGAGCAATCTGATCTATGCACCAAGCCAAGAACCAACTCCAATCATTAAAGAGTGAAGGTGCTTTTGATTGATAAATCTTTTGATAAGCTATTTTAAATGATTCCATAAAATATTGCACAGAATATTGTCCTCTTCCTTGCTTGGTGAGTCGCAATGAACTGTGTGCAAGTGAGCGATATTCTTTTAATAAGTACTCATCCGCATATAATTCAATTGACTTAGCAAATGCTGGTGTTGTTTGTTTCCATCTTGCTAATTGTTCTGAAAATAGATTGAGTGCTTGCAATAAAGTTTCCAACTTAGAAGTTCTGGTAGTGCTTTGGTGCCACCTAAATGCGAAGAGTGTATCAGGTAATACTTGTGTTTTACCTTTTAAACTTAATTGAAGAAATAAATCTATATCGGCGTAAATGATATTTGGATAATGTGTTGGGATGCCACCTATTTCATCGTAGTCGCTGCTTTTGAAAATATAACCCGTAGCCATTTGTGTAATGGTAAATCGAATCATCGCCTCCATGAATTGTGAGGCGTTATACTCAGATAGCATGGGTTTACATTTACCAATGCTATTGCTATTGGCATCTATGAGATCAAAGTGAGCATGAAATAAAGAACTTTCTGGATGATCTTGAATACTTGCAGCCATTTTTTCAAGAAAACTTGGATATAGCAAATCGTCGTAACCCATAATAGTCATGTAAGGCTTCTTCTCAATATCTTTAATTCTCCCCCAATTTTCGGCAATGCCAAGTTCTTGATAACTCACATGCAATGTAACAGGTACAATTTTTTGTTCTTGTAACCACGCAACAGTTCCATTTTCGATGCTGCTTTTATCTAATAATACAATGACTTCGAAATGCGGATAAGTTTGTTGAGCTATGGATTGTAAAGCTGGCTCCAAATAATCGCCTTTCCATTTCACTGGAAGAATGATGGAGAAAAATATGGACGCTTGTTGACTCATACTATGACTGTAATTTTCCCATTTTGTTTTGATAGAAGTGCAAAATACCTAGGAAAACCATTTTTACAGTTTCCCATCGATCAGTTTCATAATTGATTCTATTCTTAATTCGATGCAATAGACCAACTTTTTGCTGTTTGACAAAAGCTGGATATGTATTCTTGAAATGTTTACTAAGATAGAATACATTCCTGGTCATATAATAGAGTCTCGTAGGACTGTGTAAGTAAACGGTTTTATTAGAATGATTTTTATAGTTTATACTTCTGGTTTCCCCAAGTGAATGTTGTAGCACAATATTTGGAATCAACTTCATTTTAAATCCAGCTGCTTGTACCTGTAGGCAAAAAAAATGATCCACTTGATCAATAAACAGTTCTTCTTTCATGCCACCCAATTCAATTGATTTTTGCACACGAATACACATACCTGAACTAATCAAAATAAGTGGATTATTTGATTCTGTTGGGTGATTAGATATGCTGGGGCCAATACCTATTGTAAGTTCATCATGCGATTTAACCTGACTAATATAATCTTTGGCTTCATTTTTATTAAAATACGAGTCTTGATCCATGGTCATCAACCATGTGCAATTCAATTTACTTGCTGCCTCTAACATCTTATTGATTGCAGCAGCAACACCTATATTTTGAGGGTAATGCTCATATTGAATGTGTGGATGAAAGTTAAGTAGGTCTTTAGAAATTGGAGCAATACTGTTGTCAATAATTATCAAAAAATCTACTTCAGAAACATAGCTTTCTACATGTTGTATCCAATTTTGATTGGGATGATAGAGCACAACACCGGCAGCAATATGGTTGATTTCTTGATTCATTGATCAGAAGGAAAAGGACTTTCGCTGAATGCTTTCGGGAGCAGCCAGATGGCATTATTAGGTTGTTCACCCGTATTTTGTGCAAGTACAATAATATGATATGGGTTCATCCAATTGATCTTTCTTATAGTCCAGCCAGCTGCATCTAACGCCTTAACAACAAGTGGGGTATTAAAAACATGGTGGTGTACACATCTGTTTTGTAAATTGTTTAAAGTTCTTTCTTCCAATTCTTGTTTTGAAATACCAGCAGGATCTTTTTGTAAATCATGCAACTCAATTACTTCATCAAAATGTGTGGTATCATTTTCTTCCATGTTCACATCAGCATCTTGGATTAAATGTTCAATGGTTGTAATTGGACGAGCATGATCGAACGTATTATCCTTATGAGGTACCACCAATAATAGTATTCCTCCTTTTTTTACAACACGCTTCCACTCACGTAATGCTTTAATTGGATTGGCATAATGTTCTATATTATGGCTAGATAATACACAGTCATAGCTATTGTCCTTGGCAAATTGTAAGTCGTTGCCTTCTGAAAAAAATTGATATCCCGATTTGCCTGGGGTGTAATGAAACGATTTGCCTGCTTCTAATCGCCCTTCCCAAACTGTTTCATTGCTGAAAGTACAGTTGTCTAATTGATGCAGCCAATTGTACACAGGTAAAAATCCAGCGTTCTGAAAAATTGGACTTGGACCACCAATTTCCAATCCTGTTCGTTCTAAGAAAAAAGGACGATAGGATTGGTATTTAGGTACTCGCTTAGGAAATAATTTTCTATACCATGCTTCTACAACTTTTTTCATGGTACTTGTTTTTGTTTCAACAATACTAAGTTTTCACCTGCTAGGTGCGTTTCCCATTTAAAATGAGCAATTGCTTTGTAAAAAGGATAAGAGCAACCTGGTCGCATCCAATCGTGCAGTTCAATAATCAGTCCTTCAATCTGCTTCAACCAATCGGTTGTGTTTGAAAAAATTTCCAATTCAGCACCTTCAACATCCATTTTGAATAAGTCAACTTTACCACCCATTTTATCAATTAACTGTTGGGGAGTATATGCAGGAATAAGAGTTGTATTATTTTTTGATGCTGTAATGACAAATCCAGCACTTAATTCGTTGGGGTTTGAAATTTCAATTGGAGAGTTGTTGTGCCAAAGTGCACCATGCAGGATTTCGATATTTTTATAACTTCTTGTGTTATATCTGAGAAGTTCTAAATTGTTTTGGTCGGGTTCTAAACAAAGAATTTTTGCATTAGGATATACGCTACTAAAATAAAGCGCTGCAAAACCAATATTCGCTCCTGCATCAATAATTGTAGTAACTTCTTCGGGATTAGGGTGGGGGAACTTGTATTCAAGGTCTGCAAATATTTGTTCGAAAATAGGTAGGTCTGATTGTGACTTTCTAAGTGTAATGGAGTTGTTAAAGATGGGCAGTTTCCATTCAAGTTTTTTATTGTTATTGAAAAGAATGCTCCAAGCAACTTTTACACCAGTTGGGTAGCCCCAATGCCGAGAGATTGCGATTAGCCTAGCCAAGAAAATTCCAATTGCCCTCAAAACAAATCATTTTGCTGTAAAGTAAAGGCATTGTCTGCTTTCTAAAAAATCAATACCATAAACGAGCTTCTACCTTTTCCAAGTAGGTCAAACAATCATTAGAAATTGGAGACCTTCGTTCGCTTTTAGGAATAGATAGAATTTTTATCCAATTTTCCCACCAGCCTTTAAAATCCATATTGGTTGACAACAAGTATTTGAAAGACCATAGAATAGATGTAGAATAGAAGTATTGTTTGGGTAAGTATCTCCAGGCAACACGACATTTATTCAGCCACATCATTTGCCACTTTTCTTTTCTTGTTGTTCTTCCAAGTGGCGATTCTTTATGTAACATGGTTATAGATGCATCATAAACAATTCCATATCCGGCTTGCAACAATCGGTAGCTGATATCGTATTCTTCCATACCATAAAAAAAATCTTCTGGCAAACCACCTAATTGCAATAGCAAATCTCTTTTGATGGCATGAGCACCTCCAGCAAAATAATAAGTTGCAAAAAAGTTTTGGTGCAAGTATTTTTCAACCTTTTTGTGAGGTAGGGCATTAATTTGAGGTACCAAAGAAGGGTAGTAGAGCACTCGAAAACTAACTAACCCAGTCTCTCGATTTTGTGGTGACCTTTTATCGAATGCTGTAAGGATATTTTTTAGGGTGTTATTGTCCTCTAAAAGAGCGTCATCATCTAGGAAAACGATGAATGGCGATTGACTGAATTGAAGTGCATGATTTCTCCCAGCTGTTACCCCTAAGTTTAAATTAGATTTTATATAATGAACGGTTGTGGCAGATTGTTTGTTTACAAAATCCTCCACTTTACTATAATCAGCCGTTGAAGCATTATTGAGCAGGATAATTTTTTCAAGATAGGTTGCAGCGTCTTGCAATGAACATAAGTTCTCCAAGAGTGCTAAGGTGTCGTCGGGGCGATTGTAAGTGATTACTATAATTTCAATGGGCTTCATACTAATTGCTTTGATTTGTTTTTCCATTGAAACCAAGTTTTGCCGAGGCTGGTCGACATGAACTTATTCAACACTCTTTGCCTGAATTGCCAAAGAATAAGTTTGAATGATCCACCTATATATTTTGTATAGCTTTCTTTTACTTCTTGCAAACCTCTTTCGAATTGAATACTGCTTGTGCCACCTGGAGCAAAATTAACAAGTGGTTGCTCGATATATTCAAACGAAAAATTTCTAATTCGCACTAAGAAGTCATAGTCCATGGCTACTTTTTTATCTAGATTGAACAAACCTGCCTCATCGTATACCTTCTTTTTAATGAACATTGTTGGATGCGCAACCATGCGCATACCTTTCCATAACTGATTAGGATCAAATTTAGTACCACTCATTACATGAACATCACCTCTGTATTGAAGGTATTGTCCATGTACCCAGTCAATTTCAGGCTTTCCTTCAAATACTTGATTGACCTGAACTAAGATGTTAGCATTGTGGTAGGTGTCACCAGAATTTAAGATATGAATGACATCACCAGAGCATCTTTCTACACCCTTATTAAAAGCATCAGAAATTCCCTTATCAGGTTCGTGTACAAAAAAACGATAAGAGGGGTGACTTTGGCTAGGCGCCCAATCTTTGATCAAGTTATTCTTAGATCCATCAATGATCCAATGTTCATAAGGTGATTGAGATTGCATGTCGACCGATGCAATAGTCTCTTGCAATTCTTCCAGATTTTCAAAACATATGGTAACGATGGATATTTGCATGTTGTTGAAACAAAGATACTAGATGATAGCTGAGAGTTGTTCTGACTGATATTCTGGACTCATTTTTTTCCAAAACTGAATATCAAGTTCTACTGGTTTTTGTGGTGCGGTTATTATTGCTTGTGCAAAGGCATCCGTATTACCATCTTCAATTAATCTTACGGGGTTTTCTAATAGTTCCATAGGAAGTCCATTTGCAGTAGATTTAAAAGCAATCACAGGAGTATGATTTGAGAGCGCTTGCAATAGCTTCAATTTAACTCCACTTGAATCAAGTATAGGTATAATAAACACATCAGCAGCTTGCATGTACAAGTCTACATCAAGTACTTCACCTATAAAGTGAACTTGTGGTTGATGTAGTTTTTTTAGATATTTATATTCCCTTTTCTGTAATCTGCCTGTGATTAAAAATTGAACTTCTTTTTTAAAAGCTAGTGATGGTGCAATTACAGAATAAATCATTTCTACTGCCTTTGCATTAGGAAAATAATCAAGCGTTCCAGAAAACAAAACGATGGTGCTTGTAGTTGCAATCTCGTGCCTCTTGCATATTTCCTCTTTTGCTGATCCTATGAATGTTTTAGGTGACATCAAAGGAAGTAGGTGTATAGTTTTACTTAAATCTATCTTCCATGATTGTAGTGCCCAATCCCGCTCAATTGCATTAAGCCATATGCTGAAATGAGCTTGCTTGAATGCCCAGCCTTCATACAGTTTGAGTAATCTCCATCCATTTGCTCCATGGTTTTTAAATCTTTCCCACTCAATATTATGCGCATGAATACCCCATTTTATTGGTTGAAAGAATTGAAGTAGCCAACACATCCATGCCAAATATGGATGCTCAATAATTACAACATCTATTTTTTTATCACGAATTAATTTCCCTAGACTTCTAAACGTTCTGATTGAAATAAGATCTCGTTTGCTTCCTGTGAATAGAGGAAGATAATTTTCAGGTATTGGCAGATTCTTACCAATTGAGGGGCCTATACAGTATGCTACATTTTGCACAGCTGCAACCTCCCACATTGAGTGCACTGCTTGTTGTCCACCATATCTGTTAGGCAGAATTGGATACCATGCTACAATTGCTACCCTAGCCACATTTAGACAGCTTCTTTTTTAGACCTGTAAGCCATTGCAATTCCAGCTAAAACAAACCCAAGCATGAGGAATTGTCCAACACCAGTCAGCATTCTGCCTGTGGTATAAGAACTTGGTTCAAAACTGAATGTGATAGATTTACTTCCCGCTGGTATATGCATACCTCTAAGCAAATAGTTCACCTGATAAATTGGAGCTTCTTTTCCATCAATAAAGGCTTTCCAGCCTCTGTTGTAGTAAACTTCACTGAATACAGCAAACTGGGCTTGGTTGCCAGAGAAACTGTATTCAACATAATCATTATCGTTTTTAACTACCTGAATACTTGCAGTACTATCCCACTGAAAAGCAGGTATTTCTTTTGCGACAGTTGATTCTATAATTGCAGTGTCTGCTGGATTGAAATCTCCAATTTTTTTCAATGCTTCATTTGCATCTGTCACTTGTTGTATACCCTTTACCAACCAAACTGGACCACAAGCTTCTGGATTTACTTGCAAGCGAGGCTTTCTATCGTCTCCTGGTACAATAATGTACTTAGTATTCAACATGTGTAAGATGGGAAGCGTAAGGGGATTCTTACGTAGATGTTCGTTCAATACATCTTCTGTGAGAGAAAGTTTTGCTGGATGGTAGCCACCCACTGATTTATGATGATAAGCAGTGATAGCATCTGAGAATGGATCACCAGATGATAGATTAAATACGCGATAATCACTGGTATCTTGTTGAATCATATTGTCGATGCCAGAAGGTACAAATTGAAAAGCTTGGTCATAATCGCCACTCTCAATGAAGTTATTACTATTCAAGTATCTTCTATCAATAGGCATTAAATCAATTAATATCAAAACAATCCAAGCATAGGCAGCCCATTTAACAGCTAATTTTTGATGCACAAACGCCCAGATCAGCGCAATACCAGCAAACATAATAGCAGTAGAGCGAAGCAAATCCATCAAGAAAAGTTGTTTTCTATCTTCAATAAACGCATTGAAAACAGATGTGCCGGCTTCGCTGTTATTTCCAAAAGCTTGCAATAAATAATTCCTGAGTTGCTCATCATTGCTACTAGTAAAAGACATACTGATGTATGCAACAAACATGATTGCAATTAATCCGCCTGCAATATAAAGGGTGGTTTGAAGGACCTTTTTTAATTCAGCTTTTCTCGAATCAGGTTCATTCAAAAATTGATTCAATGCCAAAATACCCATCATTGGGAACACCAATTGAGGGATTACTAATATCATACTAGGCGCTCTGAATTTATTGTAGAAAGGTAGGTAGCTGAATAGGAATTCATTGAATGCTGAGAAGTTTTTACCCCAACTCATCATCACAGAAATAATTGTGATTGCAAGTGCCCACCATTTCAACGGCCCCTTCAAATAAACCATTGCAAAAATGAATAATAAACAAGTGAGGGCTCCTAAATAAACAGGACCAGAAGTGCCGGGTTGGTCACCCCAATAAGTTGGTAAAGACTTTGAAAACTGCACAGCCTGATCATCAGGAACGCCCAAAGAAGTCAATTTAGCTACTACTTTAGAGCCTTCACCCAATTGACCACCATCACTGCTTCCGCCGTAGAAGTTTGGAATGAAGAAAGTAAATGTTTCAGCAATACCATAGCTCCAACTAAATGCATAATCAACACTTAATCCGCCTTTTCCATAATTCTTATTTGCATCAGATTGCGCTGCGTGACTAATTGAACCACCTCGCATGGTAGCTTTAGAGTAATCATACGTTGTTAGCAAAACAACTGCATTCGATGCAATACCTGCAAGTGCCGCAATGAGTGCTAGTCCAACCGATTTTGCTAAGTGTGTGTAAGCCTTCTCGCGTGCAAATTCAATCAAATACACCAATCCAAGTACTACAGCCATTAAAAAGAAGTAGTAAGTGATTTGCAAATGGTTCATGGATATAAGCAGTGAACTAAATAGAGCCGTCATGGCTGTTCCTATCCAGTATTGCTTTTTGAGAATCAGAATTACACCAGCCAGCAAAGCAGGCATATAGGCAATTGCGTACATTTTTGTAACGTGTCCAACAGCTATAATAATTGGGTTGTATGTTGCGTAAGCATACATAAGAGCCCCCAAAATACCTATCCAGGAACGTACACCTAAACTGATGGCTAATATGTAGAATCCGATACACGCTAAAAAGAAAAAGCTTATTGGCTCTGGTAGAAACAGCGATAAAATTTTATGAGAATAGGGGGTGATTAAATTGTTGCTATTGGCGCCTGTAATTTGATAGGCAGGCATTCCACCAAACATGCTTTTCGTCCATAATGGATAATTACCATGAATGGCTTTATAATCTTCGGCATCCTTGGCCATTCCTTTCCAATGTGCAATATCACTCTGAGTTAGCACCATGCCTTCTAGAGCCGGTTTGCAATACAACACTGAAATAATCAAAAAAACAGCAATTGCTATACCATGCGGTAACAATGATTTCCACGAAAACTGATTCATCGAAAAGATTTTGAGGTTAGCAAATTAATGGTATTTTCAACGAATAAAAGTCATGGTACGCCTATTATTTATGCATCGGGTTGCTTTCATTTGTAACCTCATGTTTATACTGGCCTGTATTTTCAGGCATAGTGGATGGCAAATGCATCAGCAATGGGCCGATGGAACCATTATAATACTAGGCTTCTTTCTTTCACCTATTTGCAATGTCATTACATGGGGAATACAGTTATTGAGGAGAACTAACAATCAAGAAGAAGCTTTACCCAAATATCTTTCAACTTTCAATTTGATCATTTTTGTGTTTCAAATTGTTTACTTCTTTTTAACATGATTACAAAAATTACGCAGGATAAGCCTACCCGCTTATTTCTAATTTTAGGTGGATTTTTTGTTGCCAATGCACTCATTGCCGAGGTAATTGGAGTGAAGATTTTTTCGCTAGAAAAGACATTCGGATTTGCCCCTCTTGAAATCAATGTTTTTGGAGAACTTTTGAGTTTGAATTTAACTGCAGGTGTGCTGTTGTGGCCCGTTGTCTTTATTATGACCGATATAATAAATGAATACTATGGTCAGAAAGGGGTTCGGTTTTTATCGTTTTTAGCTGCTGGATTAATAGCGTATGCTTTTTTGATGTTTTACGGTGCTATGGAATTAGAGCCTGCTCCATTTTTTGTGAGTAGTAAAGTAAGTACGGGAGTGCCAAATATGGAATTAGCTTATGAGAGTGTACTTGGACAAGGAGGAAAAATTATAATAGGTTCGCTAGTAGCGTTCTTATTAGGTCAGCTTATTGATGTAATGGCTTTTCATAAGATCAAACAAGCCACTGGAGAAAAAATGATTTGGCTAAGAGCTACGGGATCCACATTTATTTCTCAATTCATAGATAGTTATGTGGTACTCTTTATTGCCTTTTATGTAGGCAGTAGGATAGGAGCAAAAGAGGGCGATTTTGTTTGGTCGTTTAAGTTGTTTCTTGCAGTAGGGACAGTCAACTATATCTACAAGGCTGTAGTTGCACTTGCATTAACCCCAGTCATTTACCTCATGCACTACTTAATTGAGCGTTATTTAGGCCCAACCACAGCAATGGCAATGAAAAAAGCGGCCATGAATAAGGAAAATAGTTTGGAAGCGATCGATTAACTAAACCGCTTCCAAATTTGCTACAGAACCAATAGACTATTCGTTCCGCCGTAAGGATTAGGAACGTTTCCGTCAGCTTCTTCTTCTGCAGCCCAATTTGATTGATTAACGCGGTATAAGAATTCGTGGGTAGAATTTTTCGGAAGTTGTACATCGCATGAAAATGTACCGTCTTTTTTCTTGCTCATTATAATGCCCTTTTCCCAATCGCTATTTAAACCTAAAATTTCAACGGTTTCAGCCTGATCGAACACTACATTGAACTTTACTTTACAGTAATCTTTTGTCTTGAAATAAGTTTTTTGTACCATAATTGCTTGCTTTTTGATTAATTCTTAGAAATCAATGATTGTAACCCAATGATGTTGAAGATGTGAATAAACTGCCAATAATGTGTAAAAAATACACAATAAAACAACACTTTAGCCTTATTCTGTTTAGTTATTAAGTAGTTTTTCTATAACAATTTTATCAATTGGTAAGCTGAAGACATTTGGATGTAGTTCATGATAGGGTACCCATCGAAAGATTTCAGCATCTTTATGGGCATCATTTAACTGGTCAGCTCTAAAGTCAAATGGTGTTGAGATGGTATCTAAATGAATAGGTTCATTACAAGTAACCTTGTAGTAAATGGATATGATTTGATGAGCCGGATTGAAAGCTGAAATTTGAAAAAAATCGGTCGTATAAACATGGTCGAGAACAGTTACATCTAAACCAGTTTCTTCTAAAAATTCTCTTTTTAAACAATCGCGAGTTCCTTCTCCAAATTCAAGTCCACCACCTGGCAACTTCGTATAGTGTTTTCCTTTAATTCTTTCATCACTTACCAGCAAGCGTTTTTGGCTATCAAATAATAAACCATATACGCGAACATTAAATAGACCCATTAGAACAGTTTTTTTCTAGCGAAATAAATACCAATGACAACTGATATTCCTAAGGAGAAAACAATTGGTATATAAAATGAGAATGGTGAATTGGCATAAGGAATGTGATCTACATTCATTCCGTATACACTAGCTACTAATACAGGGAATTGTAAGATGATGGTTACAGAAGTAAGGCGTTTCAAAACCTGGTTTTGGTTATTGCTGATGATGCTAGCAAATGCATCTAAAGTACTACTCAAGATATTGGTATATACATTCGCCATTTCAAGTGCTTGGCTAGTATCAATGATTAAGTCCTGCAGAAATTCTCTTTCTTCTTCGTTTAATGCTAGAAAATTAGTTCGCTCCATTTTCATCATAAGCATTTCATTGCTTCGAAGAGCGGTAACAAAATACACCAAACTTTTCTGTATGCGCATCAAATTCAACAAGTCCTCATTACTGTTGCTATCATATAAACTTTGCTCATACTGGTTTCTGGTATGATTGATCTCTTTCAAGAACTCTAAGAAATTTTGTACCACCTTTTCAAAAATTTTCAATACCATCATATTCTTTTTATCGGGATGGCGTTTTTGAAAGGTATTCAAGAACTTTTTGATAGCCCCATTATCAAATGAATTAACCGTAATAATTTGATTATGCGTTAAGATGATACAAATAGGAATAGTGATATAAAAGGCATCACTATCATTGAATGAGTTATTCTCAGTAGGTGTTTTAATGACAATGAACTTAACATTGTCCGATATTTCATAACGAGGTCTCTCATCAATATCCAACGAGTCTCTAAGAAATTCAATTGGTACATCCAAGCTTTCACTCAACGTTTCAAAGTCCTCATCGCGAAAGGGTGGTACTAAATTGACCCAAGAACCAATTTCCGGCTTATCTATTTCAACGGTTTGGTTATCAATATTTTTAAAACACTGGATCATTGTTTCCTCCTATATTCTAGCGAAAGTACGTTCAAAGTTTGAGCTTTGATGTTTGGTCATATAGATTTAATCTACAATGTTATTTCTCCTTTGAAAACAAACTTAGCGGGACCTTGTAGCCAAATATCTTGAAAGCTTCCATCTTCATTTGCGTGAAATTGAACAGCAAGTGAACCTCCTAAAGTTTTAATGGCAACTCTGTGTGTTCCAGGCGCATGTTTTTTACTTACTAAAGCTGCTGCAGTTACGCCAGTTCCACAGGAATAAGTTTCACCTTCAACCCCTCTTTCATAGGTTCGCACAAACAGCTTTTCACCCTGCCATTCTATAAAGTTCACATTAATGCCCTCTTTTTTGAAAGCTGAACTATATCTGATTGCTTGACCTGCATCTACTACTGGAAATTCTTCAATTTCTTGCACAAATTGCACCCAATGAGGGGAACCTGTATTCAACTTATAAGAATTCGTATCTGTAGATTCCACCTGACTTACAGAGGTCATGTGTAAATGTACCCATCCATTGTCGTCCACAAAAGCTTCATGCCAACCATCCACAGCATTGAATTTGTAACGCTGTTTTACCAATCCTTGATCTACTACAAATTGTACCATCGATCTGCCTCCATTACCACACATGCTTCCTTCTTTTCCATCGGCGTTGTAGTATTTCATGGTGAAATCGGCACCAGCTTCGGTTGGATTAAGTACTACCATTAATCCATCAGCTCCAATTCCAAAACGTCTATCACACCATTTTGCAATCGTTGATTCATCTAAAGATGGGTGATCCGTTCTTCCATCAAGAATAATGAAATCATTTCCCGTTCCCTGGTATTTATAAAATTCAATGACACGACTCATATTCCTGCAATAATTTGAAGGCTATTTTGAATGAGTTGATCAACTGCTGCAGCCCCATCTTTGCTAAATGTTTTTTTTACGCGATTAGCAACAATGGCATTCAAACTTAAACAAGAATGTCCCAAAAGTTTACCAAGTCCATATATAGCGCTGGTTTCCATTTCAAAATTAGTTATCCTGTATGGACCATACTGAAATTCTGTTAAACGATCAATGAGCTGTGGTTGTGTTAATCCCAAACGTAAAACCCTTCCTTGCGGACCATAAAATCCTGGACAGGTAACTGTTATACCTTGATGATAATCCTTTACAAAATGTTTCAAAAGGGAAGTGCCTGCTGAAAACATATAAGGATTGGTTGTACTGCCTATTTGAGTATGTGCAATAAACTGTTGTAAAACATCATCCTCTTCAATAGTTGTTTCTCTTCTGTAAAAGTTCAATAAATTATCTAATCCCAGTCCATGTGAACTCGCAACCCATGAATCCACATCAATATCTGCTTGTAAGGCTCCAGAAGTACCAATTCGAATAATTTGAAGTGATTTGAGGGTAGGTTGAATAGTTCTTGTATTGAAATCAATATTGGCCAAGGCATCTAATTCGTTCAATACAATGTCTATATTATCTGGGCCAATACCTGTAGATACCACTGAAATTCTTTTTTTTCCAATTCTTCCGGTATGGGTAATGAATTCGCGGTGCTGGTATTTTCCTTCAATGTTGTCAAAATATTTACTGACCAAAGCAACGCGATCGGGGTCACCAACGGTTATTATGGTATCGGCCAGCTCCTCTGGTCGAACATTCAAATGGTAAACAGCGCCTCTACTATTGATGATTAATTCACTTTCTGCTATTCTGTTCATATGACTATTTGCGGTAAAGGTCGTAAAATGAATTTTATTTTTAGTCCGATTCGATTATTTTTGCACCCCAATCAACATGGTCCTGTGGCCGAGTGGCTAGGCAGAGCTCTGCAAAAGCTTCTACAGCGGTTCGAATCCGCTCGGGACCTCCAATTAACCCCTCCCAAAAGAGGGGTCATTTTTTATGATAAAATATACACAACCCATTGGTATCTTATCTATGTTGCTCATGATAGGCTGTTGCCTATTGCCTTGGGCGTATATACCTGGAAAGGATATTGTTGTATCTGGATTCATTGCAGAGGGAACGAGTTTTGGGAAGCCTGGACTTATGAATTTGTATGTTGGAGTATGTATGTCGATTTTTTTTCTGTTACCAAAAATTTGGGCAAAAAGAACCAATGTTTTTTTTGCAGCATTTAACATGGCATGGGCGCTGAGAAATCTTATACTAATTGGAGCCTGCATGGGCGGGGTTTGTCCTGAGAAGAAAGCAGGTTTATATGGATTGGTCTTTTTTGCAGCTCTTGGGCTTTTCATGACCTTCTTTCCAAATGTTAAAATCAATAAAAAAGCCGCTTAAGCGGCTTTTTTTAATCAAGTACTTTCAATGACTGTTCAATAATTGAAACAGCCTCATCAATTTGTTCTTTTGTTATAACTAATGGCGGAGCAAACCTAATTTTATCGCCATGCGTGGGCTTTGCAAGAAGTCCATTTTCCATCATTTTTAAACATAATTTCCAAGCTGCTTCTTTATCGGTATGTGTAATTTCAATTGCATTGAGTAATCCTTTTCCACGTACTTTTTTGATATAAGAACTATTCAAATTTTTCAGTTTCATTCTTAGGTATTCACCCATTGAGGCTGCATTGTCTGCAAGATTCTCATTCACTAAAACTTCAAGTGCGGCCGTTGCTACCTTACAAGCCAATGGGTTCCCACCATAAGTGCTTCCGTGTTCACCGGGGCGAATATTCAGCATAATTTCATCGCTTGCCAGAACAGCGGCAACAGGCATAGTGCCACCGCTGAGTGCTTTACCAAGAATAAGAATATCTGGATGAACATTTTCATGGTCGCAAGCCAACATTTTACCTGTTCTGCAAAGTCCTGTCTGAATTTCATCTGCAATCATCAATACATTCCATTTTGTACATAGCTCCCGAACTGCTTTTAAATATCCTTCATCAGGAATTATTACACCAGCTTCACCTTGAATTGGTTCTAACATAAAGGCAGCAACATTTGGGTTCTGCAATGCTTTTTCTAAAGCAAGAAGATCATTGTAGGGTACCAAATCAAATCCAGGCATATAAGGTCCAAATCCTTTATAGCTACTTGGGTCATTAGAAGAAGAAATAGCAGCTAGGGTTCTCCCCCAAAAATTTCCAGTTGCAAACAACACGACTGCCTGATTTTCCGGAACCCCTTTTTTGTCATACGCCCATCTTCTGGCAAGTTTAATAGCCGTTTCGCCACCTTCAACACCAGTATTCATAGGAAGTACACGATCAAAGCCAAAAAGCTTAGTAATCATTTCAGAATAAGGTCCAAGCTGATCATTATGAAACGCCCTTGATGTTAAAGTAAGTTTAGAAGCCTGTTCTACCAAGGCTTGAATAATAGTTGGATGGCAATGACCTTGGTTCACAGCAGAGTAGCCACTCAAAAAATCGAAATATCGCTTACCATCAACATCCCATAAAAAAACACCTTGTCCTTTTTCTAAGACTACGGGTAGGGGATGGTAGTTATGTGCGCCAAATTGATCTTCAATATGAAGAAAATGACTTGTCTTTTCAGACAAGTGAATATGTGAATTCATAAAATGATTTAATGTAAAATGAAAGAATGATGCAACGCGGATTATTTGTGCTTACCACAAAGGATGATCGAGGAAATCGAGGTTTTGAGATAGAAATTGCATGTTGTAGTTCTTTCGTCTGCAAGATAAATGCTTAATTTGAGCTATGAAAAAAATATTGAAGGTTTCCCTGTTAGTGCTGATTGCATTCATTGGGGTTATTGGACTTTTCTCGGTAGTTACCGGGAAAACATATCTTTTCAGAGCCATCTATTATAATTTTTCAGGAATTGACGATTATAAAATTTTTGAAAATAGGGCAGTTGAGTCAACAGATGAACAAGCATGGATTGTTGCCAGTCCTGAAGAGAGGTTAATAGCTCCAGACAGTTTGATTCAGCAGCTTGAAGAATTGAAAACTGTGGCCTGTGTTGTAATCAAAGATGGGAAATTAGTGTATGAAAATTATTGGGATGGATATTCTGATAGCTCTTTGTCAGGTTCGTTTTCAGTAGCAAAAAGTATTGTTTCCTTATTAATTGGTGCTGCTATAAAAGATGGAGCGATTGGTTCAGTGGAAGATTCTGTGGTTCGCTATTTGCCAGAATTGCCAACAGAGCTAGCTGCTATGCGCATTAAAGATCTTTTAACTATGAGTAGTGGAAGTGATTTTCAAGAGTCCTATTCAAATCCAATTTCCATTACCAGCGAAATGTATTACGGAAATGATTTGTTAAAAACTGCATTTCAAATTAAAAAAGAAGCTGCGCCTGGCACATTGCATAGATACAAATCTGGAGATACACAATTATTGGGATTTATTGTAGAGAGAGCAACTGGAGAAACTTTGAGCGCTTATGCAAGTAAAAAACTATGGAAGCCATTAGGTGCTAAACACAGTGCATTATGGAGTTTAGATAAGAAAGGCGGGCACGAAAAAGCTTATTGTTGTTTTAATACCAATGCGCGCGATTTTGCAAGGATTGGACAAATGATGCTAGATAGTGGACGTTGGAATGGAACAGCTATCATTGAACGAGATTATTACTCAGCTTCAATTACTCCATGTAATTTAACTGACGAGGAAGGTAAGCAATGTAATTATTATGGCTATCAGTGGTGGATACATCCGAAATACCCAGAAGTGTTTTATGCAAGAGGAATTTTAGGACAATACATCATTGTTATTCCCTCAACCAAAACTGTTATTGTACGCCTAGGGCATAAGCGTTCTTCAGTTAAAGTGGATGGTGTACCAACCGAAGTAACTTCATTGATTCATTGGGGATTGGCCAATAAGTAAATTGAGGTATGAGTGAGTTTCAAGTAGCAGTTGCTATTTTAAATTATAATGGAAGAAAACACTTAGAACAGTTTCTTCCATCAGTCATTCAGCATCTTCCAAATTATGCTGAATTGATAGTGATTGACAATGGATCAACCGACGATAGCGTTGCATTTCTTCAGCAAAATTTTCCATCTATTCGATTCATTCATTTGGAAAAGAACACAGGTTATGCAGGAGGATATCAATTAGGTTTGCAACAACTTGAGCATCCTTATTATGTTCTTCTGAACAGTGATGTTGAAGTTATTGAGGGCTGGTTAGCGCCTTTATTGAGTTTAATGGACTCTAATCCTCAAATTGCTGCTGTGCAACCATCCATCTTATCATTCAATCAGCCTCATCAATATGAATATGCTGGAGCAGCAGGTGGATGGATTGATATATTGGGATATCCTTTTGCGAGAGGAAGGGTCATGGATGTTTGTGAAACTGTAGATGGTCAATATGAAGATCAGGCAATAATTTTTTGGGCAACAGGAGCTGCAATGATGGTTCGTAAAGAAGCTTTTTGGAAAGTTGGAGGATTAGATCCTGATTTTTTTGCACATATGGAAGAAATTGATTTGTGCTGGCGTTTTCAAAGGGCTGGCTATCAGATAAAAGTAGAGCCACAATCAAAGGTGTATCATCTAGGTGGAGGCACATTAGCACCTAGCCCAACCAAAACCTATCTCAACTTCAGAAATAACTTATGGATGATTTGGAAAAACAGTCCAATAAGTGTGTTATTGTGGCTTATTCCTGTCAGGTTTGGCTTAGATGCTGTTGCTGCATGGAGATTTATGCTAAAAGGTCAAATTGGGCATTTTTGGGCTATTGCAAAAGCACATTTTATTTTTTGTTATTGGATTATGACCAAACAGAATAAATACAGTTTACCACTAAAATCTCTGAAAAATTGTGCAGGGGTTTATGATGGAGTATTGATTTGGCAGTATTTTGTTAAAAAGAAGCGATGTTTTAATCAAATAGTTGTGAGGGAGAAATGATATTTGATTCCAGCCCCTTATTTTTGCACCGCAATTTAACCGTATGGCAAACGAACTAGAACAACACAAAGCAAAAGACTTTACTTATAGCTGGGTAAACTCATCCCGCTTTTTATTTTATTTACAGGTAACTTGTTTAAGTGCATTTTTACTAGGTGCTTGCTACAAGTTATATAATGCAAGATATAAAGGTGCACCTGAGGTTGCTGTACCTGAGAGTACTCAGTATACTCCAAAATACAAGTAAAAAAGTTGAATAAAAATTTTGTAGAGAACTGAGGATGTTTATTTTTGCACTCCCAAAACAGTTCTTACAAAATACGCGGAAGTAGCTCATTTGGTAGAGCACGACCTTGCCAAGGTCGGGGTGGCCGGTTCGAGCCCGGTCTTCCGCTCTCAGCAAAATCCCGTTCACCCGAACGGGATTTTTGTAAGGAGCCCTGGTGGTGGAATTGGTAGACACGCAGGACTTAAAATCCTGTGGCCAGCAATGGCCGTGCGGGTTCAACTCCCGCCTGGGGCACAAAGCGACTTCGGTCGCTTTTTTTTATTTCTTAAAGTACTGGTAGGTGTACAGAAATTGACTTTGTAATTGCTTCGCTTTATTGAATGATTTTTCAGAAGTTTTTAATCCATTTGAATCATATTCATATATCCATTTGTAATAGTCGGATTTGTTCTCTAAGGTTTCAATCATTTCAATCAACTTCCCCTCAGTATCATAATTGAATACGCGGTCGGGAAGCATCTTTTGCAAACGATTATTGAAACGAACAATATCGCTTAAAATACCTTGGTCATTGTAATAGTAGAAGTAGCTCTCGACTGTTTTATCTTTTTTCTTCCAATGTTCCTCTGCAACCCTTGGCTGAGGAAGTTGTTCAATAATGAATTCGACAATAGTAGTATCAGTTTGATTTTTGATCAGTAGCATTTTTTCAGGTAAGCCATCAGCATGATAATTCCATATATGAAGTTCAGAGGATTTAATTTTCATAGCTGTATCTGTAAAAGAAACTTGCAACTGTTTCAATAAGCCCTTTTCCTGATAGCTATATTGTATTTTTTTTTCAATCCCTTTGCTCATTTCAGTACTTCTTTGGATTCTTGGACCATTATAAAAGCTTTCTTGTTGGCTTTTGAGCTGGTTATTAATGAATGTTGAAGTTGTTTTTTGACGATAGTCGGACGACCAAACTGTCTTTAATTCTAAGAATAACTCCTTATCTGTGCTAGAGGCTGTAATGGTAGAAACGCCTATCTTTTTCCATTTTTGTTGTAATTCCTGGGCTTCTTTACTTGAGTAGATATCGTGATAAAAGTATTGAGCCGAAACCGAATAGGATGAAATAAGGGCTATGAAAAGAATGAATATGGGCTTCACAAATAAATTTTCGTAAATGTACAAACATGCGTGCATCTAAGGGTTAGAGAATAGGCGGAAATGTCTTATTCTATCCCTATTTTTAGAAAAATTTTCACTTTGTCACACTTCATAGAACGTAAAGAAAAGAATTGCCTGAATTGTAATGCACAAGTACAAGGTCGTTTTTGTCATGTATGCGGGCAAGAAAACATTGAAACCAAAGAATCAGTTTGGCAGTTAGTTTCTCACTTTGTTGGAGATTTATTTCATTTCGATGGTAAGTTTTTTAGCTCTTTACGCTTGTTGATGTTTAAGCCTGGATTTTTATCTCGTGAATATTTGCGTGGCAGAAGGATGAGTTATATAAATCCTATAAGGATGTATATTTTTTCCTCTGCAGTTTTTTTTCTGTTATTTTTTATGCTTATGCCGGCTAATGTAAATGATGACAAAAATTTAGTAACGCAAGTAAAAAAAGAAATTGAAGCTGAAATCAATAGTTTGCAAGAAAAAATAAAAGCTGATACTTTAACAAGTCAATCTAAATTGGATTCTATAAAGTTATTACAAAGAGATTTAGAAATATTAAATCTGGATTCCAACTATGTTCAAATTTTAGAAAATCGCAAGACAAGCTTCAGTATCTCAAGTGATGTTGATTCGTTTACTTCTGTAGAGCAATATGTAAGATATCAGCAGAGTTTGCCTAAAAAAGATCGCGATGGTTTTTTCGATAGCAAAATGAAGCAAAGGCAATTGTATTTAAATCAAAAATATAAAGGTGATCAGCGATCGTTTCTGAAAAAGTTATTAGATGAGGTTTTGCATAAAATTCCTATTGCGTTATTTATTTCTTTACCCTTTGTTGCCTTTCTTTTGAACTTGGTGTACTTCAGAAATAAGAGCTATTACTTTGCCGATCATGCAATTTTTCTGCTCCATTTATTCAATGCCTTATTTGTTTTTGGACTTGGTATTGTTTTGGCAGGAACTTTGGGTAATGGCAAAATTCCAAGCTTAATTAGTAGTATTTTAAATATTTGGATGTTCCTTTATTGGTATTGGGCATTCAAAGGGTTTTATCAGCAGGGATGGATAAAAACAATTTTGAAAGGGTTATTCATGTTCATCATGACAGTCTTTATTATTTTGATGATCATTTTCTTCTTTGGACTATTCCTCACATTTACGATTGCATAATTTATGGAAGCAACAGCAAAGGCATTTTTACGATTGGTCCAAATAATGGATGAGTTGCGAGAACAGTGTCCATGGGATAAAAAACAAACCATTCATACCCTTCGAAGCATGACTCTGGAAGAAGTATATGAACTGGCAGATGCAATTGATGCTGAGAATTGGGAGGATATTAAAGAGGAATTAGGTGATATTATGCTTCATTTATTGTTTTATACTAGAATAGGGAAGGAAGAAGGGAAAGTTCAATTAGAAGATGTGTTAGGAGGTATTGCTGAAAAGCTTATAAAAAGGCATCCGCATATTTATGGCGATACGAAAGTTGAAAATGAAGAAGATGTTAAAAAAAACTGGCAAAAAATAAAGACACAAGAGGGGCAAAAAACTGTTTTAGGAGGTGTGCCAAAAGCGTTGCCTGCCATAGTAAAAGCTATGCGCATTCAAGAAAAGGTTCGTCAAGTGGGGTTTGATTGGGAACAGCCAGAAGACGTGTTTTCAAAAGTTCATGAAGAATTAGGAGAATTACAAGAAGCAGTTTCACAACAAAATAAAGACGCTATTGAACAAGAATTTGGCGATTTTTTGTTTAGTGTTATTAATTATGCACGGTTTTTGCAGATAGATCCGGAAAAAGCATTAGAAAGAACGAATCAAAAGTTTACGGCCAGATTTAATAAAATGGAAGCTATTAGTATTCAGCAAGGGAAACTATTAACCGAGCTTTCAATGAAAGAAATGGATCAAATTTGGAATCTTATAAAAACTGAAGAAAAAAATAAAACTAGTTGAAGCAGCGTATTATTGAAGCATTTTGGAAGCACGGCTACTTATTAATTGCAGCTTTATGGTTGTACACAGTTTCATTTATTATATCAAACTATTGGACGTATTATTCTTCTGTAGAGAAAAGTGTAAAAAAAATTGAAGAGAGAGTACAGAAAAAGGAAAGAGATTTTTTAAGCTATGCTAAAGATTCTCTTCTTATTGAAGATCTTATAAAACGAAGAGCTAGCAGTATTCAAAGAGATGATTTGTTTCAAGCTTCATTTGGATTTTTTATTTATACCAAAGGAAGTAACCAACAACTTGTTTATTGGAATAGTAATTTATTTGTTTTCCCTCCTGAGGAAATGAGTAAACATCCTGGTATATATACGGTTAAATATACCAATGGAAGTTTTTTGTCACGAATTGAAGATTATGGTCAATACAGAATAGCAGGGATGATTCCTGTTAAATGGAATTATTTTATTGAAAATGAATACTTGCATTCTGTTTATGATGGACTCGAAGAATTAGATGAAATTTTAGAATTGACAAGTAGACCAAGTGAAATATATATCAGTAACATAGACGGCAACCCAATATTCTATTTTGAAGAAAAGAACCACGATTTCTATGTTAAATATGACTCTTTTACTTTAATCACAAGAACAATTGGAATAATTCTTTTTGTGTTTTTCTTACATGCGTTTGCAGCTGAATTAGTAGTATTAGTAGGCTTTTGGAAATCATACATTGGATTGTTGTTTGTTGTAATAAGCTTAAGGGCTATTAGTTATCCTACCCATTTTCCTTTTGATTTAAGTAGATTGCAATTGTTTGATCCATCTATTTATGGATCAGATTGGTTACATCCATCATTAGGCGATATTTTAGTGAACTCAATTTTAATGTTCTGGTTGTTGGGTTTTTATAAAACTTACCAAACCAAAATACCATTAATTCCTATTAAAAAAACAATTCTTCGTGTAGCACTTCATACAGCCCTTTTATCTGTATTTGCAAAAATTGTAATTCAATTAGTTGGTAGTTTAGTGAGAGACTCTCAAATATCTTTTGATGTTACTCAGTTCTTCTCTTTATCGATTTATTCACTAATTGGATTAATTGTTTTTTGTTTACTCATTATCTCATTTTTTCTAGTTGCTCAATTGTTATTGTCACCCATATTTACAAATGAAACATCTATAAAAACAATTTTTATAGGAACTTTTATTGGACTTATTCCGATAGTATTGTATTACTCATTTAATGGGAACGTTTTATGGGGAATGACTCTTTTATTTTGGCTAATTTTATTTATTGTAATTCTATATTACAGACGCGCAGACATGTTGCGACCAATTTATAAATCAACTTATTTTATATTTTGGGTGTTCTTTTTTGCAATTTCAATTTCTAGTTTACTCCTGTATCAATTTAACCAGCTTACTCAAAAACAGCTTAAGATATTTGCTGAAAAATTACTAGATAATGAAGATTTAAATGATGAGTCATACATTGGTATTGCTACTCAATTTTTAAGAACCGATTTCCTATTTGAGCAATTTGAAAGATTAAAACTCCCTTATAGCAATCAGTTTATAAAGGATAGCTTAGTTCGTGAAAACTTTACTGGGTACTTAAATAGATATGAAACAAGCTTTTATTTTTTTGATCAAAATAATGAGCCATTATTTAATCCTGATTCTAGAACAGTTCAAGATTTAGAAAGTATCTTAATTAATCAATCAGAAGCAACGCAATATGATGGGTTGTTTAGAAGTAAAAACAATATTGGTGAATTTTCGAGTTTTTATTTCAAAATGGATATTGCATCTGAAGAGAATAGAATTGGGAAGATGTATGTAAAAATGAGCCCTCGCGAATTTAAAGATGAGGCTTTCTATCCAGAAATATTTCGTCAAAGTAGCTTGCAAAATAAAGATGGACGCCAAAAGTTTTTTGCTTTTGCTATTTATGATGATGGAAATTTGATTAGAAAAGCTAATCAATACCAGTTTTCTTTAAAAGCTCCCCCAAGAACTGGAAGAGAAAATTTCTTTATAATTCAAAACAAGCAATACAACGAACTTTGGTATTATAATGATAATAATTATCAATCTGTTGTAGTTACTAGAAATCAAACTTTTGTTTCTTTTCTAACTCTTTTTGCATACTTGTTTTTTGCTTTCTTGAGTGTTTTTATTTTGTTTCAGCTAATTCATTATTTGTTAACTCAGAAGATTAGTTGGCCAATTTATAAAAATATTCGGCAATGGAAAATTAGAACTCAGGTATATGCACTTATTATTTTTATTAGCTTCTTTTCATTTGTTGCAATTGCTACCTCTACAATATTTTTCTTTATCAATCGATTTGAGCAAAATAATGAAGAACGAATTTCTAGAATAACCCAATTAATTGTAAGTGAATTAGAAATAAAGTCAGATATCATTCAACAAGGTATTCTTGATGAAAGCAGTCGATTCGATGAAATGCGAGAGTCGAAAGAATTACTAGAGGAATTAATTCGGTTATCTCGATTAAATGGAATTGATATAAATATATACAACCCCCAAGGTTATCTCTATCTTTCAACACAGCCGTATATATTCAATAAGCGTCTCTTAAGTAGTCAAATTGATCCAATAGCTTTATTTCATGTGAGAGATTTAAGGGAGTCTCAATTTATACATAAAGAGAAGGTAGGCACATTTGAGTTTTTAAGTACTTATGCACCCATCATGTATAATGGTAGCTGTATTGCTTACGTAAATATTCCATATTTAAATTCACAACTAGAGTTGAAGCAAGAAATATCTGGGTTTCTTGCAACATTAATTAATATTAATTTTATTGTGTTTTTGCTTGCAGTGGCTATTGCATTTGCTATAGCGAATAGAATAACGGACTCATTTACACTTATAGGCGATAAAATGAGGCAAGTGCATTTGGGTAAGCACAATGAGCTTATTATTTGGAATAGACAAGATGAAATTGGTCTTCTTGTGAAAGAGTACAATAAAATGATGGTGGCCCTAGAAGAAAGTGCAGATGCGTTAGCAAAGAGTGAAAGGGAAGGAGCATGGAGAGAGATGGCTAGACAAGTTGCACATGAAATAAAAAATCCACTTACTCCTATGAAACTTAGTCTTCAGTATCTTCAAATTGCTTTAAAGAGTAATGCCCCCAATTTGAAAGAGTTGATTGAAAGAACAACTAGAACTTTAGTTGAACAAATAGATCAGTTAGCGAGAATTGCTGGCGATTTTTCACAATTTGCTAATATTGGTTCAATACATTGGGAGGTAATTGATTTGGTTGAAATTCTTCAATCTCAAAAACTGCTATTAGGTACTGAGCATGATGTACAAATTACATTAACAGAAATCGGCAAACCCGCATTAATTAAATTTGATAAAATACAACTAGCTAGGCTATTTACTAACTTAATTCAAAATGCAATTGAAGCTTCTGAGCAAAATGAAATTAAAGAAGTGAAAATTGACCTTAGGGATTTAAGTGATAAATGGCTTATTAGTATTACTGATAATGGTACTGGTATACCTAAAGAAAAGATACCCAGAATATTTACCCCAAATTTCACAACAAAATCGTCAGGTACTGGACTTGGACTGGCAATTTCAAAAGGAATAGTTGAAAAAGCAGGCGGACAAATATATTTCACTACGACCGAGGGTAATGGTAGTACATTTTATATTGAACTACCTAAATATGTTCTTCTAAGCTAATTAATCTCTCTTTTCGTGTTGGTGTTCAATAAACTGTTCCATTTGTAGAAGTGAATAACTACTTAGATTTTTTGAAATTGTTAAATGACCTTTTCTCCCTGCTTTAACTCCATATTGTATATCCTTAAATCCCTCAATGCTATGTGCATCTGGATTAATTGATAAAGTTACACCCTTGTCTAAGGCATATGGAATCCAAGTCCAATCAATATCTAATCTACGTGGATGTGCATTTAATTCAATTACAACTCGATTTTTAGCACAGGCATCAATAATCTTTTCATGTTGAATAGGATAACCAGCACGACCTAGTAGCAGGCGACCAGTCATATGCCCAAGAATATTTGTGTAAGGGTTTTCAATGGCTTTTAAAAGTCGATCAGTAGCTTTTTCTTCATTCATTTTAAGATTAGAATGAATACTAGCTATAACAAGGTCAAACTCTTCAAGAACATTTTTATCATAGTCTAGACTTCCATCAGTTAAAATATCACATTCTATACTTTTGAAAATTTTAAATGGAGCGAGCTCTTCATTCAATTCTTTAATTTGTTCATGTTGTGCATATACTCTTTCTACTTGTAAGCCATTTGCATAAAAAGCAGATTTGCTGTGATCGCTAATCACTAAATACTCAAATCCTTGTGCTTTGGCTGCTTTCGCCATTTCTTCTAAACTATGTGTTCCGTCGCTCCATTGGCTATGACTGTGGATGATACCACGAATAGAAGAAGTGGTAACTAATTCTTCTTCTCTGGTTTGAACTTTATAAAATTCACGAAGAAATGGTGGACGATAAGGTGCTTTATAAAACTCAAATAGTTCTTGCTCAGAATTAAAAGATAAACCATCTTGCCAAGAATAATTCGATTTAAATGAGTTTAAAAAACTTTCTGAACAAGAAGACACAAACAAAGAACTGATATATTCATTCGTTGATACTGATTCTATTCGAATCTTTAATCCTTCTCCAGCAGTAGCTAAAACATAATTATTAGACTGCTCTTTAATCTCAACAGACAAATGTTTTAAAAAGCCTAAAAGAGTTTCTATAGGCATATCTGTTATAAAACTAAGTTCTTCAATAATAGTGTCCTGTCTATACCATGATCCAGCAGGTGAAATTCTACAGCTTGAATCTTTTAATTGTGTCGTAAAAAAATCTTGTAATGTTTGAACAGTTACTTCTAAATCGGCATATAAAAACTTACCCTGGCTATTTAAATAAAACTCAATAGAGGCCTGAATATTTGATTGGGTTTTCTCGCCAAAGCCTTTGTATAAAACCAGCCTATTTTCATAACAAGCATATAAGAGTGAAGCAATATCTTCAATTTCTAATTCTTTCCAAATAGTGGCAATTTTTTTTGGACCAATCCCTTTAATTTGAAGCATTTCCAAAATACCGGGAGGAGTTTTTTCAATATAAGAGAGCAGTAGTGGAAAGGTTCCAGTTTCAACTATTCCTTTAATTTTCTCAGCAACGCTTTGTCCTATTCCTTTCACCTTTGCTAAATCGCTTATAGAAGCTTGCTTTAGATCTATAGTTAACTTATCGAGCGCGAATGCAGCAGATGAGTAAGCTTTTGATTTAAAAGAGTTCTCACCATGAATATCCATAAGCTTGGATAGGAGGTTCAGTTGATCTGAAATTTCTTGTTGTAGCATATATGCAAGGATAAAAAAAATCCCGGTGATAACACCGGGACTCTTTTAATTATTCTGCGAAGGCAGAACGTCTGCTTACTTTTTCTTAGCAGCTTTCTTAGGAGCAGCTTTTTTAGCAGCTTTCTTAGGAGCGGCTTTTTTAGCAGCTTTCTTAGGAGCAGCTTTTTTAGCAGCTTTCTTAGGAGCGGCTTTTTTAGCAGCTTTCTTAGTAGCAGCTTTTTTAGCAGCGGCCTTCTTAGGAGCAGCTTTTTTTGCGGCCTTCTTAGGAGCGGCCTTTTTTGCAGTTGCCATGTTTACAGAATTTAATGGTTAGTTAATAACCTAAAATTATAAACATTTTATTAACTGCAAAATTTTTTTTTATTAAGCCTCAACTGAGACAACAGAAACTGTTGTTTTAGCATCGCGTCCTTTTTTGAAGTTTACGATACCATCAGTTAATGCAAACAGAGTAAAATCTTTTCCAACGCCAACATTTTTACCAGGATGATAAACAGTTCCGCGTTGACGTAAAATGATATTACCTGCAATGGCTGGTTGACCGCCATAGATTTTTACACCAAGTCGCTTGCTCTGTGAGTCGCGACCGTTCTTTACACTACCTTCACCTTTTTTGTGTGCCATGACAAATGAGTTTTTTTATTGCTGACTGAGTTAAGCGATGCTTTCAATTTTAATATGGCTGTACTGCGTACGGTGGCCATGCTTTTTACGGAAGCCCTTACGGCGTTTCATTTTAAAAGCAATTACTTTATCGCCCTGAACTAAATCATTTACGATTTCTGCTTTTACGGTTGCTTTTACGGCATCACCAGCAGTAATGGTTCCTTTATCGGCAACCATGAGTACTTCATTGAATTCTACCTTATCACCTGTTTTTCCATTCAAGTGAGGTACGTACAGGTTTTGTCCAACTGAAACCTTAAATTGCTGGCCTGCGATTTTTACGATTGCTAACATAGCTATTCAAAAATTAGGTCGGCAAAGGTATATCAAAACTTTGGATTATTCAAGGTTAAGTGGCCTATAAATCCTAAAAATCTGAAAAAAAGGACATTTGTGGAATAATCTATTGGAAATGGCTTTTTTTCAACAAAACCATTTTTTCGGCAAAAAATCAAAACATGGCTTAAAAATCAAGATTTTAGGGTATTAAATTCAGAATTCTTACAATTACTTAAAACATAGGTTATTTTGCAGCCTAATTTCGTTGCCTATGAATTTGAAATCCCTCTTAGCTCGTCCCTTCGCACAGGTAACTCACAATAGAATAAGAAAGTCGGCAGAGCAAGCAGTTGCTGACCAGCAAAATATTTTCAAACAACTTATAAGGGTAGGCTCTAAAACCTTATTCGGTAAAGACCATGATTTTCAATCTATTAAGTCCTATTCCGACTTTCAAGCTAAAGTGCCCATACGCGATTACGAGCAGTTGAAAAGTTACATAGAACTCATAAAACAAGGCCAGCACAATGTTTTATGGAAGGGGAAGCCAATTTATTTCGCCAAGACAAGTGGAACTACAAGTGGTGTAAAGTACATCCCTATTACAAAAGATTCAATCCCTAATCATATACATACTGCCCGTAACGCCCTTTTCTGTTATATGGCGCAGTCGGGGAATTATGATTTTGCGAAAGGAAAAATGATTTTTTTAAGTGGTTCTCCAGTTCTAGAAAGGGTGGGAGACATTCCAACAGGCCGACTGAGCGGTATTGTAAATCACCACATTCCACGATATCTCAGATCTAATCAACTTCCAAGCTTTGAAACCAATTGTATAGAAGATTGGGAATCTAAACTCGATAAAATAGTTGAAGAAACCATTCAACGAGATATGTCGCTCATTAGTGGTATCCCACCTTGGATGCAGATGTATTTCGACAGATTGATTGAAAAAAGTGGTAAGAAAGTAGGGGACTTATTCCCGAATTTCTCAGTTATGGTGCAAGGAGGAGTGAATTTTGAACCCTATAAAGCCAAACTGTATGAATCCATTGGCAGGCATGTCGATTGTATTGAATTGTTTCCTGCTTCTGAAGGATTCTTTGCCTTTCAAGATAGCCAATCAGAACCTGGGCTTTTACTAAACACGAATTCTGGAATATTCTTTGAATTTATTCCAATTGAGGAACTCGAAAGTGAACATCCGAAGAGATTAATGCTTTCTGATGTGGAATTAAACAAGAATTATGCACTCATCATTAACAGCAATGCTGGTTTATGGGGCTACAATATTGGTGATACTGTGAAGTTTATTTCATTAAAGCCATATAAAATATTGGTTACAGGAAGGACCAAGCACTTTATTTCTGCATTTGGTGAGCATGTTATTGGGGAGGAAGTTGAAGCAGCTATGACTAAAGCCGCTGCGGAAGAAGGCGTGCGATTGGTAGAGTTCACTGTTGCTCCTTTTGTTTCTCAAAATCAAGGAAAAAGCTACCATGAATGGTTTGTAGAATTTGAATCAGCTCCAAAGAATATGGATTCCTTTGCATTAAAAGTGGATCAAAACCTTCGTGAAAAAAATGTGTACTACGACGATTTAATTAAAGGCAATATTTTAGAACCGCTGAAAATAACTGAAATCAGAACCCATGGGTTTATTGATTATATGAAGTCGATTGGAAAACTTGGTGGACAAAACAAGGTACCTCGACTCAGCAATCACCGCCAAATTGCCGATGGTTTAACACCATTTAAGAAATAAGGCAACCTAGTTAAATTTATTGTGTTAGAAAGTAATACACAACCTAAGGAGTAAAATGAATGATCAATTTAATTGATTTTCTGTAACTATGCCCAGTAAAACAGCCCTTTTATGAGTCTGAAAAGAATTGCCATATTTGGATCAACAGGATCCATTGGAACGCAGGCATTGGATGTCATTTTCCAAAATCCAACCCTTTTTCAGGCTACTATTTTAACTGCTCAATCAAATGACCAGCTGCTCATTGAGCAAGCTCGAAAGTTTCAGCCATCAGCAGTTGTAATTGGTGACCCCAAAAAATATAAAACCGTTTCTGAGGCCCTTCAACCACTTGGTATTGAGGTCTATTCAGGTGAAGAAGGTTTAGTAGAAGCGGCAGATAGAGATGATTATGATATGATGTTGGCTGCAATTGTAGGATACGCAGGTTTAAAGCCAACTCTGCAAGCAGTTAATAAAGGGAAAGCAATTGGATTGGCAAATAAGGAAACCTTGGTTGTTGCAGGCGATATTGTTATGCAGCGTGCCTTGCTCAAAAAGGTACCAATTATTCCGGTAGATAGTGAGCATTCAGCAATTTTTCAGTGTTTGGTAGGTGAGGGGAGAAATAAAATTGAAAAAGTCATTCTAACAGCAAGCGGAGGACCATTTCTAGGTAAGAAACCCAACTTTTTGGTGAATGTCAAAAGAGACCATGCTTTACAACACCCTAACTGGAGTATGGGTGCAAAAATCAGTATCGACTCTGCAACCCTTATGAATAAAGGGCTAGAAATGATAGAAGCTAAGTGGCTTTTTAATTTACAGCCTCAACAGATTGAAGTTGTGGTTCATCCTCAAAGTATTATACATAGTATGGTTCAGTTTGAAGATGGTAGCATTAAGGCACAAATGGGTTTGCCAGACATGAAGCTTCCAATACAATATGCTTTGGCATTTCCATCTAGAATTGCCAATAATTTTCCTAGATACGATTTTAAAAAGCCAAATACACTCACATTTGAGGAGCCCGACTTAAAAACATTCCGAAATTTAGCTATGGCTATCGATGCCTTACACAAAGGAGGTAACATGCCCTGTGTATTGAATGCTGCAAATGAAATTGCTGTATATGCTTTTTTGAAAAATAGGATTGGTTTCTTGGATATGACTGAAGTGATTGATAGAACTTTACAAAAAATAACATTTATTGAACAACCTACCATTGAGGAATACTTTGAAACTGATGGTGAGGCGCGTAACTTCGCTGCCTCTTTGGTAAATATGTAAGTTTAGAACCATTATAACATGATGACAACATTATTAGCGATTGATTGGGGAAGTGTTGGTATTAAAACAGCTCAATTCATATTATCTTTTTCCATTTTAGTAGTTCTACATGAACTTGGACACTATTTACCTGCAAAATGGTTTAAGTGTAGGGTAGAAAAGTTTTACTTGTTTTTTAATCCATGGTTCAGTCTTTGGAAAAAGAAAATTGGTGAAACTGAATACGGTATTGGCTGGGTTCCATTCGGTGGCTATGTAAAGATTTCTGGGATGATTGATGAGAGCATGGATAAGTCGCAATTAAAACTACCACCACAAGACCATGAATTTAGATCCAAAAAAGCTTGGCAACGTTTAATTATCATGATTGGTGGCGTAGTAGTAAACGTTATTCTAGCTATAGTAATCTTCATTGGTATTATGTGGTATTGGGGTGAAAGTTATTTGCCAGCTGCTAATTTATCGTATGGTGTACATGCTGATTCTCTTGGAAGGAAAATTGGATTGCAGGATGGTGATAAAATTATTTCATTGGATCAAAAGCCAGTGGAGAATATCAATACCCTTGAAGCTGAAATGATTTTGAATGAGGCAAAAACCATTCAAGTTGAACGGGGGGGGCAAAATGTAAATCTTAATATTCCAAATGGCTTCGCGAATGAGCTAAATAAAAACAAACTACAAGGATTCATTGATATTCAGTATCCAGCCATTGTAGATTCAGTTTCGAATGCAGCTGTATTTGTTGAAGGCACTTTGCAAAAAGGAGATCAACTTATTGGATTTAATGATACTTATTTTCAATACTACCATGAGTTTAATGCTATTAAAAAATCATACGCAGATTCTGCTGTTAATTTAGTAGTTCTAAGAAATGGTGATACAGCAGTAGTTAGAGTAGTTTTAAGTAATAAAGCTGCTGTTGGTTTTTTCCCTAAGAGCCCATTAGAAATCTTTGGTACAGAAGTTAAGCATTTCACTTTTGCGCAAGCTATCCCTGCAGGTATTGATCGCTGCTTTGAAACATTGTCGCGTTACATGGGTGGGTTGAAACAAATCTTTACAGGTAAAGTAAGTGCCAACGATTCGTTGGGAAGTGTTATTAGTATTGGAAATACGTTCCCAGGTGTGTGGGACTGGCAAAGATTCTGGACCTTGACAGCTATATTTTCTATCATCCTGGCTTTCATGAATATATTACCAATTCCAGCATTAGATGGCGGTCATGCTTTGTTTACTTTAATTGAAATGATAACTGGTAAGAAGCCGAGTGATAAGTTTATGGAATATGCGCAAACATTTGGCATGATCCTCTTACTTGGATTAATGGCCTATGCTTTGGGACTTGATTTTTGGAGGTTGTTTAAGTAACAAAAAACAATAAATATTTTCTTACTAAAGACCATTCATTAACCAGAATGGTCTTTTTTGTTCTCAGGAGATCTTTTGAGTCTACGTGCACCATAGGCAGCTCCTGCTATTAATAAGGCACTTAAGCCACCGTCAATGGGTACATCTGGATCTCCTCCTTGTCCAATCATATCAGGAGTAATCTCAAAAAATCTATATTCAGGGGTAAACTTGTTTTCAAAGAGAAAATACTCTTTGCCATCCTCTTCAAAAAAAACTTGCGCATGGCTGGTATGATAAATATTCATAAGGAATATTATAATTCCGATTCGGATCAATTGTAGTTTCATTTTTGCTTTTTTAGTCAGTTATGATAAATCGCTCAGTATTTTTACGATTGCCTTCTGTGATTTCAGCTAAATACCAACCTCTTTTTAAGTTTGAAGGAAGTTGAATTTTCAATTGGGTATTTCCAGGTAGAACCTGACTTGAGATTACCCTTCCGTTTATATCCAATAACCTTACAAATCCTGAAGTACTACTCGTTTGGTTTATTTGAACTGTTCTATTCGTAATTACAGTATACGCAAGATGAGCAGATGCTTGTCTGGGTATTTCTTGTTTGGATACCAACCTGATTTCGAACAATGATTGAGTTGATGTGATTGGTCGATCTAGATGTATAAGAATAGACTGATTTGCATTTAAAGTATACGTTTGGTTTCTTATTTTATCAGTGAATTGCCAAGAATTGTTTTCTATAATAGGCAGTTCATTTATTTTGAATTCATATGTCCCTGCGGGAGCTTGAAATACCAAATCATAGGTGTTTTCTTTCCATCTTGGTCTACTATCAATTGCCAAGTTTTTTTGATCATTGGTGAAGGAATACAGATTCACACTTGGATTGTACATCTTTGGTAAATCATCCGAATCGCTGCCGTGATTCATAGATTTATCTGATTGCTTTAAGATTAAACGATCTTCTAGTCTATTCCATCTAAATACTTCTAGAATACAATTATTGCTTTTTTCCTGATTATTTTGAAATATTCCTGTAATTGGTGTTTGACCTAGACTAATATCACTAACTTGAATTTGGTAAGTATTGGTTGAAGCAGGAATAAAAGCAATTGCACCCAGCATTGGAACCGTAGTTGATGCATTACTTGCAGAAGCTGCAACAATCCAAGCTCCTGCAGCGGTTCTTCGTTCATTTAAATTTGCACCTTCCTGTATTTGGTATGTAAAATAATTTCGTGGAGTACCGCCTGTTAATGCGATAGTAGTAACTGGTGCAGCATAAGGGTTGCCTACTAAAATAAAATTATTATCATTTTGAGGTTGAACACTAACAGAGTTGCCATTTAAATTTCCTGATGTTGTAAACTGTAAACTACTTGGGCCAATTGCCGGATCAGCATATCCTAATCCATTTGATTCAGAAGCTAGCCCTCTATAAAAAAATGTATAGGCCTGGTTTGCTGAGATTTGGTTTGTCAAATTTGACCAACTATTCGTTGAATTGCTGAATGCGCGAATATCTGTTAATCCAACTGGACTGTTCGCCGCATTCGTATTTAAATGTATACTGTTGTTTGTTGCAATACTTGATATGGTTGAGCTTGAATTAAATGGATGTGCAACAACACGCCAGCCACGTTGTGCAGAAATATTTTGTTGCAATCTTGTAAGACCCTGAATGTTATTGTAGTTCCCAGTAATAGCTCCAGTTGGTTGAATCTGCAATAGATCGCCAGTAATTAATTGCGCATCATTAGCAATATCTATTCTTCCTTCAACATTTAACATATTCCCACTTATTGTGGTGTTGCCATTAATTTGAACTGTTCCATTTCCTGAAATACCATTTCCGTTATTTACTATATTTTCATGGATGCCAATAGTAAGTCCTTGGGTGTTCAGTGATTGTCCATTTTGAATGGTTACTCGAAGTGCTGAAAAATTTCCAGGTGGTGCAGTACTACTATTGATGTTCGCATCTATAATTGAATTTGGTACAGTTGGACTCCAAGTTGTACCATTCCATACAGAATTTGCAACTGTCGTTTCTGAACCAGTGCTGAAAAGTGCTTGTTCATTAACCGAAGTTTTATTAGGTCTAACTCTATAGAAGTAATTCGTATTTGCTTGAAGTCCACTAATTGTTGTAGAATTCGTATTAGAAGCAATGGTTGCAGGATATCCTGAAAGTAAGCTCGAGAAATTACTATTCTGAGAAGCTTCCAAAATATAGTGATCAAATGATCCCGTAATAGGTGTAGTCCAATTTACTTGAAAAGATCTGGTTCCAATTTGAGTTGCCGATTGCACAAATGAACGAACCATTGCAAAGCTCTCTACCCAATTTCCAGAAGCTCCATTCAGTGAAAAGTTTGATAAAGTACCATGATAACCATTTCCAGTCAGATCATGCACTTGGGTAAGTCCACTATTGTTGCTGCCTGCAATACCTTGATCAAATCTCCAATACCCCAGTAAATTTGATTGTACGGGGGCAATTGGGATTTGCCAATTGTCTTGAATTTGCTGTGCAGTTCTTGCAACAGTCCAAATACGCACTTCATCTAGACTTGCATCTATATGTCTTTGAGCTTGATTAATGCCAAAACCTTCAAAACCGAAGGTTAAGGGTAAATTATTGGAATTAATTGATCCTTGTATTGTGTGAGTAACTTCCAAATTCCCATTCACATATAAGAACATAGATCCTCCCGATCTAACAAGTGCTACATGATACCACCTTCCTACTTCGATTGTCGTATTGCTAGTTAAAGAAGGTTCAGGAAGTACACCGTTCCCATAAATAAATACGAATCGGCTATTAATTGCAAATAAGGAATAATTATCTGTTTGTGTATTTTGAGCCCATTTATTTATTATAGCTTTTGTTCCTGTTATACCAGTTAATGAATTAGCTCGAAACCAACATTCTATGGTAAAATCTTGCGTAGTAAAACTAAATGCGGAGCCTGAATTTTGAATTTCAACCTGGTCATTAATGCCGTCGAATGAAAGGGCATTACCAGGGTGTCCAATTTGCGCATGACTGGCTATCCAATTACTGGTATTTCCGTTTAAGGCAAAGTTGGATAGGGTTGCGTTGTATCCATTGCCTGTAACATCATCTATTTGCGTTAATCCAGAATTATTAGCTCCTGGAATGCCTTGATCAAACCTCCAGTATCCTAATAAATTTGTAGCATTGGTTGCAACTGAATTCCTCCAATTATTAGCTATTTCGTTATTTGTACGTGCAACAGACCAAATACGAATCTCATCCATAGCACCATTAAAATGTCTTGTATTATCATTAAGTGCAGTATTTTCAAATCCGAATGTTAATGGTAAAGTATTGGTGTTTAGAGTGCCTAATAAATTGTGCGTGGTTTCTAATACACCATTGAGGAAAAGTCGCATTACACCCCCTTCTCTAACTAAAGCCACATGATACCAAATGTTTTCTTGTAAAATTGTCGTACTTTGAAATTCTGGGTTTTGGTTTCCAGTGCCATATGCAACAACAACTCTACTGTTGTTTAGAAAAATTCCATAATTATCAATATTAGTCTGAAATGCCCATTTGTTTATTAATGCCCTTGAGTTGGTTAAGGCTGCAGCTGAATTTGCTCTAAACCAGCATTCAATTGTAAAATTTTGAGTTGAAAAACTGAAGGCTGATCCTGAGTTTTGTACAACAGCTCTATCATCTACACCATCAAAATTTAAAGCATTTCTGGGCCCCTGACTGTTAGCTTGTTTTACTGCAAAAATTGTGAGAACAACTAAAAAGCTTGAGTAAATAAATGTTTTTTTATAATTGAATGAAGGAAACTGTATTTGGAACATATGTTAAATCGTTTATTAGCAAAAATTATTATTAGCCCCAAAAAGGACTTGTTAAAAGGGGTGGATTAACAAATAAAAGGGGTGAATTTTTCGATAATAGGGATAAAAAATGCGCCAATTTTATTGGCGCATGATCAGGAGAAAATCGGGGGGAGATTGTAAGTAATCATGCCCCTAATGATTACAGTACAATTCAGTATGACACCTAATAGTTATTTCCTGAATTCCAAAACTATCAATCATAAGTTCATGTAAATTGCAGATGTGGTGAACTGATATGTTTTGTTGGCCAACTGCTAAAATTGAGAAGTTATCGTTACATGAAGCAAAACCTTCGAATACTCTTTATATTTTTGTTGTTGCTAATTTCAGCTATAGGAATAGCTCAAGAGGAAAATAGTTGGAATGACTTTTCTAAACAACTACAACAATTACGTCAATTAAGAAGGATATCTTCAGATACTGCATCTGCTTATGGTGAACAACTTTTGAAAGCTGCAAAGCAGAATGGTATTTTGTGGCTTGAAAGTGAAGTAGAACTTGAATTGGCTAGAATTTATTTTAATAAAGGGAGCCAAAGTGAAGCTCTCAAAAAAGCGATTAGGTCTAATGAGTTAGCAACATCGACTTCTTCGTTTAGCTACACGCAAGCACCGTTATTTGTTTCCTTTATCTTGAATAGGCAAGGTAAATCGGATGAAGCAATGAGGATGGCTCTTCTTGCACTTAAAAGAGCAGAAAAAGATGGTGACAAAAGAGATATTGCAGGCTCTTGTTTAATTATTGCAGATATCTATCGAGAAACTCTGAACTCACAAAAAGGATTGCCTTATGCTAAACAGGCATTGCAGTCTTCATATAACATAAAAGATAGCTTTAACATAGTTACTGCATATTCTACTCTTGCTAATATTTACTCTAACTCTGATTTTAGAACTCCATCGCGGTTAGATTCTGCTGTGCTTTATTTAGAAAAAGTTTTTCTGTGGCCATTTTCTAAGCAGCTTCGTCCATATGATAGTGCAAGAAACTACATTAATCTAGGAAGACTTTATCGATTGAAAGAAAGCTATACAAAAGCTAGTGAGAATTATGAAAAGGCAGATAGAATTATTCAAGAGCGAAAGTTTGTCCCTTTACAACAGTTTTTAAATAATGAAAGGATTGCATGGAATATTCATCAAAAGAATTATGAAGTTGCTATTAAGCTTGCTGAAGAAAGCTTAGAATCGTTTGGTTCAGGCAACGTAAACCTCATGCGTAGAAAGGAGATGCTGCAACAACTTCAACAGCTCTATGAAACTAAAGGAAATTATGATGATGCATTGGTGTTGTATAAAATTACTGGTGACTTAAAAGATAGCCTTTTGAATGTGTCGAAGCAGCAGGTGATGTTTGATTTAGAAAAAAAGTACGAGCAAGATAAAAAACTGTTGATAGAGAAGAACAGAGCAGATTTAGCCACTCAACAAAGAATATATACACTCATTGGTGCTTTTATTGTTATCACCTTCTTAATAATTCTAAGTCTAGTACTTTATTTCAAGAAAAAGAGGGAGAAGTCTTTGTTTCAAATGATGCAGGCTGAAATTCACCATAGAATAAGCAATCATTTGCAATTGGTTACATCAATAGTACAGTCAGAGAGTAAAGACTCGGAAATGAATGACCTAATATTATTGAGAAGTAAAATCAGTCAGAAAATTAAAAGCATAGCTAATATACATCAACTCCTCCAACAGTCGCCATCAGTACAATATATACCTCTACAGTTGTTCTTTAATGAGCTTATAAAAGCACAAGAAAGTTTACATTTAAATAAAAAACTTCAATGGCATTTAGAATGTCCAAATGGATGGATGCTTGCTGACCATGCTACCTTGTTAGGGATGGTATTAGTTGAATGGATTAATAACACAGTTAAATATGCTCATGGTGAAAATGGATTGATACCTGTTGTTTTGCGTATTGTACAACTTAAGAATGATCTTTTGGAAGTTCATTATTCCGATAAAACAATTGTAGTTCAACAGTCAGATTCAAACTTAGCTTCATCTAAAATGGGGCAGGTGTTTATTGATAAAATTGCCAAGCAGCTAGATGGGAAATATGAGTTTCAGCTAACTCAGCTTGGTTTCCAATGTCATTTAACATTAAAAACTAACTTATATGAAAAAGTCCCCAATTGAGGTTCTTATAGTCGAAGATGATCTATTATTGTCGGAACAATTAGAGCAGTATCTCATTGAAATGGGGTATAATGCAGTTGCGAAGGCTTCATCTTATCAAGAGGCACTTATTGAATTAAATCAAAAATTACCTGATCTAATTCTTATTGATATTCACTTAAAAGGAAATAAAACGGGTATTGATTTGGCTGCTCATATTCATGGACAATTTCAGATTCCTTTCATATTTGTTACATCATATAAGGATAAGCAGACTATTGCAGCAGCTAAGCAATATCAACCTTATGCCTATTTGATAAAGCCATTTGACCAAGATGATTTATTTGCAGCTATCGAGACCACTTTGGCAAGATTTGGTCATGGGCTACATGACAAAGAGGAAGAAAGTAACACTACACTTTATCGAGATGTTATTTACATAAAGCATCATCAACATTTTAATAGAATACCTTTAACAGATATTGGCTATATAAAAGCGAATGATAACTATGTAGAAGTATTTACAAGTGAGAAATTCTGGTTGGTTAGATCTACTATTAAAAAAATTGAAGAGACTCTGCCTAAAAATTTTGTAAGGATCCATCGATCTTATCTCATTAATATGGACCAAATTCAGAAAATTAGCATGGATGAAGTGGTCGTATTTAATAAAGTAATTCCTGCTTCTAGAAGTTTTATGGCACCCTTAATGGATTCTTTACCCATATTGGGGCAAAAAGCAGATTGAAAAAAAATAGGCTAAAGAATATCCTTTAACCTATTTTACCGTGCGGAAGAGGAGATTCGAACTCCCAAGCCCGTTAAGGCGCTACCACCTCAAGGTAGTGCGTCTACCAATTTCGCCACCTCCGCTCAAGGGCTGCAAATGTAAATTGAAATTGCGTAATCAGAAAAAGGAATTTACATCCTTTGAGGTGCCTGAATACCTAGCAAATGCAAGCCTCTTTCTAATATTTGAGCCGTTAATTTTGACAAGTTCAAACGCAGTAGTTGTTTTTCCTCCGACTCTGCCTGAGCAATAGACAATTCTGCATAAAACGAGTTGAAAACTTTTGCTAATTCGAATAAATAGATAGCCAATTTACTTGGATTATGTTCTTGTGCTGCTTCAGTGAGAAGGAGTGGATAGGTTTCAATTTTCTTCGCCAAACTGCGTTCTAATGGCAGCCAGTTTTCTGTAGCTATGAATTCAGAAGATTGCACTTTATCGCCTAGTCTTCTTAACACACTGCAAATACGTGCATGGGTGTACTGAACGAAAGGACCAGTAAATCCATGAAAATCGATGCTTTCTTCAGGATTGAAAATCATTTTTTTCTGTGGATCCACTCTCAATAAAAAAAACTTCAAAGCGCCTAACCCAAGTGTATGGTATAATTCTTCCAATTCATTGGGCTGAAAGTCTTTCACCTTACCTAATTCTTCTGTTTTCTGACGAGCAATTGCGGTCATTTCATCCAACAAATCATCTGCATCAACTACTGTTCCTTCTCTACTCTTCATTTTTCCAGTAGGTAATTCAACCATTCCATAACTTAAATGATAAATTCCTTTTGCACCTGGCAATTCTAATTTTTCACAAATGAGTTTAAGAACTTTAAAATGATAATTCTGTTCATCGCCCACTACATAAATGCTTTCTTCGCAACCAAACTCTTCAAATTTTTGAACAGCCAAACCAATATCCTGCGTCATGTATACACTTGTGCCATCTCTTCTTCTAACAATTTTTTCATCCAGTCCATCTGCTGTTAAATCTATCCAAACACTGGAATCGTCTTTTTGGTAAAAAACTTTCTTAGATAAGCCGGTTTCAACTAAATCTTTGCCTAACAAATAGGTGTTGCTTTCATAATATGTTTTATTGAAATCGCTACCAATTCTATCATAAGTCTTTTGAAATCCATCATATACCCAGCTATTCATTTTCTGCCATAATTCTATTACCTCAGGCTTTCCAGCTTCCCAATCGACCAGCATTTGCTGTGCCTCCAATAAAATAGGGGCATTTTTCTCAGCATCATCTTTCGACATTCCATTCTTCACCAATTCCTCAACTTCTTGTTTAAAGAGCGTATTGTACAACACATAAAAATCACCCACCAAATGATCGCCCTTTTTACCAGTAGATGCTGGTGTTGCCCCCGAACCATCGCGTAACCAAGCAACCATACTTTTACAAATATGAATGCCTCGGTCGTTTACAATGCAGGTCTTTGTTACATCGTAACCTGTTTCTTCCAAAATAGCAGCTATGCTCCATCCTAAGAAATTGTTGCGAAGGTGACCAAGGTGAAGGGGTTTGTTGGTATTAGGGGAGGAGTACTCCACCATCACCTTTTTCCCAGATTTTTCAGATCTTCCAAATGATTCTATTTTAGCCGATTGGCCAATGAATGATGTCCAATATGCATCGGCAACCGTTAGATTTAAAAATCCTTTAATGACTTGAAATCCATTGAAAAGCTGTGGATGTTGCTCTGTTAAATATGCGCCTAGTTGTTGTCCCAAAGCATCTGGAGCCAGCTTAACCTGCTTTACGAAAGAGAACAATACAACCGTATAATCTCCCTCAAATTCAGGTTTGGTATCGTTCACCAATATTTGATCGGGTGCAATATCAAACTGATATAAATGCTTCAACGCTGCAGCACTCACTTCCTTAATTTCTTGAATTAGCCACATGTAACTAGGTTTTGGGCTGCAAAAGTAACCCATTTTAAATACCTTTGAGGCCCTTTATGCAACAAGTTCATCTATGGATTAGTAGAAGTATTCTTCAGATAATTGACTGGTTTTATCCGATTTTTAAGAAGATACTGCCCTTACAAACTTACCGATATGCCGCCTGTGGTGGTTTTAATACATTTCTGGATATTGGATTATTTTTCTTGAGCTATCAATTTATCTTCAAAAAAGAACCTTTCGTTTTTGGCGGATTAACCATTGGACCTCACATAGCCGCTTTCCTTTTGGCTTTTGTTATTACTTTTCCAATTGGCTTTTATTTAAGCCGATATGTTGTGTGGCAAGAGACTGATGCCAGAAAGCGTGATCAATTAGGAAAATATTTTATTGTGGTAATTGGTTGCATTTTTTTGAATTACGCTTTTCTTAAAATATTTGTAGATGGTTGGGGATGGTATGCAACACCGTCTAAAATGTTAACTACGGTTTTTGTGGTTGCATTTAGTTATTTCAGTCAAAAATATTACACGTTTAAACCGAAGCAATAATGCAAATTTCTGAACTCATTCAAACTATTCAAGAAAAACAGTCTTATCTCTGTGTTGGATTGGATACGGATGTTACTCGTCTTCCAGAAGGATTCTCTAAAAATAAACAAGGCGTTATTGATTTCAATAGAGCTATCATTGATGCAACGTTGGATAGTTCAGTAGGATATAAAATCAATACAGCGTTTTATGAATCTATGGGAATACCTGGATGGGAGGCAATGGAAGCAACATTAGCGCATATTCCTTCTTCGCATTTTACTATTGCTGATGCGAAACGAGGAGATATTGGCAACACATCTGCGCAATATGCAAAAACCTTTTTCGAAATATTACCATTCGATTCAATCACAGTAGCTCCGTACATGGGAGAAGATAGTATTCGTCCATTTTTAGAATATAAGAATAAAGTCACGATTGTACTTGGATTAACCTCCAATAAAGGAAGTGCCGATTTTCAACAACTAGTTGTACAAGATGGTGTTGAGCAAGCTTTGGTGCCAAGCATTTTACAGGGTAATACCCAGTCGAGGTTGTTTGAAAAAGTAATGTCGAAAATAGCTTCTTGGTCAAATCCCTCTCAATTAATGTTTGTAGTTGGTGCTACCCAGTCTTCAGAAATAGAAAATATTCGCAATGCATTTCCGGAGCATTTCTTTTTGGTGCCTGGGGTTGGATTTCAAGGAGGCTCTTTACAAGATATTAGTAAATATGGTTTGAATCAGCATGGCGGATTGTTAGTCAATGCTAGTCGTGCTATTTTGTATGCATCATCAGGAAAAGATTTTGCAGAGGAAGCAGCTATTATTGCACAGCAATATCATTTTGAGATGAAGCAATTACTTCAAGAGTATAGCAGAATAAATTAAACCACCCTCAACCAATAATCAACCATTTGTTCTGCCCAAGCTTGATGTGCTTTGCCTGAATAGTGCAGCTGATCTTTTGCTAACAAATCTGGATTGGTAGCTGCGGTTCTTGTGAGGGATGTAATTTCAATACAATGCACAAGTTTTTCTTTACAATGTATTTGAATGAAAGCATTCATTGCATCAATTTCTTTAGCAATATCTGCTCTATTTCTATCATGTGCGAAAGGCGTTACACCCCAATCAGGTATGGTGAAAGTAACCACCCGCTTAGCATCTTTAGCAAAATGAATGGCTTTTTGCATTAAGAATGTAAAATCGTGTTTGAACTCTTCAACAGGTAAGCCTCTATACTGATTATTAACGCCAATTAATAATGATACAAAATCGTAATGATCTAATAATTGTGTGTGTAAGCAATGTTCTGCCAATTCGAAGGTTGTCCACCCAGTCCTTGCAACAATTTCAGCAGCATGCATAGAATAACCTTTTTTGCGCATCATCTGAACAGCTTGATAAGGAAAGCTTTCATGAATGGGAACAGATTCACCAATGGTATATGAATCGCCAAGCGCTAAATAGCTATGTATATGTTTACTCATACAATCGTTTTAAAATTCTGTTGCTAAAATCTCATAGAACTTGTACACATCTTCAAAACTACAATACAATGGAGCAGGTGCAACGCGAATAACACCAGGCTCACGATAGTCCACTACAATTCCTTTCGACAACATTTTTTCCTGTATAGCTTTTCCTTGTTGCGGAAAATACAAACTGAGTTGTGCGCCTCTGTCGGTTTTTTGAGAAGGTGTAATAATTTCAAATGATAGGCCATTTAATTGATGCAATAAAAACTCTAAATAGCCAGTTAACGAAATGCTCTTTTTTCTTAATTGGTCTATGCCAGCTTCATCAAAAATTTTCAATGAAGCCTTTAAAGCAGCAGTGTTCATGACCTGTGTTGTACTCATATTCCATCCACTTGCTGTTGGCTTAGGCTCAAATCCTTTCTCCATTTTAAATCGAGTGCTCTCTGGATTTCCCCACCAACCGCCTAACCTGTTCATATGGGTGTTTTTTGCATGTTTCTCGTGTATAAATGCACCTGCAACACTACCTGGACCAGCATTTAAATATTTGTAACTGCACCATGCAGCAAAATCAACATCCCAATCATGAAGTTGCATTGGCACATTACCAGCTACATGAGCAAGGTCAAATCCCGCAATAGCTCCAACCGAATGAGCTGCTCTGGTAATAGAAGCAATATCAAATAGTTGACCAGTATAATATTGGATGCCACTAAACATAACCATGGCCAAGGAACTGCCTGCTTTTTCAATTTCCTCAACAATATGTTCAGTACGCAAACACTTTTCTCCTTCTTTCGGTGCAACTTCAATGATTGCTGAATCTGGATTCAAACCATGCATTCTAACCAAAGTTTCTATGGCATACTGATCGGATGGAAATGCCCCTGCTTCCATCAAAATTTTAAAACGTTCTGCACTTGGCTTGTAGAAGCTTAGCATGAGTAAATGCAGGTTTACGGTTAGTGCATTCATAACAGTGACTTCATCTTCACTGGCACCCATCAATTTCCCAAGTGTTGGTCTTAATTGCTCGTGATAATATAACCAAGGATTTTTTCCGCCAAAATAGCCGCCAACAGCCATTTCGCGCCATGTTTGCAATTCTTCTTCAATAGATGCAGCAGCCGTTACTGGTTGTAATCCCAATGAGTTGCCACAGAAATAAATTACTGGCTTATCATCCTGCTTAGGAAAATGAAAATGTTTCTTAAAAGATTGAAGGGGATCGGCCTGATCCATCGACTTGGCAAAAGTCAGGCTGTTTTCATATTGCTTCGCTTCCATAGCTGCAAAATAGGATATTCTACAACTATTTGATGCGTGGTAAGGATGGGATAAAGGAAACTGCTAAATTCGTCGCAAATCTTGCTTCATGAGAATTATATGGATGCTATGCCTCAGCGTGCTTCTAATGGGAGCCCAGGCACAAACGAAACAACATGAGCCTGTAACAAAGGCTAACTATGCATTAGCAGCACGTTTCTCTCCAAAAAAACTTGAGAAAATGCTGTTTTCAACCTCAGTAGATCCTCGCTGGCTGAAAAAAGGCGATCGCTTTTGGTACAGCTACAAAACATCTCAAGGAACACAGTGGTACATTGTAGATGCTGCTAAAGCTGAGAAAAAGAAGATGTTTGATAATGCCAAACTTGCTTCTGAACTAACTAAAGTAGTTAAGGATCCTTTCGATGCGCAAAACCTCGGACTGGATAGTTTGAAGTTTGTGAAAGATGAAAATTGGATTCAGTTTCAAGTAAAGAGCAGTTTGGAAGTTGAAAAAAAAGATACTGGTCGTCGTGCTGGACCTGCCGTAAAAGAAAAAAAGACATTTTACTTTGAATACAACTTGAATACGGGTGAGTTGGTTGAATTGAAGGATTTTAAGCGTCCAGCTCGTCGCCCTCAATGGGCTTCCATTTCGCCAGATAGCAGCTATGTGGTTTTTGGCAGAAATTACAACTTGTATATGATGGACAAAGCCAATTTTGAAAAGGCTATGAAGAATGAAGACGATTCCACTATTGTAGAAACACAGTTGACCAAAGATGGAATATTGAATTATAGCTATTATTCTGAAGGCAATTTGTCTGGCAGTGGACAAACCAATGTGGATCAAGAAAGAAATGCAAAAAGAAGAAGATCTGTTTTTGTTTACTGGTCTCCTGATGGTAAATATTTTACCATGAATCGAGTTGACAATAGAAAGGTGAAGGATTTATGGGTAATTAACAGTATTGCAGAACCTCGCCCAACGTTAGAAACCTATAAGTATTGGATGCCAGGCGAAAAAGATGCTCCTGTTGATCATTTATATGTATTTGATGTTGCTGCAAAGCAAGGTAAAGAACTCGATATTACTCAGTTTAAAGATCAGAGCCTTGCTATTTGGTCGGCCCCTGCAAAACCAAGCAGTCGCGATGATGAGTTCAGGCCTTTATTGTGGCATGGTACTGCTCAAAAATTTTATATTGCAAGAACCAGTCGCGATTTAAAGCGCATTGATATATGTGAGGTAGATGTACAAGCAGGTAAAGTAAAAGCTGTTATTGAAGAACGCTTGAATACTTATGTTGAAATCAGACGTCTAGGATTGGTGAATGGTGGACAAGAAATGATTCAGTGGAGTGAGCGCGATGGATGGGGGCATTTCTATTTGCATGATGCAAACGGCAAAGTGAAAAATGCCATTACTAGCGGACCATGGCATGCAGAAGATATTGTTTCAATTGATGAAAAAAATCGTGTTTTGTACTTTACTGCTAATGGAAGAGAAGCCAATGAAGATCCTTATTACTTGCATGTGTATCGTGTGAACTTTGATGGTACCAATCTTCGTTTGTTGAATCCGGGCGACTTTGATCATAGTTCATCTATGGATGATAATAACAAGTTTATTGTGAATAATTTTTCACGTGTAAACACTGTTCCGCAGTCGGTTTTGTTGAGTGCTGATGGAAGAAAAATCATGGATTTAGAAACTGCTGATTTCAGTCAGTTGTTTGCTGCTGGCTATAAATTTCCAGAACCATTTAAAGCTAAAGCAGATGATGGTATTACTGATTTGTATGGCGTTATGTACAAACCTTATGACTTCGATTCAACTAAAAAATATCCAATCATTGAGTATGTATATCCAGGGCCACAAACAGAGAGTGTCAACAAAGCTTTTGGAAGAGGGATGGATAGAATAGATCGTTTGGCACAACTTGGTTTTGTGGTTGTAACACTTGGAAATAGGGGAGGACATCCATCGAGAAGTAAGTGGTACCACAATTACGGATATGGCAACTTAAGAGATTATGGTTTGGCTGATAAAAAAGCAGTTGCAGAGCAATTAGCGGATCGTCATAAGTTTCTAGATATTAATAAAGTGGGTATTCACGGACACAGTGGTGGTGGATTTATGAGTACTGCTGCAATGCTTGTATATCCTGATTTCTTTAAAGTGGCTGTATCATCTGCAGGAAACCACGATAACAGAATTTACAATCGTTGGTGGAGTGAAAAGCACCATGGTGTAAAAGAAAACATTTCTGAAAAAGGAGATACAAGTTTTGTTTATCAAATTGAAACCAATCCAGATGTTGCTAAAAACCTAAAGGGTAAGTTATTACTGGTGCATGGAGAAATTGATAACAATGTGCATCCTGCAAATACTATGCGTGTTGTGAATGCATTAATCAAAGCAAATAAGAGATTTGACATGATGTTATTGCCTACACAGCGTCACGGATTTGGAGATATGACAGAATATTTCTTTTGGATGATGGCCGATTATTTTACCCGTCATTTAATGGGCGATACCACGGAACGTCCAGTTGATATGGAGGAAATGAATAAAGAAATTGAGAAAAAGAAATAAAATTCTCTGAACATGTAATAGCCTCAGTAAGTCGTTGACTTATTGAGGCTTTTTTATTCCTTTTTGGGGGTGCTCGGAGCAAAACTTCCCTGAGGTGCTGTATACCACATTTTAATTTCATAAGCCAAACGGCCAGCTTGAATTGCAGGATCCTTCTTCAGCCATTCAATGGCTTCTTCTTTAGTTGGGCAGTCTAAAATGAAAATTCCTCGCCAATCGCCTTCCTCGCCAAATGGACCAGCCACTTTTAAAATGCCTTTATTGGCCATAACCTGCATATGATTCATATGGCCAGCTTGAATTTTAGCAGCAGTAGTACTATCTTGACTTCTATTGGGTCCTTTCATAAGCATTACAAACCAAAATGGCTTGATTTGTTCTTGTGCCAGAAGATTCGAAACAAAACAGATGCTAAGTAGTACTAGTAAAATGGATATTTTTTTCATTATAGAAGCTGTTAAAAGGGTTGAACAAATTAAAAAAGGGAACGAAGAACCACTAACTTTGGGCAAATTACAAAGAAGACGATTGCTAAAAACTAATTTTTTATGGCTGTAAGAACCGATTTATTTCAGAGTCCAGATTATTTTGGGGTAGATGAGTTGCTCACTGAAGAGCATAAACTGATTCGCGAAACCGTTCGCAATTTTGTCAAAAAAGAAATTTCTCCCATAATAGAAGATTATGCCCAACAAGCAGCATTTCCAGAACATATTGTTCGTCAATTAGGTGAACTAGGTTGTTTTGGACCAACTGTTCCCGTTGAGTATGGTGGCGGTGGTCTTGATTATATAAGTTATGGACTCATGATGCAGGAGCTAGAACGAGGCGACAGTGGTGTTCGTTCAACAGCTAGTGTACAAGGTTCATTAGTTATGTTTCCAATTCATGCTTATGGTAGCGAAGCACAAAAACAAAAGTATTTGCCTAAGTTGGCTTCAGGTGAATGGTTGGGATGTTTTGGACTAACAGAACCTAATCATGGTAGCGACCCTGGTGGTATGTTAACAAATATCAAAGATGCCGGTGACCATGTTATTTTGAACGGTGCTAAAATGTGGATCAGCAATGCACCTTTTGCGCAAGTAGCTGTAGTATGGGCTAAGAATGAGGCTGGTGAAATTAAGGGAGTGATTGTTGAAAGAGGCATGGAAGGATTTAGTACACCTACTACTCACGGAAAATGGAGTTTAAGGGCAAGTGCAACCGGCGAATTGGTTTTTGATAATGTAAAAGTTCCCAAGGAAAATATTCTTCCAAATGTAACTGGATTGAAAGGGCCTTTGAGTTGTTTAACTAAAGCCCGATATGGTATTGCCTGGGGTGCATTAGGTGCTGCAATGGATTGTTACGATACAGCTCTTCGTTATGCACAAGAGCGAATTCAGTTTGGAAAGCCAATTGCTGCATTTCAGTTGCAACAAAAGAAATTAGCTGAGATGCTTACTGAGATCACCAAAGGACAATTATTAGTTTGGCGTTTAGGTGTTCTTATGAATGAAGGAAAAGTGACACCAGCACAAGTGAGTATGGCAAAAAGAAACTCATGTGAAATAGCCACTCAAATTGCGCGCGATGCTCGTCAAATGCTTGGCGGAATGGGTATTACAGGCGAATACAGCATAATGCGTCACATGATGAATTTGGAAAGTGTTATTACATATGAGGGAACGCATGATATCCATTTGTTAATTACTGGTATGGATATTACAGGACATAATGCTTTTAAATAATGAAATCCATAGGACTTCCTGTTTTTTTGGTTGGACTCATGGGTTCAGGCAAATCGCATATTGCCCAACATTGGTCATCTCAATGGAACGTACCTTATATTGACACAGATGCTGCTATAGTGCAGCGAACAAATAAATCTATAGCTGAAATCTTTAGCGTAGATGGTGAAACATTTTTTAGACAATTAGAAGCTGATTTTATAAGAGGAATTGATTTGTATGCCAATCCTGTTATAGCTACAGGCGGAGGTTTAGCTTGTTTTCATGATAATATGAATTGGATGGCAACACACGGGATTGTAGTTTGGTTAAATCCATCTGTGGATACGCTTATACTACGATTGTGGAAGGGAAGGCATCATAGGCCACTTATTGCTTCTGCAGATACAAAAGATGAGTTGCGAATTATATTAGAAAAGAAATTAGCAGAAAGAAAACAGTTTTATCAAAAAGCACAGGTTCATTGGCATGAATCTATGCTAGAAGAACATATTATTCATCAATGTTTAAACATAGCACAGCAATGGAAAAGAGATCAGGCAATTGGATGATAGTTGTTGGATGTTTTTTATTGGCACTTGCAGTTGCATTAGGTGCATTTGGAAGTCATGGTATACGCGGACAAATCTCGCAGGATGCATTTCGTATTTATGATACTATGGTGACCTATCTATTCTATCACTCATTTGCATTGGTCATTGCAGGATTAATTGGAAGACATAGAATGAATGGCTGGATACTTTGGGCTGGAAGACTATTTAGTTTTGGAATATTATTTTTCTGCGGATCGTTGTTATTATTGACTGTTGTGAAAGCATTGGTGCTTCCAGGTTTTGGATGGATAGGCCCCATTACACCATTAGGTGGGGTAGGATTTATAGGAGGATGGATGAGTTTGGCAATTGGTGCTTTAAAAAAGTAAGGCTTCGCGCATCAATATCCCGATGCGAGTATTTCTGCAATATGTATTACTTCTAAATCGAGGTTTTTGTGTTTCGCACAACCATCTATGTGCATTAAGCAACTCATATCGGTGCTAATGATATGTGATGCACCAGTTGCAGCAGCGTTGTTAATTTTTTGATCTCCCATAGCTACACTAATTGGTTCGAACTTCACTGCGAATGTTCCTCCAAATCCACAACAAGTTTCTACATCTTCCATTTCAACCAACTCTAGTCCAGCTACATGTTCTAGTAATTTTCTTGGAGCTTCTTTGTTAGCACACTCTCTTAAAGCGGCACAGCTATCGTGGTAAGTAGCCTTTCCATTCCAACTGGCACCAACTTCCGTAACTTTCAACACATTCACTAAGAACTCAGTTAACTCGTATGTTCTAGCACCTAAATCGAGGGCTTCTTGGTAAGCAGCATCCCCTTCTTTAAAAAGCTTAGCATAATAATTTCTAACAAAACCTACACAGCTTGCACTCGGAGCCACCACATATTGAGCGCCCTTCATATCGTTTATGAATTTATTACAAACTTGTTTTGATTCGCCCCAAAAACCAGCATTGAATGCGGGTTGTCCACAACAAGTTTGATTAGCATTGTACTGAATTGAGCATCCCACTTTCTCCAGCACTTTTATCATTTGTCGAGCCACATTAGGATAGAGCTGGTCTATAAAACAGGGTACAAATAATGCTACTTCCATCCAGCAATCATTTTTCTATTCATAGCAACCATTTGCAAGGCCGTTAATGCAAATTCTTCTCCTTTGTTTCCATGTTTACCGCCCACACGTTCCTTCACCTGCTCTTCATTATTCACCGTTAGGATCCCCATTATAGTTGGAACATCCATTGATAGGTTTAATTGAAGAATACCTTCCGTTGCGTATTTGCATACATAATCAAAATGCGGTGTATCGCCTTGAATGACTGTTCCAAGAGCAATATATGCATCAGGGATATTTTTACCTTGAGTGTAGGAATAGTGTTGTTTAATAGCAAAAGGAATTTCTACAGCGCCTGGAACAGCAATGCTGATTGATTTAACGCCATTTGCTTTTAAAACTTTCTTGCATGATTTTTCCATAGCATCGACCCACTTGGCATTCCATGCAGTTTTAATGATAACAACAAAGGCATCCTGTAAATTGGGGATGCCTTTGAAGAGTTGTTCGTTTCCTTGACTCGCCATATTACTTTACGCTAAATTCGTTTGGTTCAACACTTAAGCGATAAATATATTTATCGGCCTGAATGCCCTTATCCGTTTTAGGATACTTTTCTTTTACTTCTTTGTGTAAAGCAAGTGCCTGCTTATTATCGCCCAATACTTCTAATAACATTGCTGCTCTAAAAAGATATTCAGCACTATTGTATTCGTCTTCAGGGAAAGTGCTAGCAGCTTTCTTATATGCATCAACAGCTTCTTTCTTTTTATCAGCTTCAGCTAATGCATCACCCAAAGCTCCGTAGGCCATGAGTTGAATTAACTTAGAATCGGTAGAAAAGTCTTTTAGTTGCTGAATAGCTTTATCGAATTCTCCCAATTTCAAATGACACAAGCCTGCATAGTACTTCGCTAGATTTGCTGTTTTGGTGCCGCTGAATTCTTTAATCACATATAAGAAACCTTTCGCACTACCGTCACCATCAAGTGCTTTTCTAAGAGAGTCTTGAGCAAAATATTGTTGTGCTTTATAAATTGCATCTGCTGCTTTTTCTTCTTTAGGCTTTACCAAATATTCGCCATAAGCCCAGTATCCACCTACTGCTACAACAACAGCAACAATACCAATTAGTAAACTTTTTTGATTTTTTTGCCAGAACTGTTGCAAACGAAATAATACATCTTGTTGCTCTACCGGAGCTTGCGGTTGCTTTTCACTCATATACTTGTAGTTGTCTAAAATTAATCGGTAATAAATGGATAATTCTGATCGATGTATACATCTTTCAATACTTCGCTATCATCTGGCCATGGGCTTTCTTCGGCAAAGCGAACAGATTCTTGAACAATGGCATCAATTTTTGCATCAATGGCTTGTAATTCAGCTTCTGTTGCAAATTGATTTTCTAAGATAGTTTTAGAAACTTGTACAAGAGGATCTTGGTTTTTGTATTCTTCAACTTCTTCCTTAGTTCTATATTTCTGCGGATCAGATACTGAGTGACCTTTGTAACGGTAGGTCTTCATTTCTAATAGAGTAGGCCCACCACCTTCACGAGCGCGCTTAACAGCACGTGCAACTCCTTCATGAACAGCTTCTGGTGACATACCATCAATCATATCAGCAGGCATTTCGTATGCATCTGCTAATTTATAGATATCAATTACGTTAGAGGTACGCTGAACTGAAGTACCCATAGCGTAGTTATTGTTTTCGCAGATGAAAATTACTGGCAGCTTCCACAACATAGCAAGGTTGAATACTTCGTGCAACATACCTTGACGAGCAGCGCCGTCCCCAAAAAATGTAAGTACCACGTTATCGTTACCCATGTATTTCTCTGCAAATGCCAAGCCAGCACCTGTTCCAATTTGGGCACCTACAATACCATGACCGCCATAAAAATGATTTTTCACATCAAAAAAGTGCATGCTGCCTCCTTTTCCTTTAGCACATCCAGTAGCTTTACCGTATAATTCGGCCATACAAGCATTTGCAGAAGTGCCTTTAGCTAAGGCCCAACCGTGGTCGCGGTAAGCTGTAATAAAAGGATCTTCATGGCGAGTAGCTGTCATACATCCAGCTGCTATAGCTTCCTGTCCAACATAAGCATGGAAAAAACCTCTAATTTTTCCTGCCATTTTATACATTTCCTCGGCTTTGAGCTCAAATTGACGAATCAATTGCATGAGCTCGTACCAGTATAGGTAGGTTTCTTTGGTGAATTTTGTACTCACTGATAAAAATTTGGTGGGCAAATATAGTGTTAATTCGACTAAAAAAAGAAGCCGAAAACCTTATTTAGATAGGTCTTCGGCTTTGTGGATAATTAGTTTTCAGACAATTGGGCCATTCACACCAAAACCGCGGCTGCATCGTCTTCTTTGGGGGTATTAGCGGCAATAGCTTCAGTTTCTTGCATTAGTTTGTCCATTCGCATTACCACCGTATCTGGTAAACGATCCTCTAAATACTGGGCAAAGGTTTCAAAATAAACCACCACATCCTCTTTCACATTCCTACTCAACCATCTAAAACCACCTGGCAGTCTATCTAATACATCTCGATCTTCTAGGTACTCAAGATTATGAATATCTGAGGGAGTTAAACCCACCTCTTCCAATTTGCTGATCAGTAAATCCGCAGGTGCTTTTGTAACCCCACAATATTCCATAGCCAGTTCAGTCCATTCTCCAATACCAGTATGCGCATATTTCAAGACCTCTTCTTTTGTATAACCTGCAACTACTTGAACTAGGTTGCCGCAATTACAAGTGCCATGGTTTCCCCAAGCATAGGGAGCCCCATCTTTCAAACGCTGTGCAGTAATTCTTAGAGCTTCTATTAATTTAATATTTGGATAAGCCATACATGGATTTTTAAATAATACAAACAGATAAGCAAACTGTTCTAAAGATGGATTGAAATTATTAACTGTAATGAACCTTCATTCAATCTGTTTAATCATTAAGATGCTATGCGTAGAATGATTGAACGTTTCTAAAATAATTGTTATCAAATGAGATTATGTGATGAACGGTTGAACTGAAAGTTCCTCAATCTGGTTAGACATTCAAATAATTTATACAATGAAAAAGATTTTATTCTCATTGGTTGCTGGCATGTTTGCATTAGCAGCTCAAGCTCAAAACACAGTTGTTGACATTGCAGTTGGTTCAAAAGACCATAGCACATTAGTAGCAGCAGTTAAAGCAGCTGGATTGGTTGAAACATTACAAGGTGCTGGTCCATTCACTGTTTTTGCACCAGTAAACAATGCATTTGCTAAACTACCTGCAGGTACAGTTGAAACTTTATTAAAGCCTGAAAACAAAGCAGCTTTAGCAAAAGTGTTGACTTATCATGTTGTAGCTGGAAATTTGGATGCTGCAGCAGTTGTAAAAGCAATTCAGTCAGGTAAAGGTAAAGCAGTTGTAAAAACTGTAAGTGGTGGAAGTTTAACAGCGTCTTTGAAGGATGGTAAAGTAATCTTAACCGATGAAAATGGTGGTGTGTCTACAGTAGTAGCAACCGATTTAAAAGCTGGTAATGGTGTAATTCACGTAATTGACACTGTTGTATTACCTAAATAAGTTTTCATGCATGATTCTTATCATGTAGTTTGTGTGTGTCGAAAAAAAAGTCCCGATTTCTATCGGGACTTTCTATTTTATAGCATTCCATACCATTATGCTTCTTGCATAAATGGATAACCGTAATGTGTTGGAGGATTGAAGGTTTCCTTAATTGTTCTTGCACTTAACCATCTGTATAAATTCAACATAGAACCAGCTTTATCGTTCGTTCCGCTGGCTCTTGCACCTCCAAATGGTTGCTGTCCTACAACTGCCCCTGTTGGCTTATCATTGATATAGAAGTTCCCAGCAGCATTTTGAAGTTTTCTGGTTGCTAAAGCAATCGCTTGACGATCTTGCGAAATAATTGAACCAGTTAATGCGTAAGGTGAAGTTTGATCAACCAAATCCAATGTTTGCTCAAACTTATTTTCATCATACACATAAATGGTTAGCACTGGCCCAAAAATTTCTTCGCACATGGTTACAAATTTTGGATCCTTTGCTTCTATCAAGGTAGGCTGAATGAAATATCCCTCAGCAGAGCTGTATTGTCCGCCTGCAAGTATTTTTGCCTTTTTATCTTTCTTAGCAGTTTCAATATAAGCAGTGATACTCTTGAATGCTTTTTCGTCAATCACAGCATTAATGAAATTGGTGAAATCTTCAACAGTACCCATTTTCATAGATGCAATTGCAGCAACTAATTTCGTTTTGACTGCTTCAGCAATGTTTGAAGGTAAATATGCTCTTGAAGCGGCTGAACATTTTTGTCCCTGGAATTCAAAAGCACCTCTTGCTAATGCAGTCACTACAGTATCAACATCTGCAGAAGGATGTACCATCACAAAATCCTTTCCACCTGTTTCACCAACAATTCTTGGATAGCTTTTATACAATTTCATGTTTTCTCCAATGGTCTTCCACATATGGTTGAACACACCTGTAGAACCAGTAAAATGCACACCAGCAAAGTCGCGGTGACTGAAACAAACTTTACCTACAGTTGGACCATCCACATACACCAAATTAATTACTCCATCAGGTAAACCAGCTTCTTGTAAAATGCGCATGAACATCTGTGCTGAATAAATTTGTGTATTAGCTGGCTTCCAAACAACCACGTTGCCGCACATAGCAGCAGAGGTTGGTAAGTTGCCACCAATAGCCGTAAAGTTGAATGGTGTAACAGCCAATACAAATCCTTCTAGCGGACGCCATTCCATGCGGTTATGCATACCCGGACTAGAAACGGGTTGTTGGCGATAAATTTCACTTAAGAAATGAACATTAAAACGAAGAAAATCTATGATTTCACAAGCGCTATCAATTTCTGCTTGATAAGCATTTTTACTTTGTCCCAACATAGTCGTTCCATTCATATGGAACCTGTATTTTGTTGCAATAAGATCTGCTGCTTTTAAAAAGATGCCTGCTCTTTCTTCCCAAGGCATTGCAGCCCAAGCTTCTTTGGCTTTTAAGGCAGCATCTATGGCTTGTACCATATGTTTTTCATCACCTGCATGAAAATATCCTAATATATGCTTCTTTTCGTGAGGAGGATGAATGGCTACTTTTTTACCAGATTTTACTTTCTTATTCCCAATATACATAGGAATTTCAATAGGTTTTTTCTTTAGCTCAGCAAGTGTTTTCTTAAGAGCAATTTTTTCTGGAGATCCAGGAGCATACGATAATACAGGCTCATTGGCCGGTAAAGGATAATTAAAAGTGCCAATATTCATATAGCGATTTTTAGGTGCGCAAGTTACATCTTTGAAGGGAGATAATGTTTTTGACAACTTGTTTTTAGATGAATGTAATGTTAATAAACAAGTTTCAATTGCTTATTCGTGGCTAATTACATACTATTTATCTGCTTAATAATCACATGATTGTTGACTTACAGGAACCCTCATTCATTGAAATCTACGATGTCAATGATCCTTCTTTTGTATTTTGCCCCCAAGATGCTGTACTCAATTAAGTTTATTGTTAGAATTGTTTATACTGCTGTCCGTATTCTTATTCAAAGAAAACGTATTGCGAAACGATCTCAACATAAACTGAATGAAATTGAAAAGCAATGGAAGGGGAAGTTTGATCACTCAACATTTTACAAAATATATAATAGCCAGGCAATATATATACCTGCCGTTTGCGATGCTTTCGCCTCTTTAAGAGGTACTACTACAACTCAGGTTGAAGAAGAAAGATTTCTACATTATTTCATTTGTAGTTCATTGTTTGACAATTTCTGGGATCAAAAATCACTTTCAATTGAACAGTTAAGAGCACTCTCATTTTCTCCTTTAACTTATAACGCGAATAATTTTGATGAAGCCGTTTTTCAATATGCCCATCAGTGGCTTTTAAAAAGAGTTAATGATCAGGAAGCTTACATGGAAGTTGCTCACCAAGTGTTTCATGCGCAACAAGATTCAATTCAACAAATGGATGCTTCTATTAGTTGGGATGAATTGGTCAGTATCACTGAAAGAAAAGGTGGGTATTCGGTTGAGTTATGTGCCTTTTATTTGGATGATTCATCTAGTCCTGAAATTAGACAACTGTGGTTTCGATTAGGTGCTTTAATTCAACTTACAAACGACTTGTATGATGTATTTAAAGACAGTCGAGAAGGTATGTATACTTTGCCTATACTTATGAATCGGGTAGAGGATGTACGATTGTTGCACACTAAGTGGACTAATGAAATAAAGTTGTTGCTTCATCAAATTCCAGTTCCACAAACAGATAAAGAAATTTGTAGAATTCACTTAATGTGCATTGCAGGGTTTGGTAAAATTGCTCTAGATCAGTTTGAAGCACTCGAAAAAAGAGATGGGCAATTACAGCCTTGGACAACATACTCTAGGAAGGAACTGATTATTGATATGGAGCTCTGGAAAAATCTATGGAAAGGCTTACGACTCACACATCAGATGGCATCTATGTAAGCTAAATCCAATTAAACCTAGTATTTTTATAGCATGACCTATATCTTATTTGATCCTCCCGAAGCCGATTTACTATATCCACTTGCAGCTACTGATGCTGTTGCAACTATACGATGGGGAATCTTTTCTTTTAAGGAGTGGTGGGAACATTTACTTGGTGAAGAAATTGTATTGAAGAAGCGTGCTTTTCTTCATGCTGATGGTCATCAAAATTTTGATGGCATCTGTACCTATATAAGGGCTAATTGGATGCCTGAGCCAGCGCATGCCGACATGGTATGCAACTTGCAACCCGGAGAAGGTTTACGCATAGGAGAAACACTTCTAGCTTATTGTATTGAAGGCGATTTTCAAATTGAAAGCATTTCGATGACTCTATGCAACGATTTGAAAACTGCAAGGATATTGCTGAGGCCATGGCAAACCTTCCAACTTAATGACGCAGTGTTAAGAATGCAGTTTCAGTGGGTGAAGCAAGAAATGGTTTCTGCTGAGCTTCCCGAACATGTTACATTAATTGGTACACCCGATCAAATTCATATTTGTCCAGGCGCAGTTATTGAACATGCTATCATTAATGTCGAAAAAGGACCAGTATATATTGGAGCAAACGCTGAAATTTGGGAAGGCGCTTGTATTAGAGGGCCTTTTGCTTTGGGCGAACATTCTGTGGTAAAAATGAGGACAGTTGTTTATGGGGCCACAACAACAGGCCCCTGGTGTAGTTTAGGAGGCGAAGTAAAAAATGCTATTTTACAAGGCTACTCCAATAAAGCCCACGATGGCTATTTAGGTGATAGTTATGTAGGGGAGTGGTGCAATTTTGGAGCAGGTACGAGCAATAGCAACTTAAAAAATACTGCTGGACTTATTCATATGTGGGTAAATGCTTTACATAAATATGAACCCGTTGGAAACAAATGCGGGGTAGTGATGGGCAATTACAGCAGAACAGCTATCAATACTTCCATCAATACTGGATCGGTGATTGGAATTTCGGCGCATGCATTTGGACAAGGACTCACCCCAAAATATTTTCCTGATTTTTCATGGGGGACACAAGGAGAAAAATACCAATTAGAAAAAGCTATGAGTGATATTCAAAATTGGAAGCAATTAAAAAATCAAAGCCTAACCGAACATGAAAAAAATATTCTGAACTATCTTTATCAAAATTTATAAATCAATCGTATGCGTTTACAAATAGCTGCAGCAAACTGGAAAATGAATGCCACATTAGACGAGGCAAAAAACTTATTGAGCAAATTGGCTGAATTCGATTCATCAACATTACTTAATCACAATAAAGTCATTATATCTGTACCCTTTCCTTATTTATTACTTGCAAAGGAATACTTGGGTAAAAAGCATGGATTTATGGTAGCTGCCCAAAACTGCTATACCCAAGCAAAGGGAGCATTTACTGGTGAAGTATCTGCACCTATGCTTTCATCTATGAATGTAGATGCAGTATTAATTGGTCACTCTGAAAGAAGAGAGTATTTCTCTGAAACCAATGACATGCTCGCGCAAAAAGTAAACATTGCATTAGAAAATGAGCTTACGCCAGTATTCTGTTGTGGCGAACCCCTTGCCATTCGTGAAGCAAATACCCAAAACGAGTATGTTGCAGAGCAATTGAAAGAATCACTGTATCATTTATCATCCGAGCAGTTAATGCAGGTTGTAATTGCTTATGAACCAATATGGGCTATTGGTACAGGCAGAACGGCATCTGATGAACAAGCGCAAGAGATGCACGCTTTTATTAGATCCTCACTTGCTGTTCAATATGGAAATGACTTAGCCAATGAAATAACTATCCTTTATGGTGGAAGCGTAAAAGGAAGCAATGCTGCTGGATTATTTGCACAGTCAGATGTAGATGGCGGTCTTGTTGGTGGTGCTTCATTAAATGCAGATGAATTCATTCAAATTATTCAGTCACTCTCATAATGCCTATCAAGCGACATGTTTCTTTGCAGCCATTGGCCCGTGATCACCACGAAGGACTAATGGCTGCTCTGTTATTAGAAAAAGGAGTTCGAAAAAAGGCTGGACTTCATCATTTACAAGATTTTTGTGTTCAATTTTTTCAGTCGTCGCTTATCCCACATTTTACAATAGAAGAAAAGGCTACAGTTTTATTGCTTGAGCACCCAGATTTGAAAGCTGGCATAGAGAAAATGTTGCATGATCATATGCAATTAAAAAATTTGGTTGCAGAAATCCAGCATCAACCCACTTATGAATTGATAGAACAGTTTTCTATTGCCTTGAAGGATCATATTCGATTTGAGGACAGGGTGTTGTTTGTTCAATTAGAGCGTTGGGCTGATGAAGCAGCATTAGCGAATTTCGTTCATGAGGAATCAAAACGAAATTTCTGCGAAGTCTATCCTGTTAAATTTTGGCTATAAATAGCAATTTTCTTTGCTTATAGGTTGATCCATGTTTTTTTTGTAACATTACGAATATGAGATCGCGTATTCTTGTCTTATTTGCTCATCCAGCCTTTGAGAAATCGAGGGTGCATCGGGAACTGGTTAAAAAAGTAAAACAATTAACCGGAATAACTTTTCATGACTTGTATGAAGAGTATCCTGAATTGGAAATTAATGTGGCTAAAGAACAAAACTTACTATTAGAACATGATATCATTGTATTTCAGCATCCGTTCTATTGGTACAGTGCACCTGCAATGATTAAACAATGGATGGATTTGGTGCTAGAACATGGATGGGCATATGGAAAGAATGGTAATGCATTGCAAGGAAAACAATTATTATCGGTTATATCAGCAGGTGGACCAAGGGAGGTATACGCTGCAACGGGAAGAAATAGGTACACTATTCAAGAATTTTTGAGACCCTTTGAGCAAACAGCGCTTTTGTGTAAAATGAATTACTTACCACCATTTGTGATTCATGGAACGCACAAAATGGAATTGCACGAAATGAAGCAGGCTGCTTTGCAATATGAAGGATTGTTATTGGCATTTCACCATGGTTTACTTAGTCAAGAAGAACTTTCGCGTGTTGACTATCTAAACGATTTAAACCCTATTCCGGAAGCGTTAAAAGATTAGATATGGAAAAGTCGTTATTATTTCAAGCTTTGATTTTTTTATCAGCCGCAGTACTATTGGTTCCGTTGGCTAAGAAATGGGGACTAGGCAGTGTATTAGGTTATTTAATTGCTGGTATTGTAATTGGACCTGCTTTATTTGGTTTTATTGGCGACAATACCCAAGATATTATGCATTTCGCTGAATTTGGCGTAGTGATGATGCTGTTTGTAATTGGTTTAGAATTAGAACCATCCTTGTTATGGAGAATGCGAAAAGCAATTTTAGGAATGGGTGGTGTGCAGGTCATGGTAACAGGTTTGTTCATTGCTTTGGTTACTATGCAGTTTGATTTTAGTTGGCAAGAAAGTGTGGCAATTGGATTTACATTGGCACTTTCATCTACTGCTATTGTGTTGCAGACCTTGCAAGAAAAAGGTCTTATGAAAACATCAGCAGGACAAAGTGCATTTTCTGTATTGTTGTTTCAAGATATTGCTGTGATCCCAATGCTGGCTTTGTTTCCTTTGCTGGCAACGCTCCCGGTTGCTGTTGATCCTGAAGCTCATAGCACCAATTTGATAGAAAATTTAAGCGCATGGGTGCAAACTGCTATTGTTATAGCTGCCATTGTATCGGTTATTCTCGCAGGGCGTTATATCATTCCACCCATCTTTAGATTGGTTGCATCTTCGCGTATTCGTGAGTTGTTTACAGCAGTTGCACTATTGGTTGTTATTGCAATCTCTGTATTGATGTCGTTAGTTGGGCTTAGCCCTGCTTTAGGTACTTTCCTTGCAGGTGTAGTATTAGCTAACAGTGAATACCGACACGAATTAGAAAGTGATATTGAGCCATTTAAAGGTCTTTTACTCGGACTCTTTTTTATTGCAGTAGGTGCGTCTATTGATTTTAATCTATTAGTTGAAAAGCCTGTATTAATTCTTGGAATTGTAGCAGGACTGATTGCCTTGAAGAGTATTGTTTTATGGGTGATAGGTAAGGTTTTTAGATTGAAAACAGATCAGAACATGTTATTTGCTGTTTCGCTGAGTCAAATGGGTGAATTTGGGTTTGTACTCTTCACTTTTTCAAACAAGAATGGCATTCTTGATCAAGGCACGGTAGATATTTTAATTGCTGTAACTGCTATTAGTATGGCATTAGCACCTATCATGTTCTTGATACATGAAAAATTTGTGCAACCCAGAATTGGGACTAAAATGGTGGTTGAAGAAAAAGAGCATGACCATATCGATGAAAGTAATCCTGTGATTGTTGCTGGCTTTGGACATTTTGGAAATACTGTAGGTAGATTTTTAAAAGCACATGGAGTAGGTACTACTTTCCTTGATATTGATAGTGATCGAGTGGACTTATTACGGAAGATGGGCTTTAAAGTATATTATGGAGATGCGAGCAGGCATGATTTGTTAAAAGCTGCTGGTGCTGAAAAAGCGAAGCTGATTATTGTTGCCTTGGATAGTCCAGAAAAAAGAATGGAAATTGTTGAGGTTGTTAAAAAACATTTTCCTAATCTTAGAATTCTAGCAAGAGCTACAAACAGGGTTGATGCATACGACCTAATGAATGCTGGAATTCTTAATATTTATAGAGAAACCTTGGATGCTTCACTTCGTATGGGTGTAGATGCCATGCATTTCCTTGGATTCAGGAAATACGCTGCAAAGAGAGCCGCTCGTACATTCTTTGAATATGATGAGAAAAACCTTAAATATTTGTCATCTCTCAAACTGAATAGCTCTGAGTATATTAGCACTGCAAAAAAATATATTGAAGAGTTAGAATCATTAATTCAAAGTGACTTACACAATGAATCATTGCATGGAGCAGATGAAGGATGGAGTGAAGAAGGACTCATAAAAGAGTTTGGCTCTCCGAAAACTGAAAAGAAAGACTAAACATTTTTAAGATGATGTTGCGCTCTCTGTAACCTGTCGTTAATGGCGTAGCCAATTCCTGTATTTTGAACTTTTTTTGCAAGAATAATTTCAAATCCTCTTGCATCCATTTCACGCATTGCCTGAAAAAGATTCTTGGCTGCTGTATGCAAATCGCTATCAGGCGAAAGTAACATTTGGTTTTCGTGAGGTATTTCTGACATGAACTGATCGTAAACAATACATCCAACATGCTTGCCCTTCCATTGTTTGATGTCCTCCTCATTTTGAATGATAAACAATGGGGTATTGGTTGCATAATGGCTTTTCATTTGTCCAGGACTATGCAGTACATCGGCTTGAATATGTAAAGGAATTTGTTGATCGATCAACTTTTCTAGTGCTTCAATTGCTAATCCTCCATGTCTATAGCAAACAGGTTGTCCATTTTCAAATCCAATAATGGTAGATTCTAATCCAACAACACAAGCTCCACCATCCAATACATAGGGAATTTTTCCTGATAAGTTTTCGGCCACATGTTCTGCCTTGGTTGGACTTACATAACCCGATGGATTAGCACTAGGTGCAGCTAATGGAAAATCTAGTTTTTGTAACAATGACTGGGTTAGCTCATGATTAGGCATACGAACACCTACTGTATCTAATCCCGCTGTTGTAATATCTGGAACAATGGCTTTTCTAGGTAAAACCAAAGTAAGTGGACCGGGCATGAAAGCATGCATAAAATCTTGTGCAATCTTATTATTAACTACCAAATCTTGAAGCGCATTTTCATTCGCCACATGCAGGATTAGAGGATTAAAACTTGGACGGTTTTTGATATCATAAATCTTCGCAACTGCATCTGCATGCAATCCGTTTGCAGCCAATCCGTAAACGGTTTCAGTTGGAATACCCACAACTTCTCCCTTTTTCAGCCAAAACGCCGCTTCATCAATATCCGTTCCAACTTTGGTATCAAATTGCATGGTGCAAAAGTAAGGAATAGCGTCATCTACCTGTGGGGGCAAGTTTTCCGAGAATAGTCGGTTACTGAACTTATCTTTGCCCACATTTGTTTTTGAATTTATGAAGCATATCAGGAATTTTTGCATCATTGCACATATTGACCACGGAAAGAGTACGTTGGCAGACAGACTTTTAGAGCATACCAAAACCATTGGTGCGCGCGATATGATGAACCAGGTACTCGACGACATGGATTTAGAGCGCGAGAAAGGGATCACCATCAAAAGCCATGCTATTCAAATCAATTACAAATACAAAGGCGAAGACTATACGCTGAATTTGATTGATACTCCTGGTCACGTTGATTTTAGTTACGAAGTAAGCCGTGCGTTAGCAGCTTGTGAAGGGGCATTGCTGTTGGTTGATGCTGCACAAGGTATTCAGGCTCAAACTATTAGCAACCTGTATTTAGCTTTAGATAACGACCTGGAAATCATTCCTGTCATCAATAAAATTGATATGGACGGGGCCATGATTCCTGAAGTGACCGACCAAATTGTTGAATTAATTGGTTGTAAGCCAGAAGAAATTTTGCTTGCAAGTGGTAAAACGGGCATTGGTATTGAAGAGATCCTACAAGCCATTGTGGAGAGGATTCCAGCACCTAAAGGAGATCCAACGGCTCCGCTTCAGGCACTAATTTTTGATTCGGTGTTCAATAGTTTCAGAGGAATTATTGTGTATTACAGAATTTTAAATGGCTCCATCAAGAAAGGCGAACAAATTAAGTTCATAGCTACTGGAACTACCTATGGTGCAGATGAGGTTGGGATTTTAAAGTTGGGCATGGAGGCTCGACAGGAAGTCCATTGCGGCGATGTGGGTTATATTATAACTGGTATTAAAAACGCCAAGGAAGTAAAAGTAGGTGACACCATCACTACCGCTGGCAGCGCAGCCGAAGCTATCAAGGGTTTTGAAGAAGTAAAACCTATGGTATTCGCAGGTATCTTTCCGGTGAATACAGATGAGTTCGAAGAATTGCGCGACTGTATGGAGAAGCTGCAGCTGAATGATGCTTCGTTGACCTTTGAATTGGAAACTTCTCAGGCACTTGGATTTGGTTTTAGATGTGGATTCTTAGGATTACTCCACATGGAAATCATCCAAGAACGTTTGGAGCGTGAGTTCAATCAAACTGTTATTACCACTGTTCCGAACGTAAGCTTCAAAGCATATACAACAAAAGAGGAAGAGATTATTGTAAACAATCCTTCTGAAATGCCCGATCCAACTAAATTGGATAGGATTGAAGAACCTTTCATTCGTGCGCAAATCATTACTCAGTCGGAATACATTGGAAATATCATGACGCTCTGCTTGGGCAAACGTGGTATCATTATTAATCAAACTTACCTAACTGCTAATCGCGTTGAGTTGGTATTTGAAATGCCTTTGACAGAAATCGTGTTTGATTTCTACGATAAATTGAAGAGCCAAACAAGAGGATATGCATCATTCGATTATACGCCCATTGGGTATCGTGAGGCAGATATTGTGAAGATGGATATTCTGTTGAACAGTGAAAAAGTGGATGCTTTAAGTGCATTAATCCACCGTAGTCGTGCGCAGGATTTTGGAAGAAAGCTTTGCGAGAAACTAAAAGAACTTTTGACACGTCAGCAATTCCAAATTTCTATACAAGCAGCCATTGGTGCTAAGATTATTGCACGCGAAAACATTAGTGCTATGAGGAAAGATGTTACAGCCAAATGTTATGGTGGTGATATCAGCCGTAAGAGAAAGCTACTTGAAAAGCAGAAAGAAGGTAAGAAAAGGATGCGCCAGATTGGAAGTGTAGAAGTTCCTCAAGAAGCATTCTTAGCGGTATTGAAATTGGATGATTAGAAACGATCTTCTATAAAAAATGAAAACCGGTGATTAAGATCCACCGGTTTTTTTATTGACTTCTTCTTGCTTTTTCTTTTCGTCCTTAGGTGTTTTAAACAATGGTGCTGGGGTAGGAGCTTCTCCATCTTGGAGCTTAAATGTGAATGGTTTTCTTACATAATTCCATTTTCCTTGTCGCCATACAAACCCTTCATAATCACCATCTGGTATTAAAGTGTATTTGATTTGTGGTTCATTGCTCTCACTAATCAAGTGATCGAATAAAACCATGTTCATGTCTTTATTATAACGCATGGAAGCTGTTGCTTCTTTTTTGTATCCAATATAAAATCTGTAGGCAGGTTGTGCCGGCTTGATTGGTTCTTCTGGATAATTAAAAAAGCGACCTCCAAATTGTACTTGCCCATTTTCAATGGTCATTACTTCCATCCACTTGTGCCTGGTTCTGGCATCATGTTCTTCGAAGCCAAAGAGTGTGTAGTATTTTTTATTGTTGTGGGTGGTCATGATAATATCGTAGTACAAGGCTCCAATCCACTCCCTTGGGCCTCTAATCGAATCAACTGGATTGGCTGTAAATGAGCGATTGTCGTATAATGGAATCAGTTTCAAGCTACCATCGGGAGTTTTCATTTGAATGGCACCCTTGTATCTAAAGTCTGTGAAATCTCGCATGAGCTGCCAGGAGAAAATACGAAAGCTGCTGTCGGGAGCATATAGCCTAGAAACAAAAATAACTGAATCGAAGGGAAAATCAAATGAGTGAGGTGTACGCAACGCTTGCACCAAAGTGCGTGTGAAAAGGCTATCAAAGTAAAATCTGCTAGGCCCTTCAGGATCATTGATCATGGAATCTGCATATTTACGGAGCAGCAATTCTTGCTCTTGTAAGAGCTTTTTTTGCTCTTTTTGGAGTTGTGCATATGCTGAACCAATTACACAACATGCGCATATCAAAACAAAGAATATTTGTTTCATTCCCACGAAATTAAATGAAATAAGACAACAGTCTTCATGCTTTAGCTTTTCATTAAAGCTTTTGCAAATTCGGGTAGGCTAATCCACCTACCATCAATATCTGGGTGAGGAAAAGGCGTTTCTGGATGGGTGGTTGATACATATACGGTGTACATGCCAGCATTTCTTCCAAACAGCATATCACTTGGCTTGTTGCCTACCATAATGCTTTTTGAAAAATCTATGGATGGAAAATCCTTTTTTGCTTGAAAGGCCATTCCGGGGTTGGGCTTTCTATTTGGATCATTGTTGTTGATAGCAGTACAATAATAGATATGATCAATTTTTCCTCCAACAGATGCTATTTCTTGACACATGTATTGATGAATCTCTACTAAATCATTTTCAGTCATCAAACCTTTACCAATACCACGTTGATTGGTAACAATAAAAATTTTTCCAAACAATCTACTACAATTGGCTACTGCTTCTGGTACGCCTTCATAAAATCTAAACTCCTCTTTATTGCGGATATAGTCATCTTTCTTTTCATAATTAATGACTCCATCACGATCTAAAAATAAAGTCCAGTTAGTGTCAATCTTTGGTAAGTCCCAATTGGGGTAATTCATGTTGAGCTTTTTCGTAATCAGAAGGAATGCCAATGTCTATGAAGTATGCATCATGTACCATACCAAACAATTTTCCTCCATGAACTACTTTTTCTAAATAATCTTTTTCAAAACTATGCGACTCAGGTAAATGCAATCTAAAGTATCCATTTTTATCAAGTAGATAAACACCCCCATTAATAAGCCCCTGATCATAGGCTTTTTTCTCTTCAAAGCTAAGGATGCGTCCTTTTGCATCTTGATTCACCACGCCATAGCGATCAAAGTCTTGCATTGACTTTAAAGCTAGTGTACAACAGGCATTGCTTTGTAAATGAAACTCACGTTGGGCTTTTAAATCGGCGGTAAATAAAGTGTCGCCATTCACCACCCAAACATGATCTTGATTGCAATATTGAAGTGCTGCTTGAACAGCACCACCTGTACCAAGAGGCGTTTCTTCTACAGAGAAAGCTATGTTTAATTGAGAAAAATGTTCAAGTACCCAATCTTCAATTGATTGTGATTTATAGCCAAGTGCAAACACATATCGATCAATTTTTTGCGTTTGTAAATAGCTCATAACATAATGCAAGAAAGGCTTTCCATGAATTGGAGCCATACATTTTGGTAAAGTTGGAACGGCTGATTTTAACCGTGTCCCTAAACCACCAGCTAAAATAATAACCTCTTGCATTACTCTGGAAATAAAAGGTTTTCTGTTAGTTCACAAATAATATGCCCTAATAGCATATGTACTTCTTGTATCCGTGGTGTATCAGAAGAAGGAACTTTCACTAAGATATCACAATATTCAGACATTTTTCCACCCGAACTGCCTGTAAATCCAATGGTATGAATGTCTTTGTCGCGGGCAACTTCTAAAGCCTCAATAATATTACTAGAATTACCCGATGTACTATACGCAAGTAACACATCACCTGGTTCACAAATACCATCAACCAAGCGCGCATAAATTTGGTTGAAGCTATAGTCGTTTGCAACCGCTGTCAAATAAGAGGTATTGCAGTGGAGTGCTTCAGCTGGAAGTGCTTTTCTGTTTTTATAAAATCGGCCAGAAAACTCTGCTGCTAAATGTTGTGCATCTGCAGCACTACCCCCATTTCCGCAAAACCACACACGTTTGCCCGATTTGAAACAACTAACCAATAAGTGTACAATCTGATCGACTTGCGCAATAATTTGCACGTCTGCTACAACTTTTGATTTTACCTCTATGGACGATTGAACAAGATGTTGAATACGATCTTTCATCCTGCAAAGTTAAGGGGTTGTCCAAGTTGTAAGCCCGTGTTGTGTAATTTGATAGGGTTTTACTTCACCACCTAATCGTTGCAAAGTTTCAATTACCTGATAACGAGTGTTGTCGGGACAATAAAAAATCATGAAACCACCTCCGCCGGCGCCACTAATTTTTCCACCTGTAGCACCCGCTCTCTTTGCAGCTTCATAGGTTTCTTCTAAAAACGAGTTAGTAATTTGACTGGCCATTTTTTTCTTCTGCTGAAAACCATAATCTAAAATTTCACCAATTTCATGCAGCCGGCCTTTGAGTAAAGCTTCCTTCATCATGCGCGATTGCTCTTTGAGTTGATGCATGGCTTCAACGCTCGATTCAATGCTATTTTTTACATTGCTTTGTTGTTCTTCAATAATTGCTGCAGAAGCTCTACTTGTCTTGGTGAAGTATAAGACCAAGTTATTTTCTAATTCATGGATATATTCCTGTCGAATACGAAGTGGATTTACGATAACTTGGTCATTACCATAAAACTCCATAAAATTCACACCTCCAAAAGTAGCAGCATATTGATCTTGCTTTCCACCAGCAAGTTTTAAATCTTGCCGTTCAATTTCGTAGGCATAATGCGCAATATCGTAATCGCCTAAAGGAAGTTTCAGCATTTCCACAAATGCTCCCAAAATGGCTACCACCATTGTGGAAGAAGTTCCTAGTCCACTTCCCGCTGGCGCATCGCAATAAGTGGTTAAAGTGAAACCAGTGAGCGGCAAGCCATAATCTCGCTGAATTCTATTGTACACCCCTTGTAATAAAGCTGTTTTCCCTGAAACAGGAATATGATTGGTCCATTCGTATCTCTCTTCACATTGCTGATCAATAGAAATAAGCTGAATGACGTTATCTTGTAAAGGTTGCAAACTTGCGTATGCGAAATGTGAAATGGTGGTATTCAAAATTGCGCCACCATAGGTATCACTGTATGGACTCACATCTGTTCCGCCGCCGGCTAATCCAATGCGTAGAGGTGCTTTGCTTCTATACATCATAGTTTACTGAGTTGCCAGTTGTCGAATGGTATTTGCCAATACCTCCCAGCTGTATTTCTTTTTTTCATTACGAAGATGCGGCAAAAAATGGGCAACTCCTAATTGATAAAGCGCATGAATACCTTCTGCAATAGCGGTTGGATTAGGTTCTACGATCCAGCCAACTTTTTGATGGGGCACTAAATCGGGCAGTCCGCCTACATTGGTTACCAACATAGGTTTTTCAAAATGATAGGAGAGTGGGGTAACACCACTTTGTGTAGCATGTTTATAGGGCTGAATGACAAAATCTGCTGCGCTGAGGTAATACTTCACATCACTATCTGATATAAATTCCGTTCTCAAAAAAAGGCGATCCTCAATGGCAAGAGAGGTAATCAACTCATCATACTTTGTCCGGTCTTCGTAAAATTCACCTGCAACCAATACATAAATGGGTTCATCAGATGATTTCTTTAACAAGGCTGTTGCTTCCAGTAAAAGATCCAAACCCTTATAAGCACGAATAAACCCAAAGAACAATACAATCTTAGCATGAATAGGCAGGTTCAAAAGTGCGCGAGCAACTTCTACAGAAACAGCTTCACCAAAATTATCATAGAGTGGGTGTACTACTTGTTGAGCTGGCTTTTGGGTGAAGCTACGTAGGTCATGCATCACTTTCTCACTCATGGTTACAAAAGCATGTACAGGTTGCAGAAAGTATTTGGTGAAAATAGTATCACCAATTCGTTTTTCATGTGGTATTACATTATCTGCAATGGTAACGATGCGTGTTTTTTTATTTGTGCGAATGATGCGTAGAATAGTTCCCAGTGCTGGCCCCATAAAAGGAAGCCAATAGCGAACCACCACAATATCGGGCTGTTCTTGTCGAATAATCCATCCTACTTTAATCCAATTGAACGGATTCACAGAGTTAATGAGCACACGAATAGACAAGTCTTTAGGAGCAGGTTCAGATGAATACTGCGTTGTTCCAGGAAATAAGAAGTTAGGATATTGTAAGGAAAAAGTGTAGATGGTTACGTTTGCGCCTTGTTCTATAAAAGCCCTTGCCAATCTTTCATTGAAAGATGCTAATCCGCCACGCAAAGGATGAGCAGGTCCAATGATAAACACCTTTTCACCGTTTGCCATATCAATCGGTTGTTTCTTCTATTAAGTAAGCATTTCTTTCTGAGGCATTCCGAACAATCATTTCACCAACAAATCCAGCAAGGAATAATTGCATACCCAACACCATAGCCAGCATAGCAAGGTAAAATCCGGGTTTATTGGTTAAGCTAAATTCAGGTGAAGTGAGTTTAGCTATAATGAGATAAATGCTGATACCGAATCCCATTAAAAAGCAAAGCGTTCCATAAAGCCCAAACAAGTGCATGGGACTTCTTCCAAACTTGCTGATAAAAGTAATAGTAAGTAAGTCGAGGAAGCCATTGATAAATCTATTCCAACCAAATTTGGTAACGCCATATTTACGAGGACGGTGTTCAACCACTTTCTCACCAATCTTTTTAAATCCAGTCCATTTGGCAATGACAGGGATATAGCGGTGCATTTCACCAAACACCTCAATGCTTTTCACCACTTTTTTCTTGTAGGCTTTTAATCCGCAATTGAAATCATGCAGATAAATTCCACTCACTTGTCTAGCAGCAGCATTGAATAATTTAGAAGGAATATTTTTAGATAGGGTATTATCGTATCGAACTTTTTTCCAACCGCTCACCAAATCATAGCCATCTTCTACTATCATTTTATAAAGTGAAGGAATTTCATCGGGCGAGTCTTGCATATCGGCATCCATAGTAATAACTACGTTGCCAGTAACGGCTTTAAAGCCCACATGCAATGCGGCAGACTTGCCATAGTTTCTTTGGAACCGAATGCCTTTCCAAGTTGGGTGGTTTTTACAGATGGATTGAATGGTTGTCCAGCTTTCATCTGTACTGCCATCATCTACAAAAACTACTTCATATTGCCAGCCTAAAGGATCAACTACCCGAGCAATCCAGGCGGACAACTCGGGCAGTGATTCATCTTCGTTGAATAAGGGTATGACTATGGATAAATCCATGAATGCTTATTGGTTAAAAGGAGTGGGGTTAGGATTTTTTTTGGCTACTGCAGCACCTATTAATGAAGCAAGAGCACCTAAAAACGCAAATCCCAATAAAACACCACCAATCATAAATGGAACAAACATTTTAGAAGTCATTTGCAATGCTTGATCAATTTGCTCTTCATTCAATTTAGGATTATCCTCCATAGATTTTCTTGCAGCTTCAATAGCTTGATCTTTCATTTCTGGAAATATGGTTGTAACTGCAAGAATACTGTATACAGCCACAATAGCTGCAACTGCAGCAGTTACCTTAAAGCCAAAGCCAAATACATTTCCAAAAGTGACTTCACCTTGTTTTTGCTTTGCATAATCAATACAAGCCCATACAATACCTGCAAATAACAAAATGTTTTGCGACCATTGTGCATAGGTATTTTGTGACAAGCCGCTGAGGTGCAAGCCAGCTCCAATCACAATAATAATGAGGCTTAGGATCAATCCTTTTTGCCAAGCGGGGGTTACTTTGTTTTCCATATGTGTGTATTTGATGAGCGAAGATTGGGTAAGACAGTTCCTTTTAATTCAATATTCAATAAAGGATTGTTCACCGCTTTGCTCTTTTGTGTACTTGAATTAATTTGGGTAGTACCTGCAAAAGAAAACAAAGTTAGGTCAGCTTTTTGTCCTACCTGAATATGAGTATCCGCAAGACCGAAAATCTTACGCGGATTCAAAGAAAAAATTTGAACAAGTTGCTTAGCATTCATATTGGGCATTGCAGTAAGCACAGTTTGAAAAGTTAGTTCTTGAATGGCCATTCCCCAAGCTGCATATTCAAATTCACATGTTTTTGCATCCCAATGTTGGGGAAAATGATGGCTTGAAATGCAATCTATGGTACCATCCAACAAAGCTTCTTGCAAAGCTGTTCTATCGGCTGCTGTTCTTAAAGGCGGATTAACTTTAAGGGAAGTATTATAGCCCTGTAAATCAGCATCAATGAAATATAAGTGATAAGGAGCAACGGAGCAAGTGACTTGTAAGCCCGCTTTTTTAGCTGCTCGAATTCGCTCCACAGAAGTAGCGGTACTGATACCAGCAATATGCAACCTCGATTCAGTATAAGCCAAGAGTTCCAAATCCCGCGCCACTATCAAGTCTTCAGCTATAGCAGGAATACCTGGCAATCCCATTTGCGTAGAAACCACGCCCTCGTGCATCAAGCCATATTGAGCAAGACTTTTTGTAATGGGTATTTGTACCACAACACAATTAAAAGCTTTCACATATTGTAAAGCCTTCGAAAAAAGTCCTGGTGATTGTACTGGATGAATGCCATCAGAAAAAGCCACGGCACCTGCTTGATGCATATCATACATTTCAGCCAAAGTTTTACCCTCAGTACCTTGAGAGATAGCTCCAATAGGATACAACTGAATGGGTAATTGTTTAGATGCGTTTACGATATAACTCACCTGCGTTTTTTGGTCAATAACAGGAGTGGTGTTAGGCACCAAAAACACATGACCAAATCCGCCTGCAATGGCCGCTTCTGTTCCCGAGCATAAAGTTTCACGATGTTCTTCGCCAGGTTCAGCATAATCAGCTAAGGTGTCTACCCAAGAAGGAGAGACCATCAATTCAGGAAATTCAATGACTTCTTCATCAGCAGAAGGAGGTAAAGATGCCCCCATTTCTGCTATAGTACCATTAGAAATTCGCAGGTCAATAGTTTGTAAATGAAACGAACTAGAGGGGTCTATAATGGTGGCCTGCTTGATGAAAAACTTCATGGAATGGGATCAAATATTTTGTGCAATATAGCCGATTTTTTAGTTTCTGACTGCTATATTTGCACCCCAATTTACCTAGCAACTAGGTGAGGTTCGGGTGGTGGCGCAGCCCGGTAGCGCATTTGCATGGGGTGCAAGAGGTCGCTGGTTCGAATCCAGTCCACCCGACGGCAGAGCATCAATTCCAAGATGCTCTTTTTTATTGGGTGAAAGTGAGGGTGGAATTGAGTTGAAGGGATTATGATAAAAAATTATGCCAAAGCTTGTTGGAGAATGATAAAGTGAAATTTCAATTGCATCAATTAAGTAAACTTACCTAAGCAACATTATTGAGTCTCAATTCCCAGGTAATAAGCTTTTTTTAACATGTTTAACACTAAAGAGATCAACTTATTGGTAATGGAAGATTAGCCTTGGTTAGGTTCTTAAGGTAAGTAGTTATTAGGGTACGAGTTTTTCCAATAAATTTGATATTCATTATATAAGAACAATTGCAGTAATATATTATATTTACTCAACAAACGATCTCCTTCATTTAATAACCTGCAAAAATGAAAAGAATCTATTTGATGATGATTCTAATAACTAGTTTTTTAGTATCTAATATTGTTTTTGCACAAGAAACAATTCAATTTAAAGAAATTGGCATAAAAGATATCGTAAAAGAAAGTAAAGAGCAGAAAAAGTTTGCTTTTATTTATTTCACTAATCCAGGATGTGTTCCATGTAAATTAATGGAGAAAACAGTATATACAAACCCAGCCGTATATAGTCTCTTTAATAATGATTTCATTAATATAAAAGCCGATTGCAGAGATGAAAAGCCTCTTGCTCTTGAATTGCAAGAGCGATATAAAGTAGTAGCTTTTCCTACACTTCTTTTTATTGATAGTTTAGGACAAATAATACACAAAAAAGTTGGATTTGCTGATGAAAAGAAAATGATTGAGCTTATACAGCAAACTAAGGGAAGTGAAAATCTTGCTAATTGGCAAAGGAGGTATAATAATGGTGAGCTTAATATTCATTTAGTTGAAAAACTTTTAGAATATAATGATAAGCCCATTGTGTTTATGGAAGAAAATTATGAATGTCCAGCCCAAAAAATCTTAGATACTTATTTTGCATCTTTAAAAACCAATGAATTTTCAGAAAAAAGAAACTGGGATTTAATAAAGAGATATGTATCCAATCCAAACTCTTTTGTGTTCAAATATTTAGCTGAGAATCAGCATGAGTTTATTAAGAACTTTGGTGAAAGAGAAGTAGATACAAAGATTTATGAAACTTATCTTGACTATGTTTCAGGAAATACAAGTTCTGATCGATGGAAAAATGCTATGCAATCACTTCAGCAATCAAAGATTAAGCAAGCTCGGGCAGTTATAGAATATAGAAGGCTGCAATCTGAATATAGCAATTTGAGTAAAGAAAAAAAATGGCAGCAATTTGTTAAGCAAGCAGACCCTTTCATTTCAGATAACTTTTACTTAATGAATAAGTACCAATTAAATACATGGATTAATGGAGTTCTAATAGGCGAGGCAAAGAACAAAATGATCCTACAAATAATGAATAGATGGATGGAAAAACTTTTTTCTGATCCTAATATTGATGATTATGATTTATTTGTTACTCATGCAGAAATTTATTTTAAGCTTGGAAAGAAAGACTTAGCTAAGAAAACCTTAGTCTCCGGAATTGAAATGGCTAGAAAAACTGGAGCAGATGCAGAAGAGCTTAAAACTTTAGAGAAAAAATTAGCAAGCTACTGGTAGGATATTTGAGACTGCGTTATTCAAGTTTTCGAATAGTTTTTATGAGGGCTTTTGGGGTTTAGATTTTACTTTTAACCATTAATTATGCGGCTAACATATCTCATTGGCATTTGGCATTTGGCATTCTCACTTTTTATTATAAAAAATTCTTATTAAAATTGTACTCATCCTTTTTGTTCTTGAACAAAACATATTTAAAGTGATTTTTTTGGGTCAATACACTAAACAGACTTTCTTCACCTTTATTTTAGCCACTTTTCAAGTTACCCAATGAACTTTAATACCCAGCCAATATTAGAAAATGACCTTGTAATTCTTTATCCATTACTGGAAGAAGATTTTGAATCTTTATACGCTGTGGCATCAGACCCCAAAATTTGGGAACAACATCCCAATAAAGACCGTTGGAGGAAAGATGTTTTTCGAACCTATTTTGAAGGTGCCATTCAAAGCAAGGGCGCATTTAAAATTGTTGATAAATGCACGGATGAAATTGTCGGCAGTACGCGTATGTATGATTACAATGAGCAAGATAATAGTGTACTCATTGGTTATACGTTCTTTGGAACTGCTTATTGGGGTAAAGGCTTTAATCCTTCTGTAAAAGCTTTAATGCTTGACTATCTTTTTGGATTTGTTCACCGAGTATATTTTCATATAGGTGCAAATAATATTCGCTCTCAAATTGCTATTACACGTTTAGGTGCAAAGAAGATAGCTGAACAGGAAGTTGCTTATTTTGGAGAACTACCTAGACTAAATTATGTTTATTCGATTGAAAAAGAAGAGTGGATTGCAAATAATTGAAAATTTGGTTAAACAAGTTCGATTGAAAAGAAAACACAAATACGCTTACATCACTGTTTGAAAGATCTCAGCGGGAATAACGCAATTTTACCACATAGTTCAATTAAGCGTTCTATCTTTAATTAAGGTTTTGTTTTTCTTTCACCACCCTATAAACCTTATATACAATCAAACTAATTGTAACAATGCTTACAAACGTACATCCAAAATTGCCCATGCGGAATAAAGCAATTACCAAAAAGTATTACATAGAGCAGTTGGGGTTTTCTGAATTAAATGATTATGGGGATTATCTCTTATTAAACAAAGACAATATTGAAATTCACTTTTTTGAATTTAAGGAGCTTGATCCGAAAAAAAATTATGGACAAGTTTATATACGAACCAATGATATTGAAAACTTCTATCAGACCTTATTAGATTGTAAAGTAAATATACATCCTAATGCCCCCTTGCAATTAAAGCCTTGGGGACAAAAAGAGTTTGCGATACTTGATCCAGATAACAACCTTTTGACTTTTGGGCAGATGGAAGATTTAGAAGGTGGCAGATTGAAATAAACTTGAATAAAGATCTCAAACAGTATGATTTAAATGAGATTAAGAATTAGTTTGTTAATTTGTATAAAATCAAATGTAAATCATGAAAAACAAATTTAAAACATATGTACTCATACTAATCACAGCTGTTTTCTTTGGTGCATGTGGGAGTGTAAGCAGCGAAGTTGAAAATAAGCTAAATGAACTAAAGAGTAAGACTGATTCTCTAGACTCGCTTATAAACAAAGAAGTTGACAAGGTTCTCACTTTAGATTCACTGGTTAATCAAGAAAGCGAGAAAGTAAAAAAGTTGGATACACTTATCAATAAAACAACTTCACAACTCGATTCAATCTATAAAAAACGATAAGATATTAATCAGTATTTTTTCACCCTTAAAGTAGTATTATGCCAAACATTCCATTTCAAACAATTGATTGGAGTTCCATTGAAAAAGTGGCTTATAAAGGTGATTCTGGAATAGCCTATTGGCAGACGATTACTATAGAAGGGTTAAGGATAAGATTGGTGGAATATTCTAGTGAATATATAGCCGATCACTGGTGTCAGAAAGGACATATTGTTCATTGTTTGGAAAGTGAATTTTTTACTGAACTGAGTACAGGAGAAAAAATATTATTAAAAAAAGGGGAGACCTATATTGTTTCTGATGAGCTCAGTTCGCACAGGTCTGTGAGCAAGGATGGCGTGAAACTTTTAATTGTGGATGGTGATTTTCTAAAAAGTACATTATAAGGTTTGCAATTAATGTGCATAGGTACATTACTACTCAATCTTGAACTTATCTATCATTACGTAATCAAATTTCTTAACTTGTTTTCCATAAATAACAACCAATATGAGAATTTTAACCCTTAGTCTAGCTATCATCACCACATTATTAATTGCCTCGTGTGCTACTCAAAAATCAACTGGCGTTTGGTTAAATGAAGAAAAAATTGCTGGCAAATCTTTTTCTAAACTCTTTATTGTTGTCATGACGGGTGACGTAGGTGCTCGTTCTACTTTAGAAACTGACCTTGCAGAAGAAGCAAAGGAAAAAGGTTATGAAGTTATTAAGAGTATGGATGTGCTTCCCCCATCTCTCGATAAAGCAACTGTTCCTACAAAAGAAGACATTATTGCCAAGGTGAAACAAACCAATTGCGACGGGGTTATTGTTGCCTCATTATTGAAGAAAGAAGAAGATGTGCGTTATGTACCAGGTTCAACAGCTTATAGTATTCGTCCTTATTATAGCTGGCATGGTAACTTGGGAGGTTATTATAGCAATTGGTATCCTACGGTATCTTCTCCTGGTTATTATGAAAAGGACAAGCTGTATTTTATGCAGACCAACTTGTACGACGTAGCTAGTCAGGAAATTATGTGGAGTGCACAATCCAAAATTTTCAATCCAACCTCTCTTAAAAATTTCAGCAACAGTTATACAGGTACTTTGGTGAAGCAATTATCGGCTGCGGGCTTGTTAGGCAAGAAGAATTAACCCGTTTAGTTGCTTTGCTGAGCATTTGATGGAGTTTTCTGCTTGAAATTGCAATATTTTGCGCTATTTTGCTGAAAATATGCAAGAAAATGCGTTTTTGGACAGTGTTCTTATTCGTATTATTGACCGTTAAATTCGCTTCTTCACAGTCAGTAAAGCGTGAGGTTCGAGGTACGTGGATTTCAACTGTGTCAAACCTCGATTGGCCTTCTTCAAGAAGTTTAACCCCAACGCAACAGCGAGCAGAATTAGTAACCATGCTCGACCAGTTGAAAGCTGCTGGAATGAATACTATTTACTTTCAGGTTAGAAGTCAGTGCGATGCTACTTATATTAGCAGCATTGAACCTTGGGCTGATATTTTTTCGACTGCAAATGCTGGTGCTGGCCCTAATCCAGTGTACGACCCTCTTCAGTTTGTGATAGAAGAATGCAGAAAGAGAAGTATGGAAATCCATGCCTGGTTCAATCCGTATAGAGCTGTTTCTAATTTCAATAACATTAATAATTTTTCTACAACACATATTGCACGGACCAGACCCGAGTGGTTGTTAGCACAAGGTACGCTGCGCATTTTAGATCCCGGTATTCCCGATGTTCCCAATTATATAATTCGCGTTGTGATGGATGTGTTGCGGAGATATGACGTTGATGGGATTCATTATGACGACTATTTTTATCCTTATCCGCCCTCAGGAAGCATAGCGCCATTTAATGATGATGCTACTTTCGCTACACACTCTCGTGGATTTCCAAACACGATTACAGGAAGAAACGATTGGCGCAGGGCTAATATTGATACACTCATCAAAAGAACCTATGATAGCGTTCGTGCAGTGAAGCCTTGGGTTAAGTTTGGTGTATCACCTTTTGGAATTTGGGCGAATGCATCTTCTGTGTCGGGCGGATCGGCAACAAACGGATTGCAAAGCTTTAGTGCAATTTATGCCGATAGTAGAAAGTGGATGCAAAATGATTGGATAGATTATATGGTGCCTCAATTATATTGGAGCATTGGATTTAATGCAGCCAACTATTCCGTATTGGTGCCTTGGTGGAATGCATTGGGAGGAAGGCGACATATTTATAGTGGAATGGCTGCTTATAAAGTTAATGCTGATGCAGATGTGAATTGGAATGATCCTAATCAGATACCAGCGCAAATAAGATTGAACAGGGCAAATAACAACTTTAGTGGATCGGTTTTTTTTCGAGCCAGGAGTATCACGACTAATCCTAACGGTGTAAGAGATTCTTTAGCTAGCCGTTATTTTGCTTCACCGGCTTTATTGCCACAGATGTCTTGGAAAGATGATGTTGCTCCGCCTGCTCCGATGAATGTCATAGGAACTGTAGTTGGGAATACAGTGCGTTTAAATTGGACAGCACCAAGCACCACGCAGGACGAGTTATCTAAAGTGCGACAATATGTGGTGTATAGGTCATTACAAAATCCTGTGAATACATCTGATGCCAGTTCAATCAGGTGGATACTGCCAGCAGACTCAACTCAGTTCGAAGAAACAGTTCCAGTAGGAAATACTTATTTCTACACTATAACAGCTCTCGACCGCTTGCACAACGAAAGTGTTGTATCGAATGTTTTTACAGCTAGTGTATTCCTTACTGCAATTAATCCCATAAATACTGAATCTGACTTGCGGCTACAAGTTAGTCCGAATCCATTGACAAGTATAGCACAGGTACAATACCGAATACCAGCAGCAGGGGAGGTAGAGCTAAGAATTACAGATTTAAATGGAAGATTAATTTCAAGCTATCCGCAAGGATTCAGATCTGTTGGATTGCATCAAACACCGCTACAGGTTGCACAGTTGAAACAGGGTGTATATTATATATCACTTATCACTAAAAATAAAGTCGTAACTGTTGCAATAGTTAAGCAATGATGAGCAAGCAGGGTATTAATTTTTCCCTTTTAGAGGTAGGAATCTATTTTTTAAAAATTCACACAGGTTGTAAAAACTAATTGTATGGGTTAAAATTGAAATATCGATTTTAAGTTAGTTACAGCCATTTTAATAACTGGCTCGCTGCTTGTAATGGTTGCAATTAAGTTTGTATCAGTAAGTAAAGTATTCTCTTCTTTGTATAGTTGTCCTTTTGAAATCTGTATAGATTTCCCTTTCCTCTCTAGTAGCGATTGGTTAATTGAATAGAGTTCTAATACTTGCTCATCCGTAGATACATGTTGTGTTGTGAGGATATAGTTGGGTTCAGTTGAACAAATAACAATTTTGTATTGCGATGCGTTGATTTGTCCTAGGTAGGAATATCCTTTGTTACCCTTTTTAAACAAAAAGTTTAAGCTATTTTGAGCAGGTCTTACTTGTGTAAATAGAAAATCAGCCTTCTTGTCATTATTAACATCTACAGAATCAACTAGCATATTTTCTCTCTGAAGTGACTGGTCGAGGTATGAAAAGTATACAAAGCTCCAATCCATCAGATTATTCCAATTGGCGGTGCCTGCAACAAATTCCTCTGGAATAAAAATACCTTGTTCACTCGAGTCCTTCATCCATACATTTTCATCAACAGAATAGGTTTTACTTTCTTCCAAATCTTTATTAGTTGATGTAGTGCAGGAAAGAAGAAGCAAACTGAGTATTAGTAAAAAACTGTGGGGCATTTGGAATTATATAAATTTTAATCTTATAGAATTTTTAGTTCCTATTTTTTAAGATAATTAAGTTGAGGTTTATATTTGTAATTAGTCCATTATTGTACTGAAATATATTTCTATTATCAATTTGTCTTCCAAATTGAATAATCTGATTGAGATAACCAGTTTCAATTCTAACTCGTTGATTAAATCGATAACCAACCAATATTCCAAATCTGTTTTGATCAAAAATATTTGCTGTAACATTTCTGCCAAAACCTATAAAGATTTCATCATACAAAGCCAAATAGGGAAAATTTTCTTTTTTCACATTAGCTTTCAATGGTATTTGCATTCTAAACATATATCTCATTCTGTGTAATAATGGAAACTCATCTTCTTTACTTTCACTTTCAGAACTATATCTACCTACAAATCGTTGTTCAAGCATAAAACGATGCGATATATCTATTTTTCCTTCTTTTTGAGAAAGCTGCACCATTTGAAAAGTTCTATGTTCAGTAAAATCTCTTCCAAGTGCATTTATTGAAACTTCACCATAGGGAAATGTTTCAATCCAAGCATATCCAACTCTAAGTAAAACTCTGGGATTTAAACTATAATTTAATCCCACCCTTAAAAGGCTTTGTTGCCATTCAGTAACAACGTCATTTCTCCGCCATTGATATTCAGTATGTATGTCAAATTTTTTAGACATTTTTATAGTACCAAAATAATTATACCAGCCAACTGTATTCCTGTGATTAAGTCTATTATTTTGCGAATATGAAATTGAACTGCATAAACATAAAAGCGCTAAAAAATAAATTTTATGACTCATTCTCATTTATATTTTAAAAAAGGGTTGAGTAAATTACTCAACCCAAATAGCATTATGATTCTTTTGGAGAAAATGGAATTGAAGATTTGTGAACTATAATTCGCAACTTACCATCTTTACCTTTTCTAAATACCCAAGTTTTCTCAACAGTTACATCTTTTCCATCTTTACCTGTGAATGTAACTTGTCCCATTGTAATTGCAACAGATCCATATATTTGAATGCCTTCATTTTTCTCGCCAATGTTATCATATTTAGCAGATACCCATGGTTTGAGAGCAAAACCTTTGTCATTAGGAAAATCGGGATCACCACCTACAAAATAAGATAAAGCACCTTTTTTGGTTGTTCTGAAAGTTTGATTTCCGAATGCTAAAGTCGGCTTAAAAAATACCTTTCCATAATCAAAATTATATGATTCTGCAAGAACCTGTTCAGCAAAAGCTCTGTAGTCTCCACCTTCCTCTTTTATTTTGCCTATTTGCACAAGTGCATCACACCAAGCTTGTTCTGCTGCATGTACTTCATCATATGTTATGACGTTTTGAGCACCTTCTTCAACATAAACTAAGTTAAGTTCATCAATTACTTTTTGTACTTCGGGACTTGTAGCAGTCAAAGACTTAGTTGTATTTGCAGAGGAGTTACTTGTTTCTTCTTTACAAGAAGTTAGCATAATTGCAACGCTTGACAAGATCAATAGAAAATTCTTTTTCATAATTATATTTTTTTGGCCTACTTCTTACAAGCGGTGTTCGGCAAGTCCGCTAAATGAGTACAAAAAATTCAACAATAGAATGTTTTATTTCACTAGAATGATCTTCAGGTCATTTAGTAAAAAATGTTAAATAAATTAACTTCTGCAGGATTCCTTTTGAATTTCTAAAACTTCGTTATACTCACATACTGCAAAAGTCTGTTGTCATTATTAGAATGGAATTAGAAAGAAATTAGATTGCCATTAAATTTTTTTGAGTTTTTGGTAAATAAAGGCTAAATGTTGTAGTACCATTCATGGAATTTACTTTTATACTTCCGCCATGCCATTGTGTAATCGTGTATACTAATGCTAATCCTATACCTGTACCTGACGCAATTACTCGCGCTTTAGCCGATCTATAAAAAGGTTGGAACAATTCCGATATATCATTTTCATCAACTCCAATTCCTTTATCTTGAATTTCACAACAATAAAAACTACTTTTCGATGATAAACTTATGTTTACTGGGTTGTTAAGTCCATATTTCAAAGCATTATCTATTAAGTTACTCAAAGCCGTTTGAATCATGCTGGCATCTCCTTGTACGAGATAATCAATTTCATCAGTAGATTCTATAAAACAGTTTATCATAACTTTTTTTTGATCATCTCGGAATGACTCAACAGTTTGAATCACTAATTCATCTAATCGAAAATTTTGCATATCTCTAACCAACTGAGGGCCTTCTAACCTTGCTAGTATTAAAAGCCTATCAACTAATTGCCCCAAAAGCTTACATTTTTCTAAAACTTTACTTAATACTAATTGATATTCTTCCGAACTTCTTTGACGATTTAGTGCCCATTCGGCCTCTGTACGCATAACTGTAATGGGTGTTCGAAATTCATGTGAAGCATTTCCAATAAACTGTTGCTGAATTTTAAAGCCCTTTTCTAATCGATCAAGCATTTGATTAAAAGTTTGTGCAAGCAACCCTAACTCATCAGAAGGATTTTTTATTTCTAAACGCAAGTTTAAGCTGCTGGTTTCTATCAATCTAGCTTTATTTATTTTAGCTGCTATAGGGGCTAACATTCTACGTGTCCAATACCAACTAACAAATGCTAGCATGATTACTGAACAAATAAGGCATATAATAATTACCTTTTTTAGATTATTCATTTTAGTGAACCCGTACACATCTATAGCTGAAACAATTATAAATCGTTCTAATATTTCATCGTAGTATACTGCAATGTTTCGGCGACTGATTTTGAAATAGGTTGGTTTTTCTTTTGTATTAATTTGTTTTTTAAAAATTATTATATCCCCTTCTTGTGTATTGAGCTTGAAAGTATCCACGTTGTCAATTAATAATAATTGCTCTCGTGGAAGAACGGCTTCATCATATTTTGAAAACTCTGGTAATGGCCCATCGGGATTTGATCGTAATATTTCTTGCACCTCTTCCAGTCTATTCTGTAAGCGGAGCTTGAATTCATTTTTACGGAAGCTTGCAGAGAAAGTATATATAAAGTACCCTGCAAAAATTAGAATTAAAGTAGCACTAACTGCAAAAATTATAGTTAAGCGCCATCGAATTGTCAATCTCTGAAATTTACTTAAATTATTCATGGTTTTTCTTTCAAAGAATAACCAAGTCCAATATATGTATGCAATAGCTTTTGTTCATAAGGCTTATCAATTTTATTTCGCAGATAATTAATATAAACATCAACTACATTGGTGCAAGGATCAAAATCAACACCCCATACTGCTTCTAAAATTTCTTCTCTGGTTTTTATTTGCCCTTTATGGCGAAGTAGGTAGTACAATAAATGGAATTCACGTGCAGTAAGTCTTATAGGTTTCCCTGCTCTTTTTACTGTTCTTTCAGATATGGATAAAACTAAATCTGATAGTTGTATTTGTTCTTTTTTTATATTAGCTGAAACCACTGTGCGCCTTAACATTGCTCTAACTTTAGCTAATAATACTTGATTGCTAAATGGCTTACCTAAATAATCATCTGCTCCTGCATCTAAACCTTCTACCATATTATTATCTGCATTCAATGCTGTGAGCATGAGTATTTGTGTTGTTAATCCCTGCTCACGTATGTTTTTGCAAAAACTAATACCATCCTGACCTGGTAACATTCTGTCTGAAATAATAAGATTAGGCTTTATAACTGGTAAAACTAAAGATGCGTCCTCTGCTGAAATAACCCAATGAACATCATAATTATACTCTTCTAAAACTTTCTTTAAGAGTGGCCCTAACTCAAGATCATCTTCTACAAATAGTATCTGCGGCTTAATTGAAATATCAGATAATGTCATTGACTGAAAATGTTTGCATTTCTTAAAACACAATACTTTTGAAATTGTTTTATGATTTTAAAGGGTCTTAACTAAAATTAACTTTGTTATTAGTAATTATAATTTGTTTTATGGTGATTAAATGGACTTAAACATCAGTATTTCATAAATTTATGTTCATCTTCTTCAACGCTTAGAGATAATATTTTATGTGTTATGGTATAGTATTTTAACCCAATTGAATTAAGATTAGTTGTTTTTTGTTCTTATCCTCTGAACAAAAACATATAAAATGAAACTGGTTAAGAATTTTTTGCAATAAAAAACCTCACAAATAATTGATATTGTGAGGTTTAGTCGAATTCCGTTGGTATAACCAGCGGAGAGAGAGGGATTTGTCCCGTTCTCTCAATCCCTTTACTATTAAGCCTTTCGGCGGTTATCAAAAATTTACTCACCGAAATACTCACCAGCTTTTTTGATTGCTTTTGGTGCAAATCGGTATTGTAAAATTATGAATTTTCATTGGTAAAATGACATAAGCCCGACTGTTTTTTGAACAAGTTTTTATGCTGCTAAGAACAGAACCACCTCTTCCTTTTTGATGCCTGTGTACAGGCAAAATTCTTCTACAGTTACAAACTGGTGTTCTTCTTTTTCAAAGTATTCCTTGATTTTATTAAGCAGCATACGGCCATAGCGTTCACTTTTACCAGTGATACGCTGCACATCTTTTGGGTAAATGCAGAGCCGTGTTTGTTGCATTTTCATACTCTATCCATGCCTTTGGTATGGGTTTGCCATACTGCTGCTTTATTTGATTTAGTAAAGGCATAACGCAAAAATACAATCAAGAAGATAAAGTAACTAACAGCAATAAATGCAGGTAGCGGCAATATAAGCCGATAACGGAAGTGCTGTGATGCAACCGAAGTTTTCATTTTCAAATTTTGTTTTCGTGAATTCACAAAGGCTTAATGAAGTGTGCCTATGAAAACACTTCCATTACAAATTTTAAATCCAATAAAATGGCAAAACAAAAAGGGATTATCAAACTGGATGGCACCATTGGTGACATTACGTTTTACAAATCCAAAGATGGTTATTTAGCAAGGGAAAAAGGCGGTGTACCAGCTGAGCGTATCGCCAACGACCCTGCCTTTCAGCGTACCCGTGAAAACGGCGCTGAATTTGGCCGTGCCGGCAAAGCAGGTAAGGTGCTCCGTAATGCTATCCGTGCATTGCTTCAAAACGCTTCTGACAGCCGCATGGTGAGCCGTCTTACACAAAAGATGATTGAGGTAATACAGGAAGATACAACCAACACCCGTGGCCAGCGAAATGTAATTGACGGCGAAGCCGAATTGCTTGCAGGCTTTGAGTTCAATTTAAGTGGCAAATTGGGCACTACATTGTATGCACCTTTTACAACCACTATTGACCGTGTTGCTGGCACTATTGCAGTAAATCTGCCTGCATTTGTACCTGCAAACATGATTGCAGCTCCTGGAGGCAGCACCCATTTCAAAATTGTGTCTGCTGGTGCAGAAGTTGATTTTGAAAATGAAAGCTTTGTTGCAGAAACGCAGGCAACTGCAATTCTTCCCTGGGATGCAAACCCTACTGCAGTAATCAACCTCAGCAATGCAGTTACAGCAAACAGCACACATCCATTGTTCCTGATGGTGGGTGTTGAATTTTACCAGCAGGTAAACGGACAAATGTATCCATTGAAAAACGGCGCCTATAACGCATTGTCAATTGTTGATGTGGACGGCAACTAATCTAAAAATCCTGTGAAAATGAAACTGGAGCTTATCAGAACATATTATCCCGACGGTGTGAATGGCGAATTAATGATTGATGGTGTGAAAGTGTGTAACACTATTGAGTTGCCATGGAAAGAAAATCAATCAAGGGTGTCCTGCATACCCGAAGGAAAGTATGAACTGACGAAAAGGTACAGCCAGCGGTTTAAATGGCATCTATTGATGAATAATGTGGTTAACAGAAGCTACATTTTAATTCATGCTTTTAATGATGCTGTAAAGGAATCAAAAGGCTGTATCGCTCCGGTTTTTGTTTTAACAGGCAATGGAAAGGGAATCAGGTCCAGGGCAGCATTACAATTATTATTGTCAATTGTGTATCCTGAATTGGAAAAAGGAAAACAAATTTTCATCACCATTAAAAAAGCAGCAAATGGAAACAAACCAAAATAAAAAACTTGGCTTTATGGAAAGGGCAAAAGCCCCCACTCTAAAATTCTTCCGTAAGCTTCGCAACATCGGTCTCGTAATGGCTGCAGTAAGTGCTGCTATCATAACTGCGCCGGTAAGTTTACCTGCGGCAGTCATCAGCGTTGCAGGCTATGTAGGCGTTGCCGGTGGAGTTATTAGTGCGGTAAGCCAGGTTACCACCAAAGATGTAAACGATGAAACCGATTGATACTATGGAAAATGATTTTCATGTTGATAGCAGCACCAAGGTAGGCACTGCTTCAGGTACACTGCTTACCATACTGTTTAATATCCATGTACATGATATTTTAAAAACAATTGTGCTTGCTGCTATTGGTGCTGTTGTAAGTTTCAGCGTTTCACTTGCTTTGAAATACCTTGCTAAGAAATTGAAGAAATAATCTCCCGTTCGTTGTGGTGACCTTCGGTTGAGATAAATAAAGTCCTGGCTTTTGCCGGGATTTTTATTTTAGTATCTGGTACATGAGTGCTTTTTTAGCTTGCTTTATCAATTTGACTTGTTCCATAAAGACTTTGCTTTTATCATCCAATAACTGCAGAATGGAAATGTTTTTAGTGAACTGCTCCTGATTGGATGTAATTTTTTCCAAAGCCATTGCAGCAACTTTCTTTAAATCATCTAACCTGATAAATGAAATAACAGAACCTGTAAGAAAGGGATGGAAAAATGAACCTTGCCATAAGCCATAAAAGAGCCAGTACAGTTGCTGCTTTTCTTCTTCTGATTTACAGATGCAAACAAAACAGTTAGGGCAGGCTGCATCTAATGGCTTGCCGCTGTTATTACCTTTTGAGAGAATAAAGAAGTGAGGTTTTGAAATTACCTGATTGAGTTTGTGTGTTTTGATGAACATAGTATGAGCATTTAATGATGCTCCGCTACGCTCCGCCATATAAAAAACCCAAAAGAGAAAGAAAAACCGAAAAAAAGAAAAAGAAAGCAACTTCATCAGGTGGCGTCGCAAAAAAGCCAAAAGGAAACGGAATAAATGATGGGCTTGTGTGCTGGGTTTGTGTTTATGCCGTAGTCTTTTGGCTTTTTTAAGTGAATTGGTTTGTGCCAGCCACCTAACTTGCTGCACTTTTTTTGTTTATGTCATGTCTGAAATGCCAATTGATAAAAGATAATCTTTTAGAGGCATTATTTTATTTGAGAGTCCAGCAGCATTTGCAGCAGCTATTACATCATTATCAGAAGTAACTAACAATGTGTCTTTGGATGCCATACTTATATCGGAAATACTAAAGAGTATTTGTATATCCCAAATCCAGTTCCACCGTTTCTTTTTAGGATTGGTTAAATCTGCACCAGATTCAACAATTTTGTTGAAAATGTTTTTATACAAATAAAGGGGTGCAGGAAAAACAGACTTAACTCTATCTGTTAGGTCAAACAAATCATAATCATCCAACTTGACATTCGCAATATTGGAAGCCTTTACAACTTGTGCCAAAGCAAAATAATCTATTGGCTTGTCTGATTTAATTTCTTGGAGAAGCTTTTTCCTACGCACTTTATCTTGTTTTAAAGGATGCCAGTCTGTAGCCTCCGGGTTAAGTTCTTTCACAATATATGTGTGCATATCTGCTACAAATTGTCTTTCAACGAACTCTACATATTTGCTCATTTCCTGGAAATGCTTTCTAAACGAATCTATATTGTTTTCAGAAAAGTCAGCGTATGTCCGATATGCTAATTGACCATAAGCGGTTAGTTTGTCTAGTACAACTGTATTTTCATAATTGAAAAGCACTTTAGCCAAGTGAGATTCACCGTCAGGAATCATGCGAAAATTTTCACTAACAGAGTCTTTACAATGTAGGTAGCATGAAGCATAGGCGTTCTTGCAGTTCAGATATGCTTTGTCGTTTGTGTCGTTTAAATGTGCAGCTAATTCAATTAAAACAATAGGCGAAAGAAACGAAAGATTATTATTAATTGCTTCTTGGGTAACAATTCTATCTATTATCTTTTTACACTCATCAAAACTCCTATTTACAGTTAAATTTCTGTAGGCATTTGTGTCAAAAATTATTGCTTGATTCATACACAAAATTACTGTGTTTATTGCCGGTTTGATATTGCTTGGATATATTCTACCGATGCACCGGCCAAACTTATTCATCAGTTTAATAGTGCCATCCTGGAAGGGCTGGCTAATTGTGTGTTAGCCTGCCGGTAAAAGCGCCTGCGGCCAAAAAGAAGCAGAGCCGTGCCGCACACTTGTCGGCACCGGGGCGTTGGCGAGCCGTTGAGGGCCGCCGGAGAGAATGAGGAACGAAAGAACGGAGGCGGACAGCGAGCCCCCACAAAGGGGCTGGCAGTAAAGCCATGAGGAACGAATGGCGATGCCAGCTCCATAGGAAGCCGCCGTAGTAAATTTCCCGTCAGGGTACGGAGGCGGCTGAACTATGCAAGTGAACCTTAGCGATGCTTTGCGAAATGAGGTACGAATGAGCAATTAGCAATCGCAAGGTGAACGCAGCCGAAGTGGGCGGCCGGCGAGCCAAATTATAGGAAGCGGGTGGACTGAACGCTACTGAAGTGAATTAATGACGTAGTGAAGCGGAATGGAACCCAGTGAGTATTGCAGCGTTGGTTTGCGAAAAGGCATGTGGCTGCATGTGTATTGATTTGTGTAGCGGCAATGCAGACCATGCCTTGAAGCAAATTGTTTAGCTGCGAACGAGGTGTAATGAAGCGTAACGAAGGAAGAAATGAACGAAGTGGCGTGAAGGACACAGTAGCTGCCCGAACGAAGGCGAAGGAACTGCAAGCAGTATGACAAACCTGCGATAGCAGCCCGAAGGGCATTGCAGGTGCAGCAATACCATAAAAGTTTATAAAAAGATTTATTGCTGCTGCTGCAATGGTTTGGCATATCTGCTTGCTGACGCCGCCGTAGTGAGACCTTTTTACCGGCGAAGCGTTGGGTCTGTGCGGTGGGCAAAGAAGCGATGGCTCGCAGCTTCCAGGTCTGGCTTTGTGGGTGGCTTCCGGGATGCTGCCGTCGGGGCAATCGGAGAAAGCTGCTGATTGCCGGAAGGCTACCGACTGAATTAGCAAGTGAAGTGTAGTTTACGGAACGAACGCAGCGATATGAGGGAGGTGGCCTGCAGGCATCAATAAAAAATCGTGTAGCATCAAGTCAGCAAAAGGAAAGCCCCTGCCGGAGCAGAGGCTTGCAAAAAAGCTGATGGCAGCTACAAAGCAGGAACCACCTTATGCTGCCATGAAAGATGCACCAATGGAACACCGCCTACAACTGGGCAACGAAAAACAACATGAACAAGGCTGCCATGAAGACAACCGGTGGAAAGCCAGGAAACCCACTGCCTGCGGCGCCTGCCTGGAAAAGGAAATGATGCTGACATAAGAATACATTTAAAATAAAAAAATAAAATAACATGCATCTGTAAGCGAAGGGAAACGGGTGTCTTTGCACTCCAAAAGGAAACGGAATAAAAGATGGCTTTGTGAGATTGCTTTGTGTTTATGCCGTAGTCTTTTGGATGCCCCGTTTTCCCGGAGCTATCTTGCATGTGTATTTTATTTTTTTAAATGGATTGTGGCAGTAATTCTTACCAGTGGCGCTGCAGCAATGGAATGTTGATTTTTATCAGGGAGATGTTTTTTATGAAAACGGAATTGATGCCCGGTGCTATGTTGTACAAGTGAGTGACACAACGAAGATGCCATGAAATACTAAAGGCTGGTATCAAAAGAAAAAGAACGGACTTAATACGGCGTTAATACGGAGATTGTATGGAGTTAAATGAACGCTGCTGACATCCTTTCTTGTTCTGCATTAGAAATTTTAAAATTAGCAGCTACCTTTTTCCACTCTTTAGCAACGGTTGAAATTTCTTTTATTATTTGATTAGCTTTTTCATCCGATAAGCGAAAATATCCAGCTACTTCCATTGCTAAATCGAAATCGAGTGAGTTATCTGCATCGGTAATGTTAAGGCTTAATCCTTTCCCATATTCATTTGGGTTAATATCGTAAGCCGGTGAAAGCAGCCACCCTTTTTCTGTAAGCAGAAAGCCATGATTACGCAGATGGTCGTCTGTATTTTTTACACAAATGCTAAATACAATTCTTCGCCATAATTCTTCTAAGTCTTTTTCTACTGCCGCTCCATGCCGTGATATAAACTCCATCAGTTCCAAATAGCTTGCACCTGCAGCATCTTCTCCATCTATGTGGCCAAGCAAAGTCATTGCTGATGCAAAATGAACCCGTTCACCAGTTGTTATTCTGTCAAAACGTTTAGTTAGGTAGGTGTGATATTTGTTATTAAACTGGAGCAATTTTCCTTCAGCAGTATTTATGCCTGCTGTTATTGCCAGTTGGTTGGTCACCATTTCCCAGGCTGCTACATCTTTATCATCGTTCCTGCTTGGAAATTTTGCAATCCATAAATTATTCTGTGCATCCATCACACTTGCTTTTGGCCTGGCACCGCCTAATGAAGAACCCGGGGCTATTAACATACTTAGCCATTTTAGATACTCCGGGTCGTCCGTATTGTCTTCTTCAAATTTTAAACTTGCCTGCTCCAGTTCTCTTAGCGATGTCCAGGGTGGGGCAGCCATTTCTTTATTATCGTTTAAGAAAGAACCATTGTCATCTAATTTAAAACGTAATGCACCCATCCTGTGTCCGTCATATACTCCCAATAAAAAATCTGATTCCAACAATTTTTTTGCTGCTCTATCTTCCTGTTTTGCTATGGCGGCTTCCCTGCGCTGCATCAGCACCCTTCCCCATCTATCCGGGCATGAATCCAAAAAAACACCGAAGTTGGGCTTATCATCCCTTGGATAGTATGCTCCTGAATACAATTGCAAATCAGGGTCAATCATTTGAGAAAAACCGGATTTTAACCAGGCATCCGCATATTCAAATGAAAAGGATTCCTTTCCTTTTGCCGGTGCTACTGACAACACACCCATTAAGGATGGCTCCTGTAAGCCCAGCCAATGTGCATATACCTGAATTTCCTTTTTTGTGTTTGCTGCCATTGCTGTTTTATTTTTTGGGTGCCCTTTCTTTTACCGTAAGCTCTGCATCCTGTAATTTTCTGCCAAGCATATCATCTGCTGCTACTTTTAGTAAATCCTTTTCCAGGTTCAATACAAAAAGTACCTGAGCATAAGAACCTATTGCAACCCCAGGCATACCCTTTTCTATGGAAAGCAAGGTTGGTCTGCTAATGTTTGCCCTTTCTGCTACCTGCTCTGCACTTAGTTTGCGGCGCAAACGAGCCAGCTTGATATTTTCACCGAATTCTGTAAGGATTTTGGCTGTGCTTGGCAATATTTGAGATTTGCTATTTTTCATAACTGTAATTATATTTTACAAATATAGTTCTTTTTGTAAAATATTATTTACATTATTTAAAAGAATTAAGCAAGTGTTTGTCAGGTATTTAGTGCAAAATACTTGACATTTTGAAGGCCGAAGTATGAGAGAGGGATATTTTGTGAGAGAGATTATGTGGATAAGTAAGCTTTTTAAAAAATAAAAATGTAGCTTCACTGCAACCGGTCAGACAGCTTAAGCTGTCTGACCGGTTGCAGTGTTAAGGCTGTTGCCCACAAATTTTCCCCCAAGAAATAGAGTTTTAAAAATTGCGCCTTATCTTTTGCCTGCAAAAGATAAGGCTTGGAAGCCGTTCTGCTCAAATAAATAAGCATTCTTCAGCTCTCTGTTTCGTAATAAATCTTGTAGTATTTATTCTGTCACAAATTTTACAGAGCGGTTAAATTAAGTTTTTCAAAAAGTGCTTTATTACGTTGTTTTGAATCCTTTACAAGTTTATCAAAACTTATTATCTCAATATACATTGAGTAATTTTCGTTAAAGAAAAAATAGCCATCATTGTCAGGCATCGGCTTGTAGCCAGCATCTGTTGCAAACATTCTAAGCTTCGGTGTTAAATCGCAAACGATATAACTGTAAATTGGTGTTTTATCCCTAAAATCAAAAGGTATTCCATATTTGTCTTTTACATCACCTGCAATTATTTCCCTTGCATATTTATTCACCTGTGAAATTGGATTATCTTCTTCAGTATAATCATCCCTCATTGGTCTTTTAAATTCAATAAGCACAATAGAGCTATATGGTTTTTCATTATCAGAAAATGCAAATGGCCTGTTGAAAATAATTACATCAGGCCTGTCAAGGGAACTGGAATTCACTTCTTTGTTTTGAGAAAAAGGTTTGTCAGATGCCAGATACTTATGAAAGGCAAGTCGTTCATCAATGACCCATAAATTGTGGTCATCGTAGCCAATTTCATCTGATTCTTTTTTGAGTGGAAAAATTAATTTATGCACCATATCCTCGGTTGCAAATTTACCTTCACCTGTCTTTTTAAGGTGCTTGTCTAAAATATCCAACACAACTTTCCGGTAAAGTATGTATTCAGATAGTTTTGAATTGCCTACTTCAATTATTTTCTTGTAGTGCTCCGCATATTTTGCTCTAAACTCTTCCTGGTTGTCAAAAATATCAATCTGTTTCAGGATTTCATCTGCTTCTGATTTAACTTCTAAATCCAATTGTTGCTGGATTTTAAAAAGTTCTAACTCCAGTTTTTCGTCTGAAAGCTTTGAAGAAATTCTTCTTATTTCATTTGGCTTATATTTTAACAACTGCCTGTAACGGGGATGTTCAGAAACAAAATGCCGGATTTTATCCATTTTGTCAACAGATAAAGTGTCAATCAATGCTGAATATTCCTTACGAACTAAATCACAAATACCTTCCCGAAGTTCTTCTATGGTAATTTCATCCGGGAACTCAATATCACTATTGGTTTTTGCCAGGAATTTTATTTCTGTTCTTTCTTCATTTACATTGTCATTGAGATAATCGCCGGTTACATAAACACCTATTGTATATTTTTCACCATCATTATCAAAATAAAAGTTATCTAATTCAGGTATTTCATCACTTAATTTTTCACTTTGTACTTCCCTTGTGTGGGCACAGTAGTGAATCTTATTATCCGCCCGGGAGCTAAACAATTTAACTAACTCAACTTTGAATTTTAGCTTCTTAATTTTTAATGGCTTGGAAACTACCCGCCCTTTTGTGTATAGCCGGAATAAATCGTTTGCAATAAATTCATTTGTACCATCAATGATTTTAATAATTGGGCAATTCTCTTGTAAAAAATAAATGAAGCAATGTTCAATAATCTTTAAAGCGATGTCTTCCGCATCTGTATTGCACCATTTTTGATAATCTTCTTTTAGCCCCTTCAATCTTACTTCAGTAAATCTTTCAAACTTACCTTCAACACTTTTTATTTCATGCTTATCAATTCCGTCTCTTGAAGGAATAAAATTGAATTTCCTATGATTGAAACTCCCATTTACCGGATAGATGCTTTCTACCTCAACCGTATTAAAAGCCCTTAACCATATAATACGGCCAATGCCTTTGCCGCCCTGGTCTAACTTATAAGTTGAATGAGCATAATTGAAAGATGTATAATTTTCATCTGTAAAGCCGATTCCATTGTCTCTGATTACAAAATCCATTACCGGTATTCTGTTCATTGGGGTGTTACCATCATTAAGTGCCATCTTTACCTGCGGAATTCTAATAATGCTAATTGACATAATTCCGGGAGTAGTGGCACTCCCTGCTTTTATTGCCTGAATTGAATTAACAACGGCTTCAAATAATGGCAGTAAAGTATTTTTATAAGCAAGTTTCTTCTCCCGAATCTTACCTAAAATGTCTATTTGCATATCTATAAAATGAAGGACTTGAAATATAAGGCAATTTGATAAAGAAATTAGTAAACCTGTCTAAATTTTAGCCTTGTAGCAACTTAACCTTCCCATTGCTCACCTTATCAAACAGTGTTTCATTCGTTTTCATATCGTACATGAAGGGCAGGAACATTTGTAGGGGCTTTGCCTGGCCTAATAAAATCATGGTGCATTGCACTTCTGTCCAATCGGACAGGATTTTCCAGGCGGTACGGCTGGCTTGCTGTTGTATCTGTGCCCTGGTGTCTGGCCGTGGCCGCTTTACATCCTGCCAAAGAATGGCAAAGCATTCTTCCACCTGTGCTTTCAGATGAAAAGGTAAGGTTTGCTGCAGTTGCTGGTCGTAGAGTAAGAAAGTGATGCCAGTGCAGATTTTATCTGCATATTGCTTGTTGATATTACTGGCACCAATTTCTACCAACAGTTCTTCAATTTTTGCCATGCTCCGGCTGGCTTCAACTGTTGATGTGTAATTTTTGATATTCATAATTTGATTTTGGTTTATTGTCTTTTATCAATTGAGTTGTTATTAAATGCTATGAGGTTAAACATTTACTCACTTCATTTTTATTTTATTTTGGTGTTCGTGAATGCTAATCTCATTTACCTTCTTTTGTCGGCTGAATTAGCATCAAACGAAATGAGATTTAGCATTTCTCTCATTCTGCTTCGCAACCGGTTGCCGTACATTTCCTCAATTTCACTGGCCGAAAGATTTGTAGTTACATGGGTAATAAGATTTTGGCTGATAAATAAATCGTACCTGGTTAAAAGTATCTCTGCCATTACGTTACACTCATTGCCATAATATTTCAAACTGCTTTCTACTCCCAAATCATCAAAACAGTAATTCTTTGGGTTGTGCTGATACAATGCCCCTCTGCTGTACTTATGAATGACAGAAAAACCATCTTCAATAAACTCAAAACTTGCATCCCTGCATGATTTCATAATGAACTTGTATTTTTCCTGTGTTACATACCGCATCAAACTCATCAGCGTTGTTTTACCACAACCAACCGGGCCACTTAGCAAAATGCCTTTCTCTAAATCAAGCTCTAACTCCGGGGCTGCAATGTCGTCTTGTAAGAACCAGCAAAGCAGCAGGTAAACGGTTGACTTATCTTCTTCATGCAGTTGAAATTTTTTGCCATATACTTCTTTCCCTTTTTGTTGCAGCCACTCCCAAACATCGTTGTAGTTATAGCGGCTCTGAATAGTTTTTATTGGTTGTTGCATGAAGATGTTTGGCTTTGGGCTTTACGGGTTTGCCTTTGGCAAATTTGTTTGCATTCAGCATCCAGTTACGGGCTGCAGCTTGCCAGTCTTTCATTTTTGTTCTGCCGCCAACCAGCCAGCCATTGCTTTGGAAATAGTTGTAAAACTTGGATGCTTCAACAGGTGGGAATTTTTGTGATGCAAAATACTCCTGCACCTGGGTAAGCTTTGGCACCACAAAAACATTTCTTTCTTTTTTGGCGGAACTTTTTTCTTTCTTTCCCTGCCTGTTCACTTTTTGAACTTCTTTTTTTTGTGCTGGCTCACCCAAGTTTAAAGAAGTTTGGTTTGTAATGTTTGAAGCGTTTATGTAAGGCTCTTGTGCTTGTTCAGCACCTGTTTCGTTTTTAGTATGGTCTGTGCTAACTGGCTGTTCAGAACTTGTCTGAAAATTGAACAAGTAAACAAGGCTTCCTTTGAATGGATTAAATGAGGGTTTATATTTCAGATAACCAAAGTCATTCAAATCCTTCATACACTTGTGATAAGTTGCTTTGGCACTTATTTTACTCACCCTCATTAATTCATTCCGTGAAATGCTTATTGGATTTTTAAAGCGGCTTGCATTCCAAAACTGGAATAGTGAAACATACATGCTGATATGTGTTGGATTGAGCCGCTCATCAGCGGCCACCCGTTCAAAGAAACCTGCAAGGTGACGGATATAGTTCATGGGTTTCCTCCTTTCTTTAGTTTTCCGAAAAGAGTGTGCTCCACTATAGCTTGCTTCTTATTATCCTCCAGCAAAGCTTCAATATCTTCAGAACTGTAGTAAATGATGCTGCCGATTTTTGTAAAGGAGAGTGTGCCGTTAATGCGAAGATTTTGCAACGTGCCTGGTGATATTTTAAGCAGCTTGCGGACTTCGCTGCTTTTTAGCCATTGTTTTTGTTTAAGTGGTTTTGTGTGGATGAAGGTTTTTAAATCATCCAACAATTGGTGTCTGAACTCAGTCAGGTCTTCTTTGGTTACAATATTAACTGCCATACGTTGTGGTGAAATTTAGTATGGCACAAAAAAATATGGTTTGGGTGAGATTGTTTCCCAAGATGATACCAACATGGGAAAGATTTTTTTCAAAACAAACTAAAGCAAATGGCTACTTATCGTCAGCCTCATCCATTCGTTTAATTAATGCTTGTTTGAGAGAGTCAATAAATTTAGTACGACCATTTTTTCGGACTTTTATTTCAAGAAATGTACGGTAGTAATCCCCTAATTCAACATTAAACAGATGCTCAAACATATCAGCAATGACTTTTATGTCGGCTTTGCCATTGTCAATGGCTCCTTCGGAATGAAGGGCATAAATCAATTCAATAAGAGCGGTTTTACTCTCTGTCCAGTAGAGCTTAACCTTGGGAAAATCTTGTGTAACCATATTCGTATCTTTTCTTTCAAGTGATGAAATGGCATCTTCCAGATAAACCTGCAATAAGTCATTAGCAATAATTTTCGCCACCTTATAATCGTGGCTGGTACTGAATAATGGGTCTGTTTCAAAATAGAATGTATCAAGGGTTAACCGAATATCATATTTGCCTCTAACAAAATATTTGTGGTCCAAATAGTTACTCCCTGTACGATAGTATTTATAAAAGTCTAAATTGTTATCAAAATATCTTCTAAGGTTTTGTAGTTCGTGATTCAAATATTTTCTTACAATTTTTTCGCCTCCTTTCGGCATCTTGCTGTGAATGTTATAAACACTTATATGAAAAATCAACTTTGAAACAAATTGAGGTTTTGTGTGTTTGAAAAATTTTATTTCTTCTGACTGCGTCCTGAATTTATGTTTGCTCATTTGCTTTTATAACTGACCCAAAGCATTTACAATTACCTGAATAGATAGCTCCGCTTCTTTTAAAGGGTCATCTGTTTCAAGATGTATAAAGTTTAGCTGTTCTTCACATTGAAGATATAATTTAGTAGCAAATTCCACAATGTGTAAATGGGTTTTTTAAAGTAAATGTTGTCGGATTTAATCAATCTTTTGTATCAATTAATTTACTTTGTGATAATAATTAAGAAATTCACCTTGATGTTATTTATGTTCACCTGGATTCTTCGGCTTAGGCCTCTTTGAGCTAACAAAAAACAATGCAAACCCACTCATTACTGTAACCAAACCAAATATAGAAAATGCCCTGAGCAACCAATTTCCAATATGGTCTCTGCTTTCATAATCCATCGTGTGCATCATCCAGAGGAAATCAAATACTCTCCATTTGTTATTACGGAATTTCTCTACAGTTCCTAATTCGCTGGCAACGTAAACGGTGGTTTTTGACGGATGCTCAAATGTGATAGCATAAGCAGGCAGAGGATTTTCCCGGTACTCATGGTGACTATTTGTACCTGTCAGGTATTCAACTAATTTTACTTTTGGCTCACCATTAAATCTCATTTTGGCTACTTCAACTGCTTCTTCTTTTGTAAGTGGGCCACGAAGCTGACCTGTTTCTGCATTGGCAAGATGGTTCATTTCCTGCATATCATGTTCATGATTTGCATGGTTGTGAATAGCACTGATACAACGAACCTGGTAAAAAGGTTTACCCAATATTTCAATCAATTGAATTGATACAACTGAATCTATCCGGTGAACTTTCTTAATTGTATCCAAAACCATTGTTGGGGAAATTAATGATATATTAGATGATAGCAGTGGTGCATTTCTTTTTTGAAAATCTCCGTGTACTTCATCCATATTGCTCCAACTGAAATACAGACCGCCAATTGTCCATAATAAAAACTGGATGCCTAAAATAACACCGAGCCAGCGGTGTGTTTTTCGGATATAGTAGTGTTTGCTTTTTGCCATAAACAGTAATATTAGTTACAAGTATAATTAATAAAAATACAATCAATATAGTCTGCAGCCATGTGCATTAATAATCCGATTGATATGATACGGAACTTCGGAAACAAAAACAGCAAAGCATATAATACTATAGCGATATAACTGTGCAGGGGATGAAAGCCTATGCTGCAACGGCAGGGATTGTAAACAGGAACTGCTAATAAATGGTCGAAATCTATCACCATTGTTACCAATAATATCAGGTACGTTCGTTCCCATCTTTCTCTGTAAAAGACAAAAGCTATTCCCAGAGGAAAAATAAAATGCAGAAAATAATGAATAACCTTCTGAATAACTTCCATTCTCTTTTATCAGCTAACGCTATTTTACTTTCAACAGACTTGCATTAATAGCCACCACAACAGTACTTACACTCATCAACACCGCACCGGCAGCAGGGCTTAATAAGATTCCCATTTTGTACAATACACCTGCCGCCAATGGTAAAGCCACCACATTGTAACCTGTTGCCCAAATTAAATTCTGAATCATCTTTCTGTAAGTGGCTTTGCCAAACTGAATCAATGAAACAACATCTTTTGGATTGCTGTTTACCAAAACAATCCCTGCTGTTTCTGCGGCAATATCAGAACCTGAACCCACTGCAATTCCCACATCAGCTTGCGCCAATGCAGGAGCATCGTTTACACCATCACCTGTCATTGCAACGTATTCGCCTTTATCCTGCAACTCTTTTATTTTCTCCAATTTTTGATGTGGCAATACTTCGGCAAAGAAACTCGTCATACCTAATTTTTTGGCAACTGTTTCTGCAACTTGTTTGTTATCACCTGTCAGTAAAACAGATTTGATATTATTGCTATGCAATATTTTAATAGCTTCTGCCGACTCAGGACGAATACTATCTGACAATGAAATATAACCAGCCAGTTTATCATTTACCAAAACAAACACTACTGTTTCAGTTGCATCAGTATTGTAATTTGCCGGGAGTGAAATACTTTTTTCTTTCAGATAACCCGGACTTACTACTTTAATGTCGTTGTTGTCAACAGTTGCTTCAACACCTTTTCCTGTAATAGCATTAAAATTACCGGCTGATGGAATTGGAACAGATAAATCTTTTGCTTTTTGAATAATACCTGTTGCAATAGGATGTTCAGAATTTTGTTCCAATGCAGCAGCGTATTTCAACAATTCATTTTCAGAAAGACCTTCAGTTAATGAAATAATTTTTGATACTTCAAATTTTCCTACGGTAAGTGTACCGGTTTTATCAAATACAAGTGTGGTAATTTTTCTTGAGTTTTCAAATGCTGTTCTGTTTTTAATCAATAGCCCATGCTTTGCTGAAAGTGCAGTTGATTTTGCAACAACCAGCGGTACTGCCAATCCCAAAGCATGAGGACAACAAATAACAATTACCGTTACCATTCTCTCAATGGAAAACGCCAAATCTTTTCCTGATAAATACCATACAAGAAATGTGGCAATGCCTGCTACAATCGCAATCAGCGTAAGCCATCTTGCCGCCGTATCTGCTATCAATTGTGTTTTTGACTTGGACTTCTGTGCATCCTGTACCAGCTTTATCACCTGTGATAAATAAGAATCCGTTGCACCATGAGCTACAGTTACTTTAATAGCTCCGTTGCCATTGATGGAACCGGCAATTACTTTATCACCCTTTGTTTTTTCTACAGGTTTCGACTCGCCTGTGAGCATAGATTCATTAAGATAACTTTCACCATCTGCAATAACGCCATCTGCGGCAACCTTCTCACCTGGTTTGATAAGTATCACATCACCTTCTTTAAGAGTTTCTGTTTTTACATCTGTTACTTTATCTTCATTCACCAAATGTGCATCATCAGGCATCAACTGCACCAATAACTCTAACTCTCTCGATGCACCGGCAACAGATTTCATTTCTATCCAATGACCTAACAACATGATAAGGATTAAAGTAGCCAGTTCCCAAAAGAAATCCATCCCCTTTAATCCAAACACAGTTGCCACACTGTAGATATATGCTACAGATATGGCAAATGCAACAAGTGTCATCATTCCGGGATTTTTAGCTCTCATTTCCCCAACCAATCCTTTTAGAAATGGCCAGCCGCCATAAAAGAAAACAATTGATGACAGAATAAGCAGCACATATCCGGAGCCGGGAAAGCTGAAATGAATATTGAGCCAATGCTGAATCATTTCTGAAAGCAGCATAATTGGAATCGTAAGAATCAGCACAACATAAAATCGTTTTTTGAAATCTGCTATACCCGCTGAATGTGTTTCATGTCCGCCATGAGTACCCGGTTTAGTAAGTGGTACGAGTGTCATCCCACACAAAGGGCAATTGCCTGGACTGTCCTGAATAATTTGCGGATGCATTGGACAGGTGTATTTCTGAAACGATTGTAATGATTGCTTTTCCTCCGTTGTTGCAGTATGATGCTCATTAACCGGATACCTTGCCACTTTTTTTTCTTCATCAAGATTATGTGAATGTTTCTCATCTTTACCGTTATCAAGCACAAGATTCATTCCGCATTTAGGACAATTGCCTGGCTTATCCTGTATTACTTCAGGATGCATCGGGCAGGTGTATAGTTCACGGCTATGGTGATTATGTTCCATTGTTTAGTTTTTAAGTACAAATAGAAACTCTACTCTTATTTTCTCCCATGCTACCGCTATCTTTCCGCCATTGCCTTTTCCTGTTTCAATAAAATATTGCAACCGCTCTGTATGATTAACCGTTTTCGGTTTCACTTTAATCCTGACAACATCCTCCTTTTCATCATACTCTGTTGCAAGATGCTGTTTCCAGTTTCTATTTATAATCAATATCCATTCCGTTTCGCCGGGGATGGAGAATAAGGCATATTTACCTGCAGGTATTTCTTTACCATTTACAACAAATGCTTTTGGCATTTCCAAAGTAGTGGCATCATGTGCCCCCGTTACCCATACTTCATCATAAGGAACAAGACCACCCCATATAATTCTTTTGCGTACACCAGGTGAATGATAATTGATTTTAATGCTATCACCATTCACAATGGCATAAGCCATTGACTTGATACTTTTTTTGGTGGTGTCTTTTATAAGATTTGGGTTATAGCATACTTCTTCTGTTTTCTGAGCTGAGGCATATTGAAACATCAGGAAGAAGATGAATGACAGAATTGCTGTTACATAAGATTTCTTCATATTGCGTTATTGTTTTATTGCTTTATAAATTTGAACTTCTCCAAACATGGTTTTGAAACGCTTTTTAATTACCACATTTTCAAATCCGGCATCTGAAATTAATTCAGGCAATTGTCCTTTAGCATTTGCATCTGTTGATTTAAATCCATCCAGGCCTCTTATTATATTAAAAAGCGTTCTTTGAATCCATGATTTGGAACGGCCAAAGTCGGCAATGAGCAACTGACCATCTTTATTTAAAACCCTGAATATTTCTGCAAGAACTTTTTGCTTTGTTTCTGTATCAAGATGATGAAACACTAAGCAGGATAAGGTTCTGTCAAATGCATTAGGCTGAAAGGGAAGTTGCCTTCCATCATAATCCAGTAAAAAAATATCTAACTTCTTTTCTTTTACTTTTTGAATTGCCCTGTCTAATATTTCTCTATCCACATCAATCCCTGTCACCTTCGCCTCAGGGTATATCTCTTTCACCATAATAGTTAGTGTAGCTGTACCGCACCCAAAATCCAATACTTTTACTCCTGCCGGAATATTTGCTGTTTCAATTAATGCCTGTTTAATTTTCCTCTCGGGCATTGTGATATTTATCAAAAAA
>CAZTTO010000005.1:0-185696 GCA_964616465.1 uncultured Hydrotalea sp. | reverse complement strand
ACATGGTCTATTTTGATAATTTCGATATTACACATGTGCGTGGACCAATTTTAGAAGAAACACACTATTATCCATTCGGCTTAACAATGGCGGGAATTAGCAGTAAAGCTGCCAACTCTTTAGAGAATAGATATAAGTACAACGGTAAAGAAGAACAGCGCAAAGAGTTCTCTGATGGAAGTGGATTGGAGTGGTTGGACTATGGGGCAAGGATGTATGATAATCAAACGGCACGTTGGAATGGCATTGACCAATTGGCTGACAAGTACGTGAACCTTAGTCCTTATGTTTATGTTGCTAACAATCCTTTAATCTACATTGACCCTAATGGAAAAGAGATAATTGGGGTTACAAAGCAGGATGCCCAAAACTTCAAGACTGATGTTCATAAAGTTTTAGCTGATGATAAGTTTGCAGGTGTTAGAGCTTTAATAGACGTAAAAGGAACCAAGTTTAAATCTATAGATGCTTCAGCTTTAAATAAAGCTTTGGACGGCGTTAAACTGAGTGCTGATGAACGCACTTATATTGATATGGTAACAAATACCATCAACTCAAAAGACGTTCATAAAGTTGAATATGTAAAAGAAGGAGAAGATTTGTCATCATCAGGTTTTACGGCTATTAATAGTTATCTGAATGAGTTACAATCAGGGTATGGAGATGCTTTACGCCAAAGAAGAGACGGGGCTGACGGGGCTATAGAATATTTTTACAATAACGGAACTATTAATATTCTTGGCGGTGAAGGCTTCAATGTCCCAACTAAAAATGGCTCTCACTCTTTCATTACCGGTGTGTCAGGTGATGCAAGAGCAGTAACATCCGGACACGAAGTTTTTGGGCATGGAATACCATCAGCAAAGAAATTAAGTCAGGCTGAGAATAATGCAAATGCTATTCGAACTGATAACCTTATCAGACGTATTTTAGGATTGCCACAGAGAGACGGCTCAAATCCTTATCACGCCGGTTATAAAGAAGGACAGATTACAGACCCACAAAAGTTGCCAATAACTCAATAATATCATTATGAACAAAAGTTGTATGGCATTACTGTTTCTTTTACTTTCTTCATTTTGTTATGCTCAAAATCAAAGTGATGAAGTTGGCAAATTGGCACTAAATAGCAGGGCTAAAGCAGATAGAGTATTAGAACATTTTGATACTCTTCACGCCTCAAAACTATTATATTCTATTGATGACAAGTATTATTACATAATCATAGAAAGCCGACCTTGTCACAAAGAATATTTTATCGTTTTAGATAGTACAAGTAATTTGGAAAAGTTGCTTTTTTTGAATGATATAAGTAAAAATAAAAAAGATGAAAAGAAACAAAAGGAATACACGAAGTTGATAAAAGGCTTAGACCTATTTGACTTTAGCAAGTATCATGAAAATTTTATAACAAGAATGCCTGATGCAAAATTTCTATCAGGCAAGTTATCTTATTTTGTTGTGAAAGATATCAATGATAAAAGATATGGTGAGTTTTCTCTTTCTACAATTACAATACCTACCCCTATTAATGAAAATTTATTAATGTACCTAATAAGGAGAACATCGGATGCGATAGAGAAACAAAAGCCTTCATAATGAAGCTACTGTCGTTTAAGACGACAATTGTTTTTGCAAATCTGATTTAAATATAAAAGCATCAAGAAACTCTTTAACGAGTTTCTTTTTTTCTTGTGGCAGTTGTTCAATTTTACGGAACTGTGAAAGCAGTTTTTCATCACCGAGAGCATCAGCACTTTTATCCTATAAAGTTCCATTGAGTAAATAATCAAGTGTAACATCCAAAGCTTTACCAATACGGTTTAAAATATCAGCAGCAGGGATAGCTTCGCCAAGTTCGTACTTACACACATTAGAGAAAAGCACTTTAGCAGCCTTCCCCAAAACTTGCTTGCAGCCTTCCTTAATTTTTTTAATAAAAACATTTGCATAAGTGTCTTAATCTTTAACAGAGTTTTTAGTTTGCTATTTTATCTTTAGCTAAGAGTTATCTATTATAATAAACCCCCACCATCACTGGCAGGGGTTTATTGCTTAGGGGATATAAAAATCTAGGAAGGTCCTTTCTTGGGTTTTCTGGGCGTTATCTGTCCTTTCAGGAACCAAGATACAAAGAAGCTCACCACAGCACCTATGGCTGCTAATACTATGGTCTTGAGTATATCGTGCAGGTGTAGATTAATCACTACGGTGAACAAAGTCCCCACCACAGTCCCGAACCTTGGATCAAAATTGCTTTGTATTTGCATCATCATACCTATTCGTTTTAAGGGGTTTCTTCGCAGGTGGTTAGTTGACTCATCGCTGTGATCACACTGCCGGCTACTGTTAGGTATCCTGCAACTTGTTGGACCAGTTCGCTTAACTCTACTGGTGTTCCCATCAGCGCAGCTCCAACAGCTGTGAGCATCAGCCCAACTCGCCTTAATCGTTTAAAGAACTTGGGAACTGGCGCTTCTATTCTTTGTATGAGCTGCTTACAGGATTCGTTCAGAGGCTGCTGCATTGGGATCGGTTTGTATGGTGAGGAATACTTGTTGTCCGCTGTCAATAGCTCCGTAAACAAGCTGTAATAGTCTGTTGAAGGCTTTTCTGCTTTGTGTGCCCCTGCCTTGTCCGATTATCCTGGTAACTGGTGCAATACAGCCCTGGGCTTCGTTCATCGCGTGGTTAAATGGATGGAACAATATGAATGTCCTTCCTGGTACATGTTGCAGATGTATGTGATGCTTGAAGCGCTGGCTGTATCGCTTCACTAACCGATACCTTCCTTCGGGTATGCAAGAGATCATACGCTGATTGTTGCGCCATGGCAGCTCTATCGTGTAACAAATTTTTTGTCCGTTGCGCATTAGCTGGCCATTGGTGAAATGCATGTAATCATACAAAATGAAGAGTTTGTGAGAGTTTCAAGTTTACGTCTATTCCCAATTGATATGAGCATTTAACTTTTTCACCATCATGCTCCTCTTCAAAACTCTAATACAATTACATCATTGTATTTCAGCAGCTTAGAAAAAACCGCCCCCTATTTAGAAAAAAAATTGAGGGAAAATAAAATATTCATTTACTTTGTATTTCAAAGTACTTTTAGAAACAATGAAAAACGCACAAAATCCACAAGAAACCCTGCGTGAGATCAAGCAGCTCATGGAACAATCAACCCGCTTTCTTTCTTTAAGTGGCTGGTCAGGCATTACTGCAGGTTTATCGGCAATAATTGGATTAATATGGTTCTTGTTCAAATTAGATCAACATCCATTTCAACCAATATCTATTCAAAACTACCTAATCGAACACCCAGATAGACTTAACGAACTGCTCATAATAGCTATATTAATTTTTATTGTAGCAGCTGTTGGTGGTGTACTGTTTTCTTGGAAGAAGTCGAAAGAAAGGTCATTACCTTTTTGGAATTCCGCTGCACAAAGAATGCTCTGGCACTTGGCTGTACCAATGATAAGTGGTGGTGTGGTTTGCTTGACCATGATTCATGTGGGTCAATACGATTTACTCGCACCTCTTTCGCTGGTTTTTTATGGACTTGCTATTCTAAATGCGAGCAAGTTCACCATTCCTCAAACATACTACCTCGGAATTACACAATTGTTACTCGGATTACTTGGTTGTCTAATTCCCAACTATGGTCTGCTTATATGGGGAATTGGATTTGGAATAGTGCACTTAGCTTATGGAATAATTATGTACGCAAACAACGAATAAATATGCACGCTTTTCATCAACTAAATAAAGCGTTTGATCATAGAATTCGACTTGCAATTATGTCGCTATTGATGGTACATGATCAACTCGATTTTAATACCCTAAAAAATGAATTGCAAGTAACAGACGGTAATTTAGCTAGCCACATTCTAGCATTAGAAAAAAATGCTTACCTATCTGTTACCAAACAATTTGTAGGAAAAAAGCCTCAAACACGCTATGCTGCAACGATTGAAGGTAAAGAGGCTTTTGAACAACATCTTACAGCATTAGCCAATCTTATTAAACAAACACAATAACCTTTATATGACCAACCAACATGTATCCTTAATTGAATTGATCCAGCAAAATGTTTCTAATTCAAAAGAGTTAGAAAAACTATATCAATCACAACCACAACAATTCAAATCTGCATTTCTGTCTAATTTGAATGATCTGCCAAATGTACCACTCATTGAATTCTGGAAAGAACGATTAAATTTTACAGCAGAAAAAAAAGTATTATTTCCTAAGGACATACTAATAGCACTGCTAATCCTTATTGGCATAAGTGGAATAATTGCGAAGTTGCCAATATGGCTTAGCCTAGCACCCGAATTTTATTTTCAAAGAAATATTGGACTTATCTTATTTCCTGCTGTCACTGCTTTCTTTCTCTACAAAAACAAATCTAGTAATACTTCAATAGCTGCATTTAGTCTTATACTCATATTAATTGCTGTATTCATTAATCTATTACCTGCCAACCAACAATCACAAACTTTAATGATTGCTTGCATGTACTTACCTTTTCTACTTTGGTCTATTAGTGGAGTTGCTGCTGCTGGCAATTCAATAAACAAACGTGAAAATTGGATATCCTATTTACAAATGAATGGCGACTGGTTAGTTATGTCGGCAATCCTGAGCATAACAGGAGGAATTATAACAGGAATTACTGTAGGACTGTTTGAGTTAATACAAGTGAAGCTAGAGATTATTCTTTCACAACACATATTGTATTGGGCCTTACCTGCAATACCAATTACTGCATTGATATTAGTAAACCAGTTTCCAAATTTGATTAATAGAGTAGCTCCTACAATTGCTAATATCTTTTCGCCATTGGTATTAGTAGTATTAATTGCGTATTTAACTACGCTATTATTAACAGGCAAAAACCCATATAACAATCGAGATTTTTTAATCCTATTTAATGTAATGCTAATTGGAGTAATGGCACTCATTTTATTTGCATCAGGTAATAAACATGAATCAACTAATAAATTCATTCATTTTAATTTAACTGCGCTTTCTTGGGTAGCAATTGCCATAAATTTAATAGCGGTTTCTGCAATTGTATTTCGCATTGTACAATGGGGATTTACACCAAATAGAGTGACTGTTTTAGGATCAAATATTCTTATACTCATCCATCTTATATGGGTAAGTCTAGCACTTACTAAACAGATTAAAGGCAAGAAAAACACTACAGCTATTCATGATGCTATTGCATTGTTTATTCCTGCTTATATGGTTTGGGCTGCAATCAATATTTTTATTTTTCCATTTCTTTTTGGCGGAAAGTAAAATTATTTTTGATCGTACTGCTCCATGATGTAACTAAAATGAGCAATCATGTTGGCATAATTTTGTATACTGATTGATTCATTGAAATTATGTATGCTTCTCTGCTCGGGCTGATTTAACACGATTGGCATAAATCGATATACATTATCTGAAACAATCTCATATTTAATTGCATCAGTACCCCCTATGGTAATGTAGGGGGTTATTAAGGTTTGGGGATACAAACGCTTAACAGACGCTTCAATTATTTGATACGATCTAGAGTTAATAGGGGAAATATTGGATGGCTCTCTAGCCTCTCTTACTTGAACAATCTCAACATCATATCCTTGGCAAGCGGCTTCCACATGAGCACGTACATCCGCAACAGTATTGCCTGGCAAAATTCTAAAGTTAGCGGTAAATTCTGCAATAGGTGGCAGTACATTTTCACCATCACTTCCTTTCATCATAGTTAGTGCAGTGGTTGATCGAACGAGTGCATTAGTAGAAGGCTCCTTGACAAATTGATTTAAAAGAACAGGCTCAAACAGCCACAAATTTGCAATAGCCATTTTGTTCACCCATCCCATCACGCCTCCAACATTAGAAAGAAAAGATTTTATAGGTTGAATAAGCTGTGGCTTCATTTGCTCATTTTCTAAGCGCTGCATAATAATAGATGCAGCTCCCATAGCACTTTGCAATGGAGGCATAGAAGAATGTCCGCCTACACCTTTAACCTTAAACTTGTATGTAACAAATCCTTTTTCAGCTAATCCTATAAGGGCAACTGGAGCATCAATACCAGGCAAACTTCCCTTAGCAGCAATAATGCCTCCTTCATCATATACAGCTTCAAATCGCAATCCTTTTTGTTTAAAGTATGCGGCTACTTTTCTGGCTCCATTTATACCTCCAATTTCTTCATCATGTCCAAAAGAAAAATAAATTGACCTACTAGGGTGATATCCTTTTGCAATTAGGCGATTTGTAGATTCTAATAATGCAAAAAGCATATTCTTCATATCCAATGCTCCTCTGCCATAAATTCTCCCACCACTAACTGAACCTGAGAATGGAGGAAACTCCCAAGATGAAGCCACTTCCTTAGGAACATGTGCATCATGTACATGGTCATGCGCCCATTCAAACACATCTGTCGACTCATCATTGGAATAATCACCAGGCGGAACTACGTCATAATGCGAAAGAAAAAGTAGAGGCAATAAAGTTGTGTCTTTACCCTTCCAACGAAGAACCAAAGAATGCTTTTCTAGAAGCTCTACCTCGCAGGTTGCAAAAACCTGTGGATACTGCGATTGTAAATAAGTTCTAAAGCTATCAAACGCCCAATACCGCATTAGGCTGCTATCACCAAATGAAACAGTTTCAAACTTTAAACCACCAGCGAATCTCTGGATTTCTGAAGAATCAATTTGAGCCTTAATAGCTTCCTCATCTACATTTTGTTGACCAAAAGGATGAGTGACTGTTCTTACAACAAGAGTTATAAAGAAGACTAGTATAAAAACGATTAGCGACAGAATAATTTTTTTGCCCATAACTTCATTTGATATGAAATTAAGATTTTTATTAATTTCAGACTTTTATGTTCAACATTTGATTCAAATTTGTATTAATCGGTTAAAATATAGAAACACCTTTATGAAAAAAATACTTTTGATCGCTGTCCTATTTTGTGCAATGCATGATTTATCTGCACAAAAATTCAGATTAAATGGGTACTTAATGCATGCATTTGATGATAGAGTTGATTCTTACAATGATCCCAATGAATTTTATAGAGGAAAAATTATGCGCAGTGCAATGTGGGGGGTTAGTGGGGAATGGATGCGGCAACCAAACCTAGGTCTTGAAATTCAATACCTCAATCAGCGTACTACAGCTCCGCTTACTTATTTTAATAACGGTGTAAGGAGCAGTGAGTTTCAGTTGCAAGTCAATCATTTTCTAATTGGAACTAATAAATATTTTAGAACAGATAAAAGTCCAGTTGAATTTTTCGGTGGCTTATCTGCTGGATTTAGTTTGATTGATTTATACAATCCTGATACAAGAAATACAACCAATAGAACTAAATTTTCATGGTTAATCAAAGGCGGCGCAAATTTTTGGATTAGTTCTCAATTAGCTATTAAAACACAGGTTCAACTTTTATCTGTTGTGCAATCTGTAGGTGGTGGTTTCTTTTTTGGAACAGGTGGAAGTGGAGCTGCAGTATCACCCTACTCATCTATTTATCAGTTTGGACTAGGTGGAGGATTGGTTTATCAGTTCAAAAACAAAAAATAAAAATCCTAGATAGCTTTGTTGACAAGTGGCTTCCATGTTGGCTTGTCTGCCAATTCAATTTCCTTTTGTTCAGTCAGTGAAATTACATGAGCTCTAAAATCTATTAATTCAGGCCACTGCATCTTTTCACAAATTTCTTGCCATAGGAACTGATAATATGCATTTGACTTGGCTGCTTTTAATTGATGAAAAATTGATTGTCGCGTTGCTGTAATTTGTTCTATTTCTGAATAAAAAGGAATATAGTTATTTAATTGACGGATTCCTTCAGATGATTCTTTGCTACCAAACACATACTGATGATGCATTTTTTTATTCACTTGCACCATGTTATAAAAACTTAGAACCGACATTCTAAGATTCGAAATTTTATTGAGTAATTCTAATAACATTTCATTGCAGTAAATAGATAATGGTGCCGGGATGTTGGGAACCACCATTAAATCCATTGCACGAAATACATTTTCATGTAATAAAGATTTTCCTAGCGGACAATCTACAATGCAAACATCAAAATCATCTTTCAACTCATGCAATGCCAGATCTATAATCTCAAAATTTGTATAGCTTAATGCAGTCATTCTAGAGACCTGCTGCATATTCAAATCAGAAAATTCTGAATCATTTGCAATAACATCAATTTGGTAAGAACCAGTTGACTGTATTAAATCGTAAATATTGGAACGTTTATCAAATAACCTTTGTAATTGGCCGGCATTCTTATGCTGCAACTGAAAAAAATAACTGCTACCACCTTGTGCATCTAAATCCCACAATAAAACAGATAATCCCTGTCGCGCTAATAAACATGCAAGGTTAACAGAGGTTGTTGTTTTACCAACTCCACCCTTAATATTATATACAGCAATTCTTTTCACTGCTTGAGGATTATTCAGGGGGAGTACTAAATTACCTAAAAAAAGGTAAATACATGTATTAATTCATGCGCTTGAGCATTTCCGCTAAAACTGCTTGCGCAGACCAAACACGATTGGCAGCTTGTTCTGTAACCAAGCTAAATGGACTGTCTAACATTTCATCGCTCAATTCAACATTTCTTCGAACTGGCAAACAATGCATGATTTTGGCCTGATTGGTAAACCGCCAGTTGTCTTCAGTCATCATCCACTCGCTACCTGCTTCAAGTAATTTACCATACGGCTGAAACGTACTCCAGTTTTTTACATACACAAAGTCAGCATCCTGCAATGCTTTTTCTTGGTTATATTCTATTGTGGCTCCTTTAGTAAAACTTTCACTTAACTCATACCCTTTTGGATGTGTGATAACCAAATCAACTTTCCCCCAGCCTATCATCCATTGCGCAAAGCTATTTGCAACACAGTGTGGTAAAGGTTTTATATGAGGTGCCCATTTTAAAACAACTTTGGGCTTCCTGTGAAAAACATTCTTAGATAGTTGCTCTTCAATTGTTATAACGTCTGCAAATGACTGCAAAGGATGCAAAGTGGCGCTTTCTAAACTCAAGACAGGTACACCAGCATATTTAATAAACTGCTTAATATACATTTCACTGTAATCCTCTTCCTGATGTAGCAATCCAGGAAATGTACGAATAGCCAAAATATCGAAATATTTACCCAGAACAGGAGCTGCATCTTTGATGTGCTCTACTGTATTGCCACTCATTACAGCCCCTTCCTCAAACTCTAACGCCCAACCTTCTTTATCTACATTAAATACTACAGCTTCCATTCCCAAATTAGCTGCAGCAACTTGTGTACTTAATCTTGTTCGTAAACTTGGATTTAAAAATAATAAGCCAATTCGCTTTCCTTGTCCAATATGCTGGTCTATCAAAGGAGCCGACTTATACTGAATTGCTTGTTTAAGTAATCTGTCAATATCAGGAACATCATCAAAAGAGAGGAAATGCTTCATGGGAGTAAAGATAACAACATATCATAATCTCTATTTGATTTAGCCAAGAGTTCGCTGAAGTAAAGCAGCTTTCTCATCTTCTTTAAAATGTTTTACCGTAAACCATCCAGTAAACAATAATGCGATTAAATGGTAGCCAATTAAAACATAGCAAATTGATGGAAATAGTTTTTCAGCCCCAAACCAATCGCTCTGAGTGAGTATAAATGCAAATGCTAATAATGCTCTGAGTGCCTCAATAAAAATAGCCGACTTGTTACGATCCATCAAATCAGTATACGCATATACCCCTACAAAAACAAACAAACCATACCAGTAGATATAAGTCGGATTTAAGTCATTGATGTAAGCAATATTTCCAAATAAATAACTGATGTATAAAAGGGTTGATAAAATTTGCACCCAGCTCCAAACTTGTAATCCTGCACTTGCTGTTGGATTATATTTTTCAAAATGATACACATCCTCGATTTTATACACGGGATATTTTGCAGCCACATCTTCGGGGCGCCAACCTGTTGGCATAAACCAAATTCTAATTTTATCTCTCCAACTTTTAGCTCTTATTGCGTCTCTCATTAACAGCCATGCATGCTGAAAATTAATTTTAATTGGATTCCAAGTTGCTGCTGGACGAGTAATGCCGTAAACAGGAGGCACCTCCTTCAACTCTTCTTGAAATGTTCCAAACAATTTATCCCACACAATAAAAATTTGAGCATAATTCTTATCCATGTACTGCGGATTGATTGCATGGTGTACACGATGATGAGAAGGCGTTACAATGATATGCTCTAACCACCCCATCTTGTCGATATGCCTTGTATGGTACCAAAACTGAGCGAACAAATGAAGAGGTGCAACAACTGCAATGACTTGTTCAGGCACACCTAACAATGCAGCAGGCAATAAGAAAAATGTGAAAATGCGAAAGAAGACTGAAATACTTTGACGCAATGCACAAGCCAAGTTAAACTCTTCACTACTATGGTGTACAATATGATTATTCCATAAAATATTGTACTCATGCGCCAAACGATGTATCCAATAACCAGCAAAATCAAGTGCTATAAATGCAATAACAAAATTCACCCAGCTTTCTTCGACTTTTGTTACCGATAAGTGATCTACCATCCAACCATAACTAATAATAGCAACACTCATTCCTAACACATCTTTCGTAACATTTGTAATTCCAGAACTTAAACTAGAAATCATATCCATATTACGAACGGTGTCGAATCCTTTCCAAACACCATATAATTTCTCTAATAAAACCAACAATAGGAAGGCTGGCATTGCAATCAATAAAATCTTTCCGTAGGTCTCCATAAGGGTAATCTCTGTGTTTCAAATATACAAAAACTGATATCGATTGGTTTAGGACTCAGCAACTCTTACAACAAGTTTTCCGAATTGCTTGCCTTTATCCATCTCATCCATTGCCATTTGAATATTATTCAAGTTGTACACATTGTGAATGACAGGCTGAATTTGGTGGTCTTCAAACAAATGCAACATTTCTTGAAACGATGTTGGGGAACCCATTGTGGTTCCATATATAGATAGATGCTTCCAAAATATTTTCTGTGGATTCAAGCTACCTATTGCTCCTTGGGTACCTCCAAAAAATACAATTCTACCACCAGGATTAGCCAAGTCAACAAAATGTTTAAACCCTTCCCCAGCCGCACTGTCAACAATTACATCAAACCCCTCTACAGCACTTTGAAATAATTTGTGCCATCCAGAAATTGTATAATTTACACCTAATCTTGCGCCTAATTTTATAGCCTTCTGAATCTTTTCTTCGTTGCTACTGGTTACATACACTTCTGCTCCTACTGCAACAGCCATCTGTAACATCAGTAAAGCTACTCCGCCCCCAATACCGGTTATCAAAACCTTACTTCCCTTATGAATCCCACCTTTTAAAAACAAAGCTCTATGTCCGGTTAAACCTGCCAAAGGAATGGCTGCAGCCTGTTCCCAGCTCATATACACGGGCTTAAGATGAATTTGACTCTCTGGAACAACTACATACTCTGCAAAACTTCCATCTTGTGGTAAGCCTAAAATCTGAAAATTGCGACTATGGGTTTCTTCTTTATCGCCCCAATAAAAACCCGGATTAACCACGACTTCCTTACCAATCCAATGTTCATGTTCAGATGAACCAACAGAACTTACAATACCAGCACAATCACTTCCTAAAATAATGGGATAGCGCAAACCTGCATACATACCTTTTTGTATCCAAACATCACGATGATTTAATGCTGCTGCTTTTACACGAATAAGCACTTCACCTTTACTTGGCTGAGGTGTAGTCACTTCCTGCAATACCAACGGCTGGTCCACATCTTTACAAACGGCTGCAATCATAATTGTATTAATTAAAAAAGAGTCCCACAAATGCGGGACTCTCTAAAATAACAATAATTCCTTAGTCAATGTTTTCTATAATTCCGGCAATTCCCTGACCACCTCCAACACAGGCAGTTACCATACCGTACTTTTTCTTTAAGCGCTTCATATCATGTAAAATCTGTACAGTTAATTTACAACCAGTACAACCTAATGGGTGACCAAGTGCAATTGCTCCTCCATTGATATTCACGATATCTGGATTTAAATTCAATTCACGAATAACTGCCACTGCCTGCGAAGCAAATGCTTCATTCAATTCAATCAAATCAATATCACCTAATTGCATATTTGCTTGCTTCAAAACCTTAGGTACAGCCGCAACTGGACCAATGCCCATAATACGTGGATGAACTCCAGCGCTCGCACAATTCACCAAACGACCAATTGGACGAAGACCTAATTCAACAACCATTCTTTCACTCATAACCATCACAAAAGCAGCACCATCACTGGTTTGAGAGCTGTTACCCGCAGTTACTGTTCCCTTTGTTGAAAAAGCAGGCTTTAATTTAGCCAACCCTTCCACAGTGGTGTCAACACGCAATCCTTCATCGGTATCTACTACATATGAGCGAACTGCTTTTTTTCCTTTTTCATTCAAGTAAGTTTGCTCTACGGTAATAGGCAATATTCCTGATTTAAAATATCCCTCTTGTATTGCTATTGCAGCTTTTCTGTGCGAATGATAGGCAAACTCGTCCTGCTCCTCACGGCTGATCTTAAATTCATTGGCAACAGCCTCAGCAGTTAAACCCATGCTCAAATAATAATCTGGCTCTTCTGAAGCTATACTGAATGCAGGAACGGTTTTCCATCCAGCAGTTGGAACCAAACTCATGCTTTCTGTTCCACCAGCAACTATACACTCAGCCATTCCGCTTCTGATTTTTGCAGTGGCCATAGCAATTGCTTCTAATCCACTCGCACAATATCTGTTAATGGTAATCCCAGCCACATCAATACCCAATGCTCTAGCTGCAATTGGACGTGCAAACTGCAATCCCTGCTCTGCTTCAGGAACAGCATTACCAACAATTACATCATCTACGCGAGAAGGATCTAGTTGTGGCACAGAAGCCGCCAATCCTTTAATGACTTCAATAGCCAAATCATCTGGCCTAAAAAAACGAAATCCACCTTTTTTACTTTTGGCAACAGCAGTTCTAAATCCTGCTACTATATATGCTTCTTGCATGGCAATCAGATTTACAACCAAATGTAAGGGGAAAAAATGAAAATGGTTGCATCAACAACTATTTTTAGCATTTTGGAAATAAAAAAAGGGCACCGAACAGGTGCCCATTCTATGAATGTTTGAAAACTTTATTGTCCTTGTGCTAAAGAATACGCTTTTTTATCGCCCCACATGTTCAGTAATTCCAAAGAGCAAACCTTGAAATCCTTCATGCTGCGCTTATACAATTCCATGATATCAATTTGAGTTACTGGCTCTTCACCAATACTTTCAAACCTGCAACGATACTGGTTAATCAAATTAGTGTACACACTTCCCTTAGGCCAAACCTGCGTACCGCGGTTACTGATAGTTACCAACTTAAACAAATCGCCTGTATGTTGAAGTAGCTTATCCGCCACAGCATTTGGCTGTTCCGCACTCTCAATAAACAAGTCAACCCCAACAATCTTTTCTTCCTCTTTTTCTTGAGTCATGATAAGCGGATTTTGCTCAAGTTTGAAATGGGTTGGAGTCATTGGAAGATCTGGAATAACTGGACGAGGATTGTGGTCTGGTAGTTTTCCAAGGTTTTTAATGATTGCTTCTGCAAAATCAGTTGTGTTCACAGATGGAGTTGATTTATCTCCAAAGTCACCTGTATGTACGCCAGACTCTAAGGTGTACAACAACGCATTTTCAATATTTGCAGCTGCAGTCATCAGTCCAAGGTGACGCAACATTCCTACACCACTTAACAACAACGCTGTTGGATTTGCAATATTTTTACCAGTGATATCTGGCGCTGTTCCGTGTACTGCTTCAAAAATCGAAATATGATCTCCAATATTTGCACTCGGCGCAAATCCCAATCCACCTACCAAACCAGCACATAAATCGCTCACTATATCACCTTGCAAATTGGTCAATACAACCACATCAAATTCATGTGGACGGCTTACCAACTTCATACATAAATCATCTACAATAACATCATCCGCTTTCAACTCTGGATAGTCTTTGGCAACTTCATAAAATACTTCCAAAAACAGGCCATCCGTAATTTTCATGATGTTGGCTTTGTGTCCGCAAGTAATTCTGCGAGCACCTTTTTTCTTGGCCATTTCAAATGCATACTTAATCACCTGCATGCTACCAGGACGGGTAATAAAGCGACGACTCAACGCAACATCATGCGTAAGCATATGCTCAATACCACCGTAAGTATCTTCAATATTTTCACGAACAATGGTCAAATCAATTGGAATGCCCGCTTTACTGAAAACAGTTTCTACACCGTGCAAGGTTTGAAAAGTACGCTTATTGGCATAAGTATTCCAAGTTTTACGAGCTGTTACATTCACACTCTTTACTCCCTTACCCTTAGGTGTTTCCATAGGACCCTTGAATAAAATTCCTAGGTCTTCGATGGTTTGCTGCGCTTCAGGTGTCATTCCATTGCTATACCCTTTATCAAATACCCATTTACCCATTTCTACAACTTCATACTGAAGGGGAACTTTAGCAGCTTCAAAAATCTTAAGAACAGCATCCATAATCTCTGGACCAATTCCATCTCCTTTGGCTACAGCAATTTTTTTCATATGTGTCTTTTAAAATTGGCGCAAAAATAGGCATTGCAGCTATTGGATGCTGTTAAATTGCTAAAGTTCTCATACATACAAGCTATATGACATAAATAGGCCGAAAGAACTACTACTTTTGCTGAGATGAAAAATGTTTTTTTTACTGCTGTTGCAGCTTGTAGCTTGTTTATTTGGGGCTGTAAAAATTCAAATGATGCCCCCAATGTGTCTCATATTCAAGTCAATACAAAATTCATTCGTTACGATAGCTCATTTTTTGGAATAGATACGAATCAGGTTGAAACTGAATTAGATCGTCTTTTTGATAACAACCCCGCTTTTACGAGAGATTATCTATACCAAGTATTGGCATTGCCCCCTCAGCCAGATTCGGTTCCTACACAGGTGAGGAAATTCATTCGGACTTACAAATCTGTTTTTGAAGATGCACAAAAATTGTATGGCAAGTTCGAACCCTTACAAAAAGAACTTACTAAGTCTTTACAATACGCCAAGTACTATTTCCCTGAGCAGCAGTTACCGGAAGATATAACGCTGTTCGTCGGACCCATTAACAGTTTTGCCAATGTAGTTACTGAAACAGGCTTGGGAGTTGGACTGCAACTCTATCTAGGAGCCACCCATCCTTTGTATTTAACCGAAGAAGGACAAATGCTGTATCCTCAATTCATTTCGAGAAAATTCACACAAGAATATTTGCTCATCAATACCCTGCAAAGCTTGTTGGAAGATTGGTTTCCGCCATTACCACCTGGCAAGCCTCTGGTTGCTCAAATGATTGAAATTGGAAAGAGAAAATATGTTTTAAGTAAACTGTTTCCGGGTATGGCGGACAGTTTGATTTTAGGTTATACCGACAATCAAATGAAAGGATGTTTAAAAAGTGAAGCATTTATTTGGGCTTTTTTTGCCCAAAACAACCTATTGTTTGAAACACAACCCGCTTTAATTCAAGAATTTGTTTCTGATGGGCCACATACAGCCGCCATTAGTTTAGAAGCCCCTGGAAATATTGGCGCATTTACTGGATTGGCAATTGTTAGAAAGTGGATGGATAAAAATAAAAACAGCTCATTAACCGAGCTGATGAAAAAAGATCCTTTACAATTATTTGAAGAAGCTAAGTATAAGCCCTAATTAAGCTTAATGGGTACAATTAAATCGAATGCAGGTATCTTAACTTTAAATTCCCTCATTGTGTCTAAGTCTTGCATGGTATAACTTCCAGACATTTTTCCAATTTCAGTCTTCAAATTACAACCACTTACATATTGGTAATGCTCGCCAGGAGCAATCACTGGCTGCATGCCTACCACTCCATCACCCTCTACCTCTCTGTATTCCGCATTGCTATCGAAAATCTGCCAATGACGACGCAAAAGCTTTACGGTGAATGAATTATGATTCTCAATAGTTATTCTATAAGCAAACATGAACTCACCAGCCATTGGATTGCTGTAGTCGTTTTGATAAAATGTTTCTACACTAATCTCAACCCCTTCTGAAATTTTGGATACCATAATCTGGCGTTTGATTGAAGGTATGAAAGTTTAAGATTTCACACAATTAGTTCAACAAAATTTTCACAAAAAGGTTCCAATTAGGACAAATGAGCCAAGATTTGTTCCTGAACGATGCGTAATTCTTCTTGTGAAGGCTTCGACTTTCTAGAAAGGATATGCATATCTGCAAGTCCCTTCATAGGAAGCAAGTGAATATGCGCATGTGGCACTTCAAAACCAACGGTCATAATATTCACATGATCGCATGGAAAAGCCGCCCTTATTGCATGAGCGACTGGCTTCGCAAAAGGCAAAATACCCGATAAATAATCGTTGGGCAGATCAAATAACCTGTCTTCTTCTATTTTTGGAATAACCAAAGTATGTCCAGGTGCACAAGGAAATATGTCTAAGAATGCCAAAAATTGATCTGATTCAGCAATTTTATAACAAGGAATTTCGCCCGCTATGATTTTTGAAAACAAGGTCATTTTAAATGGTTATGTTATCTACACTAAACTTTAACACGCCATTAGGAGCATGCACTTCAGCTATTTCACCCACCTGCTTACCTATCAAACCCTTACCAATTGGGGAAGATGCAGAAATTTTACCCGCTTTTAGATCGGCTTCTTTCTCTCCAACAATCTGATAAGTCACTGTTTTCTTAGTAGATACATTCGTAATGGTTACCTTGGTTAAGATAGCAACACGACTGGTATCAATGGTACTCGTATCCACAATTTTAGCGGTTGCGATTTGTCCTTCCAGCAGTTTAATTCGAGCTTCTAACATGCCCTGAGCTTCTTTAGCAGCGTCGTATTCAGCATTTTCTCTCAAATCGCCTTTCTCCCTAGCTTCAGCAATTGCTCTAGAAGCAGCCGGACGATCCACAGTTTTCATGCGATGCAGTTCTTCCTTCATTTTTTCAAAGGTTTCCTGTGTTACATACAAAACTTCACTCATAGACTTTCTCGTTTAGGTATAGAAAAAAAATACAACGCCACAACCAATGTGCGGCGTTGCATATTGAACGAAGATAGAAAATTTTTGAAAAAAAATAGTTTTTGCCAATTCACCCCCTTGTCGGTTCCCCCATTCCCTACCTTTGCCACCACAAAGCTTGAACTATGAATGAAAAATTCGTATCCCGCATTGAAGCGGAATTGAAAGAAATTGAATCTGCCGGACTTTTTAAGAAGGAGCGTATTATATCGAGTGAGCAAGGTCCAGAAATTATGGTACAGGGTAAACAAGTATTGAATTTTTGCGCCAATAACTACCTAGGTTTATCGGCCCATCCCGATGTAATAAAAGCGGCACACGACGCCATTGACACGCATGGTTATGGTATGAGCAGTGTTCGCTTTATTTGCGGCACCCAAGACATTCACAAAACACTTGAAGAAAAAATTGCTTCTTTCTTAGGCACTGAGGATACCATTTTATATGCCGCGGCTTTCGATGCGAATGGAGGAGTATTCGAACCATTGTTCAATGAAGAAGATGCTATCATAAGTGATGCCCTCAACCATGCAAGTATTATTGATGGCGTTCGTCTCTGTAAAGCGCAACGCTTTCGCTATGAGCACAATAACATGGCTGATTTGGAAACTAAGTTGAAAGAAGCCGCTCATTGCAGAAGCAGAATTATTGTAACCGATGGTAGCTTCAGCATGGATGGAACAATTGCCCAGCTCGATAAAATTTGCGACCTAGCCGATCAATACGATGCTATTGTGATGATTGATGAATGTCATTCTTCTGGCTTCCTCGGCAAAACCGGTAGAGGAACACATGAGCACAGAGGAGTAATGGGCAGGGTAGATATCATAACTGGTACATTGGGTAAAGCTTTGGGTGGAGCAAGTGGTGGATTTACAAGTGGAAGAAGACCTATTATTGAAATGCTGCGCCAAAGATCTCGACCATACTTGTTTTCTAATACGCTTGCACCTTCTATTGTTGGAGCAAGTATTGCTGTTTTGGACATGCTCAGCAGCACCACACATTTACGCGATCAGCTAGAGTTCAACACCAAATACTTTAGAGAAAACATGACTGCTGCTGGCTTTGATATTAAGCCCGGAGAACACCCAATAGTTCCAATCATGTTATACGATGCAGTTATTGCTCAAAAATTTGCAGCTGCGTTATTAGAAGAGGGGGTGTATGTAATTGGATTCTTTTACCCAGTTGTTCCAAAAGGACAGGCTAGAATTCGTGTTCAATTGAGTGCAGCACATACCAAAGATCACTTAGATAGAGCTATTGCAGCATTCACCAAAGTAGGTAAAGCATTGCAAGTAATTGCTTAACATAGCTTTAGCCCCTTCGGGGGCTTTTTTTATGCCTTTCAAGCAGCTATCTAGAATTGCCCTTTTTCACAAATTTGATATAGCCCCTGCCTTTACCTTTGCAGGGCAAAATTGAAGCTATGCGTAAATTAAGTTGGTTGATAGTTATTGGATGGGTTGCCTTGTTAGCATCTTGTACTCCAAACAATGTAAAGACAGATGAAAAGCTGGGTAAGTATTTTGAAGAAGCTGGAGTAACTGGTTCATTTGCATTGTTCGACAATGGCATTGGGGAGTTTACTGTATACGATGTAGCAAAATTCAAAGACTCGCTTTACACACCTGCTTCAACTTTTAAAATCATCAATAGTTTAATTGCACTTGAAACAGGTCGAATTAATAATGAAAAAGATGTACTTCCTTGGGATGGTGTACAAAGAGAAAATACAGATTGGAACCAAGACCTTTCACTTGAAAAAGCATTTGAACTATCGGCTGTTCCTCACTTTCAAACTTTAGCACTTCGTATAGGTAAAGACACCATGCAAAGTTGGTTAGATACATTGGGCTATGCTGCAAAAGAAAACAGATTTGTAATTAACAACAATCTTTCTTCTTTCTGGCTAGATCAATCTGCCAAGGTTTGTGGCGATGAACAACTAGGCATTGTAAAGCGATTGTACTTTGGTCAACTTCCATTCCAAAAAAGAACACAGGATATTGTTCGTAAAATGATGCTTCGCGAATCAAATTCTAACTACACCCTTGCATATAAAACTGGTTTAGGAAAAACACCACAAGGTCAACCTATGACTTGGGTTGTGGGCTGGATTGAAGAAAACAAACATCCCTATTTCTTTGTATTGCATCTTGAAGGAAAAGATGAAACTGCATTAGTGAACCAGCGCTTGAATATTCTCAAGAATATATTGACCTACCTTAATTTTTTTGAAGGAAAAAGATAAGCAATCATGCAAGGCTATACACCCTCACTTACACAATACCAACGATTAATTACACGTGAAGTGCGCATTGGCGATTTGCTAATGGGTAATCCGGGTAATGGCATTTGCCATCCTATTCGCGTGCAAACAATGACTACTACAGATACCATGGATACTTTGGCAACTGTAGAACAATCTATTCGTTGTATTGAAGCGGGAGCTGAGTTGGTTCGTATAACTGCGCCCAGCAAAAAAGAAGCTGAAAACTTGGCTGCGATCAAAGCTATGTTGCGCAAAAGGGGATACAATACGCCTTTGGTTGCTGATATTCACTTTACTCCTAATGCCGCTGAAATTGCAGCTAGAATTGTTGAAAAAGTTAGGGTGAATCCGGGTAATTATGTTGATAAAAAGAAGTTTGAACTTATTGAATATACAGATGCTGATTATGCAGAAGAAATTGATCGCATCCGTGAAAGATTTACACCGCTTGTAAAAATTTGCAAAGAGCATGGAACAGCCATGCGTATTGGTACCAACCATGGTTCTCTAAGCGATCGTATTATGAGTCGCTATGGCGATACGCCCATGGGTATGGTTGAAAGCGCTATGGAATTTTTGCGTATTGCACGCTACGAGAGCTTCCATAATATTGTACTGAGTATGAAAGCCAGTAACCCTCAAGTTATGGTGCAGGCTTACCGAATGCTAGTGCATACTATGATGGAGGAATTTGGTGAATGTTATCCTCTTCATTTAGGTGTTACTGAAGCAGGCGATGGTGAAGATGGAAGAATTAAAAGTGCAGCAGGCATTGGCACTTTGTTAGAAGATGGCTTGGGCGATACCGTGCGTGTTTCACTTACCGAAGACCCCGAATTCGAAATTCCTGTCTGTAGAGATTTAGTAAAACGTTACAGCAATCGCAGCAATCATACACCTATTGCTGCGATTGAAAAAATTACACATCAACCTTATTCGTATAAAAGAAGGAACAGCTTTGCTGTTCAAAATATTGGACAACAACAGGTGCCTGTTGTAATTGCTGATTTAAGTAAGGTTGCCAATATTCAACCAGAACATTTGGAATCTGTCGGCTACCAATATGATCCAGCAAACGATAAATGGCATATTGCAGATGCAGCGGCTGATTATATTTTTACAGGTAATCAAATTTTACCTTTTGCTTTACCTGGAACACTTCGAGTTTTAGTGTATCCGCATATTTGGGAACAAGCAACTGATCAAGAAAAATACTTCCCTATTTTTCAAGACTCAGGATTCGTTTCGGCTAGTAAGACCAGCGATGTTCTCAATTTTGTAATGATGGATTGTTTCAGCGATGTAACAACTATCAATGATTTCACCTACCTCGATCAATTAGCTAACCTGCCTAATGTGGTTTTATGCTTAAGCAGCCAGAACCAACATGCTATGCCGGCAGTAAGAAGAATGTTTGTAGAGTTGGAAGCAAGACAAATTCAAAATCCTGTGGTGCTTATTTGCGATAGCCAATGGCAAACAGCAGATGAACACCTCATACATTTTGCAACTGAAACAGGGGCGCTCTTTTTAGATGGTTGGGGCGATGGAATTTGCTTAGGAATGTCTTCCGCTGCTCACCAACAATTCGCAGATGCTACTTTAAGTGGAAGAAGATACAACCAGCAAGGACAATCAGAAACACCAGAAGCATTTATGAATACAACTGCTTTTGGTATTTTACAGGCAACCAGAACGCGTATTTCTAAAACAGAATATATCTCTTGTCCTTCCTGCGGTAGAACTTTATTCGACTTACAAGAAACAACAGCTAAGATTCGCTCTGTTACCAATCACTTGAAAGGCGTAAAAATTGCGATTATGGGTTGTATTGTAAACGGACCAGGAGAAATGGCTGATGCAGATTTTGGCTATGTAGGAAGTGGCGTTGGAAAAATTACTTTGTACAAAGGCAAAGAAGTAGTGAAAAAAAATATTCCAAGTGAAATTGCAGTTGACGAGTTAATTAACTTGTTGAAAGAAAATGAAGCCTGGGTAGAACCTAGCGTATAAAATCACCAACCCAATCTTCGGTCTAATACTTCTACACGATAATTTCCTCGTATCTCTACATCCTTCTTCAATACCCTACCTTTCCCTGTAGGCTGAACGACGTTTGGAATAAAAACATCTTCAGTATAAAATAAAAAGTCAGCTATACTTTCAACTTGAGCGGTCAATAATAATGGCAACAATGCCCCTGCCATTACAAGCACTTCATTAAAATCGCGCCGTTGCTTTTTTCTTCCCGGCTTATTTGACCTAATTAATGAAATATCTTTTAAAGCAACAGCCTTTATATTAATGAATATGCTGTCTTCATGCATGAAAGTGATCATGCCTTTCCAAATTCTATTTTGAACAGTATGAACCTTTATTGGATCACCCTGCAAAAACCTGTGTACAATATGATTGCCACGCATGATTCGCAGCTCAACTGGCTGAGCAATTGTTGTTAAAACAAAACCCACAAAACATATAAGCAGAAAATAGGATCCTTTGCTGTTCATACCAAGTATGAAATTATTCAAGAAAAGTTTTAACTGAAAGAAAAGATTATTCCAAGAAGTTATAATTAAGTTCGAACGCTCATGATGTCGCGCAGACCGTTTCCTAATAAATTAAAAGCCCAAACAAGTAACATAATGGCAATTCCTGGCGCAAGAGCAAGCGCTGGCCTATTTGTGATAATAAAGTTGTAATTCTCTTTTAGCATGAGTCCCCAACTAGGCATAGGAGGTTGCACACCAACACCCAAAAAGCTCAGACCAGCTTCCATAACAATGGCCGATGCAAAATTACTAGCTGCCAAAACCCAAATAGGTCCCATAATATTGGGAAAAATATGCCTTATGATAATTCTGCTATCACTGTATCCCAATGCTCGAGCAGCTTCAATATAAGACAGCTCTCTTGTAGCTAATACCTGTCCACGCACCATTCTAGCAACATTGACCCACATCGACAAACCAATAGCAACAAACACCTGCCAAAATCCTTTTCCTAATAACAGCGTTATTGCAAAAACCAACAATAAAGTCGGCATACTCCAAACAACGTTCACCAACCACATAACAGCCCCATCAATTTTACCTCCATAATATCCAGCAATGGATCCTAATCCAATTCCTAATAGTAGAGAAATAAACACAGCAATAGTACCTACACTCCAGCTTACACGGGTTCCCAAAATAAGTCGGCTTAACATATCTCGACCAAACTTATCAGTACCCAACCAAAAAGTTGTTTGTTTAAAAGGGTTTTCACCAACAGTAGCTGCTGAAAAAATCACCTCCTTTGTAATACCCTCATCAATGAATTGCTGAACAACCCAATGCGCACCTTCCTTTTTCCAAGAAGTAACAGGAATATACTGGTATTGGTCTCTCTTTCCATTAAGCCCTTGTTCAATCAAATTAGTTGGTGGTACATCAGGAATTGGAATCTTGAGTAAAGTAATAGAAAAGCCAGGCGGACGACTTCCGAGGGCTGGTATCATTCTGTTTGCATTAGGGCTGGGATCTGGAATAATCCAATACCCTGTTAGAGCAAAAATGGCAGCAATTGTTAATATAGATATACCTGTTAAAGCACCATAATGTCGCAAGCACTTTTTCCAAAAAGGAATATTATTTTTTGCATCCATCATTAAACCTTTAAATCTCTTCTAGGTCATACCCAAAAAAGTGCCTTGAAAAAACTTTTCTCATTTTTACTTTCTCCATTTGCATTCATGTTGTTAGTTCTCTATAATTGGTGGCCTAATAAAAAGAAAGTTAAGCAACAATAATCTTTCTAGTAACCGTATCCACCCATTCAATTTTAATCCACCAACAATCATCAGGTAAAATTTCTCTAGCCTTTTCTGGCCATTCAATCCAACAATATCCGCCCGCATACAATAACTCCTCAATCCCAGCAGCCATTGCTTCTTCCTCCCCTTTCAACCTATACCAGTCCATATGCCAAATAGTTCCTGCAATTGGCGATTCATACTGATTGGCAATGGCAAATGTTGGGCTACCCACGGCGTCTCGAACGGTAAGAAAACTGCACAAAGCATGAATAAGTGTTGTTTTTCCGCTACCCATTGGAGCATCAAAAGCCCAAACAGAGCGACTTTTACCTTGCTCCCATAGCCAAATAGCAGCATCATTAATTTGCTGGATTTGATAAGTCATTTCCATATAACAAACCTAGCGTTTTGCATCCATGTAGAAAATATATTCCTAATGTAGCAAATCCAAACTTTTTACAGAGATGTACCTTTGAAGTATGGAAACGCAAGTAAATTCTGCTCCTACTTTTAACTGGAAGGTATCTGGAATGAGTTGTACCAATTGTGCACTTAGTATTCAGCAATACCTTCAACAACAAGGGGCTCAAGATATAAAAGTGAATTTTATTGGAGGCGATGTTAGTTTTAGAAGTGAAGTGGCTGCAAACAATTTGGTAAAAGGAATTGAAAATTTAGGTTATCGTGTAGAGGATCCCTCCAACCAACAATCTCCAACAAAAAGAAAAAAATGGTTTAAAAACCACCTGCATCGGTTCTTGTTCTGTTTCATTTTCACGGCCCCTCTTATGTTGCACATGATTCCGGGCTTGCATTTGCATTTCTTAATGAATCCTTATGTACAACTAGCTTTAACGGTTCCTGTTTATGTAGTAGGAATGGATTTCTTTGGCAGAAGTGCTTGGAACAGCTTTACAAAAGGCGTTCCTAACATGAATGTTCTTATTACTTTAGGTAGCAGTGCCGCTTTAATTTATAGTCTGTATGGCACTTTAACAGGACAAGCAGAACAATATCTGTTTTATGAAACAACTTGCACCATATTAACTCTTGTATTCCTTGGTTATTGGATGGAAGATAAGTCAATAGAAACCACACAGGCTGCCATAAAAAAATTAACCGTTTCGCAGAAAATCATGGCCAACATGATTGCATTCGATGATCAACAACAAGAACAAATTTTTAGTGTTGAAAGTACACAACTTCGTGTAGGTGATTTATTATTGATTAAAGCTGGTGAGTATGTTCCACAAGATTGTAAAATACTTTGGGGGGAAGCTACCATTAATGAATCTATTTTAACTGGCGAAAGTGTTCCAGTTCTCAAAAAAATGAATGATACCCTCATTGGTGGGAGTATGGTAGAAGCAGGCACTTTAAAAGCTTATGTATCAGCCGTAGGTGAAGATACAGTTATGAGTCACATTGTAAGAATGGTAAAAGAAGCTCAAGCAGAGAAGCCACCTGTACAACAATTAGCCGATAAAATTTCAGCCGTATTTGTCCCAACCGTAATAGGTATAGCAGTATTAACAATTTTACTCAATTATATTTTGACAGATGTTGGTTTTACACAAAGCCTTTTAAGATCAATTGCAGTACTTGTGATAGCTTGTCCATGTGCTATGGGATTGGCTACCCCAGCTGCAATAGCTGTTGGATTAGGCAGAGCTGCACAACAAGGAATTCTATTTAAAAATGCAAAAAGTTTAGAAGTCTTCAAGTCTATCAAACGTGTTGTATTTGACAAAACAGGCACATTAACCACAGGGCATTTTGTAATAACAAAATATCATACTTCAATTGATGATGAATCATTCAAACAAATTGCTTTTTCATTAGAAAAATATGGCAACCATCCTATTGCTCGTTGTATCTCACAAAACTGGAAACGCAAAGATTGGATGCGTTGGACAAAAGTAGAGGAGGTAAAAGGATTAGGTGTTTGGGCATTCGATAAAGAAGGAAACAAATATGGAGCCACTTCTTCAAAAGGACTTAGTCCAAATATCATTGTAGAAAATTCTCATAATGTATTTATCACAAAAAATGATGAACTCATTGGATGGATTGATGTGGCTGATGAAATAAGACCTGAGGCAAAAAATGTGATTGATACCTTGCATAGAAATGGAGTTGAAACGATCATGCTAAGTGGTGATAATCATCAAAAATGTTTATCGGTCGCAGAACAACTAGGCATCAAGCATGTAATTTCAGAACAAACACCCGAACAAAAGCTAGCTCAAATTGAAAAGCTAAATAATGAACAACCAACTGCCATGGTTGGTGATGGAATTAATGATGCACCAGCATTGGCAAAAGCAACAGTTGGTGTTTCACTCAGTGATGCTAGTCAGATTGCATTACAAAGTGCTCAAGTAATTTTAACCAATAAAGGCTTGGCTCAATTGCCGCTTGCACTTGGATTAGGGAAACACACATTCATCACGATCAAAGAAAACTTATTTTGGGCATTCTCTTACAATATTGTGGCAATTCCAGTAGCTGCAATGGGTTTCCTACAACCCACTATTGCTGCCTTAATTATGGGATTAAGCGATGTAGTATTAGCTATCAATAGCATTCGTTTACGTTGGAAAAAAGTACACAAATAGATTAAGGTTAACGCCTTCTTCTTGATGTACTTGCTCTTCTAGTTCCAGCTAATCCTAACGCTCCAAGTAAGGATCTTGTTAACACAGCAGCTGCTGTTCTTCCAACCTGTTTAACCACAGGATGATCAAAAAATCCGCCTGTAGATGTAGTAGTTGATTTTGGTGGTGGCTGATCGTTTTTTTCTTCGTCGTTCATTTCTAATCGCTGCTGAATTTTTTGCTCTAACATTTCGTAAGCACTGGTATTATCAATCGATTTATTGTATTTCACTGCAAGTCTACTTCTCTTCATTAAATCATTGATCTCATTGTCTGTTAATATATCCATTCTACTTCTTGGAGGCAAAAGCATGGTATGTACCAACGGTGTTGGAATTCCCTTCTCGTTTAGCAATGTTATAAATGCTTCTCCAATACCCATTTGAGTGAGGAGCTCATCCGTTTTATAAAAATCTGTCAATGGAAAATTCTCAGCAGCCTGTTTAATCGTTTTCCTATCGGCAGCCGTAAATGCTCGCAATGCATGTTGTACTTTAAAACCTAACTGACTCAAAATAGAAGCAGGAACATCCTGCGGATTTTGGGTACAGAAGAAAATGCCAATTCCTTTCGAACGAATGAGTTTTGTAACCGATTCTAATTGTTGCATTAATGCATCACTTGCTTCTTGAAACACTAAATGCGCTTCATCTATAAATAAAATCAACTTTGGCTGATCTAAATCGCCTTCTTCTGGACAACTTGCATAAAGTTCTGCTAATAATTGTAACATGAAAGTGGAAAACAGTTTTGGTTTATCCTGCATATCGGTCACTCTCAACACATGTATCATACCCCTGCCATCTGGTGCTATTTGCATTAAATCTTCTACTTCAAAACTTGGCTCACCAAAGAACACATCTGCACCTTGTTGTTGAAGCTCAATCACTTTACGCAATATTGTTCCCGTTGATGTAGTAGATATTTTACCATACTCTTTCTCAATGGCTGCTTTTCCGTCTTGGCTAATATATTGCAAGACCTTAATAAAGTCTTTGAGGTCGAGTAATGGAAATCCTTGATCGTCACAAAACTTAAAAATTAAAGAAACCAAACCGCCTTGTGTATCATTCAAACCTAAAATCTTACTTAATAAAACTGGACCAAACTCAGTAACTGTTGCACGAAGTCTTACCCCAGGTTGCTCTGTGAGTGTTAACAATTCAACGGGATAGGCTGTAGGTTGATAGGTCATTTGCATAGTAGCAATTCGCTCCTCAATTTTTGCATTGGATTGACCAGCTTGTGCAATTCCGCTTAAGTCGCCTTTAATATCCATCATTAAAACAGGAATGGAATGGTCACTTAAACACTCGGCAAGTAATTGAAGGGTTTTGGTTTTACCTGTACCAGTGGCACCAGCAATGAGACCATGTCTGTTGAGCGTCTTCAAAGGAACTTTTACTTGAGCCTCTGGATGAGTTTTACCCTCATGAATTCCTACACCAAGCACAAATGAATCTCCTTTAAATGTATAGCCCTGCTGAACATGTGCTACAAAGTCCATATTAGTTATTTTTTGAAAGATACTGCTTTTGAGGTTCCAGAAAAATTATGATAAAAAACAACATTTTATTGTTTTTCAATAATTTTACTATGTTTGTCGAAATTTCAGGCACATGAGAAGGATATACTACCTTGTTGGCATAGCGCTCTTATTTGGTCTGCAGGTTTATATGTTTGGCGACATGATGTTCAATAAAAACACAAGCTTTCAAACCATGGTTGTGCCCATTGACAATAGTGAACCAAATACGCTTGAAAGTTTTGAAAATAAAAATGCAGTTGTCTTAAAAGCGGGGAGAATTGAAACTAAAGAGCTGTCCACATTTCAAAAACTATTCTGGTATACTGGCCGACTTACAGGTGGTGGTGCATCAACACTCATGTTAGCATGCACGTTTTTATTTCTTTGGTTTGCAATTTGGAAAAATGATCCCTCAAAAAAACAAGAAGATCAAGTTTCCCTATTCATTACCTGGATGGCACTTTTTATAATGATATTGTACGCTTCTATTCGAGCCAGTCAGCATGTAACCAAAAAATGGGTAAGCGAGATCTCTGATAATAAGTATAAGTTATGGACTGAAGGCGGTGAGCACCAATTGATTTTTTGGATAGCCATCATAGTTGTTTTGTTAGCCAACTACTACGATAAAATTATTGCACTTAAAAAAGAACAAGAAGGAGTCATTTAAATTATTACTTATGCAACAAACTAAAAAGTGGGGCTTATTGTGGTATACAAAATACCTATGCTGGTCAGCAATGCTGTTTTTTCCACTTCAACTAATATTCTTATTGAATGAAGCATCCTTGTCAATTTTTATCAGAAGATTATTCAGCGAAAAAGAAATTATTTCCCAAAACAATGCATTTTCTATTATTGATTCGCAACGTGGGCTTGAATTACAAATAGTGCAACCGTCTTTATGGGAACGTATTTTATTCAATGAATCATTTTCCAGTTCAATTTTACCTGGCTTACTTCCTTCAATAATCATTGTTGTTTTTGCAGCATATATGCTCGCACTTATTAGGAAGGTTGAGTCAGGCGAACCTTTCAATGCTGCTAATAGCAATTATTTGAGAAAGATGGGATTTTTAATGATTGGATACGGATTGTTTGAAGTAGTTATTAGCAAACTGAAATGGGATTATGTGCAACGAATAGCCGGAACTGATTTTGCACCTGCAGAAATGTTTGGAAATACACGCTATGTTTTTTGGGCTGCTATAGCATTACTGGTTTTGTCTCAGATTTTTAAACAAGGTAAAGTCTTAGCAGAAGAACAATCTTTAACTGTATAAAATGCCCATCGTTGTCAATTTAGATGTCGTGTTAGCTACACGAAAAATGAACCTAACCGAACTGAGTGAGCGGGTTGGCATTACAATAGCTAATTTGAGCATTTTAAAAAGTGGCAAAGCAAAAGCTGTTCGTTTCACCACCCTCGAAAAAATATGTGAAGTATTACAATGTCAACCTGGCGATATATTAGTACATATGACCGATCAGGAATATAAGCAGCTCATGCACCGAGGATAAATATGCGGTGAATACATAATTTAATCACCGCATATTTGCGGGGAATACCTAAAACTGAATAAACTACTCAGCCCCACCCGACGGCGGCTGTGGACGCTGAGGGGGGCCTTGTCGTCTTGGGCCTTGTTGTCCTCCTCCTCTGTTTTGTCCACCACCCCCTGGTCTACGATCAGGTTGATTACCTGGTCGAGGAGGCTGAGGACCGTTGCCTTGCGGACGATTCCCTTGTGGTCTTCTATTATCTGGCTGTCCTGGTCTTCTATCTTGCTGCTGCTGCGGCCCCCCACTTGGTCGCCTTGGTGGCTGACCTTGTTGTGGCCTTTGCTGTTGACGTTGCTGGTCTCTTCTCTTTCGATCGTTTCTATCTAAACTTCTCAAACTAATTTGTCCAACAACATCCACAAACTCTGGCTCTACTTCACGCGGCTTGCTACTTACTACTTCAACAGCCTCCAATTCATCTGGACGAATACCATCTCTATTCAAACGCTGAATTTCTTTTACACGCTCAATGGTCAATGGATAATGCTGAGTACTTCCCGGAAGTACATACCACATGAGGTTTTTAAAAATATCTTTTTTAATTAAATGTGCTGTTCCTTTTGCAGTTTGAAGCTGATCTGCATGATCTGGAAAATGCTGAAGAGCATCTAAATAGGTGTCTAATTCAAAATTCAAACAACACTTCAATCGACCACATTGACCACTTAACTTGGTCTGATTGATACTTAAATTTTGGTATCGAGCGGCTGTTGTATTTACACTCTTGAAATCGCTTAACCAAGTACTACAGCAAAGCTCTCTTCCACAGCTTCCAATACCTCCCACTTTAGCAGCCTCTTGACGAATACCAATTTGCTTCATTTCAACCTTCACTTTGAAATCATTGGCGTAAACACGAATCAACTCTCTAAAGTCAACCCGATCATCTGCTGTATAAAAGAAAGTGGCTTTTTTACCATCGGCCTGTAATTCAACTTCACTAATCTTCATTTGCAAACCAATGCTTCTGGCAATGGCACGACTTCTTATTAAAATATCTTGCTCACGCTCTTTGGTATTTTGCATGAGTTCAATATCGCGCTCATTACTCTTGCGAAGAATTTTTTTCATGTCGGGCAAAAATTCATCTACCCCTCTTTTTTTAAGTTGAAGTCGAACAAGTTCGCCAGCAAGACTTACTTCACCAACATCAAACCCACCCGCACCTTCAACAGTAACTAATTCACCTTTGGAAAAATATTGAAGGGTGGCATTCCGGTAAAATTCCTTCCTGCTGCCCTGATTGAAACTCACTTCAACCACTTTACAACTTCCTTCTGGATCGTGAAAAGGAAGGTTCATTAGCCAATCATGTACGTTAAGCCTGTTACAGCCACCTGTGCTGCAACCGCCATTACTCTTACAACCGCTTGGCTTACCACTTGATGTTCCACAACTGGAGCAACCCATATCTTTATCTCTTTATCAAGTCAAAAAATAATAGGGCGCATGGGCAATAGGGCAAATGTTGCCTGCTATTGAATATCAGTTACTTACAACTCAATATAGGAACCAGCAAAGCTGAGAAAAAACACACCTATACATAGCCTTTCACACTGAGAACCATACGCTTCTGTTCAAAAATAAGAAAAATAGCCCACTAAACGGCAATTTGCTGACGATGCTGAATGATATGATAAATCTTAATGGTAAGTGCTTGGAAAATGATTTTTCCATTGCCATTACGCTCTACATAGTAAATGGCATCGTTCAACTCTTGCATAAGTGCTTGCTGTTGACTAGGACCCGTAATCTTATTAAGGCGACCAGCAAAAACCAATTCAGACTCGGTCATAACCACTTTATGCTCTCCCAACAGCCTTAATCTGAGCGCTTGCTCTACGAGATGCATGAAATATTTTAAAAACTGCTTTTGCTTCTCCCTGCCCAATTTGGCAAATACAAGCTCAATTAAATCAATTTGAGCAACTGGCCCTCCCTTCAAAGTAGCATTCAGCCAATCTTTGAGTAAACCCTGCCAATCGTCTTCGGAATGCTTCAGCAATTGCTTAGCCTCACGATAATTGCCCGATGCAAGAGCAGCAATTCTATTTGCCTGATCTTCACTTATGTCTTCGTGCTCAAGCAAAGCCTTAGCTATGGATGCATGATCAATGGGTGGAACCTGAATCAACTGACAACGACTTAAAATAGTTGGCAAAACATGTTGTTCATCTTCTGTAACCAACAAGAAAATGGTTTGAGGTGGAGGTTCCTCTATGAGTTTTAAAAGCTTATTGCCCTCTTTACCCAACAATTCTGGCGCCCACATGACTACTACCTTATATGCGCTTTCATAGCTTTTTAAACTCATTCTATGTAAGAGGTCTTCACATTCCTCACCAGTTATTTTTCCTTGCTTATTCTCTGCATTAATCTCTTCCAACCAATCGAACACATTTCTGTACATATCTTCCTGTAAAAAAAGACGCCACTCTTTCATATAGGTGGAACTCTTTGCCTTTTCTCCACTTTTTGGGGGAACAGTTGGAAAACTGAAATGCAAATCGGGGTGAATGTATTGTGAGGCTCTTTGCCAGACTTCTGTAGCTGTAACTTCTTCAGGACTTAAATAACTTGGTCCGCCAGAAATAGCCGAAACGCCGCCAAACAAATCGGGCACTTCAGGCGCCGGTGCTGGCTGACAAACTATGAACTGACCAAAAGAAACAGCTAGTGCCAATGCGCCAGTGCCTTCTCTGCCTGAGAAAAGCAAAGCGTGACTTAATCGGTTGTGCTCCACCATCTCCACCAGCTGATGAATTACTGTTTGTTGTCCAATTACCTGTTCAAATGGCATGCTTCAAATGTAGGAATCAAAAAATGAACTAAAGATTATTTACCAAGCTTTGCCATTTCATCGTGCACAAACTCCATGAGTGAGCGAATGTATGCTGCGTCAAACTTGAATGTAAGGCCTGCTGCTTCATACAATTCGGGTAAGGTTTTGGTACCACCTAATGCAAGTGCCTGCATGTAATTTTGAAGTGCTTGCTCTTTATTTTCTTTGAACTGCTTCCACAATCCAATAGCTCCCAATTGCGCAATACCATATTCAATGTAGTAAAAAGGCACTTCAAATAAATGAAGTTGACGCTGCCATCCAATTGCCCTATAAGCCTCTAGTCCACTCACATCTAAAGCTGGCACTTTAAACTCTTCCATCAACTGCAACCAATACGATGTTCTTTCTTCAATAGAATGGGTTGGATGGGTATATATCCAATGCTGAAAACGATCAATAATGGCAATCCACGGAAATAAAGTAATGGTCCTTTCTAACTGGTGCAACTTAGCACGACGTAAATCTGATGGGTTATCAAAAAATGCATCCCAATAGTCCATGCTGAATAATTCCATAGCCATACTCGCCACCTCAGCAATTTCCATAGGATATTCTTTGAAAGCCGTTAATGGAAGTGGATGTGCCAGGAAGGAATGAACTGCATGTCCACCCTCATGCACCATCGTTGTAACATCGCTCATTTGTCCAGCAGCATTCATGAAAATAAATGGAGCGCCACTTTCTGCAAGCGGACAATTATATCCACCAGGTGCTTTGCCTTTGCGACTTTCCAAATCAAAATGTCCCAACTCCTTCATCTTGCGCAAGCAATCTGCAAAAAAAGGATGAAGCTTTTCAAAACAGGCCACTGTTTTTTGATACAACTCTTCACCACCTTTGAATGGTCTTAATGGTTGCACTCCCGCAGGTTCTGCCTCTAAATCCCAAGGTCTTAATTCAGTTAATCCTAACTCTTGTTTTTTAGCTTCATAAATAGTATTCACTAAAGGCACAACGTGCAATCTTACTGCTTCATGAAATTGCTCGCACTCCTTAGCAGAATAATCGAATCTCCCCAATTCTTCAAACTTATAATCGCGGTAATTTGCAAAGCCCGCGTTAATGGCCACTTGATGACGCTTTTCTAGCAACTGCGTAAACAAAGTATGCATGGCATCTTTGTCTTGTAACCTTCTTTCTTGTATGAGTCGATATACTTTTTCTCTTTGAGCGCGGTCTGGACTCTCTAAAAATTTAGCTGCTTGTTGCAAAGTATATTCTTGTCCATCTACTTCAATAGTCATTTTCCCAGCTAATACACCATACTGCTGTTGCATAACACTTAACTCGGCTTGTAAAGGCACATTCTCTTCTCTAAACAAGCGAATATTTTTTTCAATTGAGCGCAAATACACCGCATAATCCTCCTTTGGAAGATCTGCTATAAAAGGACAAGCCATGAGCTTTTTATTCAGCTGATCGCTATATGGCTGCAACTTGGGCTGAATTTCCATACAGAAATAGGTATATGCTGCTTCCAAAACAGGATTGGTGGTATCGCAAGTCATTTTAATCTGTCTCCAGCAAGCATCTTCACTTACAGCAGCTTCCAACTCACTCAAATCGGTTAACCACTTCTGTAAATCACTTGCACTATTGATAGGGCGTTCCAACAATTCTTTGAAAAAGGGCTCAAGGGAAGCCCAATCTTTTACTTCAAAATCTGAAGGCAAAAAATGCCTAGGTAGTTTCTGAATATTTGCCTGCATCACCATAATCTTTGGGTTTGCGCAAATGTAGGACTTGGAAGAACAAGAAAATGTTAGCAGGTTCTTGTATTTTTGTAGGTTCAAATGAAGTTATACCGTGCCCGATATCATACAACTATTACCCGATAACATTGCCAATCAAATTGCTGCTGGAGAAGTCATTCAGCGACCTGCAAGTGCAGTAAAGGAGCTATTGGAAAATGCTGTGGATGCGGGTGCTAACGATATTCAGTTGTTGGTACAAGATGCCGGGAAGGCCTTGGTACAGGTAATTGATAATGGCAAGGGGATGAGCGAAAATGACGCTCGCATGGCTTTTGAGCGCCATGCCACGAGTAAAATCCGCAAAGTGGAGGACTTGTTTCATATTCAAACAATGGGATTTAGAGGCGAAGCCCTGGCCTCTATAGCTGCCGTTGCGCAAGTAAGCATGAAAACAAAGCGGGCAGAAGATTCAATGGGCACGTACATTGAAATTGAAAATAGCACGGTGCAAAGACTAGAACCCTGTGCTGCTCCGCAAGGAACCAGCATTAGCATGAAACATCTTTTCTTCAATGTGCCAGCACGAAGAAATTTTTTAAAGAGCAATACAACAGAATTGCGAAACATCATAGATGAATTCATTCGTGTTGCCATGCCTTTTCCGAGTATCAGATTTTCATTGAGTCATAACGGACAAGAAATGTTTCATTTAGAAACAGGCTCGCTCAAACAAAGATTGGTGCAACTATTAGGACATAACTACAATGCCAAGCTGGTGCCTGTGCAAGAAGAAACAGATTATTTAACCATTCATGGTTTCATCGGCAAACCTGATGCAGCACGTAAAACAAGGGGTGAGCAATATTTCTTTGTTAATAAAAGGTTCATTAAAAGCAATTACTTACATCATGCTGTAATGACTGCTTTTGATAACCTATTAGCAAAAGATAGTTATCCGGCATACTGCTTATTTATTGATCTTGATCCTGCCCAAGTAGATGTAAATGTGCATCCTACGAAACAAGAAATTAAATTTGAAGACGAGCGAATCATTTATGCATTTGTGCATGCAGCTGTTAAGCACGCATTGGCTCAATTTAGTATTGCACCTTCCCTTGATTTCACATTGAATGCTGAAATTCAACAATTAGAAGCAGTGAGTCAGCCTTTCACTTCTGACAAAAAAGAGGCTGCATCTGGCTCCTCAATGTACCAGCACTTCACAGAAAAAAATCGAGCACACTTTATAGAACCAAGTGTTTCTAACAAAGAATTAAAAAGCTGGAAATCTTTTTTTGAAGCAGCTCCAAATAAAGAGGAAGCTCCAGCGCAATTTGAGTTTGAACAAAAAGCAAAAAGTCCTAAATGGATTTTGCAAACAGGAAGTCCACTTTTACAAAGTTTAAACACCTATATCATAGCACTTACTAATAACGGTTTCATACTTGTGCATCAACAATTGGCACACGAAAGAATCTTGTATGAGAGATATGTACAACTAGCTCATAAACACCAAGCTCCTACACAAAAAAGTTTGTTTCCTGTTCAAATGGAATTACCTCCAAGCGATGCAGCACTTTTGGTTGAATTGCTTCCAGAATTAACGCTGATTGGTTTTCAAATTGAACCGTTTGGTGGTAATAGCTTCGTTGTTCAAGGCACCCCTGCCGATGTTCCAACTGGTAATGAAAAGCACAGCATTGAACTATTGTTAGAACAATTCAAACATTTTAAAAGTGATACCACTTTCAGTAAACGCGAACAAGTAATAAGGTGTATGGCGCGTCAACAAGCAGTTAAAGCAGGACAAACATTATCGCAAAAAGAAATGTTAACGTTGATTGAAGATTTATTGAATTGCGACACCGCGAATTTAACTCCAAGTGGCAATCCAACTTTTATTAGTTTCAATGAAGGTTATATTGACGGACTATTCGGAAGATGATCTGAATTTTCAAATAGAGACAATAAAGCCCTGGTGGTTTCTGCTTCCCATGCTTCACTTAACATAGCATGAAATTTTTCTAACTCTGAAGCAGTTAAAATAAGTCGTGTTGTAGTATGTCCAATATGCACTAAAAATTGTTTCTTCCGCCTACAAGTATTGGATTGAATTTGATCTATAAGATACATGACTTCCATCCGTAAACGCACAAAGGCAGTTGGAGAGGACTGTTGCAATGTTGTTCCAAATGCCCATTGGTACTGACCGCATTGCGCACAACGTACAACATATCCCTGCTCCCCACTATATAACGAGTGATATTGACACATACCTTTAATGATTTCTGTAAAAGTCAAAGAAGCCTTGAAATTTTGACTGCCGTTTTGGAAATTCCTTTTACGGAAAAGGGAAACTCAAGTGAAACAAATAAGAGTTTTCCAGCATCCTATTAATTTTGAGAAAAAAAAGATGAAGCAATTATTTACTCTATTTGTCGGTCTTGGGATTGCTGCTTTAGCAGAAGCACAGCCACCCAAATTACCCGTTACCCCAGGAAGTCAGTTTGGTGCAAGTTTTGAATTGCGCAATCCAAGCCCAATTCAAGAACTTCCAAAACAACTAGCTCAAGTTGAAGAAGGCAAGGAAATTGATGTGCAAATTCTTGCTGAAGTAGTAGATGTTTGTCCAAAGAAAGGGTGCTGGTTAAACCTGAAACTGTCAAATGGTGAGACTGCTTTTGTTAAAATGAAAGACTATGCTTTCTTTTTACCACTTGAAATAAAAGGGAAAAAGATTTACTTAGATGGTAAGGCATTTATAAAAACTACCTCTGTTGATGAATTGAAGCACTATGCAGAAGACGCAAAGAAGCCACAATCAGAAATAGATGCCATTAAAGAACCTAAAAAAGAAGTTCGCTTATTAGCAAGCGGAATTCGTGTAGCAGAATAATTCTCTAAAGTCGGCTCCTCAGGAATTAATATTGGTTGTAAAGAGATTGTAAAAATTGTTCAACCAGTTGTCGTACCCGAGGGGCCGATTGATTATGGTTATTGACCAATACAGAGAATATCAGTGTTTTCCCAGTAGCAGTTTCTAAGTAGCCACTCAAAGCTACTTGTCCGTTCAGAGTACCCGTTTTGGCAAATATTTTTCCAGAAAGATTCTTGTAATAACCCGATAGAGTTCCTTTTCCGCCTGTAGGGAAAATAGCTTGAATTCTTCTCCATTCAAATTCTTTACGCATCAAATCTAAAATTCCCACCAACGATTGTGGAGTAAATAAATTATACCTGCTTAATCCACTCCCATCAACCCAACGAGGTTTTTGTAACAAACTGGCAAAGTCAGACTTCAACATAGTATCAATCATAGCTACATCTGATAGAACACCTAGCTTTTGGTAAGCACTCATTAACAATGTTTGTTCAGCAAAAAAATTATCACTTCTGTGCATCATGATTTTTAAAAGACTATCGGTTGCCTGAGTTTTTAATGGCTTCCAATTTGCTTGCTGCAATTCTGTTGCATCAATATAAGGTATGAGTGCTTCAAGAGTATCTTCCAATAGTTTCACCGATACTTCATCGGGTTCATTCTTAACAGTGAATGGAATTTCATCGCCCGAAAATTTTGATCTCGACTCAACCAATTCAAAGCTATTATCGTATCGCTTCCGCCTAATTGCAAATTGTCCTCCAGCTACCTGAGCAAAAAAAGTAAGTGAATCTTTAAAAGACCTTGGCGTTACTTGAATAGATGCACCTTGTTGCCTAAATCGAATTGTGTTTCCATAAATTGGCATCGGAGAACGCTCGGGCATATATGCAGCACTGAAATCATTCCATGCCCAACCATTTCCCCATGAATTGGCTTTCCAATTAGAAGCAAAAATGGTAATACGGTCGGTGTATTTTTTTAATAAATCAAATGCAGGCTGCTGTTTAAAATCGGGGTGCAGGAAACTTGGGTCACCAGTAAACTTCACAGCTATCTCATCATCATCTATCATATACTCCATACCCACTATGCTATCACCTAAATATTTTAATCCAGCGTAACAGGTTGGAATTTTTGTATTACTGGCTGGAAGAAAAAATTTATTTTCCTGATGACCAATCAGCCATTTTTGAGTAGAAGGATCATATACACTTACACCAATATGTGCAGTTGCCAACTCAGGTGCATTCAACAGTTCATCGAGCGCAGATCTGACTTTTGGATTGGTAGTTTTTTTGGAAACACCACAAGAACTCAGTAAAAAACCAATCACTAAGAGTCGAATAAAATTTGAATGCATAGCCATTTAATTTACATCCTTTCAATAGCACGCAACCATCGCTCTGGAATATCATTCGAAGATGCATGCAGATAATCATTTTTGGTACAGGCAATAAAATTACCATCTGGTAACTGAACCCACCAACGTCCAGTTTTACGCGATTGCAAGAAAACCGTTTCAGCTTCAGCAAAAGCAAGTGTGAACTCGTTGAAACTTTCTCTATCTTCTAAACTTGCTTCCACCTTACCTCTTTGAACACCATCAATCAAATACCACAACATATGTGCAAGTTGTTTAGCTGTTAATTGAGCAGTATCCTGCTTAGGGTCATAGCCATATAAACCAATGGTTTCCATAGATGCACTCATCCCAGCATATTGCATAAGCACACACATTTCTTCTCCAGTAAAACCATTAGGAGTTATTTGATTAGCAGGTGCATGTGCATGTTGAATAGCAGAAATATCAACTCCCATAAAATGAGAATTACGGAACATTGGCTCAACATCTTCTGGCGCTTCTTTTACTTTACCTACACGCACACAATCGAATCTTAGTTTATCAATTGTTTCCAACATACCAGGATGAATGAAATAACTCTGAAATCCAATATGATTATAATGCTTTAAATAGTTGGGCATACCAGTGAACATTTCCATCAAAAAATTCTCAGCTGGAATTAAACTTTCCACTTGCATATCCATCTTGGCATCAATACACAAACCTTCAACTATTTTACCTTGAGCCCCAAGAGATTGATATTGAGCCAACATCAAATCATGACTGCCACCTAAAATTACAACCTTCTTTTTTAGAGGAGCCAACTCATTTAAAACTACTCTTAAAGCTGCATAAGTATCCTCTAAAGTAGCACCTGGAACTACATTACCCATATCTGCGACTACAACATCACTATGCCAACGAAATAAAGCATAAAAAGCACGACGAATTTCGAGCGCCGCATCGGTAGATTTCTTGCCAGGTGTTTCACCTCGCATATCGGTACAGCCCAACAGAATTAAATCTGCAGTTTCTAATTCTGGTAAGGAAGTTTCATAGGCTGCAATATGCTTTCCAAATTGAACATCAGAATAAGGTTGGTCTTCACTTATTTGCGCCAAAGAAATTGGCTGTAAAAAATCTAAAATAGCCTCCATCGACATAAGGGTGTTTTCAACAAACTTACAGAAAATGAGCCGAGGGTATTGCTGTCTGAATAAGTAGTTGCCATTCTTTAGGTTTTTGAACTTTACCCACAAAAACAGCATAAAAATGCCCCCAAACTATGAATGGAGGCATTGAAGGAGAAAAGAGTATGAAATTTTTTTATTGTTTAGGCTGAATGAATTTTTTATTGAGCTCATCGTATATCAGTAGTTTCTGGTTGCTCTTTCCATCTCTTTCAAAAAAAGCATCCCAAGTACTTAGGGGCTCCCAAATAAAAGTGCCTTTGCCTCTGCCGTTTGGAACACCAAATGCTATTGTATTAACATCTTCTTTTAAAGCAGAGTATTCAACCACCACTACATCGCGATTGTACCTTTTAGCTAAGTCATGCAAATTATCGCGCAGATCATCTAAAGTGCCATGCCACTTAGGATAATAGCTTTGCCCAATCACATCAAAATGCACACCTCTTTTCACCATTTCATCAATAAAAAAAACCGACTCATGGTTTTGTCCACCTAATGCCACATGTAACATCATCACCGTTTCGGGGGCAATTGCTTTTACAGCAGCGGTTCCAGCCATGATTAATTGCGCGAGACTATCGGGGTGACTGATACTTCCTTCTGGCCATACAATACCATGATTGATTTCATTTCCAACTTGAACCATATCTGGAACTGTGCCTTGCTTTTGAAGTGCAGTCATCACTTCTGCTGTATAATTGTACAAAGACTTTTTCAAACCTGTAAAAGACTGCCCTCGCCATGCTGCTGGCTTATATTGCTTACCTGGATCTGCCCAATAATCGCTGTAATGAAAATCAAGTAATAGTTGAAGTCCTGCATCCTTTACTCGCTTAGCCATCTTCAGTGTATTTTCAAGATTACAAAAGCCTTTACCAGGCGAGTAACCACTATCGCGTGCAGGATCGTTAAAAATTCTTAATCGGATATAGTTAAAGCCATGATCTTTTAAAATTTGAATAGCATCTTTCTGAACTCCTTGGTCTGAGAATCGAATACCTTGCGCTTCTAATTCTGGTAAAAAAGAAATATCAGCACCAAGAATATTCCCTGTGGTTCTTGGTAAAGCTGCAACTCCTTTTAAGGAGTAAGTAGGATCTATATGAATGCATGCTACACTTTCTGGTCGAACAGTAATAATTTCAGTTCCACCTTTCCACAATCCATTTGCACTTGCCTCAAACTTAATCATACCAGCAGTTGTACCTGCCTGAACCAATACTTGCGCATGTCCATTGAATAAGCTTCTTTGCCACATTCCATCTTCACATTTATCAGATTCATGACTACTTGGATCTCCATTACCAACCCCAATAATTTTCGCATCACCCTCAACTTTAAATCGAATCATATTATCGGCAGTAGGTACAGTTCGCCCTTCGCTATCAATAGCCGTTATATTAATCACAGACACATCCTCACCATCTGCAATAAGTGTGGTTTTATAAGGTGTAACTACCACTTCAGTTGGCACCCCTGTTGTACTAATTTCTTTAGAGAATATTCTTCCTTGCTTGTATGCAACCGCCTTCACAGTACCAGGCTCATAGTTAACGTTCCACTTTAGATGTCCATTTCTTGGCATTACTTTTTTACCAAGACTTTTTCCATTTAAAAACAACTCAATTTCATCTGCATTGCTGTTCACCCAAATATCTACAGGCTTACCTATTTTAGAAGGCCATTCAGCCTTTGCTTCTGCTAAGTTCCAATGAGGACTAATATGCAACACATCTTTATCAGTCCACCAGCTTTGATAGTAATAATAAATATTTTTAGGAAAGCCTGCCATATCCATAATACCAAAATGAGAGTTGATGTTTGGCCATTCGTAAGGTGTAGGTTCACCACGATAGTCAAGACCAGTCCAAACAAATCCGCCTAACCAAAAATCATTTTCAGCTGCCAACTTCCACCATTCTTCTGCAGTGCTTGCCCACCATGGTGCAGTAATATCTTGGTCGGGTACATAACCACGAATGGTATCTTTTTTCCAAACACCTCTTGTAGTAACAGTACTTCCCATTTCAGTTCCAATAATGGGTTGATTAGGATGACCACGATGATAATCTGCCACAGCAAATTGTCGATAATTAAAACTTCTTACAGGAATGACCTCATTAATTCCTTTGTAGATGTTTGCTAAATCAGCAGCATAAGTATATGTTCTAGTTGGATCTAATTGAGCGAGTTTTGCACCCATAGTTTGGGTCATGCGCTTACCGTGACTGTTTGTTTGCACCCAACCTTCTTCGTTGCCAATACTCCACATAAAAACACTGGTTCTACTTCTGTCACGTTTCACTAATCTTTCTAATTGTCCTAAATATTCTGGACCAGTATTTAACAAACGTGTTTCATCCATGACCAACATTCCTAAACTGTCGCATGCATCTAATAATTCAGGTGTTGGAGGATGATGGCTGGCTCTGTAAGCATTTACGCCTAATCTTTTTAATAAACTAATTCTATAGTACTGTAAGTAGTCGGGCAATGCAACTCCAACACCAGCATGATCTTGGTGACAGTTCACACCTAAGAGTTTAACATATTTTCCATTAAGAAAAACACCGTTTGCTTTTACTTCAACAGAGCGAATACCATATTTTAATTCCTTCCTATCAACTATTTTACTGCCATCTTTTACTTCAACTACAAGTCGATATAAATAAGGATCATCAATACTCCAAAGCTTTGGTTGGTTAACAACGATTTGTTGTTTTATTTCTGCGCTTCCTACAGCACCCATACGTACCAAAGCATCTTTTGCTACAGCTATACGCTCCCCACTCCTTTGTACTAAATAAGCACTTAGAGTTGCATTTACAGGCAAAGCATGTTCATTAGTTACTGTAGTTTCAATGGTAATTGTTGCTTTGTTATTTGCTAAAAGAGTATGTGCAAAAATCCCATCAGGAGCCACATGCACATTATTGTACTTATGCAACCATACATGTCTATAAATGCCTGCGCCTTCATAAAACCAACCTTCATATTGCGTAGCATCTACTCGTACGGTAATGATATTCTCCTTATCATATCTAATAAAGTCAGTTACATCATAGTGTACTCCTATGTATCCACTTTCATTTCTGCCAATATAAAATCCATTTATCCAAAACTGTGCATTGCGAAATACCCCATCAAATTCAAGTGCAATTCTTCTGCCTGAGTCACTTACTGGGATGAAAATATTTTTGCGATACCAACCAATACTCGTTTCTGGAAACAAACCGCCAACCGGCTTATATCCATGCGACATCACGTCAAAGTTATTTTTGTAAACAAACGGCAATTCAACAGCCCAATCATGAGGCAAATCAAGCCTTTTCCATGTGGTATCTACGAATGATGGATCAATAGGTGTTCCTTTTGAAGCGCCAGTTTTAGCAAAACTATTCGCAATACTATAATTAAAATCTTTTTCAGCATTACCTGCATGTCCAAAATGAAATCGCCAGTCTTTATCAATTTTAATTTTTTCTCTTTGAGCAAAAAGTTGAAAGTGAAACCCAATATTAAGAAACAAAAAAATGAGAAGAGCTAATGAATTCTTCATGTTGTTTGATTTATTTTTAGGGCAATAAAAGCTTCAATCCGAAATTGAATTTAATCAGCAAAAGCTGCTAAGGCTGCTGTTGGTTTACCGCTATTATCAAAAGCACCTAAAGTATATCCTTGCCACTGTGCATAGCTCTGAGGCTCCCAATACAAAACTCCAATACCCTTATTATTTCGAACTGCTCGCGTTTTTGAAATTATATCAGTTAAGAAAAGCTTGCAAACATCGGGCTGATCCCATGGCATTCCTACTTCTACTATCATCACTTCCTTATTATAGCGCTCTACTAAATCTGTCATATTTGATTGACATTGATTATTTCTCTGCTGCCAGTTAGAAGCGGTTGGATACAAGGACAATCCAACTACATCAAATTTTGCACCATTACTAATAAGCCCACCAATATTCCATTGATACAAACTATTATCAAATCCATTTGATAGATGCACAATAACGCGAGTGTTGGGGAAAACCGATTTTACAGCATCGTATCCAACGTTTACAAATTGAGCATAAGTTGCCATTCCTCCTTGCGATGCCCTTCCATTAGGCCACAACATACCGTCATTGGTTTCATTGCCAACCTGCACCCATTCAGGTTCTACACCTGCTGTTTTTAATGCTTGAAGTACAGCTTTTGTATGTGTATCTATAGCAGCTCTCAAAGCTTCTACACTAAATGTTGACCAAGCAGCTGGCTTAGTTTGTTTACCCGGATCGGCCCAGCTATCGCTGTAATGAAAATTAATCATTACCCTTAAATTAGCTTGCTTAGCCCTTAAAGCTTTTGCAACTACATCTTGTGTATCATTCCAAGATGGATTGGGATTCACCCATACCCTCAAGCGAATGGTATTCATCCCTAAAGATTTCATTAATGCAAAGCAATCAGTTTCAGCTCCTGCTGCATTATAAAATTTTCTACCCTGCGCTTCCATATGTGTAACCCAACTAATATCGGCCCCTTTAGCAAAAGTGGTTGGTGGAAGGGTCAAAATCGGCGGAGGGGTTGGAGTAGGTGCCGGATCTTGTGCACGTGCGGGTTCATTTGACTTTCCACAAGCTAGGAGAAATATAAAAAGGACTAAATAAAGTTTTAAGGCTTTAAATGATTTGGAATTAGGCAAATACAATCTCATGTATAAAATATCTAGATCATTGAAGTTACAAAATTGTTTTTGTGCGACCTAGCTTATTTACCCTTAAGAGTTGGTGCTTCTTACACTCACATTAAACTATTGTGCAAACCTATATCCCATACCTCTTGCTGAATGGAAAAATGCGGGGTTCTTAGAATCCTGTTCAAAATATTTTCTAAAGTTTAGGATGAAGTTATCAATGGTTCTTGTAGTTGGATAAACTTGATACCCCCACACAACTAATAATATTTTCTCTCTTGTTACAACCTCTCCTTTATTATCAATTAAAAGCTTCAGCAACATGGCTTCACGCTTTGTTAAATTAATTTGTTCTCCTCTAAAATTAATTGCTTGCAGCGATTTAAAATCGATATGATTACCACCAAAAGAATAGGTGTCACCAACTTGTTCTTTAGTTTGCAAGCGCCTACTTTTTTCAATTAATTTTTCTACCCGTAATAAAAGCTCTTCTAAATCGAAGGGCTTTGTCATATAATCATCTGCTCCTTTCTTTAGGCCTAATACTCTATCAGCACTTGTATTTTTTGCACTGAGCATAAGAATAGGCATTTCTTGGTGACTTACACGAAGTGTTTCTGCAACACTAATTCCATTTACCTCAGGAAGCATGATATCAAGTATCAACAAATCAAAGTATTCTTGCGTAACTAATTGTAAGGCCTCTGCCCCATCAAAAGCAGAAACAACTGCATACCCTTCCATTTCAAGATTTAACTTGAGCGCTTCATGCAAATGCACTTCATCTTCTACCAATAAAATATTGCCTTTATTATTACTCATGTTGTTTTAAATCGAACTACAAAATTACTGCCTCCGCACTGATGTTCTGTCACACGAATGTCTGCTCCGTGGTCTTCAGCAATTTTTTTGCACAAATACAAACCTAGACCAGTTCCTTGGGTTGTTCTTACTCCTTCATCTCCACCTCGATAGAATTTCCCAAAGATTGCTTCCCTTTCAACTAATGGAATGCCCTTTCCTTCATCCCAAACTTGTAATACAACGTAATGAGCATCTTGATTTAATTCAATACCAATTCTACCAGTATTAGGACTGTACTTAAGTGCGTTGTCTAATAAATTGTTGACCAATATTTCAATTAGCAATATTTCACCATTTACAAAAATTTCATCGCCAATATTCCCCACAATTTGTCGTGCTGGAAATCTTGTTTGATACTGCTTGAGAATACTTGCAATCATTTCACTCATATTGAACTCTTGAAAATTTACTGTGTACTGTCCAGCCTCTAGTTGAGCCGAGAGTAAAATGTTATTGCAAAGAGTGTTTAACCTATTGGCTTCCGATAAAGTATTTTGAATAAGTTTTTGTTGTTTTTCTTCATCCAACTTTCGTTTTTGTAGGGTCTCTAAATTAAGTCGTGTTACAGCAATTGGCGTTTTCAGTTCATGAGTTACAGCCATCATAAAGTTCTGCTGTTGTTTGGATAGCCGAAGTTGTTTGCGAGTAGCCCTATACACAAATACTGCTCCCAATAAAATGAACATCATGAAAGTGATTCCCTCACCCAAGTATTGTGCAGTCTTTCGTTTATTTGCTGCCAGAACTGCTTCTTTTTTTTGAACATATTGTGGGTCTGACTCTGTTAAGCCTGCCAACCTTATTTCAGTAATTTGTGTGTTCTGACGCTCCAAGGCTACCAACCACCAAACCAGTGCAGCGATACTATAGAGCAGTACCAGCCAATATACCAAGGTAATTACTGCTAAATTTCTGGCTGGTGATTTTTTCATGGCTGAACTTTTTCAACTCGAATACCAGCCATCATTATATAACGAAGAGGATCTTCGCGCATGACTTGTTTTAATCGAAACTTATACACTCCTTTTTTCAAATACAAAGGCTGTTCATTATATCTTATACGATGTTCAGCAATATCATCTACTCTATTTCCTAGCCATCGTAAGTTATCGGCTAAAACGAATTCTCGTACAACTTGATAGCTTGAATCAGGTGTATTGAAATTAGTTTCAATCCAGATATTTTTATATGCATACGCGTTTTCATGCCTCAACACCAAAGAAATACGATAAGGCTGTGTAGTATCAGTTATCTCAAATTGCACAGAAACCGTATCTCTGCTATCCCACTGATGCGTAGAAAAAAAATGATGTTTTTCATACACATCTAAGGTGGTGCATGAATTAAACCCGATTGTACATATTACTAGTAAAACAAAACTCCACTTCATACTACAACACATTTAAAACTTGCTCTTTAGCCTTTTCTAATTCATCTTTCATTTTTACCACCCATTGCTGTATATCTGCATCGTACGCTTTTGATCCAGTGGTATTGATTTCTCTCCCAATTTCTTGCAGTAAAAAGGAAAGCTTTTTCCCCTTCGACATTTCCTTTTCTCCTAGTAACTTTTTGAAATATGCACAATGGTTATTTAAGCGAACTTGTTCTTCACTAATATCCATTTTTTCGATATAATAAATGAGTTCCTGTTCAAGTCGGTTAGCATCATAGTTATCTTTCCCTACAGCATCTTCCAATAGTTTCTTCAAACCTTCTTTCATTTTTTCTCTTCTAATGGGTTCTAGTTGTTGAATTTCTTGTTGATACAGTTCAATGTTTTTAATTCTGAGCTCGAGATCTTCCTGCAATGACTTGCCCTCTGCTTTCCTATGTTCCTGCAAATGATGGATAGCAGTTTGAACAATTTTTTGAAATTCAAACCATTCATCTTCCTTTAATATATCTGTACTATTAACAACAACTTCTGGAAGTTTTAAAATGGCTGGTAAAAGGTGACTGGTATCTAGTTGAAGCTCTTTAGCAGTAGATTCAAGTGCTTGATAATAACCTTTAAGTAACTCTGTATTAATGGTAACAGGTTTATTAGAACCACTTTGACGAATATGAATATTACACTCTACGCTACCTCGCTCAAGTTGTAAGTTAATAAGGTTACGAATATCAATTTCATAAGGCTTGAGAATGGATGGCACCATCATGCGCAAGTCGAACTGTTTTCCATTTAAAGAACGTACTTCTACCACAACTTGCCGATCGCCCAAAGAAGATTCAGCCCTTCCATACCCAGTCATTGAATACATCATACCATTAAATTATCTGTAAAAGTACTTGAATTCAGGGCAAAAAAAACTCCGAAGTTACCTTCGGAGTTTGAATAATACGTAAGTTATACTTACAGCGCAGTCAAAGTATAACGATATGTGAAGAAATTCACAGTTATACGATAATTACCTGTAGTTGCAGGAGCTGGCATATCAGCACCTTCTGGAGCCATAGGGCCACCTAATCCAATATTTGGTGCAGCACCATTCACAGCACCAAATTTGCGACTCCAGTCACCATTGGTTGGCAAGAAAAGGTATTTCTCACCAGCTGTTAAGCGCAGTGAAGCAATCTGGAATTCAGCTGAATTCAAACGAGTAAATTGTTGAGCCGGAGTAGGAACAGGGTTATTCCATCCTCCAGGAGTTGCACCACCCACAATAAACAAATTTGTTGGTAATCCATGCTGTTCAGCAAATGGAGTTACACTAAATGTACCCGCTTGGAAATCCATACGTATGCGATACAAACCTGGCGTCGTAGTTGGACTTGGGAAATTATCCCCACCGCCTACACCTGGCGCATAATAAGCAAATGAACCACCGTTAGCAATACCAGGGGCACTTCCATTGGTAAGTGCATATTTCTGATCCCAGCTTCCGTTAATAGGTAAAAGCAAATAGCTTCCACCTTTCAAATTAAATACACCACCCCAAGTAGTTTCATCTATTCTTGCTAATTCCTGAGAAGGTGTAGGAACTGGATTATTCCATCCACCATCAGTAGCATCACCAACGATGAAAACACGTCCACTTGTTGGTAATGGAATACGAGGAGGAATACGATAAGGTGTAGCAGCAACACGAATTACATTCGAAATGAGTCTTTCATTGTTGTTACCATGAGAAGAAATCACTCTAATATCAATTGCTCGAGCCACATTAAATGGCAAACCAAAAGATAAAAGCAGGTTATTAAACTCTTTGTTCAACCAACGCAAACTGTTTACTCCTGTTACTGTAAATTCAACCGGATTACGGAAGAAGTTACCGTTGATTGTATCAACCTGAACAACAAATCTAACTGTTGCAGGGTCTACTGAGTAACGGGGATTTGTCCAATTTAACGTCAACACTGAATTGTTGCTATCAGCAGCGGCTGGTGCAAACGTGGTTGAAGTAATTGATAATACCGGAGCGTTTCCGTCTACGAAGTTGGGCAATACATTCCCACCTTCTATATTCTTTACACAAGCAGTCATTAGCATCATTACAGAAGCTAAGAGGAGCAGCCCGAATTGTTGGATTTTTTTCATCATTTCCAATTTTTAAATGATTAAAGTCTTACCACGGTAAACGTACCGGTTTGGAAATCAAAAGTTAATCTATGAGTTCCACTTGTTGGTGGTGCTAAAAAGTCACCACCTTCCTGACGAAACTCACCTCCAAATGGATCATTGGTGTTATTTCCGCCTATTGTACCATACTTAGCCCACTGACCATTGGTTGGCAAAATCAAATATGAACCACCGCCAGTTAATGGTAAAGTAATTTGATACAATGTTGGAGATACTCTTGTTAATTGTTGAGAAGGAGTAGGAACAGGATTATTCCAACCACCAGGAGTAGCATTACCTACAATAAATAATTGTTCAGTTGTAGGAGTAGGAACTTTTGGCGGAGGCGCAAATGGAGTTGCTGTGAAATTAATCACATTTGAACGCAATCTGGCAGCAGATGGATTGTTATTCAAGTTCGCTGTTACACGAGCTTGAATAGTGAAGGTACGACCAAAAGTAAGTCGCATATCATTCCCTAAAATTCCATTTAGCTCACGCTCAGTAAATAAGCGATCTAAATTTCCTTGTAAGGTGGTTTGAAAGCGACGAGCACTGCTGAAGTTACCACCCAAAGTATCTAACTCTAGTGTGTACACAACATCAGCTGTACTTATACCAGTGTTTAATCTGTAATCAGGGTTGGTCCATCTGAAACGAATGGCAACAGATTCCTCTGTAGCAGGCGTTAAACGAACTGCAGTAGTAGTAGCCGAAAGTATCGGAGCCGTACCACCTTCAAAAACTACCCTTGTGTCGTTTTTCTCACAACCGGTTAGGACCAACACTACCAGGCCCAATAATCCGGATGCAAACGATTTGAAAGTTGGTTTCATAATACGCAAGTTTTATTTTGAATTAATAGCCCGGATTTTGCACCAGGTTTGGATTGGTTGTTAAATCAGATGATGGTATTGGATACAATCTTCTGAAAGCAGGAACACCTGTACCAGAAGGAACACCACCTTTCCATGGCCATAGATAAGTAGATTCAGTAAATCTATTGAAACGAATCAAGTCGGTACGACGGTGACCCTCCCAATATAATTCCCTTGCTCTTTCATCAATGATAAAATCTAAGTTCAATTGTGAAGGCCCAATATTACCGTTTGTATTCCCGTAAGCACGTTGACGTAAAGCATTCATGTAAGTTAGTGCTTGGGCTGAAGTACCTGTTGTTGCACCTCTTAATACAGCTTCAGCGTAAATCAAATGCATTTCTGCTAAACGGAAGATTGGAAAATCAATATCTACCCAGTTTACAAAATTAGCTGGACGAACACCTGCTCTATTAACATTACGATATTTGGTAATTGCAAAGCCATCACCAAATTCAGCAATATTATTAATATCGAGGTTTTGCTGGAAGAATTGTGCTCTTCTATCTGCTGCACCCGTGAAATCAGGGAACAATTCAGGAATTCTGCGGGTTGTGCGAATACCACCCCAACCACCATTAATTCCAGACAAAGACGCGTTCATTGCACCACCTACTGAAGCGTGGGTTAAGAATGTTGTACCACCCCAGTTACGTGTTCTTTCTCCATCATAGTTTAATGTTAAGATAAACTCACTTGTGTTTAAGTTGTTATCAGCGAGCATCAAATGTCTATAGTCACCAATTAATGAATAACCAGCATCAATGACTCTTCTTGCTTGCGTAGCTGCTTCGTTAAAATTCGGCGTACCAGTATAAACACCTGCATTCAAGTACAAACGAGCCAACAATGCCCAAGCCGCTGCTTTATCAGCACGACCATATTCATTGGTTCTTGCATTTGCTAACGCTGGTTCAATGGCTTTCAATTCTGCTTCAATAAAAGCATACAACTGAGCTCTCGTTCTCATAGGAGGAGGTGTAGAACCCAATGGAGTATTTTCATCGGTGAAAGGAAAACTTCCGTATAAATCCATTGCTGCCCAATAAGCATAGGCGCGCATAAAACGTGCTTCCGCACGGAAGGTTGCAACAGTGGCTGCATCGTTACCAGTAATACCTCTGCGCGATAATCTATCAGGAGCAGACTCACGAATGAATTCGTTGCTCAATGTAATAGAATAAGCAAGACGATAATACAACCCAGTTAACATTGGATTAGTAACAGTCCAGTTCATGTTATGGAAGTCGCGTATACCTGGGTCACCCCAACCTACCACAGCTTCATCGGTAGAAAGCACTTGCGCTTTCCAAAATAGTCTTAAGAAATCAGATGTACCTTCATCAATACCTTGTACATCGCCCTGTCCGTCAGGACCAGCATTTCCAGTAAGTGCAAAAGATCCATAGACTTTTGCAAGCACTTGCTTGTATCCTGTTACTGAGGAATAAACAGTCTCAGAAGTTACATCAACTTCTGGCTTGATATCCCATTTTTTACAGGATGCTAACCCCAGTACTAGTACCAGTGCCAAGGTCATCATTTGTATGGTTAATCGCTTCATAGCTCTTAAAATTTAATAATTAGAAATCAAGATTTACTCCCAACACGAACATTCTTGGACGTGGGTAAAGGTTATTATCAATACCACCAGCAATTTCAGGATCAATACCACTGTATTTAGTGATGATGAATGCATTCTGAACGTTTGCAGTAATACGAAGGTTCATATTCTTTCCAACCTTACCTGCATTATATGCCAAGTTAATGTTATCCATTCTTAGGAAAGATGCATTCTCAATCCAATAATCTGATAACAATTGTTCTACTGTATTGGTTGTGAAACCTGTATTTCTGATATTATACAAAGCATTGGTTAAAAATCCGTTTGGATCAAATACTGTGAAAGAAGTGCTTCTACTAGCAGCCACATTATTAAACATATAGTTGCCAATCAAACCACGCATTACAAAACCTGCACTCCATTTGCCCCAACTTACGTTAGATGTGATACCAACAATGGCATCTGGTTCAGCAGATCTGAAACGATATCTGTCACGCTCATTGATAATACCATCACGATTTCTATCCTCCAACATGTTTTCAATTGCACGACCATCTCTGTCATATACCTGACGGTGTACAAAGAATGTATTTGGACGGAATCCAACTGTATTGATTAATGCTGTGTTACCAGTACCACCAGCTACTCCACCAAACTGAACACCTAAGAAGTTAGGATCTGTAAAGCGAGTAAGTTGTTTGATTTCGTTACCCAAAAAAGTAAGATTGAATCCTAAATCCCAAACAACATTTTTTGTTTTAACTGGAACAGTATTCAACGTAAATTCAAAACCTCTTGTGTCTAGTTGACCAACGTTGGTTGTTAACTGATTGCTGAAATTGGTACCAGCAGGAATAGGAATTGTATTCAACAAATCAACATTCTGTTTGAAGAAATATTCAACCGAACCGCTGATTCTATTATCGTACAAACTGAAGTCAAGACCCACATTCCAGCTACGTAATTCTTCCCACTTAATGTTTGGATCGTATGCACCTGGACGGAACATTTGGAAGAATTGGTTACCAAATTGGTATTGTGCAGTAGCGTTACTAATCGCATAAATTGGTAAGAATGGAAAACTACCAAAAATTGCTTGGTTACCATTCACACCATAAGCAGCTCTTAACTTTAAGTCATTTACAACTTTAGAATTCTTCAAGAAATCTTCTTCACTAATTCTCCATGCAGCAGCCAATGATGGGAAAGTACCCCAACGAGCAGGATCACCTTTCAATCCAAAGCGAGTAGATCCATCTTGACGCACTGTTGCAGTTAAAATATACTTCTCATTAAATGTATAAATCAAACGAGCCCAATAAGACATCAAAGAGTTTTGTCCAGGTTCGTTTAAACGACCTGCAAATGCAACCGGTGTTCCATTAGCTCTTCTGTCAGGGAATGTATCAGATAAAACTCTGAAATGTTGGAATGAATAACCAGCAGTTAAATCAATCTTACTTTTAATACCGCGTAGGTTTTTGGTATAGTTCAAGTAGAAATCAGTAACAGTGTTGGTGTTATTCTGGTTGTATTGGTTATTAACACCACCACGCTGATACGCCTGAGCAGCACTGTCTGGAACAAAAATAGTTCCTTTACCACGAGCAATATCATAACCTAAATTCAAGTTAGCTCTTAGCTCAGGCAAGAAATGAAACTTATAATCAAACTGAACATTACCAATACTACGCATCACTTCACTACGATCATCACGTAACATTAATAAACCCACAGGGTTTCTTGTCGAAAGTTGGTTTGGCTGGTTACCCAATAACCATTCTCTGTATCCACCAAAACGATTATTACCCGAAAGAACAGGTTGAGTTGGGTCAAATGCTACAGCCGAACCAATTGCACCTTGGTTTGCAAAGCGCGTATTAGTCATGGCACCCTTTAAATTAAGGTTAACTTTCAAGTGATTATTTAAAAAGCTTGGGCTTAAATTAACAGCCAAAGTTGTACGCTGTAAATTATCTGTCTTTAAAACACCATCTTGATTCAAATAACCCAATGATATGCGATATGGCATATTCAATGATTTCAAAGAACCACTTACACTCAAGTTATTATCGGTCATAATAGCGGTACGATAAATCTCATCTTGCCAGTCAGTATTTGCATTTCCTAGAAGTGCAATTTGGTTTGCATTTCCATTTTGTCTAACAAAACTGCGGAAGTCGTCTGCATTCATTACATCTACTTTATTTGCAACTACAGAAGCTGCTAATTGCGTACTAAAGCTAAACTGAGGTTTACCGCTTTTTCCTTTTTTAGTTGTAATGATAATTACACCATTCGATGCTCTTGAACCATAAATGGCAGCAGCAGATGCATCCTTTAACACGTTAAAAGTCTCAATATCGTTCGGGTTAATTAAGCTCAATGGATTTGCAGAACCTGCTACTCCAGATTCATCTACTGGAACTCCATCAATTACAATCAATGGGTTGTTAGAGGCAGCTAATGATGAACCACCGCGGATTAAGATACGAGATCCCGACCCTGGTGCACCTCCGCCTGGAGTAATTTGAACACCCGCAACTTTACCGTTGATCAACTGTTCTGGTGATACAATTGGACCCTTAACAAAGTCCTTTGAAGTAATTGATACAGCAGCACCTGTTACATCCTTTTTGCGCTGTGTACCATAACCAATTACTACTACTTCAGAAAGTGCAGCATTGGTTTCTTTTAATTCAATATCCAAAGACCCAGCACCTACAGGTACTTCTTTGGATTCATAACCTACGGAAGTGATTACTAGGGTTGTTGCTGTAGCAGGAACACGAAGCGAAAAGCTACCGTCAGGACCTGTTGCAGTTCCACCCTTGCCACCCTTCACCGTTACAGAAGCGCCTATTACAGGACTTCCATCTTTGGAGCTGGTTACTTTACCAGTAACCACTTTGTCTTGGGCAAAAACGGTCGTAACCAAAAACAGCATCACTGCGGTTAATGCGCCAAGCAGTCGTTTAAAGTTCATAATCGAAGTTTTACTAATGGTGAGCAAATTGTTTGTTTATGTTGATTGTTTAGATCCTAGGGTTTTGTTTTTCTTCTACAAGCATGGCAAGCGGCTCACGTTTAAATAGACAATACGCACTCTTTCTTTGCTGCATCATTTTATCTATTTATCATCAACTTCTCTGTTCTCTGTTTGCCCTGACTTACAAATCTTACTAAATACATACCACCATTAGATACTTTGTGCAACACTTCTTGTCCAGCAATTAAACGATGCACACCACGTACTCTAAATCCAGAGAACATGTTGGCAAGTAGCTGGCCTTGCATATCCAATAATTGTATTTGTATTTGAGCAGATTCTTTCATTTCATATTCAATCACAACCTGACTACGAGCAGGATTGGGATACAATTGTATAGGCATCTCTAAAGCAACAGGTCTTACAGTAGGTAATGCTGTTGTGATGGTTTGCCTTGCATTCTTATCTGTATACACCAATACTTGTCCAGGTGCTAATGATAATGCTTGAGGAGAACCAGTTGTACTTAGGGTTCCTTCCTCTAAATAATTAAACCATGTGCCAGCAGTTGGGAATGTAATATTGGGTGCAGCAGAAGTAAGACCAAAGTTTCCTACTACCATTACCCTCAATGAATCACTATTAACCGACAACCACTTTACCGCACCATTCAAACTATGCGAAACTGTGCTTCCAGGAATACTCATCATAAACGTTGGAGCGTACCTTGGATTCATCCTTAGCTTAATCATTTGAGCATACACATTGTATAACGCAGCTCTTGCAGCTATTTGTTGATAATCCCATCTAGCAGGCTTAGGATTGGTTCTGCAATTATTGTTGATAGTACCATCTTCACAACGGTTAATTGAAAGATCATATCCCAATTCACCAAATTGCCATAACAACTTTGGTCCAGGCATTACAGCCCAAAAAGCAGTTGCAGCTCCAAACCTCGATAATGCCACATTTAAACTACGAACATTATGACCAGCATTTGAATTATTACCGTTCTGAACAGCATCAAAAATTACACGCTCTTCATCGTGACTTTCCATGTATGTTATCAAATGAGGGCTTGACCAACCTCTTCTTGTATGTAATCCCCATTCAAAGTTTCCATCACCTACATTATTTGCCTTTACGGCTTCACGAAAACTATGGTTCAAATTTCCCCACAACAACATACCATAGTTAGCCAACTCAGTTTCTTCATCATTATCTGCAAAATGCTCTAAAATGCAATAACTATTAGGAGCTATTGCCTGCATGGTATCATAAATTCTTCTCCACAAATTAATTCTAGACGTATCCCTTCTATTCCATGCACCAACGTCTGTTGGATTGTTAACCTGAGTGAATCCCTTTGAAAGATCCCATCTAAAACCATCTATTTTGTATTCAACTAACCAATGACGTACCACCCTATTTACAAAATCGCGTGTTGCTTGAGTACTATGATTGAAATCGTACCCCACATTGAAAGGGTGACGAGCATCGGGATTGAACCATGGGCTATTAGTGGCAGGCTTATTATTTGCTGCATCCCAATACATTTGTACCATAGGCGATTGACCGAAGGAATGGTTTAAGACCATATCCATGATAACAGCAATACCACGAGCATGGCAAGTATCAATAAATCTTTTTAACATGGCGGAAGTGCCATACATTTTATCTGGTGCGAAATAGAAAGATGGATTATATCCCCAGCTATTATTACCTTCAAATTCATTGAATGGCATCACATGAATGGCATTCACACCCAAGCGTTGTAAATAGTTAAGTGTATCTACCAGGGTATTCCAGTTTTGAGTAGCTATAAAGTCACGAACTAATAACTCGTATTGAACTAAATTTCTCTTATCAGGCTTGTTGAAATTGGTAACAGTCCAATTATAAACAGGTCTTCTTGTTTGTAAAATACTAACAATTCCAGTTGCTTTTCCTGTTGGATAAGGCTTGAGATTGGGATAATTGGTAGCTGGAATAAATTGATCATTCCAAGGATCTAATACTTTATGTGTATTATAATCTGCAACCCTCAAAGTTCCGTCAATAATATACTGATAGGCATATTCAATTCCAGGAGTCAATCCAGTTACGCGCACCCAAAATCTATTGCCATCTGGCGTTCTGTTCATTTGATGACGAACCGTTTCTGTCCAGTCATTGAAATCACCTACAACTGAAATAGAGTTTTTTAATGGCGCAAAAAGTACCAAAGTTACTGAAGTATCTCCCGGTTCATAATTAATTCCATCAACAACCCCTGCTGGTAGTGGTGCAACATTAACAGTAGGCGCAATAAAGAATTGAACTGTATCTCTTGTTGTTGTACTGCCACTGGTTGCAGTAGCAATAATAGTTTGTGTTCCCGACGTTGCAATTGTTGGATTTGCTGTTACCGTTGTAGCGTTGGTAGCAGTTCCAACATTTGTTCCATTAAATGAAATTTGAAGACTAGATGACTCACTTGCATTTGCTTTAATATTTACAACGTCTCCCACTTGTCGAGTTGCTGGGTGCAAAGTATTGAATGCGAATGTTGGCTGTCGAAATGGTTGATCGACCCTTACCCTTAATCCAGATTCGTACACTGGGATGTACATATCTGAACCATCAACATTTCTTTGAACCAAATTACCAGCGCCATCTCTAAACAAAATAGAAATACGAAGAATTCTTTCCGACGCATTCGTAATATTGAAAAAACTGCGTAATCCTCCATTGATTGTGAAGCGCCATTGCTGATTACCTAATGAAACGCACTGTGCCGCTGCATTCGAGGAGCCCCATGTAAAGGGTACATACTTCCAATCTGAGGAACTTGTACTAAGTGTTGTAATTACTCCAATATGAACAAATACATTTCCTGTATGACTTTGTAATCCTCGGTTCCCGAAGTTAGCATCAACAGTAATTTGAATTGGAGTAGAGCTTTCTTGAATAAATGCAGGCGACCAAGTAAGCAACTGCGCAGAGGCCGAAGCACCTAGTAGTAATGCGAACCATATTATCGCCCATTTTCTCATACAGCAAAGCAATTATTCAGCAATCATTTAATGTGTTAAAATTACACATTGTCCTACAAAATTGTGTAATTTTTACACAACTTAAAAATTTTTTTTGGGGGGTGCTGCTTTTGTTAAGCGTTGAAACTCAGAGATTAAACAAAATTGAACAAAATCTAGAAATCGATTCCAATCCAGGTACGCTTATTTCGCTCATACTTTTCGAAATTGAACTTATATAGTTTACCTGGCCTATGTGGCACATCTTGTTCCATTTCATTTACATCAATTAGAAGATCCATAGATGCAAACTTTTTACGGAAGTTTCTCCTGTCTAACTGTATGCCTAATATAGCTTCATATAAATTTTGAAGCTCTCGTAATGAAAATTTATCTGGCAATAAATTGAAACCCAATGGATGCTCCTGTATTCGTTTTTTCAGCCAATTGTAACAATAGTCAACTACTTCTTTATGATCAAATGCCATTTCTTGTAATGAAGCCAAACTATGCCAGTGCAATTCATTGTCTAGAATCTTTAGTTGATGATGCTGCACATTTAGTAAGGAACAGTATGCAACTGTTACTACACGACCACCAGGATGTCGACTTGGATTTCCAAAGCAATGAACCTGTTCAAGAAATACATCGTTCATACCTGTTCTCTGTAATAAAACCCGCTGTGCGGCGGCATCTAACTCCTCATCGCGCTTTACCATATCACCCAATAAAGACCACATCCCTTTATACACTTCTAAATCGCTCCGAATTAGTAGTACTTTTAGTTGATTTGCCTCAAAACCAAAAATTACACAGTCAACCGTTAAAGCAACCGTTGGATATGTAGATACAAGCTTGGTGGGATTTTTTATTAGAACTGGTTGTTGGGAGGTTGACATGGCACTTGTTTTAGGGGCAATCATTCCTTTATTCGTATGCAAGTTAAAAAAAAGAATAATGTGTACATCGTACATATTTATAAAACCTGAATAATTTTCTACGGAATAACGATTATTGCAAAAACTTAGTGGCATGGATGAGCAAAAATTGATTGAATTAACGCAAACTCTTTTATCTAAACTATTATTTACCGAATCGGACATTCCTTTGCTTCGTAGTGTATTACACTACCATGAAAACTTGTATTACGTAAAACACCAACCTTCTATTACCGACCAACAATACGATCAACTCTTCCAACAATTAAAAAACTTAGAAGCACAATTTCCCCAATTAATTACACCAGATTCACCAACACAAAGAGTTGGAGGAGAACTAGCAGATGGATTTGAAACGGTAGCCCACTTTGTGCCCATGTTAAGTTTAGACAATTCGTACAACGAAGCCGACTTGCTAGATTTTGATAGAAAAGCAAAAGAGCTAAGTAAGCAAGATCAACTTACCTATTCAGTTGAGCCAAAGTTTGATGGTGCAAGTATTTCATTGGTATATGAAAACGATCAACTTATTCGTGCTGTAACAAGAGGTAATGGAGTTGAAGGTGAAGATGTAACCAACAACATCAAACAAATTCGTTCCATTCCTTTACAAGCACCTTTCTCAAAATATGGTATTCAGCTCATTGAAATTCGAGGTGAAGTGATTATGACCAAACAAATGTTTGATAGATTCAATGAAATGCTAGAATCGAGGGGACAAGCCAAGGTAGCTAATCCTAGAAACACGGCTAGCGGTAGTTTACGCATGAAGAACCCAAAAGAAGTTGCTGAAAGAAATTTAGATGCCTTTCTCTATCATATCAGCTTTGTACAAATGAAAGATGCAGATTCAACAGCCTTTTTATCACATTCCGAATCGCTGCAATTATTAAGTAAGTGTGGATTTAAAACTCCACAGCAAGGTGTAACCGTTGCAAATAATATTCAAGAAGTTATTCATGCATGTGTAGAAATGGAAGCAGTTCGAGATAATCTTGATTATGAAATAGATGGAATGGTTATTAAGGTAAATGAACTGAAATGGCATGATGTACTTGGTATGACCAGTCATCATCCAAGATGGGCTATCGCTTATAAATTCAAAGCACGACAAGCAACCACTACTTTAATTGATGTTGAATTTCAAGTTGGCAGAACCGGCGCTGTAACACCCGTTGCTAAGTTGCTTCCAGTTGCTCTGGGTGGAGTAACTGTATCTAGTATTTCATTACACAATGAAGAATACATTAAGGAAAAAGATTTACGCAAAGGCGATCAAGTTATCATTGAAAGAGCAGGCGATGTGATACCACAAATTGTACAATCGCTTACTAACAAAAGAACTGGTGCAGAATCTATTATTGTATTTCCTACAAATTGTCCAACATGTTCCAGCAAACTAGAAAAGGAAGCAACGGAGGCGGTTTGGCGTTGTGGTAACATGGACTGCCCTTCTCAAGTGGTGGAGAGAATCATTCACTTTGCCAGCAAAGATGCATTGGATATCAAAAGTTTTGGCGATGCTAATATTCGTAAATTTTATGAGGCGGGATGGCTGCAACATATTCCTGATATCTATCAACTTCCTTTTGAAAAAATTGCAGCGCTAGAAGGATTTGGCAAAAAAAGTGTTGAAAAATTGAAGGAAGCTATTGAGCAAAGTAAAAAGCAGCCTCTGTATAGAAAATTGTACGGTTTAGGCATTCGCTATGTTGGTGAAACCACGGCAAAAACCATTGCTCAATCATGCAATCATTTACTTGAGCTGAAAAACAGATCAATTGAAGAGTTACAAAATCTAGAAGATGTTGGTGTAAAAGTTGCTCAAAGCATTTTCAACTTTTTTCAAAATGAAAAAAATATTGACATGTTGCAACAACTTGAGAGACTAGGTGTTGAAATGAATAACTATCAGAAGGAAATGCCTAACTCTGGTGGACTGTCGGGTAAATCATTTTTGTTTACTGGAACTTTGCCTACTCTAAAAAGATCTGTAGCTGAACAAATGGCAGAAGAACAAGGTGGAATTATACTTAGCGGTGTAAGCAGTAAACTCAACTATTTAGTAGTAGGTGAAGACGCTGGCAGCAAATTAGAAAAAGCAAAAAAAATTGGCAGCATCACCATTTTGGATGAAGCTGGATTTTTAGAATTAGTAAAAAACTCTTCAACAGTATGATTACAAAAACTACCCTACAACTCCTTAAGCAACTAGAGAAAAACAATAATAAACCTTGGTTCGATGAGCACAGAAAAGAATATGAATCTGCTAAAAAAGATTTCTTGCAGCTTACTGAGAAAATACTGATTGAACTGAGTGATATAGATGCTGAAATTGCACATTTAGCTCCAAAGGATTGCGTATTCCGCATCAATAGAGACGTTCGATTTAGTAAGAATAAATCGCCTTATAAAACCAACATGGGTATGAGCATTGCAAAGGGTGGCAAAAAAGGAATCTTTGCAGGCTATTATTTTCACCTTGAACCAGGAAAGAGTTTTGTGGGAGGCGGATTGTATATGCCAATGGCTAATGAAATTAATAAAGTTCGTCAAGAAATTGATTATTGTTCTGACGAATGGACTGGCATACTAAAAAATAAAAACTTCAAGCGCATATACGCAGATCTAGAACGAAGCTCAGACATAAGCTTAAGCAGACCTCCAAAAGGCTATGATGCATCACACAATTGCATAAATGATTTAAAGTTGAAGAGCTGGATTGCAACAAAAGAAATAAAAGATGAGTTACTAACAACACCTCAACTTAGTAAGACCATCATAGAATCATTTCAAGCCCTTCAACCTCTCTTGCAATTCATTAATAGAAGCATTGAGTGAATATACTGGCAGATTTTCATTAATTTCCAATTATGAAACATCTGCTAATATTAGTCTGTACTAGTTTATTATTTTTTTCTGCAAGTAGTCAGAAAATTCAAGTGAAAGTTATTGGTCAACCCTCTGAGCAACTCCAAGGAAGACTGCTGCTCATTTTTAGTGAACGCGCTCAACCAGAACCAAGATTCACAATCAGTGACGGACCTGAAACGCAAATTGTTTTTGGATCCGATATTAAAAATTGGAATAGTACAAATTCCCTAACAATTTCAAGCAACGATTTCTTCGGCTATCCAATTGAACAAATTAGTCAACTTCCTAAACGACGCTACTTTGTACAAGTTGTATTTCACAAATATGAAACATTCAAAAGAAAAGATGGACATATTGTGCAACTTCCTATGGATAGAGGAGAAGGACAACACTGGAACCTTGCACCAGGTAATTTATATTCTACCGTAGTAGAAGTCAATTGGGAAGGTCCAAACACAGCCCTTCAACTTAATCTTGACAAAATAATTCCTCCTATTGAGGAACCACAAGACACAAAGTATATCAAGCACATAAAAATTCAAAGCAAGCTACTCACAGAATTTTGGGGACGACCCATGTTCTTAGGCGCACATATTTTACTTCCTGAAGGCTTCGATGAGAATCCGACTGTTAAATATCCACTCGCCATTTTTCATGGTCATTTTCCAAGTGATTTTGATGGGTTTAGAACAACACCACCCGACGAAAATTTACCTCCAGATACATCAAAGCGATTTAATTTAATTGGCTACAACAAAATTGTACAAGAAGAAGCTTATCGCTTTTACAAATTATGGACTGGACCTAATTTCCCTAGAGTGATTGCAATTGAAATACAACATGCCAATCCTTATTACGACGACTCATATGCTGTTAATTCTGCAAACTTGGGTCCTTATGGAGATGCCATCACCTATGAATTGATTCCTGAAATTGAAAGAAGATTTAGAGGTATTGGTGAAGGATGGGCTAGATTTATGTATGGAGGCAGTACAGGAGGATGGGAAGCTTTAGCAGCACAAGTATTTTATCCAAAAGAATACAACGGCGCATATGCAGCTTGTCCAGATCCAATTGACTTTAGACATTATATGACCATCAACCTATATGAAGATAAGAATGCTTATTACTTAGAAAGTCCGTTCAAAAAAACATTAAGACCTGGTCATCGCAATTACTTAGGTCATGTAAGTGCTACAGTAAAAGATATGAACCTTAAAGAATTAGCATTAGGTGATAAAAGCAGAAGTGGTGATCAGTTTGATATTTGGGAAGCTGTGTTTTCCCCTGTAGGAAAAGACGGTTATCCAGCAAGAATCTGGGACAAGAAAACAGGCGTCATCAATAAAGACATAGCATCTTATTGGAAAGATAACTATGACCTAACCCATATCATTCAACGAGACTGGAATAAAATAGGAAAAGATTTAGAAGGCAAGATCCATATTTATGTAGGCGATATGGATAATTTTTATCTAAACAACGCTGTATACACAGCAGAAGACATGCTAAAGAAACTTCAAAACCCGCCGTGTAATTGCGTAGTTGACTATGGCGACCGAGCAGAACATTGCTGGAATGGAAGCCACGAACTACCCAATTACATCAGCCGATTGAGGTACCATGAAATGTTTATTTTAAAATGGGTGAAAGACTTACAAAAACGAGTGCCTACCCATGCTGATCTCAAGTCATGGAACTATTAAAACTTTATCCTAACAACCCTTTTTGAAGCATATACTCAGCAATTTGAATTGCGTTTGTGGCAGCCCCTTTACGAAGGTTATCGCTTACAATCCACATATTCAGTGTTTTGGACTGTGATTCGTCTCTACGAATTCTTCCCACAAACACTTCATCTTTTTCATGTGCCCATAATGGCATTGGATACAACTGTTCTGCATCGTTGTGTTGTACAACTACACCCGGGGCTTGACTTAACACTGTATGTATATCAGCAATGTCATATTCATTTTCAAATTCAATATTCACACTTTCGCTATGTCCACCCATAACTGGAATACGAACTGTTGTAGCGGTTACGCGAATTGAATCATCACCCATAATTTTACATGTTTCTTTCACCATTTTCATTTCTTCTTTGGTATATCCATTCTCAAGAAACACATCAATCTGTGGAATAACGTTTAAATCGATTGGATACTTATAAGCCATTTCTCCAGAAACCCCCGCTCTTTCATTCATAAGCTGATCTACTGCTTTTTTACCCGTACCAGTAACACTTTGATAAGTAGAGACCACTACCCTTTTTATAGTATACTTTTCATGAAGAGGTTGCAAAGCAACTACCATTTGTATTGTAGAACAATTGGGGTTTGCAATAATAAAGTCTTCTTCAGTTAACACATGAGCATTCACTTCAGGCACAACCAATTTTTTAGTTGGGTCCATGCGCCAGGCAGATGAGTTATCAATAACACGAATACTTGCTTCGGCAAATCGAGGTGCCCATTCAAGCGATGTGGAACCACCTGCAGAGAACAAAGCTACTAATGGACGTGCAGCTATTGCATCGTCCATGCTTACAACTGAGTACTGTTTCCCTTTGAAAGTAACCTGTTTACCAATAGAACGTTCGCTTGCAACAGGCAATAATTCTGTTACAGGAAAATTACGTTCTTCCAACACTTGCATCATCTTTGTGCCTACCAGACCGGTAGCGCCAACAACTGCTACTTTCATTTTTTATTCAGTTTAAGTCAAAAAAAAACCTTCCAAATGGAAGGCAATTCGTTGTATGGTACATATAGGAATGCCTCCCCGTTTAGGGTTTGTGTTTAGCATTCTGTTTTTTATTTTGTACCATGACGCAAATATATAAAGGATTTGTTTGAATAAAAAAGGGATCGCTCAGAAAAAGCAATCCCGGAAATACCAATATCCAAATACAGATTTACATATTAATCCTAAAAATTTGCATTCCGCCATCTGCAGTAGCAGCAAAAATTAAATCACCCCTACTCTTTACATAATTGAAACTACCTGGGGTGCTTATTTTACCAACAAGTTCCAATAATTGAGTAGCATTATTTTTTCTAAAAACCCACAATCCTGCTGCGCCGTTTGCGGTAACAACTAGACCATTGTCTGGATTATATGAAACGGATCTAGTTACTAATTCACTGCTTGAAACACCAGGCTGAGAGACTGGCATTGGAAATTGTTGAAGTAAAACGGCTGGTACATTATTTCCATCTGCATAAACCATTAAACCTCTTCTTCCCGATGCAACGATTAATTTATCTTCAAAAAAATCTATGTTTCTTTTTGTTCCAACTATCTCATCTGGAATATGTAAAACTGTTTGCTGCTGTAAGTTTGTTATTCCAGACAGCATTATTTTACTGTTACCTGTAAGTATAGCCAATCTATTGCTTGTTGAAGAAACTGCAATACCTCTTCCATCATCAACTACATGTTGGTCTTGTTGAACGCCGGCAGTATTAAAAACTGTTAACCTTCCATTATTACCACTTAAAAAATATACTTTGTTATTATGAAAAGCAATATCAGTTCCATTAAATCCGCCAATACGTGTTGTTCTTAAAGAGCCAGATGGCCTTCCAGAGCTATTTAGGTTATGTAAACCAAAGGTGGCTGACTCAGCTGTAGTGACTGCTGGTGTAAAAGAACTAGGTCTACGAGTACCAGAGAAAAACATTCTACTAGAACCAACAACAACTGCATTCACTTTAAAATTGGTGTAAATAAGAGAAGTTAGCGATCGGGGATTTTGAATATTACTAGTATTAATTACATCTACCCCACCCACATATGAAGTATCACTAGAAGCATAAGAAATGTATGCACGATTGTTAGTAATATCTAAATGCGTTGCATGTAGCGTTTTTCCTTGATGTCGCAATGGCAAAACAGTTGCAATATGTGATATTGGGTCGGTTACGGTCTCAACACCATCAATAGACTGTGTTGCAACAATTGACGCATTTCGGTTATGGAAAATAATTCGATTTGCAAGATTAGATTCAGGTAATTCTATAATATCTTCTGAGTTATTAGCAACAATATCTTCTTGCGAATTTGGTTCATTTATCTGCTTCTCACATGATGACAAAAAAATGATAACAAGAAAACTTAAAAAATGAAAAATTGGCTTTTTCATAAAAATTGGATTGGATTCGAAGTCGAAGGTAATTGATATACCCACCACAAAAAGAATGTATATCTTAAATTAAGCCACATTTAATAACAAAAGCGGCCTTTTAAGCCGCTTTTAAGGTTATGTGGTAATATGTACTACAATTATTATCCCAATGAGATATCAAAGTTCACCAATTGCACAAATTCATTCAACCTTGATTCAATATCTGCGTCTGAAATTTCACGCAAACGTTGTGTACCAAATTTCTCAACACAATAGCTTGCCATAGCACTTCCAACTATGATAGCCGTTTTCATATTCTCAAAAGAAATGTCTTTTGTACGTGCCAAATGCCCAATAAATCCACCTGCAAAAGTGTCGCCCGCTCCTGTTGGATCAAATACATCTTCTAAAGGCAAAGCAGGTGCAAAGAAAATTTGCTTTTCATGGAACAACAAAGCACCATGTTCGCCCTTTTTGATAACCAAATATTTAGGGCCCATTTCCATAATTTTAGCGGCAGCTTTTACTAACGAATGCTCACCACTTAGCTGACGTGCTTCGCTATCATTTACCATTAGCACATCTACCATTGAAAGGGTCACTTTTAAATCTTCTAAAGCTATTTCCATCCAAAAGTTCATGGTATCCAATACAATCAACTTTGGACGATTCTTGAGTTGCTCAATCACACTTCTCTGAACAGCTGGCACCAAATTCCCTAGCATCAAAAACTCACAATCCTGATATGAGTCTGGTACTACAGGTTGAAAATTTTCTAATACATTCAACTGGGTATCCAATGTATCGCGACTGTTCATGTCAAGATGGTAGCGTCCACTCCAAAAAAATGTTTTTTCATCTTTTTTAATTTGAACGCCCTCTAGGTTCACTCCTCTTGCTGTTAAAGCATCTAACTCCTCTTGAGGAAAATCGCCACCTACTACTGAAATTTGTTTAATGGGTTGGGTAAAATTGGAAGCACACCATGCAATATATGTTCCTGCACCACCAATAATTTTATCACTTTTCCCGAACGGGGTTTCAATGGCGTCGAAAGCCATAGAACCGACAACTACTAAAGACATGAATTTTGATTTTGGTTATCGGGCAGCGAAGCTACACCATTCTGACCACTTCATTGATTTTTATCTATCTGCAGCCCACTACACTAACAAAGAAGAAGCATTTATACGAATATTTTGCTAACAATCGTTAGCGCTTTACATTTGTACATATGGGCCGTATCCAAGTAGAAAATAAAGCATCTCGTAAAGATGTAATTATTCAAAAAGCAGCTAGCCTTTTTAAAGAAAAAGGCTACCAGGCCGCCTCAATGAGAGAGTTGGCAGAATCTGTAGGCGTAGAAGCAGCCAGCTTATACAACCATATCCATTCTAAAACCGAACTGCTACACATTATTTGTTTTCATGTAGCCAACACTTTCACCGATCATATGGATGCCGTAGAAGCGTCGAAAGTATCGGCCATTGAACAAGTAGAGCAATTACTGCGTTTCCACATTAAGCGTATGGTGCAGGATTATGAACAGGTGTATGTAAGTGATAGGGAATGGAAGCATTTGGCCGAGCCTTACTTATCGAATTTTCAAAATCAGCGAAGAACCTATCGTAAGAGATTTGCTGCAATCATTCAAGCTGGTATTAAGGCGGGAAGCATCAAAAAAATTGACGCCCCAACTGCAGTACTTATAATGCTACATGCCATTAGTGGAATCGAGAGCTGGCATAGAAGCAAAGCTAAAATCAATGGCAAAGAATTAGAAGAGCAAATGATTAGTATTTTAATTGGTGGACTGAAGCAATCTTAAACATGTCAACTTCTTTTTATTCCCTACAAATCAAATCAATTGAAAAAACAACTGCAGATGCAGTTTGTATTGAGTTTGATGTGCCTGAAATATTACAAAGTAATTTCAATTTTGAGGCAGGACAATACCTGACTCTAAAGGCCCATATAAACGGAGTAGAAACAAGACGCTCTTATAGTTTGTGCTCTGCACCATCATCTAAGACTTGGAAAGTTGGCATTAAAAAAGTAACCAACGGATTATTTTCATCATTTGCTAATGACGAATTAAAAGTAGGCGATTCATTAGAAGTGATGCCACCGATGGGAAAGTTTAAAGTACCTGACTGCGAAGAAAATGCTGACATCGTTTTTTTTGCTGCCGGAAGTGGAATTACACCCATCCTTTCTCAAATTAAAGAGATACTAGAAACACAACCTTGCACCAGTTGTACGCTGGTTTATAGTAATCGTAGTAAGAACAGCATCATGTTCAAAGAAGAACTTGAAGCCCTTAAAAATAAATATTTACAACGCCTTCGCTTAATTCATTTACTTAGTCGAGAAAAAACGGATAGCCCACTTCATTTCGGAAGAATTGATCAAGAAAAACTCTCAACTTTATTTAAGCATTTACTCCCAATAGATGCCACAGCTTATATGATATGTGGACCAGAGGAGATGATTCTTGCAACAAAAGAATACTTACAAGAAATTGGAATTCCACCTGCCAAAGTTATGTTTGAACTCTTTGGAACTTCAGCTGGAAAAACCAAGCAGAGTTCAGCAAAAAAATCTGAAGCTACTAAAGCAGGTAGTCTAGTAACACTCATCATGGATGGAAGAAGTGTAGAAATGAATGTTGCATTCGATGATCAAACAATTTTAGATGTTGCTCTTGAAAAAGGTGCCGACCTTCCATATGCATGTAAAGGGGGGGTATGTTGCACCTGTAAAGCCAAACTCATAGAAGGTGAAGTTGAAATGGAAGTACATTATGGACTAGAACAAGATGAAATTGAACATGGCTATATTTTAACCTGTCAAAGTAGGCCATTAACTGAAACTGTTGTGATTGATTTCGATGCAAAATAATTCTACTATATCACTGTCAGCTACCAAGAATTTTTTCTTTATTGGTGTAGCAGGCACTGGCATGAGCGCATTGGCGCAGTATTGTGCTGGAATTGGAAAAAATGTTTCAGGAAGCGATCGCTATTTTACTCCTGAACTATTACCTACTCATGAAACTGCACTTCAATTAAAAAAAGCAAATATCCAATGCTTTGCACAAGATGGTTCTGGTATAACTGAAGCGACTGAATGTGTGGTTGTTTCTACTGCGGTTGAAGAACAAAACATTGAATACCAAAAAGCCATTTCCTTAGGTATACCTATACTGAAACGTTCTGAATTATTAACCCTAATTAGCCAAAGCAAACGAACCATTGCAGTGGCAGGTACTTCAGGTAAATCAAGTACATCTGCTATGCTTTTTGATATTCTAGAGAGAGCAGGATTAGGACCTAGTATTATCAGTGGAGCAGGATTAGTTAGATTGCAAGAAAAGGGATTAATTGGAAATGCATTTGTAGGTAAAGGAGATGTATTGGTCATTGAAGCCGACGAAAGTGATGGTTCCCTGATTTATTATCGTCCTTACCTAGGCATTGTTTTAAACATTGATAAAGACCACAAAGAATTAGATGAGCTTGCTGAACTCTTTAAAACTTTTCAAAAAAATTGCGAGAAGATGATTGTGAATGCTCACCATTCTCTTGCAGCAAGTTTTTCAACCAATACAAGTAATAATTTTACAACCTCAGATGAAACGGCTGGATATACGGCCAGCAATTATCAGCAGGATGGCTTACGAATGAGTTTTACCATTAATGGGGTGCCATTTCTTGTAAATACTTTCGGCAAACACAATATGGAAAATGCAGTTGCAGCAGTTGCAGGTGCTGCATTGATGGGAGTTGATTTAATGACTTGTAGTGCAGCACTTCAACAATACAAAGGCATTTACAGACGTAACCAAGTACTTGGACAAAAAAGAGGCTGCTGGATTATTGATGACTATGCACACAACCCCGCAAAGGTTGCAGCTGCCATAAAGGGCGTACAACCCATGTGCCAGAGAGTCATTGCCTGGTTTCAGCCCCATGGATATGGTCCAACAAGATTTTTAAGAAATGATTTTGTAGAGGAAATCAGTCAATCACTTCGTCCAAATGATCAAATATGGATGAGTGAAATCTTTTATGCAGGCGGAACAGCAGTTAAAGACATTTCTGCAAATGACTTAATACTTGATTTGCAAAAGAGAGGTGTACAAGCATTTTTCTGTGAGCATAGAAATGATATGCAAGAACACATGAAAGAAACCTTACAAGAAGGAGATGTGCTTTTATTAATGGGAGCCCGTGACCCAAGTTTGGAAGCATTTTCAAAATGGCTTTACGACCATTTGTAATTGCGCAAAGAATAAGCCCAGAAAATTAAAATTGGATGCAACAGCAATAAGCGAACCCAAGCCATCCATACTTCCATTTGTAACCCTCCCAATGTAAATGGTGCCACTTCAATCATATAAACATGCACCGGAATAAAGGCAATTAGCATAGCAACAATTCCTAATGCTGCATAGTTTCTAACTCTTGGTATACAAATGCCAATTGCTAATCCAATTTCTGCAATCCCAGCAAGCATATTTAATTCCGAAGCATATACTTTCATATAATCGGGAAACATGGGCGTATAAAAGTCGGGATGTAAGAAATGATTCGCACCTGCCATGAAATAAGCGGCGACAAATACAAGAAACAATACTTTCTGAAAAGAAGCTTTAGACATGAGTTGAAGTTAGTTAATTTGGCTGTGGTTCATCTAAAACATCCTTTAAGGTCTTATTTATTGCAGGTCCACTATTTGAAAATGATTGATAATCAGTATTTTGCATATGAACAAATGATGAATTTTTAGGCTTTTCTTCCGCAAGCCACCCATAAACTGTACCTTTGCCGACATTTTGGGAAATTCTAACCGAGCATCCCGGTATATCACTTATTATGAATATCAGAAATATAGCCATTATTGCCCACGTAGATCATGGCAAGACAACCCTGGTGGATCGTATTTTACACACCACCAAAGTTTTCCGCGACAACCAAGAGACCGGTGAACTCATCATGGATAGTAACGACCTTGAAAAAGAAAGAGGAATTACCATTTTTTCAAAGAATGCTGCAGTTACTTATAAGGATGTAAAAATTAACGTAATTGATACGCCAGGTCACAGTGATTTTGGAGGTGAAGTAGAACGTGTCTTGAAAATGGCCGATGGCGTTATTCTGTTGGTTGATGCGTTTGAAGGACCTATGCCTCAAACAAGATTCGTACTACAAAAAGCTTTGCAGTTAAATCTTCACCCAATTGTTGTTATCAATAAAGTTGATAAACCCAATTGTCGTCCTGATGAAGTGCATGATGCTGTATTTGAATTGTTCTTCAATTTAGATGCAACAGAAGAGCAATTGAATTTCCCTACTTTCTATGGCAGTGGTAAAAACGGTTGGTTCAACAGCTCCAACGAACAATGTGAAGATATTACGCCTTTGATGGATGGTATTCTCGAGCACGTACCTGCTCCAAAAGTTTCTGAAGGAACCCTTCAATTACAAATTACTTCTTTAGATTATTCTTCTTTCTTAGGACGAATTGCAATTGGTAAAGTAACAAGAGGTTCAATCAAAGAAAACCAACCTATTGCTTTGGTGCAAGCCGATGGAAGCATCAAGAAGAACCGTGTGAAGGAACTGTATGTATTCGAAGGAATGGGTAAGCGCAGAGTAACAGAAGTATTGTCTGGTGACCTTTGTGCTGTAGTTGGATTAGAAGATTTTAATATTGGTGACACCATTGCTGACGCAGAAAATCCAGAAGGATTACCAATCATTAGTGTGGATGAACCTACTATGAGTATGATGTTTGGTATTAATAACTCCCCATTCTTTGGTAAGGATGGAAAGTTTGTTACCTCTCGTCACCTCAGAGATCGCTTAATGAAAGAAACTGAAAAGAACCTTGCACTACGTGTTATGGATACAGATAGTGCAGATAGCTTTTTAGTTTATGGAAGAGGTATTCTTCACTTAGGTGTACTGGTTGAAACCATGCGCAGAGAGGGTTACGAACTTACTGTAGGTAATCCGCAAGTGTTGGTAAAAAATATCGACGGCAAGAAGTGCGAACCTTATGAAAACTTGGTGGTAGATGTACCTCAGGAATTCAGTGGTAAAGTAATTGATTTGGTTACGCAGCGGAAAGGTGAAATGTTGGTAATGGAAAGCAAGGGTGAAATGCAACACTTAGAGTTTGATATTCCTTCAAGAGGATTGATTGGATTGCGTTCTCAAATGCTAACAAATACTGCTGGAGAAGCTGTAATGGCGCATCGCTTTACTGAGTATAAGCCGTGGAAAGGACCAATTCCTGGAAGAAGTAACGGCGTACTAATTTCTAAGAACACTGAAAAAACAACGGCTTATTCTATTGATAAATTACAAGACCGTGGAAGATTCTTTGTAGATCCAGGAGAAGATGTATACACTGGCCAAATTATTGCAGAGCACATTAAGCCAGGCGATTTGGTAGTGAATGCTACAGAAGCTAAAAAACTCACCAACCATAGAGCTAGCGGTGCAGATGATGCAACTCGTATTGCACCTAAAACTTTAATGACATTAGAAGAGTGTATGGAATATATTCAGCAAGATGAATGTATTGAAGTAACACCTAAAACAATTCGTATGCGTAAAGTTGTGCTCAATGAAGAAGATCGCAAAAAGATCAGCAAATCAATGGCCAGCGAGGCTCAAGCATAAAAACAAAAACCGGCAATTGCCGGTTTTTTTGATTATACACTTTATTCTTTTACAACTGTACTTTTACATGCTGTACAGCTGACAAATGAAGTGCCGGATATTGAATTTGCAAAGGATTGGATTGTGTGTTCACTTGAAATGTATCTGGATAAACAGTTAGATATCCCTCATCTCCATTTTTAAAGCCCAAAGCATGTAATTGATCTATTGAGATAATATCCATCCAACCATCTACTTCAGTACTTCTAGTGATTCGAGTTAAAGCTTGCTCAGCATTTCCAAACGTATTTCTATGAATAAATACAGTAGCTGTATAAGGACATCCTTTTGATGGTTGCGGGTTGAAGTGCAAGTTCAGATTCAAATAACCGTCTGAAGTATTCTTGCCTTCAATTTGAATATTATGTTTTGCTATTGGCCCCATAGTCACTGGCGATATACGAACAGGTTGATTCCCTAATTTAACCTCTTGTTTTGTCGCAACCAAATTGGCATGTTTATATGATACCTGATAAACTCCACTATTGAGATTTGTGAATGAATACGATCCGTCGATCTTAGTTTGCACTGTTGCAACTACTTTTCCTTGTTGTTCTAATTGAACCTGAACTGTTGATAGCTGTGTTTGTAATTTACCGTGCTCATTTACTTGAAAAACTTGTCCGTTTATAGAATTTGTAGTTGATAGTTCAGGCTGAATAGGTGTATCCATTTGTTTACTACAAGACATAAAAAACATACTAGAACTGATGAAAGCGATTGATAAGGTTTTAAATTGTTTCATGATTTGTTGATTTTGATAACACAAAACTGCAACCCCAACCTTAAAGAGGTTTTAAAGTAAGATTAAAAGGGCATTAAACCTATCTAATTGATTATCAATCTATAAAGTTGGTATTTTAACTTCAAAAGTCTGTTCCTTTACCCCTGAAATGTATTTGACATCACCTGCATGTAATCGAGCAATTGACTTACACAACATTAAACCTAATCCAGTTCCGGTTTTCTTAACAGTTGCACCAGATCTAAAAAACGGCTGGAAAAGTGAATTTCTTTCACTTTCAGGTATAGGCTCAGCAAAGTTAGAAACTGAAAAAGTTATAAACCCATCTTGAACTCCTAGTCGAACTTGTACAGAGGAGTGCAGTCCATATTTGCAAGCATTATGAATTAGGTTTCGGATTAATGCATTTATCAATGAAGGGTTCCCTTTAAAATCAAATACATCCGTATCCATGCAATCATCTGCAATATGTACATGAATTTCAGAGCTTGGAAATGAATATCGAATTTGTTCGATTGACTCTTCCAGTAGTTGTAAAAAATTAGACTGAATCATTTCTTGATTACCATAACTGCTTTCTGCTCTAAATAAAGTAAGAAGTTGTTCTATCAAGTTTGACATTCTCTGATGATCTGTCCATAAATCATCCAGCAAAAGTTTGTACTCATTTTCGGAATATGACTTTGATTGTGCTAACTCTAGCTTATTCATCACCACAGCCAGAGGTGTTCGTAATTCATGAGATATATAACGAGAGAAAGCCAATCGTTCTGTAAGTCCCTGTTGTAGTCGTTCAAAAAGTTCATTAAATCGATTTGCTAATTGTGCAATTTCATCTTTCCCTTCGAACTGATCTAACCTATGATTCTGAAGTATGGAACGATCATCTAGACTTTCTATTTGTTTAGATAAATGACGAAGAGGAGACAAAGCTCTTCCAGCAAAAAAATAGGAAAACAATATTGTAAACAATAATACTAACGCATTACCCCAAAATAAAATTTTCTGCATAATAGAAATTGCCTTCTCTCTTTCGGTATCAAAGGCTGCAACAAATACATAGCGCTTAATATCTTTTGACTCATACCAAATTGCAGCATGATCGTAATCATTCACTTCATATAGAATTTGTCCATTTATCTTAATTTTTTCTAACAAGTCTAAGTCATACGATATACTAAAATCATCAATACTACTGTATACAATCTGCGCACTTTCGTTCAATATAAGAATCTTTTCATCTCTTATTTTGTTTAATGCATGCTCATCCACTATCCTTAACAAAGTACTATCTACTTCTTGTACTTCTTCCAATAATTCAATCGTTGTTTTAGCTTTCTCTAAAAGTCGTGACTGAAACTGCATGCTCTCATACTGTAATAAGGAAGTATACATGACAACTGATAATACTCCCATCATAAGTGCAACTGCACAAAACATGTATACTGCCGATCGTGTCTGAATAGTCATGACTCATCTTTAATATAATAACCGAAACCCTGTCTAGTATGGATTAATTTTATGCTAGAGTGTTTATCAATTTTTGATCGTAAAAAATTTATATACACTTCCACCTGATTTGTTCCTGTATCATAGTCAATGCCCCAAACTTCTTCTAACAAATGTGATTTTGAAAGCACCCTTCCTCTAGCTCTCATTAAAACCTCTAAAAGCAAGAACTCCTTTACAGATAACTTAATTAGCTTTCCTGACCTCCTAACTTCCTTTTTTTCAGAATCTAAAGTGAGATCAGCAATTTCTAGAAGCTGAGATACTGTTTCCTTGTGTTGCAATCGTCTTTGCAGTGCCTGAATTCTAAGAATTAATTCACGTATGTGAAATGGTTTGACTAAATAATCATCTGATCCCGCTGAAAAAGCTTCCTGTTTGTCTTCCACATCGTTTAATGCTGTAAGCATGATAATTGGAACACGACTATCTTTTGATCTAAATGATTTACAGAGTTCAAACCCGTTTTTGATAGGTAAATTAATATCTAACAAAACACAATCATATGCATGCCTATCAAAAAATCTCTCAGCCATAGAACCGTCAAATACCATATCAACTTCAAACCCTGCACTTTCCAATCCTTCTTGAACAGTTTTGGCTAATTGAACTTCGTCTTCAGCATATAAAATTCGCATGCACTAATTTAATAATAATAAAATCAAGTATCTTGAAAAAAATTGAATATGAAACAACTGTCGTTATACATTCTTATTTTTTTAGTTGCATGTAAATCAAATGAGAAAAATGAAGCTAGGAGTTTAAAATCATTTTCATCTGATCAACTTGCAGGCGTATGGTGGAATATACAAGATAGCTTCGTAAACGGATTACAATTAGATCCGAATGCCAGTCTTCATTACCCCAATACATACAGCGCAACCGGTGTACAATGGCGCTTATCAAATGATACGCTGTATTTTTTAGAAAGAGGTTTACTCGATACTGCTTTAGAGGAATCATTCTTCTTGATTCATGATCTTAGAAACGATACTTTACAGTTAAAGCGTTTAAAGGATGATAACAACTTCATTCAATATACCAAACGTCCAATAGGCAGTACAATTGATTCAATGCTTGGTAGATGGACGGGGGTTGAAGGTAGTTTCGTAGACATTGTACCAAACCAAAAAGACTATATGGTCACCTTAGCATATTGGGATCTAGTATTACAAACTATGCAGTATGAAAATCATCAAGCTTATGCTGCTGCATCTGGAATTTCATTTAAAAAGAACAAGGTAGAGCATACCATTACTTTAACAGACGGAAATGGATCTGGAATGAAGTGGTTACAAAACGCAAAACTTTGTATTAAGATTAGTCCGGGTGATGGATACTGTAAATATTAAGGCTCTGAAGTACTTGACTGATTAGAAATGGCTTCCTTACGTTTGTTTACTTCATTCATTGAATGATCCAATAGGTAATTGGTTGAGCAATTGTCTCCATCACAACAAGGAAGCGCATTGGTGGTACAAACCGGACATTGATAATGCCCATGTACATGCACCAACTGCACATAATGTCCGCAGAACAAACAGGTTTGTGCTTGCATGGTTTCTTTAATTAAGTCTGTAAACTGAAATTAAAACAATCAGCTTATATCTATTTCAGCTTACTCTAGAAAATTATTGCGACTGATCATCTTTTTGCAACATCTTCCAAAGGGCATCTTTTAATTCAACCAGTCCTAATTGTGCAACGGATGAAATAAATAAATGTGGCACATCTTTGGGTAACTCTTTTGAAATGGCTGTTTTGAGTTCATCATCCAACATATCCGACTTACTTACAGCAATTAGAAAATCCTTTTGTAACATTTCGGGATTATAAGCTTCTAATTCGCTTCTTAAAATTTCATACTCCTTTCGATGGTCGTTACTATCGGCTGGAATTAAAAACAGTAAAACTGAGTTTCTTTCTATATGTCGCAAAAATCGATGTCCTAGTCCTTTTCCTTCTGCGGCTCCTTCAATAATACCTGGCAAATCAGCTACACAAAAGCTCTTATTATCGCGATACGCCACCATTCCTAATTGAGGTATTAATGTGGTGAACGCGTAATTGGCAATCTTAGGTTTAGCGGCAGATATAACAGATAACAAAGTTGATTTTCCAGCATTAGGAAATCCTACCAATCCTACATCAGCTAATACTTTCAACTCTAAAAACTTCCAACCCTCTACGCCTGGTTCTCCAGGCTGTGCATATTGTGGCACCTGATTGGTTGGAGTTGCAAAATGCTGATTCCCCCATCCTCCTCTTCCTCCTTTCATCCAAATCACTTCCTGTCCATCTTCCAAAATCTCTGCCTCTAATTCTCCTGTTTCCTCATCACGTGCAATGGTTCCAAGTGGCACTTCAATAATAATATCTTCACCATCTCTACCAGTCTTATTTTGCTTCATCCCTTTTTCACCATTCTCAGCTAGCACATTTTTATAATACCTCAAATGAAGTAAAGTCCAAAGCTGACTGTTACCACGCAAAATGATATGCCCTCCTCTTCCACCATCTCCACCATCTGGTCCACCTTTTGAAGTAAGCTTATCTTGCCGGAAATGCCGAGACCCTGCTCCTCCATGTCCCGAGCGACAAAAAATGCGGATATAATCAATGAAGTTTTTTTCCATGCTGGTGAATAACGAACCGTAAAGCTATGTGAATTTGAATAAATGAACTTATTTAGAAAGAAATAGACGATCTATTTGCTCGTCAATATGAAGTGCTACAATAGAAGGAATAGGACGCTGAGCAGCATATAAAACTAGAAATATAATGGCTACCAATAATACAACTGTCTGTGGCAACATCCAATAGGTTACAGCACAAAATGCAAGAACAAATAATAAGCCCGCCCATTTGATGTAACTGACTTTTTTGTATGCCTCAAGTTTTTCAGGAATCGTATCTAATGAACGAACATGTTCCAGCTTGCGTTTAAACCATCCAAAAATACCCCAACCGAGTAAAGTTCCTGTAACTGCCACCCCAGCTTGTAGCTGACGAGCTAAGGGCATCATATCATCTGTTATGACTGTCCCTTTTTGTAACCACCAAAGTACAGTCCACACAATCACCATGCCCCAAAAGCCATAGTTGTGTTGTTGTTGTAATTGTTTTAAGGATGGATACAAATAGCGCATTAGTAGTATGGGCTAATCATGATATAAACAATAGGACCAGTGATTGCTACATATAACCATAATGGCCATGTAATTTTAGCGAGTTTTCTGTGTTGAGGCCATTCAGCAGTTAATCCCCTGTAAGCTGTAAATAAAATGAAAGGAAGAATTAATGCCGCAAGAATAATATGCGTAATTAGAATGAAGTAATAGAAATATCGAATGGCTCCTTCGCCACCAAATTTTGTATCGCCCGCAAGTAAGTGGTGTAAGATATATGAGAGGAGAAATACAATAGATAAGATTAATGCACCAAACATCATTTTTCGATGTAGCTCAAACTTTTTACTTTTTACTGCCACTAATGCACCTATCAGCAGTACAGCAATGATGCTATTAATAATTGCATTAGCTAGTGCAAAAATGTGGATATCAAATCCCATATCAATATCCAGTTTTACTCTGCCTAAAACAACAACAACCACAAATACTACCACAGAGAATATTCCTATTAACCAGTTGGCTAAACGATCGTTCTTTTGAATAGAGGGAGGTAACATATAAATGATTTTTAGTTAAACAAACCTATTGTGATAAAAGTTGCTATCCTGCTTTTTTTAGATTCGATTTGAAGTAAACTACAAAAGCAATGACACAGAATACAATCAGCAACCAAAGCCAGCTCAAATCAATGATACGACTAAACAATGTATTAGGTCGCTTCTTATCCTTTTCAAGCATTAAAATACCAATATCTCGAGCCAACTTCGATACTGCAATAGAATCTAGTCCGTTATAAAAACCTCTAACAACCATATCTCTATCAAGCAAAACGAATCTGTTGGTATGGACAAAGTCGGAATCAACTGGACTACCACTAAACTGATCTACTTTCAACTCTTCAAATGCAAACTTGTTGATTTTATCTTGATTTCCTGTAAGCAACCACCAATTATCGTGGTTAACACCATAACGATCGGCATAGGATTTAATTACTGGAACAGAATCTCTTTCAGTATCAATTGAAAAAGACATAAACTGTACAATAGAAGTATCAATTTTTTTACGAAGGTTTCCACCACGTAAGAAAGATTGCTGCAACTTACTCATGTTGCGAGTTAATGCTGGACAAATTCCTCTACAACTTGTAAAGAAAAAATCCATAACTATGATCTTACCTCTTTTATCGTATAACTGTACGGTATCTCCTAATTGATTTACCAACTCAATGTTCTTGGTCTGATGCCAAATAGTATCATCTACCAACTTACCTCTTTCTAGTTTAGTGAGAACAGTGTCTACAAAATAACGCCTTGGCATATCCACTGCATCAGCGCTGAAACTTTTTACCAATAAGTAACTAATCAGCGGAATAAACAATGCAACTGATAATGCTAATAATGCTTTTTTATTCATAGTATTTGCTACCTACAAAAAACCACCGCCGCAGCGATGGTTGTTGTAGTGGGTTTTATTAATGTCCTTTATGATCGCCGCTTGGTTGAGCCTGCTTTTCGCCGGAGCTATGCTCTTTCTTTTCAACTTTAATGCTGTTTTGCTCAGCATGGTGACGATCGTAAGTATTTCTTAAGTTCTTGTAAGAATTGCCATCCCAAAGGAAAGCAGTAATGAACCAAATGAACAATGCCAAAGGAACAACAATGGTCATGATCATATTCTTCAGCTCATGCTTCAAGTGCATAAAGTAAGCAACAATATAAAAAGCTTTCGCCATCATTAGAATTAAGATTGAACCCTTTACTGCTGTTACCAGTGTGCTAGGAGGCATACCAATAATAGCATAACCCAATGCCAATTCAATTAAGGTAATTACAGAAAGAATGATGGTAACACGAATTACTTCTTTCGTTCCTCCGCCATGATTTTCTGCCATTTGTGCTGCGTTATGTTCCATTTCTACAGTTTTATAATTTTAAGCAATCAGGTTATACCAAGTAAAACATGGTGAATACAAATACCCAAACTAGATCTACGAAGTGCCAATACAAACCAGCCTTCTCAATCATTAAGTAGTGGCCTCGTTTCTCAAATACATTATTCAGAGTCATTATCAACATAATGATGTTGATGATAACACCAGAGAAAACGTGGAAGCCATGAAAACCAGTAATGGTGAAGAAGAAGTTGGTGAAGTTTGTAGTCGCCTTTGATCCGTCCATATTAGGGAAAGGATTGCTACCCCACCATGCACCTTCGTGATGCAAGTGCGCCCATTCCCAAGCCTGACAACCTAAGAATGCAGCACCACCGATGATGGTCCAGATTAAATACTTTACTACACCTTTTTTATCCATATGGTGACCAGCTTGAACAGCTAAAACCATTGTAACTGAGCTGATGATAAGAATGAAAGTCATTAAACTTACAAACAACAAAGGGTAACCACTACCTAATCCAGGGAATGATTGAAACACTTCGTTAGGGTCAGGCCATCCGTTGGTTGAAAAACGAACAGTACCATATGCAATAAGAAACGCACCAAAAGTAAATGCGTCACTCATCAAGAAGTACCACATCATGAGTTTTCCATACTCAACGTTGAAAGGACTTTTCCCGCCGTTCCACCACTTGGTGTCTGTGCTCATTGCTGTTGCTGTTGTTGCCATATGCTTCTTAAAATTTCGGTACAAAAATATTGGCTGGCTCTCAAAAAAAAGGCATTCAGCCTAAGTTTTTCTTTGAATATTAACGTTTTCGATTTTTTTGTCTAAAAACGCTGATATACAGTGCTTTACTAATTCACCCAATGATAAAAAATGAATAGGTAAATCCATAAAATATCTACGAAGTGCCAGTATATACTTACTAACTCAATAGGCCTGCTACTATAGAGCTTGGTTTTACCTACAAATGCTCTAATGAAGATGACCATTATTGCAACCACTCCTCCAAGTACGTGTAATATATGGAGGGCTGTAATTACAAATAGAAATGATGCAGCTGGGTTACTTGTTGCGCCAAGTAAACGAATGCTCTTAGCTTCCAAATCATAAAAACCTACAATTTGTAAAGCCATAAATGCTACCCCTAAAATTGCTGTTGCTGTAATAAAAATTCTATACCGCTGCATTTCGCGGGCTTTGAAGTTTTTCTGCGCCAACCACATGGTCGCACTGCTAGCTAGAATGGCAACAGTTGAATACCAAAACACAACTGGCAAATCAAATTCTAACCAATTGGTCTGACTCTTTTTCACCAAATAAGCACTGGTTAATCCAGCAAACATCATTACAATGCTGCCAATCGCAATCCACAGCATAAACTTGTGTGGGTGTAGCCTTCTCTCTGATCCTGATACACTTGTTGTCATAACTACTTATTTTATTTTACCCGCCAACAATGCCAACAAAACTATTGGTAGGTATATATAACTGCTGAACATAACACGTCGAGCAGCTTTTACGTTCATTTCTCTGTACAATCTTATAGATTGAATAACCATTCCAATATTACAAATCAATACAACCACCATGCTAATAGGACCTGCTAATCCAAAGTAATAAGGTAGCATTCCTACTGGAATCATTAACACACTATACATAATTGACTGCACGGCTGTGAACTTTGTTGGACCTAAGTCGGCTGGTAATAACTTAAAACCGGCTTTGCTATAATCGGTATGTGCTACCCAAGCAATTGCCCAAAAATGTGGGAACTGCCATAGAAATTGAATACCAAATAAAATCCAGCCACCCGCAGAAAAATCATCATTCCCTGCAACCCAACCAATTAAACATGGTAAGGCACCCGGAATAGCTCCAACCAATACAGCTATTGAATTGATTTTTTTTAAGGGTGTATAAACAAAGGCATAGAGAAATAAGCTCAAGGCTGAAAGCATGGCCGATGAAAAATTGAAAAAATACCACATCATGCCAACACCAACTATACCAGCTAATGTGGCAAAAGTATAAGCCTCTTGTTGCGACATTCTTCCATCTGCAACTGGACGCTTGCCAGTTCTTTTCATTAATGCATCGGTATCTTTTTCTACAGCCTGATTAATAGCATTAGCGCTTCCCGTAACCAACATACCAGCAATAAACAGAGCAATGATCATTGCCCAATCGTACACAATTACTTTTGGTGCAAACAAATAAGCAACCACACTCGAAAACACAACTGTAAAACTCAGGGTGAATTTTATCAATTGAAAATAGTCGCGCACTTTGGAAGCTGTTCCCAGTGATGCAGATTGATTGATATGTGTGTCTTTGTCTTTCATTTTATGTGGCCACGCCAAAAAATCGGCACGGGTAAAAAAATGCCCTGAAGCAAAAGCTGTTTCAGGGCATCGATATCATTTAGCAGCCAATCGAAAGAAATGAACTGCCCATTTTAATTAGTGCTTACTTTCATTTTCTCCGACTGGTTCAGTCTGAGAAATGAACTCACGTCCGTCCTTACCGTAGTCGTATGCCCAGCGGTGAACTTCAGGAATTTCACCAGGCCAGTTACCGTGACCAGGATTGATTGGAGTAGTCCACTCAAGCGTACTTGCATTGTATGGGTTTTGCTCTTTTACTTTTCTTCCCTTCCAAATTGAATAGAAGAAGTTAATCAAGAACAAAATTTGAGCAGCAAATACAATCATAGCTACAGTACTGATGAACTTATTCAATTCACCAAACTGCTTGAAGCTTTCCCAAATGCTATAGTCGTAGTAACGACGAGGCATACCAGCCAAACCTTCGTAGTGCATCGGCCAGAAGATTAAGTAAGCACCAGCCAATGTTACCCAGAAGTGAATATAACCAAGCGTATTGTTCAAATAGCGACCATACATTTTAGGATACCAGTGGTACACACCAGCAAACATTCCGAACATACTAGCAACACCCATTACAATGTGGAAGTGTGCAATTACGAAATATGTATCGTGCAAGTGAATATCTAAAGCTGAGTTACCCAACCAAATACCTGTTAAACCACCTGAAATAAATAAGCTCACAAATCCAATAGCGAATAGCATTCCAGGAGTGAAGCGAATATTACCTCTCCAAATGGTTGTTAACCAGTTGAACACTTTGATCGCAGATGGTACAGCAATAAGTAAGGTTAACAATACGAATATTGATCCTAAGAATGGATTCAATCCTGTTACGAACATGTGGTGTGCCCAAACTAAGAACGCAAGGATTGCAATTGCGAATAATGAACCCACCATTGCAATATATCCGAAGATCGGCTTTCTAGAGTTTACAGAAAGAATTTCAGACACCATACCCATTGCTGGTAATAAGATGATATATACTTCAGGGTGACCTAAGAACCAGAATAAGTGCTGATACAAAATAGCGCTACCACCTTCGTTTGGTAATGCGGTATTAGTTGAAGCTAAGAAGATATCAGACAAATAGAAGCTGGTACCGAAGTGACGATCAAAGATTAATAGAATGAAACCAGAGAACAATACTGGGAAAGATAATACACCCAAAACAGCTGTGAAGAACAATGCCCAAATAGTTAAAGGCATTCTGGTCATACTCATACCCTTTGTTCTCATGTTAAGGATAGTAGCAATATAGTTTAGACCTCCCAATAAGCTCGACACAACGAACAATGCCATTGAGACTAGCCATAAGTCCATACCAATCTTCGAACCAGGAGATGCATCACCCAATGCACTAAGCGGAGGATATGCTGTCCAACCACCACTAAAAGGACCTGTTTCAACGAAAATAGAAGATAACATTACAATACTGGCAGTAAAGAAGAACCAGTAGCTCAACATATTCATGAAAGGAGATGCCATATCACGCGCACCTACTTGCAATGGAATTAAGAAGTTGGCAAAAGTTCCACTCAAACCGGCAGTCAATACAAAGAATACTAACACAGTTCCGTGGGTCGTTACCAAAGCATAATATGCTTCAGCAGAAATTCTTCCTCCCTTTGCCCATTTTCCAAGGATGTCTTCTAACCAAGGATAGGTTGCATCTGGATAACCTAATTGAAAACGAAACAGTACCGACATTAAACCGCCAATTACTGCCCAAACCATACCTGTAATCAGGAATTGCTTGGCAATCATTTTGTGATCTTGGCTGAAAATGTACTTGGTAATGAATGTTTCGTGGTGGTGGTGCTCATGCCCGTGGTCATGATGCGTTTCCACTCCTGAATGTGCATGTAATACTGCTTCGTTCGCCATAATGAGTCTTTGTTTTTTCCATCACAGTCTGGCAATATAGCCGACTGCTTTTATATTACATTTTTGAACTGTTTTTGGTTGAGGTTGCTTGAGCAGTTGTTCCTTTTTCTGCTTCTTTATCAGCAACTGGTTGTGCTGCCTTTTCAGGGAAAGCTAACAAATAGTTCGGTGTTTGCTTTGCCATCCATGCATCATATTCAGCTTGTGAAACCACTTCAATCACACCTTTCATTGAATAGTGACCATTTCCACACATTTGGTCGCAGCTGATTTCATACTGGAAATTTGGATTCTTAGTAATCTCCTTCATTTCAGCAGTTGTATATTTTGGAGTGAACCATAGAGTCGTTGGCGTTCCTGGTACTGCATCCATTTTTAAACGGAAATGAGAAAGACCAACATCATGAATCACATCTCTTGAACCAATAATCATTTTAACGGGCTTACCCTTTACAACATACATAGTTTGCGTAGTAACTACATCATCGTAGTTCGCTTCATCTTCCCAAATTTGGCCAAGAGGATTACTCTTAGCTTCATCAATATTTTTAAAATATTTCTTACCCATGATGCCATCTTGACCAGGATAACGGAAGATCCATCCAAATTGCTTTCCAACAACTTCAACTTCCATTGCACCTTTTGGAGCATCTCCAGTAAATAAGAACCAGCTACGAAGACCCATTACTACAAGCACTGTAAGAGCTACAGCTGGAATAGCTGTCCAAATAGCTTCAAGCTTAGTACTGTGGGCAAAGAAATACGGTTTTCTATTTTCACTCTCTTGGTATTTATACGCGAACCAGAAAAGTAAAATTTGGGTGATGATGAAAACAATACCAGTTACAGCTAGTGTAATCCATAACATTTCATCTACACGCTCCCCTTCAACACTGGCAGAAGGTTGAACCAACAAAGTTTTATCGTACAGCAATTCATTGCAGTACCAAACTCCTACTAGTCCCAACACCAAGAATGCAATCATCAAAAAACCATTGATTTTGTTCGACTGCTTTCTAGATACTTCTTCTCCTTTCAAAATAGCAACATACTCACTGGCCTTAGCAATTTGGAAGATTACTAAGAAGAATAAGGCGAGGATGGCTACCGATAATGCTACTGTCATAAATTTTCAGTTACAAATATGAATAACAAGTTCCGATCAATTTCGTTCTGTTGAAGAGGCGTATTTAACAAATGCCACTTCTGTTCAGCATATTAGGTATGGTGCAAGATACTTTCCTTGAGGAATGGGTGATGTTTTGGAATAAGTGGCTTGCTTGCCAATGCTTTTCCTGTAAACAAAATCATCAAACCAACAAACAAAGAAAGAATACCAAAATCTAACCAGCCTAAGGTTACATGCTCTTTACTTACGCTACCCATAATCATTTGGTAGAAGTCGATCCAGTGACCGAAGAGAATTACAATGGCCATAAAAGTTACCAGTGTATAGTTTCTCTTTGCTGCACGCTTCATCAAAATCAATAATGGAGCCAAGAAGTTTACAATTAAGTTCAAGAAGAAAATTCCTTTATATGGACCCTGAACACGGTGTTTGAAATAAACAGTTTCTTCTGGAATATTTGCATACCAAATCAACATGTACTGAGAAAACCATAGGTAAGTCCAGAATACTGAGAAAGCAAACATGAATTTACCAATATCGTGCAAGTGCTCCTGGTTAGTATATTCCAAATATCCTTTATTCTTCAAGTAAATTACCCAAAGAGCAATCAAACTCATACCACTTACAAAAGAGCTAGCAAAAGTGTACCAGCTATACATAGTGCTATACCAGTGTGCATCAATACTCATCATCCACAACCAAGGAATAGTTGAACCAACAGTTAAACCAAACCAAACTAAGAACATAGCTGCAACAACTGTATTACGCTTAATGAATGAAGCACCAGTTTCATGATCCATAGCTGCTTCATCAGCTTCACTGCTAAGCTTACGCATTCTCCATCCAAGTACACTCCATAATGTGATAGCGAGGGTGGTCCACACTAAGAAAAACTTAGTATTCAAGAATCCTTTTTTACCCTTTAAAATTGGATCTGCTTCAACTGCAGCATCATCAATCCAGTGGTAAATATGATGATTGTGACCAATGAATACTACGTAGATTAAAACAACAAATGTGATGCTACCAAAAATAGGCACCAAAGTAGAAATAGCTTCTGGAACGCGACGGAAAGATTGCTGCCAACCGCCCCAAGCCATTGTTGTAACACAAATGAAGAACATAGCCGCATTACACACCAAGGTCCAGAAAATGGTATTGTACATTAATGTACCCCAAAATACTGCCTGCTCATGCTCGTCTTTGCTAAATCCTTTCGTGAATAATCCCGCTAGCAATGCTACCAAGCCCACTCCGATAAGAGAGTAGCTCCATGTTTTCATTTTTCCAGGGATTACAAATTGTTCTTTAATTGATGCCATGGGTATGCTTTTAAGAATCGTTCGTTAGAAATTATTTTTGTGCAGTTGAAGTGCTGTCAGCAACTGGAGATGTATTTCCTGTTGGAGCGGGCTTCAAACCTTGTTTGATTTTAATATATTCAATTACCTGCCAGCGTTGTTTTGTGCTTAGCTGAGCAGCGTAGCTACCCATTAAGTTTTTACCATAAGTAAGGCTGTAAAACATTTGGCCTTCTGGCATTGACTCATACTTGTTATCACCTACAAGTGTAGCTGGCTTAGCGGGATAAGGACCGTTACCATCATTATAAATAGGACCATTCCCATCAAGCTTAGTACCATGACAAATACCACAGTTAACTAAATATTGACGTTCAGCTTCTACAAACTCATCGGCAGTTAAAGCCGGTAACGGATTTTTAACTTGACGAGACAAGAAATAATTGGTTGTATCGCCAGGTGCATCCATTGCGTAAGGGAATGGTTGCATAGCGCCTCTTGCCATTGTTCCAGCTACAGGCAAAGCATTATAAGAGATGCCTTTTTCAGACAGGTTGCTATGATCCATGTAGGTTTCATAAGCGCGACTGTAAGCCATGTCGGGAACATAGGTTTTACCCGGTTTGCGCTTCACGTCGCTGCACGCTGCAACGATGGCCGCTACACTCAAAAAGATTGCTAATTTCTTCATCTTTAAATCGTTCTTTTCTTTAAAAATTAAGCGGTTGCCACTTCTTTATTTTCAAAAGGCATTTCATCCTTATCATATCTGCCTAACCACCATCCTGTTTCAGCTACTTGTACATTTGTTTCTACTGCACCAGCATTGCTTAAAAATGCTTGCAAGTCTTCCACATTTGTTTTGTCTGTGCACTCAATAGCCATTACAAATAAATCATCTGTTGCGCGTGCATGGAAATGATGCTTCTTTACAAATGGTGCTAATTGACACAGGTAGCAAAAAGTCAATACCATACCTACTGCAGCAAATAATACTGTCAATTCGAACATGATGGGAACCCATGCTGGTAATGCGAAGTGAGGTTTACCACCAATGTTCAAAGGCCAGTCTTTTGTAAAAATCCAGCTGATAGCGCTGATAGCTGTTGTAGTACCGGTAATTCCATAAATGAATCCCGCTGTATGCAAACTGGTTTCGCGCAATCCCAATGCCTTATCCAATCCGTGAACAGGATATGGAGTATACACATCGTGGATTTTGTAACCAGCGGTTCTTACTTTCTTAACTGCCGGAAACAATACGTTTTCGTCATCAAAACACCCAACTACAAATTTCTTTTTTGCCATAGTTAGCTTTATTTGAACTTACTGTGTAAGCTGTTTTTCTAAATTAGTGTGCGTGCACTTTGTGTGCAAAATCACTAGCCGACTCCTTCTCAATTGCAGTCATATCTGCTTTATAGCTTTCGCCAGTTGTCTTCAACACATATTTGATTTCTGCAATCGCAATGGTTGGGAAGTATTTAGCAAATAAGAAGAAGCAAGTGAAGAATAATCCGAATGTACCCATGTAGAAACCAATCTCCCATACGGTTGGACTGTAGTAAACAGACCAGCTAGATGGTAAGTAATCGCGGTACAATGAGGTTACGATAATTACGAATCGCTCGAACCACATACCAATGTTCACCAACACACTCATGAAGAAGGTAACAAATAGGTTTCTACGCATTTTGCGGAACCAGAAGATCTGCGGGCTCAATACGTTACAAGCCATCATACCCCAGTAGCTCCATCCATAAGGACTGAACAAGTAAGCACGGCTGTACCAGAATGTGTAGCCTTCATATTTGTTTTGTGAATACCAACCCATGAACAACTCGGTCAAGTAAGCAATACCTACAATTGAACCTGTTAATACAATCACCTTGTTCATAGCTTCAATGTGACCGATGGTAATATAATCTTCCAAAGCAAACACCTTACGAACCACAACCATCAACGATTGTACCATTGCGAATCCGGAGAAGATCGCACCGGCAACGAAGTATGGAGGGAAGATGGTGGTGTGCCATCCTGGAATAACTGAAGTTGCGAAGTCGAAAGATACGATGGTGTGTACTGACAATACAAGTGGAGTACTTAAACCTGCCAATACAAGCGACAAGCTCTCATGACGCTGCCAGTGCTTGGTAGAACCAGTCCAACCAAACGAAGCAATACCATATAAGCGCTTTCTTAATTTAGTGAATGCTCTATCACGAACTGTTGCAAAGTCAGGAATTAAACCTGAATACCAGAACAACAATGAAACCGTGAAGTAAGTAGAGATCGCGAATACGTCCCACAACAATGGAGAGTTAAAGTTCACCCATAATGGTCCTCGGCTGTTTGGATAAGGCAATACAAAGAAAGCCATCCATACACGACCCATGTGGAAGATGGGGAACTGACCAGCGCACATTACCGCGAAGATGGTCATAGCCTCTGCAGCTCTGTTTACACCTGTTCTCCAACCTTGACGGAACAATAACAAGATGGCAGAGATCAGCGTTCCCGCGTGACCAATACCAACCCACCAAACGAAGTTGGTGATATCCCAACCCCATCCAATGGTTTTATTCAAGTTCCACTGGCCAATACCGTAAGTTACTTCCCTGTACACACTGTACACGCCAAACATCAACAGCGCTACAGAAATGTAGAAACCAATGTACCAGAGTTTACTGGGTTTGGCTTCAATAGGGCGTACAATGTCCTCAGTTACCTGGGCATAGGTTTTATTACCATTTACCAGGGGTTCTCTTAATTGCGATTCGTACTTTATATTCATAAATGTAGCATATCAAATGGTTATTAATTTTCTTTACGAATCCTTGAAATAGGAGGTTGAGATATAATTATAACCGGATTTAAAAATCTTATATCCAATTCATTAAGTTGCGAAAAGTGATTTCCGAACTTTTTAAGGCTTGTTAAATCATTATTTCTCCAATTTAGGTCATTAAAGTCTTTGATATTGTCGTCAAACATAATTTGGATTATTGGGATTATATAGGTTCCAAAAGTTTGTTCTTTATTTTTCAAATAAAAGATTTTTCTAGGCTCAAAAAATTTATCAAGGATTTTTTTTGAATTTGAATTTGAAGACCATGTGTTGATAATTTCAATTTTTCCATCTTCAATTTTAAAACTTAAAAAAGATACTGAACTTCCATTTTCATAATCACTCAGTTCTCCTGTAATTGTATTTAATAAAACAGAATCAAATAAATTATTTATTGAATAAATTTGAGCATACCCTTTCCCACTTGGAATAATGAGAAAGAAAACGCAAATTGAAAATATTTTTTTTAAAAAAATATTGTTTAGTTTAGGCATTTTTTCAAGTTTAATGAATCGGCTTGGTTTTGAGTTGGATTACTACTTATATTATTGATAATCAGAATTTGGTTTTTTTCGGAATCGCCTAGTGCTCCCCACATCTCGGTTTTATTCAACCCACCCCATGCAAGAGCTTTTGCAACACTTTCAGACAACCTAGGATTCATGGTCTTTAAAAAATTAGCCATTGAATTTAAATATTTCTCAGCCATCTCGTGATGATCAGCTTCATTTCCTCTGTATTTCCAATATATAGGAAATAAATTTTTAAATTCATTTGTATCTAGTGTATTTCTCATATATCTGATATATGCATGAATAGATTCATGTATAATAGTTGCGGCAATATAATCTTTAGAACCATTTAAGTATTTTGGATTTAATTCAATTAAAGCCATGTAATTAGCAAGCGAACCATTCTCAGTTCTGGCTTGACCTGCAATTGTGTCTGCTAAATATGGATTTGGAATAAATTTTATACTTGGAACTACATCTAGGCCAAAAACATCTTTAAGAACTTTTTTTGTCAATTCATCACTATCAACTAACATTTCATTTAATACATCCTGCGCACAAGGATAACCTTGTAAAAGATTAATAATTGAATCTTTTTTACTAAAAGTATGATCAAAATAGTTACCTCCGCCCCCTATTTCAAAAGTAGGTTCTAGTTGTACCATCGCAGAAAATGAGAAATGAATTGTGAAACGACACTGCGTATTGCTTATTTCAATATCTCCATTTTCATAGTAAGTGACCGTGTACCAACATTCCCATGAAATTGTTGTTGAATTACTGATTGTTTTTTCGCCTTCATTTGCTCCTTGGAAATTTTTGTTATAATATTTCTCTCTGTTTTTCTCCCCTGTTTTAAAAAGCCAATCTAAAGCTTCTTTAGTAAATGTATTAGCATTGTTGTGACCAGCGGGTAAAAGCTTGTTTTGTACGGTTTTATCGTCTACTAACTTAAAAACTACTCTATTTTCTGTTTCAAAATATGCAAAGAGCAAAAGTGACTTGTCGTTATACTTTTTTTCAAATGGGATAACAATTGTTTTAAGTTTATTTTCATTTTTTAATGCTATACCTAAATCCCACAAGGGTAAACCAAATTTAGAATATAACTCAAATGAAAAATGCTCTTTTGAATCTAACTCCTTGTATTTGGAAATTACAAAATTCAAATCCGCATCATTGGCATATCCACTATTTAAATTTGAGAAAACATTTTCTAAAATTGGATTTCTTTTGAAAAAAATATTATCAATATTGTCATTGGTACTGTCATCAAATGTTTTATTGCAAGCTACAACACTTAGTATAATAGCAGCTATCGCAAATTTAAAAATCTTTGAAAAAAACATTGGCATTGATAATTCTATTTACTTAAGATTGGTCACAAAGTTATTTATATTGTTGCGAATAATTCAATCTAATCGCATATTTCTACACCTTTATCAATATTTATGTGCCCAACAGGATTTAATGTAATTTTATTTCCTTCACTATTTACGAATTTTAATAATTTTTGTTTTGGTAGAGTTCTATTAACTATTCGAGCAAACTGATTTTTATTTGTTTTTGTCAGACCATAATTTATTATGTCAGAATATATTAATATTAACTTCCCATAAATTTTTGTATAAAAAAGGGGAAATTTCTTGCTGCTATCACTTTTATTAAAATAATAAAAAGATGGCTGTAAATAAAAACACCTTTGCAGACTTTCTGACTTATTTTCACCCTGTTGTCTTAAAAACATTTTTAAATACCCATAAGTGTCAAACAACGAATCATTGTCTTTTAAAATATCTATATATTGAATGATTTTATTTACTAATGAAGTATCACATATTGTTATTTTAATTACCTTTTTGAAACAAATATTGTAATCATTACTGATTTTCTTGATATCTTGACTATAAATTCTTGTGCTAGTTATCAAGGTAAATAATAGGTAATAAAGTAATGAGATTTTTTTCATAAATTAAAGGCTAGTTTATCATACTACAAGTGCTTGATAAAGGACCATTTTGTATATTATAGAAGTTAGGATTAATATGGTCAAACTGAGCAATAGCTCCGCACCCAATTACCCAGTTTCTTAATCCAGAATTATTTAATGCAAAGTCTTTATCTGCTTTACCTACATTATGAGAAACTCCATTTGTACCATCTTGTCGACATGGAGTGTGAGTGTGAATTGATGCAACAACAGGAATAAAGTAATAACTTCCATTATTTACCATCCCTGAATAGGTTTGAGAGGGGGCCCCCTCTGAAACTGGAAATGTATAATAGTATTTAAATGAATTGGTGAATGCATCAAAATACTTATAGAGCCCTCTTGTTATTCCTCCATCAAGTGGTAATATATCAGTGACAATAATTTTACCATCAGCAGTAATAAATGAAATGACTTCATTATTTGGATAATTATTCCAAATGTCATTCATTGCTGTACATTTCGCAGAATCAGCATACTCTAAAATGGGTTTTTCTCCAATCCCATTATAAAGATTGGAAGAATCAAAATCAAAGGGGAAACCTATCATAACAAAGCCACCTCCGCCACCTATTTCAAAAGTAGGTTCTAATTGTACCATCGCAGAAAATGAGAAATGAATTGTGAAACGACACTGCGTATTGCTTATTTCAATATCTCCATTTTCATAGTAAGTGACCGTGTACCAACATTCCCATGAAATTGTTGTTGAATTACTGATTGTTTTTTCGCCTTCATTTGCTCCTTGGAAATTTTTGTTATAATATTTCTCTCTGTTTTTCTCCCCTGTTTTAAAAAGCCAATCTAAAGCTTCTTTAGTAAATGTATTAGCATTGTTGTGACCAGCGGGTAAAAGCTTGTTTTGTACGGTTTTATCGTCTACTAACTTAAAAACTACTCTATTTTCTGTTTCAAAATATGCAAAGAGCAAAAGTGACTTGTCGTTATACTTTTTTTCAAATGGGATAACAATTGTTTTAAGTTTATTTTCATTTTTTAATGCTATACCTAAATCCCACAAGGGTAAACCAAATTTAGAATATAACTCAAATGAAAAATGCTCTTTTGAATCTAACTCCTTGTATTTGGAAATTACAAAATTCAAATCCGCATCATTGGCATATCCACTATTTAAATTTGAGAAAACATTTTCTAAAATTGGATTTCTTTTGAAAAAAATATTATCAATATTGTCATTGGTACTGTCATCAAATGTTTTATTGCAAGCTACAACACTTAGTATAATAGCAGCTATCGCAAATTTAAAAATCTTTGAAAAAATGCTTCGCATACAAGTTTGTTTTGCTTATTTAGAAAGATTTTAGAAATATTAATTTAAGTGTGAGCAGAAGATGTATTACGCACTTTAGCCATATAATTCACATTTGGCAATACGTGTAACATTTCAAGCGAGAAGAAGGTACGCAGCTTATTGTCCATTCTTGTCATAGTAATTGCGCTCTCCTTGTTGTTTGCATTACCAAACACGATTGCGTTGGTAGGACAAGCCTGCTGACAAGCAACTTTTACATCGCTGTCTTCTAGAGGACGGCTTTCTTTCTTAGCCTTCAATTTACCTTCTTGTAAACGCTGAACGCAGAAAGAACATTTTTCAATTACACCACGACTTCTTACAGTTACATCAGGATTCAATACCATTCTAGTTAAATCATCCTGCATATCCATAGTAACATCGCTGATAATACCTTCTTGGTTGTTAGCGAAGCTATCAGAACCAGTATAATCAGCCCAGTTAAAACGACGTACTTTATAAGGACAGTTATTAGCGCAATAACGGGTACCAATACAACGGTTGTACGTCATTTGGTTCAAACCTTCACTGCTGTGGTTGGTAGCAGCTACTGGACATACGTTTTCACAAGGAGCGTTATCGCAATGCTGACACATCAATGGTTGGAACACCACTTGAGGGTTATCCAAATCACCGCTATAATATTTATCAATACGCAACCAATGCATTTCGTGGCCACGCATAACTTCTGTTTTACCAACAACAGGAATGTTGTTTTCAGCATTACATGCTACAACACAAGCACCGCAACCAGTACAAGTGTTTAAGTCAACACTCATACCCCACTTTATACCTGGACGATCGAACACTGGATAAATAGTACCATCACTTTCAAACTTCTCAATACCACCCCATGGTTCTAATTCCTTAGCACGCTCGTCGTAAATTTCGCTTGGGTGTTTTTTGAAATCTCCTAAAGTCAGCTCTTTCATCACTTCAGTACGATTACCTTGTTCAGTGTCGTAGCGGAAGTGTGTTTGAGTAAGTGCAACAGGATATTTATCTTTTGTAAGAGTAGCAGTTGCATTTGAAGCATGGTAAGCAACGAATGAACCATTGAAGCTAGCAAGTGGGTAAGCATTTTTACCAGCTCCTTCAGCAGCTTTACCAGTTTTAGCTGAACGGCCATAACCAACAGCTACTGCAATTGTATTAGGATCTGTACCAGGAATAATAAGGGTTGGTAAAGAAAGGGTTTGGTTACCTACTTTTACTTCAATCACCTTCTTAGGTGGATTTACCTCATAAGCATCGGCCTGACCACCATTGCTGAGATCAATACCCAACAAGGTTTTAGCTAATGATGGGGCAATTACAAAGTAGTTATCCCAAGTAGCACGGCTCACTGGATCCGGTAATTCTTGTAACCAAGGGTTACTTGCTCCCTGACCTTCGCCAATACCTACTTTTTGATATAATACAACTTCTAATCCGTCTTTTTTAGCAGCTGCGCGAGCGGTATCAACTGCAGCAGCTACAGCAGCTCCATTAAAAGCAGTTGACGCTACGGATGGAGCATCTGGCTGCCATACACCTTTTTCAAGTGCAGCATTCCAGCCAGCTTCACCGCCCACTTTAGCACCCCAGAATTGTTTTAAGAAGCTAACATAATCAACAGTAGCTCCGGACCACTTCAACAAGCTATCTTGCCACTGACGTGTTTTGAATAATGGGTGAATAGTAGGCTGAATGAAAGAGAAATAATTTGTTTTAGGCTCTGCATCCCCCCAGCTTTCCAAATAATGATGATCAGGAAGAGAGAATCTACAAAGCTCAGTTGTTTCGTCAAGTTTTGAATTGAAAGAAATAGAAACTTTTACTTTCTTCAATCCAGCAACGAATGATGGAGCATCGTACCAGTTGTATGCAGGGTTAGCACCATACACCAACAAAGCACCTACTGAACCGGCATTCATATCTTTAACCAACTGCGCCATTTCTGCATCGTTACCAGAACGAATGTTGCTGGTATGAGCCCAGTTGATGGTAGTTCCGTTTGCACCAACCGCTTCGTTGATAGCATTTACTACAATTTGTACAGATGGGTCGTTGCTTCCGCAAACTACTAAAGCAGCGCCCTTTTGCTCATTCAAGGACTTTGCAGCAGCTGCAATACCCTTCTTTAATTTTTCATCGGCAACATTCACTGCTTCACCACGCACTGCAGCTAATAATGCAGCGGCAATCATACCAGTTTCAGAAGGACGATGTGTGTATTTTTCATCAGCATTAGAACCTGTTATAGTTGCAACGCTTTCAAAATGAATATGCTTGCTCATGCTTGGGTCCTTCTCGTTGATGCGCTTTCCAGCAGCATACTGCTTAGAAAACTCAACTGGACTTAACCAAGTACCTAAGAAATCTGCTCCTAAGCTTACAATTGTCTTAGCTTTTTCAAAATGGTAAGATGGTAGAACGCGCTTACCATAAGTAGCCTGATTTGCATCTAACATACCGCTGTAGCTCACTGCATCATAGGTTACATGCTTGCTACCTGGGTATTTTGCTAAAAACTGCGCAATAACAGCTTTAGTAGAAGGAGAAACAATACTAGAAGTTAATAATACAACAGAACCTGTTAGTCCGCTCATTGCCTCAGCAACCGCTTTATCAACCGCTTCAAAGGTAACCTCTTTACCCTCAATTGAAGGGAAACGAAGGCGGGCTGTATCGTATAAATCAAGTACCGAAGCTTGCGCTCTTGCAGATGTACCACCGCCATTGATTGCAGACAAATCATTGCCTTCAATCTTAATTGGACGACCATCACGCACTTTCGCTAACACACTCACTACATCACCATCTTGAACATAAGTGGTAGCATAATAATTAGCTACACCAGGGGTAATATTTTCAGGCTTATTAACGAAAGGAATTGCCTTTTTAACAGGCATCTCACAGCTTGCAGCCACTGCAGCAGCAGCAGTACTGAAACCTAAATACTTTAAAAAATCCCTACGAGGGGTTTTCGCCTCCAACAAATTGGAATCTTCAGACAAAGCAGGAAGCTCTTCCTTGAATTCGTTTTGAACATCCTTCTGGTATGCATCAGATTGATTCAAAGCTCCAAAACTCTGCCAGTACTTTTTCTCCATAATGTGTTAATTCAGTAGTGTGCGAATGCGTTATATATTACTTCGTCTCAGATAAAATTAATAGTGACATTTTTGACACTCAGTTCCGCCAATCTTCTCAACGGTTACTGCATCCATTTTACCACTCTTAATATCGTTGTGGTACTTTTCATAAATGCTGTAGAAACCATTGTCTTTGAATTGAACTTTTGTTTCACGGTGACAGTTTACGCACCAGCCCATGCTTAGGTCGCTGAACTGATACACTTCACCCATATTTTGAATTTCACCGTGACAAGTTTGACAAGCTACTTTTCCAGCTACTACGTGTTGAGCATGGTTGAAGTAAACGTGGTCAGGCAGATTGTGAATTTTAATCCACTCAATTGGCTTCGCCTTTGAAGGATCCCAAGGTTTACCTGGCTCATAACCTGCGTACTTGTATAATTTTTGGATTTCCGCAGTTCCATCAATTTCTTTTCCTTCCTCATCATACAACTTCTCACCATTGTATTCATTAATGGCCATGTGACAGTTCATACACACATTCACAGAAGGAATGTTCGCATGCTTGCCTTCAGCAGCACCACCATGACAATATAAACAGTTGATCTGGTTAACTCCAGCGTGTACTTTATGGGAATAATAGATAGGTTGCTCTGGCTGATAGTCTTTGCTACGTCCAAGTGCTATGGCCCCTTTTGAGGTTAAATAACCACCCACTACAAACAAAACAACAGTTAACATAGCTATATATGTCTTGTTTCTCCAGAAAGGCACAGGCTCAAGAGATACCACACCTTCTTTTTCATCAGACAACTTTTTCAAATTGCTGTTTACCTGTAACAAGATCAATGCAATAACAGCTAATACTAATGTTAAGATACCGAAAACCAAAGTGCTATCACCTTCCGCAGCTGGGGCACCTTCGGCAGCAGCACCTGGAACAGGAGCTGGAGCGGCAGAAGCTGTTTTGATGTAACCTAAGATGGCATCAATATCTGCATCACTTAAACTTGGGAAAGTGTTCATTGCAGCAGGACTCCAATCCTTCATCTTCACTGCATAAGGATCGCCGGTAGCCACAGCGGCATTCCAGTTGCGAATCCAGGTCACCAACAATTCTTTGCTGGACCAACGACTTTCAACATCCTTCAAAGCAGGGCCTGTCAGGTCTTTATTAATAGCATGACAGGAAGCACAGTTTTGAGAGTATAAAGCTTTTCCGTCCTGACCAAACGTTTTGTTACTTACAAGAGAACCTAAAAAGAAGGTAGCAATCAGCAAAAAACGAGTGGTGTTCAATCTAATCTTTGTCATATTCACAGACGTATTGATATAATGGAAATATATCCCGAGTGGCCGCAAAAATATGACAGCAACATTACAATTCATCATCTCGTTCAAACTTTTTTTTCCCTCTCAAATTCAATATTTTCAAGGGTTTATAGCTAGTAGTTGATTGTGTAACATCATTTTAACGATTTGGAATGAAAATATTGTGGTTCAAATGAGGTGAATAGTGTGTACTTATTTTGAACACAATTTTCAAAAGCCAACTGTGTACATTTCACACAAAAAAGAAAAATGCCGACTGAAATAATCAATCGGCATCTAAACATTCTCTAAAAGGCATTTAAAACTCACAGTTTTTAGGCGTTCTTGCAAAAGGAATGACGTCTCTAATATTACCCATTCCTGTTACAAATTGCACCATACGCTCAAAACCTAGTCCAAATCCAGCATGTGGCACTGTTCCAAATCTACGGGTATCTAAATACCAGCTCATCTCTTCTACAGGAATACCAAACTCTGTCATCCTAGCTTCTAAACGCTCTAAGCGTTCTTCACGCTGACTTCCACCTACAATTTCACCTATACCTGGAGCCAAAATATCCATTGCAGCCACGGTTTCCTTACCGGGCTCACAACCATCGTCCATACGCATATAGAAAGCCTTAATTTTTGCTGGATAGTTGGTTACGATGACAGGCTTTTTGAAATGCTTTTCAACCAAATAACGCTCGTGCTCGCTTTGCAAATCAATGCCCCAAGCAACTTCGTACTGGAATTTTTTCTTCTTATAAGCGGGTGATTGCAAAAGTATATTAATTGCATCTGTATATGTAATACGCTCAAAATCATTTTCTAAAACAAATTTAAGCTTATCAACCAACCCCATTTCTTGTCTTTCTTGCTGAGGTTTTTGCTTTTCTTCCTCAGCCAACCTCGTGTCTAGCCAGGCCAAATCATCGGCACAGTGCTCCATAGCATAACCAATAAGGTGCTTCACAAATGCCTCAGCCAAGTTCATATTATCTTCTAAATCGCAAAATGCCATTTCGGGTTCAATCATCCAAAATTCAGCTAAATGCCTTGTGGTATTGGAGTTTTCAGCCCTAAATGTAGGTCCAAATGTATAAATTTCACTAAAAGCCATAGCGCCCAACTCACCCTCAAGCTGTCCGCTTACAGTTAGGTTGGTGCTTTTTCCAAAAAAGTCTTCTTTATAGTCAATACTACCATCCTCGTTTCTAGCAGCCGATCCGTCCATGGGTAAAGTGGTCACACGAAACATTTCTCCAGCACCTTCAGCATCGCTGGCTGTAATGATGGGTGTGTGTAAATAAACAAATCCGCGTTCATTGAAAAATTGATGAACTGCAAAAGCCAATGCATGACGAATACGAAACACGGCACCAAAAGTTTGTGTGCGGAAACGCAAATGGGCAATTTCACGCAAAAATTCGAGGCTGTGCTTTTTAGGTTGAAGGGGAAACTTTTCTGCATCGCTGTCGCCTAAAATTTGAATGCCATTTGCTAGCACTTCTACACTTTGACCTTTTCCCAAAGACGCTACCAGCTTACCTTCTATGCGTAGAGATGCCCCTGTAGTAATTCTTTTTAGCTGTGCTTCTTCCACAGAACCCAATGGAACAACTACTTGAATGTTTTGAGAAGTACTTCCATCATTTAATGCAATAAACTGGTTATTGCGAAAGGTTCTCACCCATCCCATTACAACAACTTCCTGATCTACCACACCGTGGCTCAGCAATGCTTTAATTTTTGTACGCTTATTGAACATAGTTTGCTTGACTTAATACTAGTAATTCCGCATAGCGGGGTGCAAAGATACAATATCGCAGGGCAATGCTTCTAGAGGAAGGCAAACGATTCTATGCCCAAATCCTTTTCATTTCAAAAAAAATTTTCGGGATTTTTAAAATGATGTAACATTGCATCGGAATTCGACTGATTTCGTGCCATTCAAAAAGTCTACACCCAGTCAGTTATCACCATATTCCATCCAAAAAAAATTTCAACTCAGTTCTGTTTCTAATCACATTAGAACTTCATTTTTCTGTATGTACGATATATTGCAACTTAATGACATGCTTGTTCCAGAGCTACTGGACATTGCAGAGACCCTACAAATTGACAACGCCAAGAAATTATCTAAGCAAGATTTGGTGTACAAAATCCTCGACAAACAAGCTATTCAATCGAGTGGACCGGCCGATGAAAACGGGCAGGCTCCAAAAAAGCGCGGAAGAAAGCCTATACGTGTAAGCACTGGCAATGTCACAGAGGAAGCTGAAATTATGTCGAATGAACCTCAGGAAGCACCTTCTGAAAAAACACAGGGTAAGCGCGGAAGAAAGCCCAAACAAGAAAATCGCGAAGAAAATATCGCAGCTACTTCTCCAAAAGAAGAAGAAGTACCCGCTGCTATTGTACAAGAGGAAGCGCCAAAAGACAAATTAGAACAATTAGCACCACTGGCTGAAGCAATGTTTGCGGCTATTGATCAGCCTCCGGTTCAAGAACCTCCACGTATTCAATATAAAAAAGAGCCTGCGTTTAATGTTGAGATAGATGCCGTCATTCCTTGTTGTGAAGGTGTTTTAGAAATGATGCCAGACGGCTATGGCTTTTTACGTTCATCTGATTATAATTATTTAAGTTCTCCAGATGATGTATATGTATCTCCTTCTCAAATCAAACTATTTGGATTAAAAACAGGTGATACTGTAAATGGTACTGTTCGTCCACCACGCGAAGGTGAAAAATATTTTGCTTTATTGAAAGTTGATAGCATTAATGGTAAGCGCCCTGAAGAAGTGCGCGACCGTGTTCCTTTTGACTATCTAACTCCTTTATTTCCGTACGAGAAATTGAATCTGTTTATTTCCCCCAACAGTTATAGCACTCGTATCATGGATTTGTTCACACCCATTGGTAAGGGACAACGTGGATTGATTGTAGCACAACCTAAGACAGGTAAAACCATGTTGTTGAAGGAAGTGGCCAATGCTATTGCTGCAAATCACCCCGAATGTTATTTGATGGTGGTGTTGGTAGATGAACGTCCAGAAGAAGTTACCGATATGGAACGAAGTGTAAAGGCAGAAGTAATAGCCAGCACATTTGATGAGCCAGCGGAAAAACACGTGAAAGTATCAACCCTTGCATTGCAAAAAGCAAAGCGATTGGTAGAGTGTGGACATGATGTAGTTATTTTATTGGATTCAATTACACGTTTAGCACGTGCACACAATACGGTAGCACCAAGCAGTGGTAAAGTATTAAGTGGAGGTGTTGAAGCAAATGCCATGCAAAAGCCGAAGCAATTCTTTGGTGCAGCAAGAAAGGTAGAACACGGTGGAAGCTTAACCATTTTAGCAACTGCATTAATTGATACAGGAAGTAAAATGGATGAAGTAATTTTTGAAGAATTTAAGGGTACCGGTAATATGGAACTTCAGCTCGACAGAAGACTAGCGAATAAGCGTATCTACCCGGCTATTGATTTGGTTTCTTCAAGTACCCGTCGCGATGACTTGTTATTATCGCCAGAAGTTCTTGCACGCATGAATATTTTACGTTTATACATCAACGATATGAACACAGAAGAAGCTATGAATGAATTATTAAAACGTATGCGTGGCACTAAGAACAATGAAGAGTTCTTAGCAAGTATGAACCGATAAATATTTTACGAAATACTATAACAGTTAAAACCTCCTATGTTGGGAGGTTTTTTGTTATTACAACTCTCATACTTAGAGGGTCAAGAAATATTAATATGTAGGTGTCAAATTAATATATAACTTCAAAAAAAAATAAGACCAGCTATGCTAAGTCGAAGTAAGCGAAATCAAAAAATTGTAATTCTATTTTTAATAGCCCTTCTACTAATAAATACTAAATTCAGCTTTAGTCAAGGCTGTAGTGATGCTGGGTTTTGTTCAATGAATAGTTTCAAGCCACACAAAAAAGATAGTTCAATAAACTTGAGGAATCAATTTAAAGTTGGAACATTTTATGGAAGTGCAGATAATGCTATAACTGTCTATGGTGGTTATGTAGAGTACAGTAGACAAATCAGCAACAATCTAGGGTTTGACTCTAAGTTAACTTCAATTACACAATCTGGCAATGGTATATCTTCTTTTGGATTATCCGACTTATTTTTAAATCTAAATTATAGAGCAAATAAGAAACTAGTTTTTACAGTTGGAGGGAAACTGCCACTATCTGCTGCAAATGCCGCAAAAAATAACCTACCCCTTCCAATGGATTATCAATCTAGTTTAGGCACTGTAGATCTCATTTTGGGTGTGGGCTACGAACTGAATAAACTTCAATTAGTGGCTGCAATACAACAACCAATCACTCAAAATAACAACCAATTTCTAGCAAGTCTTTATCCGCTAACGTCAAACCTAAGGAGCTTTCAATCTACTAATAAATTTCAAAGAGCAGGTGATGTATTATTAAGAATATCATATCCGCTTAGCCTACATTCTAAATTAAGATTGACACCAAGCTTATTGCCAATATACCATTTGAATAATGATACATATACAGATGAAATGAATGTAAAAAGAACAATTACTGGTTCAAAAGGCCTTACACTCAATGGGAATATTTTCTTAGACTACGAGATCAATAACAAAAATGTAATTCAAATAAATTTTGGAAGGCCTTTCGTGGTGCGTGATGCAAGACCAGATGGCTTAACAAGAGGGTTTATTTTTAATTTGGAGTATAAGATTAGATTTTAGATGTAAGACATTTAGGCATTAATAAAACTCACTAAGTCAATAACTGTTGACTTAGTATTTGAATAGATGTTATTTTATAACATTTGTGTTGCTAGAATTTTTCATGTGATATCAATATCACTTTATTGGGTACATTATTTCAGTCATAGAAAATTATTATCTTCTAAAATAATTATTCAGCTTGCTAAATAGCGAGTAAGCCTACTCCATTATGAATTACAAGTTCTTTAATGAGGAATTAATAATAGCTAGGTATAGAATTACTAATTTGATTTAAGAAATACCTCAATCCCTATTTCAGACGAAATGATTAAATGACTAGCATCATTTCTAAATGGTTCGAACAACTTTATTATGTGAAAAATATTCAAAACCGTTTTTCCACTTTCTAGCCTAGAGTAAAAGCTTTGACTAATATTCATTCTTTCTGCTAACTGTTCTTGTGTCAAGCCCTGAGCTTCTCTTAGCTCTTTTAATTTAACATGTGGCATATAACATCGTATTTCACTGTAAAATTATCTAGAGAAAATCTAATATTTTGTAGTATAAAATATGACATGAAATTTTTTATGCATAAAATGGATTGTAGGCCTTTGTTATTTTGTGAACTAATCTACCAAAAAACATGAGATTCAAACTGTCTATTTTCTTATTATTTTCAGTTTATTTAGGATACGCTCAAAACTTTAGAAGTGCTTTCCATATTGAGGGTTTAAGGACGCAACAAGGTTTGTACAACCTTAGTTACGAAAGATTCTTTTATCCGAAGAAAGACTCATCTTCGACTGACGTGTATAGTTTTATAACAACTTTAGGCTTTATTAATAATAAAGAATATCAAGGTGCAATAACCGCTTTTGAGGGTAGATGTTATACCGAACTATTACTAAATAAAAAATGGAATGAGTATGGAAGTCTAAAACTAAATTTTGGAAGATTTACCCATAATGATCCTATTAATGTAGCAACTACCCGAAATTTTGGTGCCATTGAAATTAGTACTGGAATTAGGAGATATTTTTTGAAACATGCATTTTTTGATGCCAATATAGGCTATGGATTTTATAGCAATCTGCCTTTAGTCAATAATTTATTGTACAATACTAAAACAGATAAGCCCTTCAATAACCGCATTTTCGCACTACAAGGCAACTTAACAATTGGTTGGGCATTTTAAGAGGTCTTGTTTTAATTAAAAGATTGATTATTTTGGGGTTTTAGTTACTGGAAACCCCTCAAATAATTTCCCAACCCCAGCTTGTATTGCCTTTGGAAGTTTAGATGATTTATAGGGAACAATTCCTTGTAGAGCCGCTTGCCATACCATGGTTTTCTTTTTGGCATCAATCAGGTGAAAATCGAGTGTGCCAGTTTTGTAGGTATTCACAACCACTTCTTCACTTTTCCAGGAGTAATTTCTTTGACCCATATACCTAGGTCGATCAGTTCTAAAATCTGTTTCACGGGTTTGCTTCTCCTCTTTAAGAACAACTCCCATATTAATTAACAAATCGGGTTGGCTGCTAGGTTGAAATCCTTTTGCTTTCATTTGTACGGAAACTGCTTCCTTAAGTAGGGCAATATTCTTTTCAAACAACTCTTGGTTCGTTACACCTTCGCTTTCAACTTCTACAAAACCAAATGTGGTGTACTTAGACCAGTCAATATTTGGTGCAACATCTTGATACAACAACTTTGCAGGTGTACCACAGGAAAATACTGCCAATGCAAAAATTGAAAAAATTATCTGTTTAAGCGTTTTCATCTCCATTATTTCTTCCAATAAAACTAAGAATTACTTACATGTTTTTGAACAAAATTTTTACAATACTCTTTAATCATATTTCTTACTCTTGCAAATTCAAGTGTAACTTCTTCCTCAGTTCCTTTTGCTTTTGCGGGGTCTGGGAAATTATAATGAAACTGCTGTGCATTGGTTGGAAAATAAGGGCAGGTTTCTTTTGCATGATCACAAACAGTAATCACAAAATCAAAATCAATATCTCTGTATTCTAAGACATGGTTGGAAGTATGCTGACTAATATCTATTCCATCTTCTGCCATGGTTGCTATAGCTTTTGGGTTCACTCCGTGCGTTTCAACACCGGCACTATAAATTGTTGCAGCATCACCAGCAAAATTCTGTAAATATCCGTGTGCAATTTGACTGCGGCAGCTATTGCCAGTACACAACACTAAAATTTTCTTATTCATAAAGTTGATTTATACCATTTAGATTTTAACCAAAAAGCTACGTTTACTAAAATAATCAGAGCAGGAACTTCAACTAAAGGGCCAATTACGCCTGCAAATGCTTGTCCACTGTTTATGCCAAATACCCCAATAGCTACAGCAATGGCTAATTCAAAATTATTCCCAGCTGCTGTAAAAGCTATAGAAGTGTTGGTTGAATAATCGGCTCCTGCTTTCTTTGCAACTAGAAAACTTACAAAAAACATCAGGGCAAAATAAATTATCAAAGGAATTGCAATACGCACCACATCAAATGGAATTTGAACTATCAACTCACCTTTCAAACTAAACATAACTACAATAGTGAAAAGCAATGCAACCAGTGTAATGGGTGATATAGCTGGAATAAATTTTCCTTGGTACCACACCTCCCCCTTCCATTGAATAAATATTTGTCGAGTTAAAAATCCTGCTAAGAATGGAATACCTAAATAAATAAAAACTGTCCCTGCAATTTCACCAATGGTAATATTTACTAAAGCACCCGAAAATCCAAAGTAAGGTGGAAGTACCGTTATAAAAATATAAGCATACACACTATACAGCAACACTTGAAACACACTATTCAAAGCAACAAGTCCAGCTGCATATTCACGACTACCTTCTGCCAGTTCATTCCAAACAATCACCATTGCAATACATCTTGCAAGACCAATTAATATAAGTCCAACCATATAGTCTGGGTAATCGTGCAGAAAAACAATTGCCAGAATAAACATCAAAATGGGACCAACAATCCAATTCAAGAATAAAGAAATACCTAGTACACGAATATTTTTAAATACTTCTGTAAGTTGATCGTATCGCACTTTTGTAAACGGTGGATACATCATTAAGATTAATCCAATAGCTAAGGGTATATTAGTTGTGCCTGAAGAATAAGAATTGATACTAGCCGCTACAGATGGATTTACATATCCAATAGCGACACCAAGGGCCATTGCCAAGAAAATCCACAAGGTCAAATAGCGATCTAAAAAGCTCAGCTTTTTATTTCTATGTGCTGGTGTACAATCGTTCACTGACATTTGATCTAATTTTATTTTAACAGCATCCTGATGATGGTGTACAGCAGGTATTTACTATAGGCTTTTCTGCATAAACAGTTATGGAGTAAATTACATGTCCCATTTGTTTATACTGCAGAATTTCCTCTTCATTCAAATAATTTCGAAGAATATCATCTGGAACAACAATTACTTTTTCTTTTTGTAAAGTAATCTTTTCAAATCCAGCAAGTGAAATAAATTCTAAATATACTTCCTTCTGAATTGCGCTTGCAACACAGCCTGCATACATTTCTGCAGCCGATTTAATTTTATGAGGAAGCTGTCCAGTTAGAACTACATCCGAAATACTAAAATGTCCGCCTGGTTTTAGTACTCGGAAAATTTCTTTAAATACATTCAATTTGTTAGGTACCAGATTCAAAACACAATTACTCACTACAACATCTGCCACATTAGACGAAACAGGGATTTCTTCAATATCACCAAGACGAAATTCAACATTATTAAACCCTCTTAACTCTGCATTGGCTCTGGCTTTTTCAATCATTGCAGGTGTAAAATCTATACCAATAACTTTTCCAGAAATACCCGCTTCATGCCTTGCTACAAAACAATCATTTCCAGCACCACTACCTAAATCAATAACCGTATCGCCCGTCTTTATTTTTGCAAATTGAGTAGGCAATCCACAACCCAGGCCAAGATCAGCATCGGGATGATATCCCTCTAATTGCTGGTAGTCGTCCGACATTATGGTATATACTTCCGTTGAACAACCACCAGATCCACAACAGGAAGATGCATTGTTTTCTTTACTTTGCAAAGCAATCTCGCTGTACTTCTGCTTCACCATTTCTTTGATTTGAGCTTCGTTTTCCATATAACTTGTTTTAAGGTTTTATGTTTAGCAGCAGTCCGTTCCGCAAAAAATTGGCTGATTTATAAATTGGAACAGATACTTTTTTATTTTCTCCCATTCTCTTGGGTTAATACAATAACAAACAGAAGGCCCCTCAATGGTACCTTGTATGATTCCTGCATTTTTCAACTCCTTCAGATGTTGTGATACAGTCGATTGTGAAAGTGGTAATTCATCCACCAAATCTCCACATACACAAGCTTGCTTTTTTATTAACAACTGCAATATGGCAATCCGCGCAGGGTGGCCTAATGCTTTTGCGTATTTAGCAATTTGAAGAGTTGACTGACTGTATGATATAGATTTAGTAGCTCCCATATTAATCGTAAAATTACGATTAATTGAATTACAAAAGACGTAAAAAGAAAATTGTTAGCATTTTAATAACTTAGAGCACAATGAAAAAGATTTTACTCATAGCGCTAATTGTAGTATCCACAACTGAATTGATTGGTAACGATTTGATTCCAATTGCCCCGTCCAAAAACGGATTGTTTCCTACTAGCCAGAAAATATTATCATACGAAATTGAAGTAATGAGGGAGGTGAAATTAAATGACTATAAAAATTGTCTATTCCTTAGACATGTGGAAGTAATTATGGATGGACCAGAAAGTGCATGTGGCAATTTGGAAACAACATCGACTATCAGAAAAGGAAACTTTAAAGAAGAAGTTTTCCGAGATGCCGTTAAACAAATGCTATGGAATTCTGGCGGATTTAAACATGTTATAACCGAAACAGATTTAGGCGGTAAAATTTCAAGAGAGGATCTATATAAAAAATATGGAAATTTTTTGATAGCTGATGTGGGAATTTATTGGGAAGATTGTGAGCAATACCGCTTTGAACTTAAAATAATTCTTCCTGACTTTATTGAGGATGTTCCTCTTCTTATGCTTACAAGAAGCCAAGCGAAGTCATTTAAAAGCAGAAGCAAATCACTATTTTATCCCGTTTTCAATGAATATAAAAAATGGATAGAGAAATCATTCAAAAATACATGGACAAAAGATCCTAAAGAACTTATAGGCATAATAGATCAAGTAAAAATTGGGGAGCAAATTTGGTCTAGCAAAAATTTAAATGTTGACCATTTCCAAAATGGCGACAAAATTAAACAAGCAAAAAATGAAGAAGAATGGATATCAGCTACAGAAAAGGGTGAACCTGTCTGGTGTTATTATATGTTTAATGAAATGAATGAACATCGATTTGGTAAAATCTATAATTTATATGCTTTACAAGATAAAAGAGGTATTGCTCCCAAAGGTTGGCACATTCCAAATCAATTAGAATGGAATAAAATATTAAACAATTATTTTAAAGACGAAGCGGTTTTTACATATAGCATAATAGCTGAAGAAAAAAAAGAAGAATTAAGAGAATATGCTAGGAAACTAAGAGTAAAAGATGTCAAGAAAAAATATATATCTAATAGAGATTGGGTTAAGTATTGGCTAAAACCAGGCACCAATGAAACAGGCTTTTCCGCCATACCCAGCGGTTCTTACAGTAAAATCCTGGGATTTAACGAAGAAGAAAATTTATTTCCAAAAGCAGCAGAATGGTGGTTCAAAAATAAAAATTCTGACCTTATAGGTTCATTTCTAATTAATCTGCAAGAGGGTATTAAATTAAATATTGTTTATACTAATGAGTTTAGCGGCTTCCATTCAATGCAAGGAAATTCTATAAGAGTAGTTAAAGACTAAAAATGACTGAAATAACTAATGTAAATTCAATAACAACTACTTCCTTTTAATCAACAAAGCACTCATTACAGCTCGTTCAGTGCCAGTTCCTCCGGCTCTAACAGTACTTGTATTATTTACAATCATTGCAGTAGAACCACCTCCATCTAAGTTAATAGCACCCTGACAACCTAGTGATAGCATCATAGCAGCTGTGGTTGATAAAGATGCACCTGGATAGTTTGGTAGGTTATCTCCTTCAATGGCTACCAATAAAATCATTCCATTATTATTAAAGCCAAGAGCTGAACGAGGTCTATTAGCATTATTATCAATTGCTATTAACTCTTCTGTATCTGTAATTTGAACAATTCCATTTCTAATTAACATAGGAGAACCTCCAACTGCGCTTGTAGTAGTCCAAATACTGCCACCTACTGGAAAACTTGCGGATGGTTGAGCTTGCGGTGCCGATCCCAGTGCATTAGGGCTAGGTGAAGGATAACTATAAATCAAATCATTTCCTGATCCTACATGATAAATCCAAGCAACCTGTGGTACACCTGTTGAACTTAAACCAAATGCTGCACGTGTAGGAAAATAAGGCACATTATTTCCGTTAAAAGATCGTGTGACAGACTTAATATTGGCCGATAAAATAGCACCGCTGTATTGTATCAAACTAAATGACTGATTTGGAGCTCCAAAAAAACCAGCATTGATTCCAGCATAAACTTGCCCAGGTTCATCTCTAACAAAAGCAGAAACAGTTTTAGCGGTAGTCGCTAAAACAGGTTTAAATTCAAAATTTGAATTTCGACTATCATACACCAAACAAAATGCTCTTACTGTTTGTCCATTGAAAATACTATCAAACTGATACAACTGAATTCCTTGAGGAAAGGTGGTATTATAAGCAGACGCTACTCGCCAACCTGCAGGTAAGGGAATTAAAGAAGTTGCTGGTGCTGGAGCAGGAGGCGCTGGAACAGGAGGAATAGTTGGTGCAGATTCTTTTTTACTGCATGCTACGATACCAAATAAAATAAGAATAAGAAATGAACGAATCATTATTCATAAATTGAATGCGCTTCGCGCAGGGTTTCAAAATAAAAGAAGCACTCACCATTAAATCCGTACTGTCTGTTGAGTGCAATCATTTTTTGCAACATATCGGGCTTCACTCTATAGCCATCACCTAAAGATGTTAATACCCCTGGAAATACTTTCTTTTTGTCCTTTGGCTTAACTTGTGTATTTAATTCTTGTAATACTTTTTCATAAGCTTCCAAACTATAACGATACAATTGAGGCATTACAAAATCGGCATACTTACCTTTTACCCAGGCAGGCCAATCTTGCAAGTATTGTTCTTTGCTCCATGGATAAATACTTGGTGCCCAACTCACCTGACAAGAACGTCGAACAGATTTAACCGACTTGTATAAATCCTTGCCAAAAGCACTTAGTCCATCTGCTTTCCATTGCAAAAAATGAGGTTCATTGAATTGTGCAGGCACTTCTTTGCCTGTTTGTTGTTGATATAATGATCTTGTAAATGAATCGTATCCGCCTTCTGCCGGCATAGCAGGCAATCGATCATCTCCTTGCACTCCATCTACTTCATATTTCTTCACAACTTCTAATACCAGCTCCTTCATAAACTGTTGCACTTCGGGATGAAATGCATTCCACCAAAAGAAACCATTTTTTTGTAAGAGATTACCTTTCACATCTCTACTAGCCCAATGCGGATATTTTTTCATCCACAGACCAGTTGAATCGCGGTAATCGTATGAAAAACCAAATTCAAACCAAGCATGCACTTTCAATCCTTGCTTATGCCCCTCTTCTACAATTGCACGAATTGGATCAAATCCACCATAAATAGGATCTTGTTCAACACCAATATATTGCTTGACAACCTCACTAGGATACATTGTTTTTCCTTTATTCCAAACCACCACAAACAGATTATTAATTCCTTTTTGTTTGCACAAGTCAACCGTCTCCTTCACTTTTGCTGGTCCACGCAAGGCTTCGCTGGCAACATTAGTAATCCACACACCACGAATAGGCTTTTGTGAAAAACTATGTACATAGAAAAGTAAAAAAGCAGCCGATAAAAAAAATAATCTAACCTTCATAACAAAAAATTTATGCATCTACTAATTGTCCATTTGAATTTTCAATTGACTTTAAAGGAACCAACCATGTAACCACAAAAGCAGGAATGGTTGCCAATAAAACCCACATGAAAAAACTTTGATAACCCATTGAATCGCTAATGACACCACTGATCATACTTGCAATAGTATATCCGAAATAAGTGATAGCACTTCCAAAAGCATAATGTGCCATTTGGTATTTACCCGGAGCAATTTGTTGCATGATAAATAGGATAATACCAATGAAGCCAAATCCATATCCAAAATGCTCAACCGTTATTGCAGATCCAATCAACCATAAGCTTTCAGTTTGTGAGTAGGCTAGATATGCATATGCTGCAAAAGGAAGATTAAAAAAAGCGCACAAAATCATTAATGAACTTCTGTTTAAACCCTTTTTAGCAACATAATATCCTGCCAATAATGAACCCAACACAAAAGCAATTGTTCCATATACTCCTGTAAGCAATCCAAGTGTCGATTCCGATAAACCCAATCCACCTGCTGCTCTTTCTGCTTTCATAAACAAAGGCATAATCTTGATTGCCTGGCCTTCTGCAAAACGATACAAGATGATAAAAAGAATACCCGCCCAAATGTGTTTTTTCTGAAAGAAACTCAACAACACATCTTTCAAAGTTGCCCAAACTTCTGTAGCCGATTGTTGGGTTACTTGCCCTGGATCTTTGGGCAATATTTTATAACTATAAATACCTACCAAAAGCATAACCAATCCATATACAGCCAGTACCACTGCCCATGCTTTTTGATCGCCCCAAATGGGAATGAGTGCACCTGCTAAAAATACCATACCACCATTTGAGAAAAGCTTAGCGAGGTTATAAAATGTGCCTTGCCAACCCACAAATGTAGCTTGTTGCTTAGGATTTAACTGCTGTAAATACATGCCGTCGGCAGCTATATCTTGCGTAGCGCCAAAAAAAGCAATCAGAAAAAATAAAACTACAGACACATTAAAAAAGGAAGAGCTGTAGAGTGATAGCACAGCCATGAAAAATAATAGCCCACAACTTATTTGAGAAATATAAATGAAAAACCTTTTAGACCGATACAACTCCATAAATGGCCCCCAAATGGGTTTAAAACTCCAGGGAAGGATAAGAATGCCTGTCCAAAATGCCACCTGTGCGTCACTCAATCCTTGGCTCTTATAAAGTAATGCCAAAACTGTTCCTCCGAGTACCAAGTTAGGCAGACCCATAGCAAACCAAGTACTCGGAATCCAAAACAAAGGGGATATACGTTTTTGATAAATTGAATCTTTTTGCAATCGTTTGTGTTTTGTGGAGGGAAGTTAATTAAATATTTTAAAAACTTTCGAAATTCAAGATATTTTTTAAGTAAGTTTGTTTCAAACATTCTTGCCATGCGTATTGCCATCTTCGCATCTTGTATTATTACCTCCCTTTTATTATGCGCTTGCTCAAAAAAAACATCTGAGCCTCCTACAACCAATCCAACACCTCCCACAACGCCAACACCTGTTTGGGATGTAAACGCCATGAGGGGAATTTGGATTACAACCACTGCAAGTACAGTATTGGATAGTCGCGATAATATTCGTACAGCAGTACAAGCATGTAAGACCGCAAATATCAACCATATTTTCGTTGTGGTTTATAATAATGCAAGAACCATGTATCCAAGTGATGTCATGCGCAACTTAATTGGTGTATCAATTTTGGAAAGATTTGCAGGAAGAGACCCATTGAGAGAAATGATAGAAGAAGGGCATGCAGCTGGAATTAAAGTACATGCCTGGTTTGAATACGGATTTGCATCTTCATTTTCTGCCAACGGCGGACCTATTATTGCCGCAAAACCTCATTGGGCTGCGCGCGACGCTGGAGGTAACCTCACTATTAAAAATGGTTTTGACTGGCTGAATGCTTTCCATCCAGAAGTACAGCAATTCATGATTGACTTGTTTAAAGAAGTAACTACTAGATATAATATAGACGGAGTGCAGGGTGATGATAGATTACCTGCGCTTCCTTCAAGTGCAGGATATGATAACTACACACTTGGATTGTACAGAGCAGAAAATGGTGGTGCGGACCCGCCTGGTAATATTACAGATGCAGGATGGCTGCAATGGAGAGCAAGAAAACTTAATGCGTTTTGTAAACGCTTACGCAACGAAGTAAAAAGCATTAAGCCAAATGTCATGTTTACTATCAGTCCAAGTCCTTTTCCATGGGGATTAAACGAATATCTGCAGGACTGGCCAACATGGGTAGATAGCGCATGGGTTGATGCTATCATTCCTCAGTGCTACAGGTATGATATTGGTGCTTATAGTGCAACTATAAACCAACAAAAGTCGTTTCACAGAAACAGCAATATTCCATTATATCCAGGTGTATTGCTGAGATCTGGAACATATATAGCAACTGAAGGATTTTTGAGTCAAATGATCACTGAAAATCGTCGTGCTGGATTTAAAGGTGAAGTTTACTTTTTCTATGAAGGACTTCCAACTAGAAGTAGTTGGTTCCAAGGACAATACCCCTTCATACGATAAATTGTAATTTCATTCTCACTAATTTCTTTGTTTCAAATTTTGCAATTCATTCTTCATGCGTATACAAACAATTTTGAATATTGGGATGAGTCTTTTTCTGCTGACCGCCTGCCAAGAAAAAAAAAGGAAACTCACAGGTTTAGTTGACCCATTTTTGGGAACAGGTGGACATGGACATGTATACCCTGGTGCCACTGTTCCCTTTGGAATGGTACAATTGAGTCCAGATAACGGTGATGAAGGATGGGATTGGTGCAGCGGCTATCACTACAGTAGTAAAACCATTGCAGGATTTAGCCATATGCATTTAAGTGGAACAGGTATTGGCGACTGGTGCGATATTTCAGTCCTTCCTTTATCAGATACCAATCAGATAAGAGAAGAAAAAATAAAAATTCCATTCTCACACCAAAATGAATCTGCTCAACCTGGTTATTATAGTGTAAAACTAAACAATGGTGTAACAGCAGAATTAACAGCATCAAAAAGAACAGGATATCACCGCTATCAATTTCCCAGCAAGGAAGGATGGTTAAGATTTGATATGGGCTTTAGAATAAATTGGGATACGCCTACTGACGGAATGCTGGAACAGTTAGATGATTCAACCATTATTGGTTATCGATTTAGTACTGGATGGGCAAAAGGACAAAAAGTATTCTTTGCTGCAAGAACCAATCAATCGATTCAGCAAATACAATTTATTCAGGATTCTATTCGCACTAATAGTAAAGCAATTGGCAAAGAAGTAAAAGCTGTTTTACACTTCAATACCAACTCAGTTGTAGAAATGCGTGTGAGCTTAAGTACAGTTAGCACAAAGAAAGCACTTGAAGAATTGAATACTGAAATTGGTAGAAACTTTGAAATGGTTCGTACTGAAGCAGATGAACTTTGGGAAAAAGAATTGCAAAAAATAGATGTCTATCACACCGAAGCATATAGAGATACCCTGTTTTACACAGCTCTCTATAGAACATGTCTTGCACCCGTTATAAGCAGCGATAGAGATCAACAATACCAGACACACAACAACCAAATTAAATCTTTCAATCTCGGAAAAGATAAGTACACCATCTTTAGTCAGTGGGATGTTTTTAGGGCACTACATCCGCTTTTCACAATAACACAAACAAATCGTTTGCCAGATATGCTTAATAGCATGTTACAATTTTACGACGATAATGGTCTCTTACCTGTTTGGGATATTAGTACTTGGGAAGCAAATACAATGACGGGCTATCATACTATTCCCATTTTAGCAGATGCTATGTTGAAAGGAATACAGGGATTTGATTACTATAAGGCATTTGACGCAATGAAAAAAAGTGCCAATCAGAACCAAAGAGGTACACAAGAGTATATTCAATATGGTTATGTACCTCAGGACAAACATGGCTGGAGTGTTACAATGACTTTAGAATATGCGTATGACGATTGGTGCATTGCACAAGTAGCGAAGATGTTGGGCAAAGAGGAAGATTATGCTGCATTTATGCGTAGGGCTGCCGGATATCAATTACTGTTTGATTCAAACTCAGGTTTTTTTAGAGGAAAAAATTCAAATGGTAACTTTATTGAACCATTTGATCCGTTGCACAGTGAGCATGGATTTGAAGGACAGTATATAGAAGGAACTGCCTGGCAACACAGTTTTTTTGTTCCGCATGACTTAGAAGGTTTTGCAAAACTGCATGGTGGAAAAGAGAAGCTAGTAAATAAATTAGATGAACTTTTTTCTGCACCCTCTGTGTTAAAAGGTGAAAATGTATCCGCAGATGTAACTGGACTTATTGGACAGTATGCTCATGGAAATGAGCCTAGTCATCATATTATTTACATGTATACCGCTTTAGGCTATCCTAAAAAAGCGGCTCATTGGTTAAGAGTTGTTGCTGATAGCATGTATAAAACTGGACCAGATGGTTTAATTGGAAATGACGATTGCGGTCAAATGAGTGCTTGGTATATATGGACTTCATTGGGTATGTATCCCATGAATCCTGCTTCGAGCGAATATATATTTGGTTATCCGCTTATTGAATCTGCAAGAATACAATTACCAAATGGAAAAGAACTGAAAATTGAAGTGAAAAACAAAAAAGTGAAGAATGGCTACATATCAAAGGTTAAACTAAATGGAAAAGAGATTCCAATAAGTTCCATACAACATAAACAAATTCTTGAAGGAGGAACACTCAGTTTTGAATTGGCAGGAACATAGAGTCGTTTCATTTAAAAGAATTCTTGCTAGGGTCTTGAAGTTCTATTACGCATTCTAAAAAAACTATTGAAACAACAATTACTTATTATGCGTTTAGTTTTTAGCTTACTGACGATTGTTTATTGTTGTTCATCGTATGCACAATTAAACAACAGGCTAATCCCAAAGAAGGGATTATTTATTTCATCCAATGATTTGCAATGGAGCGTTGGCTCTGAAATAAATTTTTTTACATTTGATAAAAAGCATCATCATTATTTTTTTACATGGTGGGAGCAAGACGCCGATAGCAGTCGGCCTGATACAGATATACTTGAAATTGGCAGCCATAATACAGCAGTAGCAGGCAAATATTCAAGACAGCAAAAAGGTAACATAATAGATGTCAATATTAATTGTAAATGGAATAGATCGGATAGTGGACTTGTAGATATTATACATACACGGCTTTGGTTTCCCTTTTTTAAAGAAGCCAGATGGATGTATCAACAAAAGGAAATAAGCCTTGAAGACTTAAAAAAGTTTCACGATAAAGAACTAGAAGTTATTACAAACTTCGGCCACTATAAGTTTCGTTCAGACCAGCCATTTAACATTAAAATAGATGCAAACCTAAGTCCCAAAGAAAGCGATTACACAATTCGTTCACAATTCATACAACTTTTTGAGTCAGATATTCTAATACAACCGAATTCAGATTTTAAGAGAAATTTTAAAATTGAACTAATTCAATTGTCAAGTGATATTATAAAAGTAGATACAAATATTAATGTCACTCTATTAAAACAAACAAATGCTTGGACTTCAGGAGTTCTAAAAATGGAAGTAATTCCCAGGCCTTCATTTATCAATCTAGAAAATGATAGCTACAATCTTTGTGAATCATCTTCATCAGTAAAAACTAAAGAAGCAGAACAACTTCGAGATATCATTCAATTAAATTGGCAAATTGAAAAAACTTGCACACCGAATATCTTCTTAGAAAAGAAATTATCGCTACCAAAAGAAGGATACGAAATAAACATCACTAAAAATCGAATTAATATTCAACATCATACAGAAGTTGGGATTCAGCATGCATTACACACCATTGCGCAACTTGTTTACAATAAAGGGGGCGAACTACATATCCCAACTGGTATTATCATAGATAGTCCATCCATTTCATGGAGAGGAATTCACATGTTTACAGGTGCTCAATCCTGGGCATTTCACCAAAAAATGTATGAGCGAGTTTTGTTGCCCTTAAAGATGAATAAAGCTGTCATTCAATGTGAACAGGCAGAATGGGAAACATTACCAGAAATACACTCGAGAATTTCAATTCCATTGAAAGATTTAAAATCGGAGTTCGAATGGCTTCGCAGCAAACATGTTGAACCTATTCCACTAATTCAAAGTTTGGGTCACATGGAATGGTTTTTCAAACCCACCAACCTTAGAAAATACGCAGTTAATCCCGCTTATCCCTATACACTCAATCCAGAAATTCCTGCAGCTAGAAAATTAGTCCGAAACATTTGGAAAGAGGCATTTAAGTTATTGGAGCCTTCGGTAATGCATGTTGGTTTTGACGAAATTGGCATGATTGGATTTCATTTACCCAGAGAAAAAGAAATTGACTTTTGGAAAATTCAAATAAACGATCTCAATAGGTTTGCAAAAAAAAGAAAAGCATCGCTTATGCTATGGGGCGATATGGGTTTAGGCCCTGGCGAAGGACCCGATGCGCTTAATGGAATGAGTAAAGAAAGGGCTGAAACAATCAGAAACAGTATTCCAAAAAACAGCTTTATTGCCGACTGGCACTATATCAATAATGCTGATCCATCTATTTATATCACAAATCTCAAGATTTGGAAACAAAATAATTTACGTCCCATTGCCTCACCTTGGTTACATCCTAATAATGTACGTGGATTTGTATTAGCAGCTCAACAAGAGCAAGCTGGTGTATTACAAACTACTTGGGCCGATTTTGAAAGTAGTGAGAAAAATATGCTGCTGAACATAGAACAATTTGGCGCCTACATTTTAGCAATGGACTATGCTTGGAGTGGAAGAAAAGAGATGCCTGAAAAACTACCCTACAATGCTATCAAAGAATGGAACAATAGATTCTATGGCCAGTCAAAACCAATCAAAAATAAAACAGGATGGAAAATAGCATCCTCTGTTGCTCTAAAAAATATAACTCAAACAAATTTGACTAATGCTCCTGCTAATGCATCATACAAATTTGAAGAAAAAATGATCACGGGATTTTCTTTAAAATCATCTACTGACAATATCATTCAAGAAGGATCTGCAGTTGCGCGTATTATTTTTTTACAAGACAATCAGATTCTTACTGAAAAAGTATTAAGGTATGGAGTTGAATTAAGAGATGAAAAAGATGAAAGAGCAATATTTGCTGCTATTACAGGAAAGGACAAGAAAACATTGTTCCACTTTTTTAATAAAAACCTACTTATCAACCATATTCAGATTGAATTATTGCACAAAGGCGCTGGCTTTAAAATAGAAGAATTAATTATGTTTGAATAAACTATGTTTTCCAAAACCAGCCTTTTTTTACAAAAAGTATTGTTATAAGAGAAACAAGGCCTGTAAATAAGATACCTTTTAAAAAACCCATCCAAGCGTTTTGTGTCATACTATTAAAAACCTCATCAAGTCCAGTAATGCTTAAAACAGGTAATACAAACAAACTTCCAGCAACATAAGCGACCATTGGGTTCTTTCCATTCAAAGCCAAGAAAAATGTGATTTTACTACTGAACGTAAATCGACTTAATATTTCAAAAAGAATGATACACAAAAATGCAAGGCCTGTTGTTACAAAGTAGTAGCTATAAGTAGATGGATCTTTTTTTATTCCGCCTTCATACGCTTCAAAAAATAACCCTAGAATTAATATATACGATCCAGCCATTGCTAATCGCCGATATAAATGAGAAAGAGGAAGTTCTTTGATTAAAAACAGAATTGCAATTATGATTGCAAGCGACACAACTAAATTCAGAAAGAGTTCACGCGCAAAAAGAGCGTATAGATTAAAACCTACTAAAATTAATATCAAGAGGCTTATGCTAATATATTTTTGATGACTTAATACTTGAGATTTTGCCTCATTCTTAAATGATTCAAGCAACCATTCACCCGCGATGGTTCCTGGTAAGAGAATAAATAAGTATTTCAAAAAATAAAACTTATACAACCAATCAATTTTAATTTCTCCTACAGAACTCCATTCAAATACAAGCTTTGTCCAACTACTTGCAGGATCTTTTGATGACAGAAAAACTGCCATTATGATAGGAAGAATTCCAATTCTAAGCAAAGGTTGACTTCTAGTAAGAAAATAAATTACAGTACCAAAAAATGCCATATTAGCTAGCACAAGAATAATGATATCACTTTTATATTTTTCGAATCCAGTTCCATTCCAAAAAGGCAACCTTGATAAAAGTAAACAACCTATAATGAAAGCAAATACTTTCAGTGCAATGAATACAATTTTAAACTTATCACCTTTGTATTCATAAAATTGAAAAAATAACAAGATGAACCCAAGTATAGATAGCAACTGATCCTGGTAATCAGGAGAAGGACTAATGACCCAAGCCTTCATATGTTGAGAAAACAATGCAAAAAAAGCTAAAAGAAGAAATCTCTTTATTGCTAATTGTGCAACAGTAATAAATCCTTTCCCTTGGTCAATATACTTTTTCAGAGCAAGCGGAATCGCTGCACCCATACTAAAGATAAAAAACGGAAAAACCAAATCAACCCAAGTAATTCCAGGTATAGATGCATCAAACTTATGCAATGGTGGAGGTACTTGTGCATGATACATCCAAGCAGGCAACACACCGCCAAAGGCAATAGCACCACTCAAAACCATAGATAAAATAGCAAATCCTCTTAAAGCATCTAAGCTTTCATTTCTATTTTGCATACTTCACAATTTATAAAAAATAGGGCAGCGTAGAAACGCCGCCCTTGTTTGAAATATGAAAATGACTGCTCATGAATTACCATCCAGGGTTTTGCTTCATCCCATTTGGATTTACATCAACCTCAAATGTTGGCAATGGCCATAACTTAAAGCGATCATCCGCGTTGTTTCTTGTTTGATTACGGAAACGAATACGCTGGTTGATACTAGAAGTGTAGTTAGGAACATTATCAGCATCAAATGTTGGAATTGCTGGAGGTACAGCTGGATCGAATGCAGCACCTACAACTGGGAAGCTATTGGCTTTACCGTAAATATCCCATCTACGCAGGTCAAACAATCGTAGACCTTCTCCTGCAAATTCAACTGCTCTCTCACGACGAATAATTGTCCTTAATGCAGCTTGGTTGGTGGTTGTTACAGCTGGTTGTCCTGCTCGAATTCTTACAGCATTTAATGCACCTAAAACTGTTCCATCAATTTCATTTAATTCCATTTTAGCTTCAGCATACATCAATAAAATATCTGCGTAGCGCATTTGGATATAACCAGTTTTAGTTTCCCATACGTACTGTGTGCTATCCAAATACTTTCTCCAAGCATAGCCAACGCCACCAATATTTCCTGTAGCACTAACCTGCCATTGAATTCCAGCGGCTTGTGCTCCAATCCAATCATTATTACCTGTTACGTTATCAAATTGACCAGTTCCCCAGTTAAAACGACGACGCACATTAGAATAGATATTGTATATGGTTCTTTCATTTGGATTTACGTAAGGAAGAATATTGGTATTATTTCTCCAGTTAACTGTGTCTCCCTGCATAATAACTGTCCAACGCAAGCGACGATCTCTGTTTTCACGAGGAGCAGCAGGATTATAGACAGTTGACTGATCAATACGCTGACCATCTCTTCCTTCAAACAAATCAACCAAAACCTGAGAAGGGAAATGGCTACTTTGTGAGTTTGTAACCTGACGAGGAATTGAAAGTACTACCTGCCAGTTTTGAGGATTCAATTGATCTGTTGGATAAGTCTGATTGAATAAAATTTCTCTGTTCACATTTGCAGTTTGACCAGATAACATGAACAAAGCAGGATAACTAGGATTCAATCCATACTGATTGCCATCCATGATTGCTTTAGTTGCTACAGCTGCAGTACGATAATCCTTAATAAGCAGAGCTAATTTAGCTTTAATACCAAGTGCTACTGCTTTATTAACTCGTCCATTTGCAAGAATAGGTTGAGCATTCGCAGCATCAAAGCGAGCCGCAGCGCTATCCATATCTCTATACAATGCTTCAACTATTGTACGAACAGGTGTACGAGTGGCATTCAACACTTCTGTTACTGTAGGAGGAGTTGTATAGAAAGGCACATCACCAAACATATACAACAAATGGAAGTAACCCCATGCTCTCAAGGTTAAGGCTTCCGCCATAATTCTACTATAAGCCTGGTTTGGAACATTGGCTCTACCATTAGGCATTCCAGCTAATTGCTGATTAGCTCTTTGAATTAAACGATAAGCTTGGTTCCAGCAACGATTAACTAAATCGTTGTTCAAAAGGAACGGACCATTTTGTCCCATAGCAACTAAATCTTCAGCATTACCACCACGCTTAATAGCAAGGTCGGTAGAAGCTTCAACAGCAAACATTAATGGAGTGTTATTTGGAAACACCCACATAGCTGCGCCATAAACCCCAGTGAGTCCTTCCTCCATTTCAGTTTGGTTAGATAAAAAGTTTGTTGCAGAGGATGCATCTAATGGCTTCCTATCTAAGAATTTTTGACAGCCGCCTAGTCCTATTAAAGCCAACAAAAGCGACATCATATATATCTTTTTCATACTCATTTTCATTTGATGTTTCATTAGAAGGTTACATTCACACCCGCCGTGAACGTGCGTTGAATTGGATAGAATTCAGCATTAGCATTATTAATTTCTGGATCAAATCCTCTCCATGCCGATGTTAGTGTAAACAAATTCTGTCCACTCACAAAAACCCTTAAATTGGTAATCTTCATCTTTTGCAATGTTTGTGCTGGAAGTGTGTATCCGAGATTAATGTTCTTAATACGGAAATAAGCAGCACTACGAATCCACCAATTACTCAATAAATAGTTATTACCGCCAAAACCAGAAGGAAGCAAACGCGGGAAAAGTGCATTCTGGTTATCAGGACGCCAATGATTTTTGTGCTGTTCTAAAAGCGATGCTGCAAAATCATTACTTGCAAACGGTATAGCACCAGTTCCACTTAAGAAGTTATCGCGCATACCAACACCCTGTCCAAAAATATTGATATCAAAGTTGCCATAACCAAGATTCAAGTTTACACTGTATTCATAACGCGGGAAAGCATTTCCTAAAAATTCACGATCTAGTGCATTTACAACACCATCTGGCTTTCCATCGGGCCCACTAATATCTGCATAACGCATATCGCCTGGTTTGGTTCCTTGTGCAGGATTAGGATTCCATGGCACACCAAATTGTACAGGTGCTGTTTTGATTGCGTTAGAATCTGCGAAGAAACCTAATGCTCTGTAACCAAAATAAGAATTCAAAGGCTGACCAGCAGTTGTTCTAATTCCATCTCCAATAAACGGTAAACCATCTACCAAACTCAACACCTTATTCTTCACATCAGATACCATTACAGTTGCATCTATTCTCCATTTCTTGAAGTTCTTCTTATAGTTTAAAGTTAACTCCCATCCGCGGTTTTCCATAGTACCTGCGTTTACAAATGGATTAGCCAATCCACCAGCCGACTGTGGTAAAGTGCGCTGAAGAATCATATCCTTAAGTGTACGCACAAAATAGTCGGCAGTAATTGTAAAGTTTTTCAAAAAGCTAACGTCTAAACCAATATTCCATTGTTGAGAACGCTCCCACTGTAGCTCTGGGTTAGGAAATTGAAGCAAAGCCACTCCAAAAGTAGTTTGGTTATTGAAGTAGGCGTTGGTTCCATTTAATGGGTTATTGTATAATGAGTTTTGATAGAATGCATCAAACACATAGTTGTTTGAGCCTATATTCTGATTACCATTTACTCCCAAAGAACCTCTTAACTTACCAAAACTGATATACTCTGAAAGTCCACTAAAAAACTTTTCACGAGAAAATACCCAACCAGCAGAAGCAGAACCAAATGTTCCCCACTGCTTATCGCGAGCCTGTGAGAAACGACTTGAAGCATCACGGCGACCATTTATCTCAACAAGATAACGGCCTTCATAATCATAATTCACCCTACCAAAGAAACCAACCAAAGCAAGTTCACTTACTCCAGCATTATTTGTTTGAGCACCAGTACCAACATTTAAGAATGGTTGGTTGGGATTATTAAACCCTAAGCGGCTTGCACCAAAGAAATAGTTTCTATAATATTCACTTTGTCCACCTGCCATTACTTTAATCTGATGAGCATCTCTAAAACGCTTTGAATAAGTAGCTTGTCCCAACCAAGTACGATACACATCATTACGCCATGTTTCAGTTAATTGAGTTGTACCAGGCCATTGACCTACTAAATCATATCCACGAGTTACCAGATTTGGTTGAAAAATATTTACGTTACGTACAAATGATTTTGTGTAAGGATTTCTTGTTTCTCTACCCCAAAATGCTTCAATCTCTAAATCTTTAATAGGTCTAAAATTGAACCCAAAACGAGTTAGCAAATTAGTACCCTGTGTTTCAGAAGTACCGGCAGATTCTACCATTGCAATTGGATTACGATTATTACTTTGAGCAGCAGTTCCATACATACCTGGACCAAACTTACCACCACCAATTGCTGGAAGTCCAATTGCCTGACGAATGATAAATTCTGGACTACCAGTTGAAGGAGTAACTGTTAGGTTGCTAGTATAAGCAATGTTACCTATTAATGTAAGCTTATCATTCACCTTAAACTCAGGATTCATACGAAGATCATAGCGCTTAAAATTGGTGTTAGGCGTTAAACCCTTCTGATCAAAGAAAGTGAATGAAGTAAAGAGATTCAATCGCTCACCACCACTATTGATTTGTACGTTATGGTTATGCATTAACCCACTATTTGTTAATACTTCTTTTAACCAATCTGTATCAATAATTTCCAAATTATCTGCAGGTCTTGTTCTGTATGCATCAATCAAAGTCTGAGGAAATACAGATGCATTTGGATTACCAGTTCTGTTTTGTTCAGCTACATTACTTAACAACATATGATCCAAGGCGCTTACTCTCTCAGGAAGAGATGTAAAGCTCTGCTTTGTTACAAAGCTGTTATAACTTAATGTTAAGCCCTTCTTTTGTGCTCTCTTAGTTTTAACCAAAATCACACCAGCCGAAGCACGATTACCATAAATTGCAGTAGATGCAGCATCTTTCAAAACGGTTACGCTTTCAATTACATTCGGATCAATTTGGTTCAAAGCATCTAAGCCAGTTCCAGTTGGCAATTGTAATCCATCTATAATTACAAGAGGTGTACTGTTTCCTAAGATAGAACTCTCTCCTCTAATACGTATACTTGCACCATCAGCACCCGGACGGCCAGATTGTTGTTGAACTGTAACACCCGGTGCCAAGCCTTGTAATACCTGACTTGCACTAGACACCTGACGCTTTGTAAGCGCTTCATTATTTAATTGCACCAATGAACCTGTTAAATTACTCTTACGTTGTGTACCATATCCTACTACAACTACTTCTCCCAAATCACCCGCAGTTGTTTGTAAGACCACATCAATTGTAGAGCCATTAACAGATACTTCCTTGGTTTCAAATCCAACTGCTGAAAATACCAGAACATCGCCAGTATTTGCATCAATTGAATAAGATCCATTCGAGAGGGTCATTGTTCCCTTCTTGGATCCTTTAACATTCACTGAAACGCCTTCTGCTGCATTTCCTGAGCCAGCACTTGTAACCCTTCCAGTTACGCGTACCTGCTGTGCCCATAAAAAGCTAGCTGAAAGAAGCGTCATAAGCAGTAATAGCAATCGCCTTTTCATAATTATTGTTTTGGAGTTTAGAGAATACATGTTTGATTAAATTATTTTTCCTTCATGATTGATTGGAATATTTGAAAATGGATCTATGGCCTTATCTATTAAAACAGCTAGTTCTACTCTTGTAATAGGTCTTGACAAATTGAAATTCGTAAAGCCCCACTTATCCCACATTGAACGAATTGCCTCTTCTAATTCAATGTTTGTTTTGAATGTTTTTTTACTATGGATAGAAGTTTGTTGCTCACTCATTTTCCAAACCACTTCTATTGCATCTTGAATAGTTAACAAAGGTTTATTAGACGAGAATGATGTTATTTCAACATACTCAGCAATGTGGGTTTTAAAATCTGATGATTTTACGGTAGAGTCGGGTTTAAACCAAGTTCTGTTCGCCCACATATAAGGTTCTCCCCTTCCTCTAATAATTCCAGTAGCACCAATTTTTTGGATAGATTGAAAGTGCGGATGATCAACTTTAATATCATAATAGGGCATAATGTAAGCGCCATATTGTAAGAGTGATATCTGAACACTTCTTACAGGTATGTCTTGTGCCGAAAGATTGTTTTTAACCGAAATAGCCGCCAATGCACCTGCAGCTTGTCCCGTTAACATTACACAAGGTTGAAGTCGGGTAGTTCCATTTACCACATTGCTTATGCTTGTGCTTTTCTCAGCAACAATGAGTCCCTTTAGCTTTTGCGGAATGAGACAACCTAGGGGGAGATTAAAACTTGGTACGGGATAAAAATTCAAATGCTGCGGTGCATTGGTGTTTTCGCGGTGATGATGATCAATTGGATAATCACCGACTGCTATTCCTGTTTTATAAAGGGGGGATGTAGCTGAAAATGGAGTTGCTATATGCTGCAATTGAAAGCGAACCAAACCATGAACTCTGCGTGATTCTCTGTGATAAGGAATCAGAGGAAGGCGATCATCTGTTGGAAACTCATCATTTGCAAGCGCTAGGTTTTTAAATCCTAATTGAGTCTGAATAAAATAAACAAAGCGAATAGTTTTTGCTTTTGCCGCTTCAATTGCTTTAGTGCGTTCTGCCAGATTCATAGGAATCATATTGATATAAATATCATTTCCTTTTCCTGGCCAATTAATCATATACTTACCATTAGGCAACTTACCATAGTCAAGCATTTTTTTTGCATCAACATTAGAAGTTAACTTAGACGAGTCGCTACAAAATTCATTACAACATCCATCAAACTCCATTGGATCGTACCCTACAGGTTTTACCATAGTACAATCTGCTTGTGCTCCATAATCTTTCAAGATTGCTGCATAAGTCATATCCTGAATAATATCATTTGTAGATGGAACACCCACATCCTCGCCCGTTTCACTGCTTGCCTCCATTCCCATATCATAACCTGCGCCAGCATCTGCTAAAACATCGCCTAACTCTGTAGCATCAATAACCTGCTTTGCATTGATAGTAACAGATTTACCATTTTCTAAATTTGTAAAAACTGCACCTGATATAACATCTCCATTTTTTATAACTTTTGTAAATTGGTGCTTATATAAAATTTTCAAGTTTTTCTCAGAACCAGCCATCAGCTTCATAATGCTATCACCTATTCGTGGTTCAAATTGAGTATTACTTACCCATCCAGTTGCAACTGCATCTGGACCACCATATACTTTATACAGTTGTGCTCGAAATTCACCAAAAAGACCTGATGGCATATTATGATTACCATCAAAAGCTGCAACACCAGCCGATGAAAACATACCTCCTAGCCACACTGTTGGTTCAGCTATAATAACAGACACGCCCATCCGAGCAGCTTGAATTCCAGCTGCTGCTCCACCAGTACCACCGCCAATAACCAGTACATCAGTATCATACTTTTGCTCACCAACATGACATGCCAGCAAACAAAAAAAGAATAAACCAGTTACCCAATTTAAAAGCAATCGCATATTTATTACTTCAAGCTTTCTAATGTCACCGATACTTGATAAAGAGATCTAGGAATATGAAAACATCCTTTCCACTTTCCGCCCTTCAGAGATAGCAAAACTTCACCTCTACGATTTAAATAGCCAAACCACTCACCGTATTCTGGATCTCTAAACTTATTCCAAGTATACTTATGTAAAATTTCAAACCAATTAGCACATCTTTCATTCCCAGTTAATACAAAACCTTTTGCTAACGCCACTAGCGCTTCCACATGTACCCACCAAAGTTTTTGATCCCATTCAAGTTGTTGAGTGGGATGACCTTTAATGTCCATAAAATAAAACAACCCCTCAAATTCTTTATCCCATCCAAATTCTATGGTTCGCAGCATAATATCAACCGCCTTTTGAATTAACCCATCATTCTTCATGCGAACGCCCAAATCCATGATAAACCACATAGCTTCAATAGCATGCCCGGGATTAAGTAGCCTTCCTTCAAAACTGTCTGAGAAACTTCCATCTGGATGAACATTCTCTAATATTAAACCTGAGTTAGGCTGATAAAAGACTTCCATGACTTCATGAATGACTTCTGGAATCAATTTATCTACCTCATCAGACCCTATTACATGTTCAAGTTCAAGAGCCAAATTGCATAGAATCATAGGTAGGCTGAAATTCTTCAATGTCCGTGTTCCTGGAAATGACTTATTGTATATACCCTTCCAATTTTCCCTTCTTCTAAGAATATTGTAGAAAGTTGATACAGCTATTTCTTTCCAATCATCGCTTGGCTGAATTTTATCGAGTGCAGCAAAAGCCATTGTTGCAAAACAATCGCTGAAAATATTATAAGGTTGAATGAGCGGCTGCCCCTGAGCAGTAAGAGAAAAATACCAATTTCCATTTGCATCACGACCATGCTTTTTCATGAAATTGGCACCATGCAAAGCCATATCGAGCCACTCTGACTTAGCCGATACATTATGATACATAGAGCTAAAACACCATACTTGTCGGCCCTGTAACCACATAAACTTATCGGTATCGTACACCTGACCAGTTCTATCAAGACAAGTAAAAAAACCCCCATTACTTTCATCACGGCTATGTTTCACCCAAAATGGCAAAACATTTTGTAATAGTTCATTTCTATACAAAGCAGCATAAGCGGCAAGCTTATGTCTGGTAGCAATCGTTGGTTGTTGAATGGAATGGCTATCCATGCAAATTTTGTTAATAAGAATTTAAAGTTATTTTAAATTATTTGAAATTTCCAAATACTTTTTAAAATATTTTATTTAATAGGTTCAAAATATTGGATTCCCATAATTAGTTCTTGTGCTGCCAGCCATTTTAAATACCTTCGAAACATGAGCACAGCATCAAGTTTAATGGAGGTTTTTTCCGATGAAACAGTTGGGGGAGGTGTTGCATTTAAGAATAAGACACTCAAAAAAGCCATCATTAACCAACTAGACCGATTTGGAGACCAAACCATTGCCGACCTATCGAAAGAACTAAGTATCAGCACCCCTAAAATAACCAGCTTAGTAAATGAGCTTATTCAGGATGGTCTGTTACAAGATTTAGGTAAAATGGATTCTACAGGAGGAAGAAGGGCAAGTATATACGGATTAGGGAGCGATGCGTGTTTCTTTATTGGTGTTGATGTAAAAAGATATTACGTTAATATTGGATTATTAGATTTCAAAAAACACCTTGTAACAGTAAAAGAGAAAGTACCTTATCCATTAGAGAACACCCAACAATCGCTTACTGCACTCATAAAAAGTATCAAAAAATTTATTACTGAATCTAAAGTACCAAAGGAGAAAATCTTAGCCATTGGTATTAACCTTTCGGGAAGGGTAAATAATATCAGTGGCTATAGCTATAGCTATTTTCATTTTCAAGAAGAGCCACTTGCTTCAATTATTCAAAATGAATTGGGTATTCGAACTTTTTTGGAAAACGATTCTAATGCAATGGCTTATGGTGAGTTTCACCATGGTGCGGTAACTACAGAAAAGAATGTATTGTTCATTAACCTTGACTATGGAACAGGATGCGGAATTATTTTAAATAGCGAACTATACTATGGTAAAAGTGGCTTTAGTGGGGAGTTCGGACATATCCCTTTCTACAACAACGAAATAATTTGTGGATGCGGAAAGAAAGGATGCTTAGAAACTGAAGTATCAGGCCAGGCACTCATTAGATTAGTAAAAGAACAACTTGCTAAAGGCAGTTCATCTATCCTATCTAAAAAGATCAAAAAACCAGAGGAGTTGAAATTGGAAGATATTATTGAAGCAGCTCGACAAGAAGATGTGCTCGCAATTGAGCTTTTAGCAGAAATGGGGGAGCAATTGGGTAAAGGCCTTGCTGTATTGATTAATTTATTCAATCCAGAATTAGTAATTCTGGGAGGTACTTTAGCCGAAACAGGTGATTTTTTAAGATTACCTGCCAGAAGTGCTTTAAACAAATACTCCTTGAGTTTAGTGAACAGTGATACACAAGTGAAACTTTCTAAACTAGGAGAGAAAGCAGGTGTTATGGGCGGATGTTTAATTGCGAGAAGTAAGGTTTTATCATTTTAATACATTCATGTAAATGATTTTCGAGGCTATTTATATAATCAAAAAGCGGCAAGTCCATTCAACTTGCCGCTTTACTTTTATAAAAGGATAACACTACTGATCATACCCTCCCCTACGTTTCGCTTTTACTGGAGTTGGCCAGGGACGACTGCCTGCACCACTTACATTGGCCTTGTCTCTCGAGCTCATTTCTGGATCTTCACATGCCATGTAAACAAGTATGGCTGTAACTATTGCGTTGTATCGTACATCATCAAACACAATTTTGTCGTAGGTGTCTCTATTCGTATGCCATGTATAGTTTGAATAAGACCAACTTAAAGAACTTAACGAGAAAGCGGGTGCTCCTGCAGCTACAAAAGAGGCATGATCAGATCCACCACCACCAGGTGTGCCAGGAAAAATGGTTTTAATGGAATCTCTGTATTCACTTGGTACAGCGGCCAACCATCTTCCTAAATAGTCCTGCGCTTTAGCAAATCCAGATCCGCTTAGATTCACTATTCTTCCTGTTCCATTATCTTGGTTAAATAAGGCTTGCAAATTTTTTACAATATTGGGATTATCTTCTACAAATGCTCTTGAGCCATTTAATCCTTGCTCTTCACTTCCCCAATGCCCAACTAAAATGGTTCGTTTTGGATTTGGATAAACTTTTTTAAGGATACGCATTGCCTCCATCATAACCATGGTTCCTGTTCCATTATCGGTTGCGCCAGTGCCACCATCCCAAGAATCAAAATGCGCCGACATCATTACATACTCTTCGGGTTTTTCTGTGCCCTTTATCTCTGCAATGGTATTGAAGGTTGGCACCTCTCCTAATTCTTTAGACTCTGCCACAACATTTAGTATTGGAGCTTTGCCAGATTCTGTTAGTCGATAAATTAAGCCATAGTCTTCCAACATCACATCTATGGTTGGAATTTTTTTGGTGTATGCATCAAAAATCTTACTAACACCAAAACCTTGACTCCAATAACTACTAATGATTCCTGCAGCACCTGCTTTTTCTAACGCTGCAGCTAGTTGACGATTATTATAACCAGTTTTACTTATTCGCTTGCGCCATGCATCTGTTGCTTCTCTTCTTTCTTTCTGCATTTTCTCCATAGATGCTTTAGTAGCAAAGTCACGCCAGTTGTAATCAGGACGACCAGTTGGCTGTGGCATTGAAATCAAGACAAACTTACCTTTTACATTTGGCAACCATTTTTGAAACTCTAAAGAATCAGCCACATCCGGAAGTATTATGGTTTCACCTTTTACAGGTTTTTTCGTTGCTGGTGAAAATGCAAGTTGAGTAGCTTCTAATGATTTTACCCAAGGACTAATCATGTCTACATGAGTAATGCCTCTATCCCATCCTCGCCAAGTACCATAGTTTTCTCTTCTTGCAGAAATTCCATACTGCTGATATTGAGCAATAGCCCAATCGCTCGCTTGCAGCATTTTAGTAGAACCAACAAGACGAGGACCAATACCATCCATGAGTTCATGGCCAATTTTTTCTAATTGAGAATTTTCATTGGCTTCTTTAATAATTGCTGCAACAATTGGATTTGTTTGTGCAAAGACTGCAACACAAAACACCTGAACAAGTAATAAAGCAGAGAGAATAGTTGATTTCATATTCATGGTCGAATGATTTTGGCTAATGTAAATAAAAAGTTGAGCATGACCATTCCACTTATCATATAGTTGTAAAGTAGTCTTAGATGACTTGCATTGTGCTTTTGACCAAAAATTACTTTGCTTGCTGCTCCATGAAGGAGAGCTTATCCCAATATCCTCTCTGATAAATTATTTTGTCATCCTCTATCCAAAAAAATCCGCACCCTCTTAATCCTTTCGGATCTTTCCATTCTAAAATACCCACATTCCCATCTTGAAAAATATTTTCAACGATGCATACCATTTCAAATTGTTCAAACTCCTGCTTAAACATGTGTTTGATATTTTCTTTACCAGCAATAATTCCATTAGGTGTTTGATGATTGATACAGTTGTCTGCATACAGCTCACTAAGTGCTTCATGATCTTGAAGATTAAAGCGCTCTACCCATTGTTGTAAAATTTCTTTTGGCTGCATCTAAAAAAAGAGTTGATAACAAGTATAATCATTTTAAGAGAATGAATCATATTTTCTGAAGAATGACCTCCTTGATAAACTTGAAAAGATGAATTTACCAATTCTAAATATAGAAGTCGCTACAATTATAGATCGTGTATACCCTTTCCTGTAAAAATTTTAGCTCTACACTTTTGAATTCTTCCTATTCGAGTTGTCGACTGCTTTGGCTGTGAGAAGTAAATGATATAGCCCCTTTGTCGGCCTGGAGTTAAAGCAAAAAAAGCTTTTTCAAAATCTTTATCTTCTTTAAAAGCAACACTGAGTTCCTCTGGAATTGGCTCTGGATTTTTTTGATAGTTTACTTTTTGTCCACTCTCCTCAATTCTTATGGCTTCGAATATATAAGATTTTAAAACATCTTCTATTGCTTGAATTTCATCAACATGCTTAAATTTTATGAGTCGATCTGACTGTAAGTTTCCCTGTTGCACCAAAAGCTTGCTTGTGTCTGCTATTAGAGCACCTTTAAAGAATCCGATATTAGCTGAATCCTTCAGTGCATTCACTGTAACTATATTTTTGCCATGATGAGTATACACAGGAACACCCCACTTAATTTCCTCTTTCAAGCCACATTCAATAACAATTTTCCTAAGCAACTCCAATTCTGGTACCCACTTCAACACTTTACAATAAATTGTTCCTCCCAACTTACAACGCATACAACCATTTCTAAGATATGTATCAAAATGCTGATTTTGGCTATTTGGGATCATTCTTATATTATCTAATGATAAAAGTATAAATCAAGCTAAATGCCTTAAGAAAAGGTTTATCATTAATGGCAAAATAAAACTTTTGATTAATAAATTCTTTCGCAGACTATGAAACGATTAAAAAAAATAACTGCGAGTATCTGAAAAATACAAAATATGCTTTTAAAAAAATTCATGTTCGTGATCATAGACTAACTTTTAACACTTGAACAATATTAAAACTGCCTGTTAAAAGGAATACTTACTTAGCAAAACCTAGTTTTACAAACTATAACAAATTATTTACACCTAGTTCTTTTTGCACGGACATAAAAATAGATGAAATTGCTTTGCAAAAGTGGTCAACTGCTTATTTAAAAACTACATCAGCAATAAACACAATTAATCAAACGCTATGACTAAGTTAGTAATGAGTATTTTCTTAATTGGAGTAGGATTGCTTCAAGAGACTGATATTTTAATGCTAGGGTTGAAAATTGGAGCAAGTGAAAAAGCCCTTGAAACAATTAGTCTTAACGTTGATGAGAAGTTTGATGACTTGATTAAATACAAAACCCTGGATAACAATGATTTTTTTATTGCTTTAAAAGACGGAAAAATAGTAAGTATGGAAAATGCATGGCTTGGCGATTCGAAAGCAACAAAGCCATTGTATTCAGACTTTCAATTCGGACAAACAAGTTTAAAAGATATCAGTAAAAAGTTTGGTTCAGAAGGCTATCAATATAAGATGCCAGATAATGTGGTCAACACTGATGGAAGTACAATTCAGTTAAATTACTTCGAATTTGATTCGCCCAACAATGAAGTTTTTGTTACAGTTACAAAACAAGCTCAAACTTCACATACTAATGAGGATTTACCGCTGGCAAATTATAAGCTTATTGCCATCATAATTGCCGACAAAACATACCTAGATGCTCAATTTGGCACAGAAAAAATATTTGATAAAAACTATAAAAAAATCACGGCAAAGCAATAAGATAAATATCACACTCTTCGAAGTCTCCCTGCTTAGGAACCTCTTAAATTAAATAACTCTGACTTATGAGTCATGAGACATAGCACTTAAAACCTCTTCATGCTTTTTTCAGAAACATCGGAAGCACTTATTTATCAAAGTTTTTTGAATACTTTTTCTGCTATACGATTTTAGGAGTTCTCTAATTTTGCTTAGAAAAAAAAGTAGCTACAACCTTTAACATTGTACCTGCTCGATTACTAAGCTCCCCTAGCTAATAAAAGATGCAGCTATTATGCGTTGATAGAGTATGTGACTATTTAGAATTAAGATCGTAACTTTTTTATAAATTTATAATCAAATGAAAATTAAGCTTTTTTACATTTTGCTCATAAGCACGATAATTTTTAGCGGTTGTGCTGAAAAGATCGAAGTTGCATTTCCAAATAACGCTTACGAATATGGTTTCTTTTCAGGCTTATGGCACGGATTTATAGCTCCATTTTCCTTAATTGGAATGCTTTTTGATTCTAGTATTGCTGTATTTGCAAGTAAAAACTCTGGATTTTTTTATACACTTGGATTTTTGATGGGTTCTGGTGGTTGGGGCGTCTTAGCTTCAAACGCAAAGAAGAAAAAAAGAAATTAGGTTGATAAATAATACAGTCAAATTGCAAATAGGTATTAAGGTGGAGGGTCATTTGTTAGATTACATCTTTATCGAAAAAGTTCATTTTAACCAAGTAAAAGATACAGCACGCCAAACGCATTGATAGACAAATAGAAAGCCTATCATTGTAGATGGCTTGTCTAGTTGGACTCCCGAAGCTGGATCCAGTATACACGAAACGACCCTCCAGCATAAAAAACAAAACCCCTAGCGCATTTGCTAAGGGTTTCGCTCCCGAAGCTGGATCCCGTATACACGGGACGACCCTCTAGAATAAAAAACAAAACCCCTAGCACATTTGCTAAGGGTTTCGCTCCCGAAGCTGGATCCCGTATACACGGGACGACCCTCCAGCATAAAAAACAAAACCCCTAGCACATTTGCTAAGGGTTTCGCTCCCGAAGCTGGACTTGAACCAGCGACCCTCTGATTAACAGTCAGATGCTCTAACCAGCTGAGCTATTCGGGAATGGGCGGCAAAAATAGGGATTTTGTCTATTTTTCAAAATATCCTTCTACTTTTTTTACTTCCAATTGAAAAATCGTGGCTTTTCTTGTCCTACCCATACCCCATTTTCATCTATTTTAACGGGATAGGTCTTTAAATGATACCCTTCCCCACTTACATTCCTGCCTTTTTCTAGAGAAAACTTATACCGATGAAGCGGACAAACAATATTCCCAACTGCATCTATATACCCGTTCGACATAATACCGCCTGCATGAGGGCAGGTATAAGACGTAGCAAAAACCTGATCTTTGAATCGCGCAAGGGTCAATTTTTTACCAAATGCATCTACAACGCATAAGTTACGCTCGTTCCAGTCCAATGCCGCAACAGCAGGTGCTATACAAACCCATTCCATTAGTAAAACCCTGTTTTATATGGATAGCGAATTCTATACAAATCTTTTACTCGACTAAGGATTCCTTCACGCAATCCCTCTACATTTTGCCTTTCTATTGCCGAAACAAATACACAATTTCCATCGGTACCGCGCTCCCATCTCTCTCTTAGCTCTCTTAATATTTCATCTTTTACTTCTTGAGGCAACCAATTATCAAAGTTCTTATCCTGGTATAAATCCATTTTATTGAATACTGTTAAAATGGGCTTCTCAAAGACTTTTAACTCTTGCAAAGTTTTGTTCACCACACCCAACTGGTCTTCAAACTGCGGATGAGAAATATCTACTACATGCAATAAAATATCTGCTTCACGCACTTCATCAAGCGTGCTTTTGAAACTCTCTACAAGGTGATGCGGTAATTTACGAATGAATCCAACCGTGTCACTCAGTAAAAATGGAGTTGTTTCAAAAACTACTTTTCTGGTAGTAGTATCTAAGGTTGCGAATAATTTATTTTCTGCAAACACCTCACTTTTGCTAAGCAAGTTCATAATCGTACTCTTACCAACATTGGTATATCCCACCAACGCCACGCGAATAAGTTCACCTCGCTCTTTTCTCTGTGTGGTAGCCTGCTTATCAATTTCCCCCAAACGCTTACGCAGTAATGCAATTTTATCCTTTACAATTCTTCTATCTGTTTCAATCTCTGTTTCACCTGGTCCTCTAGTACCAATACCACCACCTTGCCTTTCCAAGTGCTTCCACATACCCTTCAACCGGGGCAATAAATATTGATATTGCGCCAATTCAACCTGCACCTTCGCTTGAGCTGTTCTTGCCCTTCTGGCGAAAATGTCGAGAATTAAATCGCTTCGATCGATGGTTTTAACCTTTAGCTCTTTTTCAATATTGGTGATTTGCGACCCTGTGAGTTCATCATCAAAAATGATCAAATCAATTGCCTTACCCTGTACGTAATTGCGTATTTCTTCCAGCTTACCCTTTCCCACATAGGTCCTAGAATCTGGATGAGCTAATTTTTGCGTGAATCTTTTTACAGCTTGGGCACCTGCTGTATCAGCCAAAAACGCTAATTCATCCAAATACTCTTCTACTTCCTCATAGGTTTCCTCTTTTTTTACCACACCAACCAAAACAGCTTTCTCATTTTGGCGAACGACTTGTTTTTTCTCTATCAAATGAAATTAATTTGATGCAAAGCTAGTTCATTCATAAAAAAGCAACACTTGTTTTCATATTAGAGTAATGTACGCAACTCTGTTGTATCTTTAGCAATAAGAAAAACCACCCTGCATGACGCAATTTTTATTACAGCTGTTTGGATTGAATTTAGCAAAAGCCCGCATTGAGAATAGAATTTTTAGTATGGTGGCCTTTCTGCTGTTTGTTTCATTTAGTGTAAGCCTCATTTTCAATATCATCTTACGCGATGACCCGTTGGTGTCTTTACTCATGTTTGTTATGGCTGCATTATCCTTTGGCGCTTACTATTTCTCAAGATTTCATCAACAATATGAAAGTATTGTAACCCCATTTCTTGCACTACTTCTGTTTTACCACATTCCTGCATGGATGCTGAGTGGGGGCTCGCTTGGACCAGCCGTATCTTCTATGCTTCTTTTAGCGGTATTATCTATGCTGGTTCTTCCCGCAAAAAATCATATTGGCTTTTTAATAGCAATTTTAGTCAGCATTGTTGGTCTCTATAACCTCGAATTAAACTTTTCTGATTGGCTTACTACTTATAAAGCCGAAGAAACACAACAATGGGACATTATCACTTCTGCACTCAACTTCAGTTTTGTTGCTGGAATAGCAGTCAGTCTGGCCCGCAACAAATTCATGGAAGAAAGAAAAACTGAAGCCATGCGTGTGAAAGAATATGAAGAAGCGATCAGAAAAATTCTTGAGGAAAAGAAGAAAATGGAAAAAGATGGCATCATTAAAGCCTCTTTTATTGCCAACTTGAGCCATGAAATAAGAACACCCCTTAATGGAATTATTGGTGCCAGCGATCTTTTAAAACAAAGTAATCTTCAACCCGACCAATTAGAACTTATTGAGACATTGGTTTCAAGTAGCAAACTGTTGAATGAAGTTATTGGTGATATGTCGGATATTTCGCAGATTGAATCTGATACCTTAGAAATGGTTGAAGAACCTTGCAGCATTCATGATATTGTAAGAGAATCGATAGATATTTGTAAACCAAGGATTTACACATTAAAAAAAGATATTGAACTGAATTACTTTGTTGAAACCTCGGTTCGTCCTAATATTTTGGCCGACTCTAGCCGTATTAAACAAATCTTGATAAACCTCATAAGTAATGCTATAAAATATACCAATTCTGGAAGTGTTGATGTGTATGTTAGTGGTAACGATATGAATGCAAGCGCCCAAGAACTTACTTTTAGGGTGCGCGATACAGGAATTGGTATTCCGAGTGAAAAAATTCCAAAATTATTCTTACCTTTCGGAGGAATTGAGGGAACCGGAGAGCGGAAAATGGGTGGCGCAGGACTAGGTCTCTCTATCTGCAAGAAAATTGTAGATGAAATGGGAGGTACTATCTGGGTTACCAGTAAGCCAGGAAACGGATCTTCATTCCAATTTAAAATCCCCATAAAAACCAATACCGGTGATGTAACAGTCACAGGTAAAACCAAAATTCCTATGAGAGAAACCACACTCAAACCCCTGCGTATCCTCGTGGCCGAGGATAACCAGATGAACCAATTGCTGGCATCCCGCATGTTCGAAAAAATTGGTTACACCATCGAATTAGCCAACAACGGTAGAGAAGCAGTCAACAAAGCCTCCGGAAACAAGTACGACCTTATTTTCATGGATTTACACATGCCTGAAATGGATGGTATTGATGCAACTTCTAACATTCTTAAGCAAACTACCGATGAAGCTGGCAAACCTGTCATTATTGCTATGACTGCTGATGTTATGAAAGAAGCAGAAACTGACTGTTTTAGAGTTGGCATGAAGGACATCATTACAAAACCTTTTACTACAGATCAAATTAGAGCTGTTCTCCAAAAGTGGGGAACCAATTAATCTTACTTTCTACTTTAAAGAAGCATGTTCCAACGAGTCGTTTATATTTGATGGCATGCTTCTTTTTATTTCTAAATATCGCATCGGTACAATAGCTTGGACTATTAGCCTTATTCTATTCTCCTTACCTGGATCGGCATTTCCATCATCTGGTTGGATGCAATGGATACACTTTGACAAGATCATACATATTGGATTATTTGCTGGTCTGTTTATTGCATGGGCTTATCCTTGCATAGATAAAAAGAACAGTAACTATAGATTTTTACTTATTTGGACTCTACTGGTAGTCTACGGTATATTGGTAGAGTTTATGCAAGATAATTGGATTGTAAACAGAAGCTTTGAATTGATGGACTGGGTAGCAGATATTATTGGTACGAGTTTAGGCTGGATTTTCATGCACATAAAAAAGCCTCTGTGGAAACAGAGGCCGTAACCAAAACTAACTGCTTATGAGAAAAATGTTTTCTAAAGTAATTTAATAAAAAATCGTGCCAATTCCAAATCTTTTTTGTTAAAGCCTATTCGCAAACCCCAACCACGATCAAGAACTCATTGCAAAGATCCGATATTATGACCATGGCTTATGCTAAAGGTTTAAGAATGTTTTGTTAAGGGAACTACAATTCTGGTTGTAGAGTATTATTGATGACATTGAACCACACCTTCTGAGAGTGGTTGTAAAAGTGGACTAATAAATGGAATATTGAGGTTTAACCCTCTCAAAATGAGTATGATACCCATTACTGCAACGAAATAGGGCACTCCTTTCCTCATGAATAAGCGAGCTTTCATGCTTATGAAAAAGCCTAATGAGCCAATCATAATCATTGCTGGAAAAGTTCCTAATCCAAATCCAGCCATAAACAACATTCCCCCTTCAATTGTACCAGCAGCCAAAGCTCCTGTAATAGCCACATACACCATTCCACAAGGCAACAACCCATTTGCAGCTCCTAAAAAAAACATACTGGTTAGTCCCCCTTGTTTCAAAAAATAACCAATCCAATTTTGTACCCAATGTTGAAAATCATCTATCCATTTCATCTTAAAAGAAGACGACTGAAAGAAAGGCAAAGCACCAAATAAAAGCACAACTACTCCTAATACAATTGAAAACCATTGTTGCCAACCTCCTAAATAAAAGGTTCTACCTAATGCCCCAAACAAAGCACCCAAAATAACATAAGTGCTTATTCTTCCGAAATTATACAAGACTAAACCAACTTGTCGTTGAATAGCATTCCTATGTTGCAATGGTAAACTAAATGCAATAGGTCCACACATCCCAACACAATGGAAACTACTTACAATTCCTAGCGCTGCTCCAGATATGATTGCTTCTATAATCATTTTTGAATGACCAACTTTTGAATCTTATAATATGGTTTTCCTTCATATACCCATTGGACACGTGCCTCATAATTACCAGACGACAATAAAGCAACAGGAATTTTCTGAATACCATTCTGCAACTGCAATGGAATTCGCTGATCAAATTTTGCATTATTGGGGAAATAGAGCCAAACCTCTCCTTTAATTTCTTCTTGATGCAAAGATGCTGGGAAGCTAATTACAACATCAGATGTAGCTTGTGCAACAGCAATCTGTTCTTCCATAGCTTCTGCATTGGCTTTACCATCAATTACTTCTTGATAGCGTAACTCCTCACCATAATAGTCTTTTGTAACTAAATCGAAATGTGTATTAAAAGACTTATAAACCAGCGTAGCCATTAAGCCTACGAAACTGATAAACACCAATGTTAATTTTGTTCCCCAACTCATATTATAATTTTTTTATTCAACTGGTCCTAAAAAATTGGTTTCTTTAATTGCAATTAGCTGGTCGCCTTGCATTAGTTCTAATTCAATAATTGTTTTTCTACTTTTTATTCTAGTTTTTGGAAGTACCACAAAAAATGATCCTGCGCCCTGACCTTCTTTCTTTACATCAATGGTATTTTTTCCAATAATTTCAACAACACCATCACCATCTTTTACACGAATTGAAAGTGGTATTGCAGCAGTTGTTTTATTAACCATTTTAATGTTGAATAAATTAGAAACACTATCAGCTCCTCGCTCTTGGTATAGGATTCCTGGTGCACGCATAACAGTTGCATCTACATCTTTTCTTGACATTAATAAAAATCCAAGTATTAGCAACAACAAGCCTAATAACCCAGTATACAACTTCATTCTAGTTGTGTACTTTAAAGGAACACCTTTGGCAATAGAATTTTCAGATGCATATCTAATTAAACCTCTTGGCTTTCCAATTTTATCCATGATATTATCACACGCATCAATACATGCTGTACATCCAACACACTCCAATTGCACACCATTTCGAATATCAATACCAGTTGGACAAACCCTTACACACTGGTGACAATCAATACAATCGCCCAATGAAGAAGCATCAGCAACTTTTTTTGCATTACCTCTAGGTTCACCACGCACATAATCGTACGCAACAATCATAGAATTTTTATCGAGTAATACACCTTGTAACCTGCCATAAGGACAAACTACAGTACATGCCTGCTCCCTAAAAAAAGCAAACACTGCATAGAATACCCCACTAAAAACAATGATAGAAGTAAATCCGGTTATATGTTGTGTAACAGGCTCTGTAATAATTTTCTTCAACTCATCCATACTAATGATATAGGCAAGGAAGAAATTAGATATCACAAATGAAAGCGCATAAAATAATCCGTGCTTCAATACTTTCTTTCTAATTTTTTTTCCATCCCATGGTGCCAAATTTAATTGTCGTTGTGCACCTGCATCTCCTTCAATCCAATACTCCACTTTACGGAACATCATTTCCATAAAATTAGTTTGCGGACATGCCCAACCACAAAAAAGTCTACCGAATGCAGCTGTAAAAAGAATAATAAAGATCACAAATGTGATCATGGTTAAACCGAATATGAAAAAATCTTGTGGCCAAAATACTTTAGAGAACAATATAAATTTTGCCTCTGGAATATTGAACATAAACAAAGGCCTTCCATCTATTTTTATAAATGGAAGACCAAAGAATACAACAAAATATAGAATACTGAGCAGTGTGCGAACATTGTAGAAACGGCCTTTTGGCTGGTAAGCATAAATCCATTTCCTTTTACCTTCCTGATCAATTGTTGCCACACGATCTCTGAACTCCTCGGTAGAAGGTTCATTCACATGCTCAAAATTGCTAATCATAACTTAAAATTTTAGCTCATTACTGAGCTGGTGGCGTAGCAGGTGCTGCTTCGGGTTCTGCGTACAATTCCCCTTGAGGCTCTTTAGGGTTGGTTGCTTTTGTTCCTTTCAATGACTTAATAAAACTTGAAACCTGTGCAATTTGAACGGGTGATAAATCATCTTTCCAACTCTTCATTCCTTTCTCAGGCACTCCATACTTCACAGTTTTGAATATATCTTGAATGCTACCACCGTGAAGCCAATAATCATCTGTAAAGTTGGGTCCTACAGTACCCCCACCGTCAGGACCGTGACAGGCAGCACAGTTAGCTGCATATATTTTCTTGCCTTCTAACATAGCAGTTGCATCCTCTAGATACACCACTGTATTTTCATCAACTTTATTGGCTGCTAGTTTTAGATAAGCTTCTTTTTCTTTTTCAGCCTTTTCTAAAGCTATTTGCAATTCTTCTTGACTCAAAGGTGCTGAATGTACCACATGGTATCTCCACAAATAAATTCCAGCAAATACAATAGTCACATAAAATCCGTACAACCACCATGGTGGAAGACGATTGTCTAATTCTCTAATACCATCATAATTATGGCCTAAATCAATTTGAGCCTCCTCTTTCATTGGTCGGAAGCTATTTGCTTTATCCCACCATACTTGCCATGAAGTTTCTTTTTTAGGCGCTGTAGCTTCAACACCAGCAATTACAGTTTTTTCAGCAGAAAGCAGTCGCTTTAAGTTGTAGAGCAAGAAAAACATGATCAACAACTCTAGTCCAATAACAGCAATTAAAGAATAAAAAGTATAAGCTGAGAGTCCTGCGAAATGTGTAACCGATGCTGTTGCCTCAGCAGGAGCTGCGTCTTGCGCCATTACACTTAAAGACGACAAGAGCAAAATAGCAATTATTGGAAGTGCTTTTGCAGACTTCTGATCTGTTTGATAGCGCTGAAGAAAATTCCCTGCAGCGCCCATCACTACATTCGCTAATAATCCAATTGCCAACAATAATCCAAAGATGATGACAATAAGAACTTGTGCAAGCGGGTTCGACAGCTCGCTTTCTTTAGGAGGACCTTGTGCTATTGAAGCAAGTGGTAGTGCTACAACAAGTGCCAACATTTGTAGCTTTTTAAGAGGATTGGTATATGCTTGAAACAAACTTCTCATGTTAGGTTGTTTTAAGGGTAATTAAGGTTGTTTTTGATCGAATGGAATTTGACTCATTTCATCAATCAATTTCTTATCTGCTTTTAGTGCCCATGCTGTCATGAGTAAGAAGAAGACAAAGAATATCATAAATGACGCCATTCCGAAGATGTCGACTTGTGAAATTTTTTCGAGATAATTAATGAATTTCATAGTTGATTATTTAAGCTCAGCTAATTCTTTTTTCTCTCCTTTAATATCTGTACCCACGCGTTGCAAATAAGCGATCAAGGCAATGATTTCTCTATCTGACTGAATCTTAATCTTGTCTTTTGCTAAATTTTCTGCAACTTGTTTGGCCTGCTTTTCTAAATCGGCACGCGCTAATTGATCATATCCTTCCGGATAAGGTACTCCTAAAGTTTGCATAGCCCTAATCTTAGCTTCTGTTGTAGATGCATCAAGTTGATCATCTAGTAGCCAAGGATAAGGAGGCATCACAGATCCTGGACTCATACTCTGAGGTTCGAGCATATGATTATAATGCCAACTGTCTGGATACTTACCACCTACTCTCGCCAAATCTGGCCCGGTACGTTTACTACCCCATTGGAAAGGATGATCATATACAAACTCACCCGCCTTACTGTATTCACCATAACGTGCTACTTCATCGCGGAATGGGCGAACCATTTGAGAATGACAAGTATAACAGCCTTCTCTAATATAAATATCTCTACCGTGTAATTCAAGAGGCGTGTATGGCTTAACTGAAGCAATGGTTGGAATATTACTTTCAATTAAAAAGGTTGGAACAATTTCTAAAATTCCACCAATAGCAACCAATACAAAACTCCACACCAACATTTGAACTGGCTTTCTTTCAATCCACCTGTGCCAGTACTCCTTACCATGTGCTTCAATTACTTTTGGTAATGGCGCAGCTTCTGCAGGTTCATCAGCTATGAGCTTACCAGTAGCAACAGTTTTCCATAAATTATATACCATTATAAATACACCCACTAAATACAATGTGCCACCAATACTTCTTGTGATGTACATTGGAATGATATGTGTAACTGTTTCTAAAAACTGGAATTTCAATTGTCCTTCTGGAGTAAACTGCTTCCACATCATAGCTTGTGCGAAACCTGCCCAGTACAACGGAACTGCATACAAAACAATACCAATGGTTCCAATCCAAAAGTGATTCGTTGCTAGTTTTTTAGAATATAATTCTGTACCAAAAATTCTTGGGATTAACCAATACAAAATACCAAAAGTCATAAAGCCGTTCCAACCTAATGCACCTATATGCACGTGTGCAATTGTCCAATCGCTGAAGTGTGAAATTGCGTTTACATTCTTCAAACTCAACATAGGACCTTCGAAGGTGCTCATACCATAACAAGTAACCGCTACCACTAAGAATTTCAAAATTGGATCTTCACGCACTTTATCCCATGCACCACGCAAAGTGAACAATCCATTTAACATACCACCCCAACTAGGTGCAATCAACATTACGCTGAATACGGTACCTAAGCTTTGTGCCCAATCAGGCAATGCAGTGTATAACAAGTGGTGTGGACCAGCCCAGATATAAATAAATATCAATGACCAAAAGTGAATAATAGACAAACGATAGCTATATACTGGACGATTAGCCGCCTTTGGCAAGAAATAATACATGATGCCCAAATAAGGCGTAGTTAAGAAGAACGCCACAGCGTTGTGACCATACCACCATTGTACCAATGCATCTTGCACACCAGCATACCAGCTATAACTTCTCATAGCGGTATAAGGCAATTCAAATGAGTTCACAATATGAAGCATAGCTACAGTAACCCATGTTGCTATATAAAACCATATGGCTACATATAAATGGCTTTCACGTCTCTTTAAAATGGTACCAAACATATTAATACCAAACACCACCCAAATAAGTGTGATTGCGATATCAATTGGCCACTCTAATTCAGCATATTCCTTTCCGGAAGTATAACCTAACAATAGTGTAACTGCAGCAGCAACAATAATTAACTGCCAACCCCAGAAATGAATTTTACTGAGTGCATCGCTGAACATACGGGCTTTACACAAGCGTTGTAAAGAATAATAAACACCCATAAAAATTCCATTACCCACAAAAGCAAAAATGACTGCGTTGGTATGTAATGGACGAACACGACCGAAAGTGGTCATAGGGTGACTGAAGTTGGATGCTGGCCAAAAAATTTGTAAGGAAGCCAACAAACCTACTGTCATACCTACAACTCCCCAAAGTATGGTGGCGTAGGCAAACATTTTGACAATCTTATTGTCGTAGTAAAACTTTTCTACTTGCATGGTAGTCCTGGTTTTAAGGGTGTTTGGTTATTGAAATTGTATTAAGAAGTTTTTTTTGAAGGTTGATCGTCAAATAACATACGAACGGGTGGACTCATTTCATCTTCATATTGTCCAGACCGAACACTCCAAATAAATGCTCCTAAAAAAAGAGCTGCAACAGAGATACTGGCTATTAACAACATGATTATGACGCTCATTTTCTGCTATTTAGGTCCAAAAGTATTTTTGATGGCTTCTCTTGCCTATGACATAACTCAATGACCAATATGATTTTTGTCATGTTTTTGTCATGGGTTTTGCCCTCAAGCTATTTCTGTTTAATTATTCTGAAACAAAGCGAATAAAAACCTCATCATTTCATCCCGAGTTTCCATCCATAGAATTGACTTAACCCATAAGTAATGAGTACAATACTGATGCTACTGGCTGGCATTAATATAGCGGCAAGCATAGGCGATAAAACACCTTGAACCGCAAATGATAATCCAATGATGTTATAGAGGATTGAAACTACAAATGCAACCATCACAATATGTTTATTGATCTTACACAAACGAATGAATGCTGGCAGCCTTGGTAGCTCACTTGCTGCTATAATTACATCACTGGCTGGAGTAAAAGCATGCGTATCTTCTGCAACTGCAACGCCAACATCTGCCTGTTGTAAAGCGCCTGCATCATTCAATCCATCACCTATCATCATAACGGTTTGTCTGTTTTGCTGAAGGGTTTCAATAGCAGTTAACTTATCGTTTGGCTTTTGATTGAAAAGAATGGCAGCATTCCAACCTAACAACTGCTGCAAATAATTTTTTTCACCTGCATTATCTCCACTCAAGATAGATATGGCAAACCTCTTTTTAAGTTTCTTCAACATGCTTGGAACATCTTTCCTGTATTCATTTTGAAACTTAAAATGCCCAACAAGTTTGTTATTAATTGAAACATATACTGCAGAAACACGCTCTTCGTCTAACTCGTCCGAATTGGGCATTACAAACGTTTTAGATCCTAACCGAATCATTTGTTCAGCAACCACGCCTTCAATTCCTTTACCAGTATGTTCTTCAAAAGAATGAACAGTTAATTTACTACCGTATTGAATATAACTGGCTATTGCTCGACTCATAGGATGCATACTTTGTCGAGCTAACGCTGCCACTCGTTGCCATACAGCTGGTTCTAAATCAGTTCCACTATATTGAATAGCTGCATAACGACCAGTAGTAAGTGTTCCTGTCTTATCAAACACTAAGTGATTCACTTTTGAAATATCTTCAATAGCTTGTGCGTGACGTAAATAAAACTGGTTTCTACCTAGTATTCGAATAATATTACCGTTTGTGAATGTATTGCTAAGTAACAATGCACATGGACAAGCAATAATTAATACGGCTGTTACAGAAGGCCAAATTAAACTACTATCGTTCATCCACCAATATCCAGCTGCTGATAATGCAATTGCAAAAACGACCCATGTAAAATAACGTGCTAATAAATGAACAAAAGATCTTTCTTCATCTGGAACGGTAGTGGCTGCACTACCACGGTTCCAAAGTTGTGTTAAGTAACTTTGAGCAACTTCTTTTACTACCAACAATTCTATATTACCGCCCATTTGTCGGCCACCCGCATACACCATTTCCCCCATTTGTTTTTCAACTGGTACACTTTCTCCCGTTACAAAACTGTAGTCAATAAGTGCCTTTCCTCGTGTAATAATACCATCGGCTGGAATGAGTTCTTGGTGGTGTATTAACAAAGTATCATCCAGTTGAATATCTGGAAGAGATACAGTTTGCTCATCATCGCCAATTAATTTAGTTACAGCGATAGGAAAATAAGAAGTATAATCACGCTCAAAGCTCAACTGTTCATAGGTTTTATCTTGCAGCACTCTTCCTACCAACATAAAAAATACTATGCCGCTCATTGAGTCGAGATAGCCACCGCCTTCACCCATTAATATTTCAACAACACTTCTTGCAAAAGTTACCCATACTGCTAACACAATAGGTGCGTCAATATTTAAGAAGCGATGCTTCAAACTTTTCCATGCACTGCTATAAAATTCAGATGCACTATAGAAAAAAACAGGTAAGCTAAGTAAGAGATTAAGGTAGCGAAATAAATTAGTGAGGTTTTGCTCTTTTGCATCAATACCTAAATACTCAGGAAAGCTCATGAGCATGATATTGGCAAAACAAAATCCAGCAACCCCTAACTTATATATTTTTGAGCGATCAACCTTTGGACGCTGACCTTTTAATTGTTGCAGACTAATATAAGGCTCATAACCAACAGAAGTGAGTAATTCAGCAACTTTTCGTAGGCTAACCTCTTTATGTTTGAAAATAATTTCAGCCTCTTTCCTAGTAAAATTCACGGCACTTCTCACCACCCCTTCATTAATCCTATGTAAGTTTTCCAATAACCATAAACAACTGCTACAGTGCATTTGAGGTAAGTAAAAGCGTACATGAGTATGCTCTTCATCTTGATAATGAATGAGTGCCTTTACTATAGCGCTATCATCTAGAAATGAAAATTTATCGGCTCTTACTTTAATTTTTTGAGAAGCACCTGGGTGATTGGTCAGCGAATAATAATCGCACATACCAGTTTTATTCAAAATCTCAAATACACTCTTACAGCCTTCACAACAGAATGCTTTATCATGTGCTTCAATTAGTTTTTCTTTACAGGGTTCGCCACAATGATAACAAGCAGTTGCTGTTTGTGCTTCTGTTAGTTTTGCCATGAATGAATATCGAATAGAAGTTAATTGTATAGGAAGTCGGGCTTATGTTCTACCACCTTTGGATATAATAAAGTTTGCTCAATGTGTATCCACTGAAATATTTTATTCTCTAATTCAAACATATCATTTACACAATCTTTCCATTCAGGTGTGCTATAAGAGAGTGGAGAATAATTATTCAATACCTGACGCATTTTTTGTAGAAGTTGAATGATTCCCTTTTGTGTTTTATTAAGGCTATCAATCACCTTAGCGTCTATACCCTTTGATTTTCCAACGCGCATGGTTCCTGCGAATGACTGTTTGATAAACGGAAATAGTATGCCCTTTTCTTTTCTGAACAAATGATCCAATTCGTCTTTAAGTTTGATGAACATTAAGGCAACCAATTCGGCCGATACAGGATCTGCTTTCGTATGAATATTCTTATCAAAGTATTTTTGTATATCTTCTAATGAGAGCTGAATATCGGGAATGAAATCCATTTCTATCAGGTTACACAATCCCTCAGGTGTCAGCGCTTCCTGCGAATGATTATCAATTTTATTTAAAAACATATTCCCTCCGGTTTATAGGTGCAAGTTATTCGTATGCAAAAGGAATAAGCATGACCTTACTCAACACGGGATATGATTTTTATCATGTTTTAACCAGCTCTGTTTCAATTCTGAAATGGATTCCGGGAAAAAATTCAAACAAAAAAGCCGGTCGAATAGACCGGCTTAATATTCCATATAAGATTTTATTATCCTAAAGCTACACGCTTGAAAGTGTTCACTGTAACACCGCCAGCTTGTTTCAAATAAGCTTCAACAGTTAAACTGCCGTCCTTAACAAAAGGCTGCGCCATTAAAGTATTTTCTTTAAAGAAAGCATTCAATTTACCTTCTGCAATTTTAGCAATCATATCCTCAGGCTTACCAGCCATTTTAGGATCATTCTTCATAGTCTCAATTACAATGCTTCTTTCACGTTCAACTACATCAGCAGGAATGCTATTAGCATCAACAGCAAGAGGATTCATTGCAGCAATTTGCATAGCTACATCTTTTCCAGCTTCAGCAGCTTCTGAAGACAAGCCAACTAATACACCCATACGGTAAGCGCCATGAATGTAAGAAGCAACATATGGAGCTTCGATGCGCTCAAATTTTGCAACACCTATTTTCTCTCCAATAGAAGCCAACTTATCATTAATCATGTCAGCAACTGTCATTCCATTAATAGTTACCCCATTCAATTCGTCAACCGACTTCACATCGTTGGCTACAGCAGCGTCTGCAATTGACTGAGCAAAAGCAACGAAATCTGCATTCTTACTAACGAAATCAGTTTCGCAACTGATACAAATTACAAAACCAGTTTTGTTATCTGCACTAGTTTTGGCAATAACAACACCTTCTTTTGCTTCGCGATCACTTCTCTTAGCAGCAACTTTTTGACCCTGCTTACGCAACCAGTCAATAGCAGCTTCAAAATCACCGTTGGTTTCAGTCAAAGCTTTGCGGCAATCCATCATACCAGCACCAGTTGCTTGACGAAGCTTATTGATTTCTGCGGCCGTAATGGCAACATTTGTACTCATGTCTTCTATAATTTTTGTTCTACAAATTTCTATAGGCTTTCACCTAACCTATTTGTTGAACAGGTTATCAATTTGTAATGTTTCAGTTAGATAAGAAAATTATTTCTTAGCTGGTCCACCCGCAGTTCTGCGACTAGCACCACCTGCAACACGACGCTTAGGCTGGCCACCAGGACCTTCATTACGAACACCACCGCGGCGACCGCCACGAGCTGCTTCTTCTTCAGCTTCAGCTTGTAAGCGAGCTGCTTTTCTTTCAGCTTCGTTGTCTGTATCTTCTACTTCATCATCTTTAGAAGCTTGACGCTCAGCCAAACCTTCTGCAATAGCAGCAGTGATATAGTTAGTAATAATTGCGATACTCTTAGTTGCATCATCGTTTGCAGGAATTGGGAACTCAACTTTATTAGGATCACAGTTGGTATCAACCATTCCAAAAGTTGTAATACCCAAACGCTTAGCTTCAGCCAAAGCAATGTGCTCATGACCAATATCTACTAAGAACAAAGCAGCAGGAAGGCGACCCAATTGAGAGATACCACCTAATACTTTTTCCATCTTATCCTTATCACGAGCTAAGGTTAATCTTTCTTTCTTAGTTAAGCTATCAGCGCTACCATCTGCCAACATTTTTTCAATGCTCTGCATTTTTTTCACGCTCTTACGAACAGTATTGAAGTTTGTTAACATACCACCTAACCAACGTTCAGTTGCATAGGGCATGTTTACACGTTGTGCACATTCGCTCACGATTTCTTTCGCTTGCTTCTTTGTAGCAACAAACATGATTTTCTTTCCACTCTTAGCAATTTGCTTAAGAGCAGCAGCAGCTTCCTGTAGGTGATCTACTGTTTTGTTCAAATCAATGATGTGAATTCCTTTCTTCTCCGCGAAGATGTAAGGTAACATCTTAGGGTTCCACTTCTTGCGCAAGTGACCAAAGTGTACACCAGCTTCTAGGAGTTGTTGTTGAAGTGAAGTGTTATTTTCCATTTTTTCAGATTATGGGCTCTTTAGCTGATGTTCAGTTGAGGAGCCATCGTTTTTGAATGTTAGGTTCTTGTCGAGTAAGGATGAAATTGCTGATAACAAGACCAGCAACTTCGATCCAAGATGATTAACGCTTGCTGAACTGGTAGCTTCTTCTAGCTTTCTTATGACCAAACTTCTTACGTTCAACACCACGAGGATCACGCTTCAGGTATCCGGCAGCTTTTAAAGCTGGGCGGAAATCAGGGTTGATTTCAATCAACGCTCTAGATACCGCAAGCTTAGTTGCTTCTGCCTGTCCTTTTAATCCACCACCTTGTGCATTCACAACTACGTTGTATTTTCCAACAACATCAGCGGTTTTTAAAGGAGCTTCCACTTGGTTCTGAAGATATACCAAAGGGAAATATTCTTTGTAGTCTCTACCGTTTACAGTAATACTGCCTTCACCCTTGCTCATAAAAACACGGATGACAGCTTCCTTACGACGGCCTACTGCATTTTTTTGTTTTTCCATTGTTCAATACTTATGCTCTGGTTGATGACCAAAACTGGTTAAAAGGTAAATTGTTTAGGATTCTGCGCTGTATGCGGATGAGTTGCGCCAGCATATACAAATAACTTCTTGTACATCTTGCGACCCAATCTGTTCTTAGGCAACATGCCCTTAACAGCACGCTCAATGATCACTTCTGGACGACGCTTCAATAAATCACCAGCAGCTTCTTCTCTTAAACCGCCTGGGTAACCACTGAAGTTTTGGTAAACTTTGTCTTCTAACTTGTTTCCGGTGAATGCAACCTTGTCGGCATTAATCACAATTACGTAATCTCCGCAATCTACGTGAGGAGTGTAATACGCTTTGTTCTTTCCGCGCAATACAGCGGCAATCTTAGAACACATCCGACCTACGGTTTGATTAGTACCGTCCACAACGTACCAATTACGCTGCACGGTAGCCGCATTCGCATGTTTGGTGGTGAAATGTAATTTGCTCATATAATTTTTTTTAATGATGCTGTCGCTATCCCAACAGCTCGGAACCCTATTTTTAGGGAGTGCAAAGGTAGGAGCATTTCTGAGCAAAAAATGCATTTTTATCCTTCTTTTTTAAATCGAACCTACACAAGTGATTGATTTTCAATAAAAATTTTGTCGCAGTTTTTATATTTATACCTCAAATGCCCAATTTTACTGCAATTTGCCTTCCCTTACCTTTACAACTTCATCTACCATTACGTGAGAAAGATTACCGCTTCGCAGATATTCGATGGACAAAAATGGCTTACAGAACAAGCAATTGTTTTGGAAAACGATGGTTGCATTGTTGACATTATTCCTGTTGATGAAGCGGGAGTAAATCTCGAAGAATTCAAAGGCATCTTATCACCCGGATTTGTAAATGCGCATTGCCATGTGGAACTCAGCCACATGAAGGATGTTATTCCAAAACAAACTGGACTAGTAGGTTTTATTGAGCAAATACTGAAGAGAAGAGATTTTCTAAGTCAAGAAGAGCAATGGGGTTATCACACGAAGGCCCTGCAATTGATGTGGGATAATGGTATTGTTGCTGTAGGTGATATATGTAATGGAACTTCCAGTATTGTTCCGAAGTTAAAAAGTCCATTAAGTTTTCACCATTTCCTTGAGGTCAGCGGATGGGTTCCTGCAGGAGCGCCTATGCGCATGGAAAAGATAAAAGAACTACAAACTAGCTTTGCTGAACACTTTAACCCAGAGAATATCAGCATTGTACCTCATGCGCCTTATTCTGTTTCGTCGCAATTATGGAGTGAATTAAAAAACACTTTCGCCGATCAAATTATTTCCATCCATAACCAAGAAACCAAACCAGAAAACGAACTGTTTGAAGATGGAACTGGTGCGTTCATTGATTTTTACAATCGACTCAATTTGCTAAATGCCGAATTTAAGCCAAGCGGCAAAACGAGCTTCCAAACCGTTGCACCCTATCTACAACAGGCAAAGCAGGTGATTCTTGTTCACAATACGGAAATTACTGAAAACGATCTTTTTCTTATTCAACAACTAACACAGGTACATCCTATCAATTTTTTTGCGTGCATCTGTATTGCCGCTAACTTATACATCGAAAATAAAGTGCCCCCAATTTCGCTTTTACAAGATGCTGGTATACCTATTTGTTTAGGCACGGATAGTTTGGCAAGCAATACTGAGTTGAACCTACTTCATGAAATTCGACTGATTCATGAACAGTTTCCTAGTATCTCTTGGGAACAAACCCTGCAATGGGCCACGTGGAATGGAGCGCAAGCAATAGGAATGGCTGACCAATTTGGAAAGTTAGAAGTAGGCAGAAAGCCTGGTATTTGTTTGATTGATCCGAATTCTTATTCTGTACAAAAGCTTGCCTAGACAAGTTCAGTTTTAAACAACCGAAGCGCATTTTGTGTGGTTGTAAGAGCAATTTCTTCCGGCGACTTTTCAAGCGCATTTGCTACCTGATCTAACACCAACCTTATATAAGCACTTTCATTTCTTTTCCCCCTATGCGGTACAGGCGTTAAATAAGGCGCATCGGTTTCTAGAATGAGGTATTCTACAGGTATATGGCGAATAACCTCCGGAAGTTTGGCCGACTTGTAGGTAATTACCCCGCCAATACCCAGCATAAAATCCATTTGTATGATTTGCTCAGCACTTTCTCGGCTACCGCTGAAGCAATGAAAAACTCCTTTTAGTCCTTTTGCAGCAAATGGTTTCACCAAATCAATTGTTTCCTGCATGGCATTTCTAGTATGAATGACCACTGGCAAATCTTTTTCTAGCGCCCATTGCATTTGCTGGTTAAATGCCTCTACTTGATGTGCTGCAAACGCTGTACTCCAATAATGGTCAAGTCCAATTTCACCCACAGCTATAAACTTTCTTTTGTCGAGCCATTCTTGTACAAGCTTCAATTCTGAGTCCACTTGTTCATTTACATAACAGGGGTGTAAGCCCATCATAGCAAAACAAGTTCCCGGGTGCTGAGCCTCCACTTGTAGCATAGATTCGGTATGATTGGAGTCGATAGCTGGCAGATACATATGCTGCACTCCTGCCTGTTTCGCTCTTTCAATCATCAAATCCCTATCGTCTGCAAATTCTTCTGCATATAAATGACAATGTGTATCAATCAGTACCATTTTGCAAAAATCTGTTATTCAAAACGATTTCAATGAACCAAAGAAAAAAACCAGCTTTTTTTCTCGGCTTAAAAATAAATGTTCGACGCTTGGCGTTATTATGTACGCTTGGATTCGTACCCATTGGAACCAAAGCAATGCACTGCATTGCCAAGGTGCAGGTTATTGTGCATACCAATAACCATCCACCCATCCTAGCAAGCTTAAACAGGGGCCAATTGGCCAAACCTACCCAGGAAACGGCAGATTAAAGGAACAACTAAAAGACTGGACTTAAGACATTGAACGCTGTTTTCATAGGGTACGGATTAAAAAACGAGCCGGGGTTTCTACCCCGGCTTTCTATTTTGTGTAGGCTTTTGATTTCCATCCTTTTTCTAGCAACCAAGTCAATGTGGCCGGCAATCCTTCCTTAAGCCTCGGCCATGCTTTTTCTGAATCGTGGAATACAACTATGCTTCCAGCTTCTATTTGTGGTAACATTTGCTGAATCATTACATATGGTTCTAATTGTACATCAAAATCACCACTCAACACATCCCACATCACCAATTCATATCCCTTTTGGATGAGTGCCTTCATCTGAAAAGGAGTTATTTTTCCATAAGGCGGCCGAAACAAGTGGGAACTGATATGCTTGGCTGCTGCATCAATATCAGATAAATATGTTTTCCGTTGTGTGGCCCAACCATTCATATGATGCATTGTATGATTGCCCACTGAATGTCCTCTTTTTATGATTTCCTCATAAATATATGGATAAGCTGCCACATTCTTACCAATACAAAAGAACGTGGCCTTTGCATCAAAAGCATCTAACTGATCCAATACCCAAGGGGTGATTGTTGGATGAGGGCCATCATCGAAGGTTAAAAAAACAGTATCGGTAGCCCTTTTCACTTTCCAAGTACAGGAAGGCGTTAATAAAGGAAGCAGCGCTGGCGTTTTAACCCGATAATACATAAGTATAAAAGTAGCCAATGCACATCAATAACTGCTATCTTATGTTGTTCTTTTCATTCCACCTCACCTAGAACTATATTTGCAGCATGAATGATCAGAAAGTGAGGGTACGTTTTGCCCCTTCTCCAACAGGTGGATTGCACTTGGGTGGCGTGAGAACAGTCTTATTCAACTATTTATTCGCCAAACAACAGGGCGGCGATTTTATCCTTCGAATTGAAGATACCGATCAGAGCAGGTTTGTGCCTGGCGCTGAAGAATATATTTTTGACACCTTAACTTGGTGCGGACTGGTTCCCGATGAAAGTCCTTTGCATGGCGGTCCTTATGGACCCTATCGCCAAAGCGAAAGAAAGCCCATGTACCTGCCATATGCGCAACAACTGGTAGAAGCCGGACAAGCCTATTATGCATTTGACACACCGGAACAGCTAGATGCAATGCGCAAAGAGCATCCTAATTTTCAATACAACCATCAGTTTCGGATGATGTTGAGCAATAGCTTGACCTTATCGAAAGAAGAGGTAGCACAAAAAATTGCAAATGGCGATCCCTATGTCATTCGCATTTTGATGCCCGCTAATGAAACAGTGGTACTGCACGATTTAATTCGTGGGGAAGTGAGTTTTGATACAGCACAAAGCGATGATAAAGTGTTGCTGAAAGCAGATGGCATGCCTACTTATCACTTGGCAGTTGTGGTAGATGATTTTCACATGAAAATAACCCATGCATTTAGAGGCGAAGAGTGGTTGCCCAGTGCACCTATTCATGTTTTGCTGTGGAAGTATTTATTTGGATTAGATGCCATGCCAAAATGGGCTCATTTACCACTTATTTTAAAACCAGATGGACATGGCAAATTGAGCAAGCGAGATGGAGAAAGGTTAGGCTTTCCTGTGTTTGCGAAAGAATGGAAAGATCCAGCAACAGGCGAATTAACAGCTGGATTTAAAGAAAGAGGTTTTCTACCTGAAGCATTCATAAATATGCTTGCAATGTTGGGCTGGAATGATGGTACAGATCAAGAAGTGTTTAGCTTAGAAGAATTGTTGCAACGCTTTCATTTGGAAAGAGTCCATAAAGGTGGAGCTAGATTTGATTTTGAAAAAGCCACTTGGTTCAATCAGGAATGGATGAAGCGTATGAGCACATCTGCGCTCACTGAAAAAGTGCAACCTATTTTAGAAACAGCTCTTCAAACAAAACTTGCAACTGAACAAGTGACACAAGCAGTGGAAATGACAAGAGAGCGTTGTGCTTTATTGAATGACTTCACCACGCAAGCAGGATTTTTATTTGCTACTCCAGCATTATATGATATCGCTTCTATTCAACCTAAATGGGATGAGAAAAAACAAAACTTTTTTAAAGCATTTGTAGTGGAGTTGAGCAAAGTCTCTGAATGGAATGCCCCAACTATAGAAGCGAAGTTTAAAGAATTAGCCGCAGAACAAGGAGTAAAACCAGGCGACTGTATGCTGCCGCTCCGTGTAATGTTGGTAGGAGGCAAGTTTGGTCCGGGTGTATTTGATATTGCTGCTTTTATTGGCGCTGCTGCAACAAAAGAAAGGATTGAGCAAGTAATGGCTTTATTGGGCTAATGTTTTAACTGACTTTTATCAGATACTGATGTTGAGAAAGATAGTATTTTGCAGAAGTTTAATGACGCAGTTATGAGTGAAACTACTAGACCTATACGAGTATTGGTTGCCAAAGTTGGATTAGATGGCCACGATCGTGGTGCTAAAGTAATTGCTACTGCACTACGCGATGCAGGCATGGAAGTAATTTATACAGGCTTACGTCAAACTCCAGAAATGGTTGTTGCTGCAGCATTGCAAGAAGATGTGGATGCCATTGGCGTAAGCATTTTGAGTGGTGCTCATATGACTGTTTTTCCAAAGCTTATAGCACTCATGAAAGAAAAGAACATGCATGATGTGTTATTAACTGGTGGTGGCATAATTCCAGACGAAGACATGAATAACTTATACCAACTTGGAGTTGGTAAACTGTTCCATCCCGGAGCCAACACATCAGACATTGCTACTTACATTCGCGATTGGGTTAAAGAGCATCGCTCTTTCTAGAAGTCTTTTTCATGGGAGATAATTAATTTAGTAGCATGGAGGTTGCATTACTAAAAGCCTACTTGTTACAATTGGCATCACTACCGGATGATGTTGTTGATGATTTCTGCAAACAATGGCAGCCCTTTTCCTGTAAAAGAAAACAACTACTAACAGCCACTGGTGATACTGAACGATATTTGTATTTTGTTATTGAAGGTGTTCAAAGAGCATATTTTATTGGTGACAATCAAAAAGAAGCTACCATTGTATTCACTTATCCGCCTTCTTTCAGCGGCGTTGCAGATAGTTTTCTCACGCAAACACCATCTTTATACAATTTGGAAACCCTTACTTCCAGTAAGTTTCTTCGTATTAGTTACGATTCTTTACAAGTCTGCTTACAAGAACATCCAGTTTTACAACATACATTTTTTGCAGCAACAGCATTTGCTTTAAAAGGTGCATTAGAAAGACAGGTAGAACTTCAGTGTTATTCAAATGAAGAAAAATTCAAAACGCTTTTACATAGAAGTCCACACTTACTTCAAATTATTCCGCATAAGTATCTAGCATCTTATATGGGCATGGATGCAACCAATTTTAGTAAGCTATTGGCGCAGGTACGCTTATAAAAATCTTGGTATTTACCAAGAATGGCCAAGCACAGCTAATTGAATTTTGCATCAAACTAGAAATTGTTATGGAATACTACAAATCCGATTTAATAGCATCCCTAGAAAAAGATGTGCAAGAAGTTTTAGATACTGCTAAGCATTTGAGCAATCTTCCAAGTATTGATATCAACACTCGCCCTGATGAAAAGAGTTGGAGTGTTGCTGAAATTTTAGCGCATTTAAATTTTTACTGCGCTCATTACCTTCCATTGATTGATCTGCAACTTAAAACGGCACCACCTTCTCAAAAAAATAATTTTAAATCGGGCTGGCTAGGAAACTATTTCACCAATATCATGAAACCCAGAGCTGATCTTTCTATTCCGTCGAAAATGAAATCACCCACCAACGCAATACCTCCCAAAGAGGTAGATGCATCCAAAGCATTATTGGATTTCATTGCATACCAAGAGCAAACCATTCAACTTCTAAACAAATCAAAACAAGTAGATCTACAGCGAATTAAAATAGCCACTTCACTTTCAAAGTTGATCAAATTATCACTAGGCGACACTTTCAGGTTTTTCATAGCTCACCAACAAAGGCATTTTATTCAAATAAGCCGAACATTGGAACGGGTTCGAAAGTAATTGAACTGACCCTGAGAGAACATTTTAGCTTTAACGGATTATTTTACAGGAATCTCAGAATCAAAAGGAGATTAGATTGTATATTGGCAACCTAAATCTAATTTCTTGCTATGAGCTATACTACCTTACTCACTGAATTATCAGACCGTATTCTTACCATTACTATTAATCGTCCTGAGAAGTTAAACGCACTCAATAAACAGGTCATTGAAGATTTATCTGCTGTAATGGATGATGTGTATCAAAATGCAGCTATTGGTGCGGTAATTATTACGGGAAGCGGCCCAAAATCGTTTGTGGCCGGAGCCGATATTGCTGAGTTCATGCAATTAAATGCCAGCCAAGGAAGTGAATTAGCAGCCAAAGGTCAATCGATGGTGTTCGACAAAATTGAACATTGTCCGAAACCAGTCTTTGCTGCTGTGAACGGATTTGCACTAGGTGGTGGTTGCGAATTAGCCATGTCCTGTCATGTGCGTTATGCCAGCGAAACAGCAAAATTTGGACAGCCTGAGGTCAACCTTGGATTAATACCTGGTTATGGCGGCACACAAAGACTTACCCAATTGGTAGGTAAAGGAAGAGCCATGGAATTATTGATGTCGGCACAAATGATCAGTGCAGCAGAAGCCTTACAATATGGATTGGTTAATAAAGTTGTAGCACCTGAAGAACTTATTGCAGCTTGTCGCGCTACACTCCAAGTCATTTTAACCAAAGCACCCCTAGCAGTTGCAGCATGTATCAAATCGGCCAATGCTGTATGGAATGAACAACAAAATGGATATCAGGTAGAAATAGCTGAGTTTGGAAAATGCTTCGATACCAAAGACATGCAAGAAGGTGTAACAGCCTTTTTAGAGAAACGGAAAGCAGTTTTCACAGGACAATAACAAAATCATAGTACGAGGCGCCACGCCTCGTTTTTTTTACTAGGTGCCGCCTCGTACCTTTGCAAAAATTTTAGCTATATGAATTATAGAATTGAAAAAGATACCATGGGTGAAGTGCAGGTTCCTGCAGATGTATATTGGGGCGCACAAACCCAAAGAAGTATTGAAAACTTCAAAATTGCACAGGATACCAATAAAATGCCTATTGAAATCATCCGTGCCTTTGCTTATCTGAAAAAAGCAGCAGCTATTACCAATTTTGAGGCGGGTGTTCTGAGTGAAGAAAAGAAAAACCATATAGCAACCGTTTGCGATGAAATATTAGCAGGTAAGCTGAACGACTATTTTCCTTTAGTTGTTTGGCAAACTGGAAGTGGTACGCAAAGCAATATGAACGTAAACGAAGTAATTGCTTACCGTGCACATGTTTTAGCAGGTGGCAGCTTAACAGATTATGAAAAAGTTTTACATCCGAATGATGATGTAAATAAATCTCAATCTTCTAACGACACTTTCCCAACAGCTATGCACATTGCTGCATACAAGATGTTGATGGAAGTTACTATTCCAGGTATTGAAAAACTAAGAGATACCCTAGCAGCAAAAAGCAAGGCCTTCATGCATATTGTGAAAATTGGTCGTACTCACTTTATGGATGCAACTCCTCTAACAGTTGGACAAGAATTCAGTGGTTACGTATCACAATTAAATCATGGTTTAAAAGCCATTCGCAACAGCTTGTCACATTTAAGTGAATTAGCATTGGGAGGAACAGCAGTAGGTACTGGTATTAATACACCAGAAGGTTATTCTGAAAATGTTGCACGTCATATTGCACAATTAACTGGATTACCGTTTGTAACTGCTGAGAATAAATTTGAATCTCTTGCTGCACATGATGCTATTGTTGAAGCACATGGCGCTTTGAAAACTGTTGCTGTTAGCTTAATGAAGATTGCCAATGATATTCGCATGCTTTCTTCCGGACCAAGAAGTGGTATTGGAGAATTATTCATTCCAGATAATGAACCAGGCTCATCTATCATGCCAGGTAAAGTAAACCCAACACAATGTGAAGCGCTCACCATGATTGCTGCACAGGTATTAGGAAATGATGTTGCCATCAATATTGGCGGCGCAACTGGTCATTTTGAGTTGAACGTATTTAAGCCTGTTATGATTTACAATTTCTTACACAGTGCCAGATTAATTGGTGAGGGTTGTGTAAGCTTCAATGATAAGTGTGCAGTTGGTATTGAACCAATTGAAGCCAACATCAAAAAGCACGTAGATAATAGCTTAATGTTGGTGACTGCTTTGAATACCAAGATTGGCTACTACAAAGCAGCTGAAATTGCACAAACAGCGCACAAAAATGGTAGTACATTAAAAGAAACTGCAATTGCTTTAGGTTATTTAACTGCCGAAGAATTTGATCAGTGGGTTATACCAGGAAATATGGTTGGGAAACTATCTTAAACCATTAAAATAGTAAAGACCGCTCAACAGCGGTCTTTTTTTTATCTTTATGCAGAATGAATGTGAAACGCATGAAAAATTTTAGGTGGTTAGGTTGTTGGCTTTTAATTGCAGTAGCTATATCCTGCGGAAAAGAAATGAGTTTTGAGACCGGCACCTTAGGTGCTGAGGCCGATGCCATTTTAGTAGACGATGCATCTACAGGTAATTGCACAGGCATACAAGTAAGGGGAAGATACAGACAAGGAATTGCTTTAGCGGATACCAATTTCTTACAAGTACGTGTGAATTTTAGAACTCCAGGAAGGTATAAGATCTATTCAGATACAGTGAATGGTTTTTGGTTCAGAGACTCAGGGTTTGTGAGTGCAACTGGTGTAAGAGATATTCAGGTTATTGGTAGAGGCACACCAGCTATTGGAGGTGTTACCGCCAATTTTGTTTTGGAATTAAATAATTCTGTTTGCTTTTTCTCTGTCCCCGTTCTAACAGGAACAGGCACACCACCACCGCCACCTTCGCCTCTATTAAACTATTTACCTACTACCACCAACAGCACATGGGTGTATGAATATATACCTACCATTTCAGGAATTGACAGTGTGCGTCAAAGAAATACAGGGCTCACTTTAGCAGTTAGTGGAAATACATTCTTTAAATATGCTACCACATATTTTACATCACCTGCAGTAATTGATACATTTTTCTACTCAAAAGATAATGCTGGTAATTACTTCACTATTTCAACGCCAGATTTTGATTTTTATCCACTATTTGATTCAGCGGGTACATTAATTCAATATCCCTACTTGCGTTCTGAAGTTGCAGCAGGTACTAGTTGGCAAACCGATAGTATTGGTGTAAAAATTGGAAATGATGTGGGGTTTGCAAGAGCAAGATTAACTGTTTTTCAAAAAGGACAAACTAGGGCTGTATTAGGAACAACCTACACCAACGTAATTAGAATGAAAAGAGAAATACTTTTCAGACGAACCAATCAAACAACGTTTGCAGTTGTTGAAGAAGGTGATTCATTTTATGCGCCCAATATTGGATTGATTGATCAATCAATTATTAGCGGACCAACTTCCATACAATCCATCAGTCTCAGGAGAAGCTTGATTGTTCCTTAAGATTTAATTCACCTGAGTATTATCATCCACTATTGATTTGGTTTCAACAACTGGATGCTTTTGGTCTTTTTTCTCTGGGAAGAATTTATTCTGGAAAATGAGGATGATGAATACGCCTACAGAAATAGATGCATCGGCGATATTGAATACAGGTCTAAAAAATTCAAATTCTTCACCACCCCATACAGGTACCCAGCTTGGAAAGTGTGCATCACGTATAATGGGGAAATAGAACATATCTACCACTTTCCCGTGCAAAAAGCCAGCATAACCTTCACCGAAAGCAGTCATTCTAGCTACATTCTGAGCAAAAGGATCGCTGCTCTCAAATATTAATCCATAGAACAAACTATCAATTAAATTGCCAATTGCACCCGCATAAATCATTCCTGCACAAATAATAAATCCAGTATGGAACCCCTTCCTAATAAAATCCCGAATAAGGAAAGTTCCCCAAATAACTGCACCTAAACGAAATAGAGTGAGTGCCACTTTGCCCCAAGAGCCTCCTAATTTCCAGCCCCATGCCATGCCCTCATTTTCTACAAAATGAAGTCGGAACCATTGACCAATGACCAAGTGTTCCTCACCAGCAAAATAGTTGAGTTTGATATAAAATTTGAGTGACTGATCGGCTATCAAAATAAGCAGCACCAGCCAAATAACCTGTCTTACTTTCACTTCTAAATCTTTAGGTACAAATATAAGTGCCAGACGGCAGGTGAAGACTACTCTTCAAAATAAACCCGCTTTACACGCTGACTAATTCCTGTTAAAATTTCATAAACTATAGTATTTGCCCATTCAGCAACCTGTTGTACGGGTAAATTCTTTCCAAATATCTCAACCGAAGTTCCTGCAACAACACCTGGAATATCAGTAACATCTACCATGGTCATATCCATACAAACCTGTCCAACCACAGGCGCTAATCCTCCTTGAATCCAAACCTTACCCTTTCCTAATCCTAGTGATCTACCAAATCCATCTGCATAACCAATACGTATTGTAGCAATGCGCATATCTCGATCTGCAACCCCCAATCTACCATAACCAATGGTATCACCTTTGGCTACCTGTTTCACCTGGGCAACTGTAGTGGTTAAAGTAGCAACTATTTCTAAATCAATGGGTGCATCTTTTGTTACATCAGCTCCATACAATCCAATTCCCAGTCGCACCATATCGTATTCCAATGAAGGATGACGCTGCACAGCTGCCGTATTAGCAATATGCTTTAAGAATGTATAGTGAACAACTTCTTCAATGGCCAATACACCTCCTTCAAATACACGCTGCTGTTGAAGCGTAAAATCGTCGTGCTGGGACTGTTCACTTGCAGCCAAATGACTAAAAACGGATTTTATAACCAACTGCGGATATTCTTTTAGCAACTGTAGTAATTCGTTCATTTCATGCGATTCAAATCCAAGTCGATGCATACCTGTATCTAACTTGATATGAATAGGAAAAGTTGGAATAGCCTGTGCCTGTATGTATCTAACCAATTCTTGTAATAACCTAAGGTCATATATTTCAGGTTCTAAACCATGTTCAACCAATGCATCAAAAGCGGTGGGCTCCGGACTCATCACTAAAATTGGTAAACGAATACCTGCTTTTCTCAATGCTACTCCCTCATCGGCATAAGCAACAGCTAGATAATCAACTCCATTTTTTTCCATTACACGAGCTATCTCCTCTATACCACTTCCATAAGAAAAAGCCTTCACCATTGCCATAACTCGAGTAGTTGGCTTTAAGCGCTTTTGGTAAGATTTGATATTGTGCGCCAAGGCGGAAAGGTTGACTTCCATCACAGTTTGATGTACTTGCTCCTCTAACAATTGGCTCAATCGTTCAAATCCAAAGCGTCGAGCACCTTTCAACAAAATAGTTTCATCATGAAAACGCAAAGAAAACCATGCCGACATTAAAGCATCGGTGTTTTCAAAAAAGATAGGCGATAAACCTTTTTGTAAAAACAAAGCGGCATGCGCAATCATATCCTTTCCAACTGCAATAAAGCGATCCACTTTTCTTGCTGCAATTGTATCAGCAACATTACTGTAAATGGTAGATAAGTCTGAATTACCTGCAGTTATATCAGAAAGAATAACGGTTGTTCTACGCTGCTGCCGATGCTGCATAAGATAATCCAAAGCAACTTGCAAAGAGCCTTGATCGGTATTATATGCATCGTTAATTAAGATGCAATTATGCATGCCCTTTCTAAGATGTAAGCGCATTTCTACAGGCTCTAAATACAGCATGCGCTCTTGTATAACCATCTGCGGTATGTTAAGCAGCAGCATAACCGACCAACAAGTGATAGCATTGTTGATAGAAGCTTGGTCGGTAAATGGAATATTTATCTGTACAGAATTTCCTTCATAGATTGCTTGAATAATAGTATTGCTTTCTTTTAATTGAATATTTGATACTGTCAATTTAGCACTACTACATTTACTCCAAGTAAAAGCAGTGGAGGGTAATTGTATTAAATTATTCCAATGCTCAGGGAAAAAGTCTGTAGAAAAAACCCAATTAGCATTCGCAGGGAACAATTGCATTTTCTCCTGCCATTTTTCTAGTTTATTTGTAAAGCTCTCTGAATGGGCATCACCAAAATGTGTAAAGACAGAAATAGTAGGTTGAATAATTTCAGCCAAATATTTCATTTCTTTTGGCTGAGAAATACCTGCTTCAAAAATAGCGAGCTCGTGTTGGTGATTCATTTCCCATACACTTAACGGCACACCAATTTGAGAGTTGTAGCTTCTTGGACTGCGAACGATGGAGAAATCTTGTTTCAGTAATTGGTACAACCATTCCTTCACTACAGTTTTTCCATTGCTACCTGTAATACCAATAACTGGATAATTAAACTGCTGACGATGCCAGGCAGCAATTTGCTGTAAGGCACGAACAACATCTGGTACAGCAAAGTAAATAACATCTTCTGCAAGGAGTGTTGGAACATAAGAATCTGGCACTACAAAACTGCGTACACCCTTATGATATAAGTCTTCAATAAAATCTGTTCCTTGTCGCCTTAACCCTGGTAACGCAAAAAACAAAGTTTCATGTGAGATGATTACTTTTCTACTATCTGTTACCAACTGAGATATAATTCCTTCTTGTTTGCCTTCAAAAGGAAGATTCAGAATTTTTGCAATAACAGACAGCTGATAGCTCATAACTACTTATGATGGATCACGCACTTCCTCAGGCAATCCGCGTTTGTTTACAATCATCGAATAAAAAATTCCACCTGAAAGACAAAGCATAATTACTCCTAATGAAATGACAACTTGAGTAGGTTTACTCAACCATTGATTCAACCAATGTTCGCCCAACATTTTAATACCAATAAACATAAGTACTATTGCTATGCCATGCTTAAGGTAATCGAACTTAGATACTGCACCGCGAAGTAAAAAGAAGAGGGAACGTAAACCCAATACCGCAAAAATATTGGAGGTATAAATAATTAAAGGATCCTTAGAAATTCCCATAACAGCGGGTATTGAATCGAGCGCAAAAACCAGATCAATAGCAGCTAATAATACGACCACGACAAACAAAGTTGTATAAGCAGGCTTACCGTTTTCACGAACCATATATTTTCCATCTCCATCGTGCGGAACCAATGGTAAGAACTTTTTCATCCATCTATAAATCTTTGTTTCTTCTGGATGAAATTCTTCATCGGCATGTGAAAAAAACATTTTGTAACCAGTATATAACAAGAACACACCAAATATGTAAAGTATCCAATGAAAGCGTTCAACCAGTGCCACACCAACTGTAATAAAAAGAGCCCTAAAAATAATTGCCATTAAAATACCCACTAAAAGTACGCGCGAGTAGTGCTTTTCTTTTACAGCGAAAGCATTGAATATGATGATGAAAACAAAAATATTGTCAATACTCAAACTCCACTCCATAAGATAGGCACTCAAAAACTCCAGCGCCAATTGCGCACCCGCCATTTCTGCATTTACGCCAGGATTATTTTCGGCTGCCAAAGCCGGACCTTCTATCCACAAAAAGATGAAGAAGCTAAAAGCAAGCGACACCCAGAAAAAAGTTTGCTTAAGGGCCGACTTAATAGAAATAGATTTATTTTTCTTACTTAACAATCCCAAGTCAATAATCAATGAAACTGTAAGTACTACTCCAAATACGGCGTACACCAATTGGTGGGTTGACATAAAAAAATATTTATGCGAAAATACGGTTTAGGCAGCGAATTGTTTTTTTCTCCATGAAATCATAATAAAGCCAATAAGCGACATAAGAAGAATTGGAACAATAATGTTGAACAATTGCCAGAAGGATTTTTGCTCCGATAATTTTTGTTTATCTAGTAAACGGAGAACTACTTCTTTGTTTCTTGCTTCCAAAATAGGTTGTTCACTCAGCATATAGGTGACCATATTCTCAATAAATTCCCTATTGGCAAATCTGTATTGTTCCATTGGTAAAGTTCCCATAGCAAGCGGCCCCTGCGTTTGGGTTACTGCATTGGTCACTAGATCAGCATCTGCTACCACCAATTGCTGTGCAGGCGCAACACCCTCTTGTAAAAAATTAGCTCCAGTTACAGCTCTAAGATCCGATTCTAACTCAGGGGTCATTCTATTGGCATACAACGAACGGAACTTTCCTTCAAGAAGTACAGCAACCGGAACTCGACTGCTCCTAAAAGTTCTAAAATCTTCCTCAGTTTTTACACTATTTACATCAATAAGAGCAGGCTGACTTACCACGCGGCTGCTTGTATCAGTTGTAAGTAGAATGGTCTTTTGAATGCCAGGCGCTTTTACTGTATCAATACTTGAGGGGAAAATAGATAAAACTCTTTCTAGATTTCTAGAAGTTGGATGTTCATCATTTCCAAATAAAAAAGGATAATAGGCCCATGGTACTCGTTGCATTTGCGGGCTGCCATCCGGATTATACCCTATGACTATTGGAATTTTAGCACAATTTAAATCCTGCGCTAAGTTCTTATTGATACGTGCGCCATATCGGAACAGTAAATCATCCAATTGCAGGTTACGATCAAAAGCCACATAGGAACCTGTAGACTTTCTAAGGCTATCATATTCTGCATACAATGGATCAATACACCAAATAATCTTACCACCCCGCATCACATATTGATCTAGTTTCCAAAGGTCAGTTTCTGAAAATGGCTCTGTTGGTTTTACAACTAATAAAAGTTGTACTTGATCGGGGTTGGGTTGCGCCTGCTTCAAATCCATAATAGCGAGCCTATATGAAGCAGATAAGGTTTGTCCAAGGTCTTCCACCCGATCATCTAATGGTTGACCATTGCCTACCACATATGCAATGGTTGGCACATCCTTTCGTGTTAATTGATCAATTGCTGAGATAAATTTGTATTCAAGTAATGCTTCTGCAGCCGCTCTAGTAGCTTCTACGTCTTCCTCAGGCATTTCAGATAAAACATTGTATTGCTTATATACTTTTCGGCTACTCCTTAAATCAACTACAACAGGAGGACGATTGCCATATCTCACCACAGCCGAAGGCAGAATGTATTGATCTGCTAAAGGTGTTTGCGCAGCAACGGTTACAGATGTTCGTTCAAAAACTACACCAATGGAAGCCAAACTATCATATATAAGTGCAACTGCAGAATCTTGCTTATTCGGTAAATCAATTCCTATATTCACTTCTACCAATCCGCCAGAAACCGATCTAAATTCATTTAATATATCTACAACTGCATTGCGAAGTTTTTTGTAATCGGCACTCAACGAACCATCTAACAACACATCTACTTGAATGGTTGTATCAAGGTTTTGCAAAATAGTTTTACTGGCTGGAGTAAGTGAAAACCTTTTCTCTGCTGTTAGGTCAATTCGTACACTCAAAAAAGAAGAAAGCCAGATCAAGAGCATTGCTACAATAACCATTGAAACTGGATGATGTAGAAGACTTTGTATGTTAAAGGGTTTCTTTTCCATGCTTTACTTCATTTGAATTTGTCTTTTCGTCAACCCTAAAAACAGTGCAATTATGATGACATAGTACAACACGTCACGAAGTTCTATAACTCCTCTGCTGATGCTTTTGTAATGCTCTTGCAAACCTAATTGCTGGATATAAAAATCGGCTTGGTTCGAAAAAATGGGCAGCTTACTAACAGCCTCTAATCCAACATAGACCATAAAGCATAAAAATGCGCCAACCACAAATGCTACCACGACTTGATGCGTTAAACTACTTGCATACAATCCAATAGCAGCAAAACATGAAGCAAGTAAAAAAAGGCCTAAATAACTACCTGCTGTTGCACCCCAGTCAATACCACCGCGACTACTCAACATTTGAATAGAAAGAGGATAAATGCAAGTAGGCAAAAGGGTCAAGAAAATAACAGCAAGCATACCTAAATACTTTCCAAAAACGAGTTGCCAATTGCTCAAAGGATAGGTGCGGAGCAATTCAAAAGTGCCTGACTTCAATTCTTCAGCAAAGCTGCGCATGGTAATGGTTGGAATAAGCATAATCATGAGCCAGGGGGCTACTTCAAAAAAGGGCTGAAGACTAGCGTAACCATAGTCGAGCAGATTGGTATCTGGAAAAAAGAAAAGCCACAAGCCACATAAGGCCAAAAAAACGGTCATGGCTATATAGCCAGTTAGATTACCAAAAAAATGTTGCCATTCCTTCTTTGCCAAAGTCCACATAAGTCAAAACTAAATGATTGGCATTGCACAAAAAAACGAAGGATGAGAATGATTGTTAAAATTTGAGAAATAATTGAGGAAACCTGTATAGAATGATATTGTCCCTTCTTACCATAAGCCTCAATCCCGAATGGTTTTGGGCCGTACATATAAGAAAAGCAAAGCATGATACATGTGCGACCCCTTTGGGGTCGGTTATATTGATGTGTTTCTTTTCTATAGATGTGTGACCCCTTCAGGGTCAGGATCTGCATTTCTAAAGAACGCAGATTTTTGTAAAATGCATTATACATGTAAAAGATAATTCCAATAAACAATTATAAAAAAACGCAAGTAGGTAAAGATTCTTTCAAGATGCCATTCATCTCTTACAAGCTCCAACCCCGAAGGGGTTGAACATGTATAGCAACAGCAATCCATTTTAACCATCGACCCTGAAGGGGTCGAACATGAAACAAAATCGAACCAAAATACTTGTGCGACCCCTTCAGGGTCAGGATGTGCATTTCTAAAGAACGCGGATTTTTGTAAAATGCATTATACATAAAAAAGATAATCCCAATAAACAATTATAAAAAAACGCAAGTAGGTAAAGATTCTTTCAAGATGCCATCCATCTCTTACAAGCTCCAACCCCGAAGGGGTTGAACATGTATAGCAATAACCATCTATTTTAAACAACGACCCTGAAGGGGTCGAACATGAAACAAAATCAAGCCAAAATACTTGTGCGACCCCTTAGGGTCGGTTATATTGATGTGCCACTTTTCTAAAGATGTGTGACCCCTTCGGGGTCAGGATGTGCATTTCTATAGAACGCCTCATTTTGTAAGATGCATTAGAAGTGAAAAAACAAATGAAATAAAAAATCCCGGCCTATATTAGACCGGGATAGCATTTTACTTTTTAGAAAAACTTATTATACAGCAAAGCTTTCACCACAACCACAACTGCGACTAGCATTGGGGTTATTGAAGTAGAAACCTTTACCATTTAAACCATCACTAAAATCCAACTCTGTATTCACAAGGTAGAGGAAGCTCTTCAAATCACACACCACTTTAATACCGTTATCCTCGAACACCTGATCCATTGGTTGGATATCCTGATCAAAATCGAGTTTATAGCTCAACCCACTGCAACCCCCACCTACTACGCCAACACGTAGAAAGTAGCTGGAATCTTGCGTTATCCCTGCTTCCTCCATGAGTTGTAAAACCTTTTTCTTGGCCTTATCACTCACAAAAATTGTATTTTCTGCTACTGCTGTACTCATTGTTCAGGTATCAAACAAAATTAGTGAACGCCTTTCTCTTCAAATTCAATTTTCTCTAAACCATTCTTCTCACGGTAATCGTTGATTGCTGCTTTAATAGCATCTTCAGCTAATACAGAGCAGTGAATTTTAACCGGAGGCAGATTCAATTCTTCAACAATATCCATATTGTCAATAGAAATTGCCTGATCCAAAGTCTTACCCTTTAACCACTCAGTAGCCAAAGAAGAAGAGGCAATTGCTGATCCGCAACCAAAGGTCTTGAACTTTGCATCGGTGATAACACCGCTTGCATCGTCTACTTCAATTTGAAGACGCATTACGTCGCCGCACTCTGGTGCACCAACTAAGCCAGTACCAACATTTTTCTTAGCCTTATCCAAAGTACCCACATTCTTAGGGTTCTGGTAGTGATCAATTACTTTTTCTGAGTATGCCATGTTATTTAGATTTAAAAGTTAGACAAATTTATTAGTGATGTGCCCATTCAATGGTATTCAAATCAATGCCCTCTTTGTACATTTCCCAAAGGGGACTCATTTCGCGAAGTTTCAAAACAGTGTTTCTAACCTGCTCAATGGTATAATCAATTTGCTCTTCATTGGTAAAGCGACCCAATCCAAAACGAAGTGAGCTGTGTGCCAAATCATCACCCAAGCCCAATGCTTTCAATACATAAGATGGTTCCAAAGAAGCGGAAGTACAAGCAGAACCTGAGCTCAACGCAATATTCTTATTGAAGCCCATCAACAAACCTTCCCCTTCAACATATTTGAATGAAATATTTGTAACATGTGGCAAACGATGATCGCGGTTACCATTCACATAAGCTTCTTCAATAGACATTAAAGCGTTCTCCAATTTATCGCGCAATACGCTCAAACGAGCTGCATCTGCTTCCATTTCTTGCATAGCCAATTCAGCAGCCTTACCAAATCCTACAATACCTGGTACATTTAATGTACCGCTGCGCATGCCACGCTCATGACCGCCACCGTCCATTTGAGCCGTTACTTTAACGCGAGGATTTTTTCTTCTTACGTACAAAGCACCTACCCCTTTAGGACCATACATTTTATGTGCAGTGAATGCCATTAAATCAATCCCATCGGCCTGTACATTCACAGGAATTTTACCTACTGCTTGTACGCCATCTGTAAAGAACAATACACCATGCTTTCTTGCTATAGCGCTGATTTCACGAACTGGCTGAATAACACCAATTTCGTTGTTGGCATACATAATTGCAATCAAAATAGTTGTTGGCTTAATAGCAGCTTCTAATTCAGCTAAATCAATCAAACCATCTGCCTGCACTGGTAAATAAGTTACTTCTCCACCCGACTTTTCAATGTGCTTACAAGTATCCAATACAGCTTTGTGCTCAGTAGTTGCTGTAATAATATGATTTCCTTTGCTAGCGTACATGTCAAATACACCTTTAATAGCTAGGTTATCCGATTCAGTTGCGCCTGAAGTAAAGATGATTTCCTTTGGATCAGCACCAATGAGTTTAGCAACCTGTTCGCGTGCATAATCAACCGCCTCTTCTGCCTGCCATCCAAATGGGTGGTTTCTGCTTGCGGCGTTTCCAAACTGCTCCAAAAAGTACGGGGTCATTGCCTCTAACACCCTTGGATCCATAGGGGTGGTTGCGTTATTGTCTAGATAAACAGGTAGTTTCAACATATTGTGGAAGTATTTATTGTTTAAATCAACACAAAAATAAGTCAATCGGTTGTGTAAATTTGTAGCATTGCAGGTTGGCGATGCGATTTTTCCTCAATCCGTAAAGGAATAAAAGGCTCAATTGATAAGCTTTTGAGAGGCTTTTTGCCCTTAGTAAATTCAACGTATCTTCCACCTGCTCAACACATCAAACCTTCCATATGAATAAGATTGAACACATTGGAATTGCGGTGAAATCATTTGAAATTGCTATTCCTCTTTATGAAAAACTCTTGAATACGCCTTGTTATAAAACCGAGGAAGTAGCTTCTGAAAACGTGCAAACGGCTTTCTTTCAGAATGGTCCCAATAAAATAGAGTTGCTGCAGAGCACCACACCCGATGGAGTTATTGCGAAATACATCGAGAAAAAAGGGGAAGGCATTCACCATATTGCTTTCGAAGTGACTGATATTCAGGCTGAAATGAAGCGCTTGGTGGAAGCTGGGTTCACCCTTTTGCAAGAGCAGCCCAAGAAGGGAGCCGATAATAAACTGGTTTGCTTCCTTCACCCAAAAACCACGGGCGGGGTATTGGTTGAGTTATGTCAAGAAATGAAAGAGAACGTATGATTAAGAACCTTATAGGATTTTTTCTTTTAGCTGGAAGTCTATGTGCTTGCAGCGAAGGTGGAGAACAAGCTGCCCCCGATTTGTCGAATATTCAGCTACCAGAAGGCTACCAAATTGCTGTATATGCGCAAGTGCCAGATGCTAGAAGCATGTGTTGGGGTGAAAAAGGAACTTTATTTGTGGGCAACCGAAAAGAGGACAAAGTGTACGCACTGCGCGATGAAGATGGAGACGGTGTGGCTGAAAAAAAGTGGGTAATTGCATCGGGACTGAACACGCCGAATGGAGTAGCTTTTAAAAATGGTTCTCTTTATATTGCTGAAATCAACCGCATTTTGCGACTTGACCAAATTGAAGAAAAATTAGACAATCCACCCACACCTGTAGTTGTTACCGACAAACTACCCGACAAAACCTGGCATGGCTGGAAATTCATTGCTTTTGGTCCAGATGGAAAACTCTATGTTCCTGTTGGCGCACCTTGCAATGTTTGTATATCTGAAGATTCAGTTTTTGCATCTATCCTACGCATGCAACCTGATGGTTCGGACATGGAGATATATGCACATGGGGTACGCAACTCAGTGGGATTTAGTTGGCATCCACTCACCCAACAGTTATGGTTTACCGATAATGGCCGCGATTTAATGGGTGATGATATGCCATCGTGTGAGCTGAATGTTGCTCCAGAAAAAGGTTTGCATTTTGGCTTTCCTTACATCCACCAAGGCAATATTCCAGATCCAGAGTTTGCTTCCAAACAACCTGCATCGCTAAAAACGCAAGCACCAGCAGCATTACTTGGCCCACATGTAGCCCCTTTAGGTATGCGCTTTTATACAGGAAATATGTTCGATTCTGTTTACACAAATGCAGTATTCATAGCTGAACATGGTAGTTGGAACAGAACCAATCCAATTGGTTACAAGGTGGGCGTTGCTTTTTTAAATGGAAACAATGAGGTAGTTCGCTATATACCTTTTGCTGAAGGTTGGTTGAAGGCCGATGGCAAAGTGACTGGCAGACCAGTTGATATTGAAATTGACAAAAAGGGTGCATTATTGGTGAGCGACGATTATGCAGGATGTATTTACAGAATCACCAAAGCCACTCCCTAAATTCCCAAATGCTCTACTGCCTTTTGGGCGGCTACTTGACTGGCGTCTTTTTTATTGAAGTGAATCAGTCTAACTATAATTTTTTTATGAAGTGAATTCCAAAACCATGTGATTCATCTATTACCCTAAAAGGTTTTGGTGGTAAGAAAATACCTAAATGTAAAGTTGGCCTTAGTATATAATTGTTTGCAACCTTAAACTGAAGTCCAAATGGCACAAATAGCCTGCTATTGCTATATGTTTTCCCTTTCCAATATCGGTTTTGATCGTATGTAGCTGTCTGCATTGTTTCCGGATCGCCGTTCAAACTTGTGAAAGTTAGCTTTTGAACGGAGCTAGTATAAGAATGCTCTACTGAGAACTGATGTAGATATTGTATACCTGTGAAAAAACTAACTTTTTTATTTTCATTAAAAATATAAAGAGCACCGAGAGACATACCCAAATAGTTTCTAGTTTCTGAAACTAATAACTCTTCAAAAATTCTTTGAGATATCCCCGGTGAAGGTTCTAAAAAGTATCTTTTAGATAATGACCCAGTTGAATGAGTCTCCTGTAAACCAATTGTTAGCGCTGTTTGAAATAATAATTTTCTTTTCCAATGCTCATTACCATTTAGTTTAAATGAAGCTCCAAGTGAGATATTTTTTTGTAAACTATAAAAGCCTCCTGTACCGCCCCATGCATCATGTTGAAAACTGCTGATATAGTTCGTGTAACTAAGGGGATCTCTCATAAGAGATGCAATTGTAAATGGATTATTTCCATAGCTTTTTGTTTCAAAGAAATTTGCACCGATGCTTATTTCGGACAATTTTTGTGAGTAAGTGTAGGATGAGGAAATTAGAATTATAAAAAGCAAACTGAAACGCATAACGCTACTTTAAATGATTTGTAACAGTGACTAGTTTGTAAAAACCTTAAGTAAAATTAAGATGCATTTTAAATCGGCGAAGACCAAGTTTCGTAAAAAAAATTAAATTTTATTGATTCAAATAGAATCGCAGGTAATGTTTTCAATCAATTTTAAAAATGACTGCCAATAGAATTAAGAATAGATATTGAAAAGATTTTTGATGGAGGAAAATTTGCAGAATCACTAAAGCCACTCCCTAAATTCCCAAATGCTCTACTGCCTTTTGGGCGGCTACTTGACTGGCGTCTTTTTTATTGAATCCCTTTCCTTGGGCAATGACTTCACCATCGAGAACGGCGTTCATAATGAAGACACGACGATTGCCTTCTAGTTTTTCACTGGCTAATTCAAAAGTGAGTGCATGCCCCTTTTTACTTGCCCAACCAATTAGTTTATTCTTGAGGTTGATGTCGATATTTTCCAGGTCTTCCACAAACATGTGCGGAATTACAATTTGCTTGAGCACCAATTGTTGTGTTTTGCGATAACCTTTATCGAGGTAAACAGCTCCCACCAAGGCTTCCAGTGTGTTGCCAAAAATTTGGCTGGTACGTAAAGCATTATCAAACTTATTATAACGAGTGAGTTTTTTCAATCCCATTTTCAGCGCAATATCATTCAGCTGTTGGCGATTCACCATTTTGCTTCTCATTTCTGTGAGAAAGCCCTCCCCTTTTGTTGGATATCTTTTGAATAAGTAATCAGCAATAATTGCACTCAAAATGGCATCACCCAAATATTCCAATCGCTCGTTGTTTTCTTCAGGCGTGTCTTTAACAGAGCGATGACTCAGAGCAATTTCATACAATAAATCGTTACCCGGCTTTAAGCCAAGCACGGCTTGTAATTGTTTTTGGAAACCAGATGATTCGTTTTTATCAGCGCGGAATAGACGTTTGAGTAGTTGCACGCTGTTAAGCTACATATTTTTTTACAATCACGCATGCGTTGTGACCACCAAAACCAAAGGTATTACTCAAAGCTGCGCGTACTGTTCTTTTTTGAGCTGTATTGAACGTAAAGTTCAATTTTGGATCCAATTCAGGATCATCTGTAAAGTGGTTGATGGTTGGTGGAATCACATCATCTATAACGCTCATGATACATGCAATGGCTTCAATAGCGCCTGCTGCACCCAAGCAGTGACCCGTCATAGATTTGGTTGAGCTGATATTGAGGTTATAGGCATGTTCACCAAATACTTCAGTAATAGCTTTCACTTCTGCACCATCTCCCAAAGGAGTTGATGTTCCGTGTGTATTAATGTAATCAATATCAGATGCTTGCATACCTGCATCCTTCAAAGCAGCTATCATTACATTTCTTGCGCCCAATCCTTCTGGATGTGGAGCGGTTAAATGGTGTGCATCGGCGGTGGCACCACCTCCTGCAATTTCGCAGTAAATATGGGCACCTCTTTTAATAGCATGTTCATATTCTTCCAGAATTAAACAGCCTGCACCTTCACCCATTACAAAACCGTCGCGCTCTTTGTCGTAAGGTCTGCTTGCAGTAGCCGGATCATCGTTGCGTTCGCTAAGTGCCTTCATGGAGTTAAATCCACCTACCCCAGCTTCACTAACAACTGCTTCAGCACCACCAGTAACCACCACATCGGCTTTACCCAAACGAATTACATCGAAGGCATCGATAATGGCGTTGGTACTACTTGCACAAGCACTAACCACAGCATAGTTAGGTCCGCGGAAGCCATAGCGCATAGAAATTTGACCAGCAGCTATGTCCAAAATCATTTTAGGAATAAAGAACGGATTGAAACGAGGAGTACCATCGCCTTTTGCAAAGCTGATGACTTCTTCTTGGAAAGTGGTTAATCCACCAATACCGCTAGCGAAAATAACCCCAACTCGATCTTGGTCTACATTGCCTTCAATTCCAGCATCTTTTACAGCCATATCGCTTGCTGCGATGGCCAATTGTGCAAAACGGTCGAGGCGTTTCACCTCTTTCTTCTCTATATAAGTTGTAGGGTCGAAGCCTTTTACCTCACAGGCAAAACGCGTTTTAAAACGAGATGCATCGAATAATGTAATAGGTGCAGCACCAGAAACTCCATTTTGGAGGTTTTGCCAGAAAGTTGACAAATCATTGCCCAAGGGTGTAATAGCACCAATACCAGTAACGACTACTCTTTTCAATTGCATAACTACCTTTTATAGAGAATAATCCGCCTTAAAAGGGTGTTGGCCACAAATAAGGCGGATTTGAATGAAAAACCGAAAAAAGATATGATTATTTGGCGTTCTCTTCCAAATAAGCAACAGCCTGTCCAACTGTAGTGATGGTTTCAGCCTGCTCATCAGGAATAGAAATGTTGAATTCTTTTTCGAATTCCATAATTAACTCAACGGTATCCAATGAATCTGCGCCGAGGTCATTAGTGAAAGAAGCTTCGTTGGTTACTTCTGCTTCATCTACACCCAATTTGTCAACAATGATTTTTTTAACTCTTGTTGCGATGTCTGACATTGTGAAAAGTTTTGTTACAGGCGCAAAAATATACTTTTTGGTTAAACTGCAAGGATTTATGAATTTTTTGTTTGAAGTTTTCCTGTATTTCCCATTTTCAATTTTTAACAGGAAAATGGCAGTTTTTCGGAAATGATAATTATCTTGTACGTCCTCCTAATAGATATGGCACTAAAAATCATAGACCACGGCTCACCCGAATACAAGCAAATGGTGGATTTGCGCTTTCAAATTCTGCGCAAACCGCTTGGATTAACCTTTCAGGATGAAGAATTAGAAAGGGAGAAGAACGATATTTTAATAGGCTGTTTCGACGAAGACAAGCTGGAAGGCTGTTGTATGCTGAAGCAAGAAGGGGAAGATACCGTTCGTTTGAGGCAAATGGCGGTTATTTCGGGTTTACAGGGGAAGGGTTTGGGTAAGGCCCTCATGATTTTTGCTGAAAACATAGCCCGCGACCGTGGATACAAGCGTTTGACCATGCATGCCAGAAAGTCGGCACAAGGTTTTTATGAGAAATTAGGCTATGAAGTCTGCAGCGACGAATTTACAGAAGTGACCATTCCCCACTATGTGATGGAAAAAATGCTATAAGCCTATTTCCTACCAATTTTTTTATTGAATATGCCCCGCACTTCGTGACGAAGCGGATCATCCATATCCTCTTTAGGCAGAAGTAAGAATGACTTATCATCGAAATAGAGGTGGAAGAAATTCGGACTCTCAAAAAACTTCTTAAACTTCGTCCATTCCCAATCGGCGTAGCCTTGTTCTGATTCTAGGCGCAGTTTATTATCTAAAAAATGTGCAATAAAGCTATCCTGAAAGGTCTTCGACTTCTTATAAATCATATTCGGCAAGAAATACCAGAAAGCACTCATCATGCCCAGCCAAAGCAGGCTGCCCAGTAAAAAAGGTTCAGGACGCACTTTTTTCATATAGAACAACACAGCCGCAACAATGGCAAACACATTTACCAGCAAAAGAATGATTCTAATTTCTGGACGTGTTACAAAATGGTAACGAAGGCCTTGAATGACCTTCGTTTTATCGTATTGGAATGGATAATGCAAATTCAATGTAGAATGGTTACAAAATTAGAAACTCAGGTTTTGCGCTTGAATAGACCAAGTTTTATACACTTCACCCTTCAGCCCAATAAAACTCACCTGCATAGTTCTTTCCTTACCAGCGCCAGAAAATGAAATACGTGCATAGTTTTGAAACTGATCAACCCCTACTACTCTAAAGGGGTTATTCGCTTCAGGCCCACCAAAAACATGGGTGCCAGATGTAAGTGGAGAGGAAGTAATATCGTACAGCGGGTACATACCAGCTTGTTTTACCTCAATGATTTCACTGTGGTGGCGATCGCCGGTTAAGAAAACGATACCCGGAATTTTAGCTTCCTTTAAAAATTCCATGAAATCGTTGTATTCTGGTTCAAACTTTTTAAATACATCAAATCTAGAAACAGGATTCAACACCTGACTACCAGTTGCAATGATGCGGAAACTGATATTTCTATTCGACTTACTAGAGAGCAGCGCATTCTTCAACCAGTCCATTTGTTCTTTACCAAACATGGTTTTATCGCTATTCGGACGACCATCTACAGAGTCGGGTAAATTATCATTAGCTCTCCACCATCTATCGTCGAGCAAAAACACATCCACATCATTCCAAGTAAACTTTGAATAGATGCCTTGTCCATTCATACCATAGCTTGGATTGGCCCAAAACTTCATAAAAGCATCGCGACTAGCTTCTTTTAGTGGAAAGCTTCTATCAGCATCATTCCAGCCATAATCGTGGTCGTCCCAAATGGCGTATTGAGGCATTGCCTTCAGTAAAGGTTGCATTACTTTTAGCGAGCGATCTGTTGCAGGGCGCTTCATCAATCCCCAAGCACTGTAATAATCAACTTCACGTGTATACCAGTTATCGCCCAGCCACAACATAAAATCGGCTTTTTCTTTAGCCATGGTTTCAAAAATGGAGCTATCGCCTCCGTAAGGTTTACCTGGTCTATCGAATACACGCTCATTGGTAAAATGGCAGCTACCTGCTAGAAAAGAAAAATCAGGAGCTTTTGTCCTCCATTGCCAAAGCGACTGTGTGCGCACTTCACCCTGAGCAATTGCAGGACCTTTGCCTGTATAAATGGAATAGTTATACGTTTTACCAGGTTCCAATCCAGATAGCAGGGCTGTAGCTATATTAAATTCGCCACCTGGCAAAGACACTTTAACTTGTTGAGCAGCTTTATCGGCTAAATTTTTTTCGATGTATTGAACAGACACTTCACGAATAGAAGGATCGAGGTGCATCCAAATAGTTGCGGTTCTAAACTCTACATGTCCAACCATTGGTCCGGCCACCATTTGAGCCATAAGCCAGCCTGAGACCAAGAGCGACACAATAAAAGAGAGGGATTTTTTCATAGCCAATTATTTGAGGGCGGAAAGGTAGGATTTTCTGAAAAAACGCTGCTTTTAGTTATGTGAACTTTAAGTAAAGAGCTGCTAAGAATTATCTAAGCATCTTCCAAAACGTTGGTCTAATTCATGAGCAACACAAAGAAGCTAGAACTTAAAAAATAGCTGAATCGGCTACAGGGGTGCGTTTTTGAATAAGAAGAATTTGTGTTAAATGTTTATAATCAAATTAGACAGTAGTGGGATGATAATTTTTATTAGCGTTCCATTTTTTCAGTTTAAAAAATATAATTATATTCACATTGTAATTTTCTGTGTGTGATAGAAGCACCAAGTTAGCAGGGATCAGAAAAGTACAAAAAGAATAAGCAAAGCCCCATAAGTAGTATAAGTAACTGAGTTATGTAATGTGACTGAGATTAGCGGAGCTATAAGTTTTAAAAACGTTATGCGATATGATTGTATTAGAAAGAGTAGTGCACAAAGAAGTGCGACGAATTGTTATGAGGTTTACATTCAATCAACATATTAATCAGCAAATCAGGGGAATTCCGGGCAGGATGTGGAGTCAGCGTTTACAAGCTTGGCATGTTCCAGACAATGAAGTGAGCATTCAAAAGATACAATCGTTGGGCATACCATTCAAGTGGATGAACAATCCAACACAAGCTGTAGCACCCAGTATTGTGAGAGCCAGCAATCGATGGCAAATTAGCAGGGATACCATTGCACCACACAATTTACCATTACTAGAGCGGGCACGTGAACACATGATTTTACAGGGCAAGAGCAAGAGCACGATACGCACCTATTACAACGAGCTTTCGTTGTTTTTAAGTGATATGGGACAAGCAGATGTAGCACAATTAAGTATTGAAGATGTAAAGAAGTATCTCGTTTCCTGTTCAGAGGTCAAGAAACTAAGTGAAAACACCATACATAGCAGGATGAATGCGATGAAGTTTTTATTTGAGCAGGTATTAAAAAAGCAGCAGATTATTTACAGCATTCCCCGACCAAAAAAGCCTTTGCAATTACCCAAACTATTGAACGAAGATGAATTAGGCAGACTCTTCAAAGCAGTCACAAACAAAAAACACCAAGCCATTTTATTTACCACGTACAGCAGCGGATTACGTGTGAGTGAGGTTGTGCAATTACAGTTAAGCGATATAGATTCAGAGCGAATGCAAATACATGTAAGGTGTGCCAAAGGAAAAAAAGACAGATATGTACAGCTCAGTCCAATTTTATTAGAAATATTAAGAGCCTATATACTCAGTTGCAAGGAGCGGCCCAAGAAATGGTTATTTGAATCGTCGTACACAGGCGGTCCTTATCCCACCCGCACTGTACAAATGATTTTTTCCAATGCCAAAAAAGCAGCGGGCATATCTAAAGAAGTGGGCATACACAGTTTGCGACACAGTTTTGCGACTCATTTACTAGAAAAAGGAACCGACATTAGGTATATAAAAGACATCCTCGGTCATTTTAACATTAAAACAACCGAGCGTTATTTACATGTATCCAAAAAATCATTGGTGAACATTGTTAGTCCACTCGATGATTTATTCAACAAAGGAATTATACAAGCAAGCAAGAGCAAATGAGATTACTACCACAAACACCACTTCACCGATTGGATTATTCCTATAACAATCTAATTTTGTATAGAACTAACTTATTGGTATTCATGCGAAGTGTACTATACAAGAAATATAGTTACAGCGTGTATTAATGAGTTATGTGCCATATTACCAAGACCACAAAAACACAAGGTCTTTATCTTTTTCAAAGAAATCTAATGCTTTTAATAATCTTTGACGATTACTCTCTATTACATTTTCATTTATCCATTCACGGCACTTACTAAAATCTTTTGGGCGGACATAATCTCTGCCCTCTTCATCGTTTTCATCATAAGCAACAAATTCGTTTTCGGTTACAAAGTCTTTGTCGCCAGATAATCTTAAACTATCAAACCAGTCTTGACGTTCAACTTTATAATAAGGCACAAGATTATTATGCCACCCTTCTTCCATAGTTTTTTCAACTATCTTATATACAATAATATTTAGTCCCATAGATTGATAAAAATACGGCACATAACATTGCATTGGCAAAAAAGGGGCAGACGAATGTTATTGAGCCTTTGTTTATTAATTTAACTTTTGTACTGTCATTGAGCGAAGTGCTATAAAGCCCCTTCTTCGCCAATGCTTTACCGTTACCAGCAAGCCTAAAATACGACACAGCAAGAATGAACGACAGAAATAAAAATAAAGTAACGGGACAAATGAACTTTCAGACAGCCTACCCAAAAGCCAACCCTTCTGTATTTTTATTTTTTCCCACCGCACATTTTTTAAAAACAATTTTGGCCAGCCGCACAAATGGCACATTTGGTTTTGCCCGACACACAAGCCAACCCTTCGCAAAACCAAAAGAGCTATTTTTTGCCTACGCACGGACAGAACAAAGAGAAAATTCAATAATCTTGTTGCATATAAAAAACCTATTCATCTTAACACTTTTCTTACTGACATCATCAATAGGTTTCAGTCAATCCTATTTAGGCTGGGTCACAAAACAGGTAAACTTTCGACAAGGACCGGGCACAGACTATGGAGTAATTTCATCGTTGAAACCGGGAACACAAATATTTATTGTATCCCTTGAGACGGAAAATGATTTCTACAATATAATTGACATTGCAACGGACAAGGAAGGATATATACATAAGTCGTTTGTAAAACTTGGAGACCTAGTTAAAAAAAATGAAAGAGGTCTGTTTACCCCAAGCGGTAAAACTTCGACTTACAATCCTGAAATTGAAATTTTCAACAATACTTCATTAACCCTAACACTGAAACTCAATAGTGAAACATACACTTTTTCACCAAAGCAAAAACGAACATTAACATTAAGCCCAGGAACATATAATTACCGTGCCTCTGCCCCTGGTGTTATACCAAACATCGGCACAGAATATATGGAGAGTAATATAGGTTACACTTGGCAATTTTTTATAGTAACTAAAAGAAGATAAAAGCTATGCAATTCATTAACCCTGTAGAAATTCTTGAATTAGATACTTCCGAAATTTCGGCAGTTGATAATTCATTGATTAAAAAGGCAAAACGTAAACTTTTTGCCGAAATAGACCTTTCTGAAAATGGTCATTTCCAATACAAAGGACTATCACTTACAAAAACTGATTGTGAAAAAGTAATAGATGAGTTAGAAAGTCCAAACGCTTTAGAGTTCTATTCTCATTTAGCAAAGAATAATCTTCTAAATGATTTTCTTGTAAATGGTAATGAAAAACTTTTTACATCATTCAAACAAGAGAGCATTTACAAACTTCCAGAATTCATAAAATTCATCAGTCCTTTCTTTGCTCCGAAATTTAATAAAGCTATATTGAAAGCATTTGTTGATGAGGATTCAGAGAAACTCAGAAGCATTTTAAGAACACAAACCCTTATTAGCACAGCAGACCTAAATGTTGCATTTAAGAGTTTGAGTATTGAAATTCAAAACAGGATTCAACAAATCGACTCTTTAACTAAAGAGATAAAAAATGAAGAATCTGAATATTCAGATGATGACATAGATGAAATTATTGATTTAATAGTTGCTTTATTTCCAACGGAAACACTTAATCAATTACCAGCATATTTTCAAAGTCAGATAAATAAAATTGCAGCCGCAATAAATTTCTTGCAATTAGCTATTTGGAATGAATTTAATACAACATCGGTTTCTTTGCACTTGTTAGAACATTTACTTGAGTTAAATATTGAAAGTGTCAACAAACCGACTTTTCAAAAAAACTATGACATAGTAAAGAAAAAACACGAAGAAAGAATTGAGCAAGAAAAAAATGCACCAACCTTAAAAAAATGGGCATCTATACTTATTACAATTCAAAATCTAATAAAAAGTGTAGAAAATAAAAGTGTTCACGCTTCTGATTCGCTAGACAAAATTAAACAGATAGTTACCTTAACAGAACTTAATGCTTTACCTTCTTTTGCAAACGAAATAAGAACACAAATCGGTTATTCAATTAGGAGTCTTTCTATATCTTGTTGGAACAAGCAGAACGATATAAAATCCTCTTTAGCATTGATTTCATTTGCATTACAAATCAATGGAAGTGATGATGCAAAGTTGAAATTCAAGCAGGATAAAACAGAACTTGAAGAGTTAGAAAAGAAGTATAAAGGTGTTTTAGTATGTCATTTCTGTGAGAAATATCCACCAGAAGACAATTGTGGCATTTCACAAACCATCTATAAGGAAACATATAGAAGCTATTTCCCAAGACGTGTTCAATTTTCTTACACTGATGTTACTATTCCTAGATGCAGAAGTTGTAAAGAAATTCATTCTAAAGGCAGTCAGAAGTTTTCACTGATATTCCTTGTAGCATTAGCATTAGGTGTAATAATTGGTGCTATGACAGATGGTGAGCATTTCATAATTGGCGGTATTATAGGAGCGGTTGCAGGCTGGATAGTTGGAAAAATAATTGAAGGCAATCAGGTTAGCAGTAGCGGTATTAAAGACTCGTCAGAATCAACATTATCAAAACATCCTTTACTTATTGACAGAATAAGAGAAGGATGGACATTTTCTAAACCAAGTGCATAAAAATAAAAAATATGAACGAACAAATAAAAGTGCCAAAAATTTACATCGACTTGCTAGACCAAGTTTTTGAAATTGAAAAAAAGGTTGAAAACCTTACCGAATCCAATTCAATAAGCCGAAATATTACAAGGCTAAAAGAAATATTTGAACAGCTAGAAACGGACGGTGGTTTAGTTTACCATAATCCGATTGGTGAGCCATACAACGAAACACGGACTGATATTGAAGCGAGTATAGCGGGTAATTCTGCCGACAATCTTATAATTACAGAGGTAATAAAACCAATTGTTAGATACAGAAAAGGAGGAATAACCTTAATTGCTAGAAAAGGAATCGTTGTTGCAGAATCAAAATCTTAATCTTTAAATCATTCACATAATGGAAAATACAATCAATTTCGGAATCGACCTAGGCACTACAAATTCAGCTATTGCCAAATTTGTTAAAGGTGAAGTAATCGTTTTTAATAATCCATTGGATTATGGAAGAGCAACACTCCCTTCTGTTGTTTGCTATCAAAAAGACAAAATTATTGTTGGTAGCCAAGCCAAAGTAATGTTTGGAAAACAAAAGAAAGATGCCTTTACACAAGCATTTTTCAAACGTAAAATGGGAACGTCTGAAAGTTTCCCTATTAAATCACAGAATCGTTCAGTAACTCCAATTGAACTATCGGCACAGGTTCTGAAAGAACTTAAAACTTTTGTTAACACCGGTGATAATTTAGAATCTGTAGTAATTACCATTCCTGCTTCATTTGATTTAATTCAATCTAATGCAACAAAGGAAGCGGGTTATCAAGCGGGTTTCAAACAAGTTGTTCTATTACAAGAGCCAATTGCAGCAAGTTTAGCATATGCCAATATGAAAAAGTCAAAGGAACTTACTGACGGTCAATGGCTCGTTTATGATTTTGGCGGAGGAACATTTGATGTTGCTTTAATTAAAATTAAAGATGGTGAAATGAAAGTAATTGACCACGAAGGAAACAACTTCTTAGGTGGTGCAGATATAGACCAAATGATTGTTGATAAACTGGTTATCCCAAAGATAAATGCTCAATTTTCATTTGACAATTTAGAAGATGAAATGAAAAGTGCATCGGGTAAATACAATTCTAAATACTACGTTCTTTTAAGCAGAGCTGAAGAAGCAAAAATCAGATTATCGGCAGTTACATCGGCTGAAATCGTGGTAGATGGTTTTGAAGATGAAGAAAGAAACGAGGTAGATTTTGAAATTACAATCACACGTTCAGAATTTAACGAACTAATAAAATCTTCTGTTGATGGAACAATTGAAATGATAAAAACTATTTTGACGAGAAACTCACTTGGTTCAAAGGATATTCAATTTACATTAATGGTTGGTGGTTCTACATATATTCCCTATGTAAGACAAAGAGTTGAAGAAATATTACAAATACCTGCAAATTGTGAAATTGACCCAACGACAGCCGTTGCAGTTGGTGCTGCTTACTATGCAGCAACTAAACAAAAGGAAATTTCAAAAACAGACAAACAACAAAAGAAAACTGCATTATCAATAAAGGCTAGTTACAATAAAGCATCTAAAGAGAAGGACGAATTGTTCGCTGCAAGAGTAACGGGAGACACCGAAGGTCTATTTTACAAAATAGTTAGACAAGATGGTGGTTTTGATTCAGGTTTGAAGAAACTCTCTGAGCGAATAAGCGAAGATTTGCCATTAGTTGAAAATGCTTACAACTTCTTTACTTTAACCGTTTATGACAGCTTAAATAATGTTGTAGAAACGGACATCGAACCCATTGGAATTAACAGCGGCTTTGGCATTAGCGGACAGCCGTTGCCAGAAGATATTTGCTTAGAAGTAGATGATTATGACAACCCTGGTCAAACACGACTTGCATTGATATTTCAACGGAACACAATATTACCTACTAAACGGACATTGACTTTTCCGATAAATAAAACAATTGTCAAAGGAAGTGAAGAAAATGACATACGTATTAACATATTACAAGGTTCACACCTTGCTTTACCTGAAGCAAATAAAAGTATCGGATTTATTGGAATAACAGGTAAGAACTTAAAAAGAGATATTTCAAAAGGTTCTGATATAGAAATAACGATTTCATTATCTGAATCACAAGATTTAACTGTCGCAGCATATTTAAATATGGCCGACCAAGAGTTCAAGGAGACATTTAACCCTAAAGAAAGACATACTCCAGTTGAAATGCTCAAAGACCAAGTTGAAGATTTATCTGAAAAGTTAGATGAAGAAATCGAACAAGCTACTGAAAAAGAAGATTATGAAACTGCAAGTGCTTTATCCAAACTGAAAAGGGAGATGGATGTTGTTGCCGAAGAAACGGAAAGCCTCACATCAGACGATGTAACAGATAAACGTTATCAATTGGAGGATAAGAAACGTAAAATAGCACAGGAGATTGATAGTGCTACCAAACACAAAAGGATTCAAAAGGTAAAAGAACATTATTTCGAAACGAAAACTGAGTGCTTAAAACTTCTTGATGATAGCGGCAACGACCACGAAAGAAAAATATACAATGATATTGTTTCTCAAGAAGAGGCTTTTATGTCGACTAACAGTCCAATTAAAATTCAAGAAAAGTCTGATGAACTTCAAAGCATTATTTGGCAAATAAGATGGCGAACTCCTGATTTTTTAACTGGAATTTTCAATTGGCTAAAAGGGGAACAACCAAAAATGAATGACCAAACACAAGCAAAAAGCCTTATTGATGCTGGTAAGTTTGCTGTAGAAAGTCAAAATTGGGATAGACTAAGAGAAATAAATTTCGGCTTACTTGATTTATTGCCAAGAGGAGCTAAAGAACAAGTTACAACTAAAATTGGATTTGGATTATGAAAACTGAAGCATTTCAAAACCTACTGCTTAAATCAGCAGTTTCGGTCATTGCCTGTGATGGCAGTATAGAAGAATCAGAAATTTCTGAAATAAGAAATATGGCTGAAAACGAAATTTACTTTATGGGTTTTGACTTTGAGGAACCACTTGAAGAAACACTCAATACTATTAAGGAAAAAGGTTCAACAGCAATTAATGATTATTTGCAAGAAGTCGCAGTTGCTAATCTAAATGACAATCAGGAATTACTGCTTATTGAAGTTTTAATTCGGGCAATCGAATCAGATGAAAAGGTTGAACCGAGTGAAATTAAATTTCTACAAATGGTTAAGTCAAAATTGAAAACAAGTGAGGAAACAATTATTTCAAAGTTTCCTAAACAAATGAATTATTTAATAGACTTTCACAATTACGGTTTACATCAAGAATTTACGGATGAACTTAAGTTTGAATAATATAATCAAAATCATCTTAGCGATTTTATTTTTCCTTTGTTTGGCAAATATGCCTTATGGTTATTATCAGTTTGTAAGGTTAGCAAGTCTAATAGGCTTTGCAGTTTTAGCATATAAGGCAAACGAACAAGGAAGACAGACGGAAATGATTATTTACGGTGGACTTGCATTGCTAATTCAACCATTTTTCAAAATTGCACTTGGCAGACAAATGTGGAACATAGTTGACGTAGTAGTTGGAATAGGTCTTTTAATTTCAATATTTATGAAACCAAAGGAAAGCCCACGCTAATAGCAAGCACATTTGCAATTCGCACAAGCCAAGGCACAGACCAAAAATTGCAAAAGAGCTTGCTTTGCCAACGCTGACAAAATTGTTTTTAAAAAATTTCCCAACGCTTAAAAAAAATAAAAATACACCGACACACAGCCCGACAAACACAGCATAGAATGACACGAAAACTCAATATTGGCAAGGGTTACAACGACACAATGGACAGAAGGCCAGCAGGTAACAGCGGTTTTGCAAAAAAGCGGGTTCAGTGGTTAATTGAACATTCTACCTCTCATCAACTTTTGTACTATGTTGACAGTTTTGAGCTCCGAAATCCGCTTCTTCGCAAAGCCGCAAACCGTTAGTGGCAAGCATAAAGGACATCGACAATGATAAGTTTTAAAACATATGGCGACTCAAATGACAAGACATTAGTGCTTATACACGGACTTACTACGGACGGAGAGATTTTTAATGACTTCATAACAGAGAAATTCATAAGTAAATTTAATATAGTAATTCCTGACATTAGGGGTTGCGGAGAAAGTGGTATGTTGGATGGAGAATTTACCATTCATGAAGCAGCCACAGACATAATTTCGGTCTTGAATAAATTTTCCAAGAATAAAGTCGTAATTCTTGGCTACTCGCAAGGCGGGACAGTTGCTCAAGAAATTGCAAAGCTTCGACCAGACATTGTAAATGGACTTATCCTTGTAAACACGTTTTCAAATAATACAAGGACAATTAAGGAGAAGATGGAATCCTATATAATGACTTTAATGATTAAGCTAATACCCAAAAGAGTATTAGCTCGACTCATGGCAAATCAGTTGAAAAATGAAGGAGTGACAAATTCAAATGACCTGAAAAAGTTTGAAATTATGTTTCAAAAATGTAGTAATAAATCTGTTTTGACCTTTGTAAGTGAGTTGAGAAATTTTGACAGTTCTAAATGGTTAGACAAGATTAATTGCAATGTTTTGATTGTACGTGGTGAAATTGATAATGCTGTTCCAAAGCATCACGCAGAAGAACTACAAAGATTATTAAAAAACTCACGACTAAAAATTATCTCAAAATCAGGTCATGCAATGTTATGGACACATAGACAAGAATTAGTTGATGCAATTGAAGAAAATGAAACTTACATTTGGACATAGAATGCCAGCCACTAACACGGGTTTTGCGTCAGGCGGGGTGACTTGCAAACTTGGAGCTTTGTGCTTCTATTTAAGTGTAGTGCTGGTTGACAGTTTTGTGCTCCGAAACCCGCCCGAACGCAAAGCCCGAAAACGTTAGGTGCAATTTTAAGACAACACAATGAGCATAATGTTTTTATCCACGACTG
>CAZTTO010000004.1:0-186086 GCA_964616465.1 uncultured Hydrotalea sp. | reverse complement strand
TGACCGAAGAAACCAAAAAATTGGAGACCGAAATTGAAGAAATAAAAGCCAACAAAATCTTTGAAAACGCTTTTGAATGGCGTTTTGAATTTCCCGAAGTGCTGAATGACGATGGCGATTTTGTGGGCTTTGATGTGGTTATTGGAAATCCGCCTTATATAAGCCACGATAAAATAGACTTTAGAGATTATTTGAAATCAAACTACAAATGTTTTGAAACATTTGCAGATTTGTATTGTTATTTCTTTGAAAAAGGCATTACAATTCTTACTAATAAAGGGTATTTAAATTTTATAACATCAAACTCCTTTTTAAAGGCTGAATATGGAAAACCACTAAGGGATTATTTTAATGATAACGGCCAATTTGTTCAGCTAATAAATATTGAAGATGCTCAAATATTTGAAGATGCAATTGTGAATACTGTTGTTGCAAATTTTGCAAAAAGTAAAAATGATATTAAATCTCTAATTGTTAACCAAAAATATAACATTCAAGACAACTTCATAGATTTTATTAAAAGGCATTCTTTTGAGTATGATTTTGATGATTTTAAAATAAAAAGTTGGAATCTTGCTAAACCAGAGCAAATCAATTTAGGAAGAAAAATATCCGACAAGGGTAAAACTTTGGAAGAAATTGGAGCAAAAATAAGATTAGGAATTGCTACAGGCTCGAACGAAGCTTTTGTTATTGATGAAGATATAGTAAATAGGTTGATTGCTAAGGACCCTAAAAGTATAGATTTGATTAAACCATTGTTAAGAGGTAGAGATATAAACAGATATTGCTATCAGCAAGAAAAATACATATTACTCACAAAAAACGGCATAGATGTAAAGAATGAATATCCTGCGATTTATGAGTACTTAGACTCCTTTGGTGATGGGTTTAAGAAAAGAGGGGCAAAGGGAAATCATTGGACAAATTTAAGGGCTTGTTCTTTTTTTGATGATTTTAAAGAGCCAAAGATAATTTGGATTGAATTAACTGACACAAACAAGTTCGCTATCTGTGACGATGAAATATATCTTTTGAATAGTGCATACTTTTTACTTCCTCCAAAAGATTTAAACATAAAGTATTTAAATGGTTTACTGAATTCAAAAGTGATTAAATACTACCTTAGGTTAATTGCTAATACAAGTGGTGTTGGAACTACTCGTTGGATTAATATTTATGTAAAGGATTTTCCTATTGCAAGAGATGGAATGATTGAATCTAAAATTGAAAATATTGTTACCAAAATCCTTTCTCGCAAGAAAGAAAACCCATCAGCCGACACAACAGAGCTTGAAAATGAAATAGACCAATTGGTTTATCAGCTTTATGACTTGACGGAAGAAGAAATAAAAATCATTGAAAACGCATAACATCATAGCCAATGACCAAAGAAACTGCCATCAAACTGTTTGAAGAAAAGCAAGTACGCACCATTTGGGATGCCGAGCAAGAGAAATGGTATATCTCCATTGTGGATGTAATAGAAATATTGACTGGAACCGACCGCCCAAGGAAATATTGGAGCGACCTGAAGGCTAAGCTAAAGAAAGAAGGTAGTGAGTTGTCCGAAAAAATCGGACAACTGAAAATGCAATCATCAGATGGTAAATTTTACCAAACCGATGTTGCTGATACTGAACAACTTTTCCGTTTAATCCAATCCATTCCTTCTCCAAAAGCTGAACCGTTCAAACTATGGCTGGCACGAGTAGCCGCAGAGCGATTAGACGAAATGCAAGACCCGGAATTGAGCATAGACAGAGCGTTGGAGCAATACCTGAAATTGGGTTATTCAGAAAACTGGATTAACCAACGATTGAAAAGTATTGAAATCAGAAAAGAACTTACTGATGAATGGAAAAAGAGAGGATTGAAAGAAGGCGTTCAATTTGCTACACTGACCGACATCATTACCAAAGCCTGGAGCGATAAAACCACCAAAGAATACAAAGTATTGAAAGGCTTGAAAAAAGAAAACCTGCGGGATAATATGACCAATACTGAACTGATTCTGAATATGCTTGCCGAGGCATCTACCAAAGATATATCCGCAGCTACCAATCCAAAAAATTTTGAAGAAAGTAAAAAAGTAGCAGAACAAGGAGGTAATGTGGCTAAAGTGGCAAGGTTAGAGCTGGAAGCCAAAACAGGAAAAAAAGTGGTGTCTGCGTTAAATGCCAAAGATGTTTTGAAAGCACTGCCCGATAACAAACCACCTATGAAAAAGAGAAAAGACAAAAATGAAAGCTAACGAACTACAAATAAATATTTTTTTACAAGCTCCCAATGTGCAGTTTGTAATACCTGTTTACCAAAGAAATTATGATTGGACTAACACAGAGTGCAAAGAACTTTTAAACGATATAATTTCAGTAGAAACTGAAAACAGGGGAACACACTTTATTGGCAGTATTGTATTTGTTCACGAAGGCACATACAGCACCAGCGAAGTAAAAGAGTTAGTTATCATAGACGGTCAGCAACGCCTTACAACGATAAACATTTTGTATGTTGCTTTATATCGCTTTGCAAAAGATAGCGGAAATGCACAAGATGCTGAAAGGCTTTACAATATGTTTCTGACCAACCAGTATGTAAAAAACGAATCAAGCAAATTAAAACTGAAACAAACAGATGCTAATTCTGTGGCGTTCAAAGCTATTTTGTTGGGAACAGATAATAGTTCTTTGCCCTACTCTAATGTTACCGAGAACTATAACTTTTTCAGAAGCATAATCACGGAAGAAAACTTTGAAACCATACTCAGGGGTTTGAATCGTTTGATATTCGTTGAAATTTCATTGGAGCGTGATAAAGATGACCCGCAACGGATTTTTGAAAGTTTAAATTCAACAGGTTTAGACTTGTCGCAATCTGATTTAATTCGGAATTACATTTTGATGGACTTACCACCCAAAGACCAAAACCGAATTTTTGAAACCATTTGGAATCCCATTGAAGAAAATGCCAGGGATTATGTAAAGCAAAGTTCGTTGGTTTCTGAATTTATTCGTGATTACCTAACACTTAGAAACAAGAAAATACCGAACAAAAACAAAGTTTACGCAGAGTTTAAAAGCATTTATGCCAACAAGAAAGATGAAGCATACCATCAGGAATTGGAAAACATAAAATCACTTTCCATTCATTACAAGAAGTTTGTAAATCCTTCAACGGTTTCCGATGTAAGCATTCGGAAAGAGCTTGAATACATCAATCGTTTGGAAATTAATGTTGCCTATCCGTTTTTATTGCAAGTGTTTGAAGATGCCGAGAACGGCTTGTTAAGCAAGGAAGATTTAGTGAAAGTGTTGAAATTGATTCAAAGCTTCGCTTGGAGAAGGTTTATTGTGGGGCTACCGACCAATGCTTTAAATAAAATCTTTATGACCTTATATTCAGAAGTTGATACCGAAGAATATTATGACAGCATTGCCAAAGCTTTATTAAAAAAGAAAGGAAGTGCCAAGTTTCCAAGCAACGAAGATTTGAAAACAGCACTAAGAGATAAAGACCTTTACAATACTCAGCCAAAAAACAGAAACTATCTGTTTGAAATGTTGGAGAATTACAACAATCGGGAGTATGTAAATACCAATAATGAGTTTATCACCATTGAGCATATTTTCCCGAAAAATCCGAGTGAAGATTGGAACACAGATATTTCACCCGATGACTACTTCCAATTAAAAGAGAAGTATTTGAATACCATTGCCAACTTAACACTATCAGGCAATAACGGTGCATTAAGCAACAAATCCTTTAAAGAGAAAAAGGAAATGAATGTTGACGGAAACGAGCAAGGCTATAATTACAGCAGACTTTGGCTCAATGCTTATTTAAAGTCAATAGACAAATGGACAGTTGCAGAGTATGAAGAAAGGTTAAATATAATCTATGAGCGTTTCTTAAAAATATGGGAGATACCAGACATTGAAATTGTAGATGCAGACGAAACAGAAGAGCAGAATATTTTTGATGCTGAAAGCCCGACACATAAAAAGTTAGAATACTTCATTTTTGAAAACACAAAAGTTGAAGAAGACACTGTTGCTCAAATGTATTTTTATGTGATTCGGAAACTCTACGAGAAAAACACACAATTGCTTATCAGCAATCAGGACACTTTCAAAATAACCAGAGAAACAAAGGATTTTAGAGCAGCACAAGAAGTTGTAAATGGTTGGTATATAGAATCAAATATTGACAGCAATTCGAAATTTGCAATTCTGAAAAAACTGCTTGACTTATTTGAATTACAAGACGAACTTTTAATTAAATATTCATCGAACAGTGAAAGTAAGGCCGAACCTAACCGCTTTAGTGTAAGCAAAAAGTATTGGCAACAACTGTTACCGCTTTTGAGCGACACAAATCTGTTTGACAATGTTAGTCCATCAAAAGACCATTGGCTAAGCACAAGTGCAGGAATTGGCGGTTTTACTTACACTCTAATTATTACAAAATCACATATCCGAATTGAATTAGGCATTTCAACATCAAGCAAAGACAAGAACAAATCCTATTTCAAAAAACTAATGAAGAGCAAGGAAGCTATTGAACAGGCTTTTGGTAGTCCTTTAGAATGGGAAGAGTTGGCAGACAATAAAATGAGTAGAATTAAATTTGAGTTACAAGACGTAAACCTTTTTAACGACAAACATTGGGAAAAAATGAATCAGTTATTTCTTGAGTATTTACCAAAGTTTGAAAATGCTTTCAGACCATTTATTAAAAACTTAAAATAAAACAGACAGGAATGCCAACGCTTCACAGCCACACACAACTTGTCCCGACCCTTCGGGATTGCCAAGTCGCACAACCTTTCCCGACCCTTCGGGAAGCCAACACACAAGCCAAAACTTGGCAAAGAGTGAGCCTACTCCACTGCAAGACAAATTCATTTTTTTCTTCCCTTCCTTCGGTGTTTTAATTTTTTTACCATCCACAACTGTATTAACCCCTAATTCTTAGACTAAATGCTTGTAAAGGTTTGACATTTTTGTTAAATCATTAGGCACTACATTCTGGTTATTTAGCTTTTGTACGTATCTTTGAAATAAATACACGTATTATGACAACTAAACTCACTCTCACAGTTGAGAAAGATGTTATTGAGCGGGCAAAGGCTTATGCGAAGGTTTCTGGAAGGAGTCTTTCTGAACTTATTGAACAATACCTTGAGACAATTACCCAAGAAAATAATACTCAACCCATTTCTCCAAGGTTAAAAAAATTAATAGGAGCATTGAAATTACCGAATGACTTCGATGAAAAAAAGGAGCTGCAGAACTATTTTGAGAAAAAACATTTATGAAAAAAATTTTCGTTGACACTAATATTTTGGTGGATCTTTTAGCCGATCGAAAGCCATTTAGCAAATATGCTATTGAACTTTTCAGCGCGGCAGAGAACAAAAAAGTAAAACTTTTTACTTCCTCTCATTCTATAGCAACAACCTACTATTTATTAAAGAAATTTATAGATGATGGTTCTCTTCACAAAACTCTTCTAGGCTTAATTGAGTATATGACAATAATTTCAGTTGACAAAGAAGTACTTACAAAAGGCTTGAGATCAAAGCAAAAGAATTTTGAAGATTCTATACAGATTTATTGCGCAACTACTATTGATAAAATCAACTGTATAGTAACTCGAAATGTAAAAGACTTTAAAGGGTGTGAAGTACTTGTTTTGACACCAGATGAACTTTGTTCGAAACTCTAATTGGCCTACTTAAAATATAAGTAACTGTTGCACAACCTCTTTAAAAAACTAAGTTTTTACCTTTTCAATCAAATTTCGCAAGCATTAGAGCCCTTTTAAGAAGAGTGGGCAATCTCACCCAAAAAAAACAACACAGTATACATCTAGACAAAGTCAATACACCTCCACATTAGAAATAACAGGACAAGCTTTGGAATCTTCAATTGTAATGCGAATCTTCGAGGTGTTTACTGGACTGATCTTTAAAATTCTTTTATACCCTATGGTTGTTCCTGTAGCAACTTTTTGCCAAGTATTATCTTTCCATACTTCAGCAATAAATGACTTGACTCTTTGACCTAATTGAATGTATTCTTGCAAAACAATGTATTGAATAGGTGTTGGTTTTTCGAAATCAATTGTGAAATCAGCACTGGTTATATCGTCATTGGTCGTCCAATAAGTATCCTCCCTCCCATCTGTTAAATGTTTTGCTGAAAATGCCTTCAATCCACCCCTTATTTCGGCGGCTGTTGCTGTAGCATTTAAGGCTTTATTCACCGCAAATTCTCGATCGAGTATCTTTTTAAAACCTCTAAGTGCCGCTATATCGTTTTCGTGAAATAATCCTCTTTTGTCTGGCGGAATGTTTAATAACAAAGTAGAGCCCCTTCCAACGCTGGTAAGATAAATATCAAATAACTGTTCAGGTGTTTTTACTTGGTCATTTTCACTTTCGTGCCAAAACCAACCTGGCCTAATAGATACATCTACCTCCGCAGGAACCCATTGATTGCCATCGGGAGAACCTGTACCCAATAATGTTTCAATTCCTGCTTTTCCAGCAAACAGTGTGTCTGTTGAAATAGTATTCCAATTGGTTTCATTTACAAATCCTAACTCATTCCCTACCCACCTTACACCTGGACCAGCATCGCTGAAAAATATCACATTCGGCTGCAAACTTTTAACCAACTGAATGGTGGTAGGCCAGTCATAATAAGTAGCCCCATCTATTTTTCTTTTTTCATTGGCACCGCCGTAATATCCATCACCACCGTTTGCACCATCGAACCACATTTCTACAATAGGGCCGTATTGCGTAAATAACTCTTTTAGCTGATTTCTGTAATAAGTGATGTAAGAAGCAGTTCCATAATCTGCCCTATTCCTATCCCAAGGTGAAAGATAAACGCCAAAATGCAAACCATACTTTTTACTGGAAGCACTCGCCTCTTTTACTAAATCGCCTTTCCCGTTTTTATATGGACTGTTCTTAATGGTATGATCTGAATACTTGGATGGCCATAAGCAAAATCCATCGTGGTGCTTGGTTGTTAATATCATGGTTTTAAAACCAGTTTCCTTCAATATTTTAGCCCACTGTTCTGTATTGAGTGCTGAAGGATTGAATAATTGAGCACTTTCATTTCCATAACCCCATTCTTTATCAGTAAATGTGTTAATGCTAAAATGTATGAATGCATTCATTTCCATTTTATGCCATTTCATTTGCGCTGCTGATGGAATGGGAAATACAGGCAATGGTGGTTGCACTGATGCCGGTTGAGCGAAATTTGAGCCTGTAAAGAATAATCCAATAATAACTATGTGCAGTCTTAGGGATTGCCTCATAAAAAATAGGTTGCTTTTAGTCTGATTCATTGAAAATAAAATTATTCAGCTTATTTGCAAAAGGCAGTTTTTTATAGATGAAGATGAAATGTTTCGTGAGCAATAGTCACCGGGGGTTCTAGAGCCGGGGCCTGGGGTTCGGGAGCCTCACCCGCCAGGCTTTATGCTATTGCCGTTTTTAGCACTCGAAGGCGGGTGCCTGAGGTTCTCGAAAGCTGCTCACATCATACTACAAGAGGAGTAATTCACTAATTTTATCTCTGTTTAGTTAGCTGCAAAAACAATTAATCATGAAAGCTTGGATGTATATTCTCGAATGTGCAGATGGATCATTCTATACCGGTAGTACAAAAGATATTAATCTAAGACTGGCACAACATGAATCAGGTGAAGGATCAAATCATACCAGAAAGAGGCTTCCTGTTAAGTTGGTTTATTGTGAAGAATATGATAGAATAGATGATGCCTTTTTAAGAGAGAAGCAAGTTCAAAGATGGAGTAGAAAGAAGAAAATTGCTTTGATCAAGTTAGCACATGAAAAATTACCAAAACTTTCAATGGCTTATCGTGATATCAAAAATGAAGATGAAATAATTCCAAAGCTTTAGTCACTAGGGTTCGGGAGCCGGGGGTTCGAGAGCCTCACCCACCGGTTTTATTATATTCTCGAGAGCCGGGGCCTGAGGCACTCGAAGGCCACCCACCGGGGGTTCGAGAGCCTCACCCACCGGTGTTATTATATTCTCGAAGGCCGGTGCCTGAGGTTCTCGAAGGACGGTGCCTGAGGTTCTCGAAGGCCGGTTTGTATTTTCAAATAATTCTACAACCTAACAATCCTACCTTTACCCAATGAAATGGCAGGTGATATCAATTGGTAAATCGCATGATGCTTTGTTTGTAAAAGGTATTGAAGAATTCACTGATCGTATTAGCAGATATTATAAAATTCAATGGCAAATTATTGCTCCTCCTAAAAATGCTGCCGCTCTTCAAGAAGAAGCTTTAAAAAAAGAAGAAGCACAACTTATTTTGAAACAATTGCAAGAATTGGATTATGTTGTTTTGCTAGATGAAAGAGGCAAAATACTCTCCTCCCCTGAACTTGCTCAAACCCTCGACCCAACACAATTAGGTCGTTTCCAAAGAGTTGTATTTATTATTGGAGGGGCATTTGGTGTTGACTCCTCTGTTCAAAAAAGAGCAAATTTAATATGGAGTCTTTCTAAACTGGTTTTCCCGCATATGCTCGTTCGATTAATTTTAGCAGAACAATTGTATAGAGCTTGCACCATTCAACGCAACGAAAAATACCACCATCTTTAATTATTGGGTAACTTGCAGCCATGTTTGAGTTGACTGTTACTTGGGCAATTATTATTGTGACTGTTGTGGTTTCATTTTCAGCATTTAATAACCATGCCATTATGGGTGATCTAATTTTTCACCCACCTGCTATTACCCATAGAAATCAGTGGTATAGATTCTTAACATGTGGACTAATCCATGCCGATATTCCTCACCTAGCTTTTAATATGCTGGCTCTTTATATGTTTGGCGACTTTGTTGAACAAGCATTTGTAGCCATTTTTAATGAAATGGGAAAGCCCATTTATTTGCTGATGTACTTGTTGGCGTTGGTCGTGAGTTTACTTCCCACCTACCTGCGACAAATGCACAATGTTCATTACCATAGCTTGGGTGCTTCAGGAGCTGTTTCGGCAGTCATTTTTGCAGGCATTTTTCTAATACCTACAGTCAAAATTGGCTTTCTGCTCATTCCTCCTTTTATGCCTGGATTTGTTTTTGGTCCTTTATACCTGATTTTATCTGCTTATTTGCAAAAGAAAGGAAGAGACGATATTAATCACTCTGCGCACATTTGGGGTGCTGTATTTGGAATTGTATTTCTTATTGTAGCCTGTTATGGATTCAGCCATTTTGATCCAATCAAACGTTTCGTAAGCGAAATTCAATCTTTCTTTCAGTAAGCGTAACTAAACTAATTGAGGCTCCCACTTTATTTGAAGTAAAGGCACATCTTGTTGTTTGACTCTAAAGCGATGGTCTAACCGTTTTCCTACAATCCAAACTATGCGATGTTGTGCATCTTCAACAATCCATTGTTGTTCTTTTTCTGGAATGGATAATTTTATATCTATAAAAAAACGACTGAGCTTTTTCTTTTTTCCTAATCCAAGCGGATAAAAATAATCTGCCATCTTCCACCTGCGTATTTTCAGCGGAAATGCAAGCTCTTGGTAAGGTATCCATGCTTCATCATTTACAGCCTGAATAGCTCCCCCATGCTCATGCAACTTGAAGGATAATTTCCCAGTCTTGGTATGAACATCATCGAGCTGAGCTTCATCAACAATAAAATAATCGGCTTGTACATCAGCAATTGGAACAACCAACAAGTGATTTCTATTTCTAAGTATTCTATGTGTAGGACTGGCTACCCATTTCCCCGAAATTGCATCTAATAAATGAACACAATCGTCTAGTTGCTTAGCTGTAAACGAGTATGACTGTATAAATAACCAGAGCAAAGATCGCCATCCCTTTTGTTGTTTCAATCCACGAACAGGAATCTTTACTATTTCACCCTCCTTCTCTACAAACTTCTTTTGAAACCTTTCAAATGCATCTTTGTATATTTCTGCAACATCTTGAAAACGTTGCATGCTATTTTTAATATTCAATCTCCAATCAGGCTGAATTTCATCTAAAACGGGTGATAAAACATTTCTAATTTGATTGCGCGTGTAATAAGTGGAGGCATTACTGCTATCTTCTACCCAAGTCAGTTGGTTCTGCTCTAAATATTGAATGATCTCTTGCGCACTTGCAAAGTGTAAAGGCCTACAAACCGATGATGTTTTAAGTGGAATGCCTGTCAACCCATGCACGCCCGTTCCTCTTAAAAAATGAAACAGCATGGTTTCAATCATATCATCGCGCTGATGCGCAGTGGCTATCCATACTTGCTCATACAAACTCAACTGCTTTTTTCGTACTTCTTCAAACCAATTGTATCGCAATGTTCGCGCAACCTCTTGAATAGAACCACCTTGAACAGACTGTGCAAGTTTTGTATCAACCTCATTCACTAAAAAAGAGACATGGTATTGCTGACACAGAGAACGAACAAAATTAGCATCGCGTTGGCTTTCCTCTCCACGCAATTGAAAATTCATGTGCAGCACTTCTAAACTTACTGGAAGCTGTCGGATTAAATGAAACAAAGCAACACTGTCTTTGCCTCCACTCATTCCTAGCAATATCTTCGTCCGCTCAGTAAGCGGAATCTGCATATCTGTTTTCCAATGTTGAAGAAAAGCCTGCTCAAGCATTAGGATGCTTCATTTTTTTGCACTTTAGCCCAACCATCTTTTAGTGTAACTGTGCGATTAAAAATCAAATGTTCAGGAGTACTATCTGTATCCAAGCAATAATATCCTTTTCTTATAAATTGAAAACGATCTTGTAAAACAGCATGTTCTAAAGAGCGCTCTGCATAACCAGTAACTACTTGCAAAGAGTTGGGATTTAAATAATCTTTAAAATCACCTTCTTCATCTGTTGGATCTTCTACCTTAAATAAACGATCGTATTCACGCACTTCTACTTGTAATGCATCTGCTGCATTCACCCAATGCAAAGTTCCTTTTACATGAATACCACTGGTGTCTTGTCCGCTCTTACTTTCAGGAATATACGTGCAATGCAACTCAATTACTTCTCCGTTTTCATCTTTCTTCACTTCATCACAACGAATGATATAAGCAGACTTTAAACGAACCATATTTCCAGGCGATAAGCGGAAGTATTTCTTAGGAGGATTTTCCATGAAATCGTCGCTCTCAATCCAAATTTCTTTTGAAAAACGAATAGACCTAACACCACCATTTGGGTCTTCTGGATTGTTTTCGGTATCTAACCATTCTCCTTCTCCTTCGTAATTGGTTAGTATTACTTTAACTGGATTGAAAACAACCATTCTTCTTAAAGCAATTCTGTTTAAATGTTCACGCAAACAAAATTCCAGTAATCCAACATCCACCATGTTCTCACGCTTGGCAATACCAATACGATCACAAAACTCACGAATACTATCGGGTGTATAACCCCTTCTTCTCAAACCACTAATAGTTGGCATACGCGGATCGTTCCACCCTGTTACATGCCCTTCGTTGACCAGCTGTAATAATTTTCTCTTACTTGTTACGGTGTAATTAATATTCCTTCTTGCAAACTCATATTGATGAGAGGGATAAATACCTAATTGCTGAATGAGCCAATCATACAATTCTCTATGTGGAACAAACTCCATAGTACAAATAGAGTGTGTTACATTCTCTATAGAATCGCTTTGTCCATGTGCAAAATCATACATTGGATATATACACCAAGTATCGCCCGTTCTATGGTGGTGTGCATGTTTAATTCTATACAAAACAGGATCGCGCATGAGCATATTGGGATGCGCCATATCAATTTTTGCACGCAAGGTTTTTGCGCCGTCTGGATATTTGCCCGCTTTCATGTCTTCAAACAATTGGAGGTTTTCTTCAATTGTTCTATTTCTAAATGGACTATTAACGCCCGGTTCAGTAGGCGTTCCTTTTTGTGCGGCCATTTCCTCCGATGTAGAATCATCTACATAAGCCAGCCCCTTTTTAATGAGTTCAACAGCAAATGCGTAGAGCTGAGGGAAATAATCAGATGCATATAACTCATGCTCCCATGTAAATCCAAGCCATTGCACATCTTCCTTGATACTTTCCACATATTCTGTTTCTTCAGTTGTTGGATTGGTATCATCGAATCGAAGGTTGGTATAACCCGGATATTTTTTGGTTAATCCAAAGTTGAGACAAATGCTAGAAGCATGTCCAATATGTAAATACCCATTAGGTTCTGGTGGGAAACGGGTTATAATACGCGTGTACTTTCCTGACGACAAATCCTGTTCAATGATTTCTTCTAAAAAATTCAGACTTTTTTCCTCCGACATAATGCTGTTTTGAGCCTGCGAAATTACGCAATTATTATGGGTAATAAAAAAGCCGTTCACAGCATCTGCGAACGGCCTGTATCAAGAAAATTTGAGTCTTAGTCCTTTAAAGAAACGCTTTCTAAAAACTCTTTCTCATCATCTTTTGTAGCGCCAGCCTTGCTTGAACGGAAACCTACTTGGTGCATTTCAGCTCCAATGAAGAAAATGAACATGAAGGCTTTTTTACCTTTAATTTCTTCACCTGTAGCATTCTTCCCGTCAATTTCAACATACAAAGCTTTCTTGCCTTTGAAAGTAACCACTTCATCCTTGCTGATTTCAGCACCTTCCAGTTGGCTACTCATACCCATTTTCACTTGTTCAAATAACATATCTCCCATTGACTCAACTACTTCAGCAGTCAAACCCATTCCGCTTAGGTCTAATGACATAGCAATGTAAGATGTGTTACCATCCGCAGATTTTGCTTGGTACATGTTGCCACCATTTGGCATATCCTTCTTTTCAGGCTTTACAGGAAATACTACTTTCATTTTTTCAGAAATAGCCTGCTCAGTTTTTTGAGCGCTTACAACAGCAAAAGAAGCTAAGAATAAACCAATTGCTAAAATTGTCTTTTTCATAATTTTTATAATTGTGAAGTAAAATAAAGGCATTTCCCAAATACTGAGAAATACTTTTTTCTATATGTAGCAATCAGGGTTAAAAGGTTACAAGCATCCACAATTATTTTTTAAAATCATCTGGATGATGCGCCCTAATGAAATCAATTGCGGCGACCATATCGGTATGCAATACTCTATCAACCTCATTTACAGCCACTTTTTCACGAAATACAAGCATACAATTTTCTAGTGTTGTTGAACTCCGTTGCGGCCTTCTAAAGTCCATCGCCTGAGCTGCTGTCATCAATTCTATGGCCAAGACTTTCTCCACATTTTCAATCACTTTTAAAGCCTTTACAGCTGCATTGGCCCCCATACTTACATGATCTTCTTGGTTATTGCTCGATGAAATGGAGTCAACTGAAGCAGGCGTACAAAGCTGTTTGTTTTCGCTTACAATACCCGCAGCAGTATACTGAGGAATCATAAATCCGCTGTTGAGTCCGGGTTCTTGTACCAAGAAAAGAGGCAAACCTCTTTGTCCGCTGATTAATTGATAGATTCTTCTTTCAGAAATATTTGCCATTTCGCTCATGGCAATTGCAAGAAAATCGAGGTGTAGGGCTAATGGTTGTCCATGAAAATTCCCCCCACTCAATATCTTACCCTCTTCAGGAAACACATTTGGATTATCAGTTACTGAATTGATTTCCCTCAAGAACACCTGCTTCACTTGTTCGAACACATCTTTAGAAGCTCCATGTACCTGTGGGATACATCTAAACGAATATGGGTCTTGTACCTGTTTGGGTAGGGAAGCTGCTATTTCACTTCCTTTCAAATAGCTTAGAATTTCCTTTGCAACCGCAATTTGTCCGGGATGGGGTCGAATTTGATGTATCAGCGGATGTAAAGGCTCTTGTACACATCCAAATGCATCCCAACTCATAGCAGCAATTAAAGACGACCATGCTAACAATTTTTCAGCAATAATGAGTGCGTACATCCCATATGCGCTCATAAACTGAGTACCATTAATCAAAGCTAAACCTTCCTTACTCTGAAGTGTAATGGGCTTCCACCCTAACTCTTTCCAAACATCAGCCGCTGCTCTTTTTTGTCCGCGATACCTCACCCATCCTTCTCCAATTAAGGGTAAACATAAATGACTCAAAGGTGCTAGATCGCCGCTCGCCCCTAAAGAGCCTTGTGTATACACAATGGGAAGAACAGATTCATTATACATCTGAAGCAGCATCTTAACTGTATCAATTTGTACCCCACTGTGCCCATAGCTTAATGACTTAATCTTTAACATCAACATCAAACGAACAACATCGTCTGGGACTTCTTCACCCATTCCACAGGCATGAGAAACCAGTAAGTTATGTTGGAGCTGCGCAATTTGATCTTGATCAATTTTTACATGTTGTAAAAATCCAAATCCAGTATTTACGCCATAGTACAAGCGATTGGGGTCTTGTATTTGTTGATCTAAAAAAGCCCTACAAGCCAATATAGATTCGTGCGCTGTAAACGTAATAGAAAGTTGTTGCTGGTATTTCAGCAAATCCTTCACCTGATGGAAATACATCCATTGGTGGTCGAGTGGTAAATAGTTATAACTCATACAAACAATCGTTGAACAAATCTATAGGTTTTCAGTCATCATCATCAACAAATTGATTTCACCCAAACCAGCATACAGTCAGAAAATGCTTTGTAATGAAGTTGCAGGTTGAAGGTTTTTCCTTCGGCATGGAGTGAAGCAGCTACGCTTCCATCGGGAAACTGAGGAGGTGCTTGTACCTGCATATCTCGAATAAAATCCAATGCCCCTTTCCCCCACCATTTATACAAGGCCTCTTTGGCACTCCATAAAAAAATATGCAAATGCAGAGGCGTCCATATAGAAGCATTTTCCAACAAATCATCCATCCATATCTTTTCAGAAGGATGAATAAACTTATGGGCAATTTTAAAAACCCTGGGTGTATAGGTTTCCACATCAATACCAACAGGCTCATTGGAAACTATAGCTGCCGCCCATTTTTGCGCATGAGAAATTGAAAATTCGTAAGAACCATCTCTCAAGTAGGGCTTTCCGTATAAGGGAGCTTCTAAAGAAGTGTATGCAAAATCTTTCCTTAAAAACCCTAATAAATGCCTACCGGCAGCATGCTGCAATTGTTTATTGGGATGGGTAATATTTGCCGGGAGAGCTATAGGCAACTTGAAATCTTGGAGGGACTCCTCAATTCGCCAGAGTGCCCATTGGGTCGTTTGGTTAATATCTTGTTGATAAAACAGAGGCATTGCAAAAAAGATGCTTTTTAGCTTAGCGAATTAAGGCATTTATTTGCAAAACAATATCGAAATATGATTTTATCAGATAGCAGAATCTTAGAAGAAATAGAAAAAGGCACTATTAAGATTGAACCTTATAACCGCGATTGTTTGGGTAGCAACAGCTATGATGTGCATCTGGGAAAGTGGTTAGCAACGTATAAGAACCATATACTTGATGCTAAGCAACATAATGAGATTGAATATTTTGAAATCCCAGAGGATGGATTCGTTCTATATCCTCATGTGTTTTATTTGGGTGTTACTTTAGAATACACCGAAACACATGCGCATGTTCCTTTCTTAGAAGGAAAGTCAAGCACAGGGCGATTGGGCATCGACATTCACGCAACAGCTGGTAAAGGTGATGTTGGATTTTGCGGAAACTGGACTTTAGAAATTTCTGTTAAACAACCAGTGAAAGTGTACAAAGGCATGCCAATTGGGCAACTCATTTATTTTCCTGTAGATGGACATATTGAGATTGCATACAATCAGAAGAAGAATGCAAAGTATAGCCATCAACCCGATAAGCCTATTGAAAGTATGATGTGGAAGAACAAGTTCTAACAATTAGAAGTCGTCACTATATCTGGCTCTTTTTCCTGAGTTTCTACCAAGATAGAAAATAAATCCTGTTCTAAAGATTGGGATTCTGGATCCATCGAAATTCAGGTAAGGTGAATTTAAATTTGTACCTAAGTCCAAGAGTATTGAGGTGTAAAAACTGTTTTCGCCCACAATACGCTGCCCCCAACCAATACCAACTGGCAAACTCAACACTTCTGCCTTTTCGCGATAAGTAGGTTGGTTTCCTCCTGACACCCTAAAGTTTAAAAAATTCATTTCCGCCCCACCCTGCACAAAAAATCCTTGAAAAGGATACAAGCGAACATAAGGTCCAGCACCGTAAATAAAATTATTGATACGCTGTCCAGTGAAATTGTTTCTTTGAGAGATGCTTGTGATATTAAATACCAATCCAGCATCTAGCCATTGCGCAAAAGTGTATCCAATTTCTGGATTACCCCCAATGACAAAACTATTATCCCAACCACCTGCATTTAACACAAAAGCCCCGCCTACATACATTCTATTTTTGTCAAAGCCACTTGTGGTAGGCTTTTTACGCTTTTCCTGAATTTCATCGTCTTGACCAATAACTTGAGAGATTGCACAAAAGCAAATGAGCGATAATAAAATTTTGTATTTCATGGTGTAAAAGAAATGTGTTTTAAATATCGATTGTGTTAAAGGGTTCTTATTTATTAAGCCAAAGGCATATCGAAAATTTTACCCGGATTCAAAATACCATGCGGATCAAAAGCTTGTTTAATAGCTCGCATGAGTCTGAAATGTGTTTCTTGAAATACAATATCCATATAACCTTTTTGAACCAATCCAATTCCATGCTCACCACTAATTGTTCCACCCAAATCATGAACCAAATGAAACAATTCTCTCAAGCCCTCTACCATTGCTGGATCAGATGCGCTATTTGCGGATCCTGGTTTATGGATACGTACATGCAAGTTACCATCACCAGCATGCCCATAACAAACCACATTAAACACATGTTTTTTTCCAATGGCTTTTACACCAGCAATAAGTTGTGGGAGATTGGCTCTAGGAACAACCGTGTCTTCTTCAATGGTATATCCATTCGACTTTACTGCCTCAGCTGCTCTACGTCTTAGTTTCCACAATTCAGCTTTTTGTTGCGCATCGTCTGCAAAAAAGATTTCGCCAGCCTCAAACTGCGTAAGCACTTCAGCTATAGCTTCCATTTCTTGCATTAATACATCTATATTATTACCATCTACTTCAATAATCAAGTGTGCAGCAATATCATCTGTAACTGGCACCACATGACTGTCTACCATTTTGCTTACAATCTTCAAAGCATCAATCTCAACTAATTCCAAGGCACTTGGGGTAAATCCAGCTCTAAAAATTGCACTCACTGCTTCACTCGCCTTTTCCAGCGAATAAAAAGGAACTAGCATCAACAAATCATATTTAGGATGCGGAATAAGCTTCAAGACAATTTTTGTTACAATTCCTAATGTTCCTTCACTTCCCACCATTAATTGCGTTAGGTTGTAGCCAGTCACATTTTTTAACACATTGCTACCAGTCCAAATAACTTCCCCTGTGGGTAGAACCACTTCTAAGTTCAGTACATAATCTTTAACCACCCCATATTTCACAGCTTTGGGTCCACCGCTGTTTTCAGCAATATTTCCCCCAATAAAACAGCTCCCTTTACTGCTTGGATCGGGCGGATAAAACAGTCCTTTTTCTTTAACAGCCTCTTGCAAAACCTGTGTAATGACGCCTGGCTCTGTTGTAACCTGCAGGTTTCTTTCGTCAATTTCTAGAATTTGATTCAAGCGCTCGGTTGATAAAACAACACCGCCTAAATGCGGCAATGCGCCACCACTCAATCCCGTACCACCTCCTCTAGGTGTAACGGGAATTCTCTCATGATTGCAAATCTTCATGATGGCTGAAATTTCTTCCGTATTTTTTGGACGAAGCACTACTTCTGGCTCGTAGAATAAATTTTCTGTTTCGTCACGGCCATATTTTTCTTTGTCTTCAGATGAAACAAATACATGGTTAGCGCCAACAATTTCAATGAATTGGGCTACAATATCTGGAGTAACTTTCTCAAATTTTTTTTTGCTTGCAATGGCGTTCATACAACAAAAATACAGGCTAGGCTTATTAGCACTTGGTATTTTATAGTACTAATTAAAAAGATGTCCTTTCTTTCTGAACTTGTTTAATGTGTAACTCGTACACAAACAAATCTTTGAAACAGAAAAAGCCCTTAGATTTGTCTTGAAAACGAACAGTCGTTCGTATTCAAGATGTTAAAGTTGTTTTTAAGAAACTTAATATACAATATTCATTCAAAATGAGAAGAATCTGCCTTCGGGCAGTTAATCGAGTATTATCGATTGTTTGCTTGCTCAGAACCCCGGATCACCGGGGTTCTCTTATTTTCGGGGAGTTTTAGGTTTGTATTCTGACTTTTGGTTATAAATTAAAACCGCATCATAAATACCGTCTAGGTATCTCTGTGAACTTGCGATCCAATAAATATCGGTTGCAAAAGTGGTTAGCAATCCTGTTAGCATCAAAGCATTACCAGCATTTTCTCTTCTTGTATTTTGTGCAGGATTGTTATATACATTGGTTCCGGCATAAATGATGGCACCACCTACTAAAAGTCCTACAGAACTCCATGCACCAATACTTGTAATCCTTCTTATACTTCTTGCTTCCTGAAATGCATCTAGAGCTGGCGGATGGTCTTCAATCCAGTTCATAAATCGCCTGTGCCTAAACCATTTTAATTCAGATGTACTTCCTTCTTCATTTCTTACCATTAATGGATAAGACTGAAGCAACTCGGCTTTATACAATTGTGCCAATCGTTCATTCTGCGGGGGGCGAATATGATCGTACATTGTTATTGGTCCAGAAATAACCCTTCTTAAAACCAGCCATCTTCCTCTAAATCTGGTAGAAACAAACTTAGCCCCCCATAAATGGGTACTATCCAATTCACTAGCCATAATTGTTTTTTCGCCTCCATTAAGGATAAATCTAGGTTGAGCGAACAAGGGCTTACGATAACGAATTTGTTCTACGTTTAGTCGTTCGCCAGACTTAAGAAAGAAGACTGCACTTGAGTCATTTGTATTTTCAGCAAATGCAAGCATACAAATGAAGACACCTATTAATGAGCTAAATACATGCGATTTCATAGAACGAATCTATTACGCATTTCAAACAACTAAAAAAACTGCTTACAACTGTAGGCTATTAAAATAAGCCAAACAACATAGAATCTATTTTGGTGATAATGTCTCCAAAATGTTCATCGCTTTCAGCAAACTTGTTTTTATCAACGTCCACAATAAGAATGGGGCCTTCCTTGTAACCATCAATCCAACGGTTGTACAATTCATTCAACTTCTTGAGATAATCTAATCGAATGTTTTCTTCATAATCTCTACCCCTTTTCTGAATTTGCCCAACCAATGTTGGCACAGATGCCTTAAGATAAATTAACAAATCTGGTGGATGCACCATTGTTTTCAAGGTCTCAAAAAACTGAAAATAGTTTTGAAAATCTCGTTTACTCATTAACCCCATATCGTGCAGGTTAGGAGCAAATATTTGTGCATCTTCATAAATAGTTCTATCCTGAATAATAGTTTCTGTACCTCTATGAATTTCGAGCAATTGATTAAGTCGGCTATTCAAGAAATAAATCTGCAAGTTGAAACTCCAGCGAGGCATATCCTCATAAAAATCCATTAAGTAAGGATTGTGATCCACATCTTCAAATTGAGGTATCCATTTGTAATGTTTACTCAACATTTCTGTGAGCGTAGTTTTTCCTGCACCTATGTTACCTGCAATTGCTATATGTTTTGGTTTCCTTGCCTTAGCCATGACTTGCTCTTTATAAAAATTTGTGGGGTGTGAAAATAAGCGTTCTGAGAAAGGTATTCAATTTTTTATCCAAATTCAAGAGAATTAACCCAAAATAGCCTTTCGCACGAGGCTTAAGGTGACAGCAGCACTAGCCCTGGCTTTTTCAGCACCGTTTGCAATTATTTTCTTTAAAGTTGCCTCATCTGCCTGTAAAGTAGCAGCCTTCTCACGAATTGGCGCAATAAAACGAATCATATCTTCTGCCAGTTGCTTCTTTAAATCGCCATACCGTATGATACAATTACCAGCTTCACTTTCATTGTACTGATGCATAAAATGTTGAATCGTATCTTCTGTGCTCACCAAGCCCATCAAAGTAAAGAGGTTTTGAATATAATCGGGCTGTGGTGCATTCTTTACATCTGGACCCTGATCTGTTTTGGCCTTCATAATTTTTTTACGAATCATGTCATCTGAATCGGCCAGATATAGTGTGTTTAACTGGTTCTCACTTTTGCTCATTTTACCATTCCCATCCAAACTCAAAATTTTCACCAATTCTTGTTGTCCGCTAAACGCTTGCGGTAATGGAAACACATCGCCATAACGATGATTAAATCGTTCTGCAAAATTCCTTGCCATTTCAAGATGCTGCTCCTGATCCTTCCCCACAGGCACTTTTACAGCACGATGAATTAAAATATCTGCAGCTTGTAAAACAGGATAGGTCAGCAATCCAGCATTCACGTTATTGGGTTGCAACCTCACTTTATCTTTAAATGTGGTAGTTTTTTCTAGTTCCCCTTTATAGGCCAACATGTTCAAATACAAATACAATTCTGCAATCTCAGGCACATCGCTCTGCACATATAAGGCCACTTTTTCAGGATCTAGTCCGCAGGCAATGTTTTCAGCAACCACTCTATAGACTGCCTGTTGTAATTCCTTTGTATCTGGATGTGTTGTTAAACTATGCCAATTGGCAACAAAAAAATAACAATCATACGCCTCTTGCATGCGCACATAATTGCGCATAGCTCCAAAGTAATTCCCTAAATGAAGAAATCCGGTTGGACGAATTCCACTCAATACAACTTCTTTTGCCATAAGCGGCGAAGATAATGCAGGGCTCTTTATTCCTAAAAATTATACAAGGCTTAAAAAGCTTTTATCTTGACTTACATTTGTTGCTGAACGAATTATGCACGAACAGGATATACATATATTGTCCTCCCCCATCGAATACCTTAAAGGTGTTGGGCCCGCTCGTGCAGATTTATTAAAAAAAGAGCTGGGTATTTACACTTTCTATGATTTACTCCAGCATTATCCGCTTCGGCACATCGACAAAACCAAAATAACACCTATTGGGCAATTAAATCCAAGCCTCGATTATGTTCAAATAGTTGCAAAAATCATGCACTGGGATATTGTAGGTGAGAAACGAGGGAGACGTTTGATTGCAATGGTGAAGGACGAAACTGGGATATTAGAATTAGTTTGGTTCCAGGGAATTTCATGGATTCAAAAGAATCTTCTTGAAAGCACCCATTATTTGATTTTTGGTAAGCTGAGTTATTTCAATGGAAGGCCGCAAATCACCCACCCCGAAATGGAGGTCTTTCATCCTGCTACCTTGGAGTCAAAAACACGATTAGAACCAGTTTATCCTTCCACAGAAAAACTGAAGGCTCGCCAATTGAACGGCCGACAATTTGCTAAGCTTACTGAAGTCTTGCTGAATCAAATTCAACCCAATCATATCTCTGAAAATCTTCCTGAAACACTTATTCAAACACTTCAACTACCAAGTAGATATGAGGCTTTACATTGGATTCATTTTCCAAATCAATTCAACGATTATCAGAGAGCAAAAAATCGATTAAAGTTCGAAGAATTGTTTTTTGCACAGATTCGTTTGCAAAGAATTAGGCTAGCTCGACATGCAACCAGCAAAGGATACGTGTTTGAAAAAGTAGGTGATTTGTTTATGAATTTCTTTAACCATCATTTACCCTTCCAATTAACAGGCGCACAAAAAAGGGTGGTAAAAGAAATTCGACAAGACACTTCCCGCGGACATCAAATGAACCGACTCCTACAAGGAGATGTAGGTAGTGGGAAAACAATGGTGGGCGTGCTTTGCATGTTACTGGCAGCCGATAATGGCTATCAAAGTTGTTTAATGGCTCCTACTGAAATATTAGCACAGCAACACTTTCAGGGAATAAGCGAATTATTACAACCCATGAATGTGCCTGTTGCCCTTTTAACAGGTAGCACCAAAAAAGCTGATCGAAAAGTTATTTTAGAAGGATTAGCAAATGGGAGTATTCCAATTGTAATAGGAACGCATGCCTTGATTGAAGATCCAGTTATTTTTAAGAAACTAGGATTTGCCATTATAGATGAACAACATCGTTTTGGGGTTGCTCAAAGAGCAGCACTTTGGAAAAAATCAACATTACCACCGCATGTGTTGGTGATGACCGCCACCCCCATTCCAAGAACTCTTGCCATGACAGCATACGGCGACTTGGACTATAGTATTATGGATGAATTGCCGCCAGGCAGACAACCTGTTACAACCATTCAGAGAAATGAAATGGCAAGAAGCAGGGTTATGGAGTTTGTAAGAACAGAAATAGAAAAAGGCCGACAAGCTTATTTTGTTTATCCGCTGATTGAAGAAAGCAGCAAATTAGACTATGAAGATTTAGAACGAGGATACCAAGAAGTCATTTCCTACTTCCCATCACACAAGTACAGAACCGTTAAAATTCATGGTAAACTTACACAAGAGCAGAAAGATGCAAGTATGCGGGAATTTGTAAGCGGTCAGGCGAATATTTTGGTAGGCACCACTGTCATTGAAGTTGGGGTAAACGTTCCCAATGCTTCGGTAATGGTTATTGAAAGTGCTGAAAAATTTGGTTTATCGCAATTACACCAGCTACGCGGACGAGTAGGAAGAGGTGCCGAAAAAAGTTTTTGCATTTTATTAACGGGCAGCAAAATGGGGCAAGAAAGCAGGCAAAGAATGGAGATTATGACCTCCACCAACGATGGCTTTGTTATTGCCGAAAAAGACCTTGAAATGCGTGGCCCGGGTGATATTGAAGGAACCAGGCAGAGCGGGGCTTTGGACTTTAAAATAGCTAGTATTACGGAGGATAAAGAATTGTTAGAATTAGCAGGGAAAACTGCTGAACATGTATTAGAGGAAGACCCCGATTTAAATCTGGCAAAGAATTTGCCTATAAAGAAATATCTTCAATCACAAAAGGGTAAAACCGGTTGGAGTAAAATTTCGTAGTTAACTAAATCATCGGTGAATTGTTATACTTAAATCATCAAAAAAGGAAGAATTTGTTTTCGCGCTTTTCATATATTGTTGTGCTTTTGGCTTTTATATTTTTTTATACAAATTCATTGGCACAAGGCAACCTTGAGTTTGTTGAAAACAAAGGTCAATGGCATTCCTCTATTGTGTTTCAAGGAGAGTTACAAACAGGTGCTTTTGCATTAGAAAAAAATGGTTACAGGGTGCTTTTACATAACCCAGATGATTTGCAGTCGGTTTACAAGGCACAACACAAAAATCCACAAACCGGTAAAAATGTTGCTTATTTTGGTCAAAGTAAGCCAACAGAAACCCTTAGATCTCATGCCTATGGTGTTCGATTCCTGCAAGCGAATCCCAATGTTAAAATACTTCCCGAAAAACCACTTCCTGGATATATCAATTACTTTATTGGAGATGATCCTAAAAAATGGGCTTCAGAATGTATCTCCTATCAAACTATTACTTATCAGGAAATGTATAAAGGTATTGACGTAAGATATTATACCAACAATGGTCAAATTAAGTATGATATAATAGTTCATCCGTATGCAGATCCAAATCAGGTTGTGCTTTATTTCGATGGCATTGAGAAACTGAGGGTTTTAAATCGTCAGCTTGTTATTCAAACTTCGGTTCAAGAAGTTAGAGAAATGGAGCCTTACACCTATCAGCAAAATGAAGCTCTTGGAAAAAGAGAAATTGTATGTCAGTTTGAAGTAAAGGGAAATCTTGTGAAATTCAAGCTCCCTGAAGGATACGATCAATCAAAAACATTAATCATTGATCCTTCATTGGTATTCTCAACATTTAGTGGAAGCCGAGCAAATAACTGGGGATTCACCGCTACTTACGATGCACTTGGAAATTTTTATGGTGGTGGAATTGTTGCCAGCAATGGTTTCCCTGTGAATAATGGAGCATTTCAAACATCCTTTCAGGGCGGTCAAGGCGGTCAGGGTAGTGCAACCGGATGGGATATTGGTATCATTAAATTAAACGCCAACGGAAGTACAAGGGTTTATGCAACCTATATTGGTGGCAATGGAAATGAACAGCCCCATAGTTTGGTAGTGGATGCATTTGGAAATTTAATTGTTGCTGGAAGAAGTAATTCTAGTAACTATCCCTCTACAGGTCCAAGTTTTGGTCCAGGTGGAAATTTTGATATTATTCTAACAAAACTCAATGCGCAAGGCACTGGTTTAATTGGTTCTAGGAGAATTGGAGGAACTGGTATTGACGGGATGAATATTGTTGATAAAACTGCAAACGGAGCCAGAACAGAGACAACCATGCGCAATTATGGAGATGATGCGAGAAGTGAAGTCATTGTAGATGCAGTTGGAAATATCTATTTGGCATCATGTACACAATCTAACAACTTTCCTGTTACTGGTGGAGCCGCTCAAACAACCAATAATAGTCAGATTGGAGTAGGTAGAAACCAAGATGCAATTGTTTTAAAAACAGACCCCAATATTTCGAACCTATTGTTTAGTACTTATTTTGGTGGGAGACATGATGATGCTGCTTTTGTGCTGGCACTAAATCCAGGTAACAATGATATCTATGTTGCTGGTGGTACTGCTAGTAATAACTTACCAGGCGATAAAACAGGCACTATTGGCTCTGCTTTTCAAGGTGGAGAAACAGATGGATTCATTGCAATATTCAATAATAATGGTGCATTGCAAAAAGTTTCTTACATAGGTACAGCCAGTGTTGATATTGTGTATGGCATACAATTCGATCGCCTTGGTTTTCCTTATATAACGGGTACAACAACCAATGGAAACTGGCCAGTAATTAATGCTACCTTCTCTCAAAACGGCGGCAAACAATTTATTGGTAAGCTGCGATCAGATTTATCGGGTTATGTTTATTCCACCAGATTTGGACCAAACACTAATTTGCCAAATATTTCACCAACTGCATTTTTAGTTGACCGATGTGAAAATGTGTATGTGTCTGGTTGGGGAGGAAGTATATTGGAATCATTTCCCAATGCAGGAACGAATGGCTTATCTGTTACTTCTGATGCTGAGATTAGAACGACGGATGGAAATGATTTTTACTTTTTTGTTCTTGCAAAAAATGCTGCTAATCAGTTATACGGAAGTTTTTTTGGTCAAAGAGGCGGCATTGGGGAACATGTGGATGGCGGTACAAGTAGGTTTGACGCTAACGGCGTAATTTATCAAGCTATGTGCGCCAATTGCGGTAGAAGTGCTCCTTTTCCTACAACCCCAGGAGTCTGGTCTCCTACCAATCAGGCCACAGGTAATGGTGAATGTAATTTGGCAGCAGTAAAAATTGCTTTCAACTTTGCAGGAGTTGGCTCAGCTGTGCAATCGTCTATAAATGGACAAGTGAGAGATACTGCAGGATGTGTTCCTTTAACAGTTGTATTTAGAGACACACTTGAACAAGGAAGAAGATATATATGGAATTTTGGTGACGGCTCACCTTCAGTTACAACCACTTCTCCAACCGTTTCTTATACATATAATTTTGTTGGTAACTATCGTGTTAGTCTTATATCAATTGATTCGAGCACATGTAACATAGCTGACACTTCATTTTTAATTATGCGTGTAAGAAGTGATGAAGCTGTTCTTAGTTTCACTCAAGAAAAGTTAGCACCATGTGAAGCATTGAGATACCGATTTACAAACACATCAATAGCACCTTCTGGTAAGCCATTTCAAGGTACAAGTTTTAGATGGAATTTTGGTGACGGAAATACAAGAGTTACGGGACCTGGACCAGTAGAACATAGCTATGCAACTGCCGGCACTTACACTGTTCGATTGGTCTTAATTGATAGTAATTATTGCAATGAACCTGACAGTGTTTCTCTTGTTTTACGAATTGCACCGAATGTTACAGCAAGATTTGAAACACCTGCTCAAGGTTGTGTACCTTACAGAGCCACTTTTAACAATACATCTTTAGCAGGACAAAGATTTATTTGGGACTTTGGCAATGGTAATACACTCAACACAACATCTGCTGGTCCTGTAACGAGTAATTACCCAATCCCAGGTACATACACAATTAGAATGATTGCTATTGACAGTGCAACCTGTAACATAATAGATAGTACACAATTTACAATAACTGTAAGACCCAACCCTACTTCAAACTTCAGTGTCTCTCCTATTCCTCCTGAGGAAAACACCATTACTACTTTCACCAATCTTTCAGTTGGAGGAATAAGGTATAAATGGCTTTGGGGAGATGGAGATAGCTTAATTACAACCAGTACCAATCCAGTTACCCATTTATATAACCGAACTGGCACATTTAATGCTTGTTTAATTACATTTAATGATGCAGGTTGCTCAGATACTACATGTATTCCTGTAAACACAATTATAGTACCCGGCTTGGCAGTACCTAATGCATTTTCGCCCAATGGAGATGGAGTTAATGATAAAGTTTTTGTTAGAGGTTTTGGAATTGCCAAAATGATGTTTAGAATTTTTAATAGATGGGGTGAAGTTGTTTTCATTACAGATAATCAGTCTGTAGGCTGGGATGGATTCCATAGAGGCAAGCTGCAACCACAAGATGTTTATCATTACACACTAGATGTTGAGTTTGTAGATGGACAAAAAATTGTAAAGAAGGGAGATATTACGTTATTGAGATAATATGTTGAAGAAATTTATACATATCAGTTTCCTCTTTTTGTTTGTGTTAACTACACAAGCACAAGACCTACATTTTTCACAATACTTCAACGCTCCCCTTTTGGTGAATCCAGCCAATACGGGTTTTACTCCTGATTACGACTACCGTGTAGGCGCACACCACAGAAATCAGTGGGCTTCAGTAGGAAATCCGTATCGCACCCAAAGTATTTGGGGCGACCTTCAGCTTTTGAATAATAAACTAGAAAATGGCTGGCTGGGTATAGGCGGTGCAATTTTACAGGATGTAGCAGGCAGCTCAATTTTAACTGGTACGCGTGCATTTGGAACCATAGCTTATCACCAAATGCTTGGAGCTAGGTCGCTATTGAGTGGAGGTTTTGGTTTAGGTTGGGTGAATAAGAGAATTGATTTGTCGAAACTTACTTTTGACAACCAATGGAATGGTAAATTTTTTGATAATACCATTAATCCAAACGAGCCTTTTGCAACTAATCAGACTAATTATTTAACGCTGAGTGCAGGGTTAAACTACTCTTATTTCCCTACAGATAATCTTTATTTGAATATTGGTTTGGCTGCTAATCATATTAATAGACCTTCAGAAACCTTTTATGGGCCAACAACAGCTGATACTAGATTAGATGTTCGTTATACTGCATTCGCAAATATGTCGGCTAAAGTAGATGATAGATGGATTGTGAATTCAAACATGTATGTGAGCCAAATGGCAAATGCATGGGAAACAGTTATAGGTGTTAATACCCAAAGAAGCTTGAATGATGATGGAAGCTTACAATTAATCATGGGCGGCTATTACCGTGTTAGCGATGCTATCATTCCCATGGTTGGCTTTAATTTGAAAGACTATAGATTCACCATTAATTACGATGCAACAGTTTCTTCCTTGGGAAGATTCAATAATGGTCGTGGCGCCTATGAAATTTCTATTGTAAGAGATGGCATATTTAGCAGCAGTTCTGGAAGGGCTGTCAAATGTCCAAGTGTGCGTTTTTAGGACTAAATACCCTATTTTCTGATTTTTCGGTAATTTCGATAAAATTCTACCGATTGAGAATAAGCCTGTTATCGGTTTTTGTCGTTGTTTCCCTACAGTTAAATAGTCAATATTACCTCAAGGGACAAGTGACAGATGATAAAGGCCGACAATTGTCGGGCGTGAAGCTGCAAATAAAAAGTAAGCTTCCATACCTGTTTTATACTGGTTCTAATGGAAGTTTTGGGGTTCCCATTTCTTCTGCTACAGACTCATTAACTATTGTACAAGATTCATACCTCCCTTTACATACAACAGTAAACGCCCTCCTATTCAATCAAATTGTTTTAATTACCGATACCAATCATTTAAAGAAGCAAATAAGGCGTCTAAGTTCTATAACCAAAAACGTGCTAAGCACTCGTGAGAATTTGTACAAATCTATGGGAGAAAGCTATTCTAGTTTAATAGACCACAGCTTTGTAGATGCCACTAAATACCCAGAAACAGGCTTCACACTAAATACAGACAAAGCTTCCTATAGCAATATTCGAAGATTTTTAAAAAAGAATATGCGCGTTCCTTCTGATGCGGTTAGAATAGAAGAAATGCTCAATTATTTTGATTTTCCATTCTTCAAACCTCAAAAAGATTCGAATAAAATATTTAGAGTTAATACTCAAATAACTGATTGTCCTTGGAATCCCCAATCTAGATTATTACACATTCATGTAAAGGCCCCTTCATTAAATTTGGATAGCATCCCTCCTACCAATCTGGTTTTTTTAATTGACATATCAGGATCTATGGATCGGGATAATAGACTACCCTTGCTTCAACAATCCTTTCGAATGTTGGTAGAATGTTTGCGATCTAGGGATACTGTGTCAATTGTGACATATGGAGGCGGAGTTGCAATTGTATTAAATGGTGCTGGTGGAGATGAAAAAGAGAGAATCATGAAGGTGATTGACTCACTTGAAGCCTCTGGAAGCACTCCGGGTGAAGGTGCAATTAAAACTGCCTACAATTTAGCTGTCCAACGTTTTTTGAAAGGTGGAAACAATAGGGTTATTCTAGCAACTGATGGTGATTTTAATGTTGGGCAGCAATCGGATGATGAGTTGGAAAATATGATTGCACATTATAAAGAAACAGGTATTTATTTAACTTGCTTAGGTGTAGGAATGGGCAATTATAAAGACAGTAAGTTAGAAGGACTGGCAAAAAGAGGTAATGGAAATTTTGCTTATATCGATCACTTAGATGAAGCTTATAATTCTTTGGTAAAAGAGTTTTCAAAAACGCTTTATTCAGTTGCCGAAAATGCATTACTCAATATTCGATTTAACGATGAATTTGTTTCTTCTTATAAACTCGTTGGATACAATAACAGAAAGGATGCAATAGAAGATAGTACTAGTATACTAGAAGGAAGAATTTTAGGAACTGGTCATAACCTGACTGCTATGGTTGAATTAAACTTGAAAAAAAATCCCTCTGTTGAAAATAGTTTAGGAGTACTCGAATTACAGTATAGCCTACCCGGCATTCCGGCTATACATTCAAAAAACGTTGCAATACCTTATAATGAAAAACAGATTAAAGAATGTGATGCACTCTATTCAGTTGCCGCTGCTGTTGCCTGGATGGGACAATTACTAAGAGCATCTGAAGCACAAAAAACACCTGCATTTGAAGAAATTAAAAAATGGGTGTCAGCATCCATTTCAACATCCAAGTCGGAAGTTGAGTTGATACAATTACTCGACTTAGCGCATGAAATTTATTTTCCAACAATTAAGAAACGTAAGAAAGATTAATGCTTGCTTACATATATTAATCCTCGAAAAGCCTCTAGTTCATAAACCTCTCGATCACTAAATTGAAATGTTAATCCAGATTGAAAGTGATGATACGCTCCACTTAGCTTTTCATGAGCTATTTCAACCCTTACTTTAGTTTCATAACCAAAATTAAGCAGAACCAAAACCTTACTCGAATTACCAATTCTTAAATAAGCAACTACATTTTGATGCTGAGTAGGCAGTATGAATGTTTCACCAGAATGAATTGCATCTAACACAGAAAGATGAAGAAGATTTTTATAAAACTCATGCAAACTAGGAGTTGTTCCATTCCATTCAATTAAATCCTTATCAAAAAATTTCAATCTTTTATGATTGGGCAACTCTTGCCCACTATAGACTAGCGGTATTCCATTCCATGTTGCGGTGAACATAGCCATAACTTTTGCAGCATCTCCATATTTTTCATACTCAGTGCCATTCCAACTATTTTCATCATGGTTAGAAGTAAAATACAACTTACTGCACCCAGATGGATATTGACTATAATGGTGCAATACCTGATAAAAATCTTGTACCGATTTCTTTCCTTTAATCATTAATTCAGAAATGTGCATCCACTCCCACGCATAAGTAGCATCAAAAACAGGCACGTGCTGCATATCTTCGGTTTCACCTAACCAAAATAACTCTTTAATTGCATCGCAGGCCGAGCGAGCCGCTTGCCAAAAATTTACAGGTACTAAGTGAGCCATATCGCACCTAAAACCATCAATATTGCACTCTCGAATCCAAAACTGCATACTGCGAATCATTTCTGATTGCATATTTTCATCTTGGTAGTTTAAATCTATCACATCGTGCCATCCATTCCTTTCTGTAAAATTCCCTTGTTCATCACGAATATACCATTCAGGATGAGTAACGGTCCACTCATGATCCCATCCAGTATGATTGGCAACCCAATCAATAATAACTTTCATGCCTTTCTCGTGAGCAGATTTGACAAGTGTTTTAAAATCTTCTAGATTGCCGTACTCTGGATTTATTTTTGTGTAGCTGCTGCATGCATAATAACTTCCCAAACTACCCTGACGAACTTTACGACTTATAGGAGTAATAGGCATCATCCAAAGAACTTTAACACCCATATCAGCCAAACGATCCAAGTGCATTGTAAAGGAGTTAAAGTTTCCTTCAGGAGTATACTGACGAATATTTACTTCATATATATTGAGCCCTTTTGACCAAGAGGCTGATTTGAAATGTTTATTCATAACAGTGGAATTGTAAAACTTGATGACAGTAAATTAATGAATAATCATGAAAGCAAGTAAGAACTTGGTATTAAGCTTTTGACCTATTTACAAAAAATGATTGGAAAAGCCAGCCAAGAAGAATAACAACAAGTGCTCCAGCTACATTTAGCCATAAAAAACCCAGACCAATTATATTGTAATCATCCAACAAATAAAGCGCAACCACTATGAGTTCGCCAATAATTGCAGCATAAAAAACAGCAGTTCCTTGAATTGATTTTATATAGAAAGCAACAAGAAAAATTCCAAGCATAACACCATAAAACAAAGATCCGAGAACATTCACAGCTTCAATTAAACTACCCATACCTGATGCAAACTGAGCAACAGCAATACAAAAAATACCCCATCCAAAAGTGATCCATTTTGATAACCTATAATCTTGATTTGTAGAATCATTATGGTTATTTGGTTTTCTAAATCGTTGATAAAAGTCTACCATGGTAGAACTAGCTAGAGAGTTCAAAGCAGCTGCAATAGATCCCCAAGCTGCTAAGAAAATAATTGCTATTAAAAGCCCTACCCATCCTCTGGGTAAATAATCAATCACAAAACGAATGAAAATATAATTAGTGTCATTAGAGTCGGCTTGCACCTCAGGCAACTTCATCAAAGCCTGATATGATTTTCGCAAACTATCTGATGTAGCATTCAATTGTAACCAATCTGACTTAGCCTTTTCTGGCTCTTGTTTCCAATTAAGTAAAGCCTGTTGTTTAGCAGTTTGTGTGGCATCAAATTGTTTTTGAATTTGAATAGCTTCAAATTGCCTTGGACTTGATAAAAGTTTTTTCTCTTCAACTTGATTAAAGAAAATTGGAGTAGCTACAAATTGATAAAAAGTAAACATGAAAATTCCAATCATTAATATCAAGAACTGCATAGGAATTTTCACCATACCATTCATTAACAACCCCAACTTGCTTTCTTGTGTATCCTTAGCTGTAATGTACCTACCAACCTGACTCTGATCAGTACCAAAATAAGAAAGAGCTAGAAATAACCCGCCTAATATGCCACTAATAATATTGTATTTATCCTTCCAATTAAACCCATCTTCAGTAAATCCAGTTGTTATTATGTTCATTTTTCCAGCAGCGCCCCCTACTTCTAAAGCTTCTTTAACACCAAATCCTACTGGCATTCCTTGTATCATATAATAAGCTGCTAAACCCATTCCAAAAAAAATGATGGCCAGTTGAAGTTGTTGTGTATATGCAACGGCTTTAGCACCACCAGTAACCGTATAAATTATGAGTAACCCTCCCATGAAAATATTCGTCCAAAATATATCCCATCCTAAGATTGAAGAGAGGATGATGGAAGGAGCATAAATACTAATACCGGTTGACAATCCTCTAGAAAGTAAAAAAAGAAATGAAGTAAAAGTGCGCGTTTTAACATCAAACCTTTGTTCGAGAAATTCATAAGCTGTATAAACTTTTAGCTTATGAAATAATGGAACAAAAGTGATGCTTAAAATAACCATAGCAATAGGCAAGCCAAAATAGTACTGAACAAAGCGCATTCCATCGGTATAAGCTTGTCCTGGAGCAGATAAAAAAGTAATAGCACTTGCTTGTGTACCCATAATTCCTAGGAGTACTAAGTACCAAGGCATGTTTCGATTGCTTAAAAAATAGCCCTCTAGGTTTTTTGTTGCACTACTCTTATAAACACCATATCCAATGATGCAAGAGAGGGTACATACTAATATAATCCAATCAATCCAACTCATTCAAAGGATTTAGTTAGTATGAAGTAGAAAAGAATTTGAACAAGCAAAAAAACAATTACAAACACATACCAATGTGTCCAGGTTGGAAACAAGGGTACTTTTTTTCCGTTGCTGTTTTTTTTATTTTCCATCTCTTGTATTAATCAATCCACCAGCAAAATAGCCTAATGCTAATCCTATTAATAATCCAATTGTTACCCTCTTAATCAAAAAACCTAATAAGAGACCCAATAAGACAATGAGTATAAATGTAATTTTTCTACGATCCACTTCTACTTACTTTTCATTTTTAGGTAAAGCTAACAAGTTAGCAAATAAACGATAAGCACCTGATACGCCAGCTGGCAATTGTCGGAAAAAGACCAATCCTGAGTACACTACATTTCCTTTTCCATATGGTCCAACAATTAAACTTCCTCTACTTGGTGCTTCTCCTTTATCGCTCATTTCAATGAGTGCTTCAAATGGAGTTGCAAATCGTTCAGCTTGATAGATACTTCTTTCTTGTATCCAATCTTCAAAATCTTTAGAACTTATTTTATTCGGGTAATTGAATGCTGGATGAGAGGGATTTAAAATTTTGACTGGTGCATCTTCTTCTGTAACACGCGTTCTACTAATAAAAAAATCATAAGGAGCCATCTTTGCACGAACCGGCCCAATTTGATTACTTGTATTGTATTGAATAATTAAGTTTCCACCATTTTCTACAAATCTCATTAATACATCGTACTTCCGATTAAGAAACTCATGCACATTATAAGCTCGAACTCCAGTAACAATTGCATCCAAATCTTTTAACTGTTCATCAGTAATATCAGACTCAACAAGTTTTCTTACTTCATAGCCCATAGATTCAAGGGCCTGTGGAACTTTATCCCCAGCACCTACTATGTATCCAACTTTTTTTCCTGCAACCAAAATTGGTTCTTTAATCACTTTCACTTGGTCTTCAACAAAATATCGAATTGCAGGAATATGATCATAGTTTATAGAGCGCATATAAGAATCAAATACATAAGTCTTTCCACCCCATTTAAGTTGCACAGCTACTTTTCCATAAGGTAAACTCTTATCATTAAAGATTCTCTCAAGTGGTACTTCATAATAATAAGGCTTTCCCGCTTCAAATTGTACAATTTTGTTTTCTGCAATTGGAATCAGCTCTTTATTTCTTAACACAATGGATACCTCCGCATCTTTCATGCTTATTGAAGGTTCTAATAGAATTTTTAGTTTGGGAGGAGCTATTGGCTGACCATTTCGTTGCACGTTTAGTAATGCCACATTTGGCGCTAATGCAACTTGCAAAAGTGGCTTGATAATAAGTGGCTGATATACTTCTCCTTTTACTGGATCTGTATACTTGTAAAAAACAGAACGCTTAATTTGAAATAACTGGCCTCCTATTTCAACATCAAAATAAACATTATAAATAGAAGCATTTTCAGGCTGACCAATCAAATATGGGTTGTTTACAACAAACTGTCCTTCTTCCTTTTGTTCAATTAACCAATAAGGCTGAGAACTTTCATAACTCAACTGGACTGGAATTTTCAAACGCAGTTGATTGCTTTCGTTTTTAGTGACTGTTTTGTTCAGCACACTATCCTTTCCGTAATATCTGAATTTCCTCCAAACAACTACATCAGCATTTCTTGCATTCAGATATACTTGCATTTGTAAAGAATCTAACTGGGTTACTTCTTGCACATTAGTGGTTACTTCAGTAAAAAGACCAGCCGCTTGTTCTATTATAGACTGCAACTCATCTATTTTACGAAGCACATGTTTGTTACCTGCTTTTGCAGCAGGAAGAGAAACGATTTTTTTATACAACTCAACCAATTCTTGAATTGAAGACGATGGTTGTTGAAATTGATATTTACTAATTATTTGATCAATTGATTTTTGAATAAGTGCACCTCCCTCAAGTTGATTCCAAGTTGTATTTACACCATCAAATAAATCAACAGTTGGAGCTTCACCAGCAATAGGAACAAAATATTCTAAAGTTTGTCCCCTTTGACGAGCAACACCAAATCCTTGACTTTTATGTTGGCTTCTACTTTCGCTTGCAATTTCGCCATAACCCATTCCTAAAAGGGGATTAAAAGTTCCTACTTCAACCTTAAATTGATCTGGTGCAGTAGTATTATTATTTCCAGAGAAACTAAATGTATTCCATAAAATTCTCTTTGCTTGCCAGGGCAGCACACCTCGGGATAATTGTTCTGGAAAAGCTTTTGGATCAGCTGCAGCAAAAAACGCTTCTCTAGCAAGAATGGCTGATGCGCTATGGTGTCCATGACCAGCCCTTGCATCTTCAGGAAAACGAGTTATGATTACATCTGGTTGAATTTGACGAATCACCCAAACCACATCTGCAAGTACCTTTTGCTTATCCCATTTTTTTAAAGTCTCATCTGCAGTTTTAGAAAATCCAAAATCATACGCTCTGGTAAAGAATTGTTCTGCGCCATCAATTCTTCGGGCGGCAAGTAATTCTTGCGTTCTTATTAGGCCAAGTTCCACGCCTTGCTCTTCTCCAATAAGGTTCTGGCCTCCGTCTCCCCTTGTTAAACTTAGATAAGCTGTTCTTACTTGTTTCTCTTTAGCTAGAAATGCAAGAAGTCGGGTATTCTCATCATCTGGATGGGCTGCGACGTATAATACTGTTCCAAGTTGATTTAATTTTTGGAGGTTTCTATAAATGACTGCACTACTCTGCGGAGGCTGATATTGAGCGCTTACAGAGAAGTAAATAGTTATTACAGTAAAAAAAAGAAAACAGTATTTTAAACATTTCATTTTGAAAAGCATTGAAGTGCGTAAAAGTAAGACCAATCACAAATGGAATTGCAACCATTTATCCATAAAAAAGCCTGTGATGATTTTCACAGGCTTTTAATTATTTAGAGGCTCGCTCCCGGGTATCCTACCAGGAATACAGCATTGGCAATCATGAGCTTACCATTTTCCCAAAACATCCTAAAAATTGGATTATCAGCTAAAAACACAACCGAACCACGTCCCACAGATTGAACTCCAAATACCATTCCATCTTTAATGCGGGGTTTAACTTTTGAACCAACATATCCAGCCATATGGGCGTCTTTCTTAATTACACCTACATTCCATCCATCCTTCATAAACTCATACAAGCTTGAGCTCTGTTTAAGTGTATAATAAACACTGTCATACCCAAATGCTAGAGGATGAGAATTATCGAACTGTACTTTATAAATAGCACCTGGAGTTGAGGAACTCAAGTATTCACGGTCGCTGTTTTCGTATTTCTTAAGCGCAGCGTATTCATCGGTTTTTTCAGAGGCTTTATCTTCTTTAAATTTCAATCCCCATTCAGCTGCAAGTTGTGCAACTGCATTTTCAATTGCAATGAGCTTACCACCTTCACGAACGAAAGCTTTCAGTTTATCCTGATTAGCTTTGTCATTTAAAGCCCTATAATAACCATCTGGAACAATTAACACATCGTAAAATCTCAAACTGGTTCTTGCAAGATCTTGCGCTTGAATTAAGGTTATTGGATAATCTAAAGTTTGATCAAAATAATGCCAAATTTCTCCTGCCCCTAAGCTTGAAGCCCCTTCTCCAGTTAACATAGCAACCCTAACAGGCAACACCATTTTCACATCTGGACTTCCAAAATCGGCACCCTTATCCATAAAACCTGTAGCAACAGGTGTAACTTGAATGTTTGTTCCTTTAACTAAATCAAACAGTGTTTCACGAAGATTATTTGGATTACCTTGTTTAAGTACAACAAGGGTTCCTGCCGGATAAGTTTTTCCATTATAAACAAATGATTTTTCTTGTACACGAACTTTAATATTCTGTTGTAAAAGTTTACTCAAAAGTTTTGCAGAAGCTATACTTTGGTATTGAATTAAATAACCATAAGAGGTTTCAGGAACTGCATTTACTACTGCACCACCTGGAATTGGTCCAAGATTGAGCGCTTCTTTTACTGCATAAGCATCTACGCCATGCGCATAAGGTAAAGACCATGCAGTGATATCGTATGTGTTAGAGTCAGTCAAATTACTTTTAGGCTCCAACAAAACACTGGCAAGCATACTTCTTGGTTGCAACATACTAACAGCAATATGGTGTTTTTTTAATGCACCTGCTTCTTCTTTTAATGTTGCATAATTCAGCCCTCTGAAAGTGGTACTATTTAAAACTCCAAATCGAATTTGGTTATCTGTTAGCACTTTTTGAATAGCAGCCATTTTATCTGCCTGATCTGTAGTAATAACATAAGTTTTATAAGCCAACCCTCTTGCTTCATTACTTGCATCAAAATACTTCTTAAACTCCTGTACAACTCTTGCGACTTGTTGTGAAGTAATTTCAATAGTTGATAATCCAGTAGTATGATGATGGGTAGCTCTATCTACTAAAGTGAGCGTATCTCTATCCTCAGTAATAACGCCTAAGCCCCCTCTGCTATGGCCGCCCTGCTCATAGGTCATACCAATAGCACCATTATAAGTTGGCCAGGTATCACCGTATGATGGATAAAACAAGTCAAATCGTTCCCGAGTAAAGTATAACCAACCATTCGCATCAAAATAGCGCGCATTGTTTCTTCCAATCATGGTTTGGAAATCTCGTTGCCATGGAGTAATTACATCATGCAAAGGATTAGCAGCAGGAGCAAAATAATAAGGTTCGTTATAACCTTGCTCATGAAAATCAACATGCACATGCGGCATCCATTGTTGATATTTCTTAATTCTTTGTTGCGTTTCTACCTGCGATTGCCAAGCCCAGTCGCGGTTCAAATCAAAATTATAATGATTGCTTCTTCCACCAGGCCAAGGCTCAATATGCTCACGACTCTGCGGATCAACATTCATTTTTTTACCAACAACAGAATTATACCAATTCACATATCTATCTCGACCATCAGGATTTAAACAAGGGTCAATAATAACAACTGTATTTTTCAACCAAGCTTTAGTTGTTGTATTGCCAGGTTGCAATAATTCAAATAAGGTAAGCATAGCTGCTTCGCTTGAAGAAGCTTCGTTTCCATGCACATTATAACTCAACCAAACAATGGCGGTTTTAGCAGCATCTTTTGCACCTTTCGTCAATCCAGTTGCAGCTAAATTAGCCTCACGAATAGATTCTAATTGCTGTATATTCTCTGGCGCTGAAATATATGCTACATATAAAGGTCTGCCCTCATAGGTTTTTCCGTACTGCTCCAATTTCATCATATCTGGACGAGCAGCGGCAGCTTGTTGAAAATATTCAACCACGCGATGGTGTCTTGTGAATTGTTTGCCCACTTCATACCCTAAAAAATCGGCTGGCGACTGAAGCGTTTGTGCCATAGAAGTGAGGGTAAGAAATAGAACCGAAAGGAATAAAAGCTTTTTCATAATTCTTTAAAAATTGCACCAAAGTAAGCAAAGTTCATGGGATACCCCAAAGCTTTTATAAGAGTGCGCAGCTATCAAAACCAAAATGCTTGTTTTTTTTAACAAGGCTGTAAAACTTAACTTGTAACAAGCAAGTTCATATTATATTTATAAAAAATTCGCTGCATGCTTCGCTTTTCGATTATAGCCTTATTCATTGCCTCGTCATTTGTTTCCCTAGGTCAAAATTTTTCATTTGTTGGGCCTGGACTCAAAGTAGATCCGTATGCATACAAAATTGTAAAGTCAGATACCTTTTCAAATGCCGCAGTGAGCAGTGCACATCCTTTAGCTAGTATGGCTGGCGCTGAGGTGATGCGTTTGGGTGGAAATGCCTTTGATGCTGCAATTACAACTCAGTTAGTACTTGCTGTGGTATACCCCAATGCTGGAAACCTAGGCGGTGGCGGCTTTTTACTTGGAAGAACTAAAAAGGGGAAATTGGTTGGACTAGACTATCGTGAAATGGCTCCAGGCGCTGCAACCAGAGACATGTATCTCGATGAAAAGGGTCAACCTCAAACACAAAAGTCACAATTGGGACATTTAGCTTCTGGAGTTCCAGGAACCGTGGCAGGACTATTTGCTACCCTTCCCTACGCCAAACTCAAAATGGAGCAACTTATTCAGCCAGCGATTGATATTGCGGAAAAAGGATTTGTAATTACTGAAAGAGAAGCAAATGGATTGAATGGTCAGAAAAACGACTTCAACAAATACAATACTCGGCCAACCGCATTTATAAAAGACAAGCCATGGAAAGCGGGTGATACGCTTTTTCAACCAGAATTAGCTGCTACATTAAAGCGAATTCAGCAAAAAGGACAAGCTGGTTTTTATGAAGGAGAAACAGCTCAATTGATTGTGGAAGAAATGAAAAGAGGCAATGGAATCATTAGCCTTGAAGATTTAAAAAAGTATATCGTACGAGAAAGAGCACCTCTACAATTCAAATACAGGGGGTATGACATTATCAGTTTTGCTCCTCCAAGTAGTGGTGGTCTCCTACTAGGTCAAATGCTCAAGATGGTAGAGCCGTTTGATTTAAACAAGTTTGGATTTCATTCCTCCGCAGCTGTTCAAGTTATGATTGAAGCAGAAAGACGTGCTTATGCTGACAGAGCAGAACATATGGGCGATCCTGATTTTTGGAAAGTACCCACTAAAACTTTGTTGAGCGATAGTTATTTGCAAATGCGCATGCAAGATTTTGAAGCAGGAAAAGCCTCCGTAAGTAAACAAATTAAAGCAGGCTGGATTGCTCCAGGTGAAGAAACAACTCATTTGAGTGTTGTAGATGCTGATGGAAATTTAGTTGCTGTTACAACAACACTCAATGGAAGCTATGGCAGTAAAACAGTGGTAGGCGGTGCTGGCTTTTTGATGAATAATGAAATGGACGATTTTAGCATAAAGCCTGGAGTACCTAATATGTATGGCGCAGTGGGTGGTGAAGCCAATGCTATTGTTCCGAGAAAAAGAATGCTCAGTTCAATGACTCCCACATTAATGGTCTATAAAAAACAACCTTGGGTTACTATTGGCACTCCGGGAGGAACAACCATTCCTACTTCCATTTTCCAAGCAGTTGTGAACCTGGTTGATTTCAACATGAGTCTATTTGATGCAATAAACCAATCAAAATTCCATCATCAATGGTTGCCAGACTAAGTGATGGTTGAAAGAGATTTTCCTTCAAATACTATTGAAGAACTGAAAAAAATGGGATACACTATCACACCAAGATCGCCTATTGGTAGAACGGAGGGTATAAGGATAATTGGTAAGAAAAAACTAGAAACTGTTGCCGATAAAAGAGGCGATGATAGTGTAGCTGGATACTAGAATAGAAAACTGATGAAAGCAGATTTTTTAAAGCATGTAACTCAAAGAATGAAGCAGTACCAAGAAATGGGAACTGCTACTATTGAGCAACTCAATGAAGAGCAAATTCATTTTAAGCCAAGCCCAGAATCTAACTCAATAGCCATTTTAGTACAGCATGTTTATGGTAATATGATGAGCCGGTGGACTGGCTTTTTAGATCAAGACGGGGAAAAAGAATGGCGAAAAAGAGATGCAGAATTTGAAACCATGGATGTATCTAAAGCCGATTTGCTATCTTTTTGGACCATGGGTTGGCACCAAGTCTTGACTAGTTTACAAGAGTTAAGAGAAGAAGACTTAATAAAAACAATTACTATAAGAGCCGAGTCCATGACTGCTATGGAAGGTATACTCAGACATTTAAGTCATTATGCATATCATGTTGGTCAAATGGTGATGTTAGCCAAAATTATTTTAGATAAAGAATGGAAAACACTCAGCATAGCAAAAGGCCAAAGCCAAGCTTTCCATGAATCTATGAAAGAACTCCACAAAAAGGAATAAACCTTATTTATAAATCAAAATTTCCTTTTGACCATTTGATCGTATGTAACCGCGGTACATACCTTCTGTACAAAAAGGCATAGCCACATTTCCGTTTTTATCTACAGCAACCAAACCACCATCGCCTCCAAGCCTAGGCAAATCAACCATTATCAGTTGATTTGCTGCATCTTTCAAAGATTGCTTACCAAATTCCATCCGATCAGCTATTGACTTGGCCATCACCAATCTAATGAAATATTCACCCCAACCTGTACAACTTATAGCTACTTGCTGATTGGCATAAGTTCCGCTTCCTATAATGGGTGCATCACCTATCCTTCCCCACTTTTTATTTGTCATTCCTCCTGTGCTTGTGGCAGCGGCTAACCTACCCTGTTTATCAACTGCAACTGCACCAACAGTACCATACTTCTCGTCTCTATGCATAGGGTTTCTTAATCCAGCATTGCTAGAGTCAACTTTATTCGCATCTCGTTCCTTCGCCCTTTGCAGTCCCCTGAATCTATCTTCCGTATAAAAATAACTAGGGTCAACCACCTCACATCCTTGTTGAGCAGCAAATTGATCTGCGCCCTTTCCAGACATCATAACATGCTCACTTTTATCCATGACCGCTCTTGCCGCCGTAATTGGATTTTTTATTGTTGTAATACCTGCAACAGATCCCGCCTTTAATGTAAAACCGTCCATTATAGCAGCATCCAATTCATTTTTACCCTCATTTGTAAACACCGCCCCCTTTCCTGCATTAAAAAGAGGACTATTTTCCATGACCACAACTGTAGCTTGAACAGCTTCCAAAGCAGACCCTCCTGCCTCAAGAATCTTATACCCGGTTTGTAAAGCACTATCCAAAGCTGCTAAATAAGCTTTCTCGCGCTCAGGAGTCATATTTTTCTTCAAAATAGTGCCTGCACCACCATGAATAACCAGGGTAAATCCTTTTTGATTGTGTTGTGAAAATGCAGAAATAGCGAGTATACATACCAAAGCAAGCATTTGAATCTTTCTCATAAATCAAATTGAAGTGGGAAATTATGAAATAAGGGGAATTTTAAGCTTGAAAACTGGATAAGTAAAAAATGGTATTGTATTTGCCTTGATACTTGGAATGATTATTTTTACCAAATAACCAGTGCTGCAAAGATTCCTTCATATAACAGTTCGTATTTTACTTGGGCTTTTATTGCTCATAATTCTCATTTGGCTAGCTATTCAAACTAGTCCAGTACAAAACTGGTTAGTAGGTATTGCTACTTCAAAACTGAGTAAGGCAATTGGTACTGAAGTCAGAGTTCAAGAAGTGGGTATCAGCTTTTTTGATAAGTTGAATATGAAAGGGGTATTAGTTAGAGACCAAAACAAAGATACACTCCTTCATGCTGGTGCATTAAAAGTTAGAATCACTGATTACTTTTTCTTAAAGAATAAAGCCGACATTACCTACATTGGTTTGGAAGATGCTGTTGTAAAACTGCAACGACTCAAAGACAGTACCTGGAACTACCAGTTTATTGTTGATTACTTTGCAGGGACAGATTCTATAAAAGTTCTTGATACGGTGCAATTAGCATCAACCCCGTCAAAAAGTAATAAGAAACCATTTCAGCTTGGACTTAAAAAGATTGATTTAAAAAAAGTAAGCTTCCTTCAAAATGACTTATGGGTTGGCGAAAGAATGTTCATAAAGGTTGGAAGCCTATTTGCAGAAACAGATCAAGTAGATTTTAATAAAACTAGCTTTCTAATAAAAGAAGTTACCATTGACAATCCTTATTTTTCACTTTTACAACTTGATGGGCTAAGGCCTCCAAAACCTAAAAACAAAGTTGATACTGGCCTATCTCTTAATCCAGGACATCTTTATCTTCAGATAGCAGATATACAATTAAAAAATGGGACTTTTTATAACCACATTGATGCCGAAAACAATGACAGTCCATTATTCGACGGTGAACATATACGCGTCACTCATTTGAATGGAAGGGTTAAAAACTTCTCTTTTAGAGAAGATACCATTAGTGCAGATATTCAATTATCTGCGAAAGAAAGATGTGGTTTAGAACTACGAAAATTGAAGACAAATTTCACATTAACACCACAACTTATTGAATTAGCTAAACTTACACTAGAAACACCAAGAAGCCGACTTACAAATTTTTATTCTATGAAGTTCAAAGACTTCAAGTCAATGAACGACTTCAATAATAATGTAGTCTTACAGGCAAGATTGGTGAATAGCCAACTTCATTTACAAGATCTATCCTACTTCGCTCCAGAATTAAAAAATGTTGCTCATAAATTTTGGATCAATGGTACAGCGAAAGGAACACTTTCCAAACTAGACGTTCAATCATTAAATGTAAAATATGGTGAGAACACCTATTTAACAGGCAACGTAAATATTACTGGTTTACCAGATATTGATAATACTTTTTTCCAAATGCAGGATGCTAATTTGCAAACAAACGCATTTGATTTTTATCAAATTTTACCGAACCTAAAGAAATTGAATACACCCGACTTACCTGCTATGGGTAAAGTTTGGTTTAGAGGCGGATTCAATGGAACCATTCATCAATTTGCAACACAGGGTATGGTTACTACCGCGCTAGGCAGTATTCAATCGAACATTTTACTTTCACTTCCATTAAAAGGCGAACCTGCTTACAAAGGCTCTATTCAAACCAATAGTTTTAATGTTGGCAAACTTATGAAAGATAGCAGCTTTGGAAGATTAAGCTTTTCTGGAAAAATTGAAGGAAGTAGTTTCTCCATTGCTTCTATGAAAAGTAAATTTGAAGGAAAAATTGATTCTATTCAATATAGCAATTACACTTACAGTAACATTACAGCAAAGGGGAATTTTCAAAAGCAACAATTCATTGGTGAAATAAATGTTGATGATCCCAATTTAAATATTATCTCAAATGTTGAAATTGACTTAACGGGTGAAAAGCCCAACTTCAACATCCTAAGTGATATATCTAAACTGCACCTGCAAGAATTAGGCTTTTTAAAAGAGCGTTTGGATATTGAGAGTTTTGTGGATTTGAATTTTAAAGGCAATACTATTGACGACTTTTTGGGTACAGCCAAACTTGTTAACACAAAACTTACTACCAATTCAGAGAATCAATCGTTCGATTCGTTGGTTTTAACTTCTTACTTCGATCAAAACAAACATCTTGAGTTAAAAGGAAATAATATTTCCGCTGCAATCAATGGGGAATATAATATTATGGATTTGCAGGGCAGTTTTCAATCTTTGTTATCCAGATATTTCCCGGCATATATATCTGCCCCAAAAACAAACCCTAAAAATCAAAACTTCAACTTTTCAATTCAAACTAATTACATAGAGCCTTATGCTCATTTTTTTAATAAGAATCTATTTGGCCTAAACGATATAAATCTAACAGGTACGATCAACACACAAAAAAGTGAAATGGACTTTGAGTTATTTGTGCCATATCTCAAATTCAATGACATAACAATTTTACAAGCTGAAATAAACGCAAAAGGACTTCAAGATAGTTTGGTTTTATTGGGCAACACTAATGGACTAGTTATTGGAGATAGTCTCGATTTCCCAAATACAAGCTTTTCAATTCGAGCAGCACAAGACCATGCAGTTGTTGGGATTCTTACTTCAAGCAATAATAGTTTTGAAAATGCAGAACTTCTTGCCGATGTTTTTACTTTACCAGATGGCGTAAGAATTCAGTTTAGACCATCCAATTTTGTGCTCAATCAGAAAAACTGGACGATCGACAAAAAAGGAGAACTCGTAATTAGAAAAAATTTCCTCTTTGCAAAGGATTTAAGACTTAGCCAAGGATTTCAAGAAATAAACTTATATACAAAGGAGGAAGATGGCGGTAATACACAATACTTGATGATTGATGTTAAAGATGTAGTTCTAGGTGATTTGGTATCTATGTTCTTAACAGAGCCAAGGCTTGAAGGTGCAACAACAGGCAATATTAGAATTGATGATTTTTTTGGAAAGATGACTGCTAAAGCCAACTTTTCTATAGATCAATTTAATTTCAATGAAGATTCTATAGGATTGGTAAAACTGTCGGCATTTTATGAAAGTGCCAATGAAAAATTAAGCTATTCTATTGCTTCTTCTAATCCTGGCTATGATTTTGAGGGTGATGGTTCTTACCAATTAAATGACTCAATAAGCCCTCTTTCTACCAGGGTCGTATTAAGGGATGCAAAAATTGATTTATTAGAACCATACTTAGAAGGCTTGTTTAGCAATATAAAAGGACGTGCAAAAGGTGAGATTATGGTCTTTGGAAATCCAAATTCGCCTGAAATTTTAGGAACTGCTGTAGTAAAAAAGGCTGGATTATTGGTTGATTATACTAAAGTGTACTACGAAATAGATTCACTTGCTGTTCAGTTCAAAGAAGATGGTTTATATTTTGGTGAGTTTACAATTAAAGACCCCTATAATAATACAGGTACAGTAAAAGGAAAACTTTTAGAAAAAGGTTTTGCTAATATGATTTTCGATTTTGAGTTAGCTACCAAAAAGTTACTTCTAATTAACACTACTGCTCAAGATAATAGTCAGTTTTATGGCAAAGCTATAGGTGAAGCCACATTAAGCTTAAAAGGTCCAGAAAGCAATGCACTTATGAGTATAGTTGCTAAAGCAAATGATAGTTCCTCTATTGTTATTCCAAATAGTAGCAGTAAAGCAAGTGGTGATGTTAACTTTATTGTTTTTAAAGAATACGGCTCAGAAATTAAAAAAGAAGAAACAAAATCGAATTTCAATTTAACAGTGGATTTGGATGTTACCGCAAATAATCTTGTAAAAATTGATGTTATTTTAGATGAGTTAACGGGTGATATAATTAAAGCCACAGGTAATGGCCGATTAAGAATAAGAGCTGGTACTTCCGAGGATTTAACTATGAGTGGGAGGTACAATATTGAAAAAGGAAGCTATGATTTCAATTTTCAGTCTATTATTAGAAAGCCTTTTATTTTAAGACCAGAATCGGGAAACTATATAGAATGGTCTGGTGATCCTTATCGAGCACAACTTAAAATTGACGCAGTATACACAGCAGAACGAATTAGTTTTGCAGATTTAGTAGGTAACCAAAGTTTTTCAGGCGCAGTGAAAGCGTATAGAGGAGATGTATATGTGATAGCTGAATTGCGTGAATTTTTAACAAAACCAGCAATACGTTTTAAATTAGATTTTGAACAAGGGGCTCCAATTAAATCTGAACCTGAATTCGAAGCTCTTATCAGAAGAATTGAAAGTGAAGAAAATGCGATTCTTACACAGGTAGCTTATTTAATTGTATTTAATTCTTTTGCACCTTATGGCACTCAAAACCAATCTACCGCTTTAGGCAGTACTTCTTTAGCATCCATTAGCATTAACACAATTTCTTCACTCATAACCAATGAAGTCAATAAAGTTTTGTCGAATGTATTGTATAAAATAACAGGCGATAAAAGTTGGCGATTCGATTTAGCAACATCTGTATATAGTAGCTCAAACATTTTTGCTGGCGCCGCAGGGAATAATAATCAACTCGATCGATCAAGAGTTAACCTAAAGCTTGGAAAAAGCTTTTTGAATGACCAAATTATTTTCACTTTTGGAAGTGATTTAGACTTTAATACACCGGGCGTAGCTCAAACAGGACAATTTCAATGGCTACCTGATTTCAATTTAGAACTTATTTTGTCGAGAGATAGAAAACTTAGAGCTATCATTTTTGTGAAAAACAATTTAGATATTTCTGGTACAAGTATTGGAAGAAGAAACAGACAAGGTGTAAGTATATCTTACAAACAAGATTTTAATCGCTTTTTTGGTAAAAAAGAAGATGAAATTGACTTTAAACCAAAACAAAAAGCTGAAAATGAACCAGCTAAAACAGAACCTGAAATTGAATTAGCTCCCGAGATTGAGTAAATAATCTATTGCATAGGCATAACCATGCAGACCTAAACCAGTGATGGTTCCTTTACTCACAGCGCCAATATGTGATACATGCCTAAACTCTTCACGTGCATGTACTTGACTAATGTGAACTTCTACAACAGGTGATGGAATTGCTTGGATAGCATCTCTAAGAGCAACAGAAGTGTGTGTATAAGCGCCAGGATTAAAAACAATTCCTTTTACTTCAAATCCATACTGATGAATAAAATTAATGAGTTCACCTTCAACATTTGTTTGTTGATAGATTAAATTGACTGTTGGAAATTTATTCTGAAGTTCTTTAAAATAATCTTCAAAGCTTAATGTACCATAAACTGTTGGCTCTCGCTTTCCCAAGAGATTCAAATTAGGTCCATTTAAAATCAAAATTGTTGGTTGGCTCATTTATCCAGCTTTACGAATCATTGCAATAAAATCATCAAATAAGTAGCGAGAATCGTGTGGACCAGGAGTGGCCTCAGGATGATACTGAACACTAAAAGCAGGTCGATCTTTTAAACGAATCCCTTCAATGCTTTCATCATTCAGATTCACATGAGTTACTTCCAAATTAGGATGGACAGCAACTTGTTTAGGATCTACACCAAAACCATGGTTTTGAGTAGTTATTTCACTTTTTCCTGTTATTAAGTTTTTAACTGGATGGTTCAATCCCCTATGTCCATGGTGCATTTTAAATGTGGATACCCCATTTGCCAGAGCCAGCAATTGATGACCTAAACAAATTCCAAATAGAGGTTTTTTCTCCTCTAAAATTTCTTGGATGGTACTGACAGCATAATCCATAGTTGCCGGATCACCTGGTCCATTAGAAATGAAATAACCATTGGGCTGAAAGTCTTTCAATTGAGATAGAGGTGTTTTTGCAGGATACACTCTAACAAATGCTCCCCTATCAACCATACACTGAAGAATATTTTTCTTTACACCAAAATCCAATACAGCAATTCTCACATCGCTTGAAGGATCACCCATTTCATAAACCTCTTTCGTACTAACAGTACTAGCTAATTCCAATCCCTCCATAGAAGGCACTGCGGCTAATTGTTGTTTTAGCAATTCAATATCTGTTGTTTCTGACGAGATAATTGCATTCATTGCACCTTTTGTCCTAACATGTGCAACCAACGCCCTAGTATCAATTCCTTCTATAGAAACAATTTGGTGCTCCTTCAAATAAGCTTCTAATGAATTATCTGCTTGAATACGGCTGTATTGATCTTCTAAATTTCTGCCAATCAATCCAGCTATCTTAACCGTTTCACTTTCAACATCCGTCTTTTTAACCCCATAATTACCTACATGCACATTATTCATGATAATGATTTGACCAGTATAACTTGGGTCAGTGAATACCTCCTGATAGCCTGTCATGCCAGTATTAAAGCAGATTTCCCCTGTTGCAGTACCAATTTTTCCAAAAGAGGTACCATAAAAAACATTTCCATCGGCCAAAAGAAGAACAGCAGGAACAGGAACTTGTGACATATTGGTTGGTTATTTCTGCGCAAAAATAATGTACCGTAAGCGGAAAGCAGATATTAGTTAGAGAAATGGGGAGAAAATATATAAACCCATGCCTATTTCAACTGTTCGAGGGCCTGAGCAATCATTTCCTCCTGCTTTTGAGATTCAATAAATACAGGTGGAGCCGCCCTTTCAGCACAGTCAGTTATACCACAACGCTCACAAGTAGTGTGGACTGTCCTAACAGGTACAGAGGAATCGTTAACAAAAGGCATTGAAATGGCCAAACGCGGATCAATTAAAATGCCTAAAGTTACACTCACAAAATGGCTTGGATTTTTGCCAGATGGCTTTGCGAAAGTGATACAGAAATATCGGTTGTGGGTTTGCCAATATTGTGAAATTTGAGCCAACACAATAGGCTGCTTGTATTTCTTCGTTTGAACTTTTTTGTGCACCTCTTCCATTGCATGGATAGCAATCCATCTGCGGCAGTAATGCTCTTGCAAGACATTCGCATAAGGGCTATGTAATTGAGAAAGATGCAACTCTTTAGTCATTTCAAAATGCATGTTATCCATATTCCCACTCATGCGTAAAAAGAACAATTGATCAATCCCAAAATGGGCAGGTAATAAATTCGTCAATCGCTGCATCAACATTTCAGGGGTAACATCATACTTCTGCAATAGTTGCACCCATTCCTTTTCGTGCCATTTTAAGTTTCTTGTTACTTGCTGAATAGCTTCAGTCAAATGATCTTCTGGCATCAATAATGCACTCGCAAAATAGGAAGCCTTAAAATTATTCAGAAGTACTTCAAATGAGGCAGGATGTAATAAAATAGTTTCAAGAGGACGAGGTTCAAGCTGTAAAAAATGAAAAGCGAGTTCTCTTGCAATTAAAAACTTCTCTTGGGAGGATGCAAATGATTTATTGATATATAATTTCTTTTTCTGAGGTGCATAATACGACCTAACCTTCTTCAAAACATCCTTTGCACCCAATAGCTTCCTATCAATTTTAACTCCGTATTCCTGCAATAAAAGCTCTTCTAATGAGGAGACACTTGGTACATTCTCCTCATCTATTTTCCAATTCAATCTAGCTTGTTTTACAGCCTCTTCTATATCGGGGAAATAGTTATCATGTAAGTCCTGATAAGATCGTAATGCTGATGTATAGAAATTCTCTTTACTCATTTGAATGCTTCTACTCAACTTTAGCAACGTACTAATAAAAGCGGTGATTTTATCGGGTGTATTGGCAAATAGTTCCAATAAAGATGCTGGTGACAATCCAAAATGTTCCCAAGGCATCATCTGAATAAAATCAGAATTCAATAAATCAATAATGGGTTGTAGTCTTTTGTTCCCCGTTAAAGAAACCAAATAGTCATAATCTACCTTAAGCACTTTGGCCAAAGTGATGATTTTATCGGCTTTGGGGTACTTTTTGCCATTTTCAATATCGTGCAAATACGAAACTGCCATGCCAGTTGCTGCCGACAATTGCTGGTAGTTTAATCCAAGTTGTTGACGCAACGACTTGACTTTCAGTCCAAATATGAGCCTTACGCTCTCTTGATCAGAAACCATACTGCCAAACTACAACCAAAGATGCAAAAATTCGAAAAAAAATATTTTAGAGAAATTTTCGCTTTTAATAGAATTTTCTATATTTGGTAAAAATTCTTAGAGATGACCACTAAAACCGCCGCATCTACTTCAGTCACTAGTGTTGGCTACTCTTGCCCTTCGGGTATGGAAGTGCTTGGGAACTTCAACCCAGCATTCTCTCAAATCTTAAGCCTTGACGCCCTGATCTTTTTGAAGGAATTACACATTCGCTTCAATGCTCGAAGACTCGCCCTATTATCGGCCCGCGAATTATTACAAGCTGACATAGACGCTGGCAAGCAGCCCGATTTTCTTCCGCAAACAGCCATTATTCGCAATAGTGAATGGAAGGTGGCACCACTACCAGAGGATCTTCTCGACAGAAGAGTAGAAATAACGGGTCCTGTAGATCGAAAAATGGTTATTAACGCATTGAATTCTGGTGCGAAGGTTTTTATGGCCGACTTTGAAGATAGTAACTCACCCAACTGGACAAATACCATTCAGGGACAAATCAACCTGAGAGATGCTATTAGAGGAACTATTGAATTCAGCGGAGAAAATGGTAAAACGTACCAGCTGAATAAAAACACTGCAACGCTCATGGTTCGTCCACGCGGTTGGCACCTACCAGAAAAACACATAACAGTACACGGCGAAACCATGAGTGGTAGCTTGGTTGATTTTGGATTGTATTTCTTTCATAACGCAAAGGCTTTAATAAATAAAGGCAGTGGGCCCTATTTCTATTTACCAAAAATTGAAAATTACAGAGAGGCTAGGCTATGGGACGATGTATTCATTTTCGCTCAAAACTATTTACATATTCCGCACGGCACCATTAAAGCAACTGTACTTGTAGAAACAATTCTTGCAAGTTTTCAACTTCATGAAATTTTATGGGAACTGCGCGATCACTCCGCAGGATTGAATTGTGGAAGATGGGACTATATATTCTCATTTATCAAGAAATTCAAAAACAGAACTGGCTATATATTCCCCGATAGAAGTGATGTAACCATGACAGCGCCTTTTATGCGTGCTTATACACAACTTGTGGTGCAAACCTGTCACAAAAGAGGAGTTCATGCAATGGGTGGAATGGCAGCACAAATTCCAATCAAAAATGATACAGTAGCTAATGAGGCCGCAATCGCGAAAGTAAAAGCAGATAAACTTAGAGAAGTTACTGATGGACATGATGGCACTTGGGTGGCTCATCCGGGACTGGTTTCAGTTGCATTAGATGTATTCAATGAACATATGCCCTTGGCCAATCAAATTGAAGCAAAGCCAAGAACTGAATTTCAAACTTCTAAAGACGAATTAATAGCATTACCTCAAGGAAAAATTACCGAAGAAGGTATCCGTTCGAATATCAATGTAGGCATCTTATATATAGAAAGTTGGCTTAGAGGAAATGGTGCAGCAGCTATCTATAATCTTATGGAAGATGCAGCAACAGCCGAAATCAGTCGCACGCAATTGTGGCAATGGATTCATGCAAATGCTACTACGACTGACGGTAAAAAAATTACTCCAGAATGGTACCTCGCTTTAAAAGCGGAAGAGCTTGAAAAAATTAAATCATATGTTGGAGAAGCAGCATTTGATGCACCAACCTTTAGGAAAGCTGCTGAAATTTTTGATGACCTTGTATTACAAGATGAACTAACTGAATTCTTAACACTACCAGCCTATTCTCTAATTCCTTAATCATACAAATCAACCTACCATGAACAATCTTACTAAAGCAGAACAATTAACAGCTTATTGGAACAGTCACCCTCGTTGGACTGGCATTGAAAGACCTTATTCAGCAGAAGATGTACTTAAGCTACGTAGCAAAGTAGAAATTGAATACTCTATTGCAAGAATGGGTGCTGAAAAATTATGGACTCGTTTAAATAATCAACCTTTTGTTGGCGCATTGGGAGCCCTCACAGGCAATCAGGCTGTACAAGAAGTTGCGGCAGGCTTAGAAGCAATTTACTTAAGTGGATGGCAAGTAGCTGCAGATGCAAATGTTGCCGGTCATATGTACCCCGATCAATCACTCTACCCTGCCAACTCAGTTCCAGAAGTTGTAAAAAAAATCAACAATGCCTTGTTGCGTTGCGAACAAATTGATAGTGTTCAAGGAAATAATCAAAAGGATTGGATGCAACCTATTGTAGCAGATGCAGAAGCTGGATTTGGAGGTAATTTGAATGCTTTTGAATTAATGAAAATGATGATTGAAGCAGGTGCAGCAGGGGTACATTTTGAAGACCAACTAAGTAGTGCAAAAAAATGTGGCCATTTAGGCGGTAAAGTATTAGTACCAACGCAAGAAGCAATCAACAAATTAGTTGCAGCTCGATTAGCAGCAGATGTTTGTAATGTTCCAACTGTTTTAATTGCCCGTACCGATGCAGAAGCAGCTAACCTGATCACGAGCGATGTAGACGAAAGAGATCTCCCATTTATTGCTGGCGAAAGAACCGCAGAAGGTTTCTACGCAGTAAAAAATGGGGTTGAGCAATGTATTTCTAGAGGTCTCTCCTATGCACCATTTGCTGACTTAATTTGGATGGAAACATCTCACCCCGATTTAGATGTTGCAAAAGAATTTGCAGCAGCTATTCACGCTAAGTTTCCAGGAAAAATGTTAGCATATAACTGTTCTCCATCTTTCAACTGGTCGAAGTTTATGTCAGAGTCTAAAATGGAAACATTTAGAGAAGAGTTAGCTGCTTTAGGATATAAATTCCAATTCATAACACTCGCTGGATTCCATGCATTAAATACTGCTATGTTTGAATTATCATCTGCTTACAAAGCAAGAGGTATGGCTGGATTCTCAGAATTACAACAAAGAGAATTTGCACTTCAAGACAAAGGATTTAAAGCAATTAAACACCAAACCTTTGTTGGTACAGGATACTTCGACTATGTGCAAACAACTATTCAGCAAGGCGCATCTACAGTTGCCATGAAAGAAAGTACTGAAACGGCTCAATTTCATTAATAAACCCTACAATCAGCCTGTAAAAGCTCCATTTTGGAGCTTTTTTTATTGGCTAGAATCTCTAACTTAGATAAATGCTAGTGATAAGACTTTCAATTATTTCGCTTGCTTGTATAATGACTTTTACAGTACTTGGTCAAGCAATTCCAAAAGCATCTAATGGAGCCATTGTGCGACACGCCATGTTTCCTTCATCAAAAGTAGACGCAAGAAATATAGACGTTTGGCTACCTTCTAGCTATGATGGCAAGAAAAAATATCCTGTGTTATATATGCACGATGGTCAAATGTTATTCGACTCAACAACTACTTGGAACAAACAAGAATGGGGAGTAGATGAAACCATGCATGCATTAACACAGTTAGGCTTCAAAGAAATGATTGTGGTTGGTGTTTGGAACAGTGGATCTAACAGACATATCGATTACTTTCCACAAAAAGCTTTTGAACTACTTCCTCAAAAAACAAGAGATAGTTTATACAAAGCTGAAAGAAACAAAGGCAATCCTGTTTTTCATGGTACAGTTCAATCCGATAAATATCTTAAGTTTTTAGTCAATGAGTTGAAACCATTTATAGATTCGGCTTACAGAACCTTATCTGATATGCCCAATACTTTTATTGCTGGAGCTAGTATGGGTGGATTAATATCAATGTACGCATACTGTGAATACCCAAATGTATTTGGAGGTGCAGCTTGTTTATCCACTCATTGGCCAGGTATCTTCCAATTAGAGAACAACCCAATTCCTGATGCATTCATTAGCTATTTAGAAAAGTTTCTACCCAAACCATCGAATCGTAAAATCTATTTCTATTACGGAAACGTCACATTGGATGCGTTGTATCCACCACTCCAAAAGCAAGTCGATCAAGTAATGATTAGAAAAGGGTATACAGGAAAACAATGGTTGACTTTAGCTTTTCCTGGGGAAGATCACTCTGAAAAAGCATGGAACAAAAGACTTCATATCCCAATTCAATTTTTACTACAATAACCAAAGTATGTTCAAGAAAATCTTAGTCATAGTCTCTATTACAATAAGTTGCATTGAGCCATTTGCGCAAAAAGTTGAAAATCCACCTGCTTGGGCAGACACTGCAATTTGGTATCAAATATTTGTAGAAAGGTTTAGAAACGGTGACCCCAATAATGATCCTACTATAAAAAATATGAACATTCCTGGGCTCATGCAGTATCCGCAAAATTGGAAATTGAGCAATTGGACATCTGATTGGCATGGAAGATCTAATTGGGAAGAGCAATTAGGAAAAGGATTTCAAGAAACACTCGCCTTTAGAAGATACGGGGGCGATTTACAAGGAGTAATTGATCAATTACCCTATCTAAAAAATTTAGGGATTAATGCTATCTATTTAAATCCCATCAACCACGCTCCTTCTCTTCACAAGTACGACGCTAGTAGTTATCATCACATTGATGTTCATTTCGGTCCAGATCCAGAAGGTGATCTGCAAATCATGGCAAGCGAAAACCCCGGTGATCCTTCTACATGGAAATGGACAAAGGCCGATTTACTTTTCTTGTCATTGCTTGAAAAAGCACATGCAATGGGAATTAGAGTGATTGTAGACTTTTCTTGGAATCATACAGGCACACTATTTTGGGCATGGCAAGATGTTGTGAAAAACCAGCAACAATCAAAATTTAAAGATTGGTACGATATACTTTCATGGGATAATCCATCAACATCAGAAAATGAATTCAAGTATCATGGATGGCTTAATATTCCAAGTTTACCAGAACTCAAGAAGGTAAATATTCAAGGCACCCGCAAAACTGGTTATCCATATATTGGCGACATTCACCCAGAAGTAAAAAAGCACATTTTTGCTGCAAGTCAAAGATGGTTGGCACCTAATGGAGACCAATCAAAAGGTGTAGATGGATTTAGATTAGATGTTGCAGATCATATTGGTACAACATTCTGGAAAGACTATAGAAAATTTGTACGATCCATTAATCCACAAGCCTACCTAATTGGAGAAATTTGGTGGGCGGAATGGCCAGACTCATTAATGGATCCAGCTCCATACATGCAGGGCGACATATTTGATGCTGTTATGTTTTATCAAACATATAGACCAGCACGCTATTATTTTGCTAAGACAGATTTTTCAATCAATCACAAACAACTTCAAGAGGCACTTAATTATGAATGGAGTAGAATTCCTGAAAGGTTCAGAAAAAACATGATGAATGTTTCTTCTTCCCATGATGCGCCAAGATTATTGAGTGATTTTTACAACCCAAATAAATATAAATTCCAAGCTACGCCCAACGACAATCCGAATTACAAAACAGGTAAACCAGATGCAGCCACCTATCAAAGAGTAAAGCTGTATTTACTACATCATTTTACAACTTTGGGTGCTCCGCATATTTGGAATGGAGAAGAAATGGGCATGTGGGGTGCCGATGATCCACATGGTAGAAAACCACTTTGGTGGAAAGATTTGAATTTCGAGCCAGAAACAAGGGATAATTACACTAGGAAAACAAATTTTAAAGACCCAGTTGGGTTTGATGAGTCGCACTTTACTTATTACCAACAGCTCATTCAAATTAGAAAATCAGAAAAAGCATTACAGCATGGAATAATAGAATTTAAAGACCATGAATCAATATTTGCATATTCAAGAAAGTTGGATGATGAAGAAGTGCTGGTATTGTGCAATGCTAACCAAATTGTAGCAACTTATGATTTGCCAAAACAATCAAAATGGATCAACCTTATGAACAATCAGGTTTATGAGGGCAAATCAATTAAACTAGAACCAATTTCTGGCCTAATTCTAAAGAGAATTCGGCAATAACGAACTGTTAAAAAACGGATAGCTTTCAAGTAACTCATAACATTCTTTTGAAGATGCAAAATCCTCTAAAGACTTGAGGTGACGTTCGTGGTGACAATCGCTTCCAACCCATTGATACATTTTGTTCTTCAAAAGCCAATGGGCTTGCTTTTTTACTTGAGGACCATAATAGTTAGTAAGAGAAAGTATATTCAACTGAAATTGGCAGCCCATATCCAACATGCGTTGATAAGATTTAGGTTGCTGATGATAAAAATTATATCGCTCTGGATGTGCAAGCACTGGCTGATAGCCTGCCAATTGCAATGCAAATACAACTTGTTCAATATTAGGAGAAGGAGCTGCGTACGACATTTCAATCAATATTTGCTTCTGCCCGAATGTCAACAAACTGTGATCTTGTTGAAGCATAGTTTCAAACTCAATATCAACCATGTATTCTGCTGCATAGGCTAATTCTATTGAAGACGCCATTGTGCTATTAATAAATGTAGATTGATATGCAGCATGAATTGTTTCTGGAGTGTTAGGATAAACTCCTGCAAATATGTGTGGGGTTGCAATAATTTTTTTAAAGCCTAATTGCTGAAACCTTTCTATAAAGCGAATGGTGGTAGTTGCTTCTTCTACTCCATCATCTATGCCCGGTAAAATATGGTTATGCAATTCAACCCCTATAAAAGAGAGATCAGGATTACGCTTTTTACTAGTAAAAAAATGCCACATATTATCTGGCTGGCTCTAGATGCTGAGTAGGGAACTCAATTCTAAGATATTGACCCATTGACTCTAGTTTAACAACTACCTTACGCTTATTCCCTTTCACAACTACTCCCCTTTGTTTATTGAAAATTCCAAATGTTATGACCACTTCATCATTAGGTCTAAACCCTTCTGCAGAAACAGAAGATAAAACTACGTCTTTAGTTGCGAGGAGATTTTTAATCATTTCAATTTCTTCATCTCTAATAATGGCTGGTTGACCATTATAATACACAAAGCGTAAAACACCGTCCGTATTTTTTACCTTTTCAGATTCTGCTTCATTCATTCTAACAAATACATAAGACTTAAATAGCGGCTCAAGAATCACCTTTTTTCTATCTGACCATTGTCGAACAGTTTTTTGCACAGGACAATAACACTCAACACCCTTTGCCTCCAAACGATCTTTCACTTTCTTCTCCCATCTTGGTTTCGTATAAAGGGCGTGCCACCTTTTTTCTGAACCCAGGCTTTGCTTCTTCATAATTCAAATATAGTTTCAAATTACAATCAACGATTCGCTGTTGAAACTTTTGAACCAATCATACTTTTTGCTACCAAGCAACTTTGATAAACATAAATATCCGTTTTCAAGGCTTGTAGCCATGCTTGATATCTTTCTCCTTTAGCCTTATCTGGGTTATTATAAAACTTTTCTTTGTCGCTTTCTGTACAATCAGCCCTCATTTCATCTTTCAGCTTTAATAAGCCATTATTCTGAGTTATAGTTGAGCGAATTGATTTCTGTTGTTCTTGGTATTTAACCAAATTAAGTTCAATTGGTTTTTCCAGGTTATCTGCCAACCACTTTATATTACTACTTACAACGCTAAAAACTGGATCAGTAGCAATAGCTTTATTACCTCTTTCAATAAGCTCGTTTAAAGCTGCTCTTTCTCCCCATTCTTGGTATTTTACAGGCGTAACTTCATCCCAAGCCAAACATTCTGGATAATCCTTTTCTCTAATTTTCAAATATTCATACGTATCTGGGACAATAATGTCTGGCACAACGCCTTTAAGCTGATTAGAAGCTCCGCTAATTCGATAAAACTTTTGAAAAGTAAGTTTTAATGCACCCATGTCTGTTCTTCCGCTGAATAAATCGAGTGGCTTTCCAATTGGAATATTACGCTGTACAGTTCCTTTTCCAAAGGTTGATGAACTTCCAATGATAATGCCCCGATTATAATCTTGAATTGCACCAGCAAAAATTTCACTTGCAGAGGCACTTAGCTCATTAATCATTACCACTAAAGGACCATCCCATACGGTGCTAACATCTTTGTCATTTAAAACTGTAGGTCTACCGTCCTTGTCTTTAACTTGAACAACAGGGCCGTGTGGAATAAATAAACCAACCATTTGTATCACTTCATAAAGAGACCCACCTCCATTGTTGCGTAAGTCTACCACAACAGCATCCACTTTTTCTTCTTTCAGTTTCTCCAATTCTCTTGCTACATCTTCACTACAGCGGTGTCCCTTTGGATCTTCAAAATCGGCATAAAAATCAGGCAAATAAATATAGCCTACCCTCTCATTACCTTTTTGGATAACAGCACTTCGTGCAAATGCCTCATCCTGAACAATTTCATCTCTAACCAATGATACTGTTTTGAAAGTACCATCTTGTTTTTTCAAAGTCAGTTTTACAGTTGTGCCTTTTGCTCCACGAATCAACTTAACAGCCTCGTCAACACTGTAGCCAGTAATATCTGTCATTTCCTCATCCCCTTGCCCAACTTTAACAATAATGTCACCAACTACAAATTGATTCGATTTCCAAGCTGGTCCACCAGTAACCAAACTAACAATTTTAATACCTGCGTCTTCTTCTCTTAGTTGCGCTCCAATACCAAAAAATCTTCCACTCATTTGTTCATCGAAATAACGTTTTTCTACAGGAGGGAAATAATTGGTATGCGGATCCATTAATTCAGTAATAGTATTTATATACAAATGAAATCGCTGATCTTCTTTTCTAGAATTCTTAATACGATCGTACATGCGATCCATAGTCTTTAAAACTCGATCTCTTGCTTCGGCTTCTAATGCCGCATCTGATTTAATTTCGAAATCTTTATTTCCTTTATTTTTCTCTCTTGTTTCTAGTAAGTCGGCGTAGCGCTCCAATACACTCAACTTCAAACGCTTTCTCCAACGCTCACGTCGCTCTTCAGCATTTTTAGGATATTGAAGTTTTTCTGTTTCTGAATGATAGGTTTCTACTACTGTAAAATTAAATGGCTTAGAAAGGATTTCACGATACAAAGCTTGAGCCTCAGGAAATCGCTTATCATAAATAATACTAACTGCAGGTTCAAATTGAATTGGTGCACCTTTTAATTCATCGTCTAATAAAAGCTCAAATTTTTTCAAGGATTGAATATCTGATTGAAGAAAAATGCTTTTATCTCCATCTAACTGCTCAAAATATTTTTTGAAAATTGCTTTTGAAAATTGATCGTCAATTTTTTTAGGACTAAAGTGCTGTGATGATAAAATAGTTCCTACTAAAGTCAAAAGTTTTTGACGCTGTTCAACAATTTTTTCATCACCATTTGCAAAACTAGTTCTATATGCAACAAACAAACTTGTAAATAAAATGACCGCAATGAGTCCCAACCCTTTTCTGCTCTTCATAAAGTCGACGATTTTTTTCATGTATCTATCAAAAATAAATGAATTCAAACAATGCTGGATTTGAAATTCATCTTCTTAACAAATACTTGTATCAACGGTTCTATTGACTTATGAATTTCGATTTGCGTATTTGAAATTTTGTTTTATTTTTGCCGCCCTATAAACGGAGGTTGTAGCTCAGTTGGTTAGAGCGTCGGTTTGTGGCACCGAAGGTCGTGGGTTCGAACCCCATCATCCTCCCAAAGCCCTTTTAGGGCTTTTTTTATTGATATAGTTATGAGTTACTGGATCTGGACACTACCTATTATTTCTGCTTTTATTGGTTGGCTAACCAATTGGATAGCCATTAAAATGCTATTTCATCCTAGAAATCCAATCCAAATATTAGGATTTACTATTCAAGGTATATTTCCAAAGAGACAACAACAATTTGCTGAAAAGCTGGGTAAAATTGTAAGTCAAGAACTTCTTTCCTTTAGTGAAATAGAGTCAAAAATCACCCACCCCAACAATGTTAAAAAGCTCATGCCTTTCGTCGAGAACCATATTGACCAGTTTCTGAGGAAGAAGTTGGCCGATGAAATGCCTGTTATTAGCATGTTTATTGGAGAAAATACCATTCAGCAACTTAAAAAAATATTCAGTCAAGAACTTGAGTCTCTTTTTCCTATTATTATGAAGAACTATATGGGGAGCTTACAAGAAGAACTTGACTTAGAGAAGCTAGTTATTGAAAAAGTAGCCGGCTTCTCCTCTGATAAACTCGAACAAATCCTTTTTTCAATCATGGCCAAGGAATTCAGATTTGTTGAAATTATAGGCGCTGTTGTAGGCTTTTTGATTGGTCTGCTTCAAATTGTCATCACCAATCTCGCCAACTAAGTACAAGCGGTCGTATAACTACTTGAACGGCCTAAACTTTTACCCCCACTTATTGTCATAATACCGTTCATAAAATGTCATGCAATTGTCATGGTGCAATACTACACCTTTGCTGACCTAAATTAGATTTAATTAAAAGCACATGAGACCCATTTTATTCCTATTCGTTTTATTATCAGCAACTTACAGTTATGCACAATTTCCTATGGGTGCAAGAGGTGGTGGAGCTGGCAGCAATCAAAATACCAATATTGGAAGATTTTATGGAAAAATAGTAGACTCAAAAACCAATAAGGGTGTAGAAGCGGTTACTGTACAGTTGGTAGGAAACAAATTCGATTCAGCTACCAAAAGAATGAAAGAGGCAATCTTAAAAACTGTATTGACAGATAATAAAGGTGATTTTAGTATAGAGGGGCTACCAATTTTTGGCAACTTTAAATTAAAACTATCTGCTGTTGGTTTTAAATCGCTAGATCAACAAGTTACTTTTGGAATTAAATTTCCACAAGGTGGCGGTCAACCAAATTTCCAAGAAATAATGGCAAAGGCCGATAAGGATTTAGGCAATATTAAAATTGAAGCAGATGCAAACGACTTGGGAAATGTTACAGTTACATCTACCGCAAAGCAAATGTTTGAAATGGGCGTTGATAGAAAAATCTTCAACGTTGATAAAAACATAGCTGCTGCTGGACAAACAGCCACTGAAGTAATGCGTAATATTCCTACTATAAATGTTGATATTGATGGTAATGTAACACTAAGGAATGCAACTCCTGAACTATTTGTTGATGGAAGACCTACCACTTTAACTTTAGATCAAATTCCTGCCGATATTATAGATAGGGTTGAATTAATAACAAACCCTTCTGCAAAATTTGATGCATCAGGCGGTGGCGCAGGTATTTTGAACATTGTTTTGAAGAAAAATAAGAAAGTGGGATACAATGGTGGACTAAGATCAGGTGTTGATTCACGAGGCATGTTGAACATTGGCGGTGATATTAACCTCCGTCAAAATAAATTTAATTTCTTTGGAAGTGGCATTTACAACCAGCGTAAAAGCTTGAGTTGGAGTGAACGCGATAGAAAAATACTAGGAAGTATTCCTGGGCAAATATACCAAGACATCACCGGAGTAAATACAGGTTTTTTTGCCTTTATCAGAGGTGGTTTTGACTATTTTATTGATAATAGAAATACTATTTCATTTTCTGCTAACTACAATCGTGGCCAATTTGATAATGATGAAGACCAACGTATTGATAGTACCATTCGAGGAGTATTTGCCAACTACAGTGATGTTGAAAATGTTACAAAAGCCAACTTCAAAAATTTTGGATCAACAGTTAGTTTTAAACACAACTTTGCTAAGACTGGTCATGAGTGGACAGCAGATTTAAATTTCAATTCTTCAAGAAGTGAAAATCAGGGCACTTTTGATACCAGAACTTTTTTCCCTGATAATACACCTAAGCTTGCAAGGGTTTGGGGACAAGATTCAAGAGGTACAAATGAATTTTTAACCATTCAAACCGATTATGAAAACCCGCTAACTGAGAATACAAAATTAGAGTTAGGAGCCCGTGCTGCACTTCGCAGATTTACTAATCAAAACATACAATCTATTCTCGATCCAAATACTCTAGTACCAATAGGTATTATTTCCTCTGCAAGTGCAAACTTTAAGTTCAATGATGCAGTATATGCAGCCTATGGAGTTTACAGCATAAAAACTAAGAGAATCAATTATCAATTTGGATTAAGAGCTGAAAGTAGTAACTACACAGGAACATTGGTAGATTCAAATAGAACGTTTAATGTTCAATTTCCATTTAGTTTATTTCCAAGTGCTTTCGTCACATATCGCTTAACTGATAAGCAAGATTTACAACTAAACGTAACAAGAAGAATTAGAAGACCTAGTTTCTTCAACTTGATTCCTTTCCCAGACTTTACAGATCCTTTGAATCCCCGTATCGGTAATCCAGGATTGAACCCAGAGTTTACACAATCATTTGAAGTGAGCTATAATAATAGTTATAAAAAAGGTGCGAACTTCTTAGTGACTGGATTTTTTAAACATAGTACCAATTTAATTACAGCCTTCCAGTACTTAGATGAAGCCCCAATAAAAGGTTTAAGTTTGAATGATAGCGTAGTTTATACAACTTTCAGAAATGCTAACAGCAGTTTGATTTACGGAGTTGAATTAACCAATCGAATGCCAGTAACCAAATGGTGGGACTTGACTTTGAACTTGAATATTTTCAATGCTCAAATTAATGGTGGTAATATTCAACAAGATTTGAACAACCAAAGAGTGAGTTGGTTTGCCAAAATGAATAGCAGCTTTAAGTTAAAGAAAGGATATACTATTCAGTTGAATGGTGACTATCAAGCTAAAACCGTATTACCACAAGGTGGTGGCGGCGGTGGATTTGGTGGTGGCCGTGGTGGTGGCGGCGGCGGCGGCTTCGGCGGATTTGGTGGCGGCGTTATTGGAAGTGCACAAGGATTTATTCTACCTCGCTACGGTATAGATCTTTCTGTTAGAAAAGATTTTACCTGGAAAGGCGGCAACTCTGGATCACTTACCCTTAGTATGAACGATATCTTTAGAACTGTTCTTCAGCAACAAACTGCAATTTCTCCATTCTTGGATGAGACATTCCAAAGAAGAAGAGACCCGCAAGTTTTACGTTTGAACTTTAGCTGGAGATTCGGGAAATTCGATCCAAACCTATTTAAGAGGAAAAGTACTAAGAGCGAAGGTGGAGGAATGGAAATGGAAGGTGGTATGAGACCTTAATTGATTTCGTGTGAATAAAAAAAACCGACTCTAGAGTCGGTTTTTTTATTGTTTATTGATTCTTCCCAGATAACATAGGAACAAAAGAAAAAGAATCGAAATGTTCTTCTTGGAATTGACCATCAGCCAATTTTGTTAATCTTTTCATGCGTTGGTTCTCCCCTTCATCAACAGGAATAACCATCTTCCCGCCTACTTTTAATTGCTCAACTAATTTGGGGGGAATAAAAGGAGCTGCAGCTGTTATGAGAACACGATCAAATGGAGCATAAGCAGGTAAACCAGCAAATCCATCTCCATAAAAAAACTTCAAAAAGGGATACTTATTTTTGAATAGGTATAATTTGGTTGCATCGAATAATTTTTTCTGGCGCTCAATAGTAAAAACGCGCGCTTTCATTTCAGCAAGTATAGTGGCTTGGTACATGCTACCTGTTCCAATTTCTAAAACAGTCATTCCTGGACTTATTTCTAATAGCTGACTTTGATAAGCAACTGTATATGGCTGCGATATGGTTTGATCTTCACCAATTGGAAAAGCCCTATCCTCGTACGCTATTAAATCAAAAGCTGAATCTAAAAAGAAATGCCTTGGGACTTCCATAATTGCATCCAATACGCTTTGGTCTGTAATGCCTTTTTCCTTCAACAAGTTAACCAGCTGTTTTCTTAATCCTTTGTGTCTGTAAGTATCTTCTCCCATTCGCATAAATCAAATGTAAGTGCAAAAAACCATGATTAAATCATTTAAAAGAAGTGTGAGAAAAGAAAGCATCTATCTAGTATGAATCCACAAAAAAGCCCCTTCTAAAAAGGGGCTGTTAAGCAGTTACTAATTTAACTTCATATCCTGAATAATCGTCTGAATCTTTGTTTGCAATTGTGCATGCACTTCATCAAATTGATCTCTTGAAGGTAATGGCTGATTTACACTGAAGTAAAACTTAATCTTAGGCTCAGTGCCACTTGGACGAGCTGATACTTTTGTTCCGGACTTCGTTACAAATTGAAGCACATTACTTTTTGGCAAATCAATGGTCCAAGTTTCACCGGTAATAAGGTTCTTACCAACTTGTTGCTGATAATCAAGTAATTGCTCAACAGCTTCTCCGGCAATAGTTTGAGGAGGTTGTTGACGATAAGACTCCATCATATCTGCAATCTCTTTTTGTCCATTCATACCCTTCTTTGTAATGCTAATTAAGTGCTCAAGGTAGAAGCCATACTGCACATACATATCCATTAGCTTCTCAAACAAACTATACCCATTTTCCCTTGCATAGGCAGCCATTTCGCATAATATTGCTACAGCACTAATTGCATCTTTATCACGCACTTGGTCACCCATCATCAATCCAAAACTTTCTTCTCCGCCTACAACAAAATTTTCCTTTCCTTCCTTGGCCTTAATGAGTTCAGCAATCCATTTAAAACCGGTAAGTACATCGTAGCAATTAATTTGGTTATGCTTAGCTACTTGATCAATCATTTCGCTAGTAACAATAGTCTTAATTACCATATCATTCGACTGTGCAGTACCTTTAGCTTTCCTGGCTTCTATCATATAAGCAAAAGCTAAAACAGCCGTTTGGTTACCGTTCATGAGTACCCATTCTCCTTTATGGTTCTTTACACCAATTCCTACCCTATCAGAGTCAGGATCTGTTCCAAGTAAAATATCAGCATTCAATTCTTTTGCCTTTTGCAATCCAATATGCATGGCATCACTTTCCTCAGGATTTGGATAAATAACGGTTGGAAAATTACCATCCGGCGTTGCTTGCTCTTCAACTACGGTTACATTCGTAAAACCATAGGCACGCAATACAGCAGGAACCAAAGTAATACCTGTTCCATGAATGGGTGTGTATACAATTTTTAAATCATTATGACGAGCAATGACATCTGGATAAACACTCAAGCTTTTCACCATTTCAATGTATGCGGCGTCCATTTCTTTACCCATAGGAGTAATCAAATGATCCCCACCCGACCATTTCACTTCGTCAACTGAAGTTATGGCTTCCACTTCACGAATCACGTTTTTATCATGCGGAGGCACTAATTGTCCACCATCATTCCAATACGCCTTATACCCATTGTACTCTTTAGGGTTGTGTGAAGCTGTACATACAACTCCAGCATGACATCCCAAATAACGAATTGCAAAACTTAACTCGGGTGTTGGTCTTAAGTCTTCAAACAAAAACACATGAATACCATTGGCTGCAAATACTTGTGCAGTTGTTTCAGCAAAAAATCGGCTATTATTACGCGAATCATGACCAATTGCTACCTTAATTTCGGTTGATGGATAGGTCTTTCTCAAATAATTTGCAAATCCCTGAGTAGCCATACCAACAGTATATTTATTCATACGATTGGTGCCCACACCCATCACACCTCTCAATCCTCCAGTACCAAATTCTAAAGTTCTATAAAAACTATCAGCTAGTTCATCTGGATTAGATTGTAGGGCTTTAACAGCCTCACGAGTAGCTTCATCATAATTTCCGGTCAACCATTGTTGAACATGTGCTTCAATAACTGCATTCATAATTATTATTTTGAATAGGAATGAAAATATGAAATAAAATGTTACTCAATATATGCACCCAAAATTTGATTTCCCGAAACTTCCACTTGAATATGGTCTTCCTCTGTTGTTGCCAATGAAAGTCCAACAAAATCAGGTTGTACAGGAAATCTTTTATACATGCGCTCCACCAAAACTAAGGTCATAATCTTGGCTGGATAATAATTCATAAGTGGTTTTAGTGCATAGAGAAGCGTCTTACCAGAATTGGTTACATCATCCACCAACACCAGCTGTTTAGAATGGTAGTCATATTCTTGCCGCAGCTGAACTTCCTGAGGCTGTTGCTTATTAATACCAATTCTATGCACCACCACTTCCATAGACAAATGCTTTTTTAATTGGTTAGCAACTGCATCTGCAATAACACAACCATTTTCTTCAATACCAAGTAATATTAAAGGGGCTTTTGATTCATCTACTTGTTCTGCAATTTCCAAAGCCATCCTATTGATCTTTTGGCTTGCAGCAACCGCATCCATGATGTATTTTTTTTCGCTCATTGGCAGCTTGTTTCAGCAGCCAAGTTAATGAGTATAGAAGAATATAACAATTCAGTTTTGGCTACTCAAAAATCCTATCTTAGCACCATAAGCCTAACCTATGCAAATTCTTTCTCAAATCTTATTTGTAGCTATCAGTGCAGTTGCTATTTGGTTGTTCTCAAAAAGAGCTGGTCAAATACGCAGAAATATCCTTTTAGGAAAAGATGAAGATTTCAGCAATGAACCAGGCAAAAGATGGAAAAATGTGCTTTTGCTGGCATTTGGTCAAAAGAAAATGTTCCGCAATCCAACCGTTGCCATTATGCACTTTGTGTTATATGCGGGCTTTATTATCATCAATTTAGAGGTTTTGGAGATTGTATTAGATGGCGCTTTAGGTACACACAGGCTTTTTGCGGCTCCTTTAGGAGAATTTTACAGTTTTCTTATTAACAGCTTTGAGTTCCTTGCAGTAGGTGTGGTACTTTTTTGTATTGTTTTTTTGGTTAGAAGAAATGTGCTAAAAATTAAACGATTCCTAAGCAACGATTTAAACGGATGGCCACGTAGCGATGCGAATTATATTTTAATAACTGAGATAGTTTTAATGGGACTATTCCTAACCTTAAATGCAACAGATACGCTCTTGCAAGAACGTGGCTACGGACATTATGCTGAACATCCTACTGGTTCATTTTACTTCTCTTCAATGCTTCACCCAATCTTTACTGGACTTTCAAGCGAAACTTTGGTGATGATTGAAAGAGTTGCATGGTGGGCGCATATTATTGGAATTTTTGCATTTCTAAACTACCTACCCTATTCAAAACACTTGCACATTTTATTGGCTTTCCCAAATGCATATTACACACGACTAGAGCCTCAGGGTAAAATGAAAAATATGCCCGAGGTGCAAAACGAAGTATTGTACGCCATGCAACCAGAATTAGCCCCAACAGATGCAGCTCCTCCCGCTCATTTTGGCGCAAAAGATGTTTTTGAGTTAAGTTGGCGAAACTTAATGGATGCATACAGTTGCACAGAGTGTGGAAGATGTACCAGTGCTTGTCCTGCTAACCAAACGGGGAAATTATTAAGTCCACGTAAAATTATGATGGCCACCCGCGACCGATTAGAAGATGTGGGCAAAAACATTAACCAAAACGGCTCTTTTGTAGCTGATGGAAAAACTCTTTTGCACGATTATATTTCTGTGGAAGAATTACGCGCTTGTACTACTTGTAATGCTTGTGTAGAAGAATGTCCGGTAAGTATTTCTCCGCTCGAAATTATTACTGAGTTAAGAAGAAGCTTGATTATGGAAGAAAGCAATGCACCCCAGGAATGGAATGGCATGTTCAGCAATACTGAGAATAATTTTGCACCATGGAAATTCTCTCCAGACGATCGAGATAAGTGGGTGGAAGAAATGGCTAGCTAATTATATCCAGGGCTTCCAAATCATTCTATATAACTGTATGAGCGCAGTTATGAAAAAGATTACTCCAATCACTTGATTTAATCTTTGGTTACCTGCCTGAAATCTTTTTACAATATAATTTCCTCCGTGGATATATAATGCCAAGCCTATAATAGTTCCTAAGCCAGCTCCAATTGTAAAATAATTAAAGGCCAACCTTTCTGTTGGCAACCAACCCCAAGCAATCCATTGTGAAGTCCATAAAAACCAAAAGGGAATTTGCACTGGATTGAGCGCACTCATGGTTAATCCAAGTACAAATCTGGGCAACTTATTATTGAGTACAACTGCTTTCTTGGTATTACTTGTTTGTCCAGCAGCTCGAAACGATAAATAACTGAGTAAAAAAAACAAAACCACTGTTAACCATCCAAGCGCTAAAAACCAAGTTCTATGCTGCACCACCCAATCCATACTGGTTAAAGCTAGACGCAAGTAAAGCATTTCAACCAGGGCAACACCAATAGCATATTTCCATGCATTTTTAAAATGTTCTTCTACTGCAATTTGAGTGGCAGTAAAGCTCATATTCCCCAAAGGAAGCTGCCCCAAAAAGCTTACCATCCAACCGCCCATAAAAATGAACACTATATCCATAGCGTTAAAAATACAGCGATTCATTCATTCAGCTTTCTAATTTCAAACAAGCTGAAACTTGAAAGCAATTTTCTTTTACATTCGTACAAATCTTAGTGCATGACAGTTAGAACAATGGCCGATATGATGGCACAAGGCGAAACTCCAGAAATTTTATTTTGGGTTGGATGTGCAGGAAGTTTTGATCAGCGTGCTCAAAAAATTACAAAAGCATTTGCTACTATTCTTAATAAAGTAGGCGTTTCTTATGCAATTCTGGGTAAGGAAGAGGCTTGTACCGGCGACCCTGTTAGAAGAGCAGGAAACGAGTTTATGTTTCAAATGATGGCCTATCAAAATATTCAAATTTTGAATGGCTATGGAATTAAAAAAATTGTAACTACCTGTCCTCACTGCTTCAATACTTTAAAGAATGAATACCCAGAATTAGGTGGCCACTATGAAGTGATTCATCACACAACTTTTCTACAACAACTGATTGATGAAGGGAAAGTAAAGCTGAAGGAAGGTGGAAGTTTTAAAGGCAAAAAAATCACTTACCACGATAGTTGTTACTTAGGCAGAGCAAATGATATTTATGAAGCTCCAAGAAAGGTTTTAGAAGCTTTAGATGCAGAGTTGGTTGAAATGAAACGCTGCAGAACCAAAGGTCTTTGCTGTGGTGCTGGTGGTGCGCAAATGTTTAAAGAAGATGAACCAGGCAATAAGAGAATTAATATTGAAAGAACTGAAGAAGCCCTTGAAGTACAACCACAAGTAATTGCAGCTGCTTGTCCTTTTTGTAACACTATGATGACAGATGGTGTTAAAAACAAAGAGAAAGAGAATGATATTGAAGTATTGGATGTTGCTGAAATGATTGCTGCCAGTTTAGCTGACTAAACCTCACGCCACATGTTTGATATCAAAAAATTCTTTGGCTTTTTCTTGTTGGCGCTGGCTGGACTATTCATTATAGATGTAATTATGGACCTAGCTCAAAAGCAATTCAGCTGGAGTAAAATCCTAGGACAAGAGAATATTCTTAAGCTCATTGGTGCTGGAGTGTTAGGCGGATTGATTTTTTCTTATAAAGGAAAGAAAGAAAAATCGGGATGATTACCTTTGCTGCATGAATTTAGATTATCAGTCGCTATTACCCGCCGAATTTCACAAGAGTTCTAAAGTTTGGATTTACCAAAGTAGCCGCATGCTTGGCATAGGTGAAGCTTTGGAGGTAGAGGATATGATGGAACAATTTGTTCAATCGTGGAAAAGTCATGGTACTCCTGTGAAAGGCTATGCCAACCTATTTTTTGGACGTTTCTTTGTTTTGATGGCCGATGAAACAGCTACTGGTGTGAGCGGTTGCAGTACAGACAGTTCTGTTCGATTAATAAAGGATATTGAACAGCGACTCAAAATTCAGTTGTTTAATCGCGAGCAGCTTGCATTTGTTGTAAAAGATAAAATCGAATACATACCTCTACAGCAACTACAATATGCCATTGACCATGGATTTATTACCGCTGAAACACTCTATTTTAACAACCTCGTTTCTACCAAAGAAGAATTGTTAGAAAAGTGGATAGTTCCAGTTAAAGAAAGCTGGTTAGGAAAAAAACTTCCCGCAACTATTTAAGCCTGCTGCTCAACTGCAGCACTGTCGAATAATCTACCTCGTTCTGTTTTTAATAAACGACTTGGATAACGATTGATCACAATAAAATCGTGGGTAGCCATAATGACCGCTGTACCGTAATTCTTAGCAATTTGAATCAGCAACTGCATAATTTCATCGCTTGTTTCTGGGTCAAGATTCCCTGTTGGCTCATCAGCTAAAATGAGTTTAGGTGAATTCAACAAAGCACGAGCAATATCAACTCTTTGCTGCTCTCCCCCACTCATTTCATAAGGCATTTTAAAACCTTTGCTTTTTAATCCAACACTATCTAAAACTTCATTGATTTTTTCTTCCATCAACTTCTCATCCTTCCATCCAGTAGCTCTTAACACGAACTGCAAATTTTGATACACATTTCTGTCTGTCAACAGTTGGAAATCCTGAAAAACTACACCCAGGTTCCTTCTCAAGAATGGAACTTTCTTCCAGTCCATTCCTTTTAGATCAAAGCCAACAACTGAACCACTACCTTCTCTCAAAGGAAGTTCTCCATATAAGGTTTTCAATAAACTACTTTTTCCTGTTCCAGTCTTTCCTACTAAATACACAAACTCACCTCTATTGATTGTAAAATTCACATTCTCTAAAATGAGTGCATCACCTTGATATATGTTTGCGCCTTGTATCGAAACCACTGATTCTGCCATAATATAGCTTTTTGCAAATAAACGAAATAATTAAAGCAATTTCAACCCTTTCATCATTGCCAGTTTACAGTTCGAATACGCTGTACTAAAGCAGGAAAGGATTGTTGGTATAATTGCTGATAAACAATTGCTCTGTTGGGGGCTTGTACATTACCATTTGCTTGCACCAAACGCCAATCATCTGGACCCAAAGCTTGTTGATCTCCAGTAAATGTAGCAAACTCATGCACCCAAGTGTATTGAGATGGGAAATTATCCCACATCAGCGGACGCATTGAGCCAGCTTCAGTTACCCTACATTCAAGATTTCCATGCGCCTGAAGCATCAGTCGCGTTATTTGCAAGTTTGCAGTCACAGTTTTGAAAATAGGCTTTGCTGGTATTGATTTTGTTTCACCTGTTTTTATTTGCTTGCTGACCGTTCTTGTAAATGTTTGTCGGTTTACAGGCTGAATAAAAATATCCGACCAACGCACATCTACAACTCTATCTGGATGAATACGATTCATAAATGCTTCCTGATCTGTAAAAAACCTTACAAAATTGGAATTGCTCCAAGTTCTTAACTCACGAACAAGTTCTCTTTGTAAAAGATCTTGCTGCATACCCCAATATTGAAATGAAAATGAATGGTAGTTGATAGGATTTACCATCACTTTCAAAATAGCATTTTCTTCAGCCATGCGCATCATAGAAATAACATCTTTATAACCAGGTGAAATGCGATTTACCCGCTGAAAAAGATCATGGGCTTGGGCAGCATAAGACCGCTGATTGTAACCCATAAAAACCATTGCTTGTTTATAATAAGCATCAGCCGCCTGATTACGCATCGCTTCAATCTCTTTATCGTAAAATGGCTCATCGACCCAGCCAGCTGCAACTGGAGATGACTCTATAGCTTTTGCCAAATTATTCAGTAACTGATAGCGAGCCATCATTTTTTCAAAATTCTCACCAGATGGATAGGCTAATAGCGCATCTATTTGACGTAAATGATTTGATTTAGCTATAGAATAGCTGGATTTTAGCATTTCCTTTGCCTCATAGCCTTTTACTTCACCTTTATTAATTTGATCCAACAGTGTTAATACAGCTTGGTCTTCTCCCGGAATTTTTGGAAGTTTTCCAGACGAACCACATGCTAACAGACCTAGAACCAAGGCTAAGAGTATTGTGTATACGCTTGTATTTCTCATAACATACACCGTTTGTCAAGCAAATTATGGAACATGGTGGATTATTCCTATTTTGCCTAAAACTGATTTATATGAAAAAAATATTCCAACTGGGTTGTGTACTATTATTATCCATGATTTCATTGAATGCTTTTAGTCAACAAGATAAAAGCAAAAGACCTAGCCCTCCTACTACCTCTCAAGCTACACTTAGCAATGGTACTCAAGTTCAAATTCAATATGGTCAACCTTCTGTTAAAGGAAGAACCATTGGCGATAACCTAGAACCTAAGGCCGGTAAAGTGTGGAGAACAGGTGCCAATGAAGCTACTGTAATAGAATTTTCTAAAGATGTTAAAGTAGAAGGAAAAGCACTTAAAGCAGGGAAATATGCCCTTTTCACTATTTGGGATGGTAAGGATAACTGGACAGTCATTTTCAGCAGTAATACTGGACAATGGGGCGCTTATGATTACAAAGAAGCTGAAGATGTGCTTCGTGTGCAAGTGAAGGGAAGCAAAGGAACTTTTTCTGAAAAGTTGCAACTCAATGCGAACAACAATGGAAAAGTTGATGTGAACTGGGGCGATTACACCTTTTCTTTCTCAGTTCAATAAAAGTATCCGTTCAAATTTCTTTTCTAAAAGCTGCCTTTGGCGGCTTTTTTGTTTTTTTGCGCAACAAAGCTACTTTGGCATTGTTGTAAAGAACCATGGTACAAGCATATCACTTTTTAGCCAGCTGGCAGTTGTTTCCTGAAAAATGCGTTTTTGAAAAAGGACTGGCGCCTAAGAGCGGAAATTATAAAATTGAAACAGTTGAACAAGGTCATGCCCTTCAGTGCAGCATTAACTGGGTTTCTCTTGAAAATGAAGCATTTTATAGTCAATATACAGTTCGACCAAATGGAGAACTTCAACCAATTGATGAGCAAGACTGGGCAGATACTAAACGTTGTGAAATTCCGAATGCTTCAACTTTAGTAGTTGAATGGTTCAAAAACGATGATTTGGTCTTAACTGTACAACATGAAATACTTCCAAATGGATTCATGCGTGTTTCACAAAAAGGGAAATTAGAAGATGGCAATTCCTTCGTAAATACAGAGGTCTACCACAAGCAACTCAGCGTTTTACCTTATGCTTCTTCAGTAGGGAGTGTTGCAATTCGTCCAACCAAAGAAGGTGTTATTAAACACAAGGCTCTTAGTGCCATGGAAGACCAAACCAATATGCAACTGAACCAAATTAAAGAGCAGATTGAATTGTTGGCCAAACAAGCGCAAGAAATTAGAAAGCGAAAAGAGCTAAGCCTCATGATTTATGAAGCTAAACTGAACTTTAAACCTCAAATTGGACAAACTTACTACCTCTATGAAAAAAGAGATGGCAGTCATATTCTTTCTTTGGTTAGTCCTTCGGAATTTGGTGGCGGAGGTGGGCCTTACAAAAATTTTATCGCCAGTGTGCAACTGTTAGCTGACCACACTTGGAGAGAGATTTCTTAACCCAATACTCCGTATAAGCTTCCTCCTTTATTAAACAAACGATCAATTTTCTTTTCAACGGCTGGGTCTTTTTCAACGGGTGGAGCATGGTGCTTTTTAATTCTGGCATCAATTACCAATGGACCTTTACAGCCCCAATGCTTGTTTTCCTGAAAGCTGGCAATGCCATACATATCATGCGATGGATTGCAACGTGTATAAGTCACCCATAAGTAATTATTCATTGTAGCAGCTACAAATTCAGCATCATCAGCAACTACAATAATAGCTACTCCTGTAAGTGATGCAATCTGAGTATTTAACTGCTCATCCAATTGTTGCATTTCAGCTTGAGCTGTTGCATAGTTGCTGAATCTTGCAGTTTGTAACACAACCACGCCAGGCATACACAATTGAGGATTCTGAAAATTCTTGAGTTCTTTAAGTTCATTCGGCACTTCGTGACAAAGCTCTCTCTTCTTTTCTCCAAATGCAGCCAACACTACTTTACTTCCCGAATTCAATCCCGTACCGCTGTAATCGAGTGTATCAATGGTAGTTTGTGTATGGAAATGGAGATCACGTGTTAAATCAATTCTTTCCAAAAGATACTCCATGAATTCATCAACATGATGTGTAGACAGTTGATTAGTTGGATCTGCTGTTATAAATAAGAACTTCGCCAAACTTAATTGACCAGTTCCTAAAATATGGTTGGCTATTGTTAGTAGTTCTGCTGGTTGTTGTGTAGGCAAATAAGGAGTATAACGTTCACTGCCAATAGCTAACAACAATGGATGCACTCCAGCAGCATCTACTGCATGCACTTCTTTTACACCCGGAATTTCTTGTGGAATAGCTGCCCCGGTTAGTTCATGTATCAACGCACCAAAACTAGTATCCTCCTGCGGTGGACGACCAACCACAGTGAATGGCCAAATTGCATTTTTTCTAGCATACACACGTTGTACTCGCATTAAAGGAAAAGGATGCGTGAGACTATAATAACCCAAGTGGTCGCCGAATGGCCCTTCGGGTTTGTTTTCTTCTGGGTAAACCAATCCAGTAATCACAAAATCAGCGTCGGTGCTTACACACTGACCTTGATCGTCGTAAGCATATCTAAATCGTCTTCCTCCCAACACCCCCGCAAATGTCATTTCACTCATTCCCTCCGGCAGTGGCATAACCGCACTCAAAGTATGAGAAGGGGGGCCGCCAACAAAGCAACTCACTTTCAAAGGTTGCCCTTTCTTGTTGGCCTTGGTTTGGTGCACACCAATACCTCTATGTAATTGATAGTGCAAACCAATTTCTTCATCCATCTTATAATCGTTCCCTGAAAGTTGAATACGATACATGCCGAGGTTCGACTTCATAATCCCAGGCTGATCTATATCTTCAGTGTACACTTGAGGAAGAGTAACAAAAGCCCCTCCATCCATTGGCCAGTGTTGAATTAAAGGCAAATCTGAAATCTTGATTTGCTCGTACATAACAGGCTTAGAAAAAGGGTTTTTAAGAGGAAGCGCTTTCGCTGCTGCTAATCCAGTATTGATGTACTGCCAAGGTTTTTTCAACGCACGTATTGGGTCGCCTTTTAGGTCAATTAACTGCTGCACCAATGTAAACGTATCACGAAACATGAACTTGCTTCTATCTACCGACCCAAACAAATTTGAAGCAGCTCTAAAACGACTTCCTTTCACCCGCTCAAATAAAAGTGCCGGTCCACCTGCTTCATAAACGCGCATATGAATAGCAGCCATTTCAAGATGAGGGTCCACTTCTTCCTTAATTCTAACTAAATGTCCATGCTTCTCCAAATCCAATAAACATGCTTCTAAACTACTGTATGCCATACTGTTCAATTTCAGAATAAAGATACTTGAGTTGTAACAAGCAAAGCACGCAATTGTTATCTTGTAGCTGCATGAGAATGACTAATTTTTTGTTATTAAGTTCAGAACAACAGAAGATGCAACTCTTACTGCTGCTTTATGCGTGCACCATGTGCATAATTATGCTTTTTGCAAATGGTACAGGAGATGAAGGCGATAGCGTGTATCACTTTTTATTTGCTAAATATGCAGGGCAATACCCTGCTCATTTTTTTGATCATTGGGCAAAACCTTTATACGTTTTATTAGCGTTTCCGTTTGCACAAATTGGCTTTATTGGGGTTAAGCTCATGAATATTGGCTGGTCTACCCTTTCTATTTGGAGAACTTATCAAATTGCTCAGCACGCAAAAATTTCTACTGCATGGATGGCGCCTTTACTATTGTGCAGCATGCCTATGTTTAATTCGCTCACATTAAGTGGACTAACCGAACCAATGTTTGCAGCTTGGCTAAGTTCTGCGCTTTATTTTTTGTTGAAAGAGAAATGGAAAACAGCCATACTATTGCTGTCATTTCTTCCCTTTATTCGCTCAGAAGGCTTACTGGTTTTGGGATGGGCGATGCTGTATCTCTTATGGGCAAAACAATACCGATTATTGCCATTGTTACTTGTTGGACATATTGCTTACGGAATTGCAGGAAGTTGGGTACATGGTGATGTTTCGTGGGTCTTTACAAAAATGAGCTACGCTACTTGGGACAGCGCCTATGGAAAAGGAACTTGGTTGCATTTTATAGAACGCTTACCTGAAATTGTGGGCAGTCCGCTTGCAATGATGTTCTACTGCGGACTCTTACTGCTGGTCGTGCAAGTTTGGAAGTTGATACTCAGAGAGCATAGCAAGCAAGAAAGCAGCTTTGTTTGGCTCATTTGGGGGACAGCATTTTTATACTTTTTTGCTCATACCGCATTTTGGGCGCTAGGTATTTTTAATTCTTTTGGCATGTTACGTGTGATGGTTGGAATTGCACCTCTTTTGGCTGTTGTACTACTTCAACAAATGCAATTCCTGCTTGAATGGATTGATCAATCGAACATCAGGCAATGGTGTCTGTACATTTTGTTCGCAGCTATTGTTATATATCCTTTTACTGGACACATCTATGCCTATGCTTGGAAGCGAGATTTTATGCTTCGAGCCGATCAGCAAGCACAAACTTCTATTCCAGTTTGGTTAAAAAAGAATAAACCCGATTACACCCAAAGAAGGTTTTACTATGAAGCATCTTATCTAAGTGTCTTATTAGAACACGATTGGTGGAATACCAATCAGCATAGAAGAATTAGAGGTGCATTTGAATTGAATGAATTCCAAAAAGGGGACATCCTAATTTGGGATGATTGGTTTGCAGTGGTGGAAGGATTATGTGAGTGGGAGCCTCTCGAAAAGGATAAACGATTTCAAGTCATTTACACCACATCCGCAAAGGATCCGTGGAATAATGATAGAACGACGAAGGTTTTAGAATTTGTAGGTGACTGAAATTGAACGTTTGGGTTATAGCAAAGAGCTTTCCTTAATTTTGCAGAATGACTAAATTATCTGTCAACATCAACAAGTTTGCCACCATTCGTAACAGTCGTGGTGGAAATAACCCCAACCTTATTCAGGTTGCACAAGATGCAGAACGTTTTGGTGCGGAGGGAATTACTGTACACCCTCGACCCGATGAAAGGCATATTCGCTATGCAGATGTTAGAGCAATTCGCCCACTTATCACCACCGAATTCAATATAGAAGGCAATCCAACCGAACAAAAATTCGTAGACTTAGTATTGGAAGTAGTGCCTCATCAAGTAACCTTGGTTCCAGATGCACTCGGACAATTAACCAGCAACCACGGTTGGAATACCATAGCACATCAGGACTATTTGAAAGAAATCATTGCTGTTTTCAAAAAAGCGGGTATCCGCGTTTCCATATTCGTTGACCCCATACCTGAAATGGTTATTGCTGCTGCAAGAACCGGAACTGATAGAATTGAACTCTATACCGAACAGTATGCAAAAATGTATGAAGAAGGGCATCATACAGCTGCCATTGCACCCTATGTAGAAGCTGCCGAAATAGCTCGAGAAAAAGGCATGGGATTAAATGCTGGGCATGATTTAGATTCAAAAAATTTGGGTTATTTAATTCGACACATTCCCTGGATTGATGAAGTAAGTATTGGACATGCACTGGTTTGTGATGCATTATATTGGGGATTTGAAAATACCATACAGATTTATAGAAGAGCTATCAGCAACAAGTAGCTTCTGCATTAAATTATGTAATTTGCAGCATGCAAACAGCCGCAAAAGTTGGAATTATCATGGGCAGCGATAGCGATTTGCCTATTATGCAAGAAGCTGCTCAATTCTTACAAGAACTCGACATCCCATTTGAACTTACCATTGTTTCCGCGCATAGAACGCCACAACGTTTAATGGAATATGCTTCTAAAGCACAGCAAAGAGGATTACAGGTAATTATTGCTGGTGCTGGCGGTGCCGCGCATTTACCGGGCATGGTTGCATCAATAACAGCTTTACCAGTAATTGGTGTTCCAATTAAATCTTCTAATAGTATAGATGGCTGGGATTCTATTCTTTCCATTTTACAAATGCCCAATGGTATACCCGTTGCAACAGTTGCATTGAATGGAGCGAAGAATGCCGGTATTTTAGCAGCCTCTATCTTAGGTGCAGCAAATCAAAGTATTTACAATAAAGTAGCAGCTTACAAATCAAAGCTTGAACAACAAGTACTTAATAAAGTAGGCCAAGTGCGTGAGAGTGGTTGGCCAAATGGATTTGATGCTTAATTAGCTTACAGTTGTACGATGGTGAACTCTTGTTCCAATCCCAAGGATGAACTATGTATTTGCTTCATCCAATCAAGACCATATTTCGCCAAAAAATAAGAGGCGTTTTCTTTACGCTCTTGTAACGATTGGCCAGGAAATAACCTCGCTCTTAATGCGGCTAGCTTTTGCAAAGAATCGGTCATACTTCTTTTCTCTGAACGCAAAACTTTTTTAGAAAGCTGATGCATTTTATTGGCAGATTGCTTTGCCAAAGCTGCAACATGTTTAGCCAAAGTAGGATCCAACTCCCCTATCTTCTCCCGTAACTGACTAAACAAATTCTGCATTTCTTGATCAAATTCTTCTACTTTCCAATTACGATTGGTATTATTTTCTACCCACCATAATTCCTGCTGGTGTGCAGATGTAAATAACATTTCATTCGACAGTCCAATTGCATGCTGTAATTGCACATCTTTTTCTTCCATACACAGGAAAGAATTACGCAAGACCAACATCGGATAAAACACATGGGCTGTTGCAAAAACCTGTTTTAACTCCATCCAGTAGGATAATTCAGCACCACCTCCTATGAAGACTATATTCGGCAAAATAGTTTCTTGATACAACCCTCTTAAAATGACGTTTGGACTAAATCTTTCAGGATTATTTTTGAGTTCTTCTGTTATTTCTGAAGCCGACCAAGTCTTACCTGTATCAACAGCTGTGTATGTTGTTCCATTAAATTCAATTCGCTCCCTTACCTGCTCATGCAAGTAAAAAAGATTGATTGGTCTTCCCGTTACCTGTACTTTATATCGAGAAGATAAAGTATCTATAATTGGTTGCAAAGCCGAAGAAGAGAACTGTTCTTGCAACTCGCGCAAGACCACAGGCACGAAAGTTTGTTTCAATCGAGCATCATCTGGTATCAAAACCAACAATCCATAACTACTGAACAAATGATGCATCAAAACAAGGGTTGCATCCTGAATGGTTCTTCCCTTTTGATAAGAATCTATGAAAATATCTATGAGTTGCTGACCATGCTCTAATACAGCAAGCTGTCCTTTCATGGATGCAATCTCTTTCAATAATAAATCATCCACCAACATTCTTCCAACAGCACCAGTTTGTTGCGTATTCCAAATTCTTGCATGACCTTGTATGGTCCAATTACCTAACTCATCCAAATCGGCGTCTTCGCTTCCCATGTAATAAACTGGGACAAAATTATAATTAGGTAAGTCCTTTGATAATTCAGCTGCGAGCGCTATTGCATGAAAAATTTTATAAACCACATACAATGGACCAGTGAAAAGATTGGGCTGATGCGCAGTGGTAATTGTGAATGTATTTTCCTTTTTTAATTGCGCTAAATGTTGACTTTGAAGTGCTGTAGGTTCAATACCTACTTGTTGCATTTGATTAAGTAATACCTCAACCAATAAAGTCCTATCAACCTTAATTTTAGATCGTTCTTCTATTGCTGATACGATGCCATCTTTATTAGGCGTAAATGCATAGAACTGTTTCAACCACTTATCTCCATGCAAGTAGTCAATAACTTGCTTAGAAAAATATCCTGTTTGTTCGTAGCTAATCCTTTGGCAATCGTTGTTCATGGCATGCTTTTATTTCACCACTTCACCTTCTAAATCGTAATCATAAGCTTTGGTAATTTTCACTTGGACGAAACTACCAATCTGTAATTTCTTATCGCTATGAATCACCACTTCATTATCTACTTCCACCGAATCAAATTCAGTTCTTCCCAAATACCTTCCTGCTTCCTTCTTATCGATTAACACCTTAAAAGTCTTTCCTATTTTCTCTTGATTCTTTTCGTAGCTAATTTCCTGTTGCACTTCCATAATTTCCTGTGCACGTTGTTGTTTTACTTCAGCAGGAACATCATCCACCAAATCGTAAGCAGAGGTATTTTCTTCGTGACTATAGGTAAAAATGCCAACCCTATCAAACCTATGTTCTTGTAAAAACTGTTTCAATGATGCTACATCTTCTTCAGTTTCACCAGGAAAACCAGCAATAAGGGTAGTTCGCAAACAAATTCCTGGCACACGCTCGCGGATAGTATGAATCAATTCATCCATTTCAGCACGAGTAATTTGACGCTTCATGGCTTTCAACATACGATCACTGGCATGCTGCAAAGGCATATCGAGGTACTTACAAATATTATCGCGCTCACGTATGACATCAAGAATTTCCAAGGGAAACTTACTGGGATAAGCATAATGCAAACGAATCCATTGTAAACCCGGAATATCAGCCAGAGCATGCAATAGTTCTGGAAGACTTCTTTTTTTGTAAATATCTAATCCGTAATAAGTCAACTCTTGTGCAATGAGCATGATTTCCTGCACACCTTGAGCCACTAATCTTTTGGCTTCATCAACGAGTTGTTCAATAGGCCTGCTAACATGCTTTCCTCTCATAAGCGGAATGGCACAAAACGAGCAAGTTCGGTTACAGCCTTCACTGATTTTCATGTATGCATAATGCTGGGGCGTACTTAAAAAACGCTCACCCAATAATTCAGCTTTATAATCGGCTTCGAATTGTTTTAAAATTAGAGGCAATTCCATGGTACCGAACCATGCATCTACTTCAGGAATTTCTGCAGCTAAGTCGCCTTTGTATCTTTCACTCAAACAACCTGTGACGTACACTTTGTCGAGTTTACCTTTCTTCTTTAATTCCAACTGATCTAAGATCGTTTGAACGCTTTCCTCCTTGGCTTTATCAATAAAGCCACAGGTATTCACAACTACAATGTTATGGTCTAGCTTGGTGTTTTCATGCACCACATCAATCTCATTGGCCTTTAACTGGCCACTCAACACTTCACTATCCACTAAATTCTTACTACAGCCCAGTGTAATGATGTTGACTTTATCTTTCTTCAGCGATTTGGCTTTCATATTTGCTCAAAGGTAAACGTAAATAGAAAAATGAACCAGTAGTTATGACGAGAGGTTGAATAAAAAAAGGTTGTTCCGTTTGAAACAACCTTTCTGTATATCATCTACCAAAGATGCGGCTTATAGCTCAATAGTGCCAGCAGCGATCTTTTGCTTGTAGATTGCCTTCAGGATTTCTCCTCTGCGACGAACAGATGGCTTAGTGAAAGCCTGACGCTCTCTTAACTGCAACAAAGTCTTGCTCTTTTCGAATTTCTTTTTGTACTTCTTTAGAGCTTTGTCGATGTTTTCGCAATCTTTGGAATCAATAATCAGCATGTTGTTATACCTCCTTTAAGTGATTAAATGGGGTGCAAAGATAGCTTTTCGACGGAAATAAACAAATGCAGGGATTATTTTTTTGAAATAGATTTTCTGTCAGTTTCAACCAAAGCCCCCGTTTGCTTGTAACTTGCATATATGTTTACAGGAATTATTGAAACCTTAGGGCGGGTCGAAGCCATAGAAAAGGACCAACGAAATATGCATTGCTGGATAAGCTCTACCATTAGCCAAGAATTGAAGATTGACCAAAGTGTAGCTCACAATGGAGTTTGCTTAACTGTGGATGCTTTAGGGGAAGGAAAGCATAGAGTCACAGCCGTTGCGGAGACTTTACAAAAAACCCAAATCGGCGACTGGCAGATTGGCTCTTTAATTAATTTAGAACGTTGTTTACCCATGGGCGGACGATTAGATGGGCACATTGTACAAGGTCATGTTGACACCACAGGCACCTGTGAATTGGTTCAAGAAACTGGAGGAAGCTGGCTTTATCAGTTCTCCTTTCCATCATCCTTTGCAGCTTTGGTAATCGAAAAAGGAAGTATTGCGGTGAATGGAATCAGCCTCACCTGTTTTAATATAAGCCGCCAAAGTTTTCAGGTTGCCATCATTCCGTATACCTATGAGCATACCAATCTTTCACAGGTACAAGTCGGTCACCGTGTGAATCTTGAGTTTGATTTATTAGGGAAATATGTACAAAGACAAATGGTGCTGACAGAAGCTGCAAAATAATCAACTTTCTCTTCAAATAATATTCATACAGAATTATATATCAGCATTTTAAATAAAAGATAACTGACATTTGCTTTAAACTGAATGATCTAAGGTTTTACCCTTCAAGGCTTGTCCTACAGCCTGGTCCATAGCCCTTTCAGCGAATGGACGAGTTACTTCATTTAAAGCTTCTATCTTATTCTGAATCAGGTTTTTGTCTTCCATTGTCAGCGCCAATTGAAGCGCTTGCATTGCGTCGGCTGTCAGCTTCAGCTCATCGCTTGATAACAAGGTTGGATTCTTAGCAATAAACCGCTCTGTCATCTCAAGAATCTGCTCCCCTTCGGTTCTGGCTTCCACCAAAGCTCGCAAAGCAATATCAGTTTTAGCATGCTGAATACTATCCAGCAACATCTGCTCCACTTGAGCATCTGTTAATCCATATTGCGGTTGAATTTCTATAGATTGACTCACACCACTCCTAAGTTCCTTAGCCGAAACCGACAATATGCCATCGGCATTAATCAGGAATTGAATATCAACCTTTGGCAATCCGGCTGGCATAGCAGGAATACCTGTGAGGTTAAATTCACCCAACTTCCTATTATCCTTTACCATATCCCGCTCACCCTGGAAAACAGAAATCCTTATTCCAGACTGTCCATCTTTCTGAGTAGTGTATTGTCGACCTGCTTTTGTTGGCACTTTAGAATTCCTCGGAATCAAAACATCCATCAGTCCGCCCATAGTTTCAATACCTAAACTCAAAGGAGTGATATCTAAAAGCAGGGTATCTTTATTATTGCCCGCCAGTATATCTGCTTGAATAGCAGCGCCTAATGCTACTACTTCATCTGGATTCACCTCATCATGCACCGGCTTACCAAAGAAAGCACTTACCGCAGCCTTCACAGCTGGAACTCGGGTGCTTCCACCTACCATCACAACTTCATCAATCTCATCCACCTTTAATCCTGCATCCTTAACAGCCATGCGACAACTTTCCAAAGTTTGATCAACCAATCCTTTGACTAAGTCTTCAAAAGTTACTTTGGAAATACTCAATTTGTCTCCATTCCACTCTGCCTCAAAAGAATCTTGGACACTTAAAGCCTTCTTAGCCTTTTCAGCCAAAAGACGAAGCGACTGAACCAATGCTGGATGCTGCTTCAATTCATCTCTACTAATGCCAGCTTCCGCCAACCAATAGTCCATGATAGTCCTATCAAAATCATCTCCTCCCAAATAAGTATTACCATGCGTACTGAGTACATCAAATACCCCTTGATGAATTCTTAGGATTGAAATATCGAAGGTTCCACCTCCTAAATCGTACACCGCAATAGTCGTTTCTTTCTCCTGATCAAGGCCAATTCCATATGCGAGACTAGCCGCCGTTGGTTCATTTACTATCCGCAACACGTCTAATCCAGCCAATTTTCCTGCATCTCTCGTTGCTTGTCGCTGCGTATCATTGAAATAAGCGGGTACTGTAATGACAGCCTTCGTGACAGGCGTTTTTAAGATGTGCTCTGCTCTGGTTTTCAGTTCTTTAAGAATATATGATGAAAGTTCTACTGGAGAATAAAAGCGATCGTCTACTTGTACTTTTACCAGACTTTCAGTATCATCATCAATGACTTTGTAAGAAAAAAAGTCGGCATGATCCTGAACATCTTTATAGCTTTTACCCATTAAGCGTTTAGCGCTAAAAATGGTACGTTCAGGCTGCAATTCCATCATTTGTTTAGCCGCCTCACCCACAACCGGCATTCCCTGCGGATCAAAATAAACTATGCTTGGAACCAAGCTACTGGCATCATGTTCCTTCAAAGCAACAGGCTTTTTTCCGTCGGGGTGAAGAATAGCCACCAAACTATGCGTGGTACCCAGATCAATTCCCACTATCATTTCCGACTGTTGCAAACTTCCTGTCGCTATATTAATGCCAATTTTAGCCATAATACTTTTTTCAGGCTGCAAAGGTAAGTGCTGATAAACAGAAAGGCTTCCGAAAGCAGAAATTAAACCTCTACCACATCAGTCCCGCTAATGTAGTCATGGAGTGTTTTTCCCAAGAAAGGAATGCAAAACATATCTATTAAAATAACCCTCGATAAAGAGCGAAGCAAAATTCTTAAAACACCAGGCTTCTCCCCTTTTGCATTCACCACTTTAGAGTAGCTAAACCACTTGCCCAATGTTCTTCCAAAAATTGATTCCAATACAAAATAATACACCACCATAGAGCCAAAAAAGAACCAGCCAAAGTTCAGAGGTGTCATACCCCAGAAAAACACATAAAAATTATACACTTTTTTAGCAACAAATGCTAGAATAAATACCAGAATAGTATCTATAAAAAAGTTCAAAGCCCTTGTTCCTGTACCTACGGTTGATTGCATGATTCTGATAACATTTTGTAAAACAACTTAGTTGTCTGCTGAGTAGCAAAAATAGGCCTTACTTTTGCGCCAAAGACGAATTTTATGAACCTGATTGAGGAATTGAAATGGAGAGGCATGATTGCCGACATCATGCCAGGCACAGAAGAACAGTTGCAGAAAGAAATGACAACTGCTTATATTGGATTTGATCCCACTGCAGATAGTTTACATATTGGAAGTCTTGTTCCTATTTTATTATTGATGCACCTGCAAAAAGCTGGACATAAACCCATTGCCTTAGTTGGCGGTGCTACAGGAATGATTGGCGATCCGAGTGGAAAGAGCCAAGAAAGGAATTTATTGGACAATGATACTCTACAAAAAAATATTGCGGGTGTCAAAGGACAACTAGAGCGCTTTTTAGATTTCAATCCAGCTTTACCGAACTCAGCTGAAATGGCCAACAACTACGACTGGTTTCAAAAAATTGGGTTCATTGATTTCTTAAGAGATGTGGGTAAACACATTACCGTGAATTACATGATGGCCAAGGATAGTGTACGCAAGCGAATTGAAGGTGAAGTAGGTTTGAGCTATACCGAATTTGCTTACCAATTGATGCAGGGTTACGATTTCCTATGGTTGTATGAGCACAAGCAATGCAAACTGCAAATGGGCGGAAGCGATCAATGGGGAAACATTACTACAGGAACTGAACTTATCAGAAGAAAAGTGGGTGGCGAAGCATTTGCATTTACTTGTCCACTTATTACTAAAGCAGATGGCGGGAAGTTTGGGAAGACCGAACAAGGCAATGTTTGGTTAGATGCGGAAAGGACAACACCGTATCAGTTTTATCAGTTTTGGTTGAATGCAGGCGATGAAGACGCAACTAAATGGATTAAAATTTTCACGTTTTTAGACCAGCCAACTGTTGCTGCTCTATTAGAAGCACATACTGGCGATCCTGGTAAAAGATTGCTGCAAAAGAAATTAGCGGAAGAAGTAACTCGCTTAGTACATGGAGAAGCAGCACTACAAACAGCTTTAGAAACGACCGAGAAATTATTCAGTCGCGCTAGTGTTAACATTGAAGAACTCAGCGAATCTGACTTAGAGCAGATGGAAGGTATTGTGAAGGTTGATTTTGAAAGAGCACAACTTACCAGTGGAGTTGATGTTGTTAGCTTTTTAGCGGCAACAAACATTTTCCCAAGTAAAGGAGAGGCTAGAAAAATGGTTCAAGGCGGGGGTGTTAGTATTAACCGTGAAAAGGTTACGGCACAGGATTTGTCGGTGAATATACATCACCTACTTTACGATAAATACATACTTGTTCAGAAGGGTAAGAAGCAATACTTTTTAGTGAAAGCCGTTTAGTATTAATTGCTGGCGCGATTTACAACTCTTTACAACAGCTTTACTTTTCTTTATACTCCAAGAACGAGCTAAAATACCACGCTTGTAACATAAAAATGGTGGAGCGATATCATAACTGCTTATTCTACTCGAATATTACAATCTGCATAAGTTAAAATCTTGATTTTATATAAGTACTTGCAATAAGAATGAGTCTTTAACATCATTAATTTCAAAAAATACTATGATTCATTTTAACATGCTCTGAATTACTGGAAGATAAAAAACGATTACTACTCATATAAAAAATTTATTCAGAAAAGATTAAAAATAGATTGTTTATTTACGACCATCACTTAGCAATAAATTAATTAGAAATTTCTTAGATTAGTAATTAAAATCAATAAATATATATGCGCATCATTATCTTATTTATACTCCTTTGTTTAGGACAAACAATTTCAGCACAACAAAAATTTAATATAGAAGGCAAATGGAAAATAATTGGTTATATTAATGATGAGTTTATTACTGATTTAGAAAATGGAACCATAAAGATGAAGGACTCCAGTTTGTCAAACAATGCAATGCTAGAATTACTACGGGAAGAAATTTTAAGTTCCTTACCAAAAGGAGAATTTGTTTTTAAAAAAAAATTTGCATTTGAAGAGAGAATTGATGGCAAAAAAGAAATGCAAGGAACTTATTCAATTGATTTCAAAAAAAGACAAATCACAATAAAAGGCATACGTAATGGGTACTCTATAGAAGACGAGTACAAATTTACTTATACTAATAATGAAATGACGATGACAGAAACTAAATTGGATAATCAAACATCTATTATCCTTAGGAAACTAAATAAATAATATCTAATGATTCAGGAAAATAGGGCTAATGCGAGATTACTTATTCAATCAAAATAATCAAATACAATCCCATCGTTGGCGCGAGTTTGCAACTCGTGCTTGCATCCCTAAATAGAACTTTCATCTGAGAAAAGTCTTTAAAACCACACTAATATTTCCTAACGCGTATAATTTTTTAATAAATCTTATTTTAGAAAGATGATTAAAAAATACAATGATTGGTACAAAGGCTTAACTCCTGCAAAAAGGCTGATTGTTTGCTTTGCCTTCAATTGGACCTATTGGCTTATAGCATGGATCATTGGAGAGCATTATTTTTTCGAGGAAAAGCATTCTTGGAAGTACCTCATTTTTCATGCTACTTGGATGTCGACTATCATGACCATTTCATTTAGCTGGAAGGAATGGAAAGTCATTATTAAAGGGCGTGCTGTTTAAATAAACGTTTAAAACTCGCTCAAGCTTATTTCAAAACTTCTGCCCAATAATAAATTACACCATCATTAAAAGCAAGTAGCAAATGGATACTGTTTACATGATACCTGGACTAGGAGCACAGTCTTCCATATTTGAAAAACTGATGTTTCAAAATTGTCAGATGGTTCATGTAAGGTGGATAGAACCCAATAAAAAAGAAAGCTTATCGTCATACGCAAACAGACTCTTGGAACAAATTCCAAATAATGCATCCAATATTGTTGGCTTATCTTTCGGAGGCATGTTAGCAAGCGAAATGGCCCTTCTACGAACAAATGCAAAAGTGGTTATCATTTCATCATGCAGCCATGCGCTTCAACTGCCTGCTTGGTATAGAATTGGAAAATGGTTACCATTAAAAATGGGACAGTCAAAAGGATTTGAACAGCCAAGGCTTCGAATCATGCAAAGAATTCTTGGCATTAGATCAACAGATGAAAAGGCTTTTTTTCAAAATATGTGGAAGTCCACGAATTATAATTGGGCTCATGAGTTTGTACAAATGATTCTAAGATGGGAGCTAGATAAAAAGCCTACGAACATATTCCATATCCACGGAACAAAAGATCGGCTATTACCTCACCCAAATTCAGGTGTAGATTATAGCGTACACAATGGAACGCATTGGATGATTAGAGAAGATGCCGCCATATTAACTTCCATTATAGAACAGCATTTTAAAAATACTAATAAACATCAGTCATAATAGGTGTTGTAGCAGCACCCATTTTCTCCACAAACTTTCTTTCATGTAAGAAATATCCATTGCCCTTTGCACAGAAATGGACTTTCAAATTTTCTACACTAATTGGATTACCTTCTGGAATATCAGCAATATTGCTGTGAACAATATCATGCCCATCAACAATCATAACCAATCCACTACCTATGGCTTCCATTTTATTTCCTTCAGTAATAAGCATTCCTGTATCCTCCCCTAGCCCAATACCAATACAACTTGGATTAGCAGCAACAACCTGCGCCAATCGTGCAAACCTTCCACGCTTTTCAAAATGCGAATCAATAATCACTTGATCTAAAAATCCTAGTCCAGTTGTAATTTTTACTTCGCCCTTCAAATGTGCGCGTGTAGCATTCCCTTCATAAATCATAGTAGAGCTCATAGCCATTGCACCTGCGCTTGTACCAGCAACTACAAAATCTTCTTCTTGGTATCTTTTAGAAATAATTTTTAAAAACGGCGTTCCACCGAAAATAGATGATAATCGCATTTGATTCCCCCCACTAAACATAACGCCATCGCATGTTCTAATACGTTCTAAATAATCGGGACGAGCAACATCTTCTCTTGTACGAATATGCAACAGTCCTACATTGGTGCAACCAATTTTCCCAAATGCATCTAAATAATTATTCCCAACTTCAAATGGAATAGTAGAAGCAGTTGTTATAACTTCAATTCTTTGATGTATACCACCGGTTTCTTCCACAATTCTTCTTAGAATCCCTAATTCAAAAAAGTTGAGGTTATTGCGGTGAATTTCTCCCGTCTCTAAATCAGTTCCTTTGTCTTCAGCACCGCCAATTGCGATGAGTTTTCCTTTGGGTACAGCCATGCGCGCGTATTAGATTGGACAAAAATAAGGGAATTGGAGCGCGAAGAGGCTATAAAGAGGTGTATAAAATGCTTCTATTTTCCTATCTTCCAACCCATAATGTTGAAAGATGAAAATTGTTGAAATCAAAGTCCTTCGTGGCCCAAACTATTGGAGTATCCGCCGCTCTAAGCTTATTCAGATGAAATTGGATTTGGAAGAATTGGAACAGCGTCCAACCAATACTATACCAGGCTTCAAAGATCGTTTAGAAGCCATGTTTCCAAGCATGTACAGTCACCGTTGTAGTTATAGTGAAGCAGGCGGCTTTTTTCGTCGTGTTGAGGAAGGCACCTGGATGGGACATGTTATTGAACATATAGCCCTTGAACTACAAACCTTGGCAGGAATGGATTGTGGATTTGGAAGAACAAGAGGCACAGGCATTGAAGGAGAATACTTTGTTGTTTTTAATTATATGGAAGAAGAGGCTGGTGTATATACAGCTAAGGCAAGTGTACGAATTGCACAAGCTTTGGTAGATGGAGTTCATTATAACTTGGAGGAAGATATTCAAGCATTGCGTGAAATAAGAGAAGACACTCGTCTTGGACCATCAACAGGCTGTATTGTTGATGAAGCTGCTAAACGTGGTATTCCGTATATACGGCTAAACAAACATAGTTTGGTGCAACTGGGTTATGGCGTTCATCAAAAAAGAATTCGCGCAACCATAGCTTCTACTACATCTAATATTGCCGTTGACATTGCTTGTGATAAAGAAGAAACGAAAAACTTACTAGAGGCTGCCGAAATTCCCGTTCCAAAAGGTACTGTTATAAGAACAGAAGCAGGTTTGCAAGATGCTGTAGAAAGATGGGGTTACCCTTTGGTTATCAAACCTATCGATGGCAATCACGGCAAAGGCAATACAACCAATATTACCACCTGGGAACAAGCTTTAAAAGCATTTGAAGCAGCCATGCAATACAGCAGATCTGTTATTGTTGAGCGCTTCATTACAGGGTTTGATTTCAGAATTTTAGTCATCAATTCAAAATTTATTTGTGCCGCTTTAAGAACACCCGCTTCAGTGGTAGGCGACGGTGTGCACAACATTCAATGGTTGATTGACCAAACCAATTTAGATCCAAGAAGAGGTTATGGTCATGAAAAAGTGCTAACCCAAATTACGGTAGATCAATTCACCCAAAAGATGTTGGATGAAAAAAACTACACTTTAGAAACGATTCCAGCTAAAGGCGAATTAGTTTTACTTAAGCCAACCGCTAATTTATCAACCGGTGGTACTTCAACCGATGTAACAGATGAAGTGCATCCAGCAAATATTTTCATGTGTGAGCGAATAGCAAAAATTATTGGCTTAGATATTTGTGGTATTGATATCATGGCGCAAGATTTGAGAACACCAATCACCGAAAACGGAGGTGCAGTGTTAGAGGTGAATGCTGCCCCTGGATTTAGGATGCATATTGAACCTGCTGAAGGTTTACCTAGAAATGTGGCTGAGCCTGTTATTGACATGCTCTTCCCCGATAGAAGTAATGGTAGGATTCCCATTATTGCCATAACAGGAACCAATGGCAAAACAACAACTACAAGGTTAACGGCTCACATTGCAAAAGCAGCTGGCAGAAAAGTTGGCTATACCACCAGTGATGGTGTTTATATTCAAAACCAGCTCATGATGAAGGGCGATTGTACCGGCCCTATTTCTTCTCAGTTTGTATTAAAAGATCCTACAGTTGATTTTGCTGTTTTGGAATGCGCTCGGAGTGGTATTTTAAAGTCGGGTTTAGCATTTCAACATTGTGATGTAGCCATTGTGACCAATGTAGCGAGTGATCATATTGGATTAGGAGGAATACATACCATAGAACAAATGGCACAAGTAAAAGCCGTAGTTCCTGAAACTGTATTTCCTCATGGGTATGCAATACTCAATGCAGACGATGATTTGGTTTACCAAATGAAGAAAACGCTCAAATGTAATGTGGCACTGTTTTCTATGGATGAAATGAATCCACGAATTCAAAGTCATTGCCAAGCAGGCGGTCTAGCTACTGTTTACGAAAATGGGTATGTAAGTATTTTAAAAGGTACATGGAAGATTAGAGTATTAGCTGTAAAAGATATACCGTTGACTTATGGTGGAAAGGCACAACACAATATTGCCAATACTTTACCAGCAGTGCTTGCTGCATACTTATTTAAAACAATTTCTATTGAAGATATTAGACAAGCTTTGCAAACTTTTGTGCCATCATCGGTTTTAACTCCAGGCCGTTTGAACTTCTTCCATTTTAAAAAGTTCACTATGCTTGCAGATTTTGCCCATAATCCACATGGACTGGCTTTATTAGGTGATTTTGTAAGTCGATTGGATTATCCTGTAAAAGTGGGTGTCATTAGTGGAACGGGCGATAGAAGAGATGAGGACATCAGAGAATTAGGTGCAATTTCTGCACGCTATTTTGATGAAATTATTATTCGATGTGATAAAAATCTTAGAGGCCGAACTGCAGAAGAAATCATTGGACTTTTACAAGAAGGAATCAATTCAGTAGATACTGCTAAGCCAACCTCGGTCATTCCAAATGAAGATCAAGCACTAGAAGAAATTTATGCTAATCCAAAAGAAGGTGCTTTATATACCATTATGTGCGATGTGGTTGCTGGAGCACTAGATAAAATAAAAGAATTAAAAGATCGAGAGGATCAAGTATCCTAAAAGCACATCCTAAAAAAAAGAGGATTTTTGTTTGGATGCATTTGTCAGACACCCTATTTTTGCACCCCGTTCAGCAAATGAATAACAGGATTGGTCCATGGTGTAACGGTAGCACTACAGATTTTGGTTCTGTCTGTTAAGGTTCGAATCCTTATGGACCAACAAAAGCCCGACAAACAACTGTCGGGTTTTTTTTTGCATTTACAGAAAATAATATAGAAACATATAAAAATTCCTTTAATTTGTAGTGCTAACTGCTACATTTTGAAAATAGAACAAAGGCTTTATACCCCCAAAAATGGTTGGCAAACAATCATTCCCTCTTCACAGAACCATTCCCCCCAAATGGTTCTTGTATTTGGGAATAGAAGTCTGATTACTAACCCACAACATATTGCAGAAATAGCTGATCAATATCCAGGAGCGGTTTTGGCAGGTTGTAGCACAAGTGGAGAAATTGGACAAGGATTTGTAAATGATCATTCAATTATTTCAACAGCTGTTTTCTTAGAAAAGTCAACCTTACAAACCTCATTTACAGAAGTTGAATCTGCTCAAAAAAGCTTTGAAGCAGGTCATGAACTTATTCAACAACTTAGCAAGCAGGAACTACGTCATGTTTTAGTATTATCTGAGGGATTATTGATTAATGGCAGTCAGCTAGCAGCAGGTATACAAGCTGCATTACCAGATGGAGTAACTGCTTCAGGTGGACTAGCTGGGGACGATGATTTTTTTCAAGAAACCTTATTGCTTAACACAAGGCTTACAGCGGCTGGAAGAGGGCTATTCGCGATAGGCTTGTATGGAGATATACAAGTAGGCTGTGGTTCATTTGGTGGCTGGGATATATTTGGAGTAGAAAGAACTATAACAAAATCGAAGAATAATATTGTTTACGAAATAGATCAACAACCTGCATTAGCTCTATATAAATCCTTTTTAGGAGAATTTGTTCATCAGTTACCAGCTTCAGCTCTACTTTTCCCTTTAAGTGTTCAAATTGAAGGCTACGATGAACCTGTTGTTAGAACTATTTTAAGTATTAATGAACAAGATCAATCAATGATTTTTGCAGGAGATATTCCGGAAGGTAGTCGTGCTAAACTCATGAAGTCAAATGTAGATCGATTGGTAAATGGAGCCTCTATTGCTTCACAAAGAGCTATGCAAAACCTAAAAGGGCATCAACCAGAATTAGCACTGCTAATTAGTTGCGTAGGACGGAAACTAGTTATGAAACACTGGGTAGATGACGAAGTTGGAGCAGTTCAAGAGGTTATAGGGAAAAAAATTCCTGTGACTGGATTTTATTCTTACGGAGAAATTGCACCTTTTGGCCCAGGTTCTGATACCTGTAGTTTACATAATCAAACAATGACAGTTACATTGTTCCGAGAAAGCGACTAATGATTCATTTCGATTAATTAGTACCCCAACTCAAGCATACAAGCTTTTAATCTTTCTTGCCAGTCTTTAATTGTAATTTGAAAATCATCTTCAATTTTTTTCAAATCCATTACTGAATATGAAGGTCTTTTTGCTGGAGTTGGAAAAGATGAAGATGGAATGGGATTCACTGCACAATTTAATCTAGCGTTATCTCGAATGGCAACAGCAAAATCAAACCAAGAAATATTGGCCGCATTAGAAAAATGATAAATTCCACCAGGCTTGTTTTTATGAGTAATAGAAGCTTGTCCCATTTGAATTAAAGCTTCAGCTAAATCAGCGGCATAAGTGGGCGCTCCAACTTGATCGGCAACAACCTGAATGGATGTGCGCTCATTCATTAGTCTTAGCATCGTTTTCACGAAATTGTGACCATGACTACTATATACCCAAGAAGTTCTCACTATCCAAGAAGATGGATCTTCTGTTAATGCCATTTGTTCACCAACCGATTTAGTATAACCATAATAATTAATTGGATCAGTTGGCTGATCAACCAAATAGGGTTTATCTGATTGTCCATGAAAAACATAATCGGTAGAAACTGTGATCAAGCGTGCTGATTGCTTTGCACAAATTCTTGCAAGTTGGCCAACTGCAGCAGCATTGATTTGAAATGCTAAATCTTGTTCGGTTTCAGCTTTATCAACTGCTGTATAAGCACCCGCATTAATAACTACATCAACCTGCTTATTTGAGAAAAATGCATCTATAGATTCAGCGCTTGATAAATCTAATTCACTCCTATCAGTAAATATCCAGTCAATTGTTGGATAATTTTCAGCCAGGCGATGTAATTCCCAGCCAAGTTGTCCATTCTTCCCGGTAACTAAAAATATAGGCCTACCTTGTTCCATGCAATACAAATTACTTTATTGAGTTGAACTCTTTAGGTTGCTTGAACAATTCTTCGTGTGGTAAAGCTTTGAAATAATCATAAGTTTTTTTCAAGCCTTCTGCCCTATCCACTTTCGGCTCCCATCCTAAAATATTTTTGGCCTTAGTAATATCTGGCTTCCTTTGCTTAGGATCATCTACTGGTAAAGGCTTGTAAGTAATTTTCACACTAGAACCAGTCAACTTTAATACTTCCTCAGCAAAATCTTTGAGAGATATTTCATTTGGATTTCCAATATTCACTGGCATGGAATAATCGCTCATTAGTAAGCGATAAATGCCCTCAATTAAATCATCTACATAACAAAAACTACGTGTTTGACTACCATCACCAAACACTGTTAAATCTTCTCCACGTAATGCCTGTCCAATAAACGCTGGTAAAGCTCTTCCGTCATTCAGTCGCATACGCGGTCCATAGGTGTTGAATATGCGAACAATTCGTGTTTCAACGCCGTGGAACGTATGGTATGCTCTGGTGATAGACTCCATAAAACGCTTGGCTTCATCGTACACACCTCTTGGACCAACCGGATTAACATTTCCCCAATACTCTTCGGTTTGAGGATGCACCAATGGGTCGCCATAAATTTCACTTGTAGAAGCAACAAGTATTCTTGCATTTTTCGCTTTCGCCAATCCAAGACAGTTGTGCGTTCCATGTGCACCTACTTTAAGGGTTTGGATTGGAATTTTTAAATAATCAATAGGACTTGCTGGAGAAGCAAAGTGCATGATATAATCTAATTCACCAGGTATGTGTATGAATTTAGTTACATCATGATGATAAAATTCAAACTGCTCCAAAGCAAACAAATGCTCAATATTTCTTAGGTCGCCGGTAATAAGATTATCCATGCCTATCACATGGAATCCCTCTTTAATAAAACGATCACACAAATGAGATCCTAAAAATCCGGCTGCACCGGTAATGAGAACACGCTTTTTTGACATATAATTAATTTAAGGACGACCAATACTTTCGTAGAAATATCCCATCTCACGCATCTGAGCTACTTCAAATAGATTTCTACCGTCGAAGATGGCTTTGTTTTTCAAACTTGTACTGATCTTTTCAAATTCTGGCGTTCTAAATTCGCTCCACTCCGTTGCAATAATCAATGCATCTGCACCTTCTAGTGCTTCATACTGATTAGCTGCATATTTGATTTTATCGCCTACCACGCCCTGTACATTTTTCATTGCCTCAGGATCAAATGCTGTTATGGTTGCACCCTTCTCCAATAAAGCTTCTATGATATACAAAGCTGGTGCTTCACGGATATCATCTGTATTAGGCTTGAATGCTAATCCCCACAACGCAAAATGCTTCCCTTTTAAATCGCCTTTGAAATACGATTCAATCTTTGGCATCAAATGCAACTTCTGCTTTTCATTTACTTCTTCTACAGATTTCAAAATAGCAAAGTCGTACGATACTTCTTCAGCAGATTTAATCAACGCCTGCACATCTTTTGGGAAACAACTTCCACCATAACCTATACCGGGAAATAAAAATCGCTTACCTATTCTTTCATCGCTGCCAATTCCTCTCCTTACCATATCCACATCTGCACCCAAACGCTCACAGAGTTGTGCTATTTCATTCATGAATGAAATCTTAGTAGCCAAAAAAGAATTCGCTGCATACTTTGTTAATTCAGCCGATTTTTCATCCATGAAAATCACAGGATTACCCTGACGAACAAATGGAGCATACAACTCACCCATCAGCTTACGTGCTCTGTCGGAGCTAGCTCCAATCACCACTCTATCTGGCTTCATAAAATCGTCTACTGCTACCCCTTCGCGCAAGAACTCTGGGTTGCTCACCACATCAAATTCTCCGCTGTAATTAGCAGCAATTGCCTTTCTTACTTTTTCAGCCGTACCAACTGGAACTGTGCTTTTATCTACAATCACTTTATATGACTTCAACAATTTCCCCAAGTCGTTCGCAACACCAAGGATATATTTTAAGTCTGCGGAGCCATCTTCTCCTGGAGGTGTTGGCAATGCCAAAAACACAATCTCCGCATCTTCTATCCCTTCAGCCAAATTTGTGGTAAAATGAAGACGATCTTCACGCAGGTTGCGTAAAAAAATCTTTTCTAATCCAGGCTCATAAATGGTGATCTCACCATTCGATAGTTTATTTACTTTATTGACATCAATATCAATACAAGTTACTTTGTTGCCTGTTTCGGCAAAACAAGTTCCGGTTACCAATCCTACGTATCCGGTTCCTACAACTGCAATTTTCATGTTTTATTTTAGGTTAGATATACGATAAAACTTTTTGCGTAATATACGCCAGCTGTTCCTCATCCAGTTCTGTGTGCATAGGCAAAGAGATCACTCTTTCAGTTAACCAATCTGTTGTTTCCAGATTGTATTGTGGCAAACCAAAAGAATCAAACATTTTTTGCCTGTGACCAGGCACAGGATAGTATATCATCGAGGGGATTTGGTGCGCTGCCAAATGAGCATTCAGCCCATCTCTATCAACGCCGTGCAATATTAAGGTATATTGGTGAAAAACATGTCCGGCATACGCTGCTCTTTGAGGTGTTTGGATTGCAGGGTGTTGCGCAAAAGCAGCATCATAATAGTCAGCCGCCTTTCTTCTTGCAGCAATATATTGATCAAGGCGTTTCAATTTAGCGTTCAACACAACTGCTTGAATAGTATCTAAGCGAGAATTACATCCAACGACATCGTGGTAGTAACGCTTACTTTGCCCATGATTTGCAATCATCCGCATTTTATCGGCCAGCGCATCATCATTTGTACTAATTGCTCCACCATCGCCATATCCACCTAAGTTTTTAGATGGAAAGAAAGACGTACAACCAATATGACCAATCGTACCCGTTTTCTTCACAGAACCATCTTTAGATGTATACGTTCCACCTATTGCCTGAGCATTGTCTTCTATTACATACAGATTATGTTCTTGAGCAATTTGCATAATTTCATCCATTGGTGCAGCTTGTCCGTACAAATGAACCGGAACAATTGCCTTCGTTTTAGGCGTAATTGCTTTACGAACAGATTCCGGATCCATACAGAAAGTATTTCGATCCACCTCTACAAAAACTGGCTTCAAACGCAAGAGCGCAACAACTTCAGTAGTTGCTATATAAGTAAATGAAGGGGTAATTACTTCATCCCCCGGCTGTAAATCAAGAGCCATCATGGCAATTTGCAAAGCATCTGTTCCGTTCGCACACGGAATAACATGCTTTGCATCTAAATATTGAGCAAGGGCATTTGAAAATTCTTGTACAGGTTTCCCGTTAATAAATGCTGCTTGCTCAAGGACAGCCTCAATACCTGAGAGAATTTCTTCTTTAATGGGCTGATATTGACGCTGAAGATCAACCATTTGTATTGGCAACATAAAATACTATTTGCCGCGAAGGTAATAAAAATGGTGGGGGAATATATTTCATTAGGTCAACTTTACACTTAACTTAGCATTACATCTTACACCAACATAGAACCGTGGTTTTTCTGTATTCAATAATTATACGTTTTTATCAAGTTGCCATCATTCTAGCTTCCAATTGGAATAGAAAAGCTCAACTCTGGTATACTGGCAGAAAACAAGTTTGGAATGATTTACAAAATCACCTCAAAAACAACCAACAGCCAGTTATTTGGTTTCATGCTGCTTCTTTGGGGGAATTTGAACAAGGTCGGCCTCTCATTGAAGCCATCAGAAAACAATACCCCCAATATCAAATCATCCTCACATTTTTCAGTCCCTCTGGTTATGAATATAAAAAGGACTATACGGGCGCAGATTGGATTGGCTACTTGCCCATGGATAGCAAGTCGAATGCAGAAACGTGGTACAATATGTTGCAACCTGCAATGGTAGTTTTTATTAAATATGAGTTCTGGTATTTCTACTTAATGGGAGCAAATAAGAGAAATATCCCACTTTTTTTAGTCTCAGCAATTTTCAGAAAAGATCAACCATTTTTTCATTGGTATGGTGCACTACACAGAAAAATGCTAGGTACTTACTCGCATATTTTTGTGCAGAACCACCGTTCTATGCAACTTATTCGAGCTTATGTAAATGAAAGTAAAATAAGTGTAGCAGGTGATACACGATTTGATCGTGTTGAAGAAGTTGCTAAAAATCCTATGCCATTAGAAGAAATTGCAAGATTTTGTGGAGAGCATAAAGTTGTTGTTGCCGGAAGTACCTGGAAGGCTGATGATGAAATGCTTTGTCACTTTGCAAATTCAAATGATCATTTCAGATATATTATTGCTCCTCATGATGTAGATGCAACAAGAATTGAAGAAATGCTCCTACTATATCATTCAGCCCAAACCTATTCTTCATACTTAGCTGAACCAGATAACACCAAACACATCCTTATTATTGATTCTGTTGGCTTATTAAATCAACTCTATCGCTTTGCAACCATTGCATGGATTGGTGGTGGATTTAATAAAGAGGGGGTACATAATGTTTTGGAAGCAGCTGTTTTTGGGAAGCCAGTTGTTATGGGTCCGATTTACGATAAATATGCCGAAGCGGTTGAGCTGGTTGAATGTGGAGGTGCTACAATTATTAATGATTCAAATGATATAGATCTAAAGCTCCTGCATTTACTCAATAACGAAGAGGACTATTTTAAGCAAAGTATGGCTGCAGGATTATATATTAAAAGCAAAACAGGAGCAACCAAACGAATTCTCGATTATTTTGAAGAGAAGCGTCTTCTTACCAATTGATCAAACTGACGAACCAATGGGTGCTCATCGCTCCACCCCAGTTTTAATTTTAATTCCCTTTGCATCCAAAACTCAGCTTCTGCCATATTTTCAAAGCTATTGATGGTTTTGATACTTCGATCATACATAGCTTCATCGCCTTTGAACAACTCCTGTATAAATTGAAAACGCTCGTTAATTCCAATGGCTTTCTTGAGATCTTTAATGGGTCCATCTTGAAGTTTAGAAGCCAATTCTAACTGCTCTATCCTCAATTTCTCATTCAAACTTTCAACTGGATTCGATAATGCTTCATTTAATTCTGTAACCGGTAAAGGTGGCTGATGCACTAATGTGGGAATTGTAGCCAATGGATCTGACATCCAAATCTGCTCCAATGTAACCGGCGTCTGTTCCTGAGATTCTTTTTTTTCTTCTCTTACTTCTACAATATTGGTATGCACAATATGAGCAGCAGGCATCACAACAGCCACCGCATGGTTAGTTTTTTGCTGATTTTGAGCAGCCAATTCAGCATAAAGGAACTGAACAGTCGTAAATAAATGCTCTTGAGAAGCACCTTCTTGCAATTGTTGGTTTAATTTCTCGACCAGGGCCTTTACTCTTTCCATTGGAAGCGATACTTTTGGGGGGTAAGTAAGAATTTGCTTAAAATTAGATAAAAATTATTGATTCATAAGTTTGAGGCGGAATGTTTATTGAACCAAATATTAGCGGAGAAAGAAGAGGATGGATTGAAGTGATCTGTGGAAGCATGTTCAGTGGTAAAACTGAAGAGCTTATCAGACGACTGAAAAGAGCCAGAATTGCTAACCTTAAAGTTGAAATTTTTAAGCCGGCTATTGATGTTCGTTATGATGAACAACAAGTAGTTAGTCATGATTCCAACTCAATTCATTCAACTCCAGTAGAACACGCTCAACAAATTTTGTTATATGCCGAAGGTGTTGATGTGGTTGGTATTGATGAAGCGCAATTTTTTGATGATGAAATTTTACATGTATGTGAAACACTTGCCCTGAAAGGCATTCGGGTAATTGTAGCTGGATTAGATATGGACTTTAGTGGAAAGCCATTTGGAGCCATGCCTAATTTGTTAGCAATAGCAGATTACATAACTAAATTGCATGCTATTTGCGTGAAATGTGGCAATATTGCTAATATCTCGTACAGAAAAACGGAAAATAGTGCACAGGTTCTTTTAGGAGAAAAGGATGTATATGAGCCACGGTGCAGAACCTGCTATCATAGTGAATAATGAGTCATAGAACCCAACATATTATTGCACTTGTGAAGAAGGATTTGCTGCTCGAATTACGTCAGCAGTATAGCTTTTATGGGGTGTTGCTATATGTTGCTTCAACCAGTTTTGTAATTTATTTAACAATGGGTCAGCCTGACGATGCTGTTTGGAATGCATTGTTTTGGATTACCCAGTTATTTGTATGCGTAAATGCGGTTGCAAAAAGCTTTTTACAAGAAAGCAGGGGTAAGATGTTGTACTATTACAGTGTTTCGGGTGCTGTAGATTTTATGATCAGCAAACTCATTTTCAATACTGTGCTTATGCTGACAATGAGTTTACTGACCATGGGATTATTCACTCTTTTATTAGGCAATCCAATTACCTATTTGTTGAAATTCATGGGTATTGCCTGCTTAGGTGGAATAAGTCTTGGATTTGTATTTACTTTTTTAGCCTCTATTGCAGCACAAGCGCAGCAGCAAGCGGCCCTCATGGCTATTATGGGTTTTCCTTTAATTATTCCTCAATTGTTGTTGCTCATGAAAATTGCTAATACGGCTTTTTCGAGCATCATACAATCAAACCTCACAAACCTTGTTGCCATTCTAGTAGGAATGGATATTTTAGTAATTGCATTAGCATTTATCCTATTCCCTTTTTTGTGGAAGGATTAATCAAACACAAGGTGACGAACCGTTAAGCCATTATTGATAAGCTGCTTCAATGAGTCTATCCCAATTTTTAGGTGATTCTCAACATAAGCTCCAGTTACTTTTTTATCACTTTCCTCCGTTTTTACCCCTTCAGGAATCATAGGCTGATCGCTCACTAACAACAATGCACCTGTTGGGATTTTATTATAAAAACCAACTGTGAAAATGGTTGCAGTTTCCATATCTATTGCGTAAGCTCGCACTTGCTGTAAATAGGATTTAAACTCTTCATCGTGCTCCCATACTCTTCTATTGGTAGTATATACAGTGCCAGTCCAATAGTCCACTTCATAATCGCGAATGGTAGTGGAGATTGCTTTCTGTAATGCGAAAGCTGGTAAAGCTGGAACTTCTGGAGGAAAGTAATCGTTCGAAGTACCTTCTCCTCTAATTGCTGCAATAGGTAGAATTAAGTCGCCAATTTTGTTTCTCTTTTTTAATCCTCCACATTTCCCTAAGAATAATACAGCTGCAGGATCAATACTAGTAAGTAAGTCCATAACAGTGGCTGCACCTGGACTCCCCATTCCAAAATTAATAATTGTAATACCATCTGCAGTAGCACATTGAAATGGACGATCCTTTCCAACAACAGGAACACCATGCCAATCGGCGAACATTTGTACGTAGTTACTGAAGTTGGTTAACAAAATATAACGACCAAATTGGTAAAGCGACTGTCCGGTATAACGTGGTAACCAGTTTTGTACAATTTCTTCTTTCGTTTTCATAGTTCATTCCTTTTTCTTAAATCGGCTAAAATATGATTTACTTTTGAATCATGCTACAAATTGACTTTCCCAATTTCCACTTTCGTATTGAAAAAAGGGCTGAGAAGCCTTTCATTTTTGATCCTGTGAGAAGGAAGATGGTAGCTTTAACCCCTGAAGAGTGGGTTCGACAGCATTGGATTAGCTATTTAGCTGAAATAATGCAATATCCAACGGCTTGTATGGCTGTTGAAAAACCAATTAAACTATACGGACAAAACCGTCGTTGCGATATTGTTATTTATAATGAAAATGAACCTTGGATGTTAATTGAATGCAAAGAGTCATCAGTTCAATTAAATGAAAAAGTTTTACAGCAGGCCATTCATTATCACGCAACTCTTCAGGTTAAGTATTTAATTATAACAAACGGAAACGCACATGCAGCCTTTCATTTTATGAATGGAGCTTATAGCATGATTAACCAAATACCCAATTGGCCCAAACAATAATAAAAAAGCCTCCCAAAGGAGGCTTTGTATTATTTTAGGAATTGATACTATTAAGGGAAAATACCCAATTCAGCATAGCTAGTACCTACCTTATTAATTGCATTTACATAAGCTGCAGTACGCATATCAGGAATTTCAGGATTATTTCTCCAAATATCCATGATTTCACGTGTTGCGCTGATCATAGATTCTTCCAAACCACTGTGTACCAAGTCAACTTCTTCAGGACCATGCATAATGAAGCCTCTTTCTTTTTCAGAAACTTTTTTGCCAGTCAACTCTTCAATCTGACCTAAAATATGTCCATTCAAATTTTCAGTAAATCTCTTCTCCATACGTCCATAGCGAACGTGGCTTAAGTTCTTCAACCACTCAAAATAAGAAACAGTTACACCACCCGCATTCAAATACATATCAGGAATAACCAAAACTTTCTTAGCAGCTAAAATTTCATCAGCCTCTGGAGTTAAAGGACCATTTGCAGCTTCACCAATTATTTTAGCTTTAACGCGATCAGCATTTTCATGATTGATTACGTTTTCAAGAGCAGCTGGAATTAAAATATCACAAGCTAACTCCAATGCTTCCTTGCTATTTGTAATATTGGTTGCACCTGGGAAATTAAGAATTGAACCTGTTTTCTTTCTATGCTGGAAAACTTCTTCTTCGTTTAATCCTTCCGCATTAAATATTGCACCTTCATACTCAGCAATTGCAATTACTTTAGCACCAGCTTCACGGAAATATTTAGCAGAGTGGTAACCTACGTTTCCTAAACCTTGTACAACAATGGTTTTGCCTTCAATACCAACTGATAAGCCTTGTCTTTCCATTATATCAGGCATACTGCATACTTCACGAACACCAAAGAAAACACCTAATCCAGTTGCTTCTTTTCTTCCACGAACACCACCCTGTGTAATTGGCTTACCTGTAACACAACCTGCAGCATCAATTTCTCCTGGCTTCAATGATTGGTAAGTATCAACTATCCAAGCCATTTCTCTCTCACCAGTTCCGTAGTCTGGAGCAGGAACATCCGTACCTGGACCAATAAAATTTTTCTTTACAAGTTCGGCAGTATAACGACGAGTAATTTTTTCCAACTCATAAGTACTGTATTTACGAGGGTCAATTTTGATACCCCCCTTTCCACCACCAAAAGGAACGTTAACGATAGCACATTTATAAGTCATTAATGCTGCTAGCGCCATCACTTCATCTTGGTTTACTTCAATGCTAAAACGAATACCACCTTTACATGGTGTTTTATGATGAGAATGTTGAACACGATAAGCTTCAATTACTTCAATACGTCCATCGTCCATTTTTACTGGGAAACGCATGCTGTAAATGCTATTACATGCTTTAATTTGTTCTAACAAACCCTTATCGAGTTTTGTGAATTTTGCTGCTTTGTCGAAGCTTCTCTCAACGCTTTGGAAGAAGCTATAGGCTTGATTTGACATGTGAAATTGATTTAATATTTGGTTTGCAATCGTTTACTTTTCTAGTTTGCTGATTTTCCGATCCAGCAGAAATAAATAGAGAAACAATCCTAAGACAATTGTGACTACTACTGCCATCACAACATATATTTTACCATTGCTCATCATTAAGCTATCACTATTGGGTTGCGCTTGAACGAAGCCAATAAAAGCAAACATGGCAAGTAGTAAGAAATTAATTTTTTTCATGGTTCCATTTATTTTCTTGCAATATTCTCCAGCGATATCGCAAATGAGTAATCCAAACTCCAACTAAAGTCCATCCAAATACAGCAGGCCAAAATACCACACGCATAGATGGTGCCAAGTCGCTGCCGTTAATTCCAGGATTCCCTTCGCTTCCTTGTCCACCAGGATGTAAACTCTCAGTTAATCGAGGTAAAATCCATATTGTGGGAAAAAGCATGAAAAATGCAAAAATATTATACACTGCGCCAATTCTAGCCTTCTTCTCTTCATCGTTCATAGCACCGCGTAATACAAAATATGCTAGATAAATAAGTAATGCAATAGCAGCTCCATTTTGTTTTGCATCACCACTCCAAGGAGCACCCCACTGATAATTAGCCCAAATGGCGCCGGTGACTAATCCCAATATACCAAAAAGAATACCCGTATTTGCAAATTCGACTGCCCAAACATCATTTTGTAAACTAGGCTTATAAAGGTATTTGATTGAATAAACTAAAGATGTCCCAAATAGCAGCATCATGCCAAACCACATAGGCACATGAAAAAATAAGTTTCTAATGGATTCCTGCAATCGATCGTCTAAACGAGGAATTTCAACTAAAAACCCCATGGTGCAAGTGTACATCAAGAGTAAAAAAGCAAGCAATTTCCACCAGTGTTTAACCATGCTTATCGGGTTTATATTGGGCTTTGGATGGGTGCAAATGTAGCACAAAGGGATGCATGAAAAATAGATATGTGTAAAAATTACCTAATCTTTAAAGAATCGCTAACTTAACCCATTCAAATAAAAAACCATGCCTGCCGAGTTACTCTTGGAAATACGAAAACTTAGCATTCAATTCAAGGATCTGCTTGCATTGGATAATATGAACTTGAAGGTTTTCAAAGGACAAATACATGCTTTGGTAGGTGAATCTGGCTCTGGAAAAACGCTCACTGCAATGAGTATCCCCAAATTGGTTCCCTCGCCACCAGCCGAATATGTAAGTGGGGAAATTCTATTGTATAAAGGCGACAAAAGCACAGACTTACTAACGCTTGATAATGACTCAGTTAGATCATTCAGAGCCAATACAATTTCGGTTGTATTTCAAGAGCCCATGACTTCGCTTAATCCGCTTATGCGATGCGGGGAACAGATTTTAGAAAGATTAGATCATTTTCCTGGCACTCATAATGAAAAGAAAAAAAGGGTTTTGGAATTATTAGAACAAGTAAATCTTCCAAACCCTCTTAGAGCATTCAATGCATATCCGCATCAATTAAGTGGCGGTCAAAAACAGCGCATAATGATTGCGATGGCTATTAGCGCAAAGCCTTCTTTACTCATCTGCGATGAACCAACAACCGCATTAGATGTAACAGTGCAAAAAGAAGTTCTTTACCTACTTAAAAAGATTCAGCAAGAAGAAGGAATGGGTATTTTGTTCATTACCCACGACTTAGGTGTTGTTGCAGAAATTGCCGATTATGTAACTGTGTTGTATAAGGGGAAAGTTGTTGAGCATGGGTCTTGTAAAAATATATTACAACACCCCGTTCATCCTTACACACAAGCCTTGCTGCAATGTAGACCTTCCATGCACGAAAAAGGAGAAAGACTTCCCGTAGTTGCAGACTTTTTGGAAGAAAAGAAAATTATTGAAAAAATAATTCCTAATAAACCATCCAATAGTGATGCTTTTCTTTTAGAGGTCAAAAATGTTTCAGTTCGCTATCCATTAAAGAAAACCTGGTTAGGTAAAACCGAAGAATGGTTCGATGCAGTGAAGAATGTTTCATTTGATATCAAAAAAGGTGAAACTGTAGGATTGGTTGGTGAAAGCGGATGTGGGAAATCAACTTTGGGCAGGGCAATACTTAGGCTGATTGAACCATCTTTAGGTGAAGTTTTTTTTAATGGCGCAAGTATTACAACAACAAGTTTAGCATCTTTAAAGAAATTAAGACCTCAGTTCCAAATCATTTTTCAAGACCCCTACTCTTCTCTTTCTCCTAGTCAACGTATTGGCGATGCTTTATTAGAGCCAATAATTGTTCACCAACCCAATATTCAAAGAGAATTAGCTAAGCAGAAAGTTATACATATGTTACAAAGGGTTGGTTTGGATGCAGCTGCATTTAATAGATATCCACATGAGTTCAGTGGTGGACAAAGACAACGAATTGTAATTGCCAGAGCATTGATGTTAGAACCACAATTAGTTGTTTGCGATGAGAGTGTTAGTGCTTTAGATGTTAGTGTGCAGGCACAAGTATTAAATTTATTGAATGATTTAAAAGCATCAATGGGCTTTTCTGCCTTGTTTATTTCTCACGACCTTTCAGTAATTCGCTATATCAGCGACCGTATTCTTGTCATGCAGCAAGGTGAAATAGTTGAAAGAGGTTCTGCAGACCAATTATACAATCAACCACAACATCCTTACACTAAAAAGTTGTTAGACAGTATGCCACGCTTGGAGAATGCTTTTGCATAATACTATCACATTTTTACCGCATTTCCACTCAACCTACTTTTCTCGGCTGCAAATGCCATTAAATGACTTTCTATGGATGCATCAATTGTAGATGTGAGCAGTGAAGGATCATTTTTAGAAACAGCCTGAATAAAATTCCCCACCAAACGCCAATCGCCTCCTCCATGTCCATCAGTACTTTGCTTCCACTCAGTTTTTTTTCCTGTTAGAAAATCGGTATGAACAAAGCTAGTCATATCGCCCACTACATCGCCCAAACTACCCATAAGTCTGGTTCTTCTACCATGATAAGAAGTAAATGCCTCCATTGAGAAACTCACAGTTACTTCTCCATCAAAACCTATATTACAAGTGTAGTGGTCTGGCTGATCATTATCCATTTTGTAAACACATCTTCCATAGTTGGTTGTTTTTAATTGTTGTAACACAAACTCTGGTTGAGCTGCTTTATCTTCTGGTAAATCAAACACGTAATTATACGTACGATCTCGGTAATAAATTTTAAGTGCTGAATATGGGCAACTTTTCTCTACGGCACAACCATCGGTACATCTTGAAGTACTACCTTGCGGTGCATTGCCAGAATGAAACCAACTCAAATTACCCAAAGCATGTATTTGTCGGCTTGGGACTCCAACTAACCATCTTAGAATATCGAGGTCGTGGCAGCTTTTCGCTAAAATAATAGGCGCTGTTTGTTTACTATTATGCCAATTACCTCTTACAAACGAATGGCTCATATGGATGTGTTCAATAGGTTCGAAATGCTGAACACTCACCAGTTTACCAAGAACTCCACTTTCAATGATGCTTTTTAGTGCAATGAAATAAGGAGCATAACGTAAGACATGACAAACTGCAACAATCTTACCCGACTTCTTTGCTTTTTCTAGAATTTGTTTACACTCTTTTTCACTGGGGGAAATTGGTTTCTCTAATAAAACATGATAACCCATATCCAATGCTTTCATACAAGGACCAAAATGTAGATCATCTGGTGTTGTTATAATAATAGCATCGGCCATTTTAGGCTTTGTAAACACCTGCTCCCAAGTGGAGAATCTAGCTGAATCTGGAATTTGATGCTTTTTCGCATACCGTTCATTCCTAATTGCAATAGGCTCTGCAACACCAATAATTTTCAGTTGATTTGGGTATTGCACTGCGTAATTTCCATACACATTCCCTCGATTACCAGCTCCTAAGGTAATGGCGGTAATGGGTTGATCGGGGTTGATACTTTTTAATTCATCTAATCCTTCAAGAGCTTCATCAAAAGGGTTATAAGCAGCCCAATGGTCAGAAGATAGAACAGTTGCACCTGCTGTAAGTCCAAGTGCTTTTATCAAGTTCCTTCTTGAAATAGATTGTTTAGGCATAATGCAAAAGTTATTTCTTTAAATATAGGAAAAACCTGCATTAGAATGCGTTGAAACATAACGGAATTATGTAAAAAAATAATGGAATAAAGTATTTATCCTTTTGCACCGAACTTCTCTTCCCATGCTAAAATTCCACCTTCTACATTTACAGTATTGGTAAAACCCATTGTCTCTAAAAACAAGCATGCAGTTGCGCTCCGCTTTCCACTTCTACAATGAATGATCACTTCTTCATTTTTCCAGTCTTCAATATCATCAATCTGCATGGTTTGTACTTTACCGAGAGGTAATAGTAATGCACCCTGTATATTGGAAACAGCATACTCATCTGGTTCACGAACATCTAGAAGATTAATTTTTTCACCAGCATCCATACGAGCTTTGAGCTCTTCAACGGTTATTGTTTTCATGAGTTGATATTATTGAAAAAGTTCTTGATTGGAAGTTGAATCTACAATTGGCTTATTTGGACTTATAAATAAATCAATCATTTGTCCGGGTTTAATTTGATTGGTTTTTGTAACACCATTTTCTGAAATAAAAGGTGCAGGTGTTTGACGTATAACATAAGACATAGCTGTGTCTGAAACAGGACTTGTTGCAACAATTGATCCAGCTTGTACTTGAATGGTTGCTAAATAATGCAGCGCTTCTTGCACTGTTAAACCCACTAGATCAGGAACTGGTATAGATGCTCCTGAAACACCACTTCCAAGAACAAAACTAATTGCGCTACCTAGAGGTATTTTAGCTCCAGGTGCAATTTTATTATCCTGAAACAACTGTTCCAATACTGCGTTTTGTGCTATATCAGGCTTGTAAGTAATATAGCCCAATTTCAAACCCAGACTTTGCAAATAAATTTCCGCACTTCTTATAGAAAAACCAATAAGATTAGGCATTTCAACCAATGGTGGCACTGCCCTATTAATTGTTAAATAAATAGTTCTACCAGTTTTTACGGTTTCTTCTTTTTCTGGCGACTGCTTAATAACGGTTAGAGGGGGAAGACTATCAAAATATACTGAATCTTGGATGGCTACATGAAACCCCAATTCTTCGAGCATTTTTTCAGCTGCAATAAACTGCTGACCCTCTACATCAGGCACTTTTTCATACTTACCATATCCAGTGATAGAATTGAGAGATAAAAAAAATAACATAATAAGGATTGCAGTTAATCCTAGACCAGCCAAAATATTAACCCAAAGCGGTTTATCAGTAATAAATTTAAACAAGATGTGTTATTTTGTTCAAAAGTAGGTTTTTCTTGAACTCAAGCGTTTGCAAGAGTTTCTTCAATTAGCAGTGAATAAAAATCTTTTAAATCCATACCATTGGCTCTTACTTGCATGGGTATGATACTTGCCTCACTTTGTCCGGGTACAGTATTCACTTCTAACATATAAGGCTGATTTGCTGCCTCATTATAGATGAAATCAATTCTTACCATCCCTCTACAGTTCAACACCTCGTAAACTCGCGTAGCTGCATTTTCAATATTTGTTTTCCATTCAGAAGGAACATCTGCTGGAGTAATTTCCTTACTCTTTCCTTGATACTTAGCTTCAAAATCAAAGAAATCATTTTCAGTAATGACTTCAGTAAAAGGAAGTGTATGAATCTTACCTTGAGACTTATATACACCAATGGTAAATTCCCTTCCCTTAATAAACTCTTCAACCAATACCTGATCGTCTTCTTTAAAAGCTTTCTCTAGCGCCTCAGCTAGCTTACTACCATCATGAACTTTACTCATTCCTATACTACTTCCGCCATTGTTTGGCTTTACGAATAAGGGTAACTGTAAGTTAGAAAGAATTGAAGAAGGCTCAACGGGGGTATGTTTAAATAAGTGCATACTTTTAGCTACAGCAACACCACCAAAAGCTGCCACTGCTACAGTATAGCGTTTGTTGAATGTAAGAGCAGAAGTAGCAGCATCACAACTAGTATAAGGTAAGCCTAGTAAATCAAAATACCCTTGAAGTCTTCCATCCTCGCCTGGTGTTCCATGCATACATAAAAATACTGCATCAAAATAAATAGTTTGACCATCTACTTCAATAGTAAAATCAGCTTTACGAACAGGCGATGTGTCTTTACTTAATTCTTGTTGGTACCACCATCCATCTTTACGAATGTCAATTAAATAGACTTCGTATTTGATTTTGTCTAGATGATTGAGTACCGTTTTTACACTTTTATAGCTAATTTGTGCCTCTCCGCTGTATCCACCCGTTACTAGAGCAATTTTCTTTTTTTGCATAAGGTTGTTTCGAAATAGTTTAGCAAATATAAGGTTGAAAAAGTGGCATAAGAAGACATAAAAAAAGTGAAGATTAAAGAATCTTCACTTCATTTGGTACGGGAAATATCACCCGCTTAATAGGGAACTGTTTTACCAGTTCGATTGTAAATGTAAGTTAAGTCAAATTGATGATTATAGCCTAAAAAGTTATGCACATTACTAGAAAATTAAAGGTGCATTTTTTCTTTCTTAGCCATCAATTCATCTATTGTTTCCTGATACAATTCATCAGGCACACAACAGTCAACCGGACAAACAGCAGCACACTGAGGTTCTTCATGAAAACCTTGACACTCAGTACATTTATTCGGTGTTATGTAATAGGTATCAGAGCTAATTGGAGCAAATTTTTGGTCGGCATCTACTACCGTTCCATCCATTAACACGTAAGAACCCTTTACAGTAGTTCCATCACTCATAGCCCATTCAACTCCCCCTTCATAGATAGCATTATTTGGACATTCGGGTTCACAAGCCCCGCAATTAATACATTCATCTGTTATCTTGATTGCCATATGTTTAATTTTACATTTTAAAACTGCTACAAATGTAGCGAATACATGAAATTGAAAAAAATGACATTAGAACAAAGAATACATGCTATGGTTCATTTAGGTAGTTGGATGAAATCAAATCCTCCTGAATGGCAAGAAGCAAAAGAAAGAGCAACAATTACCAATCCTTGGTTTACTCCTGAGTTTATACATTTAGCTGAGAGAAACATTATTAAACAGTTTTTAGATGAAAAGAAGTTGACACATTGGGCAAGAAGCTATAAAATTCCTAATGAAATTGATATGCCATCTACAGTTGGAATAGTATTGGCAGGCAATATTCCATTAGTAGGTTTTCATGATTTTTTATGTGTATGGATGAGTGGACATAATCAGGTTCTTAAGTTATCTTCTAAAGACCCTCACTTATTACCAGCTATCTTAAAAGAGCTATACAATTGGCATATTACAACCCAAAATAGGGTATCCATATCAGAGCAATTAAAAGGATGTGATGCCTATATAGCAACAGGCAGCAATAATACAAGCAGGTATTTTGACTATTATTTTGGAAAATTCCCCAACATCATCAGAAAAAATAAATCTTCTGTTGCTATACTATCGGGTGATGAAAGTAAAGAAGAGCTAGATGCTTTGGCAGACGATATTTGCTTATTTTATGGCCTTGGTTGTAGAAATGTTACAAAATTGTACGCCCCGCTCAACTACTCATGGGATGCTTTGTTAGAGGCTCTTCAGAAATATCAGTTTTTTATAGATGAACATAGATATAAGGGCAATTTTGATTATCATTTGACTTTACTTTTAATGAACCAACAGGCCTACTATACAAATGGCTCAATCATTTTAACCGAAAACCCTTCCATTTTTTCTCCTATTAGTCAAGTACATATCGGCTATTATTCTAATAAAGTTGAGCTTATTTCAGAACTAAAAAAGAACATAGATGTTCAATGTTTGGTAGGTAAAGATCATATTCCGTTTGGTCAAGCCCAATCACCCACTCTTTTAGATTATGCAGATGGCATTGACACAATGGCATTTTTGTTGAAACTAGAAAACGAAGTACGATTGTCTTCGTGAATCTTTTGTTAAACCCCTGTAAAATGTTATCTGTCATTTCATCAGTTCGTTTATTTGTAGTGGAAAAGGCATGAGATTTGATTAATTAATAATGAAAAAGAAAAACCATGAGTCAAACAGTGAAACAAATTTCAATCACCGTAGCTATTAGCGCTTGCACCGCGCTATTAAGTATTTGGGGCTACAACAGCTACATGGAAAATAAATATGGTGGGGTGCAAGAAGCTGGCAAATTGCCTGTAAACTATGCTAAATTTTTTGATAATAGCCCAGCTACTGAAACTGCCGATTTTTCAGCAGCCGCTACTGCCGCAACACCTGCTGTGGTGCATATTAAAACAAAAACAAAAGCACGTCAAGTAACAAATAACCTGCCTAGAAGAAGCCCATTTTCTGACTTCTTTGGTGGCGAGGATCCATTTGAAGAATTCTTTGGTGGACCAAGGGTTCGCACTATTCCAGAGCAGAGAGCAAGTGGAAGCGGTGTTATAATTAGCGAAGATGGATATATTGTTACCAATAACCACGTCATTGATGGCGCAGACGAGATCAATGTAACACTCCCTAATAAAAAAACCTATAAAGCTACTATGATTGGTACTGACCCAAGTAGCGATTTAGCGGTGATTAAAATTGAAGGTAAAGGTCTTCCTTATTTGGTATATGGTAACAGCGATGAAGTTAAGTTAGGCCAATGGGTACTCGCAATTGGCTATCCATTATCCTTAGACGTAACTGTTACGGCAGGTATTGTAAGTGCGAAAGCAAGAAGTATTGGCATTAATCGCCAACAGAGCGATAGACCTATTGAATCATTTATTCAAACCGATGCTGCAGTAAATCAAGGAAATAGTGGCGGTGCACTTATTAATACTAAAGGTGAATTAATTGGTATTAACTCAGCCATTGCTTCATCTAATGGAGGATTCATTGGTTATTCTTATGCTATACCAGTAAACATTGTACGCAAACATGTAAACGATATTATTAAGTTTGGTGCTGTGCAAAGAGCGTTCATTGGAATCTCCTACCCTACAGAAGATAACAATGAAGATGGTGTGTTAGTATTGGATGTGCCTGCCGATGGTGCAGCTGCAGCTGCTGGTATTAAGAAAGATGATATTATTACAAAAATTAATGGTGTAAACATCAAAACTGGACCAGAGCTTCAAGAACAAGTAGCAAGGTATAAACCAGGTGATAAGATTTCAGTGTCTTTTAAACGCGGAGGCAAAGAACAAGTTGCTCAAGTAACACTTAGAAATAAAGTAGGAACAACCAATTTGGTAAAGGCTGAAAACATTCTCGATAAACTAGGTGGTGAATTAGAAAACCTTGATAAGAAAACAGCTGCTGCAAATGATGTTGCTGGCGGAGTTGTTGTGAAAAAAGTAGGTGAAGGATTATTGAAGAAATCTAGAATGCAAGAAAACTTTGTAATCACTTCTTTAAATGGAAGTGAAATTAAAAATATGGATGACCTTAGCAATGCATTGAAAAATGCAAAAGGTACAGTTATGCTAAAAGGTTTCTACATTGGCTATGAGGGCACTTATGGCTATCCATTGAATTTAAGTGAATAAACTAGTATAGCCCCATTCTAAAGAGGTTGTCTTGATTTGTAAAGGCAACCTCTTTTTTATAGTATGCATTTGAGAAACGCACTATTCGATTAGTATAATTACCAATGCAACCCTTTCATGTTTGCGAACTGTGAATTGAGTAACTAAATATAAAGACTTTGGTAAAAGGAATTCTACTTTGCTATAGATGAAATTTTAACCTGCAATTATTGATTTGAAAATGTTCTAGCTCTATTAATTCTCAAATCACGAAGAATTCCCGATTTAGGATTGATGGTTATGTTGAAAGATCTAAAGAGGCCAATAGGATTTACATTTACGGCCAATTGCCAACAGTGCATTTCTCGCGTAATAAACATTGAAAGCTGCTGAATTGCTTTTGTGTTAAAGTCATAAAACCCTGTAGCGCCAACTTTCCACTGAGGTGTTAAACTAAAGTCGCCTTGAAAGTTTAAACTAGAATGAGTTATTACTTGAAATCCACTAAAATCTGGCTTTAACTGATTACTAAAATTAAGCGAATAGGATAGGTTAACAGACCAAGGAATATTAAAATCTGTAAACTCGGCTGGATTTGCCCTAGCAAACTGAAGTTGTCTTTGTTGTTCATCGGGTGTCATAAAAGGATCTTTTGGTAAACGATCACTATCTTTCCTTTCATCCCTGGGTTTACTTTGCCATTGTGTTGATACCGCTAAACTAGCATTGGTAATTCTTCCAAACTGAAGTTTTCTTGCATTCCATCGTATACTATTTCTTCTAAAACCTCTGTTATCCGTTTCATATGGATCTAAAGTAGCTGTAGCTGTAATATTAATTTTTTCAAATAGTGTGCTTCGGGCATAAATATTAAAATTACCCAGTTGAAAACTGTCGGCCAGAAAGTTATAGGACGTGTTAAACCCAAATCCATCTAGGAGTTTTATAATTCGATCTTTTTTCTCATCAGTTGTATCCTTGATCTTAACTTTCATTTCGAGCAAATTATCAATTCCAAAGCTCATACCTCCAAAAGTTCCTTCAGAAAAAGCACCTAAAACGCCACCATCAAATCTCGATACACGCACTTTTCTACCAGTTGTATCAACTTGTAAATCGTACCAATCGCGCCGACTCATATTGGGCCTATAATTTGCACTTATAGTTGGTCTTATTTCATGACGAACCCCTTTTACATTACCTTTTTTAAACAAATAAGTACCAAAAATTCGTGTATTAAAACCAATACCAAACGACATTTCTCTTCCTGTATACAAGCCTCGCTGAATTACAGTATCTATTCTTTTTGAAGAATCATTCCAACTACGAAGAATACTTTGTCCATACCAACGTTCTTGATACTGAACAGATGGTGCAATAGTAATTGGTCCAAGGGAAGGGAGCGATAATGTGATTGGGATATTATGCTGAGCACCCCATTGCAGTGTATCTAGAATGCGTTTGAAATTAAATTGATCGCCGCGTACATTAATTTGATTTTGTAGATTTCCACTGTAAGCAATACCTAGCTTTTCATACCACTTTTCACTTCCAATTCGATCCTTTTTCTGGAATGGATACATAGTAACCACATTAAAATTTGCATTGGGTAAAGTAAGGGTAATGAGCTTTGTATTATTATTCTGATTGTGGTTGGCATTCAGTGAGAGATTGGCCTTACCATTGAAATCTTTCGAATAGCTTATTGAAGAAGAAAGTTGGTTTGTGAAATTGAGAAATGGATTATTGAGTAATGTGCTATTGAATTGGGTACTACCAAAGTTTACGTTAGCCGAAAAGTTAGTTCCTGGTCTAGCCCTATTGTCTCGAGTATGTGACCAGGTTAGCATGTATGATCTTGTGCTTCTAAATGGGTCCCTTATACTAGGATCGCGGTTGAGCGTTTTAACGTTCTGAACAGTTAAATTCATCATACCCTGATACTTATATCTTTTTAAGTATTTGGGATTTATATTAACTGTCCATCCGCCAAATGAATACAAATTGGTCCTAAATGTAACATCTAGGTTATCATTTACAACTTTATAAAATCCCAAACCTTCAAGCCCCAATCCAAAATCTTCACTTGCTGTAAACTGGGGAGGCAAAAAGCCAGAACTCCTTCCCTGCTTTAGAGGGAAAATAGCAAATGGAAGTCCTAGAGGAATAGGCACCCCTTCAAATTCAGGAGAGGCTGGCCCAGAAAATGCGACTTTATTACTTATCATTTTCAATTTTCTGGTGCGTATGGCAAAATGGGGAGTATCTAAGTTACAAGTTGTAAACTTGCCCATATATCCAAAATAAGTTACCTCATCTATCTTCTTCAACTTCTGTGCATTCACAAATAACTCTCCTTCTTTGTAATAGGTATTTTGGGTGAGCCCCCTTTGTGTTTTAAAGTTAAACGCAATGGTATCACTCAGCGACTCCATATCGCCTTGTTTCATTTTGGGCTTACTTTGTGGCGATCCAGAAGTATCAAGAGAACCAAAAGCTTTTACCATTTGCGAAGTTTGATCATACTGAATGGTATTCGCTTCAAGCGACATATCCTTGTAAAGAGTTTTTGCCTTTCCGTATAAATAAAACTTTTTGGTATTAACCACAATAATGCCTGAATCTGCTGCCTCATATTCAACAGGAGCGTCAAGTGCATCTTTCGATAAAGTAAGACTATCTACTTTTTGAATAACAGAATCTTTCCGAATGCCTAGGGTGTCTTTTTTAGGCTTTGTAGTATCGGTCTGAAATGATGTAGGGTAAAAACACCAAGCAATCGACTCAATTTCTGTTGCGCCCAAGCTATTTGTTAAAATTAATCCCAGCAATGCTGAAACAATAGCTAGGGTAGTTTTTACGTTAAATTTGTGCGCTCCGATCATGATATATATGGCAAAAATAATGTTTCGCCCACATTCATGGTCTTTCCTTTACCTTATTAACGAATTGATATGAAGATGTTACGGCTATTTTTTTTCACATTAGTGGGTTTAATGACACTTGAAGGGTTGGCAAATGGTGAAAATGATCCCAAAAAACAACCTCGACAAGGCGTTAGAAGAATAGTAATTGATGCTGGCCACGGAGGAAGTGATCCAGGTGCCAGAGGACGTTATTCTACTGAAAAAGACATTTGTTTGGCTATTTCTCTTCGCTTGGAGCAAATGCTCAAGCAGGAAATGCCCGATGTTGACATTTACATGACTAGAAAAACAGACATTTTTGATCCTGTGACAGTTAAAGCCCGAATGGCAAATGAAGCTAAAGGTGATTTGTTTGTGAGTATTCATGTAAATTCTGCAGAGGGAATAAGACATCGAGAACTGAGTCATTACGAAACCAGAACTGTAAGAAATTCAAAAGGCAAAAAAATAACTAAGAAAGTACCTGTTTACAGAACATGGACATCGCCCAACCCAGCAAAAGGCACTGAAACTTTTATTTGGGGAAACAATAAAAATGAAGAGAAGTTGGGTGCCATGCAAGAAAACGAAAATCTATATTTAGATAGTGTTTCAGCAAGAGAGTTAGCCGACTTTGACCCATACGACCCAGTTAAGTTTCAATTGTATTCTCTAAAGTCAAAACAATATTTTGAAAGAAGTGCATTATTAGCCATGACTGTAGAAGAAGAATTTCAAAAATTTGGTCGCATTAGTAGAAAAGCTCAACAACGTCAAAAAGGAATTTGGGTTTTACATGCTGTGGCAATGCCAGCTGTTTTAATTGAAACAGGTTTTATTTCTAACCCTGAAGAAGAAGACTATTTAAATAGTGAACAAGGCCAAATTGAAATATGCACAGCAATTGTAAGAGCGTTAAAGCGTTATAAGTTTTCTTTGGAGAATAAAAGCTCAAATTCACAGTCAAGTATTTCTCCGGCAAAAGGCGGACAGCGTTGATTTTAACAGGACATAACGGCTTGGATGCCATTCAGAAACCTTAGTTTTGCTGCATGAAAATATCCAACGAAAGCAAGATTGGAGCCCTTACAGCCATTGCGATAACCCTGTTGATACTAGGCTTTAATTTTTTAAAAGGCCGAAGTGTTGTAAAAACAGGTAATTTTTTATATGCCAAGTATCCAGATGCAAAAGGATTAATGGTTTCAAATCCTGTATATGTAAATGGTTATCAGGTTGGAGCAGTGTACGATATTGTGAATGCAGATCCTAACTTAAAAGAAATTGTCATCACTATTAAGCTCAAAAAGAAATTTAATATACCTGCAAATTCTTTTGCAGCAATTGAAACCACACCTTTAAGTCCTGCTACTATTAATATTACTTTAGGCAATGCAGCAGAATTATTAAAATCGGGTGACACCATTACTACCATCCAAAGCAAAGGACTTTTAGGAGAACTTTCTGAAAAAATGGGGCCAATTACAGATGAGCTCACCAAAACAATTACCAACTTAAATCTAACACTAGAACAAGTGCGCTCTATACTAGATCCTCAAGCAAAGAATAACATACAACAAATATTAATCAACTTACAATCTACCACAGCATCTCTAACAAAAAGTTCAGCATCGCTACAAAATATGTTGCAAGATCAAACAGGATCAATTGCAATTACAATGAATCAGGTGCAGAAGTTTTCTGAAAACTTAAATACTAACAACCAAAAAATAAACCAAAGCCTTACTAACCTTGAAAAAACAACAGGTAATTTAGCTCAAGCAGATATTTCTGGAACAATTAAGCAACTGTCTGCAACAACGCAACAACTACAAACCATATTAACTGGCTTAGAAAAAGGAGAAGGCTCTATGGGAAAGCTTATGCAAGATCCAACATTGTATAACAATCTCTCCCAAACAGTGCGCAGTGCCAATATTTTACTCGACGACTTGCGTGTGCATCCAAAAAGATATGTATCCCTTTCTGTGTTTGGAAAAAAAGACAAATCGGGACCATTATTACAACCTTTATCAGATTCATCCAACCTTGGAGGAAAACAATAAATGAAGTTTCTATTTGTTTGGATATTGTTCCTTGGCGGGATCATTTCTTCATCCTGTATTTTTGCCCAAAGAAATCCAGATACTAGCCGGACTTTCAAAAGGGTTGAAATTCTTTTTGCTGAAAAAGAAACTTACATAAAAAGTGATAGCAATAAATCATACATCACTTATGTTGGAAATGTTCAAATGAAGCAGGATAATACTTTATTTTTTGCAGATAGCCTCATTTTAACACAGCAAGAAAATTTAGTTGAAGCTTTTGGAAATGTTAGAATTAATGATGCAGACACCATTCAAGTTTCTGCACAGTATTTAAAATATTTAGGAAAAGAAAAACGGGCTTTTCTTCAAAAGAAAGTTGTACTTAAAGACGGGAAAGGAATTTTAACGACAGATGATTTAGAGTATGATACCCAACTTAAGATTGGTATTTATAGAAAAGGAGGAAGAGTTGTAAACAAGAAAACAACGCTTGTAAGCCAAGAAGGCTTCTATTATGGTGAAACTAAAGATGTAATATTTAAAAAACAAGTTGTCTTTACTGATCCAGAAAAAACCATACGTGCAGACACACTACAATACAATACGGCTGCAGAAATGGTTACATTACTTTCTCCTACAATCATTAAAGAGGGTAAAAGAACTATACGTGCAACCGATGGCTTATACGACTTAAAACAAAAAAAAGGATTTTTTAATAAGCGCCCATTTATAGACGACTCAACGTATACCTTCACTGCAAATGAAATGGCGTTTGACGATAGTACCGGATTAAGTGAGTTCAAGGGCAATGCTGTTTACAGAAGCAAAGACAGCACCAATGGTGTAGATCTTATAGCCAATCACATTAAAACAAATAATAAAACCAATTCTTTTCTTGCAACTCAAAAGCCCCTCCTACTAATTAAACAAAAACGTGATTCAGTATTCATAACTGCGGATACTTTATTTTCTTCAAGATTAAGCTTATTCCAAAAAGAACGCACAGTTCCTTTTGTTAGGGATAGCTCATTTTATGGTAAACCATTACCCGATAGTACCGATAAAATGTTTGAAGCATTTAGAAATGTTCGGATTTTTACAGATTCTATGCAAGCAGTGGGTGATAGCTTGTTTTACAGTTTAGAAGATTCCGTATTTAGATTATTCAAAGAACCAGTATTATGGGCTCAACAAAATCAAGTTACAGGCGATACTATTTACTTGTATATGAAAGATGGAAAACCCGAACAACTAAGAGTATTCGAGAATGCAGCATCAATTCAGTTTGTTGAAAAAGATTATTATAATCAGGTTAGCGGCAATACCATCAATGGATATTTCACAAAAGGTAGAATTCAAGTATTAAGAGCAAAAGGAAGCGCAGAAACAATATACTACGCAGTTGATGAGGAAAAAAAATATGCTGGCGTAAATCAGGCAACAAGTGATGTAGTTGAAATTTGGTTTGATCCAGAAGCAGATGACAATACTCCACAAGAAGTAAAACTACTTTTTGAAGTGAAAGGAAGTTTGCTCCCCATGAACTCAACTGACCATTCAATATTACGCATCAGAAAATTTAAATGGCTCGAAGTAAAGCGTCCTAAATCAAAATTTGACATTTTAAGTTTATAGCATATGATTCTATTTTTAAAAAGAAGATTTTTAAACCCATTGAAGGAGTTCATACATGATAGCCGTGCAATTGGTATCATACTTTTAAGTTGTACAGTTGTTTCAATGATTTTAGCCAATTTGGGACATTTTGGAGAAAGCTATATAAACTTTTGGGAAAATCATTTTGATGGTACAAAAAGCCATCATTTGCATATTGGATTTTTAAGTTTGCCAAACTCCTTGCTACTTATCATCAATGATGCATTTATGGCCATATTCTTTTTTCTGGCCGGACTCGAAATTAAAAGAGAGCTTAAGATGGGAGAACTTTCATCTATTAAAAAAGCTGTACTTCCAATAGCTGGAGCACTTGGAGGAATGTTAGTACCTGCTGTCATTTATATGCTTATTAATAAAGGTACTCCAGAGGCACATGGTTGGGGAATTCCAATGGCAACCGATATTGCCTTTTCTCTTGGGGTAGCCTCTCTTTTAGGTAATAGAGTTCCTTTTGCATTAAAAGTATTTCTTACAGCCTTAGCTATTATAGATGATTTGGGGGCCATTGTAGTGATTGCTTTGTTTTATGGCGATAGTATTCATTGGGGATATTTTGCAGGAGCAGCCTCAGCAATTGGATTTCTTTATTTGCTAAATAAGCGTCAAATAAGTCTTGGTATATGGCATGCATTATTCGGAGCTATTCTTTGGTATTGTACCTTTAATTCGGGCATTCATGCAACTATTGCAGGCGTAATTTTTGCATTTATGATACCAATTAAATACATCAAGCGACTTGAAATGGCTTTACATAACTGGGTGTACTTTTTTGTGATGCCAATTTTTGCAATGGCAAACACTGCAATCCCAGTATCAAGTGAAGCTGCTGCTGGAGTTATGAATAGTAAAGTAAGCTGGGGTATTATGCTTGGATTATTTTTGGGCAAGCCTCTTGGAATTTATGCTGCTTGTAAAATTTTGGTTCAAGCAAAACTGGCCGATCTCCCTAAAAACAGCAATTGGTATGGATTAATTGGTGCAGGTATTTTAGCAGGTATTGGATTTACGATGTCCATTTTTATAGCAACTCTTGCATTCAAAGATGTTACTACCCAAAACATTGCAAAAATGGCTGTTTTGTTAGCCTCAATTACAGCAATCATAGTTGCAATATTATGGCTTAATAGAAATAAGCCAATAAATCCAGAACTGATTTCTGATGATGAATAAAAAAATGAAAGGGTGCTGAAATAGCACCCTTTTTTACTCAATAATGTTATTAGCTTTCCGTTGTATCGTCCTTAGCTGACATAAGATAGGTTTTGATGAAGCCATCCAATTCACCATCCATTACAGGTTGTATATTACCTACTTCAAAATCAGTTCTGTGATCTTTAATCATTTTATACGGATGGAAAACATAGCTTCTAATTTGGCTGCCCCACTCAATTTTTTTCTTTTTGGCATTAGTTGCATTTTTAGCTTCTTCTCTTTTTCTGAGTTCTTCTTCATACAATCGGCTTTTCAACATTTGCATAGCTTTCTCACGGTTACCTAATTGGGTTCTTTCAGTTTGACAAATAACCACAATACCAGTTGGCAAGTGAGTCAACATAACTTTTGTTTCAACCTTGTTTACGTTTTGTCCACCAGCTCCCCCACTTCGGGCAGTTTCCATTTTCACTTCTGCATCTTTGATATCAATCTCAATTGTATCATCTATCAATGGATAAACAAACACTGATGCAAAAGATGTATGTCGCCTTGCGTTGCTATCAAAAGGAGAAATACGAACCAAGCGATGTACGCCACTTTCAGCTTTTAGAAATCCATATGCAAAAGCCCCGTCAAATTGTAAAGTTGCAGTTTTTATACCAGCGCCATCTCCCTCCTGAAAATCAAGTTCTGTTACTTTCCATCCTTGCTTCTCTCCATACATTCTATACATCCTCAATAACATTTCTGCCCAATCTTGACTCTCAGTACCACCAGCGCCAGAGTTTATTTGAAGAACAGCACTTAATTCATCCTCTAGTTCATTAAGAGTGCTCTTAAATTCTGCATCATCTATTTTATTGAGTGCGCTATCGTAAGCGTCTTTTGTTTCTTCTTCTGAAGCATCTCCCGATTTAAAAAAATCGAGTAATACGGCAAAATCTTCTACTGCTGCATTCACATCATCGTACATGCGCATCCAGTACTCATTAACCTTTATGTCTTTGAGTATTGCTGTGGCCCTTTTATTGTCGTCCCAAAATCCTGGTGAAAGCGATAGTTGCTTATCTTGTTCGTTTTTTACTTGTCGGTTTTCGTAGTCAAAGAAACCTCCTCAGGACCTGAACTCGGTCCCTCATATCTTTCAAATGCTCTTGTGTCATGGTGCAAATGTAAGATTTAAAAAAATGGCAAATAAACTGAAAACTGATTTTTTATGAGAGACTGAAAAGCAGTAACTTTCGCCTATTGTAATCCCCTGTATGAAAAACTTATTTGCATTACTTATTTGTTTTACCGCATCTTATTATGTAGATGCGCAACAACTCATTGTCAAAAAAGACATGCGTGTTTATACATTTTCAAACGGACAGAATGTACGACTGTATTTTGAAAAAGGCGATAGAGAAAAACGAATCAGTGGTAAAATTGATGCAATTAATGTGAATACCAACTCTTTAATTGTTCGAGGATATAACAGAAATAGTAATTTCAGGGATACAATCACACTAAAAGATATTACAGCCATTCGATCATTTAACAGAACTGGAAGATCTTTAGGTGCTGCATTTGGAACTATTTTGGCTGTTACTGGTTCATTAATAGCACTAGATATATCAAGCAATGAAAGTACCATGAACTACAGTCCTGCACTTGCAGGTGGGCTTATTGGGGCTGGTGCTGCTGCATTTTTTGGTCCTCAGTTGCATGGCAAGAAACTAACCAGAGAAAATGGATTCGAGTTTAAGATTGAATAGTATTTGGATTCTTTAGGACAGCCACTGTAAGTCGACTTATACAGACCAATTTTCCTTTTTCATCAAAAATTTCTATTTCCCATACTTGAGTGGTTGCACCTCTGTGCTTAGGTTTTGCTACACCAGTTACAAATCCTGATCGAACTGAACGAACATGATTCGCATTAATTTCTAATCCAACACATATCCACTTTTCTGGATTTACAGTTAAAGCGGCACCTACACTTCCCATGGTTTCAGCTAAGGCTACAGATGCACCTCCGTGTAATAGTCCATAGGGTTGCTTGGTTCTATGATCTACAGGCATGGTTGCCTTCAAAAAGCTGGGACCAATTTCACAAAATTCCATGCCCAAATGCTCTCCTAATGTTCCTTTACCTAAAAAACTTAAATCCTCCAACTTCAAGTCAGATTTAAACCAAATTGATTCCGCCATAATTATTTCTTGTAAAGATATTGTGCAACTAAATCGGGTAAAAACGGACTAGCATCTCCCCCATTCGCAATAATGTCTCTAACAATGGTGGATGCTACAGATGTATATTTTGGCTCTCCTGTTAAGAAAACAGTTTCAATAGTTCTGTCTAAAGTTCTATTTGCATCAGCAATTGTTTTCTCATATTCAAAATCGCTTACATAACGAATACCGCGAAGTATAAAAGATGCATTTATTTGCTTACAGTATTCAATGGTTAATCCTTCATAGATAATTGCTTCTACTTTGGGTTCATTTACAAAAATCTCTTTTACCCATTTAGCACGCTGTTCAGCACTAAACATTGGCTTCTTTGCAGAATTGGTTCCTATACCCACATAAATTTTATCGAACAAGGGAAGCGCTCTTTGAATAATATCTACATGTCCAAGTGTAACTGGATCAAACGTTCCTGGGAAAAGACAAATTCTACTCATTAGGCAAGGGTATTTGATTAAGAACGGTTAGGATTAGAAAGCAAAAACATGACTGCCATTCTAACCGCTACCCCATTCTCAACCTGATCTAAAATTATGGAATGTGGTCCATCTGCTACATCACTATCTAGTTCAACGCCGCGATTAATTGGACCAGGATGCATGATTGTAATTGGTTGTTGAAGCTTATCGAGTTTAGCCCTGGTAATACCATAAGCCAAATTATATTCACGTAAAGAAGAAAACAAAGGTTGGTTTTGCCGCTCTAATTGAATTCTAAGCACATTGGCAACATCGCACCATTGTAAAGCATCTTCTACACTATAAGTCACTTCAACTTGCAAAGCTTCTACCAAATGCTTTGGAATTAAAGTAGGAGGACCGCAAACTTTAATTTTAGCACCCATCTTCTTAAGCAAATACATATTACTAAGGGCAACACGACTGTGCATAATGTCTCCAATAATGGCAACTTTAAGACCTTTTAGATCCCCAAACTTTTCAATCATAGAAAAGGCATCTAATAAAGCTTGTGTTGGATGTTCATTAATACCGTCGCCTGCATTTACAATAGCTGCTGGAATATGTTGAGCTAAAAAATGTGGAGCACCACTCGCACTATGTCGCATTACCACCATATCCACTTTCATACTCAGGATATTCCTGACAGTATCTAAGAGGGTTTCTCCTTTTTTAGCTGAGCTGGTTGAAGCAGAAAAATTAATAACATCAGCCGACAAACGCTTTTGAGCTAATTCAAAACTCATTCGTGTACGAGTAGAGTTTTCATAGAAAAGATTCACTATAGTGATATCTCTTAATGAGGGAACTTTTTTAACAGGTCTTTGTAAAACTTCTTTGAATTGCTTTGCGGTCGACAAAATCAATGAAATGTCTTCTTGGTGCAAGTCCTTAATTCCCAACAAGTGTTGAACGGCGCTTTTCATTGAGGAACAAAGTTAATAGAATAAATTAGCTTGTTTCATAGAAATTCTACTCGCCCCTCCAAGCTATCATCCTCCCAAAAAACCTTGACTTTTTGAGAAAATAGTGAATCTATTGATTTTCCTACATAATCTGGCTGAATGGGAAACTCTCTACTAAACCTCCTGTCAATAAGTACACATAGCTTCACACCCGCAGGTCTTCCAAAAGCCAATAAAGCATCAAAAGCAGAACGAATGGTCCTGCCTGTATATAATACATCATCAACCAAAACCACTTGTTTATTTTCAATTGAAAAGTTCACGTCTGTAGCATTTGCAATATGCAGCTCCTTTCTGATATCGTCTCGATAAAAAGTGATATCTAACCTCCCATAATTAACTTTTTTAGAGGGATCAATTGTCTGAATAGCTTGATAAAGCCTATCGCTAAATAGTACTCCCCTTGGTTGAATACCAATCAGCACAATTTCAGATACATTTAGATGATCCTCCAGAATATGCTGTGCTAGACGTTGGACTGTGAGTGCCAATTGTTTACCCGACAATATATTTCTCACCTTTTTTTGGATAAAAATAACCGTTTTCAGGCAACCTCGGTGATAATTAATGTATAATATGCACCTTTGTGCTCTATGCTTCAGGTAGAGTTGTTGAAACTAGTACAATTCAGAAATTACAGCCAACAAAATTGGGTATTCAAAAACCGTATTCAAGCTGTTTGCGGGAAAAATGGAACTGGGAAGACCAATCTTCTGGATGCTCTATACTATCTAGGCTTAACCAAATCTTATACACCAAAAAACGACGCTCAAAATATACAGCAGGGCCAACAAGGTATGCGAATTGAGGGTCAATTCATCATTAACAATCACCCTTACAAAGTAGAAGTCATTATTCGAGAAAGCGGAAAAAAAGAATTAATTGTAAATGAAGAACCAATCAAAAAAATAACCAACTATATTGGTTTGTTACCTTTTGTAATGGTTACACCAGATGATACTTCCATCATTACACAATCAAGTGAGCTTAGAAGAAAATACATAGATGCCCTTTTATCTCAAACCTCACCAACATATTTACAACACCTCATACAATACAACAAGCTCTTATTGCAAAGAAATAGTTTACTGAAACAAACTTGGCCCAATCAGCCAAATAGAGATTTGTTAGACATTATTGATGACCAGCTATCACGACATGGAGATGAAATTTATTCATCTCGAAACAAATCTATCCCTTTGCTTATAGAAAAAATTCTTTACTATTATCAGTTTCTAGCACAGGCAAACGACAAATTAAACATTCAATACGAAAGCAGTTTACATCAGAAGAAAATGCTAGAAACCTTACAAGTAAATTACCATAAAGATCTTTCAGCACAGAGAACAACTGAAGGAATACACAGAGATGATTTAGTGATGCGTATGGGTGAAGAACCCTGTAAAATCATGGCATCTCAAGGACAACGAAAAAGTTTGTTATTCGCTATGAAAATGGCTGAATGGGATATAATTAAACAGCACAAAAACTATCCGCCTATTTTGCTCCTAGATGATGTATTTGAAAAATTAGATATAGATAGACTGCATCAACTGCTTAGTTGGGTTGCATTTGAATGTGGAGCACAGGTTTTTATCACCGATACTGATGTAGAAAGAGTAGAAAACCTATTCAATAAAATTGGTGCTAACTTTCAGATGAGTATGGTTTAATTTTTTACCTTGCATACTATGGGTGAATATAAAATTGGTGATGCATTGCACAACTTTATTGGAAACAGTAGGCTCAAGAAAGGACTTCAAGCAGTTCAAATTGAAGAGGCTTGGGAAAATATCATGGGTAAAACCGTAAGCAAATACACCGACAAAATTCAACTTGTTAACCAAACACTCTTCATTAATACTCAAGTTGCACCCCTAAAACATGAATTAGTGCTACAAAAAGAAAAAATAAAAGAGCGGCTCAATGAAATTTTAGGCAGTGGCGCTGTTCAGGAAGTCGTTATACGCTAGCATAGGATTAGTGGGCTTGTTTATCTTGAATTACTTCTTGAAGTAAATCATTAATAGTTAATACACCCTTAAAATCAAACGCATCAAAGACTGGTAAATAACCTGTCTTACACTCACACATCAACAATAAACAAGTCTCGGGACTAGAATCGGTGCTAACTACTGGAATTTCGTTACTCACAACTTCTAGTACAGTTGTTTGGTCGGAATGACGGTTAGATAAAATCACCTTTTGTGCATAATCATGTTCAGACATTAATCCCTTATACTTACCATCCTCTAATACAATCACATAACTTGTATTTTCTGCCTTCATTAATGTGAGTGCATCAATAACTTTAGAGTGCCCTTCAACAAAGTTGAAGTGAGGTCCTTTACCCTCAATAATTTGTTTTATGGAGCGCATGATTAAAGATTTTGGTGAAGAATTACTCCAAATTTCTCTTTAAACAAACAGAGATAAAATGACAAAAGTCATTCAATAAAATTTTAACGAATTTCAATTCTTGGATCAATAATTGAATATAACAAATCTGCTAACCACTGAACTATTACAAATATTAACGCTGCTAACAAAATACACCCCATAACAACGGGAAAATCTAGCTTTTCAAGAGCATCTACGGTTAGCTTACCTAAGCCCTGCCAACCAAAAATATACTCTACAAAAAAAGCACCAGCCAGTAGCTCTGCAAACCAACCTGTTATGGAGGTTATAACTGGATTGAGTGCATTTCTTAAGGCATGTTTTCTTACAATTTGGAGCGTTGTTAATCCTTTTGAATAAGCAGTTCGTATAAAGTCCTGTTCCATTACTTGAAGCATTGAACTTCGGGTTATTTGAGTAATAATGGCCAATGGTCTAACACCTAAAGTAATTGCAGGTAAAATAATATTTCTCCATTCTATTGTTTTACCTGTAACTGGGTCTACTTCAAATAAACTTCCGGTCATAGACAAGCCAGTCCAATTACTCCAAACAAACCCAAACAAATAAGCAATAACCAATCCTATAAAAAATGAGGGAGCAGATATTCCTAATACACTCACCATAATTGATGCACGATCAATCCATGTATGTTTATAAATAGCAGCTACACAACCCAAGAGAATTCCAAAAATTATAGCAAACAACATAGCTACACCAGCGAGCAAAAAAGTAGGTAACAATGCTGAAGTAATTAACGAAGCAACAGGTTGTTTACTTTGATAAGAACTTCGTAAATATGGCCATTTAAATACCAGTTGCTCTTCTGAACCAACAGAATAAATGACCGACATATTTGAACTCTCTAATTCTTGACTATTGTAAACAGCAATAGGCGAAAGATCTTTTAAATAATGGAAGAACTGTCGATGCAAAGGCTTATCAAGTCCCCACTCTTTTTGCATTTGCTGAATGGTTTTTTGATCTCCTGTTTGTCCAATCATCAATCTTGTCGGATCACCCAATCCCTGAAACAAGAAAAAAACCAATACAACTACACCAAGCATCACCCCTAATCCGTATAAGAATTTTTTGAAGAATGCTTGAAACATAGATAGATTTAAAGGGGTGCTAACACTTGTGAAGAAATAGGCTTTTTAGCCATTATTTTTCCTGCTTGTAATTTATACCAGACTGCATTTGTACGAGACATTGTCTTTATTAATGTTGCATCTGCCTTTAACAGATGATTCGCTCGCACATAATTTTGTAAAGACTCCCAGTTAGAAGAGACTACAAAGTAGTTTTGACCATTTACTTCAAAATCTTTTAGTATTGAAGGGAATTGGGTCTTCCACCATGATTCTTCTAAGTTTTCTTTAACAACAAGCAGCCATATGGGCTCTTGTAATGCTAAAACTGCAGATGTAGTATCAGTATCTAAAACAGATGTTAAGTAGAAATCTTTAATCACCGGGCCACCCTTTCCTTCTCGAACAATTTTATCCTTTCTACCAAGAAAAATATATGAGCTATCGAAGTCGTCCGGAAAATCGGTTGCCGAAAAACTTACTTCCTTACCATTTTTCAAATAAGTAAACTCAATAATTACACTATCAGGAACTGCATCTTTCGAAGGTTGCATGAGTGTTGGAATATGGTTACCCGTTTTATATGGCAGGCAATCTAATACGGGTAAATAATGTAAGACATACCATTGAAACAAAGAGGTAATAATTGCAGAAGCAATTAACCAATTAATGGCAATATAATTGCTAGCCTTGAGCCACCCTTTAAAATGAGAGAAAATGAGTAAAAGAACTGCAAATAGAAGAAGCAAATCCTTTATAAAGGATTGCATAGCTGTTAAAGGAACACAATCACCAAAGCATCCACAAGTTTTTATTTTACCAGAGAAAACTGCATAGCCTGTTAGGAAAGTAAAAAACAGAATTAGTACCAGTAAAAATCGTAACACCCATTTAGGATTCCAATAAAGAATAAGTGCAACTCCTGCTACCACTTCAGCAACATTCATTGCCAACGAGAATGGCAAAGCGAGCCCATTCATGAAATGCAATTGAAACACTTCAAAAAACTCCTGCATTTTGTAGCTCAGTCCAAGTGGATCGTTGGCCTTCAATAAACCCGAAACAATAAATAGAAGACCTACCCAAAAACGTATAATATGTAAAACTACTTTCATTAAGCTCTATGTTTTCCTTCTTCAATTAAGATTAAGGCAAATACTGCATAGTTGATGATATCCACATAATTAGCATCAATGCCTTCGCTAATTAAAGTTTTTCCATCATTTTGTAAAATTTGTCTGATTCTCAAAAGTTTTACAAGAATTAAATCTGCAAAGCTTTCTTGGCTCATATCACGCCATGCTTCTCCATAATCATGGTTTTTTTTGTCCATGGTATTCATAGCAAGTTGCAGCGACTCTTCATATAATCTTTGAACATCATTGGGAAGCATATCTTCAACTGCAGTATCGCCCAAATTCATTTGTATAAGTCCTATGATACCATAATTCACTATTCCAATAAATTCACCTGTTATACCTTCTCCAACTTTACTTGTTCCTACTTCTTGTAGCGTTCTAATACGTTGTGCTTTTATAAAAATTTGGTCAACAATAGAAATTGGTCGTAATACCCGCCATGAGGTACCGTAGTCTTTTGTTTTAGCTAAGAATATTTCTCGGCATCTATTAACTTGCGCTTGGTATTGTTTATTTGTTTCACTCATAAAATTTCCTGACTTCCTGCAAATTAACTCAATTTAGCACATGCACACCCTGAACTGCCAAGGAAAACTAATAACAATTACAAGCCCACTTGTAATGGGCATTCTTAATATCACTCCCGACTCATTCTATTCGACCAGTAGAATGTTGTCTGAACAGGTTTGGAGATCATCTAGCTTAAAAATGGTGCAGGAAGGCGCCGATATACTGGACATTGGCGGACAATCAACTCGACCTGGTAGTAACCAATTAAGCTGGGAGGAAGAATGGAATAGAATTGAACAGCCATTAACAGTCATTAGAAAAGAACATCCAAAAATTTTGATTTCTGTAGATACCTTTTATAGTGAAGTTGCTGAAAGAGCTGTAGATGCTGGCGCCGATATGATTAATGATATTAGTGCAGGCAATATTGATCATCAAATGATTACAAAGGTTGGCAAATTGAATGTGCCTTATATATGTATGCATATGCAAGGCACACCTGCAAATATGCAGGACAACCCAACCTACAGTCATGTAACCAACGAGGTTATAAATTTTTTTTCAAATAAGTTCATTGCTTGCCAAGAAGCAGGTATTAAGGATATAATCATAGACCCAGGTTTTGGATTTGGAAAAACCATAGAACATAATTTTCAGTTATTTGCTGAAATGAAAGCCCTGCACGTTATAGGATGCCCAATATTAGTTGGTGTATCTAGAAAATCAATGATTTACAAAACACTTGGCATAATGGCTGAGGATGCCTTGTTGGGTACCACTGCTATGCATGCTTGGGCATTGCAAAATAATATTTCTATGCTAAGGGTGCATGATGTTGCTCCAGCAAAGGAAGTGATTCGTTTATGGCAGGAAATAAAAAAAGCCGCTGATAATTCATCAACGGCTTGAAATATTTAAGATGCATATCTTATTGCCCACCTGGCATCACTGGAGCCGGATTAGGGGTTGGGTTAATTTTCACATCTTCAATTTGAATATCAAATACCAAGTTGCTGAAGGGAGGAATAATAGGAGGAGAACCCTGAGGACCATAGCCCATCATTGCAGGGATCAAAAGTTTACCTTTCCCACCTTTCCCAAAATACTTCAATCCTTCATCCCAACCTTTTATTACACTTCCGCTGCCAACAATAAAGCTAAATGGGTCATTTCTAACTGCATCTGGACCCATATTGGCATCGAACATAGAGCCATTTTCAAGGCGACCAATATAACGAACGGTGGCTTCGGTACCTGCAACAGCCTTAGGTTCTTGACCTGCATTTTCAATACAAATCAACATGCCTGATGAATCCTTTACAGTTGTAAGCTTATTTTTCTTAGCATATTCCTCTAGCTGCTTTACTTCTTTAGCTTTTTGCTGTTCACCTTCTTTGTTAAAGTCGGCAGTAACATCATCTTGACTAGTAAACTTTGCCAATACTTCCATTCTTCCAGAAATAATGTCATTGCGCTTGAAATACTCATTGTATTGAAGCTGTCCAAATCTTACCAAACTGTCAATACTCATACTAAAGGTCATTTTATCTCCCACACCCAAATCGAGTAACATTTCTGTAAAGTTGTGCTTTCCAAGTCTAGTCGAATCAATTTGGAAATAAACTGGAATTTTTCCAAAAGAAGAATTCAATACAGAATCTTTTGCTTTTAAGATATATTCAACATGGAGCTTTACAAAATCGCCGTGCTTTAATTTTTCTTTTTGACCACCTCGTTCAAGCTTATAAGCAAAGCCTGAAGGAGTTTTTTCGTACTGGTTGCAAGCAGTTAGTAAAAATGCTGCGGTAACAAAACCAAGAATCGCTTTCATATTTGTTTTTAATTATTAAGTGCTGAATGATATTGTTGTATAACTTCTAAAAAGTCTTGTTTGGTTTCTTCAAGAGATTTGCTGCTTCTTCCTCCTGCTGCATTGAAATGTCCTCCGCCCTCGAAATGTTTTCTTGCAAAAGTATTAACATCAAAATTACCTTTACTTCTAAAACTCCATTTCCTCTCTTCATCTCTATCAACTACAATCGCCCCAAGTCTAATTCCTTCTATAGTAAGCAAATAGTTAACGAGTCCTTCAGTATCTCCGGTCTTAATTTCGTAATCCAATAAATCCTTTTTGGATATATACATTAATGCAGTATTCAACTCATACATGACATCCATTCTATTCAAAAGTGCATGCCCTATAAACCTCAACCTACTTTCAGAAAAATTATCATAAATCTCTTCATGAACTTTTGAGTGAGAGAAGCCCGTTTCTTTCAATCGAGCAACCATTCTATGAACAGATGCACCTGCAGAGGGAAATCTAAATGATCCAGTATCTGTCATTAAACCGGCATACAAACACTGAGCAATTTGCTCATTGATTATATGATCATTTCCTGATTCTACAATAAAGTCGTACACCATTTCACAGGTAGAGCTTTTAGAAGTATCGCTTACCCCAAAAGCAAAAGCTTCAACTTCGGGTTGCTGGTGGTGATCAATCAAGATTTTTTTGGCTGCCGATTGGGCAATAGGCAAGGCCATATTTCTGGTTCTGGAAAGTGTATTGAAATCGAGGCAAAAAATAAAGGATGCAGATTTGATAAGCTGTAGCGCTTTGGCTCTATTTGCTTCATAATCGAGCACCTGTTCACAACCTGGCATCCAATTCAAAAAGCGCGCCCAGTTAGTAGGAGAGATTACAGTTACATCGGTTCCCAATGCTCTCAACATATGGTATAAGCCTAGAGAAGAGCCCATTGCATCTCCATCAGGTTTTTGGTGGGTAGTTATAACAACAGACTGATTGATAGGTAATTGGGAATAGAATTCTTGTATAGGACGCATCATGAGGATGCAAAAATGCATCAAATGGGGCATGGTGCAAAGAATAATTGAAGAAAAGGCGTTTAAAGCAGCATTTCCATTGTACTTTTGCGGCCGAAAACAACAAATATGAGTAATAGAACATTCACAATGATTAAGCCTGATGCTACCTCAAAGGGGTATACAGGTGCTATTTTGCAGCAAATTTTAGAAGCGGGCTTCACTATTAAGGCAATGAAATGGACACGTTTGACTACCGAGCAAGCTGGCTTATTTTATGATATCCATCGTGAGCGCCCTTTTTTCGGCGAACTAGTTGATTTTATGAGCAGCGGACCCATTGTTGCAGCTATTCTTGAAAAAGAAAATGCTGTGGCAGATTTCAGAAAATTAATTGGTGCTACTAATCCAGCTCAAGCGGAAGAAGGTACCATTAGAAAACGTTTTGCAGCTTCTGTAGGAGAGAATGCTGTTCACGGAAGCGATAGTGATGAAAATGCAGTTATAGAAGGGAACTTCTTTTTCTCACAGTTAGAAAGATTTTAAAATTACACACCTTAAAAGAGGCATGAAAATCATGCCTCTTTTAATATACCCTTTTTGGATTGCGCATCTTAACTCTATTTCTAGTTCCTGAACCGTAGAAGGATAAATCTTTACCTATTTGAAGTCCATGTAGCCTAAAAGTAGCTGTAAACTGTATTGTATAATATGCATCTTTCATTCTAGAACTCCCCCTTGGTCTTGACGACCCAGGAAAAGTATTTCCAAGTTCATGACCACGATAGCTAAGTAAAAAACTAGAAGCTACCCAATCGGCAGGCATAATATTAGGATCGGGATATGATTTACTGACATCATCTAGATAATCAGTAAAAAGCTGACGATAATTATATTCTAATGAAAAAGCAACTTCATCAGAATATTCCATTCGAATTCCTAATCCAGCTGAAATATTCAATCCAACTTTAGAATATGGTTTTCTATCAGGAAATGCAGGAAATCCCTGACCTTCTGTCCTAGCATCCCTTAAATTAACTTTATTTCCATTCAAATCAGTGGTAGTTGGATTATATGTAAATAGACCAATACCTCCAAAAACATATGGTACAATAAAGTATTCTTCTTTGTTTAGAAAATCATATTCACCTAAAACCGCGGTTTCAAAGACATTGCTTTTAAAATTCAAATTTCTATCTCTATAATCTTCCCGTTTGTTGTTTTTATCATCTGCACGAACCCTCAAATAACTAAACTGAACTCTAGCTTTAAACTGCTCAGTTATATCATAAACTCCCCCGAGATTGAAAGATGGAGAGGTTTGACTTAAAATTGGGAAACCTTGAACTAAGTCACCGAAATATGAACTTGTCCCCAGACCAGCTCTTATTGATAAGCGCTGTGACGCAGCATCATCTCTCAATAACAACAAAATAAAAAGAATAAAAAATACCCTAGTTTTCAAAGTAATGAATTTAAATATAATCTCAAGGGGGTGAGTAAAAATACTCATTTATGCAAGAATTCCAACATTGACCGAACTTTTTCAGCCAAAATGGCCTGAATTACGGTGGAAATTTATCATTCTGGTAACAATTCCCAATGGGGATAAGTCAAATTATCATGTATTCAACAATGGTTTTAAATTTGCGTTTTACTTTCTAAATTTTAGTTATGGCATTAGAATTAACCGACTCCAACTTTCAGTCAACAGTTCTTGATAGTGATAAGTTAAGTGTAATTGACTTCTGGGCAGAATGGTGTGGCCCTTGCCGCGCAATTGGACCAGTAATTGAAGAATTGTCGAAAGAGTACGATGGAAAAGTAAACATTGGAAAAGTAAACGTAGATCAAAACCCAAGTTTAAGTATTAACTACGGAATTACTTCCATTCCTGCGATCCTCTTCATTAAGGGCGGTCAAGTAGTTGACAAACAAATTGGCGCTGTGCCAAAAAGTGTACTTGATAAGAAAATTCAAGGATTACTCTAAGGCTTAGACCCTTTAAACAAAAAGCGATGTGGTTTGAATCACATCGCTTTTTACTTTCCATCATCTTTACATTTAGCCGTGGTCTGTTTTTTGTAATATATACTTATCTTGCCCCTTCATCACCCATTTAACATTTTCTATGGATAGATTTCAGGGGCTGTTTGGCATCTTGCTCATTCTAGGCATTGCCTTCCTTTTTTCAAATAACAAGAAAAGAATCAATTACCGACTCGTTATAAGTGGAATTTCTTTACAGATATTTATTGCTTTACTTGTATTAAAGGTCCCTCCTATTACCGCCTTCTTCCAAAAAATTGGACATGGCATGGAAAAGATTGAAATCTTTGCCCGCAATGGAGCATCTTTTGTGTATGGTGGCCTTGGTGTACAACAGCTTGATGGTACCATTGGCAACTACGTAAATGGTGGTTTTGTATTCGCTTTTAATGTCACCGCAACCATCATTTTAGTATGTGTACTTGTAGCAATGCTCTATCATATTGGACTTATGCAGAGAGTTGTATCTCTTGTTGCTAAAGCAATGAATTATGTGATGCGAGTGAGCGGAGCAGAAGCGCTCAGCAATGTTGCTAGTGCGTTTGTTGGACAGGTAGAAGCTCAGGTAATGATTCGTCCTTACTTGGCTGGCATGACTAAAAGTGAGTTGCTAGCGAGTATGTCGGGCAGCCTTGCATGCATTGCTGGCGGAATTCTAGTAGTTTATGTGAATATGGGTGCACAAGCAGGCTACGATTTAGCACCCAAATTAATTGCTGCTAGCTTAATGGCAGCTCCTGGAGCATTGGTTATTTCAAAGATTATTTTCCCTGAAACAGAGGAAAGTCAAACTATGGGGAAAGTAAAACTTGAAGTAAAAAGTCAATACACCAATATTGTTGATGCAATCTCTCATGGCGCTAGTGATGGATTTAAAATTTCTATGAATGTAATAGCTATGCTGATTGGTTTTATTGCACTCATTACCATGATTGACTGGAGCTTGATGAAAGTGGCCCATTTATTTAATCCTAATTTTGACTTGAGTTTGAACTGGATATTTGGAAAAATATTTTATCCTGTAGCTTGGTCAATGGGTGTACCAACTCAAGATGTGAACAGTGTTGCAACCCTACTTGGACAAAAACTTACTATCAATGAGTTTGTTGCTTTCCAAAATTTAGCTAATAAAAGTGTTCCTATTGTTACCGAAAAAGGTCTACTTATTCTAAGTATAGCTATTTGTGGCTTTGCCAATTTTAGCAGCGTTGGTATGCAAATAGGAGGAATTGGGGAGTTGGCGCCAACAAGAAGGGCAGATCTAGCTCGATTGGGACTGAAAGCTTTGCTTTGTGGCACTTTAGCGTCTTATCTATCGGCTACTATTGCGGGAATATTAATGGGATAGTCAACTTACAAGCTCAATACTTGTTATACTTAAAATGGAATTCATGCAACTAAATACTATTATATCTAATACTTCGAATCTAAAACTCCAGGCTCTAGGAGAAAAAGTACTTCATAACGAGAGAATTACCCCTGAAGAAGGCATCCTCTTATTTGAGGAAGGCGAATTGCCTTTCTTGGGTGCTCTTGCAAATCATATTCGAGAAACAAAGCATGGACATAAAACTTACTTTAATAGAAACTTTCATATTGAGCCCACTAATGTTTGTGTTTTTAGTTGCGCATTTTGTTCATACTCTAGATTATATGCAAAAAGAGAAGAAGGTTGGGAATTGAGCTTAGAACAAATGATGCATATCATTAAAAGCTACGATGGAAAGCCTGTAACTGAAGTCCATATAGTTGGGGGTGTGCATCCAAAACTTACTTTATCTTTTTTTATTGAATTGCTTAAAGCCATTAAAGCACATCGTCCTGAATTACATGTAAAAGGGTTTACTGCAGTTGAACATGATTATATGTTTAGAAAAGCTAAAGTTTCTGTGGAAGAAGGTATGAAGCTTTTAAAAGAAGCTGGATTAGATTCTATTCCAGGAGGTGGCGCTGAAATTTTTCATCCAGAAATAAGAACTCAAATATGTGCCGACAAAGTAGATGGTGATGGCTGGTTGAATATTCACAAAACCGCTCACCAGATGGGTATGCACAGCAATGCAACTATGCTATATGGTCATATAGAAAAGTATTGGCATCGTATTGATCACATGGAGCGTTTGAGATCTTTACAAGATGAAACAGGTGGATTTAATACGTTTATACCGCTCAAATTCAGAAACAAGGACAACGATATGAGTCATGTTGCTGAATCAAGCATAATTGAAGATCTCAAAATGTATGCTATAGCGCGCATCTACCTCGACAACTTCCCACACTTAAAAGCATACTGGCCAATGTTGGGCAGAAAGAATGCACAGCTTACTTTGAGTTATGGGGTGAATGATATTGATGGAACGATTGATGATTCTACAAAAATTTATTCCATGGCTGGTAGTGAGGAGCAAAATCCAGCAATGTCTACAGCTGAATTAGTCACTTTAATCAAACAAGTCAAACGCCAACCAATTGAGCGTGACACTTTATACAATGAAATAAAAGATTACAGTAACATAAGTCTACAAGAGTTGCAAGTAGATGCAAGCCTAAATTAACACTCACTTAATCCTACTGGCACCAAAACTGCTAAGCCACCATCGGCGGTTTCCTTGTATTTGCTGTTCATATCCAGAGCTGTGTTCCACATAGTAGCTATTACTTTATCTAAACTTACTAAAGCAAAGTCAGGAGTCCCTTGCATAGCTAATTGAGAAGCTGTTATTGCTTTTATAGCACCCATTGTATTTCTTTCAATGCATGGTATTTGTACCAATCCACCTATTGGATCGCAGGTAAGTCCAAGATGGTGCTCCATAGCTATTTCAGCAGCCATCATAGCTTGCTTTTGTGAGCTTCCCAAAGATTCTGTTAGTGCAGCTGCTGCCATTGCACTGCTTACTCCAATTTCAGCTTGACAACCACCCATAGCTGCGGATATAGTTGCGCCTTTTTTGAAGATGCTTCCAATTTCAGCAGCGACTAATAAAAATTTGAATATTTGATCCTCCGATTTTCCTCCACAAAAAATATGATAGTACATCAATACAGCAGGAATGACACCTGCAGCACCATTAGTTGGTGCAGTAACCACTCTGCCAAAGGATGCATTCTCTTCATTTACTGCCAAAGCAAAACAACTTACCCAATCCAAAATGTATTTAAAGTCGGCACCACCCTGTTTTATCGCTTCCTTCCATTCCTCAACATTTTGGTACGACACATCTTTTAATAGTCGCTTATTCAAATCGAATGCTCTTCTTCTAACATGCAATCCTCCTGGTAACACGCCTTCAGTATGACAACCACGATAGATGCACTGTTCCATGGTGTGCCAAATATGCATTACACCTTTTCTTGTTTCAGCTTCATTTCTCCAACTTAGCTCATTCTCTAAAACAATTTCATGAATTGCTAACCCAGTTGTTCTACACCAGTGCAACAAATCATCGGCATGATTTATAGGGAATGGCAAACTTACCTGTTGCTGTGAGGATTTCACCTCACCTTCTTTCTCAACAAAACCTCCCCCAACCGAATAATAAGTTTCAGACCAACTCGATCCATCTTCCATGGTCACTAAAAAACTGAGTCCATTAGGGTGATAAGGAAGCGTTTCAGAATATAGAAACTGTAATTCATTTCCTTCCGAAAACGATATCAACTTTTTGCTTGCTAATTTTAGTTTTTTTGATTGTTGTATTTCATCAATCTTAAAAGACATTTCTTCAATTGGTGTGGTAACTGGATCCTCTCCCATTAGTCCCATCATAATAGCCACATCTGTTCCATGTCCCTTACCTGTCTTGGCCAAAGAGCCATACAATAAAACTTGCACATCCTTAACTAAATCAACTCCCCCATGCTGCTCAATAGATTGCAAGCAACGCAGGGCTGCTCTCCAAGGCCCCAAAGTATGAGAACTAGATGGACCAACCCCAATTTTAAACATATCAAAAACGGAAATGGATTCGTGCGGCATAAGCTTCGTTTGCAGCAAAAATAAGTGAATGCTAGCTTGCTTACGATTTCTCCTTACAACCTATGATTGTATATTTGGATATGAAATACCTGTTTACACTTGTTTTATTGTGTTGTATGATTTTTGTTAAAGCTCAAGCACCCTCACTTGAAGAAATGCTCAAAAATGGCTCTGAATCTTTTCAAAAAATTATTCAAAATAGAGACATTCATCGAGTGCAGATTCGTTTCACAAGAATAGACAGAAACAGTAAAAACCAACCTTCCTTCAAACATTTTGCATTTCACAATAATGCATCAGAATATTTTTATCCAGCCAGTACTGTAAAGTTTCCTATTGCACTCCTTGCTATAGAAAAAATTAATGAACTCAATATACCCGGACTAACCATATACTCAACTATGGTTACTGATAGTGCGGCAAATGGACAAGACGATGTGTACCAACATCCTCAAGCTAATGATGGAAGACCAAGTATAGCCCATTATATCAAGCAAATATTTTTGGTAAGTGATAATGATGCTTATAATCGCCTTTATGAGTTTCTTGGACAAGAATACATTCATCGTAAACTCAAGGAAAAGGGTTTTAAATCGTCTGTGATCCGTCATAGACTAAGCATTTCTCTTAGTGATGAAGCAAACAGAGCTACGAATGGTATTCGATTTTTTGATGAAGAAGGAAAACTAATTTACCAGCAAGCTCCACAATTTAGTAAGGTTCAGTTTCCTGAGCCAATCATTGAAATGGGTAAGGGTTACATGAAGGGAGGTAGACTAGTTCAAGAGCCATTTTCATTTACACAGAAAAATAAATTGAGTATTGAGGATTTGCATAATATGATGGTGCGAGTGATTTTTCCAACAGCGTTTCCTGAGAAAATTCGATTCAAACTATCCGATTCAGATTTGAAGTTTTTGTACCAATGGATGAGTGCATACCCATCAGAAAGCCAGTTCCCTGAATATCTAGCCTCCGAATATTGGAATACTTATGTGAAATTTCTATTATATGGCTCGGAGCAAAAGGCAACCACTATTCCGTCTTTACGAATCTTCAATAAGGTTGGAAATGCCTACGGCTTCTTAACAGATGTAGCTTATTTCGCTGATTTTCAATCTGGAACAGAGTTTTTCTTAAGCGCAACTATTTATACTAATAGCAATGAAATTTTCAATGACAATAAATACGAATACAATCAAGTTGGCTTTCCATTTTTAAAAGAACTTGGTTTGTTAATATTCGAATCTGAAAAGTTAAGAAGCAAAAAGAAACGACCAAACTTGTCTAATTTTGAAATAAATTATCAAGCAAACCGTTAATTCAGATATGCGCAGAGGGCTCAAAACATTCATCGGACTTTCTATTATCATTGCACTTTCAGGATGCTATGCCAAAATGGAGGATAGCAGACAGGCAAATGTGCTCTTCCATACTGCATATTTTAACGATTGGCTTCAATTTACTTTGAATAATACTGTAGTAACAAATTTTCTACCAACTGGAAATAGCACTCCATATACATCTACTCTTCATGGTGATACAAGAATTTTAGTGAAAGATCGTTTCTCAAACGATCGTGTAGATACCTTGGTAAGAACTGAACCCTTTCAGAGCTATACTTACATAGGTTACAATCCGGCTTCTCGTCCACGTGGTGCTTTTGTTCGCGATAACCTCACCCCTCCGCCTCCCGGCAAAGCACATGTGCGTATTTTCTATTGTGCTGAAATTGGTAGGCTGTATCCAATTAATGTTACCATTAGAAGTTCCCTCGACAATATACAGTCGAATAACCGTGTATTTAACGACCAGTTGCCGAATCAGAACTTTCAAAGTTTTGTGCCAATTGCAGCACCTGGTGTATATAATTTAGAAGTGCGTTCAGGAACCACCTTACTTCTAAATGAGCCAACCTTGAACTTCCGAGAAGGTAAAATTTATACAGTAATCATTCTTGGACCAGAAGACCCTAACATTCCTCTCTCTTCAGTTAATTTGTCTTACAGCACTATTACCCACAATTAATTGTTTTAGGTTATTAATACTGGTTCAAGCTCGGACTTGATTTCCTTACATTTGTCTTACACAAAACAATTGCTTATGCCTTTTTCTTCTTTGTTAGACCGCTTCAATGAACCGGAAACTCTTAAAATGGCCAAATTAGGTAGAGAATTAAGAGCTCAAGGTGCAGATATCATAGATTTAAGCCTAGGAGAGCCTGATTTTGATACGCCTCAACATATTAAAGAAGCAGCAATTCAAGCTATCAACGACAACTGGAGTCATTATACCCCTGTTCCTGGCCTTCCAGATGTACGTGCTGCGGTTTGCGAAAAACTCAAAAGAGATAACCAACTCATATATACACCGGAACAAATTGTAACATCAACAGGAGCAAAACAAAGTTTAGCTAATGCAATTCTTGCATTGGTAGATGAAGGGGATGAAGTAATTATTCCAACACCATTTTGGGTAACCTATAGTGAGTTGGTTAAGATAGCAAGAGGAAAGGTTGTAACCATTCGTACCAGTGTTGCGTCTTCTTTTAAAATTTCTCCTGAAGAACTAGAGCAACACATAACTTCCGCTACAAAAGTATTCATGTTTTCTTCACCTTGTAATCCAAGTGGAGCGGTGTATAGTCGCGAGGAATTGGCCGCCTTAGTCAAGGTATTTGAACAACATCCCAACATTTATATCATAGCCGACGAAATCTATGAATACATTAATTATGTAGGTGAACATGCAAGTATCGCTTCATTTGACTCCATAAAAGATAGAGTACTTCTAATAAACGGGCTTAGTAAAGGATTTGCTATGACTGGTTGGCGTTTTGGATATATGGCTGCTCATCCTTCTATTGCAAAAGCTTGTGAAAAAATACAGGGACAGTTTACGAGTGCTACATCATCTATCACTCAAAAAGCTGCGATTGCAGCATTGACGGGTACACTAGAACCTAGCAAACAGATGACAGCAGCATTTGAGGAGCGGAAAAAGAAAACGCTTGAGTTAATTAGCCAGATACCCGGATTAAAATGTTTTGTTCCAGAAGGTGCGTTCTATGTATTCCCAGATGTTACGGCTTATTATGGTAAAAAAAGTTCGCAAGGTATCATAGAAGACGCCGCCTCATTAAGTATGTATTTACTGCATAAAGCCCATGTTACCAGTGTTATGGGAGATGCATTTGGCGAACCAAACTGCATACGCTTTTCTTTTGCCAATAGCCTCACCAATATTGAAAAAGCTTGGAAAAGAATTTCTGAGGCTTTGGCAGAACTTGAATAAGAATTGAAATTATAGACTAAATGTCGAACTGGCTGAACCCCAAAGTGGAGATGTTTGAAAACAGACTAAATAAAGTTTTCAAGCACAGGAAAAAGATTGCTTCCAAACAAGCAATCAGCTGTTATCGCATATATGATCATGATCTGCCTGAATTTCCTTTTTCGATAGATATTTATGAAGATGCGCTCTACATAGCAGAATATGCAAGGCGACATGAATTAAGCGAAGAAGAATATGAAATATGGAAAAGTGAATCTTTTGCATGCATTGAAAAAGTAATTGGAATACCACAATCTGATTTCTTTGTCAAAGAGAGAAAGCGTAATTCTCATAGAAGTGGCAGTCAATATGAAAAGCTCGATGATGAGCAGTCTTTCAAAACAATTGAGGAAGGCGGACTTAAGTTTTTGGTGAATTTGACTGACTACCTAGATACAGGTTTATTTCTAGACCATCGTATAACACGACAAATGGTGCGAGAAAAATCCGAACAAAAAGATGTTCTTAACCTATTTGCCTATACAGGTTCATTTTCAGTTTATGCAGCTTCTGGCAAAGCAAAATCGGTAACAACGGTTGATCTTTCTAAAACATATTTAAACTGGGCAAAAGACAATCTTCAGATTAATTTATTCAAGGGGAATCAATTTCAGTTTATACATGCCGATGTAAAGGAATATCTCAGGGAAATTAAAGCCAATAGTTATGACCTTATAATAATGGATCCTCCAACATTCAGTAATAGTAAGAGAATGAAGGATTTCCTTGACATTCAAATAGACCATCCATTTTTAATCAACCAATGTTTACATGCCCTACGAAAAGGGGGATTACTGTATTTCAGTACCAACTTCACCAAATTTCAATTGCAAGAGCCGCTCCTAAAAAGCTCCTCTATAAAGAACATCACAGCCGCCACCACCCCATTCGATTTTCAGGGGAAACTACAGAGGTGGTGTTACCTTATTGAAAAATAAAAAACGCCGTGCAAATAATTACACGGCGAAAATATACTGCTTGCCCCTAAGCAGGATTCAAAAGTAAAGGGCGTTTTTAACTTTCCTTTACGGGAGTTTTCCCAGTATCCCAGAATCAAAGATTTTCTCAATTTAGGGTCATGAAAAAGAGCCTTCTACATCAAACTATTGGAGCTATCCTATTATTTACAAGTGGATGGGCTGTTCACAAAGCTGAAAGCGATATGAAACCAAGTGCACCAATTGCCTATTCGGATGCACTTATGTACAGAAATCACTTCAAATCTACCATAGATTCAAATCATCTCTTTCCAGAATACTTTGTCTTAGATAGCACATTCCTATCTTATTTACGAACAAACTCAACGATAGAGCGAGTTAGGATGTATTTGATTCGATATAATAATTCTCAAAAACCTCCTACCTTTCCCACGGGGACAATTAATGTAGTATTTGCACCAGAAGTGAATGGCAGCCCTGATAAAAATCGGCTGTTTAACTATACAGGTGTTTGTCCTCCAGATTGCGGATCTAATACCGACATTTTTTTAAAGTAATGGAATTAAGAATATTTTTTGTTAGCCTTGAATTATTAGCACTCATGGTAGGTTTATATACCATGAAAAGCCTGCCATCAAAGTTTTACGGCAAGCTAATTTTTTTATTAATCATTACATGCCTCAATGAAACTACCATTCTCATTGACCGATACTTTTTTCAATTTTTGCCCTACAAGCATAACCTTGCCTATAATACTTTTATTGTTATAGATGTCCTTGTTATACATTTTATATTTCTAGATATCCCAAAATTGCAAAGATTTAGAACTTGGATTCTAACGAGTTTAATTTTGCTTTCAACAGGCTGGGTAGTTGAATTAATTGTTAGCGATCAAACACAAGTAGCAACTTTCACACTTCGTTTTGCAAGTATTACCTACATACTTGTGTATATCACCTATCTATTCCAGGTACTCCAAGCCAAGTTTCATTTATTGCACAAAGACCCATTTTTTATATTCCTAACAGGCTTGTTTTTTTTTCATGCATGTTTTATCATCAACATGACTACAGTTAGCATGCCGGGTTATTGGGATCTACCACTTGCACTTCCTATTTACCGCACTATACAGGTTTTCCAAATTTTTTCTTATTACGGACTCATTAGCATTTCACTATTAACTGCTTATCTTAGCAAGTCAAAAAAATAGTGCCCCTTTCATGCTTCCACAAATTGTTGGTGTTGCCGGATTATTAGTTGTTATTATGGGCATAACCATGTTATTGGTAGTTGTCATAAGCAGAAATAGGCAAAACGCTATTGAACTTGAAAAGAAAGCTTTAGAAGAGAAATTTGCCTCTACTTTAGCACAATCCAAATACGAAATCCAAGAAGCAACCTACCAGTCTATTGGTAGAGAACTTCACGATAATATTGGTCAATTACTAAGTAGCACAAAGGTCTTATTAAACGTTGCTAGTTTACAATTAAATTCAACACCTCAAGCTTTGCTAGACGCCGAATCTACTTTAAACGATGGAATACAAGAGATAAGAAACCTTAGTAAAATTTTGAATAAAAAGTGGCTAGAACAATTCAGCTTACTTGATAATTTACAAATCGAAATTGAACGTTTAAAACAAGCACATCCCATATACTTACATTTGGATAACATTACTGAATTAAGTTTCAGTCCAGAAAAACAGCTGATTCTTTTCAGATTAATTCAAGAGGCCTTGAACAATGCAATTCGTCATGCACAAGCCAAAAAAATAGATATTGAAATCAGCCAAAACAGCCATCAATGCTTTTTTAGAATAAAAGATGATGGCAAAGGCTTTGATTTAGAACAGCAGGAAAACGGTGTAAAAGGAGTAGGCCTTCTACACATAAGAGAGAGAATAAATTTGCTTCAAGGTAGTGTAGAATGGCTGCCAAACATTCCAACAGGAACTTTGGTACTTCTTACAATTCCAAAAGAAATCTAAGCATGGAAAAAAGAATTAAGGTTGGAATAGTTGACGATCACCAAATATTTGTAAAATCAATTGCACTATTACTCGAAACCATAGGTCATTATGATGTAGTATTAGAAGCCTTCAATGGGAAGGAAATGATTCAGCAACTTGAAGACTCGTCAAATTTACCCGACATTATTCTACTTGATGTAAATATGCCAGTTATGAATGGAGTTGAAGCAGCTGAATTTTTACATCAGGCCTTTCCATTTATAAGAATTGTGGCACTTAGTTTAAATGCCGATGATGATAGTGTTATAGCCATGTTTAAGTCAGGCTGTTTGGCTTATCTGGTCAAAAATTGCAGCCCAAAAGAACTAGACACTTGTTTACAAGAAGTTTTTAATAAAGGCATTTATTATCAAGGTTCCACCCAAAAAATAGTACAAGATCATCAACAAAAAAATGATGCTATTCCCCCAATTCAACTTACAGAAAGAGAAAAGGAGTTTCTAATTTTAGCTTGCAGCGACCTGACTTACAGTCACATAGCCCAAAAAATGGGCATTGCAGAAAGAACAGTAGATATGTATAGGGGAAAGGTATTTGTTAAGTTAGGAGTTCAAAGCAGAACCAGTATGGCACTTGAAGCAATTCGTCAGAAATTGGTTCATATTCATGAAATCTAATTCTATTCACCTTTTCATTCTTCACATTCACCCATTCTTTGGATACGTTGGCAAGAATTCAAGCAGTTAGTTTCGAGCTTTAACTAATTTGTTCGCGATTGCTTGAAACTATGGGACAAAGTCCACTTGATCATACTATATGGATATGGTTGGCCTTAGGCGCCTATGCATTATTCATTTTATACTTCGCCATTCGCGGGGGAATGAATACTAAAAGCATGCAGGACTATGCTTCTGGAACTTTTCAATTTTCACCATTAGCGGTTGGACTATCATTAGCAGCGGGTATGACAAGTGCTGCTACCTTTATCATAAACCCTGGCTTTGTTGCATATTTCGGAATTAGTGGCTTCTTGTCAATGGGTGTGTTTTTACCAGCTGGTGCAATGGTTTCATTGGTTGTATTTTCAAAAAAGTTTAGAAAAATTGGAGCTGGCTTACAAGCAAGAACCATTGCTCAGTGGATGTCTACCCGCTACCAGCATAAGAATTTAGGACTATATTTTGCATTCCTATCATTGCTTTTAATCACATTTATCGTATTGATTTGTGTGGGGCTCACGCAAATAACTTCTAAAGCGATACAAATTGAGCCATTATATGTGTTGATTGGAATTGTAGTATTCACCTTTGGATATATGATGTTTGGCGGAGCAAACAGCATGGTATACACAAATATGATTCAAGCAATACTGATGCTTATTGTGGCTATCTTTTTGCTCACATCAGGCTATGAACATTTTGCAAATGGCGTTTTTGGATTTATTGATCAACTTAAAAATATTGATCCTGAACTAGTAAAACCCATCAATTCAAGCAGCCCTCTTTTTAGAGATTGGTTTGAAGTTATGTTTTGCCAATTAATTGTTGGCGTTGCAATAGTTTGTCAACCGCATATCATTACTCGTGTACTTTTATTAAGAAAAGATAGTGATGTAAACAAATACTTAACGATTGGTGTAATTGTTCAAACTTTATTTTTCTTAGTTGTATTCGCAGGTCTGTATGCTCGAATTTTGTTTCCAAACTTAATTCAAAATGCTAAACCAATTGCACTAGATGCAGTTATGAGCAGTTATGTCATTGCACACTTTCCTGTGTATGTAAGTATTTTGCTCGTATTAGGAATGATTTCAGCAGGCATTTCTACATTAGAAGGTCTCATTCAAGCACTAAGTACAACTTTTACGCTTGATATTACTCCTCGTCTATTCCCAAGCTTGAATATTGATGGTAAAACAGGCTTAATTCTAAATAGATCTGTTATTGTAGTATTGGCCGTTGTTTCATTTATTTTAAGCTACCAACAAATCATTGCACCAGATTTGAGTGTAGGCATTTTTGCACAAAATGGAGTGTATGCATACTTCTCAGCCGCATTTGTACCAGTTCTATTCGGAATTTATTTTACGAATGCGCACGGTAATACTGTTTTTATTGCAAGCATAATTGCGGTTATAGTCCACTTTTCGATTTATTATGGCAGAATCAGTTCTTATATGGAATCGGGTACTCGTAATCCTGGTATCGCTGCTGCTTCAGCCATTTTAATATCACTTATTGTAGGTCTCGGTATTCACTTTTTACATATACAGTCCAAGACAAAACTTTCAAGCAAAATTGCTAATGAAATATAAAAGTATTCATATAACCATTTTTTCAATTGTATTGCTAGGCAATACATTGTTATCGCAATGCCTGCCACACTACAATAAAGAAGTGCAGTTCGTACGTATAGAAGGAAAAAGAATTGCTTATCAGGAAAAAGGCAAGGGAACTGCTGTTCTTTTTCTTCATGGATTGGGTGGCAATATGAGTCATTGGATGAATAATGTACCTGAGCTTTCAAAAAAATATAGAACCATCACACTTGACTTACCTGGCTACGGCATGAGCGACGCAGCCTTTATCGAGAATACTTCGAATACGCTTGAGATTTATGCAAAACTTATTAGTGATTTCTTGCAAAAAATGAAAATAAAGGATGCATTTTTTGTGGGTCATTCAATGGGTGGACAATTATCTATGCTATTTGCAGCGCAATACCCAAATCAATGTAAAGGTTTAATTTTACTAGCCCCTGCAGGGATAGAAACATTTACAACACAAGAAGCAAGTTTACTAAAAGGATTTGCTACGCCCAGTTATTACACGAAGCAAGATTCTTCTACCATTCGTAACAACTTTAGAAAAAACTTTTTTGCCTTCCCTCAACAAGCAGAAATCCTGATTAAAGATCGAGTTCAACTGATAGCTTGTGCTGATCAATTAAATGCTTATGCCCAAACTGTAAGTGCGGGTGTAGCTGGCATGCTTGGAAGACCCGTATTGGGCATGTCTAATCAAATCCAACAACCTATGCTTGTAGTATTTGCTGAAAATGATGAACTCATCCCAAACAAAGCACTTCACCCAACTCTGAATCTTCAACAACTTATTCAGGTAGTACAGCAACACTGGAGTAGCAGTCAAATTATACAAGTAAAAAATGCTGGACATATGTTGGCATTTGAACAACCCCAAGAAATCAATCAACTTATTACCTCTTTCATACAAACAAACACAAGTATTCACCAAAACAAAAACAACAAAAAATGAGAAAATGGATCACCCTGCTACTCATGGTTAGTTATGCATTAACTGTGACTGCACAAAGTGGAACTGTGACCGGAAAGGTAACAGACGCTAAGACCGGACAAGCGCTTGCCGGTGCCGTTGTTCGAGTGAAATCTACCGGTGGTGGCGCCATCACTGCGAATGATGGAACTTATTCAATTTCTATCAAAGGCAACTCAGCTACATTAATTTTTTCTTATGTTGGCTACAGCGATGTTAGTAAAACTGCAAGTGCTGGCTCTACTTTAAATGTCTCAATGCAAGAGAGCTCTAGTATGGGCGACGAAGTAGTTGTATCTGCCTCCCTTAGACCTGAAAAAATTACAAGAGCACCTGCTTCAATTAGCGTAATCACTGCCAAAGACTTTGAACAAACAGCCTCTTTTAACGTAGGTGAGCTAGCGTCTAAAATACAAGGGGTTGAGTTTGTTAGAACTGGTGTAAACGGTGTTGGCTTCAATGCTCGTGGATTCAACAATGCCTTCAATGCTAAGATTCTTCAGATGACTGATGGAAGAAACAGTATGATGGCAGGTGGAAGTGGTTTACCAGTTGGTATTATGAATACTGTAATCAAAGAAGATATTGAAAGATTTGAAGTTGTGCTTGGACCGAACTCTGCTTTGTATGGCCCCAATGCACACAATGGTATAGCAAATACTATAACAAAAGATCCTAGAAAATATCAGGGTACAACAGTTGTATTAGGTATGGGTGCAAGAGAATTATTTACTGGTCGATTTAGAACTGCGCATAAAATAAATAATAAGTGGGCTTATAAGTTGACTGGTGAATATACTGCAGGTAAAGATTTTGATTTTGTTGATAGTGTATACGGTGCGGGTAATGCTTTTGCTCCTGCAGCAACAATTGTTGAAAGAAATCCTAATCCAAATTTTCGCCATATTCGTGGAGAAGCGCATTTGTATTATGCCGTAACAAATAAGAGCGATTTAATTTTCTCTTATGGTGGTAGTGTAAATAACTTCCTTTCTGTGAATAACGTAGGAAGAAACCAAATTAGAGATTGGAGTTTCTCTTACTTACAAGGGAAATATGTTTCTCCAAGATTTTTTGCACAGTTATACTACACTTGGACAAATGTCGGCAGCAGTTATGGTATTCCTACCTATAGCCGCGATTTCTATAACAGAACCAGAAGTACATTAACTGATCCAAACAGCCCATTCTTCCCAACATTTGGTCGTTTGAACCCTGAGCAAGCAGAAGAATTTGCACTTAGATTAGGTAATTTGAATGGTGCAAGATTTAAAGAGCAATCGGGTCGTTTGAATGCAGAAGCACAGTATAACTATACTTTCAAAGAAGCTGGATTAAGCTTGATTGCAGGAATGAATTATCAATTAGATAAGCCAAATACGTTCGGAACATCCTTGAACGATTTCAATCGTCGTATAGATATCCGTCAAGTAGGTGGTGTTGTTCAGTTAGAAAAAACTTTACCGGCTGATATTCGCTTAATTGGTTCAGCTCGTTTAGACAATCATAGTGTATTTGGAAACTTATTTGCTCCAAAATTAGCATTCGTGAAAGGCGTTCCTGGTGGTAGTGTACGTTTAACCTATGGCAGAGCAAATGCTGCACCAATCATTCTCTTCCAGAATGCCAGTGTATTCGGAATTGTATTTGGTAATGGTGAAGGTATTAGCTATATACCAAATGGCGCAAACGTGAACTCAACTCCTTTGGTGACTGACAAACTAAAAGTTGAGCAAATTGGAACTTGGGAAATTGGTTATAAGGGCCAAATTGGAAGCAAGTTGTATATTGATGTAAACGGTTATTATGGACAAAGCAAGAACTTCTTAAGTCCGGCAATTGCTGTTGGCGGTAGAGCGCTTCGTTTAGGCGATGCTCCTTTGAATCATGCTGCTGCATTTGCTGGAACTGTAAATGCATCTGGAATTTTGAGTGGCGGTATTTTCCAAACATATTTCAATTATGGTGAAGTTGCTGCATACGGTGTTGACTTAGGTGTTAACTACTTCTTAAGTGACCGTGTAACCTGGTCGTTGAAATACTCTTGGTTCGGAAGTGATATTACTAAAGACAATATCAAGAACGATGCTAACAGAGATGGTTATGTTTCTTTAGAAGAGAAAAGTTTGAACGCTCCAAGAAACAGAATTGCTTCTGCGCTCAGCTTTGCAAATGTATTCAATGGAAAAGGTTTCTTAAATCTTTCTATGCGTTGGGTACAAGCATATGACTTTTATAGTGGCAGCCAAATTGGAACTGCAGCAGGAGCTGGCCGTCGTGGTGTTGTATTTGGTGGTATTAATCCACTTACCAATCAGCCAAGAAACTACCTCAAAAATTTTGACCGTGGTGCATTAGGCGGATTTACAACCTTCGATTTAAGTGCGGGCTATCCTTTGAACAGCCAATTGAATTTAGGTGCAGGTATCAGCAATATTTTCAATGTTGAACAAAGAGAATTTGTTGGTTCACCATCTATTGGACGCTTATATTCTATTGAATTGAAAGCAACCATCCCTCATACTAAAAAGTAGTTTCTCTCATAATCAGCAGGTGGCATCTCTATGGAGGTGCCACTATTTTTTTCAATTATGATTTCAAAATTCCTACAAATCGGTCAGTTGAATCTGCATTGCCTAGAAGGTCCGCAACACGGCCCTACCCTTTTGTTGTTACATGGTCTCACAGCAAATGCACATGCATTTGATGGATTGATTGATGCAGGTCTTACTAGGTTTTGTCATTTAATTAGTGTTGATTTAAGAGGTAGAGGTTTAAGTGATGCGCATGAAAGTGAATATACCATGCAAGCGCATGCAAAGGATATCATTGGACTGATGGATATTTTACATGTACAACAAGTCATTCTTGGAGGGCATTCGTTTGGTGCTTTACTAAGTTTTTATTTAGCAGCGCACTTTCCAAAACGCTTTTCACAACTTATTTTAATGGATGCTGGATTATCTATGCATCCCAATACTAAGGAAATGTTAGCTCCTACTTTGAGTAGATTAGAACAAACCTACCCTAGTTTTAGTTTCTACCTCGATAAAGCACAGAAAGCACCTTATAATACTCCTTGGTATCCAGAAATGGAAAGCTACTATAGAGCTGATGTGAAAGAGGTAGGACAAGGTCAGGTGCAGCCAAGAAGTCAACTAATGCATATGATTGAAGCTGTTACAGGAGCTTTAAGTGAACCTTGGAAAGAATACATCACAAAAATAGAACACCCAGCAATTCTTATTCATGGACCTGAAAATTATACACTTGGCGCACCCCTACTTCCGAAAGAAAATGCACTTGAAACAGTTGCATTGCTAAAAAAAGGTAAATATGTTCAAGTACCAGGTAATCATCAAACCATGTTATATGGACCTGGGGCAAAGGCAATTGTTGCAGCCATTCAGCATTTTATAGAAAATGGTTCTTCAAACTAACCTATTTTAGCCGCTCACAAAGCGGCTTTTTTATTATGGACTTCTATAAAAAAAGTATTGAAATTCGTTGGAGTGATCTTGACCCACTTCAACACGTTAGACATAGTGCCTACTACGATTGGGGAGCTTATATACGCATGCACATTTTAAGAGAGTTGGGACTTACACCTGAGCTTTTTGCTAAATATGCAATAGGGCCTATTATTTTTCGTGAAGAATGTTTATTTCAAAGAGAAGTCCGTTTCAAAGATTCAATTACTATTGAAGTAGCACTCCAAAAAGCAAGGGCTGATTATTCTAGGTGGACTATGTATCACAGAGTTATTAAAAATGATGAAATACAAGCAGCTATTATTACTGTTGATGGAGCTTGGTTGGATATGAAGACCAGAAAACTCACAGCACCTCCGCCAGAATATTCTGCGGGTATGAAAGGGTTTCCACTCACAGACGATTTCACATGGCAAGAATAGCTTTTTTTGCGAGGGTTTAACATTGTTTTCTGAAAATTAGAATACTGGTTAGTCCTATTTAAATTCTCTTTCTGCAACTGCATTGCACCTTCCCCCTATCTTTGCGAAACTAACAACTGTTCGCATATGAATCTGGAAAGAAACCGCAATGAAGATTGGATGAAAATGAAGTGGAGCGAAACCCGTCAAATGATGGATAAAATCAAACAAGGTGGCGGTGCTTCAAGTATAGCTAAGCAAAAAGAGAAAAACAAGCTTACACCTAGAGAACGAATTGAATTGTTATGCGATAAGAATACTTCTTTTACAGAGATTGGCATTTTTGCGGGATGGGGAATGTATGAAGAGTATGGCGGTTGTCCTGCTGGTGGCACAGTAGCAGGTATTGGATATGTAAGCGGACGTCAATGCGTAATTGTTGCAAATGACCAAACTGTGAAAGCGGGTGCCTGGTTTCCAATTAGCGGCAAGAAAAATCTTCGAATGCAAGAAATTGCAATGGAAAATAAACTGCCCATCATTTACCTTGTAGACAGTGCAGGGGTTTTCCTTCCAATGCAAGACGAAATATTTCCTGATAAAGAACATTTTGGAAGAATCTTTCGTAACAATGCAATCATGAGTGCGCAAGGTATCACTCAAATTGCAGCAGTTATGGGAGCATGTGTGGCAGGAGGTGCTTACCTACCCATAATGAGCGATGAAACGTTGATGGTGGAAGGAAATGGAAGCATTTTCTTAGCGGGCAGCTATCTTGTAAAAGCTGCAATAGGTGAAGATATTGACAATGAAACCCTAGGAGGAGCAGTTACACATACAGAAATTAGTGGCATTGCCGATTATAAATTCCCAACAGAACAAGCATGCATTGAACATATTCGAAAAATTATGTCGAAGTTGGGAGAACCCACGAAGGCGGGCTTCAATCGTATTCAACCTCAATTACCAGCAAAGCCAATTGATGAAATATGTTCTATCATGAGCAAAGGCAATGCAAAACCATACGACGTGCGTGAAATAATTGAACACTTAGTAGATGGAGGTGAATTTGATGAATTTAAAAAGGACTATGGCAAAACCATTCTATGTGGTTATGCGCGCATCGATGGATGGGCTGTTGGTATTGTTGCCAATCAACGTTTGATTGTTAAAAGCAAGAAAGGCGAAATGCAAATGGGGGGAGTTATTTATAATGATAGTGCCGATAAAGCTGCTCGCTTCATTTTAAACTGTAACCAAAAGAAAATACCGCTTGTTTTTTTACAAGACGTAACAGGCTTTATGGTAGGAAGCAGAAGTGAACATAGTGGCATTATTAAAGACGGGGCTAAACTTGTGAATGCCGTTGCTAATTCTGTTGTTCCAAAATTCACCATCATTACAGGTAATAGTTATGGTGCAGGTAACTATGCAATGTGCGGTAAAGCATATGATCCAAGACTCATCTTTGCATGGCCAAGTGCAAAAATTGCTGTAATGGGTGGTGAACAAGCTGCAAAAACACTTCTTCAAATTCAAGTAAGTGCTATGAAAGCAAAGGGCAAAACTTTATCGCCTGAAGAAGAACAACAAATGCTGCAAAATATTAAAGGAAAATATGAGCAGCAAACTACTCCTTACTATGCTGCTGCTCGCTTATGGGTAGATGGTATTATTCATCCAGCAGAAACAAGAAGAGTCATTAGCGAAGGTATAGCAGCAGCTAATCATAATCCAGATATGGCTGCTTTAAAAACAGGTGTATTTCAGGTATAATCTTTCAATGAATTCTGCGATCTTGCAGCAAAAATAATTTCATGCAATATCCTGTATATATTGTTGATGCTTTTGCTGCCAATGTTTTTGAAGGAAATCCCGCTGCGGTTTGTCCACTGCAAAATTGGTTGCCCGATGCAACTATGCAAAGCATTGCTGCGGAAAATAATTTATCTGAAACAGTATTCTTTGTTCCTACCGAAAAAGGCTTTCATATTCGTTGGTTTACTCCAACTGTTGAAGTGGCGCTATGCGGACATGCAACTCTTGCCACAGCACATATTCTTTACACTGAATTAGGATACGTACTGCCTAATATACAGTTCGAGTCAATGAGCGGTGAATTAATCGTTCAAAAACATCCGCAGGGTTATCAACTCAATTTCCCTTCAACTCAACTTGAAATACTAAATGGGGACGACTCTGTTCTATTACATGGATTAGGCATTCAAAAATATGAAGCTGCTTTTACTTCTTCCATGGACTGGATGGTCGTCTTAGAAAACCAAGATGCCATTGATGCCTTACATCCGAACTTTGATATACTGGCCACTATTCCTTCAAGAGGTATCATTGTTACTGCTCCTGGTAAAGAGGTAGATTTTGTTTGTAGGTGCTTTTATCCGCAAAGCGGCGTGAATGAGGATCCTGTAACAGGCTCTTCCTTTACACATACTGCACCTTATTGGAGTGAACGATTAGGAACAACAGTTCTTATAGGAGAACAGAGATCTCAAAGACCAGGTAAAGTTTGGCTGCAAATTCAAGGCAATAGAACCCTGCTTGCTGGACCAGCCATCACATTTTCAAAAGGTCATTTTTTTCTTCCATGAGTGAACATATAACCATTTATACAGACGGGGCTTGTAGAGGAAATCCTGGCAAAGGCGGTTATGGTATAGTACTTATGTGGGGAGGAAGAAAAAAAGAACTGGCAGCCGGATATCGATTAACCACCAACAACCGTATGGAACTGCTTGCTGTTATTGTGGCTTTGCAAGAATTGAAGCGCAATGATTTTCCCATAATCATTTACTCCGATAGCAAATATGTTGTAGATGCTGTTGAAAAAGGTTGGTTGAAAAAATGGATAGCCACCGATTTTAAAGGCGGTAAGAAAAATGCCGATTTATGGAAGCAATACCATCAGCTGTCACAAAAGTTTCGCATACAATTTCAATGGGTCAAAGGACATGCCATCAATCCATTTAATAACCGCTGCGATGAACTAGCAACTGCTGCAGCCGATGGAAATGATTTAGCCATCGACCATGTATTTGAAGCAGAAAATCACCATTCATAATCACAACCTATTGGAGCACCTTGTGCTATTTCTGCAGGTCGTGGTAGTGTGATGCTTGCTTTGTCTTTTATTCTTTGCACAAAATATGAAAATGCAGCTGCTTGAGCAGGTTGCTGTTTTGCTTGTGCTTCACAGTAGGCACTCAATGATTGAATCCGATTGTGTAAGATGGACTTAGCTTCAAATCCAATGCGCTCCGACTGATAACTCCCCATCATCCATGTTAACAATAAATGACGAGTCTGCCATTGAATTTGAGCTTGATAAGGATTCTTTGGTAGTGGCTTTTTATACAAATGATTCACTAAAGTATCTAGTACATCATCTAACCCAGGTAACCCATACAACGCCTTTTGCTGAATGAGGCGCTGCAAGCGTTCTGGATGAAATATGAATGAAAATACATAATCAGTAAAAGCTTCTGCTGGACTCATTGCATCCAAAGCCATTCCTGTTCTTTTGTAAAAGACCTCTCCTACTTGCTCATACATTGGCGGTCGTGGCGGAATCCACTGCAAACATTGTTCAGGTAAAACCAATTCAGCTGGATCTAAAGCGGTAAGAACTGCCTTCATTGCTTTCATCTGTTGTTCTTTAGATAAAGGCTGAACTGTTTGCTCACTTTTGGTTCCTTTTACACTGTATTGATACCTCATGCCAGCAATTGACTTAGTAACTGCTTCTACCTGATATCGATGATAATTATATACAGGAACGAGAGCATCTTCCATTTTACTCAATGGCGTACCCGTTGTAACGACCTGCTTTGAAAATTGTTGCAAAGCCACTTTCCTAACATCCATTATCCTATTCAACTCATCGGCAGCATCCATTCCATTATCCCACAAATGTGCATCTGGATGCATACCACCAGCCGCTCTTGCATCTGCATCTGACAAGAAGGACAAGCCAAGTTGATGCGTTTCATTTAAAATTTGACTCAATGCTTTTTCTTCATCTGTACCTTTTGGAAAATCTTGGTATCCATATATGATAGCACGTTTATCCCAAGCGCCAATTTCATTGGTATATACATCTGAGAAATCCAATTCCTTTCCTTTCAATTTGATTAATGGATGAGGATAGTCCATCACCGATGCCCTATTGTGTACACTTGAAGAATAGTTATGCATAAGTCCAAGTGTATGTCCAATTTCATGAGCACAAAGCTGACGAATTCTTTGTATAGCCGCTTGCTTCATAGTTTCGGGAACAGACTTCCCTTCTTCAAAAGGCGATAATAAACCTGTGAAAATGAGGTAATCTTGTCTCACTCGCAATGAACCTAAAGTGACTTGCCCTTTTATGATTTCTCCAGTTCTAGGATCTGTTACAGATGCTCCATAACTCCATCCTCTTGTGGATCTGTGTACCCAATTGATCATGTTGTAACGAATGTCCATTGGATCTGCATCTACTGGAAGCATTTTAATTTGAAAGGCATTGATATAACCAGCTGCTTCAAAAGCTTGATTCCACCAAGCACCGCCCTCTAATAGAGCCGACCTAATTGGTTCTGGTGTACCAGGATCGAGGTAATACACTATTGGCTGAATTGGTTCGCTTTTTAAAGCAGATGGATCTTTTTTATTCAGCCTATGTCGAGCAATAAGCATTTCTTGAATAGGATCATCTACCGGACTACTAAAGTTGTAATAAGATATGCCGAAATAACCTGAACGAACATCATACTTTCTTGGACGAAATCCTGCAGTATCTGGCAGTTGAACCAACGAATGATGTACTCGAACAGTGATAGCTTCTGTACTAGGTGTTACAGATCTAACCAATCTGCCTGCATCACTTCCTCCAGTAAAAGTGATTGTAGCTTCAAATTCACTGTTCTTTGGAAAATTTTTTGTTCGCTGCATATACATAGCCGACCTCGAGTCATTGAATACATAAGTCCCTTGTCTTGCAGAACGAATCTTATCAGCAATTCCATGTGCATCCCTTACTAAAAAGGGAGTTGCATCAATTAAGATTTTACCATCCTTTTCTTCTTCAATGAGAAAACTTGCAATAACTGATTGAGCAAATGATTCTTCAACAGCTCTTCTTTCAATTGCATCGGATGTAATAGCTCTATAACTATAGTTTGGCTGAGTTAAGAAAAGTCTTCTTCCTACTCGCTGGAATTTTACTATACGAGTATTACCTAATTGTCCTCTATCTAAACCAATATCATTGGATCCTAATCCAGATGAAAGACTATTCACATAAAGCATTTCCTGTTCTAAGCGATCCACTTCCCACCAGATACGTCCCATAGATTCATCCCACCAAAAAGGGATAAATCCATCCATTTTTTTCCAATTATTATTTTGTGCTTTCCAGGCATTCTGCGCATTTGCAGCAAATTGAAAACAAACCAATATGAGTAGCCATATTCTAGAAGCCATAGTATCAATTTAGCTGTCAAGTTAACAATTCTATCAGCAATTATTCTACCTTTAAAAGAAAACTATGCGTAAATTCATATTCATTGTAACGATTTTTTCTTGCCTTTCAATTGCATCCTTTTCGCAAAACATGACTTTGCCTGAACAACTAGCTCAGCAACAATTAGATGCTTATAACAAAAGAAACATTGAGGCCTTTTTGGTTCCTTATTCAGACAGTGTAGAAGTGTACATATTCCCAAATCAATTGCAGTATAAAGGCAAAGAAAATATGCGCAGCCAATACAAACCAATGTTTGAAAGGCTTACAGATTTAAATTGCAAGCTGGTAAACAGAATGGTAATGGGAAATACTGTAATTGACCATGAATGGGTCATTTTCGATAAAAACCAGCCGGGTGTTTCTGCAATAGCCATTTACACTATCCAAAATAATAAGATTCAGAAAGTTCATTTCATACGAGGACAATAAAAAATCCACCCCTTGTGGAGGTGGATGAATCGTTTGAATTAAGTATGACTACATTTTCTTAGCATCTTCTAAAAACTTCGCTAAGCCTATATCGGTCAACGGATGTTTTAATAAACCAAGGATACTATCAAGTGGACAAGTACATACATCTGCACCAGCTTCAGCAGCTTTAGTAATATGTAGTGCATTTCGAATGGAAGCTGCAAGGATTTCAGTTTTGAATCCTTGAATATCATAAATATGTCTTATTTGGCTAATCAGCTCCATGCCATCCCAACCGCTATCATCAATTCTACCAATAAATGGCGAAACATAGGTTGCTCCAGCTTTTGCAGCAAGAATTGCTTGACCAGCAGAAAACACCAAGGTACAATTGGTCTTAATTCCATTATCTGTAAACCACTTCAATGCCTTTACCCCTTCCTTAATCATGGGCACTTTTACCACAATATTCGGGTGAATTGCCGCAAATTTTTGCCCTTCTTCAATCATTCCTTTAAAATCGGTACTCAATACTTCAGCACTTACATCACCATCTACCTCTTCGCAGATGGTTTTATAGTGATTGATAATGGCTTCTTCTCCGCGAATACCTTCTTTAGCCATTAGAGAAGGATTGGTAGTTACACCATCCAAAATGCCTAAATCGTTGGCTTCTTTAATTTGTGCAAGATTTGCTGTGTCGATGAAGAATTTCATGTTGTAATATTTAAATAAAAGGAGCAATGATGTGCAATTGCTCCGTTATTAAAAAAAGTTGAATAAAAAAAAGGGGCAGGCTACTCACATCGCACCGCTACAACCGCCTATCCTTGCTGTATTCCTACCCTGGGGAGTTTCTGCAGGAGCTGGTCGTGTAAGACCTGCCGGCTGCAAAAGTAAGGGAGTAGGTGGAATTTTTTGTATAAAAATTAATATTAGCGAGGTGCGGGACCTGAACGAATTGATTGAACTGCTACCAATTCATCGTGTCGTCCTGTCAATGCCCGATAATAGACTAAAATCAAATACTCATTTTCTGTTTCCCAAAAGTTGCCTTCTGTTTTCTGAATATTGGCAGATTTAGGAGGTGCATTAGGCTCTTTTGTCATGTACTGATAAGTATAATAACCTTGTTTCAAGTATAACTCTTTTTCATAAGCACCAGTCTGTTCATTGAACTTCATCTTAGAACTATCAGAAATTTGAAAACCAGTCAACTCTCCCACCATATGCAAATCCTCCTTTTCGAATGGCTTGCTATTAGGTGGCTGATATTGAAACTTTACTCTAGCAAAATCTCCCTGCCACCAGTGTGTAATCATATCTGTACTTCCTAATTCATACCAGCCGTTCAAGTCTCGAAAAAAAATGTACCTCAAATTGGACCTAGATTGGTCGGGGCGCATTACCACTTCCACTGGACGAGCATTTAAATTGGCCGACTCCATTCGGTCACTTACAAAGCGAAAGCTGCGCAAATCTGCCCAGCGATACTCTTTACCACCTGGAAATACCACATCTTGCTCACCATTATATTCCAGCACATTCCCCCAAATAAAAACAGGTTGAATATTTCTTACAGCCCGATCCCACATGTTGTTCTGTACCACAACTACTTTTATTTGTTGTTGTGGATTTACCAATTGCATACGACCCGCATTTACTGAAAACTGAATACGCTGATGTGTTAAAAACACCTGCGACTGGTAAGGCTGTAAGACCTGCGCAGCAATAGTAGCTTTATCTTCAGCAATCAACATACGTTTGGTAAAAACAAGTTGATTGGTATCGCCATTCAAAAAAACTTTCAGGATATAGTTGCCACTTCTCGTTGGCATACAGCTCGATTCAGGCAAACGAATTTGGTAATGCACATACTTTTGAAAAGCAACAGAAGACGGCCTAAATTGTGTAATTCGTCCCTGCGTAAATCCGCTGATATAATCAAACGCACTCAATTGTACTGGAGTCCAATCGGCATTACAGAGCTCATAAGTATAGAAGTAGTTCTTAGCATATCCATCCAAATCATCAAAATGCAACTCAAGCACTTCACGTTGCTGCAACTTCATGAGTGGCAAACTCATTTGGTTAGCAGATTGAAAAAATTTTATGCCAGCAATTTGTCCACTTACCACTCCTTCTACATTCCGTTGTGCCCAAATTGCATAAGTATGGAACAAAAAAAAGAATAACACCCTAAATTTCATAGCTGTAAGTTAAAGATTCTCCTGAATGAATAACTTTGGATCTATACCAGTAGCTTTGAATTTTAACAAATCAACCATTGCACCCAGCATTTCATATAGCCCAAAAAATTACTTTTAATCAACAACCTTCATTTTCAAGGTTCATTATTCGATTATCTGTTATAGCTACATCTATAAGCGTAGCTGCTATGATTCTAACACTTTGTTTTGTAAATGGATTTCAAGATGCAATTTCAAAGAAAATATTTGGCTTCTGGGGGCATATTCGCATTCAACCTTATACCCTTAATAAATCGCTCATTGCTGAGGACGAATTAGCACAAACAAACGACACTATTTTATCACAACTAAAGCGTTTTCCTCAGATCGTTAGTATAAACAGTTATTTAACAAAATCTGCAGTTATTGAAAAAAATGGAGAAATTGAAGGAAGCCTATTGAAAGGTATTGATTCATTGTTTCCAAGAAAACAACTCGATAATTTTATCATAAAAGGTAGCTCTATCAAATTTGAAGATAGTTTATATGATAAAAGTTTGGTTATATCTGAACTATTAGCCAATAAGCTACAATTATCGCTCAACGATACCGTCAAATTACATTTCATTCAAACTTCAACTGGTAGTTCCACCTATAGAAAATTATATGTAACTGGAATTTATAAAACTGGCTTAGAAGAATACGATCAACTTTTTTGTTTGGTTGATATAAGACTCTTGCAAAGAATCATTTCTACCGATATAGCTTATGTTAGTGGCTATGAAGTCTTTACCAGCTCCCCTCAAGAATCTAACGAATTAAGTTTAGCAATTAATGAGAGCATTTCGAGTGAATGGCTGGCAAGGTCAATGGAAAGTATCTTCCCCAATATTTTCGACTGGTTAGAGATTCAAAATGTAAACAGGAATGTGGTATTTATTATTATGGGTATTGTTGCGCTAATCAATTTACTCACTTGCTTACTTGTACTGGTCCTAGAAAGAACTAGAATGGTGGGTATTTTAAAAGCGTTGGGGGGAGAGGACCGGTTTATACAACAGATATTTTTGTATTACGCATCATTTATCGCTTTAAGAGGTGTAGGTGTAGGCGCTATAATTGGACTTTTAATTTGCTGGCTTCAATTGTTAACTGGTTTCATTCAGCTAGATGAAACAGCTTATTATGTTTCAGTTGCACCTGTTGTTATAGTTGGATGGCAAATTGCATTAGTAGTCTTGGCCACATTTCTAGTTGCTTTTTTAAGTTTATGGCTACCTACATTTTTAATTCGAAAAATTCAACCTATACAAGCCATTCAATTCAATTAATTCACTGCGTGAGGTGTGAAAGCAATATGCCAGTTGCAACCCCAGCATTTAAACTTTCAGCAGCACCTTTTCTTATAATCGTAACAGGATCTGTAATATAAGGCTGAATATCTGGCAAAATTCCTTTGGACTCGTTTCCAATAATCAATAACCCCCCTTTTGCTTGAACAGTTCTAATATCCTTTCCATCAAGTAAAGCTCCAAATATTGGCAAATGAGCATGTTTTTTCAAAAAAGAAGCTAAATCTGTATATAAAATATCTACCCTAAAAATACTCCCCATTGTGCTTTGCACCACTTTGGAATTGTAGCAGTCGGCTGTAACCTTATCTGCAACAATTTTTTTAACCCCAAACCAATCGGCGTTTCGGATAATAGTCCCTAAATTTCCAGGATCTTGGATACCATTCAACACCAAAACCCATTCATTCTTATCTATTGAAAACTCTTGCTGATCATTCATTTCAACAATGGCCAGAACTTGATTGGGCGTTTCTAAAGCACTGATCCTTTCAAGTTCATGCTGTTCAATGATTTGAATAGTAGGTGAATGAGTTGTAGGCTCCCAATCTGCGGTTGCATAGAGCTTTTTAATGGTCCAAGAGCTATTCAATAACTCATCTACTAACTTCGGTCCTTCTACCACAAAGCAGTTTTCTGAAGTCCTGAATTTTTTTTGGTATAAGTTTTGAATATATTTGACTTCATTCCGGTTTAACATACACGAATGTATTTAATAACTACCCGAAGATACCACCTACTATTGATGTTCCTACTATTTCTGGGGGCTTGTGGTATAGAAAAAGTGTCTGTTAAAAACCCACCGCTCAATCAGCCCTTTGTTTTTGACAACAAAGTCATTTTACATAATGGACAATTCAGTAAGTCTGAAAAGAAGAAGATTACTGCAGAACTCAATGGCCAATGGGATGATAGTATGATTGCTAGAAGGGCACAGCGTTATTTATTGTTTGAAGAAATTAAAAATCCCCCTGTTTTTGATACCGCAAACCTTCGCAGATCCCAACAATTCATGAAAAACTATATGAATGGTCGGGGATTTTATTATGCAAACTTCAGAGATTCAATAAAAGTTGACACATTCAAACAACAACTAAGGACTACAGTCTACATGCATGTATACCCTGGCAAGAATGTGTTAATAGATTCTGTTGCTTTTGATTTAGCTGACTCTGTACTTGCTGCCGCTTTGTTACCTCATCAACAGAAAACATTATTGAAAAAAGGTGCTCCATTCAGTAAACAAATTATTTCATCTGAGTTAGACAGACTAACCAGTGTTTTCCAACAAAACGGCTTTTTCAAAATTAGTCGCGACGATTTGTATGCCGAAGTAGATACCACTGATAAAGCTCTATTAGATATATCATTAGATATTTTTGAACAAGCTCAACAGTTAGAAGCGGCTGCAAAGAGAAGAACTGAAAGCCCTAGTTGGGATGTTTCAATAAAGAACAGAGCCATCAATGATTCCACAAAAAACATAGCGTACAAAATTGGAAAACTCATTTATTACCCTGAAAGCAAATTCACAGATATAGTTGATAGTTTATTAGTTGATACAAGTTTTAAATCGTGGCAAAAAGACGAGTTTGAAATACGCTACAAAGAAGGTAATTACAATTTAGGGCCTCTTAAAGAACATACCTTTTTGAGAAAAGGAATGCTGTACAATGAACGACTGTTTTTTAAATCGTTGAATGCATTAAATGAAATTGGTACGTGGGGACAAGTAGATGTTCGTCCAAAAATTCGTGATAGAGATACTATGGACTTATACTTCTTCATGAGTCAAGAAAGCAAGTATAATTATAGTATTGATCTCGAAACTTCAAGAAACACCAGCGATATCATTGGGGGTAACTTGGTAGGTATATCTTCCAACTTCAACTTTAGAAATAGGAATGTTTGGAAAAGCGCTATTCAATCCAATACGAGTTTAAGAGCTGGTGTTGAATTAAACGTTTTACAAAGTACACAGCTGTTACAAACTGTTCAAATGAGTGCAGGTCACACATTTATTTTCCCTAAGCTCATTGTACCTTTTAAATTAGGTCCTATTAAAGATCGGATGGATGCAAAAAGAACCTTATTATCGACTAACTATGCTTACACAGATAGAAGAAATATATTCCGACTTCGCTCTTTCATTACCAGTTGGGGTTACGAATGGAAAAGAGGAAATAATATTTGGCTTTATAAACCTGTAAGTGTTGAGTTGTATGGATTAGATACATTGCCACTCTTAAGTGAACTTTTTAATCAAAATCCTTTTCTTCGACTATCCTTTAACACAGGAAATGTTATTAGTCAGAGTATTTCTTATGTGAAAACGTTTCAAGGAAGAACTAATAGAAACAACCATTATTTACGATTTGGTGTTGAAGAAGCCGGCTCAATAATGGGTGCATTTCCAAGACTTAGAAGCCTTATTTACAGGTATGTTAAAACTGAAGCTGAATATCGATATTCCTATAAACTCCCTCAAACAGAATGGGCCTTTAGGTTATTTGGAGGCGCTGGGTTCAATTATAGCGACGATCCTACAATAGGTTCTGTTATGCCCTTTTTTAAGCAATTTGCTGGGGGTGGCCCCAACAGTATGCGAGCATGGCAATTGCGACAATTGGGTCTAGGTAGTTCAATAGCAAACGATACAATATCTACTACTACTTTCAGAGATCGCTTAGGCGATATGATGTTAGAAGCTAATTTAGAATATCGATTTACATTGCTTTCACTTGGCAGTTTTAATATTGCCAGCGTTTTATTTGCTGATGTAGGTAACATTTGGAACATCAGAAAAAAAGAAGACAACCCTAATGCGGAATTTAATTTTAGACGCTTATACAAAGATTTAGCAGTTTCTGTTGGAACTGGTCTGCGCTTCGACTTTTCTTATTTCTTAATTCGACTAGATGCAGGATTTAAACTCAAAGATCCTGCTCGCCCAACACCCAATGGTTGGGCCGATTTTAAAAACCTGCAGTTTACAGAAACCAGACCCAATGGAGTGCAAGTAAGAAACTTTGCCCTACAACTGGGCATTGGTCTCCCATTCTAATCTCATGGCTTGGGTATAAGCCTCAAATGATTCTGGCGTATATGCTCCATCAACAGAGAATTCTCCAATTTTAGTCCTTCTCAGTGCACTTAAATGTGCGCCTGTTCCTAAAAGTTGTCCAACGTCATTTGCGAGTGTTCTGATATATGTTCCAGTTGAACATACTACTCGAAATTCTACAATAGGTAAGTCAACTGAAGTTATTTCGAAAGCGCGTATAAAAATTCTACGAGGATCAAGCTTCACCTCCTGCCCTTTTCTTGCAGCTAGATAAACGGGCTTGCCATCTTTTTTTATTGCTGAGTGTATAGGGGGTGTTTGCCAAACTTCACCTGTGAAATGTTGGGCTGCATCTTGAAGCTGTTCGTTTGTGATGTGCTCAAATGGTTGTTGATTTTCTGGTAGTGATTCTAAATCATATGTTGGAGTTGTTGCGCCTAATGTAATAGTACCAGTGTATTCTTTTTCCATCCCCATGAACTCTTGAATACGCTTCGTGAATTTCCCGGTACAAACAATTAAAAGTCCTGTTGCCAACGGATCTAATGTACCAGCATGACCAACTTTAGAGACCTTAGTAGCAATACGTACTTTCTTTACTAAGTCGAAGGAAGTCCATCTTAATGGCTTATCCATTAGAATTACCTCACCATCCAAAAATGGTTGCATTGATGGATGAATTGGTTTTTGCTTCATATATGCTTTTTAATTTGGCGCCAAGTGAATTGCAATTTTTGATGATCCTCACATGGTACCTTACCTAAATTTTTTATAAATAATTCCGCATTTTTTATTCGCTCTTCAGTAGCAGGATGTGTACTTAAAAATGAAACAGGTTCTGCAGATTCATCCTCTTGTAATGTTTTCAGCAAGCGAACCATACCACGAGGATCTACTTTTTGTTGAATCATCATTTTCATCCCTAATTCATCGGCTTGCCTTTCCAAAGTCCTCGAATAAGATAATTGTCGTAACATATCTGCTTGTTGTAGCAAAGCCGAACTAATTCCACCACCATCTCCAATGAACAAGCTTAAAAACAATCCAGATGAAGCTGACTTCAATAAGTTATCGAGTCCGTGACGCTGATTCACATGGGCAGCTTCATGCCCAAGCAGAGCCACTAAAGAAGAATAATCGTCTAACTCTTCTAACAATGCGCTATTTACCACAATAAAACCGCCTGGTGATGCAAAAGCATTTTTCTCCTCAGATGCAACAACAAAAGTTTGCACGGGATAATAAGGACTAAGTTTTAGCTCTTTAGCAAATGATTGCAACCAATATGTTGCAGAATCATTCACCTCTTCTTGCTCTAAAAAAGCATCAAACAATTTTTGTCCAAGCTCCACTTCATATTCCCTTGAAATCAACCTCATTCCAACCCAAGGTAATGTTTTAGTAACCCCCATATACAAAAGCAAAACTCCCAATACCAAGCCGCTAATTGCCCAGACGGGCTTGTACTGATGCCATAAACGAGTAACAACTTTTCGGTTGCTTTGTATATCTTTTTCAAGAGCAGTTAAAACGGGATGTCCGTAAGGTATTTCAATGAACCCTTTAGAAATATTTGATTGAAAACATTTTCTTCCATTTGATTCTGGAAGAGACTGAATAGAGTATATCGGCCACTTCAGTACAAATGCAGCATGATCTGCTTGATAAATATGCAGGGCATGTTGAAAATACATCAAACGTACAGGTTGAGCTATGGCATTTTCGCCAACATATAACCAAGCTATATGTTCATCTGTATATTGCATGAATTAGTATGCTCTTGCAAACAATACGCGTTTGTTAGAAGGCTTTCCAGATAAAATACATACACCTTGCTCCTCAGGCTGATCTAAGGGAATACAGCGAATTGTTGCCTTGGTCATTTCCTTTATTTTAGTTTCTGTCTCTTCAGTACCATCCCAATGAGCTGAAAGGAATCCACCTTTTTCATCCAATAAACGTACAAATTCATCCCAACTATCAACTTGAGTAATATGTGAGTCTCTGTATAATTTTGCTTTATCAAACATAGCTTGCTGAATATCCACCAGCAATTGCTGAATAGCTTCTGCCAATCCTTCTAATGGAAGTGTTTGCTTTTCTTTGGTATCTCTACGCGCTACTTCAACTACTTTATTTTCTAGATCGCGGGCGCCAATTGCAATTCTTACAGGCACACCTTTCATTTCATATTCAGCGAACTTCCAACCTGGACGCATTTGATCATTATCATCGTATTTCACACGAATACCAAAACCTTGTAAGGTCTTCTTTAACTGAAGTGCATGTTCATCAATCTGCGCTTTTTGTTCTGGACCTTTATAAATAGGCACAATCACCACTTGCACAGGTGCAATTTTAGGAGGAAGTATTAAGCCATCATCATCGCTATGTGTCATAACTAATCCACCAATCAAACGCGTACTTACTCCCCAAGAAGTAGCCCAAACATAATCGAGTTTATTTTCTTTGTCACTAAACTTTACATCGAAAGCCTTTGCAAAATTTTGTCCAAGAAAGTGTGAGGTTCCGGCTTGTAATGCTTTTCCATCTTGCATTAAAGCTTCAATACAATAGGTATCTACAGCACCAGCAAATCGTTCTGCAGGCGACTTAACACCTTTAATCACCGGCATTGCCATCCAATTCTCTGCAAAATCGGCATACACATCCAGCATACGCTTGGTTTCTTCCACTGCTTCCTCAGCAGATGCATGTGCAGTATGACCTTCCTGCCATAAAAATTCAGCTGTACGTAGGAAAAGGCGGGTGCGCATTTCCCAACGAACCACATTCGCCCACTGGTTCACCAATATGGGTAAATCGCGGTAAGATTGAATCCAAGTTTTATATGTATTCCAAATGATAGCTTCGCTGGTTGGACGAACCACAAGTTCTTCTTCCAATTTAGCATCCGGATCTACCATTAGCTTTCCAGGGTTATTTGGATCGGTTTTTAAACGATAGTGGGTAACAACTGCACATTCCTTTGCAAACCCTTCTGCATTTTTTTCTTCAGCCTCAAACAAACTCTTTGGCACGAACAACGGGAAATAAGCATTTACGTGTCCAGTTTCCTTGAACATTCTATCCAATACATCACGCATATTCTCCCATAAGCCATAACCGTAAGGCTTAATGACCATACATCCTCTAACTGCGCTATAATCGGCCAAACCACCCTTTAAAATGAGGTCGTTGTACCATTGCGAATAATCCTGTTCCCTAGTTGTAATTTCTTTTCCCATACTTTACAATATTCTTAACAATTCTAGCAGCCTTCCGATTGAAGTGGCATATTATTTGCCTTACATAAACAAAGAAGCTACCTGCCGGCAAAAGTAGGTAACTTCACCCAACAGAATCACAAAAAGGAATTGAAATGAAACATACTTTACTCATAGGAATGGTTGCGCTTGTTTTATCGTCTTGCGGCACTGCAAAACGCTTCATCCAAACACCAGACGATTTGTACTATTCACCTGTTGATCCAGCTATTGAGGAAAGACAAGCCCGCCGTGATGAAAGAGAGCGTTATCAGGAGTTTCCTGATCGCGACGATCGTTTGCTGCGGATGCAGGTTAGAAATGGAGGTCGCTGGAACCAACTCAACGATTTCGATTATTGGTATGACCCTCGATTCGATTTTGGTCCTATGGCTTGGAATAGTTGGCGTATGAATCAGCCCCTATTTATGGGTAATGCCTGGGGCTGGAATAATCCATGGGCTTGTAACAATCCATTTATGTGGAACAATCGTATTGGTTGGAACAATCCTTTTATGTGGAATCGTCCGTTTGTTGGCATGGGATTCAGACCTGGATGGAATAACTGGGGTTGGAACAGTCCTATTCAAAGTATAGCCATTTACAAGCCAGTTATTGCAAGAACAAGTTCAGGAAGTAATTTAAGTGCTTTTAGAAATCGTTCCTATAACAATAACGAGTACTATCAATACAGAGGCAAGCAAGAGCAAGGTTTTGGAAGTTTGCTAAGAAGAGCATTTTCGAACAGTGAAAGCAGCAGTGGAAACAGTAACTCAAGTTGGGATAGACCTGCAAGAACATTTTCTTCTGGAACCAATACAAGCAGTAATGCTGGTGGAAGAAGTGGAGGATTTAGAAGTACTGGTTCTAGTACTAGCACTGGGAGAGGTGGTAGAAATTAATATCGTTTGATTTTCATGAATTCAAGTTCAGCTTTTAATTAAGCACGGAAAAAGTATATCAGTATGAAAAAAATTCTTTCAGTTATATCACTCTTAGTTGGAGGATCTGTTCTAGCACAAACTCCAGATGATGTTTTGCGGACTGCTTGGTTTACCCAACAAGGAACTGCTAGAACACAAGCAATTGGAGGAGTAATGGGTGCATTGGGTGGCGATATATCTGCGGGACATATCAATCCAGCGGGACTAGGATTGTATAAAACCAGAGAAATGGTTTTGTCGCCCGGTTTTTTTCAGCAAAATGGAAAATTCAATTATAGAGGCAGTGATAGCACTGGACAAAGAGGCTCATTTAATTTAGGAACAACTGGATTTGTATTTGGCAATCCAAGACCACATTCTAGAAAATACAGATCAACTGCATTTGCAATTTCTATTCAACAGCTGGCCAATTACAATCAGCAAATCCAATTTTCTGGAGTGAATAGTATGAGTTCATTTTCTGAACAATATCTCGAAGAGTTAATCAGAGATAGAGCCGATACGATTGCCGCTTTAAACAACTATATATTTGGATCTTCCCTAGCGTTTAGAACCTTTTTAATTGATACTACGCAAAGTGCAGGTGGATTTTTTAATGGCTACCAAAGTTTAGTCCCTATTTCAACTGGGGTTCGACAAAATTATAGAGCTCAATTAAGTGGCAGCTATCAAGAAATAGCCCTAGCATTTGCAAACAATGTTGAGGACAAGCTTTATACAGGCGGAAGTCTAGTAGTTCCTGTTATTCAACAGCGCCGTGAAATTACTTATCGAGAAGATGATATAACAGGTAACCCCAATAATGATTTCAACTTTTTTGAGTTCAGCGAAAGTTTTAGAAGTTCAGGCGTTGGACTTGGAGGTAAGTTTGGCATCATGTATCGCCCTCAAAAATTCTGGCGATTTGGAATAGCATTTCATACCCCACAATTAATTTCTTTCAAAGATGAGATTAGAGCAAATATGACGGCAGATACTGAGGGTTATGCTGGCATAAGAACAGAATCTTCTGATGCATTGAATAGTGGTAATCCGGGTACACGTTATTACAACATGATTACTCCTTACAGAGCAATGGCAAGTATTGGATATGTTTTCAATGAAGTGCGTGATGTTACCAAGCAAAAAGCATTCATCAGTGCAGATATAGAATACGTTCATTATAGAGGTGCCCGTTTTCATGCTACCGACAATTTTGAACCAGGCGCAAGTGACTATTACAGAATGGTGAATGATGCTATAAAGGAGACTTATAGAGGCAATATGAATATTCGTTTAGGCGGTGAATTAAAGTTCAATACTTGGATGGTACGTGCTGGTGGTGCGTATTATGGTTCACCTCATGCCGATAAAAACCTACGAGTGAATAGAATGTTGGCGAGTGGTGGTATAGGTTATAGAAATCATGGCATCTTTATTGATCTGGCTTATGTACACCAGTTTGTACAAGATGCAGTGTTTCCTTATCGCCTAAATGATAAGCCCAATACGTTTGCAGAGCAAAGAGGTAATTTTGGAACAGTGGCACTAACGCTTGGTTTCAAATTATAACGTTCTTGCATTAAACATTTAGAGCTTTCTTTCATCCTACTTAAAACAACCAATATATGCGATTCCCAATCCTTTTGGGTTGCATACTTTTACTGGTCAGTTGCCAGAAGAAAGAAAGCACCACTTCAACCGCAGTAGATCAAACTGTTCTTGCTCGAGTATTTGGAAGCAATATTCAGGTGAACAATTTAGATGAATACGCTGCTCAGTCTAAGCCTGCATATGTCAATCGTGATAACACCGCTGGCAATAATATTACCAATGCAAAAGCGACACTTGGTCGTGTGTTATTTTATGATAAAAACTTATCGGTTGACAGGTCTATTTCTTGTGCAAGCTGTCATCAACAAACAGTAGCCTTCAGCGATATTAGTCGAGCTAGTATAGGCATCGAAGGCGGAACAACTGGAAGGCATTCAATGCGATTAATCAATAGCCGTTTTGCACAAGAATCAAGATTTTTTTGGGATGAAAGAGCTGCTACACTTGAGATACAAACTACTCAGCCAATACAAGATCATGCAGAAATGGGATTTAGTGGTACAAATGGTAGACCAAATTTGAGTGAACTTCTTAGAAGAATGGAGGGATTGGATTACTATCAGAATTTGTTTCAGTTTGTATATGGCGATCGAGTAGTAACCGAACAAAGAATACAGGAAAGCTTAGCACAATTTATAAGAAGTATTCAATCATTCGATAGCAAATATGATGCAGGCAGAGCTGCTGCGCCAAATGATGCAGTACCTTTTGCCAATTTTACTGCACAGGAAAATCAAGGCAAACAATTGTATTTAGCGCCACCTATATTCGATGCAAATGGAATTAGAACTGGAGGTGGTGCTGGTTGTCAGGGTTGTCATCGAGCTCCTGAATTTGATATAGACCCTAATAGTCGAAATAATGGAGTGGTTGCACAAATTGGAGGAATGGGTCCCGATTTAACGAATACTCGCAGTCCATCTTTACGCGATTTAATTAGAACCAATGGTTCTGTTAATGGTCCAATGATGCACAATGGTGCATTTCCTACACTTGAATCGGTTATTGAGCATTATAACCGAATTCCTAATAACAATAACCAATTAGATCCTCGCTTGCGACCCAACGGTAATCCGCAACAGTTGAATTTAACACAAGCTGAAAAAGATGCTTTGGTAGCTTTTTTAAAAACATTGAGTGGAACAGATGTGTATACCAATCGAAAATGGGGGAATCCGTTTCTTTAGGATAGAATTCAGTTTGGTTCTTGAGGCTCTCGATGGCTTTACCCTTCGAGAGCCTCAGGATAAACCCTGAGCAGGCCAAAGGGAGCGATACTGGATCTTTCTATGTGAACACTATAATCAAAAATCCTTTTATTAAATGAAAAGGCTTCGAGTGATTACGTTCCCACGAGTTGAGATCCCGCATTAAATGCGGGATGACGATCAAAAAATAGGGCGATTCAAAGCTTGTAGTACCTTACGTTAATACTAATCGGTTACTGAGGGGTTCAAAGGGTTTACCCTATGGCTCTCGTAGGGTTTACCCTGAGGCTCTCGAAGGGTTACGTTGATCACGTCGAAAATCCGAATTAAATTAAGCTATAGTGTTACTTTCTTAGTCACATGACTACCAAAGACTAAAGACCAAAGACTAAAGACCAAAAGACTATCTTTTCTTCCTATACACCAAAAAATGCTGCATTGGTAAAAAGTCGAGCTTCTTGGTTAGTTCAAATCCAGCTATTCCCAACTCTTTGTTCAATTGTTGCACTGTTGTTGTATGTAAAGGCTTAATAGGTGAATTCGGATCCTCTCCCCTATACTCAATCAATACCAACTCTCCGTTTGGCTGAAGCGCTTTGTGCATTTGCTGTAACATTTCAAAAGGAAATTCGAGTTCATGGTATACATCTACCATTATAATCATATCTACCAATTGAGGAAATTTAGGAAGCTGATTTGCCTCTCCTTTCCAAACCTGCACACGATCTAACTTTTTTACTTCTTTCTGCTTTTCCAAATATTGAACAAAAGCATCTTGAACTTCCACCGCATACACACTACAGGTTGGATATTGCTGAGCAATGCGAAAACTATAATATCCAGATCCTGCACCTAAGTCAACTATTATAGCTTGATCTTTTGGCGACAAAGCTTCTATAGCCTTACTCACACCTTCCTCTTCTTCTCGCGACTCACGTTCCAGCCAAAATCCGCCTGCAGCCGACATTACTTGTGCAATTTCCCTGCCCTCAAAAAACTTTCCTATACCATCACGAGACGCTTTACTGAAGGTATAGGGCGTAGTTTCAGATTGCTGTTGATTGGTTGGTGTAGTACATGCCACCAAACAACAAAGTATCCACCATTTCATAGCTCAATGTACAAATTTTGAACTGTGCTTCAGCAAAATAAAAACTTAACTTGCCCGATAAATTAGTTGGAATATGCCATCAATTATTTGTCCAAAATGCACCCACCAGTTTGAAGCCACCGATGCCTTTCGCGAAGAAGTGCAGCGCGAGTTGAATACAAAAGCAGAAAAATGGAAACAACAAAAAGAGGAAGAATTTAAAGCCAAGGAAATTCAATTCCAACAACAGTTACAAGCACGTGATCAGCAAATGCAAACTTTGCTGATTGAAGAACGTAAAAAAATTCAAACGGAATTAGAAGCTGTTACAAAAGCTACTATTCAAGCTGAATTTGAACAAAAGCTGAAAATGCTAACAGAGTCGAATCAAGAGAAGGAAGAAAAACTAAAACATGCTCGTGAGCAGGAAGTAAAGATGATGCAATTGCAAGAACAACTGAAACGCCAACAAACAGAAATGGAATTGGCTATGCAACAAGCTATTCTTACAGAAAAAGAAAAGATCAAAGAACAATTATTAGCCGACGAGCAAAAGCGACTGCAACTAAAAGAAACTGAATACCAATTGCGAGAAAGAGAATTTCAAAAGCAATTAGAAGATCAAAAGCAGCTAATTGAACAGATGAAGCGCAAAGCAGAACAAGGAAGTATGCAGTTGCAAGGTGAAGCACAGGAGTTGTTGTTAGAGGATTTATTACGACAAACATTTCCGTACGATAGTATTTTAGAAGTAGGTAAAGGAGTGAAGGGAGCTGATTGTATTCAAGAGGTTAAAAATAAACTTGGACAAACTGCTGGCACCATCATTTATGAAAGTAAACGCACTAAAGAGTTTTCTGCTGAATGGATTGAAAAATTAAAAGCCGATATGCGTACGTTGGGAGCAGATATAGCTGTGATTGTTACACAAACCTATCCAAAAGATATGGATCGCATGGGTGAGAAAGAGGGTGTGTACATCTGTAGCTTCTCAGAAGTACGTGGCTTATCCTTGGTATTAAGAAATGCTTTATTACGGATTGCTGAAGTAAGAAAGAGTCAAGAAAATAAAGGTGATAAAATGAGCCTCTTGTACGACTATCTAACAGGCTCCGAATTCAATGAGCAATGGAAAGCCATTCGCGAGGGATTCTTAAGCATGCGCATGAGCATTCAAAAAGAAAGAGATGCCATGGAAAAACTTTGGAAAGCACGGGAAAAACAACTCGATAAAGTTCTACTAAATGCAGCTGGTATAAGGGGTTCCATAGAAGGCATTGCCGGCGCTGAAGTCAACTTAGAACTGACCGACGACGATGATATGCCTCTATTAGATGAATAGGTAAACTTTATTGTGCGAGCCTGCTTTTCTTTCTTCCGTATGAGAAATACAAAAGCAATCCTAAGCCCATCCACAAGAAGAACCAGAACCAACTCATAGCTGGTATTTCAATCATTAAATACAAACAACAAAGCGCACCCATGATTGGAATGAATGAAAGCTTTTTGATAAATGCTCGAACCGATACCACTATGAGTATGACAATAAAAATCAAGAATAAAATTTCTTGATAACCCTCATTATCAATATGAGTGATGGCATCTATTATTCTTGTACGGAAAGACCACATAAAGAACAAAGAAACAGCTGGTATGATCCACTGACCATTGATATAAGGTAAATGAAATTTACGTTCACCCTTTGCTAACTTAGGTAACAGTAAAACCCCAAAACATACCAACACAAAGGCAAACAAAGTACCAATACTGGTTAAATCTGTCATTAAACTACTAGGAAGAACCAAAGAAGGAATAGCAACTAAGCAGCCTGTTACAATGGTTGCAAATGAAGGTGTTTGAAATTTCGGATGGACCTTAGAAAACTTTTTAGGCAGCAAACCATCACGACTCATACTCATCCAAATTCTTGGTTGTCCTAACTGAAATACCAACAATACACTAGTTGTAGCTACAACTGCTGAAACAGATATAATGTATCCTATCCAATCTAGGTTGAGTTTTTCGAAAACATAAGCTAAAGGATCTGGAACTTTTAATTCGGTGTAAGGCACCATACCTGTTAGAACCAAAGCAATAAGAATATACAGTACAGTACAAATAATAAGCGAATAAATCATACCACGAGGTAAATCGCGCTGAGGATTTTCACATTCTTCAGCTGTTGTAGATATCGCATCAAATCCAATATAGGCATAGAACACAGCGGATACACCAGCTAACACCCCTCCAAAACCATTGGGCATAAAAGGTCTCCAATTATTTGTATCCACATAAAAGAAACCAATTGCAATCACAAAAATAATGACTGCCACTTTGAACAGCACCATGAAATTAGTACCCTTCTTACTTTCTCTAATTCCAATGTAAGCGATTGTTGTAATGAGAACTACAATTAGGAATGCAGGTAAATTCACAAAAAAACGATACGAACCAATTACGGGAGCTTGCTCATATGTTTGGATGAAGGTTTGTTGTGCGGGAATCAAAGTAGCTCCCTGTGCAAGTTGTCCTTGTAATAATTCATATTGTTCTGCTGCTGTAAATGGATCGGTGAGTAACCAAGCTGGCAAATGAATGCCAATACCTTGTAATAGATTATCAAAATAGCCACTCCAACTAATTGCAACTACAATATTACCAATTGAATATTCTAAAATTAAAGCCCAACCAATAATCCAAGCAACTACTTCACCAAAGGAAACATAAGCATAAGTGTATGCACTTCCTGCAACTGGAACACGACTAGCAAACTCCGCATAACAAAGTGCACTGAATCCACATGTAACAGCAGTAATAATAAACAATATGGCAATACCCGGACCGCCATTGAATGCAGCTGTACCTATGGTTGAGAATATTCCTGCTCCAATTACGGCAGCAATGCCCATAAAAGTAAGGTCACGTACGTTTAATACTTTTTTCAATCCAGTTCCATGAGCTGCATCAGAACCAATGGCTTGAATAGGTTTTTTCCTCAGTAATGACATGTAGTTAGGTTGAAATTGAGTTGTCGAATGTACTTGATTTCAGTTTAATGTTCACGCTCTAATAAAAAAGCAGCTAATTCATGCAATGGCTCTTTTCTAGAAGAAACCACAGCTATATCCTCTAAGTGTTGCATAGCTTTATTGTAATAAGTCTGCTTTAAATCAATCGCCCACTGATCAACCCCACAAGCCCGAAAAATATCTAAGACCTTTTGCACTTTGTCAGAGGTTTGGCTATTCATCAATTCTTGCAGAGACTTTTTCTGAGCATCGGAAGCTACTTCCAAAGCATGTAACATTAAGAATGTTTTTTTATTCTGGCGTATATCACCACCCACTTCTTTACCAAACTTTTCGGGGTCACCAAAGGCGTCTAAGTAGTCGTCTTGAATTTGAAATGCAATGCCCAAGTTCTTACCAAATTCATACAAATGCATACGATTCCCCTCTCCTGCTCCACCTAAAATTGCACCCATTTTTAAGCTAGCAGCTAAAAGAACAGATGTTTTTAAGGTAATCATTTCTATATATGCATCTAGGCTAACAGAATTTGCTTTTTCAAAATCCATATCCATTTGTTGTCCTTCACAAACTTCTTTAGCAGTGTGATTGAACAAATGCAAAATACGAGGTAAGAATGCAGGTTGAATTTTATTCAAATGTTCATAAGCACGAATCAACATAACATCACCTACCAAAATAGCTGTGCTTTCGCCATTGCGTGCGTGCACTGTTGGCAATCCCCTGCGTAAAGGAGCAGCATCCATAATATCGTCATGCACTAAAGTGAAATTATGAAAGAGCTCAATAGCTGTAGCTACATGATAACTATCAGGATGAATGTCTTCGAAAAGCTCATTCCCCATTAAGCACATAACTGGACGAACACGTTTTCCGCCTAGACCTAAAAAATATTCACCTGGCTCATACAAGCTTGATGGTGTTTCTGGAAAATGTTTGCCCGAAAAATGCTGGGCGAATAGCTTAGTTAACTCTTGAAATGAATGCATACGCAAACCTAAGGTTTCCTGTAAAAGTGTGTATCAAAACCTTCACCTTTCTTTAATAAGTTTCGCTAGTATTTTTGGCACGATTTTTCGAATGCTACACTAAAACCAACATCTATGATAAAAAAATGGCTGATCTGTATTGCTGCAAGTTTTGCAAGCACCGCTGTTATGGCGCAATTGAACGAAGGAACAAGTTATACAACCGCTCTCGGACTTAAAATGCTACCTGGTGCTGTCACTTTAAAGCATTTTGTGAAAGAGAATCGTGCATTAGAGGGATTAGGTTATTTCCATCAGGATGGATTCAGAATTACTGGTTTGTATGAAATACACGGCGATATTGGGAATGCACCTGGATTAAAATGGTATATTGGTGGAGGTGCACACGTAGGCTTTTGGAATGAAAGTTGGAGAAATGCCAACCGCGATAAACCTTCAGGTGCAGTACTAGGTGTAAGTGGAGTTTTAGGTTTAGACTGGAAAATAAAGGGAGCACCCATTAATATGAGCCTTGACTGGCAACCTTCTATTAATGTAGTTGGATACAACTATTTTGAAGGGGGCTGGGGTGGATTAGCTGTTCGTTATACTTTCTAATAGAACAGTGGATAATAAATATGATTAACTTCTGATTGGGCCGGCTTCATTGCAAGGAGTCGGTCCATTTCATATTCGTTTAAAGCTTCTTTGAATTTTTCTCTTAAATGAATTTCTAACCTGTCCTTCCGATAATAAAACTCGGACCTGTTTACATATAGAATCGGCTCGATATGTTTTTTTGTACGAAGGAATTCAAGCACAGCCTCTTTAACAACATTTCTTCGGGTACTATATAATCTAAATTTTGCATCTATATCTCGAGCAATAGATTCTGCTTGCACTCTTAAATACTCAGTATTCGGAAAATTACTTTCTGTTTTAGGTTCTGGAGTAAATTGAGCAAAAGACACAGAAGCTACCATGCAAAGAAATAATGTTAAAGAGAACTTGCTTTTCATTGTAGTTATTTTAGAAAAACAATTGTGATAATACGTTAGTTGGATCATTTTTAGCAGGCTTCAGTCCTAAAAACTTATTCATTTGCTGCTGTACCAAAATACCACCAAGCTTGGTTTTAAGTTGATTAAACAGTCCTGTTTGCTTTTGCGTATAACTGGCTGGATTGCTTTGTTGAAGTGGAAGAATACCCGCCTTTTGTGTTAAAAAACCAGAAAGGGCATCTTGAACACCTGGCTGTTGTGCTTTGGTTAAATTAAGTTGCGGTATTAATTGCCCCATTAATGAATTGGTGATTGATTTTACATCAAATGCACCTGATTGCGCAGCACCACCTGCTACTTTTTTCAGCAAATCAGATTGCGCATGGCTGTCAGCACTTGTCAAAATACAAGTCGCAGTAATTAAAGTTGTAAAGAGTATTTTTTTCATACTACAATGTACTACGATTCTTTCAATTGAAAAAGACTATCCACAAAAGCATCTTTACTGAAAACCAATAAATCATCCATTTTTTCGCCCACACCAATAAACTTCACTGGAATATTAAACTGGTTTGCAATAGCAAGTACTACTCCTCCTTTCGCAGTTCCATCGAGTTTGGTGATGGTGAGTGCTGAAACATCAGTTGCAGCTGTAAAATGTTTGGCTTGTTCTAGTGCGTTTTGTCCAGTTGAACCATCCAGCACCAGCATTACTTCATGCGGAGCGGAAGGAATCACTTTTTGGATGACACGTTTAATTTTGCTCAACTCATCCATTAAATGTGCCTTATTGTGTAATCGTCCAGCAGTATCTATAATTAAGACATCAACTCCTTTTGAAACGGCGCTTTGTGCTGCATCAAATGCAACTGCACTTGGGTCACTGCCCATAGCTTGCTTTACAATAGGAACCCCTACACGCTCACTCCAAATGGTTAATTGATCAACTGCAGCTGCTCTGAAAGTATCTGCAGCACCTAACATGACCGATTTACCCGCCTTTTTAAAATTGTGCGCCAACTTACCAATGGTTGTGGTTTTACCCACCCCATTTACACCAACTACCAATATTACAAATGGTGTTTGAGTAGCTGGGAAATCAAACGCATGCAGCCCTTGATCATTTCCTGCAAGCATCTTTTTAACTTCATCGTGCAGTAGCGCATTCAGTTCCGAAGTGCCCACATACTTATCTGCTTTTACGCGATTTTGGATGCGTTCTATAATTTGCAGGGTGGTATCTATGCCCACATCGGCACTAATCAACGCCTCCTCTAGATTATCCAGCACCTCATCATCGATTGTGGACTTACCGGCAATGGCTTTTTTAATTTTATCGAAGAAGCCTTCCTTGGTTTTTTCCAAACCCTGATCGAGGCTTTCTTTTTCTTTTTTTCCGAATAGCTTAGCGAAGAAACTCATGTTACAAGTATAACTTAAATGAAACTAAAAAAGCTGTTACGGCCAAACCGGAACAGCTCTTCACTCAAAAACCAGGCACCCAATTATTTTTGGGCTAAGAAATCCTTCACCTTGTCTTTGTGAACAATGTTCTCTTTAAAGGTATAAGCGCCAGTCTTTGGACTTCTTACGGCACGAATAACTTTCGTCCAGTTCTTAGCTTCAGCAGAAGCCTTGAGGTCTTTTACCTTCGCGTTTTTTGATGCTGCTTTTGCCATGATTACTTAATTTCTTTATGAACAGTTACTTTTTTCAAAATTGGATTGAACTTCTTTAACTCCAGACGCTCAGGAGTATTCTTTTTGTTCTTAGTGGTAATGTAGCGGCTTGTTCCGGGCAGGTTGGTGCTCTTGTGCTCGGTACACTCCAGAATCACCTGAACGCGGTTTCCTTTCTTTGCCATGATTCGTTTCGTTTAATACGTATGATTAGATATGAGCACCCTGTGCCCTCATTTCTTTAATTACTACAGCCAAACCTTTCTTGTTGATGGTTCTGATAGCATCAGCAGATACTTTCAAAGTTACCCATCTGTCTTCTTCAGCAAAGAAGAAGCGCTTGGTTTGTAAATTTGGTAAAAAACGACGCTTCGTTTTTATGTTTGAGTGAGAAACACTGTGTCCAGTTTGAGGCTTTTTACCGGTTACCTGACATACTCTTGCCATAGCTCAAAATTTAGTTCCGATTTTTTTCGGACGGCAAAGGTAGGAATACCTCCTAAATTTTCCATCTAAAAAAAGGGTTTTTTCGAAAAAATGTTCACATAGGCTGAAGAAGGCTACAAAATAAGTCCTGTTTTTCCACATTTCAGCCTAAAAATATCCTTTTTAGAGCCTTATTTGGTCGCCGAAGTACACGGCATTCATGAACATTTTCCCTGTTCCCAACCAAAAAGCCCTGAAATTCAGGTTGTCGACCATGCTAATCACCCTTCCTCTTCCTACTGCATCCACATTTATAACAGCCGATTGTTTAATGAGATTTCGATAGCCTCGGTACATATAACCGCTCAATAAAGGCTGTTCAGTGTACATAACAGGAGAATCGTATGGGTTATTATTTTGGTCCATGAACAATGTATTGCTTTTAAATACAGCCACCTCTGGACGATGGTAACCCCATGCAATTGGATGTGTCAAATCCATTTTAGCCTCAAATATTGAGCCTGTCATATCCTTAGCCCTAATTTCATCGCTGCGCAGGTAATAAGGTAAATTGAGGGTTGTATCTCGCTTTTCTTCGGCATTGCGGAACAGTACCCTTGTAATACCCTGACGCGCCAAGAGCGCTGTAGCATCTTCTGTTGCAATTAAAGTTCCTCCGCCAGACACCCAAGTCCTTAGTTTATCAAATTCTGGCTTATCCCAGTCGCTGTAGCTGCCACTTGGCATAATAATTACGTTATATCTATTCAATGAAATAGTTCTAAAACGATTAGCATCAACTATACTTACCGGTATCTGCATGCGTGTATCTAAGAAATGCCAGATTTCACCCACATCTAAAGCACTCGTACCCACTCCTCCCATTAATAAAACAGATGGTTTTTTCACTTTTAAGAAACTTCCACTTCCTAAATCAATTCCTTTTGAAGATAAGCCTGCATGGATGGCGTGGATTTGAATATTGGTAGCAGCCACTTCTTCTTGTAATACTTTATGCAATTGATCAGAAGAAAGTGATTGTCCGCTTACCGGAATTAGGATAGATCCATAACCCAAAAAGAGTTTTTGTCCATTTGTTGCAGTGGTTTCTAAAATCTGACTAGCCACCTTCGCTTGTATACCTCTGTTTTGTAAGCCGTGTAACAAACGTGGTGCATAAAAATCTTCCCAAGTAAATGCGTAAGCATAATTACTTTTTCCAAGCACTTCACCTTTAGGTTGTTCAGCTGCGTTGACTGTTGCTCCTTTGGCAGCTTCCCATCCTGTAGTGAGTCCAGCGTACGGCAAACCAAAAGCCAATGGAACAGTCCATGCAGTTACATCGTAAAACAAACTGTCCTTATAATCGAACGTTTTTTCGAAAATGGTTTTGATTAGTTTGAATTGGGGTTGCTGAGTTGGCACTAAATAAGATTCGCCAGCTGCAAAGGTCTTTCCATCGGCTTGCAAGTTTTGTTTCACTTGAAATACTTGAATTTGATGGCGCAATAGCATATCAATAAATATTTGTGTTCTGCTTTTATCCTTTGGCTCAGAAAACACAAATGCTTTCGAAGCATATTGCGCTGCTTCTTTTTCTACATCTCTGAAAAAGTCTCGCTGATACTGCAGTAAGTCCTTCCTCATAGAAACGCCTGCTGCAATAGTTGAAAGTGCGGTTACAAACTGATTGCGAATGGTGAATTCAAAAGTGAGTACACCATTATCGGTTTCTTGTGCATGACCGCGACTGCTTGCTTGTTCAAACAAAATACCAATAGCACCTTGAATATCGGGATAAGTAGAGCCTTTTCCATAATAGAAATCATCGTACCCTTCTTTGGTATAATAAAATGAACCAATACTATCTAATGAGTGTCCATGAAAAGTTGCGATTCCAGCAGTTAACTGTTGATTGCGAGCGGGGGTATTCGGGTTAACACGACTAGGAACACCGGGCTGAAAAAAGAAAGTAGCATTAGACCCCATTTCGTGATGATCTGTTAGGATATTAGGTTTCCAGTCATGAAAAAATTTCAAGCGATTTCTACTCTCCACATGTTGCGCAGGAAGCCAATCGCGGTTAAGGTCGAACCAATAATGGTTGAATCTTCCACCTGGCCACACTTCATTGAATTCGCGCGCCTGAGGATCTGTTACGAGCGTGCTGCTTTTATGCATATTAGCCCAAGTTGCAAAGCGGTTCAAGCCATCTGGATTGAAGCTCGGATCTAATAAAATAACTGAATTACGAAGTACCTGCTCTATTTGTGGCCCCTGTGCAGCAGCAAGATAGTAGGCTGTTAACAAAGCTGCGTTGCTGCCACTGCTTTCATTTCCGTGTATGCTATGTCCGAGGAGCATTACCACTGGCATTTGATCAATATTGGTTGAAGGAGCAGCAGCTTCCTGCGACCAGCGAATATGTTGCGAGCGAATATTTTCGAGGTTTTTATGATTATCGGGGTGCGTAACAATTAAAGCAAGTTGCTTGCGTGATTCATAGGTGTTACCTAAGTATTGCAATTGAATTCTCGGTGAAGCCTTAGCTACTGCTTCCATATACATAACCAACTTATCATGTGTAACATGCCACTGCCCCACTTCATGTCCAATGACCGAAGCTGGAGTTGGGATTGTGGGGTCGTACTGCACATTATTAGGCAGATAATAACTTAAAGGCTGGGCTTGCAGGTTAATAGAGATCAGTACAAGCAACGCGTAAAAAATAGGCTTCATAATGGAAGAATTTTGGGAAAGATACAGATTGAAAAGAGAGAAAAAAACGAAAATGGATGAATGAGAAGGGATAGGCGATTAAGATGCAGAGGGGTATTAGCAAGCCATCTTTAAAAATGAAAATATGTTAATCCCTTAAGCGACAGTGCATATTTCTTATAAAAATTGAGCAACCAAAAATTGGCTACTCAAAAAACAACTTGAAGATAATTTTATACAGCAACATACCGACTGCGATACCTATTATGAATTTGAAAGTATTGGTTTGGTGAAATTTTTTGTTCATAATTGCTTATAGAATAAAATTAAAGAAAAACTAGTACTCTTTATAATCAACATCTAAACTTAAGAATACTAACAGAAAATTTTTTAGAATTATCGTGAAAGCATAAAAGCACAAGGTTTTATTGTTGGGATAGAGATTATCTATGAATCCAACGAAAAAAAACAATTTAACTCTAGAAAAGATAATTATTGATCAAGTTTTCGGAAAACTCATTAGTACTTTTTAAATCGATAGGAAGTTCCCGAAAGCTCCTTGATCGATATCATTACTACTTTTTTCCTCCAGCTTTTATTTTCATTTTTTTGAGCTGCATTCTTCCCTCAAAATATATTTTTTAACAGCGGGTGATTTATTTAGAGTTATGGTATATAGATATAAGTCTAACAATTTAAAACTTAAAAAAATGACAACCACATTTAAAAAAATCGGATTTGCAGTTATTATAACTGTTATTGGTATGTTCAGTGCTTCCGCACAAGCACCCAAAGTAATTGCGTTACTAAATAAGGCTTCTTGGTGCCCAGTTTGCAAAGCCAATGGCGCTCGAGTGGAAGCAGATTTAATGCCTATGCTCATGCAAAATAAGGATGTACAACTTGTAATGAACGATCTATCCAATGATGAATCAAAAGCCGCATCTGCTTCTATGCTTGAAAAAATTGGTGTAACTGCTTTTGCAAAAAAGAATACTGGCACCGGGGTACTTTACTTCATTGATGCAGAAAGTAAAGAGCTCATTAGTAAAGTGAGTGTCGCTAAATCTAATGAAGAAATCATGATGGCTTACCAAAAAGCATTAGATAAATCCAAAAAATAATATCATGAATAACACTAACCAAAAAACAGTATTAGCAGGTATCATTGGTACAGTTATGATGACTTTAGTAACAGTATTTGCACCCATGATGGGTATGCCTAAAATGTCTGCTCCAAATATGCTAGCTGAAATGACTGGTACATCAGCAATCGTTGGATGGATTATGCACTTTATGATTGGAATTACATTTGCATTTATGTACACTTATTTATGTATATTCAAGTGGAAAATTGACAACGTGTATCTCAAAGGGGTAGTTTTTGGATTGATTGTTTTTATTCTTGCACAAGTAGTTATGGCAATTATGGGCGCAATGGTTTCGATGCCTATGATGGAAGGTTCTATGTTTTTGATAATGACTGGAAGTCTCATAGGCCATGTTATTTATGGAGTAAGTGTTTCAAAAACTGTGGGCGAATCTTACTGTTCAAAACAATCTTGTAGCGTAGCATAAAATGGATAACAATATAATTAAAGACCTAAAAGGCGAAAATAGTAGTGCATTTGGCGATTTATATAAAGCACATTTTGCAATAGTAAAGCGATTTGTACTTAATAATCACGGCTATTTGAATGATGCAGAGGACCTATTTCAAGATACCATGATTGTTCTGCTGGAAAAACTCCGGCAGGACAATTTTGTACTTACTGCATCTATTAAAACCTACATTATGGCAATTGCTAAGAATTTATGGTTAAAGAAACTGAGAAACCCTTACCATATACTAGAGTATACAGAAGTATATGACAATCAATTTCTAGAAGAAATAAGTAACCAAATTGAACAAGAGAAGAATTATTTTGAGAAACTCCAAGGCTATTTACATAAAATTACAGAACACTGTAAAGGATTGATACATGACATGTTTTTTAAAAATAAAGCAATAGAGCAAATTCAAAAAGAATATGGATATTCATCTCGACACAATGCTCAGAATCAAAAGCATAAATGTATTGAACAAATTAGGCGGGTGAAAGAGCAAGATTTATCTGCGAATTAAATTGATGATTTAGCAGTTTTAATATTTTAATTTCAACAATATAATATGAGCCTCTATCAATAATGAAATAGACTCTCTTTTTAATTCCTCTTCTTTAAATAAATTCCCGCACCTATCTCATACTGCTGACTGGCATTATTTGAAATACGACTATTGGTATTATAAAAGAAATTAAGTTCACCCAATCCCGACTTTCTAATTCCCGCACCTGCTCGAACATTACCAACGGTTTGGTACACTGCCATTATATGAAATAATTCGTTGTAAGCGAATTCTGCACCAATATCAAAGATAGGTTCAGTCTCCTTATACAACCTACACATAGCAAGGGTTCGCATTAATACCTTTTCATCTGCCGTTAAACTCATTCGATAATTAAATCCCATCTGAGCAATGGCAATATTTGCATTATCGTTGGTTACTTTACGTAAATTATTACCAATTCTATTAAAAGAAACTCCTACATCTAAATCACCAACCTGATAAACTGCTCCAAAATTTCCATCAAATTGAAATTTATTATTTGCATAATTTGCAATAACAGGATCAATATTGCCATTGAGTAAACCTGCATCTAATCGCTCTGCATTGAACGAAAGTGCAACACCTAGTCGCAGCACCTGATCTTGACTAAATTGGACTTTATAGGCATAATTAACTAATCCATGGGTTCTATTCAAAACCCCAGATTTATCAGAAATCATTTGTACCCCTGCAGCTGAATTCTTGCCAAAGTTCATTTCTCCACTCAAACTGACTAATACAGGGGCCCCATCAAATCCACCCCAGCTTCTGTTTTGCATAGCATAAATACGATTCCCATCAGCTCCCGTGTATGCACTGTTCCAAGTAAGTCTATTTCTGAAATATTGGCTCATACCAATTTCCATTTGTTGTTGGGCAAATACTTGGTTTGCTGAAATAACTAATACCAACAATACTAAGCTTGAAAAAAAGCGAATATGATTATGATGTTTCATTACTACTGATTTGAGGTTAAAAAAGATGCTTTCACAATTAATTGATTATCGAATTAAAGTGATAGAGCCTCGTTTAATGATCTTTCCTTTTACAGAGAGGACATAGAAATAGGTATCTTTCGCAAGTGGACGTCCTCCTACATTCCCATCCCAATTATTGCTGTAGTTATTCTGCTCAAATATGAGCTTGCCAGATCTATCAAATACCTGTACCCTATTTTGTGGATATACGTCTATGTTGTTAATCACAAATCGATCATTAATACCATCGCCATTGGGTGTAAATAATATGCTTGGCTCAACAAAAAAGTCTTCAATCGACTCAACAGTAACACTAGCTGAATTTCTACAACCATTTAATCCAGTTAGCGTAACTGTATAGGTAGAAGATTCTATAACCCTTGCTTCTGTAACAGCTGCATTTGGACTAACTAAACCAAATGACGGACTCCAAGAAAAGCTTCCAGTTCCTGTTGCAGTGAGGGTTACATTTCTACCACGACTCACCGAGCTACTGCTCGCGCTTGCTGTAACAGTAGGAAGTGCATTCACAGTAAATGTTCCATTGATGTATGTTATAGTATAATTGCTCAATCCAACACCCGTTGCTCCTGATGGAACAATGTTGTAAGTTCCTGCAGCTGCTCCTATACTAGCTCCAACACTAAACAAGTTCACACTATTCACCCTGTCGCCATTCACCAACCCATTCACACCCCAAGCGTCACTTAGTATGTTGAAAGCAACACCTTGACACTTGGTCTGATTGGCTGCAGTAATGGTGAGTGATATTGGTAAAACGGTCATGGTTCCATTGTTATAAGTAATGGTATAGTTACCTAATCCCGTTCCAGTTGCATTAGATGCAGTAATCGGATAATTACCTACTGATGCAGTTGCAGGTGATCCAGTTGAGCTTAAAGTAACTGCACTCACTGCATCGCTGTTTACTAATCCAGTTGTTGTAAACTGTGTTAGGTTTAGAGTTAGGCCATAAAACTTGTTGGCATTGTTAGCTGTGATGGTTAATGCAGCTGGGTTAACTGTGAGCGTACCGTTGTTGTACGTTATGGTGTAGTTACCTAGTCCAGTTCCAGTTGCATTAGATGCAGTAATCGGATAAGTACCAACTGCTGCTGTTGCTGGTGATCCAGTTGAGCTTAAAGTGACTGCACTCACTGCATCGCTGTTTACTAGTCCAGTAGCTGTAAAATTACTTAGACTTGCTGTTGCACCATAGGTCTTGCTTGCATTGTTTGCCGTGATGGTTAATGCAGCTGGGTTAACTGTTAGCGTACCATTGTTGTAAGTGATGGTATAGTTACCTAATCCCGTTCCTGTTGCATTAGATGCAGTAATCGGATAAGTGCCTACCGCTGCAGTTGCTGGTGATCCAGATGAGCTTAAAGTGACTGCACTCACTGCATCGCTGTTTACTAGTCCAGTAGCTGTAAAATTACTTAGACTTGCTGTTGCACCATAGGTCTTGTTGGAATTGTTAGCTGTGATGGTTAATGCTGCTGGGTTCACAGTTAGCGTACCATTGTTATAAGTAATCGTATAGTTAGCTAGTCCAGTTCCTGTTGCATTAGATGCAGTAATCG
>CAZTTO010000003.1:0-192142 GCA_964616465.1 uncultured Hydrotalea sp. | reverse complement strand
AAAAGCATTTTGTCATTTGTTTCTAAATATTGCACTTATCTGTTGAACTCAGCTTTTTAAACAATGTAAACATATTTATATATATAATCTTTTTCAATTAACCTCGCCTGATAAAAAATTTTAAATCTATCTATTTTGTTGAGTTAATTAGCTAAAAGCTTCTTGATTATAAACACTAAATTTTTGATAAAAAGGTTGCTGAGTTCAATAAATTTTTAAAAACAGAAATTCTAAATTGTTACAAAAATTTGATTCTTTAAGCCTACCAAGGACTTATTATCATTAAAATTCAACTTAAACTAATAGTAAATACTATTTAATTCTCAAGTACTATTTTTTTAAGTAAAGACACATGTAATGCAAAATCCATTTACAATCTCGAATCATATGGCATTTCATAACTTGAACAAAATCAAATCAAAATAGCACTGACCCTGAAAGGGTCACACATTTATAGAATAACAAATCACATAATACCACCGACCCTGAAGGGGTCGCACATAAAACAATGACCTTAGATTATGGTGGGATTATGACTAATTCCGCTCATCCCATCATGCATGCTTAAAATACGTTGATGCAATGATCGCCATTGCCTGAATTTTTTTTCTTCCGTAATAAAATGACTGTGAAATACCAAATGAGGTTGCACATGCAATTGCTCCGCTCGATCTATAAACGACCGAATAAAAACTTCTGCTGAATCTGCATCTTGCTTTTCTTCAAAAATTGCATTAGCATCCATATAAACAAAAGGATGAATGAGCAATTCTGTTGCACAATCATTTTGCAAATCATACCAATAAAATGATTGATGCGTAGATGCTCTAAGGCCTTGCGTGGTGGCATAACCCATTGAATAATCCTCTCGTATACCTAGCGCTAATAACATTTGATAGGTCGTAGGTAGTTCCAATGATATATAATGCATTCTCGTGGCTGTAATTGGACCAACTAATTTTTCTAAATACGCTTTCTCTTCTTTAGCTATCGAATCATCCTGTGCAGCTTGCGAACTAACATGCCAACCTATTTGTCCAACTGATTGCACACGCTTAATAAGATCTAAAAAAGCTGGACTATCTCTTCGAATGTTTCTATCCAAATCATTCACCTGTTTTGCTGCTAATAAAAAAAACATAGGCTTCGCTAAATGCCCATTACAACACAACTGTATTTCATCATAAACATCTAATGGATCTTTCGTTGAAAAAATACCGTTCATTCCAACTTCTCTTATATGCTGCAGTCGTGCGTATACAGACCTTAAAAAAGATTTCCCCTTCCACGCATAAGCTACATCAATATCGTAACTCCATTTAAATCTTGTTTGCGGATCCTCATTGGTCTTCTCTATTGGTAAATACCTGTTTCGCCATTCATTCAACCATTCATCAACTACTGGCCGAATGAGCACATTGTTTTGAAATGCCCAACTTGCTCTAGCATCAAATCGACCAAAAGCATCTCTTTGTGAAGCTGTATACTCTTCATACCTACTTAAGCAATAAAATACTGCTGCAAATAAATCAAAGCCCCAGTCGGCTTGCCTAGGAAACAAAACAAGTAAATCATGCCAACTGTCTACTGGCACTTCAAATTTTCTTAGGCCAGTTTCACTTAAAAATTTACTAGAAGGGATAAAGCATGTTGAAGGAACAACTTGCGATGTTGCATACAGAAGCGTATTGCCTTCAAATGAAATGAGTTCTTGCGGATGTGTTGCCCACTGAACTTGTTGCACACCTGCCAAGCGAAGCGTTTCAGTAATTGCATAAACTACCCTTGGACCGTCTTCTTCTGACCAAATAAGCCAAGGAGTCATGGTATTAAGAGCGATTTGCTTTCCACCATTCATTAAATGTCTTTTCACTGAAATCTAAATCAGCCCTATGTGTGGTCCATCCTTTGAAAACTTTATTAACCACCCAATTTTTTACACGACCATTTCCTGCATTCATCATGGATCTATGCAAGCTTGCTGTTTGCCACATTTTCCATGCCATGCGCTCTCCTAATGAGCTCAATCCATTTTGTACAGCTTCATGCCTATTTTCTAATAAGAGTTCGTGTAAATTAATTTTAACTGGACAAACCTCTGTACAATTACCACATAATGATGAAGCTTGACTTAAATGTTTGAAATCATCCATGCCCCTTAAATGCGGGGTTATTACTTTTCCAATTGGACCGCTATAAGTTGTTTCATAGGAATGGCCGCCAATATTTTTATAGACTGGACAAGCATTTAAACAAGCACCACAACGAATGCAATACAATGCTTCCCGCTTGATAGGATCTTTTAAAAGATTCGTCCTACCATTGTCTAATAAAATCACATACATCTTACTCGGACCATGTCCTTCACCTGCTTGTCGTGGTCCAGTTATAACACTGTTATACACAGTAACACGTTGTCCTGTTCCATAGGTTGATAATAACGGCCAGAACAATGCTAAGTCATGAACCGATGGAATCACTTTTTCTATACCTACTACCACAATATGAACCGGAGGCCATGCACAACTCAAACGACCGTTTCCTTCATTTTCAGTAATTGCAATGCCGCCTATATCTGGAAGAATAAAATTTGCACCTGTTATGCCAACTTGTGCATCTAAATATTTTTGTCGAAGTTTTTTCCTTGCAACAAGTGTTAGCTCTTCTGGACTTAATCCTGATGGTGTTCCTAATTTCTGAGCAAATAATCTTGCAACATCTTCCTTGCTTTTATGCATGGCAGGTGTTACAATGTGATATGGAGGCTCTCCATCTAATTGTTGAATATATTCTCCCAAATCTGTTTCAACACTTTCAATACCATTTTTCTCTAAGTAATGATTCAGGTGAATTTCTTCAGTCACCATACTTTTACTCTTCACTACAGTGCTACAGTTAGCCTCTTTACAAATTTTACCGATGGCCTCAAGTGCTTCATTTGAATCTGTAGCCCAAATTACTTCTGCTCCTTTAGATGTAATTTTTTCTTCAAACTGAAGTAAGTATTGATCCAAATGTTCAATAGCTTTCCATTTAGCTTGCTTGGCTAATTGTCTGGCTTTCTCTAAATCTTCAAATTGCTTTTTACCTTGTGGAACAGTAGCGTTGTATTTACCAATATTGAATCGAATTTTCCTTCGATGCTCCAAATCGGCCGACTTTATAGTTGCCTTTGCTATAAATGATGCTGACTGTGCTGTCATGATGGATTCTTTTGAAAGTTAGCTGTTGCTTCCAAAGCCTCGTAAAACTCTGAACCAAATTTTCGCACCAATGCTTCTTGTAAAAATTGATAGACTGGCACTTTTAATTTTTTTCCTAATGAACACGCTGCTTTACATAAATCTTCTCTTGGCTCATAGTTCACATATTGCATATCCGAATCATACTCACTTTTGCTCACTTTCACAGGAAACAAATGACAGCTAATGGGTTTTTTCCAATTAATCTTACCATCGCGATAGGCTTGTTCTATTCCGCATGTAATCACACCCAACTCATTTCGATAACCATACGCACACATTTTCCCTTTTATAGTTGGCGTAACCCATCCAAAATCTTCATTAAACTCAAACAACCCCTGTTGTTCAATCACTGCTTTACCTTCCTCCGTTAAATAAGGCTCAATGATTGCATAATCATTTTGTAAAGCAATTTTTTCATTTTCATCTAAGGGAGCTCCCGCATCTCCATCTTCACAACATCCTCCTTTGCATGCATTCAAATCGCACACAAACTGCTCTTCCAACAACTCCTCACTAACCAAGTTATTTTCTATAATAATCATATACTTGTAAAATTACGGCTTTTATAGTTGGACAATCTGTAACATCTAATACATGCTATAGTTTTACTTAGCTACATGGAATTTTGCATTAGGAAGTTCAACTTGAATTTTCACTTTTGCTTTTAATGCAGTGAACACCTTCATCAACGTGTCAATAGTAACATTACTTGCATTGCTTTCCAGTCTAGAAATCTGTGCCTTTTGAACCCCTATTAGCTTGCCAAGTTGCTCTTGGGTTAATTTACGCTCTTGTCTGGTTTCTTTAATAGCTTTACCTATCAAATCCATTTGCAGTTCATATTCAAACCTATCACGGATAGGCGTTCCTTTTTTTCCAATTAGCTTATCTTGAACTTCTTCTAATGTATAGGTCTTCATTTGCTATTTTTTTGCTTGTCGAAAAAATATTTCTTGCGCTTTTGCTCAGCTTTTTGAATTTCATTAGCAGGTACTTTACCCTGTTTCTTTACAAAGCCGTGGGTTGAAACCACTAATGTGTTTCTATGATCCGTTTTATCCCAAAATGCTAAAAGCCTATATTGTACACCTTGATAATGTATTCTAAACTCCCAAATCTCATCCGTTAGCTTTTTAAACAATTCCGGGTCATGCTTTTGTTGTGCTTTTCTGATGTTATAAAGTATCTTACTCGAATGTTTCTGGTCGAGAGATTTCAAAAACTCAAATGCCTCACTTAAAAATATAATCTCGAAGTTATTACCCATTCTTGTCCTCATTTCACCATTGCAAATTTAGTAAATGTTTACTTATAACGAAACCCTAGCGGGTTCAAATTTTTCAGAAAAGCAAAGCTATTCTGAAGAGTCAGTTCCCCTTCCAGCGAAAAGTTTGGATTAGATGGCGCATATCTTCCAGCAAAAATCGATTCACCACAGAAAGGGAATCTTCATTAGGTGTAGCATCAAAATACAACGCTCCTCTTAAGAAATGTTTTGTTGAATCGGTTAAGAAAAATTGATTCGCGGTTGCAACATCCCCACCTACTTTGAAAAATAAGCCAGATACACCCTGATTATTTCTGAATAAGGAATCATCTATTGAATATGCTTTGGTTGTATGTTTACTGGTTAATTTAAAAGCGTCTTGAAGCACTTTTGTAAACTGCTGCGAATTGGATAAAGTTTTATAACTCACATAAATCCTACCATTGAATTGAGGAAAATCAATATTAATCCACCATGGATTTTCGGTAGGATCCCCAAAAAAAGTGCTGTCTTTGACAACAATAGCATACGTTGGATATTCAAACGAGTATGGATAGTCTGGTCTATCAAAGACCAGATACTCTTTTTTGGGAAAGTCAATTTTAAAATATCCTCGTGGTTTAGGAACAAATACTTCCTGACAACCCCAAAAAACAAAAACAAAACATAAAGACCACTTCAAGACTGTATTCATTCCGATTGGGGTTGAATAGTAATTTTTACACGCTTCACCCTGTTGCGTTCTAATTCTAACACTGTAAATTCAAAATCACCTGCAGTTAATACTTGAGAAACTGAAGGAATGTCGCCAGATAATTCAAAAATTAATCCGCCTAGCGAATCGCTATCACCTCTAACACTATCAAAGGTATCTAAAGGTAGGCCCATAAAACGACAAACATCATGAATCATGTTTCTACCTTCAATGATATAATTATAATCATCCAATTTTTTGAAACCCGATTCTTCTTCATCAAATTCATCCTTTATTTCACCAATAACTTCCTCTAATATATCCTCCATGGTTACTATACCACTGGTACCACCAAACTCATCTACCACAACAGCAAAGTGAATACGCTTTTGCTGAAACTCTTGTAATAAATCTTCAATCATTTTTTGTTCATGTACAAAATAAGCAGGACGAAGCAGTTGTTTCCAATCAAAATTTTCGGCTTCATTTAAGTGTGGAAGAAGATCTTTTGAGTGAATCATTCCCACTACATTATCGATATCTTCTCTATATACAGGCACCCTACTATACTGATGCTCTTCCACAGAGGTAATAAGCTCCTTAAAATTTATCTGTTCATCTATAGCTACAACTTCTAATCGTGTACGCATGATTTGCTTAACAGTAATATTTCCAAACTTCACTATACCTTTTAAAATACTTTTTTCTTTTTCAGAGGCATCATTGTCATTTGTTAAGTCAATTGCTTGATCAAGTTCAGCTAATCTATTAGCAGCATTGGAAGTTTTAGCAAGACGCTTTTCAACATAATCAGAAAAAGCAACCAACCTATTGCTTAAACCACTAGTTGCATAAACAAATGACTGAACCAATAAAGAGAAATCTTTGGCAAAACGAATATTGTTTTGAGTAGCTAACACTTTAGGCATCACTTCACCAAATAATACCAATACAAATGAAACAGCCAATACTTTAATCACAAATTCAATCCAAGCCTGATCAATTTTTTCAAAATCGAATAATTCATCTATCAATAAGTTACTAATGATGATAATAGCAATGTTTACAAAGCTATTCCCTATTAGCAGTGAACCTAAGAGTTTCTTGGGCTCTTCTAATAAATCAACAATACGCTGACAAGCTGGATCAGATTTTGTCTTTAATACATTTACATCTTTATACGATAAAGAAAAAAATGCAACCTCCGCTCCTGATAAAACAAATGAAAGAAACAAGAGTACAAATAATACAATCATTAGTACAGTAGTTCCCTGTACATTAATTGCTGCAGTATAGAATAATCCTTGTTGTAAAAATTGTTCAACCGAGTGATAGTCCAACATCTAAAATTTTAGTGAGCAATATGCGAGCCTTGTGCAAAAATAAGGCAGGCAAATTAAAAGCCCGATTCATCAGGACCAGTGCCCATTTCAGGCACATCAAATCCACCGTAAGCATCTGAACCATGAGATCCCCCATCATTTCTTTTATCTAGCATAATTAGGTTATCTCCTACAACTTCCGTTGCAAATTTTTTATTCCCCTCTTTATCATCCCAAGTTCTGGTTCTTAGTCTGCCTTCCACATAAATCAAACTTCCCTTATGCAAATACTTCTGAGCCAACTCAGCCAAGCCTCTCCATAGCACAACTGTATGCCATTCTGTTTGAGAAACTAACTTACCCGATCGATCTTTGTATGTTTCAGTTGTAGCTAATGGAAATTTCGCAACAGCAATATTGCCTTCTAAGGTTTGCACATCCGGGTCCTTTCCAAGGTTGCCAATTAAGGTAACGCGATTAACTCCTCTCATAAGAATTGATTTATCCGTTTATGTTCTGTCTTAAAATTACGGCCTTTTTAGATAAAAAGATTCCTTCTATGCCAATTTTAAGAAATCGGCTAAATAGTCTTGAATAGTTTTGGGGAAGGCATACTTGTTTAACTCATTCCTATGAACCGGAATTAAATGTGCTAGCGCCTTTGGAATTTTATTGATTCTAATATGAATAAATTGCGACTCAACAGTCCTGTGGGTTAAATGCTGACGCACTTTGAAAGGTTGGGAGAGTAGGCCGAAATTTGAAATTCCCAGATTTCTTTTCAGCACTTCTGAAATGGTACATTCATCCCACTGAATGGGTTGAGCTGTTTCTAGCAAAAAGAACTCAAATAAATCCTTCCAAATATCTACTTCATTTCGTTGGTGAATTAGAATTTCTTCGCCTACTTTAAAAACAAAATAATTGAAATAACGCTTTTTTCTTTCTACTCGCTTATGTTTAACAGGCAATTGGTCTACTCTTCCTTCATTGAAAGCTTTACAAGACATCTGCAAAGCACAAACACCGCATAAAGGCAGTTGAGGCTTACAAACCGTTGCTCCAAAATCCATGATAGCTTGGTTGTAAATAGCTGGCTTTTTTGCGTCTAACGTTGCATTTGCCAAGTCCTGAAAAAACTTTTTTCCTTCAGTCCCATCGCTGGGTAAATCAACTCCAAAATAGCGAGCCAATACTCTGTATACATTACCATCTACCACTGCATAAGGCAAGTTAAAAGCAAAGGAGCCAATGGCTGCCGCTGTGTACGGACCAATTCCTTTGAGCGCTAATAATCCCTCAAAAGTTGATGGAAACTCCGACTTACATTCAAAAGCTATATAACGCGCTGTGGCTAATAGATTCCTACATCTATTGTAATATCCCAGGCCCTCCCACATTTTTAAGACTTCTTCATCCTTTGCAGAAGCTAAATCATGAATAGTTGGAAAAGCCGAAATAAATTTTAGGTAATACGATAAACCTTGTTCTACGCGAGTCTGCTGCAAAATCACCTCACTCAACCAGATATAGTAAGGGTTTCCAATTCCTTTCCATGGTAAATCGCGCTTATTATCGCTACTGTTCCACTTCATCAAGGCTTTTCTGAACCTAACCAAGTCCAATTCAGAGATTTGTAGGCTCATTGAGGGTATTTTGTTGAAGTAAAGAAGAGTTTGGTTTCACAAAAGCACGACTTGTCAAAACATTGCGTAAATTCATTCATAATCAGCGACTAATGTCTATTTATTTTTCATATTTTTGGGTTCTTGTTGTGAGGCCCAATTACACATATTCCGTCAACCTTTTTAATAACCTCCGTCATGCGCAAATCTGATTTAATTAGTCAAATCTCGGAAAAAACAGGCATCCCTAAGGTAGATGTACTGGTGACCCTCGAAACAATGTTCAAAGAAGTTAAACAAAGCCTCGCAAATGGCCAGAACATCTACATCCGCGGCTTTGGCAGTTTTATTACCAAAAAGCGTGCAGCTAAAATTGGTAGAAACATCAAAAAGAACGTTTCAGTAGAAATACCTGAGCATTTTATTCCTGCTTTTAAGCCGGCTAAAGAATTTGTTAATGAAGTGAAATCTAAGCGCCGCGAAGAGTAACTTCGCGCCAAATTGATTTCGTGAATAAACAGCAACTCTTTTGGGTATCTGGTGGTATCCTTTTACTATTTGGTCTCTATTTCTTTGGAAATAATATTCCTCCACAAGCTCCACCCACTCCTCCTACAGCGCAAGCTGGAGGTGATCATGCAGGTCATAACCATGAAGATCATCCGCCGCTTGAGTTCGACTCATTATTGGCAAAAGCGAAACAGCGATTGACTCCCAATCAGTTAGAACGTGTACTTCAATTAGAAAATGCCGTTGTCCGTGGCGATGTAAAAGCCCAACAAATTAAAGTTTATCAGCAACTTGCCTCCTTCTGGAGAGACAGTATCCGGCTCTTCGAACCTTATGCCCACTACCTCGCAGAAGCTGCAAAGTTGGAAAATTCTGAAAAAAGCCTCACCTTTGCCGCCCGTCTGTTTTTGGAGAACCTAATTCCTGAACAAGACCACCTGCTAGCCGAATGGATGGCAGGTCATGCGAAAGTTCTTTTTGAGAAGGCCCTGGTATTGAATCCGAGCAACGATTCAGCTAAAATTGGATTGGGAGCTTGCTACATTTTTGGCAACCTCTCTTCCAACCCAATGGAAGGCATTTTACCGCTCCGCGAAATTGCCGATAAACAGCCATCGAACGCTTATGCCAACATGATGTTGGGTTTAGGCGGAAAGAGAAGCGGCCAATGGGACAAAGCTGCAGAACGGTTTGAAAAAGTACTGGCAGCTGAGCCTCGTAATATAGAAGCCATGTTTCATGCTGCTGAATGTTACGAAGCCATGGGCGATAAAAAGAGTGCTATAAAATGGTACCAAACTGCTAAAAAGCAAATTCAAGTGCCACAAGTACTCGACGAATTGAACAAACGCATACAAGAATTGAGTAAATAAACCTTATTGTATAACAAAGTAAAAAGCATGTCTTATGCCTTGTGGTAAAAAAAGAAAGCGTCATAAAATTGCGACGCACAAGCGGAAGAAGCGTCTGAGAAAGAACCGTCATAAGAAAAAGAATAAATAATTGTTCTCTTGAGCAAAAACCATCCTTCTCTAGGGTGGTTTTTGCACTTGTGTATTCTACTCCGATTGCCGCCTATTTTCCTTCTCTTCAGCAACTTTACCTTCCTATCCTCTCTCTTCGGCAATCGTTGTAACAAATCCAAACAGCCTCAACTCATGGGGTTATTGTGATGCAGTATAAAGTTGCGAAACCGTGAACAAAGAAATTGTAATCAATGCCACCGCACATGGTGTGGAAATTGCATTGCTAGAAGATAAAAAACTGGTTGAACTTCATCAAGAAAGTCATGATGCTAGTTTTACCGTAGGTGATTTGTATCTGGGAAAAGTGAAAAAGCTGGTGCCAGGTATGAATGCCGCATTTGTAGATGTTGGTGCCGATAAAGATGGATTTCTCCATTATACAGATCTAAGTCCTTATGCCAGATCAATCATCAAATTCACTCAAATGGCTATCCATGATCAAGAGCCCGGTGGATTTGATTTCGGAAAGTTTCAAACCGAACCCGAAATAATTAAAACTGGTAAAATCAATGAAGTACTCAATGGCAAGCCAAGTGTGCTTGTTCAGATTTTAAAAGAGCCCATTGCAGCAAAAGGACCAAGATTAAGTTGTGAACTTTCTTTACCAGGCCGTTTTGTAGTACTTACTCCATTTAATGAAATTGTTGCTGTTTCAAAGAAAATACAATCCTCTGATGAGCGCAAGCGTTTACATAAAATTGTAGAATCTATTCGACCCAAAAATTTTGGTGTTATTGTTAGAACTGCAGCTGAAGGAAAGAGTACGGCCGAATTGCACCAGGATTTATTATCGCTTGCTGAAACATGGAAGAATATTCAGGAAAACCTACGCAACGCTGAAGCTCCTGCTAAAATCATGAGTGAGCAGGATAAAACTACAAGTATCTTGCGCGATTTGCTCAGCAACGATTTTCATAAGATTGTTGTGAACGATCGTGGTATGTACAATGATACCAAATCGTATTTACAACGAATTGCACCCGACAAACAAGATATCGTTAGCTTGTATAATAATGGTGCTTCTATTTTCGATCACTATGGCATAACCAAACAAGTAAAAGCTTCTTTTGGCAAAACGGTGAACCTCAACAGTGGTGCTTATTTAATTATTGAGCATACCGAAGCTTTGCATGTTATTGATGTGAACAGTGGATATAAGAGTATTAGCAATAACCAAGAAGAAAACGCTTTACAAACCAACTTAGAAGCCGCAGAAGAAATTGCCCGTCAACTTCGTTTGCGTGATATAGGCGGAATTATTGTGGTGGATTTCATAGACATGAAATTGCCCGATAATAAGCGTAAGCTTCAAGATGCAATGGAAGAATTTATGCGCACCGATCGTGCTAAACATTCTGTTCTTCCAATTTCAAAATTTGGGCTTATGCAAATTACGCGTCAGCGTATGCGGCCCGAAGTAACTATTAACACCAGCGAGTCTTGTCCAGTTTGTAATGGAACTGGAAAAGTAACTTCTACTTTGGTTTTAGAAGACGAAATGGAGAAGCGTTTACAATATTTGGTAACGCATGGCCACAAGCAATTGCGCTTAGAAGTACACCCTATTGTTTTCTCACATTTATCAAAAGGTTGGCTCTGGTCTTCTATCATTCATCAGTGGAAGAAAAAATATACGCGTCAGCTTAAGGTGGAAGCTAATAACCAATTTCACCTAATTGAATTCCGCTTCTTTGATGCAAATGAAGAAGAAATCAAATTCTAAATGTTGAAAAGCAGCTTCCATGTCTAACATGATTCAACCCCATCTATCACGATGGGATTTTTTTGTGTTTGCTATTCATTTATTACACCTCACAAATCAAAATCAACCATTCACAAAATCAAATCTGAGATTCATAAACTCCTATAACTGCATCGCATGTAAACTTTCGAAGTTTGTGCTACCAAAAACAAAACAACATGCGTACATTATTATTTCTTTTGATGGCTGGTATTGGCCTTAGCTCTTGCGAAAAGCAAATCACTCAACCAGAAAACAATGCCGATTTTGCTGCCACAACTGCTGTTGAAGCACAAAAAGATCAGGTTTGGAACCTTGGATGGAAACCCGCTTCAACCACAATTGCAAAAGAGTGGGATGAAAAGTTACAAAGCACACAATTGGTGTACAAAGTTCAAGGTAAATTTAGCGGACCTTGGAGCAAAATGACAGTTGGCTATAATGAGAAAGATGGCTTTAAGCAGGAAACTAAACTAGTTATTACTAATAAAGTCGGCTTTGTAAGCAACGCTCAAATTACTTGGAATAATTTTCTAGCAGGTGAAGCAATCATCAGCTTTACTGTGTCTGAAAAGGCTTTACTTGAAGGCGGAGATGATTTCTTTATAGACGGTGATGTTAGGGTGTATATGCCTTCTGGACAAAATACAGGCAGGGTGAGAAGGGTTAGAGTAGAAACTACTGATGGTAAAGGCAAATCAAGATAAGAAACAAAAAAGGCTGTCCATTCATGTAGACAGCCTTTTCATTTATCTTTTTTGTCCATTTCCACCCTGCCGCATCCTTTGTCGCTCCTGCAATTCTTTACGAATCATATCCCTGAACTCTCTATCGGCATTATAAATTTGTGTTACGCGTTCTTCCCCCAATATTTTTCTAAATTCTTCTCTATATCGTTTTCTAATTTCCAGGGCTTTCTCTTCAAATACCAACTCATCCTTCCTAAACTCTCTCCTGGTTTTACGCATTTCATCTATATACCTATTGTAAGTAGGCCAAAATCGCTGCGCCTCATCTGGTGTTAATTGAAGCCTTTTTGTAATAAATGCAATTTTTATTGCTTCCACCATAGCTGAATCTGGACGATTGTATGCTGGTCGTCCCGGCGGCCTATCTGGCGGCTGAGAAAAAGCAGCAGGCAAAAGCCCTACCCAGCAAATCCATATCATCCATCCTCTTTTCATACTACTAAAAACTTTCACTTGTGTTATAAGGGTCTTTGTCTAAATAATATTCTAACTCATCATCTGTCAACAATGCTACAGATGCGTCAAATTGAGAAACACCTGGACCATCGAGCATCAGTTTAGATGATACCAAATATTCGTTAGGTTCCCACAAATATTCTTCTAATCCGTCATCACTAATTTGTTTTACCTCACTTGCAATATCCATATTCATTTGCTCGGGGGTATCCAACTGCATCCATCCGCCCCAAACCAATAAACCTGTTACAACGGCAGCGGCTACATAGCCCCAAACGCGTCGAGCAGACAAAGCCACCACTTTAGCTTGCGACCTCATTGGCATGCGAGCTTTCCCAAAATAATCTGCAGGAACCCGATAAGTAGGCTTAGTCCGAAGATCTAAAAGCCATTGCGGCAGCTCTTCTTGAGCTATATCTTTATTTGCTTCTGAACGAATGCGCTCTAATATGCGGTTCGGTAAACCTTCAAAATAACCTTGCGGAACAGATGCGCTTTGTGCTTCCTGAGCCTTTTTCCCTTGAATCTTCCACATCAATCGCTCTGGAAATTGCTCAAAATAATGCGCTGGAACCTGCCAATGGCTGTTCCCAGATACATGCGCCAGTTTTGGTGCAATTTCCTGTAATTCAGATTCAATATGTACTTTTTCCCGTTCCATTCCTGTTTTTGACAGTATTTATGGCTTTCCGTTTAATGATTTAAAATAAAATCCTCAATTTTCTTCGCAGCATGGTGGTAGCTAGCCTTCAAAGCACCCTCGCTGGTTTCTAGCAATTGACTCATTGCCTCGTAAGGCATTTCGTCGTAATAACGCAAATTGAAGACCACCCGCTGCTTCTCTGGTAAATGCTGAATTGCCAACTGAAGCTTCCACTCCAACTTGTTGGCATTAAAACCCTCACTCGCCCTTACCAAATTAGATAGCTCCTCTGAATCATCCAATGCCTCTGTTGATTTTCGCTTTTTTTGTTCCAAGAAACTGAGCGATTCATTGGTAGCAATTCTATACATCCACGTAAATAATTGGCTCTGCCCTTTAAACTGATCTAAGCCATGCCACACTTTTAATAAAGTGTTTTGCAAGACATCATCAGCATCGTCGTGCACCACAACCAGCCTGCGAATATGCCAATACAAACGCTCCTGGTATTTTTTCACCAGTTCGGTAAAGGCTTTCTCTCGGCTAGCCGGATCTTTGAAAAGATTCAACAACTCGGCATCTTCCATTTGCATGCAAAACGTGCTTTAGGATAATTGGACTCTAACAGTAACTAAAAGTTTAAATACGTACAGCCGTACCAGTGGCAACCACCATGAGCATACTGCCACCACTTCCCACTGTTTCAAAATCTAAATCAACAGCAACCACTGCATTCGCTCCCATCATAGCAGCTTTCTGAGTGAGTTCCTGCAAAGCATTTGCCCTGCCCTCTTCAATAACACGCTCATAGGTTTGGCTTCGCCCACCAACAATATCGCGCAAGCCAGCAAAAATATCTTTGAAAATATTTGCGCCAATAATGGCTTCAGCCGCAACTATACCAAGGTATTGCTGAATAGGTTGGCCCTCAATAGTAGGTGTTGTTGTAACAATCATAGTTTTATTTGGAAAGTTACAGGATTGAAATGAATTTTTTTAACGATTTCAGTTCCTTCTAATCGTTTGCCTTGCCAATGAATTTCTTAGGTTTGCCCAAAACTATTCTTGTCATGAAAAAAATAGGACTGCTCATTATTTGTAGCATTACCATCCTGCGTACTTACGCCGATGAAGGCATGTGGCTACCGTTGTTACTTGGACAACAAGTGTACCAAGATATGGTAAAGAAAGGACTGAAATTAAAGCCAGAACAATTGTACAGTGCCAACAAAAATTCAATTAAAGATGCCATTGTCATTTTTGGTGGTGGATGTACAGGTGAAATTGTAAGCGATAAAGGATTGGTATTTACCAATCACCATTGTGGCTATGGACAAATTGCTGCTGCTTCTTCTGTTGAAGCAAATTACCTGCGCGATGGATTCTGGGCAAGCGACTTAAGCAAAGAAATTCCATCTAAAAACTTAAGCGTAAGTTTTTTGAATAGAATTGAAGATGTTACTAATCGCGTTATGAGTGCCTTGGGCAATACCAGTGGTGCAGAGCGTAACAGAAAATTGCAGGAAGTTTCTGCTGCCATTACCAAAGAAGTGGTGGGTGAAAGCACTTTCAAAAGCGCTGTTGTTGCAAGCATGTTCAAAGGCAACCAATACTTTTTGTATGTGTATGATGTATACCGCGATGTTCGCTTGGTAGGAACACCTCCTGAAAGTGTTGGTAAATTTGGGGGCGATACCGACAACTGGGAGTGGCCTCGTCATACTGGCGATTTTGCAGTGTTTCGTGTGTACATGAGTAAAGATGGACAACCTTCAAATTATAGCGCCGATAATGTTCCTTACAAGCCTAAGCATTTTCTTCCTGTAAGCTTGAAGGGCTTTAAAGATGGCGATTATGCAATGATTTTTGGTTACCCAGGTAGTACCAATCGTTATGAAACTTCTTTAGGAATTCAACTAAGCACAGAAATCAATAACCCAACCTTGGTGAAGTTGCGTGATATGCGTTTGAAGTATATGTTCGAAGAAATGAAGAAAGATGCAGCTGTTAAATTGCAGTTGGCTTCTGAATACGCAAGCATTGCAAACTATTGGAAGTTCTACGACGGCGAAAGCAAGCAGCTCTTGAAGTATGATATATACGGACAAAAGAAACAAGCTGAACAACAATTTAATGATTGGGCGAAAGGAAAGGCTGAGTATGAAACAATTTTTAAAGAATATGAAGCTGCTTATGCCGCTTGGAAACCTTTTGCAAAACATAGAATGTACCTTATTGAAGGTATTTTAGGTTGTCGCTTGATTCAGGCTGCTTCTGCTTGGCAAAATTTGGAAGCTTTATTAAAGCGCCGCGACTATAAGCCAGAGGAATTAGAACGGGCAGTAAAAGCTGCTGATGCTGCCAGAACAAATTATTTAAACAACTATAACCTAAAAGCAGATCAACAAATTCTGGCTTCTGCTATTATGATGTATTATAGTGATGTAGATAAAACTCAGCATCCAGAAGGATTTTATGATGAACTGTTCCGCCAGTATAACAGCTTAGAAGCTAGTCCTTATAAGCAGTTTGCTGCAGATGTGTTTGCAGAAACTATGATGACGGATGCTAAAAAGTGGGCGGCTTTCCAAGCAAAGCCAACAGTAGATGCACTTATGCAAGATCCTGCTTATAAAGTAGTGAGCGCATTTGTGAAGCATTTTAATAGCAAGTATGCACCTGCTTTTGCAGAATTTACAACCCGCAACAATGATTTGGGTAGAAGGTATTTGAAAGGAATCATGGAAATGAATCCTGCTCAAGTTAACAAAATGTATCCCGATGCAAACTTCACGATGCGTGTGAGTTATGGACAAGTAAAAAGCTATCGTCCAAGAGATGGTGTGATGTATGATTATGCAACTACACTCAGCGGAGTATTGAGCAAATATGTGCCGGGAGATTATGAATTTGATTTGCCGAAAAAATTCATTGAACTCGCAAAAGCACGTGATTTTGGTCAATATGCTGATGCTCGTTACAACGATATTGTTGTTGGATTTATAACAAGTAACGATATCACTGGTGGAAACTCAGGCTCACCAGTGTTAGATGCACAAGGAAATTTAATTGGATTGGCTTTCGATGGCAACTACGAAGCTTTGAGTCACAAGCTTGCATTTGATAAAGAGCTGAATAGAACTATTAATGTAGATATTCGATATGTACTTTGGTGCATTGAAAAATTAGGTGGTGCTAAACACATCATTGATGAACTTAAGCTCGTGAAATAAAGAGCTCAATTTTAAATTAAAAGCCCTTGATTCATTTCAAGGGCTTTTTTATTGTTTTGCTTTTTTTAGAATCGTCTTTGTGTTTCCATAAATGCAAACAGGCATAAGAACGATAAGGTTGCCAGTGTTTTGCTATTAGTTCCATCTCTGCAACCAATTGCTTGCCTTGCAAATGATCTAAATCATACACATCTTGCATAGCCTGTCTAATACCTAAATCGTCGGGAGCAAATACATCTTCTCTTCCCATGCCAAATATGAGCATCATTTGTACGGTCCACTTGCCAACACCTTTAATTTGAGTGAGCGTTTCAAGAATAGTCGCATCCGACATTTTACGCAACTTTGCATCTGTAATTTTCTGCTGAAGAAAAAAATCAGCAGCAGCATGCACATAGGAGGCTTTTTGATAACTTAATCCAGCTGCACGCAACGCTTCTACTTCTAAAGCAAGAATATCTTGAAGACTTCCTTTTTTAGGTAACATATTCCTAAATCTTCCAACTATTACTGCAGCAGCCTTGGTGCTCAATTGTTGTCCAACTATGCTGTCTATTAAATAATCAATCAGTCTTGCTTGTTCTTGTAAAACAAAGGGCGACTGGTTTTTTAAAATTTCTTTCAGTCTAGCATCCTTCCTCAAGTGTTTTATATACTCCATACAAGGAAGATAGTTATTTTGCAGTTGTGAAAAGATCTCTTCAAATAACAGCCGATCTGTCGCACACTGTTTTGGTAGACGACCTTGATATTACCTACCATAGCAGACATGGTGCTGTGCAAGAAAGTCAGCATGTTTTTATTGAAGCAGGACTAAAAGCTATTCAATTAGAACCTAAAGAACAGATACATATTTTTGAAATGGGATTGGGTACAGGCTTGAATGCTTGGCTTACTTGGCAATTTGCACAAACACACGCACGCAACATAGATTATACGGCTGTTGAACTATTTCCTTTAGAAGCGACTATTTACAAAGAGCTGAACTATGTTGACGACTCTAAAAAGCATCAGTTTGAATTATTACACAGTTGCAGTTGGAATGAGCCACATCAGCTAGACCATCATTTTCATTTTGAAAAGAAACAACTAGATATTCGTCAACTAGAAATTGAAAATAAATTTCACCTGATTTATTACGATGCCTTTGCTCCTTCGGCACAGCCTGAATTGTGGACACAAGCATTGTTTGAAAAATTATACTCCAGTTTACAAGCCAATGGCATACTGGTAACTTATTGCAGCAAAAGCGATGTAAGAAGAGCCATGCTTGCAGCTGGATTTTTAGTAGAAAAACTACCCGGACCACCACGAAAAAGAGAAATGCTTCGTGCTAAAAAAACCATACAACCATGAGAAAATTATTCCTCCTCCTTTGCATCTTATTCAGCCTAGTCAGCTTTGGACAAAACAAAGCCATTCAAACTATGAAGCGGCTGATGAAAGAACAAGAAACAGCCTGGAACAATGGCAATCTTCAAGCATTTATGCAACCTTACTGGCAAAGCGACAGCCTTCTCTTCGTTGGCAAAAACGGACCCACCTATGGCTGGAACGCCACTTTGAAAAGGTATGAACAATCGTATCCCACAAAAGACGCTATGGGAGAATTAAAGTTTGAAATTGTTGAGACCAGATCCTTATCAAAGAACTGTTACCTCATGCTTGGCAAGTGGACACTCATTAGAAAAAATGATCAGCCAGGGGGGTATTTCACCCTAGTATGGAAGAAGATTGGAAAACAATGGGTTATTGTTGCCGATCATTCCAGTTAAGGATACGTAGCAAGACGATGTTTTTGCATGAGCGCCATAAAACTAAGATAGCCCATCCAAGTGCCAACCAAGGAAAAAAGCAAATCAAGCCAATCGAAGGTTCGGCCAAATATGGGAATCAATTGCAAAAATTCGTTGATGGTTACTAATACACAACCTGCAAAGCAAGTAAGCCTAACCTGATAAGCTTCTTCCATCCAAAAAAATCTCCTGAACAACCAGAAAGCACCAAAGGGCAATAAAAAACTGCCCAATAAATTAGGTGCAATACCCAATAGTAAAGTACCGAAAGCAGATAGATCTACATAAGGTCTTATAGCCCATTTGATGGTCCAAATAACTAAAGTCCCTATAACGACTATACGCTTGCAAATGTGTTGAAATGGATGCATGTTTCGTAAATGTACTGGCAAATAATAAAAAGCCCAAGTTTGCCATGTAACGAAACTGCTAAAAAAATGTTACCGATCAAATTCAATTGGATTCTTCCAAAGTTTTCTTAAGTACCAATAGAGCCACCCAAAACTTACAAAGAAGAAAACATAATAAGCAAAATTTGCCCAGCCCCAACTACCCTCTACAAATGCATAGCCATACATTATTCCAAAAGTAGAATTGAGTGCCAAGCAAAGGAGACCTAAGCTTAGGGTTCTAACTATACGCAGTAAAAATTCTTGAACTCCCGGTTCCAAATGGAAATTGTTTAGAAATACAAAGACAAATAAATCGCCGATTTGTTCCCTTAATCCAAACTTTGGTTGCTTGCTTTCGCCAATTTGGTGATTCGCTCAAACTGAGCAGGCGTAAGATCATTATAGAAATAATAGATTGGATCTACAGGCTGACCTTTTTTGTGTACTTCATAATGCAAGTGTGGACCTGTACTTTTCCCTGTATTTCCAATATAACCAATCACCTCTCCACGCTTCACTTTCTGTCCAACCCTCGCTTTAATTTTATACATATGGGCGTACAGGGTTTGGAAACCAAATCCATGGTTTATGACCACATTATTTCCATAACCGCCAGTATTATATCCCGCCTCTTTCACCACACCGTCTGCCGTAGCATAAATAGGCGTTCCAACAGGAGCTGTAAAATCTAGTCCAGCATGAAAGCGACGCGTTTTATATACCGGATCAATTCTATATCCAAAACCAGAGGCTACACGAGATAAGTCCTTGTTGCTTACAGGTTGAATAGCAGGAATAGCAGCCAATAGCTTCTCCTTATTTTTCACCATATCCTCAATCTCTTCATAGCTTTTCATTTGGTATCCACTGCGTAGTGAAAGATTATTCAACTGTGCAGCAATTCCCTGAATAAGCTCCGATTCGCTCATAGCCTGTACAAGACTCACTTCACGCTTTTCTTGCATTTCCTTAACCCTAGCACTATCTGGAACAGGTTGTGCTTCAAAGATGGAACGATACACATTGTTATCGCGCGTTTCCAATTCCTTCATCTGTAACTCCAATTGCTTGATCCGCTCGTTTAGGATCGTATAGTTATTGCGCAAATCGTCGTTCTGCTGCTTCAGAATTTTTTCCTTAGGTGAGTCAATATATTGAAAAGCAAAAAAAACAATCAAAAATGCAGTAGCTATGGAAGCTGCAAGAAAGCCAAGGGCCTTCAGCAACTTCACACGGAGTGGGGTTTGTACTTTTTCAAACCGAAGGGTTTGCGTATTAAAATGATACTTCGTTTTCTTCATGCCAATGTTCCTGCCTAGAAATGTCGTATAAGTTTTACCCGCAAAGAAAGGCCCTCTGCTTACAAAAGCTTACTTTTGCGGGCTTTCAAAGATAGCCCTTCGCAAGTGATTGAAAGGCAAAATTTCAGTGCTATGATGACTAGTCAAGACATCCGACAAAAATTCCTCGATTTTTTTGCTGGCAAACAGCATACAGTGGTTCCTTCTGCCCCTATTGTGGTTAAAAATGATCCTACTTTATTGTTTACCAATGCTGGTATGAACCAGTTTAAGGATTATTTCTTAGGAAATACCAAGCCACCTTATGCCAGAGCGGCCGATACGCAAAAGTGTTTGAGGGTGAGCGGAAAGCACAACGACTTGGAAGAAGTGGGGGTTGATACCTATCACCATACCATGTTTGAAATGTTGGGGAACTGGAGTTTTGGTCACCCAAGTATGGCCCGCGAAGGTTATTTTAAGGCCGAAGCCATCGCTTGGAGTTGGGAATTGCTTACAACTGTGTATCAGCTCGATCGCGATCGTTTGTATGTCACCATTTTTGAAGGTGATGAGAAGGAAGGCTTACCCCGCGATGAGGAGGCTTACAACGAGTGGAAGAAAGTGATTGCTGAAGACCGAATTTTATTGGGAAATAAAAAGGATAATTTCTGGGAAATGGGTGATACAGGTCCATGTGGACCCTGCACAGAAATTCATGTGGATTGCAGACCCGATGATGAAAGAAAGTTAGTAGACGGTAAAACCTTAGTAAACGCAGATCACCCACAGGTGATTGAAATTTGGAACAACGTATTCATCCAGTTCAACCGATTAAAAGATGGAACTTTGGCTAGCTTACCTGCAAAACACGTTGACACAGGCATGGGCTTTGAACGCTTGGTGCGTGTTATTCAAGGAAAGCAGAGCAACTACGATACCGATGTGTTTACTGGTACCATACACGAAATTGAAAAGCTCAGTGGAGTTCGCTATGAAGCCGATGATACCAAGCCTTCAGTTGCTTTTCGTGTGTTGGCAGATCATATTCGCGCTATTAGCTTCACCATTGCAGATGGACAATTACCATCTAATACAGGCGCTGGATATGTCATTCGTAGAATTTTGAGAAGAGCTGTTCGCTATTATTATTCTTATCTCAATTACAAACAACCGCTTTTACACAAACTTGTACCCGTTATAGCCACACAATTCGAGCAAGTATTCCCAGAATTATTGGCGCAGCAAGATTTTGTTGCAAAAGTAATTCGTGAAGAAGAAGAGGCGTTTTTGAGAACATTGGAAAAAGGAATTGCAAGTTTTAATGAAAGAATTAAGCTGAACCAAGAGCAATTCATTGAGGCTTCAAAAATATTTGATGGTGTTTCTGCTTTTATTTTATATGATACATATGGCTTTCCTATTGACTTAACTCAGTTAATGGCTAGAGAAATAGGTTGGGAAGTCGATATGCAAAAATTCTATGAAGAACTAGAAAAACAAAAAAATCGAAGTCGAGCTGCCAGTGCAATTGATACAGAAGACTGGATAGTGGTGCATGAAGAAGCTGGTAAGGGATTTGTAGGATATGAAGACATCTTAGTGCACACACATGTGCAGCGTTATCGTAAAGTAAAAAGCAAGGGCAAAGAATTATACCAAGTGGTGCTTGCTACCACGCCATTTTATCCAGAAGGCGGTGGACAAGCAGGTGATACAGGTACGTTGAATTTTGATGGTGAAATCATTCAGGTAATTGACACCAAAAAAGAAAATGAAGTCATCATTCACCTTGTAGAGAATTTACCTACTAATATTCAAGCTCCTGTAAAAGCAGCTATCTACACCGAAAGACGATTGAAGACTATGTACAACCACACAGCTACACACTTAATGCATGCGGCACTCCGTGAAGTATTAGGTAAGCATGTGGCACAAAAGGGTTCGTTGGTGAATACAGATGGCTTGCGATTCGACTTTTCGCATTTTGCCAAAATGAGCGAGGAAGAAATTCGTGCAGTAGAAGCAAAAGTGAATGAAAAAATCAGAGAAAATATTCCAGTAGTCATTCGTGAAATGCCAAAAGAAGAAGCCCTGGCAATGGGTGCTATGGCATTGTTTGGAGAGAAATATGGCGACAAAGTTCGTGTGGTGATCATAGACCCTAATTATTCTGTTGAATTATGCGGTGGTACACATGTTAACCACACGGGTATGATGGGCTTATTTGTGATTGAAACAGAAGCAGCAGTTGCTGCAGGTGTCAGAAGAATTGAAGCGCTTACAGGTCCTGCTGCGTTTCAACACTTGTTGAACCAATATACCCATGTAAAAGAAATAGGCAATTTGCTCAAGGCAAAAGAGCCGTTAAAAGCAGTGGAAAAGCTAATTCAAGAGAAACAAGCTTTAGAAAAGAAAGTCGCTCAACTTGAAGCAGCACAACTACAACAACTAGCCAATCAACTTGCTGGATCAACCATTCAAGATGGAACTTACAGCCATATTGCGCAGGAAGTGTTGGTGAGCTCAATGGACGCATTGAAAAAGCTGGCATACGATCTTCGCTTGCACGCCGATTTAGTAGTCCTTGGTGCAAATTGGGGCGAAAAATGTGGGGTAGCTATTGCGCTATCCGATGCTTTGGCTGCTCATATAGATGCTAACCAGTTAATCAAACAAGAAGTCGCCGCTAAAATTCAGGGCGGTGGGGGCGGACAAAAAACCATTGCAACTGCTGGTGGAAGCAAGTTTGAAGGCTTTGCAGGAGTAGTAGATGCCTTGCTCACTAAACTCAAAGAGCTTTAATCTGTCCTCCTTTTCACCCAACTTTAACAAATCCGAAGAGTTTCGTATTTCAGAATTGTCCTAGTTTTGATCTACTAAACTTTTCGTACATAAACAAACAGCTTAATATGAAACATGCTTTATTGCTTTTCGCAGGACTCTCGCTTTTGTCAATTACTAGCATTGCCCAGGGCAAACAAAAGGCAGACACAACCACTAAAAAGGAGAAAACAACCATTGTGATTGATGGCGAGAAAGTCATTATTAATGGAAAGGTGATAGATGGTACTATGAATGAAGACTTCCAAATTTTACGGGGAGATGGAGGCAGGAGAATTATGATGTTCGCAGACAGCATGGTAGTAAATGGTAAAAAACGTATTGCGGCAATGCCACAAATCTGGCAGGAAGCCAATTCAAACAAAGCATTCCTGGGTGTTGCATCTGAAAAAAAGGAAAACGGCCTTGAGGTGACTGAGGTTTCTAAAAATAGTCCAGCTGAAAAAGCAGGCATCCAAACAAAAGACATCATTCTATCTGTCGATGGCAAAGCAGTTACAACGAGTCAAGAGCTTTATGAAGCCATAGGCAAATACAAGCCTGAAGATCTGGTTAAAATTGATATCCAGAGAAATGGTAAAAAACAAACCCTTGAAGCTAAATTGGCAAAAGCCGCTGCGCAAGGATTTCGATTTGAATTCAACGATTTGGACTTTGAAATGCCTCGTATGGGTGAATTTATGATGCCTGGACGACCTGGTGAACGAGTAGAAGTCATTCGTGAATTACGCCGCCCAAAAATTGGACTTCAAATTCAAGAAACAGAAGATGGCAATGGTGTAGCCGTTTTAGAAGTTACGCCTGAAAGTCCAGCAGCAAAAGCAGGTTTACAAAAAGGCGATCTCATTACCAGCTTACAAAAGAAATCGATCACCGATTTAGAGGCTGCCCTTTCTATACTTCGTGAATTAAAGGAAGGTGAATCAGCAGCTGTGGTGTACAAGCGCAATGGCAAAGAACAAAAAACCGATATCAAACTCCCCAAGCAGCTTAAAAAAGCAAGCTTATAAACAAGTTTCTCTGAAACAGTGCTCCGGTCGCTTCTTTTTAGAAGCGACCTTTTTCGTTACTTTAATCACATTGGGTTTAACGCGATAGGGCTATTTTTGTACTATGCAAGGTTATGAGCCGGTGATCGGCCTGGAAATTCATGTGCAACTGGCTACACAATCTAAATTGTTCTGTGGCGACCCCGTTCAGTTTGGTGCTGCACCAAATACTTTAGTCAGTCCAATCTCATTAGCTTATCCGGGTACCCTTCCACGCATCAACCAACAAGCGGTAGAGTCGGCTGTTCAACTAGGCTTAGCGTTTGGATGTGCAATTGCGCCCGTAAGTTATTTTGCAAGAAAGCATTATTTCTACCCCGATCTTCCGCGGGGCTATCAAACCTCACAACATACGCATCCAATTTGCATTGGTGGTGCTATCCAAATAAAACAAGAAGACGGAAACCTATCATTTGCGCTCAACAGAATTCATTTAGAAGACGATGCTGGCAAGAGCATACACGATTTATATGAAGATACTACCTGTATTGATTTGAATAGAGCTGGAACAGCATTATTAGAAATTGTAACTGAGCCAGTAATTCATCATCCCGATCATGCAGCTGCTGTTGTTGCTGAAATTAGAAAAATGGTTCGATGGTTGGGTATTGGAGATGGCAATATGGAAGCAGGTAATCTTCGTTGCGATGCCAACATATCTCTGCGTGTTGCAGGAACCAAAGAGCTGGGAACAAAAGTGGAAGTAAAGAACCTCAACTCAATTCGCTTTGTAAAAAAAGCTATTGAATTTGAGATTGAACGAATGGAGAAAATGTTGGAACGCGGAGAAAAAATTCAGCAACAAACGAGGAGTTTCAACGCCAATAATTTTACCACGTTTGCAACACGTGAAAAAGAGGAAGCGCATGATTATCGATATTTTCCAGATCCTGATCTTCCCCCTATTCGAATAACTCAAGAGCGATTGAATAATATTCAATCTGCTATGACAGCACTTCCCTCTGAAATTGTTGCCACCCTTCAAACTCATTATAAACTAAGTGAGTACGATGCAGAACAAATAACACAGGATAAAACAGAGTGGCAGTTATTCTTAGCAACGGCAAATATTTGTACCCATTATAAATCTATTGCAAATTGGATGCAAGGACCCATTCGGCAATGGCGCAATGAAAAAAATGAAGAAGACGAAAACATGCTGCTACCTGCTCAACTAGCAGAGCTGATAGAACTGGTTGAATCAGGAACCGTTTCATTTACTATTGCAGCGCAAAAGATATTTCCATTAATGGTTACTACGCAGCAATCGGCTAAACAAATTGCAGAAGAGGGCGGATGGATACAAGAAAAAGACACGCAACAGTTAGAAACTTGGGTAAATGAAGTATTAGCTGCTATGCCGGAGCAAGTAGCGGCTTATAAAAAAGGTAAAAAAGGACTTATAGGTTTATTCGTTGGTGAGGTAAAAAAACGCAGTCGCGGTAAAGCCGATCTTAAATGGGTAACCACATATTTAGAACAACAATTAACATCAACAAAATGAAACAAATTTGGTTAGTGCTGCTCATTGCAGTTGGTTCTTTAGTAGGATGTCGTCAGAAAGAGCATGGCGCATTTATCATCAGTGGTAAAATTCTGAATGCAGAAAAGGAAAAAATTTATTTACAAGAGTTACCTTATGAAGGAAAAAATCCAATTGTTTTGGACTCTGCTACTTTAAAGGAAAGTGGTTTGTTTGAACTAAGAGGAATGGCAAGAGAAGAAGGTTTGTATCGAATATTTTTAGAGAAAAGTCAGCGCGATATTCTTCTAGTGAATGACAAGAATAATATCAAAGTTTTGATGGACATAAAAAATTATCGCAACTATGAAGTAACAGGCTCTCCAGCTTCTGTTGCTTTAAAGGATTTGTTTGAAAAATATAGAACAGCAGACTCTGCTTTATATGTTTCCTTTATGGCACTTGATAGCTTACAAAAAGGAAATAGCAATGATAGTATTTTGACTGTTGCAAAGTTGCAACGCGACAAACAAATTGAGGGATTGAACTCTTTGGTTAAGCAATTCATTCAACAATCTCCTAGTCCGGCCTCTCGTTATTATGCACTTGGCATGGCACAAAGAAGCATGTCTTTAGATGAATTGCGCAGTCTTGCAATTGCAAGTGCTGATAAATTTAAAGAACACAGTGGATTGGCTTATATCAAAAAAGTATTAAGTCCAGATGCTGCTGCACAAGCACCGGCAACGAATAGCGGCTATGCACTCATGAACCAACCTGCACCAGAGATTAGCTTACCAGATCCAAGTGGTAAAACCATTACTTTGAGTAGCTTAAAAGGCAAATATGTATTGGTTGATTTTTGGGCAAGTTGGTGCAAACCTTGTCGCGAAGAAAATCCAAATGTAGTAGCTGCTTATCAGCAATTCAAAGACAAGAATTTCACCATCCTTGGTGTATCATTAGATGCCGATCGTGATAGTTGGCTAAAAGCGATTGAAAAAGACAAACTTAACTGGACACATGTGAGCGATTTAAAAGAATGGGAAACACCAATGGTTGAATTATATCAGTTTAATGGCATTCCTTTCAATGTATTGGTTGATCCAAGTGGTAAAATTATTGCTAGCAGTTTAAGAGGTGAAGCATTATCTGCTAAACTTGCTGAGGTGTTGAAGTAAACAACTTATTGGATAAAAAATCAAATGCCGCAATGAATCATTGCGGCATTTTTATTCTTTCGAAGGAGTAATCAATTACATCAATGTATTGCTATATGCTAGAAGCTTGGCCATATCCTTTTCTTGTTTAGGATTCAAACCCTCTTGCTTCATATATGCTTGTACTTGCTTCCAATTTTTAGGTCCAACAGCGTCTTCTAAGGCACCATTCCCTAACTTAATTAAAGTGGCGTTATTTCCTTTGGCTATATAATACTGGGTAACTGTCTCAATAATTTTATTCAAAACATTGGCTCCATACCCTCTTTCTTCTATAATTACTTTTTTTGTCCATTTAAGGAGTTTGGTATTGCCCTCGTTTAAGACCTCTACAAATGTATTGGGCGAAAAATCTTTATGGGCGAAACCTGAGGTGAAGAGTTGGGAACCCTTGGGTGAATCAAAATTCACCTGAATACTACTTAGTTCATCTAAGAATTCATAAGACTGATCATTAAAAAAATAGATAGGCTTTTGTTTGATTAGGTCAAAGTTCACCAATACACCAGTAATGAGTTTGCCTTTAGCAATTTTTACTTTGGCGGGCTGCCAAGTATCAAACATGAGTGGACTACCTGTAACATTTTCAAGCTTGGTTTCTCTGTAAACACTACCTGGATTAACAGCATCAGCCATAAAGCCCTGGGAATAGATAGAGCCAACAAAGAATAGGGATGCAATTGGCAGCAAAAGCTTTTTCATTTTATTTAGTTTAATATAAAGTTACATAGGTTCATAAAAAAGCTGCCGACCAATGGCCGGCAGCTTAGAAAATTAACTGAATTTTAGTTTTGATTTATCACCAAACCTATTTTATTCAATTGAACAGCTGGCTGAATAGTGCTGTTTCCAGTTACTTCTAATACCAGACTACGTGTAGTAGTACTTGAAACTCCTGGGTTCAGGATATTTACAATTGCTTCTCCAAAACTGCTGTTTGCAGGAATAGTAAGAGTTCCTGGAATGGTGTAATGTGTACCTGCTACAGCAGTACTTGAAGCTGCAATAGCGCTGTAGTTAATGGTTTGAGCAGTTGCCTGCTGCGCACCGATTAGGTTTACACGGAAACGGATAGTACCGCTTGTTCTAGTTATAAGAGGATCTGCTGGTATAGCAGGACTAACAGTAGTTATTGGAGCGTTAAGAACTGGCATACCGTATGCTGGCACGCGAGTTAAAACTGGCCACTCAACACCTGCACCACGTGCATTCCATGAAGCGGCATCAAATTCAACCTGTAATCCTTTAAATATAAAATCATCTTGTTTAATACAACCCACCATGGTAAAAAGCGCGGCTGCAAAAACAATCGTACTCAATGCTAATTTTTTCATTCTATTGCTTTTTATTGGTGAATTAATATCCTGGGTTTTGTTGCATGTTAGGGTTTCCTACCAACTCTCCGTCAGGAATACGAGCTAGCATACGGAAATCTGTGAAGTTTAAGGTAAATCCAACGCTAGGATCTTTTTGAATATCTCTACCCAAACGCTTAAGATCATGGAAGCGATGTCCTTCCATAGCAAACTCAGCTAAACGTTGGTTAAGAATTTCCTCTAAAATTGCTGAACCAGTCAAAGTAGTTGTTGCCAAACCACGACGTGTACGCAAGTTATTAATATCATCCATAGCTAAGTTTTCAGCCCCTAAACGGAAATGAGCTTCAGCTCGGATCAACAACATTTCTGCGTGACGAAGAACTGGTACGTTATCTAGGTTCAAGAAACCACTCTTACCGAAGTACTTAGTACACTCAATGAAGCGAGGGTTTGTTCTACGACCACCCCACTCAAACACCAAATTACGTACATCTGAAGTTCTAGTTAAAGCTGGTAATGCAGAAGCAACAGGAATAGAAAGAGAAGCAGGAAAACCGCTTAAACCAACAGCGTTTAATTGCAAGGCATTTGGCACTAAATCGCCCCAACCACCGTTTGTCTCGGGTGCACCTAAAGCACCCATAGAAGTAGTTGTAGTTTGTAATGCTTCGTTTACACCCAAACTTTCAGCTGCAATTGCGAAGCGAACTTCAAAAATTGATTCAGGGTGAGTTGAAGCTCTCCAACCCGCTAAATAGTTAGAAGCAGTTGTTAATGTACCTACACCACCTCCTAGCGCATTGGTTGCAGCATCGCGAGCAGCAGCCCAGTTACCTGCGTACAACTGAACACGAGCTAATAAAGCTTGTGCAGCAGCACGTGTAGCAAAATGAGGCGCACCAGCACGAGCAACACCCGCAGGCTGTAATCTTGTTGAAGCAATAGTTAAATCTTCAACAATAAAAGCGTATACATCTTGAATAGAAGCACGAGCAGGACGGAAAGCAGCTGCTGTATCCTTATTGTCAACAGCAGTTCTTCTGATTACTACTCCACCTCTGTTAGAAGCAGCTACAATAGCTGTTGGAGCATAAGCATAAGCACGTACTAAATCATGGTATAATAAAGCACGAACAAAACGCATTTCACCTTCCCAGCGATCACGCTGAACCTGAGTAGCAGCAGTCATTCTTGGAATCGCATCCAGTACAAGGTTACAATCGTTGATAGCTGAATACGCAGTACCCCAGTTTACATAGTGAGCACCAACGTTGTTACGAGCTTCACCTACCAAACGACCTGATTTGTTGGTAGCAACAGCATTATCTGCTAATGCGTCACCATAAACCACAAAATCACGACCGTACAATACACGAGACTTTAGGTTGGCATAAGTACCAATTACAGCCGCATCTACACTAGATGGTGAAGTTAAAGCCGTAGCAGATGCAATAGACTGCCTTGGCAATACAGTCAAATCCTTATCCGAACATGAAGCCAGCAAAAGGCTCATAGCAGATGCAGAGATGAGGAATTTATTCATAATCGTTTTCATAATTTTTCTAGCATTTTAGTGATTAGAAACTGAGTTGCAAACCTACAGTGATGTTCTTATTCTGAGGAACGATACCTGTTGCCGCACCTACGAATTCTGGATCATAACCTGGATAATCATCATATGTCCAAAGGTTAGTACCTTGTACATAGAAGCGAGCCATAGTCATTTTCCAACGCTGCATCAACTCACGTGGAAAGTTATATGCCAACATAACTGTTCTTAAACGGATATAATCTGCTTTGAACAAGTAACGCTGACCAGTAAAACGACCAGAGCTGGCAGCGTCTGTGTTTCCGTTAAATGGACGAGGAACAGAAGTCATCTGACCAGGTGTGGTCCAACGAGCATCAAACATAGACTGTAAACCATTGAAAGCACGTCCACCAACTTCAGACATAAAGTTCACCTGACCATCACTTACAGTACGACCGTACTCATAGTTGAAGAAGAAGGTTGCTTCAAAGTTCTTATAGCTGAATACGTTTTCAAAACCACCATTGTACACTGGAATAGTTTGACCAGCTAATCTTTGGTCAGCAGGTATCAATGGGTTGTAAGTCAAATCACCATTTGCCTTGAACCACATTGCACGACCAGTTGCAGGGTTTACACCAGCATAATTAGCTACGAAGAATGATCCCAAAGGAGCACCTACACGAATAGCGTTGTTACCCGGTAATACTTGTAAACCATCATACAAGTTAGAAATGAAGTTTTTGTTATAAGCAAAAATGAAGTTAGTTCTCCACTTGAACGCCTTATCAATTACTTTCACACCAATAGTTGCTTCCACACCTTCGTTGGTTACAGCACCTACGTTATCAGTGTATGATCCAAAACCAGTAGTTTGGTATAAAGAACGATTTAACAATAATCTGTCGTTTAATCTTCTGTACACATCAACACTAGCAGTGATACGATCATTGAAGAAACCTAAGTCAACACCAATGTTGTTTTCAGTTCTTGATTCCCAACGTAGTGTAGGGCTAGCCAATTGGCTGTAGAAGATACCTGGGGTACCAGCATACTGACGGCCACCACCAAATAAACCAAGGGCGTCGAAGTTTCCGATCTGATCGTTACCCGCTTGTCCCCACGAATAACGAATCTTCAAATTGTTCATCCAACGAGTTGCATTTTGCATGAACTTTTCGTTGGTTACATTCCAACCCACTTGAACAGATGGGAAAGTAGCGAAACGGTTGTTCGCACCGAAACGAGAAGAACCATCACGACGTACAGAGAATACAACGCTATAACGTCTGTCGTATTCATAAGTAGCACGACCAAACAAAGAGAATACGCGGTTACCTGTCCAGAAACCTGTTGCACCCAAAGGAGTAGCAGCAGTGTTCACTGTTCTAAAATCTGGAGTTGGAAAACCTTCTGCAGATGCACCAATACGCTCCTGAACATCTGAGCGATATTCCGCACCAGCTAGAGCAGAAACACTGTGCTTGCCAGCAAATACCTTGTTATAATTCAACGTGTGGAAAGTTAAGAAGTTAGTGTTCCAGTCAGAGTTAACAGTACCCAATCCACGACGATTGAAGTATTCATCCAAACGAGGGTCACCATAAAATTCAGTTTGAACCAAACGATAGTCCAAACCAAATTTACCTTGGTAACGTAAGCCCTTCATAATTTCGTAGTTAATAGTAAAGCTACCCACCATTTGGTTGGTTCTTTGCTTGCTTGTATTTAATGCGTTTACCGCCATTGGGTTAAAGCTTAGGATACCAGCAACAGCTTGACCAGAACCAGGTAAACCATACCAGCTTCCGTCTGCATTACGAATGGGGTTGTGCGGAAGAATGGTAGCAGCGGCAAATGCAGTGTTACCTAAGAAGGCACCACCACCTGCACCACCGAATGGAGCGTTCTGAGAAATAGTACTCAAGCTAATTTGAGTTTCAACAGAAAGCTTTCTGTTCACTTTATGTGTTAAAGAAGTCAATAAAGTACCTCTTTTGAAATTTACTGGGTCAATAACCGCTTCAGTTACGTTATAAGAACCAGAAATGTAGTAAGTAGTTTTATCATTACCACCACGAAGCGACATGTTAATTTGCTTTACACTTCCATTGGTCAATGCTTCCCTCTGCCAATCGTATTGCTGTAAAGCGGCAATCTCAGCATCTGTAAGTGTACTAGGTATACCTAAACCAGCGAGTGCAGATGCACGGTTTGTAGCAGCCGGAAGACGAGGGCTTGCATTGTTTACCGCTTCAAAACGAACACGAGCAATTTCATCAATGCTCATAATATCGAAGTACTTTAATGGCTGGGTTACACCATATTGCATGTTAACCATTACCTCATTTTTACCAGCCTTACCTTTTTTAGTAGTAATTAACACAACCCCGTTACCACCACGCGCACCATAAATAGAGGTTGCGGCAGCATCTTTCAAAATCTCAAAAGACTCAATATCTTCTGGGTTTAAGAAAGCAATTGGGTTGGTTTGAGTTTGGATGCTGGTTGTGTTTCCATTGATTTGAACTCCATCCACAACAAATAGTGGTTGGTTACCAGCATTAATAGAACCAGCACCACGAATCAAAATGTTTACAGCACCACCAGGGATACCGTTGTTTGCATTCACCTGCACACCTGAAGCACGACCTTGTAATAAGCGGTCAACAGATGGAACGGGAATGTTTTCAATTTGCTTGGCATCAATCTTACTAACAGCCGCGTTTACTTCGCGTCTTTTTTGCTGTTGGTAACCTGTTACTACTACTTCTTCCAAATCGTCAGAAGCAGCTTTTAAAGTTACATTGTAAGTGTTGCCAGATCCTAAACGAACTTCTTGTCTTTCGAAGTTCACAGAAGTGATCACAAGATCTCTTGCTGTTGAAGGGGCATTGAGAGAGAATGAACCATCTTCTTTGGTAGTTGTACCAATATTGGTTCCTTTAACCAGTACTGATGCGTTGGAAACCGGAGCTCCCTTCTCATCGAGTACCTTACCTGTGATGACTCTTGACTGCGCTATCACCATGGAAAGCGACAAGAAGAGTCCCATCATGAGCATGACGAGTTTTCTCATAAAGCAGTGTTTTTTTAAATTTTGGAGTTTGCAATATAGCCAACTATCCACAACTTAGACACAATCTTATAAAAAAAGTTGCTCCATTCATCCATTTTTTTGCCTTTTATCCTGAAATAGGGGCTTTTATCACGAAAAAATATCATGTGTCTATTGGAATTTATTCCGATCTGTGTTGCTATTTGTAAATAAATAGCAGCCAACTAGCAACATTTAACACCCCTGTAAAGTAGAAAAGCAGACACTTCTATTGTTACTAATCTGGGCCCTGATTATGCGTTTAAATTACAGATATTGCTGAAGTGCTTCGCAACGTATAAACAATCAAATTGAACTGTCAGCCTATTAAAAGACATGACATAAAAGACCAGAGACTCAGGTTTATAACCAAAAAGAAAAAACCCGCATCAAGTTTTTTCTTGGTGCGGGTTGAAGTAAGGAAATGAATTGATTTCTTAGTAACCAGGATTCTGCTCACAAGATTTATTCACCAATAACTCAGCCAAAGAAATTGGCCAAATGTATTGGTTGGCAGATGGCGCAACAGCACCAACTACACCTTTTGCAGGGAATGTAGCACCCAAACGAGTGATATCTGATGTGCGGAAACCTTCACCTAATAACTCAATTCTTCTTTCTGTTAGAATTAAAGCTACTAAAGCATCCTTGTTTGCTGGTGCAAAATCAGCAATAGTTGCATCTGAGCGCTTACGAACTGCATTTAAAATAGCCAATGCACGAGTATCTACAGAAGTACCCGCAGCATTTCTTGCCAATGCTTCAGCCAAGTTCAACATAACTTCTGCGTAGCGAATTACTGGACTCCAATCAGCTGCGTTTGCTGGGTTTGGCCATTTGTTTAAGCGAACATGACCACCAACTGTTATTAGAAAGTTTCTACGCGCATCCTGCGCTCTCCAATCAGCATTAGCATGAATTCCACCAGGATCCAGATTCAATGAAAACTCCCCTCCGCCATTTGGAGCTGCATTATAATAATGTCCTAAGCCATTCTGTACACCTGGAGGATCTAATGCAGTGAAAGGCATTGAGAAGATCATCTCAGAATTAGTGTAGTTGCTGAAAACTGTAGCAATAGATGCATTTAATGCATTAGCAACACCAGAAGCAGCTTGCCATGGAGCAGCATTAGGAACCAACTTGTTTCCTTCTGTTACTACGTTTGCATACTGACCCATATTTAAATAAACACGGGTTTTTAATGCAATAGCAGTATTGCGGTGAGCACGAGTAACTCTGTGCTCCGAATTGGTATATGTCAATGGTAATTCTGCTTCAGCTTCATTCAAATCCTTAATGATTTGAGTATATACTTCACCCACTGTTGCACGAGCACGGTTGTTTTCACCGGCTGATGTTTCAGGAGTTAAACGAAGAATTACACCCGGACGAGCACCATTACCATCTGTAAATGGACGCGCATACAACTGAAGCAACATGAAGTAAGCAGTTGCACGAACCACTTTTGCCTCTGCAATTAGGTTGCGCTTTAAAGTTGCACTAATTGGTGATCCTTCAATACCTGCCATCACTACGTTCGCGCGGTTAATACATGCATAAGCAGCTGCCCAAAAGTTTTGTACTTCATTAGCACTAGCTGTTAAGTTGAACTGCCAAGTTAACCATGCAGTAACGGCGTTGTTTGTGCGGTTAATGAATTCTTCACCACGCACATCTTGATACACCTGATAGCGACCTGCCAACATTTGACCTGCTTTCAAAGATGAGTAAACACCTTGAACCTGCTGAACACATCGAGCAGAATCACTAAATGCAACAGCATCGGAAAGGGCCGTTTGAGGAATGGGCTCCAGCTTCTCTTTACTACAGCCAACAAATGCTGCGGCTAAGAGGGATAGGGATACTATTTTAAATTTCATAATCTTCAAGTTTTTAGTCATTAAAATCCAACGTTGATGCCAATATTAAAGCTTCTTGCCTGAGGCACAGAGTTTCTATCAACGCTTGGGTTACCATTACCGTTACCGTTAGATGAAATTTCTGGATCATATCCACGGTAACCTGTTAAAGTAAAGGCATTAAATACTTGTGCAAAGAAGCGGAAGCTGCTAATGCCAGCTCTATCAGTTAAGCGCTTAGGAAGTGTATAACCAACAGTAATATTTCTCAACTTCAAGAAGTCGCCACGCTCTACGTTCTCACTAATTACCACACCTGAACCATTAGAGATATTATCTCCAAATACCACACGTGGAATATCAGTCTGATCTCCTGCTCTCTGCCAACGTCTCAACACATCAGTAGTGTTGTTCCAGCTACGCTGATCTAACATTCCTGCACGAGTACCGTTGTACACATAGTTACCTCCTGAGAAGAAGAATAACATAGACACATCAAAGTTTTTGTAACGGAAATTGTTATCCCAACCACCAGTCCACTTTGGTAATGCTGGTCCAATAATTACACCATCGTTCGCCTGATCAGCAACACGTGGAGCAACTGCACCATTCGATACCAATGTCCAACGAGATGCTACTGGAGCAGCATGGTTGTATTGAACTTGTGTTCCATCGCGATACAAGAATATACGCTGACCATTAGCAGGATTTACACCTGCAGTACGAACAGCATAGAAACTACCAATTGATTCACCTACACGAATCATACTTGGACGCTCCAATCCTGATGTAGCAGGCTGAATATCAGCTCCACCTGCAGCTAATGCAGTTACTTTATTACGTAAAGTTGTAATGTTGAAGCTTGTATTCCAGCTGAAGTCTTTCTTTTGAATAACATTATAGTTAATAGTTAATTCCAAACCGCGGTTAGACATAGCACCTACGTTTTGTAGGATAGAGTTTCCAGGAATACCACGAGAAGGTGCTTGGGGTTCAGCAAGAATCAAATTATCTACATCATTGATATAATAAGTTGCTTCCACATTTAAGCGACCGTTTAAGAAGCCCATTTCAAGTCCAATATCTGTCTTCTTACTGGTTTCCCAACGAAGGTCTCTGTTACCTGCCTGAGAGAAGAACAATGAAGGATTGGTTCCATATAAGCCGCTGCTGAAGAAACTCCAGAAAGCAAAGTCGCCAATTCCTTGGTTATTACCAACCACACCATAGCTTCCGCGAACTTTGAAGTTGCTGAAGATTTTGCTTAGGCCAGAATTTTCAAAAAACTTCTCTTGACTAACTACCCAACCAGCAGATGCGCCCCAGAAGTTACCATACTTATTCTCAGGAGAGAATGCAGAGTAACCATCGCGACGAGCATTAAATGATAATAAATATTTCTTCTTGTAATCGTAGTTTACACGACCAAAGAATGATACTAAGTAGTTTTCACCTAAGAAGTTGCCTGATGGAACAATTGTATTGAAACCACCCTGAAACTCGTTATAAAAAGGATCAGTTACCCCTTGTCTCCAAGCTCCCCAGCCTTCTTGCCAAGTATACTGCTGCTCATTACCAACTAAAGCAGCAATATTATGATCGCCAAAGCTCTTGTTGTAATTCAATACATTGGTTAAGTTCCAACGACGGTAGCTTTGGTTGGTGTTAATAGCGTTACCATTATTTGCTACACCGTCACCATGTAATGGGTTCTGGAAAGTCTTGTTAATGATAGTCATATTATCAATACCAAATGTGGTACGGAAATTCAAACCATCCATCAACTTTACATTACCATAAATATTCGCAATTACACGATCTGACTCAGAAGAGAATCTGCTTAAATCTAACAACACTTGAGGATTGGTAAACTGAAGTGCAGTTAAGTTTGCACCGCCTCCAATTTGGTTTGATGCTCTATTAATGTTGTAACTTCCATCATTTAAGAAAACAGGTACGTTTGGTGCCAAGTTAAAGCCCAAACGACCAATACCAGAAGTTGCAAACGCTCCACCTGGTTGAGAACCAGAGTTCACACCAAAGTTGTTTGAGTTAGCATATTGAAACTTACCGCCCAAAGTAAACCAACTGTTTACTTTATGATCTAAACTCATTGTAGCATTCAAGCGCTTGAAATCATTCTGACGAATCATACCTTCTTGCTTAGTATATGCAGCAGAGAAGAAATAACTCGTTTTTTCATTCGCACCAGAAATGCTCACGTTATGGTTTTGAGACACACCAGTTCTGTAAATTACATCGTACCAATTCGTACTTACAGGCTGTCCATCATTGCCAATATAAGGATAGAATCCACGGGTAGTTCCATTTGGAGGAGTACCGGCGTTTACTAAACCTTCGTTTTTAATTTCCTCATACTGACGACCATTCAATACAGGAATCAAGTTAAATGGACGGGTCCAACCCACCCAAGCATCGTAGCTAACTTTAGCACGACCTTGCTTTCCTTTTTTAGTTGTAATCAATAATACACCCGCAGAAGCACGAGAACCGTAAATGGCAGCAGCAGCAGCGTCTTTTAAAATTTCTACGCTTTCAATATCAGCAGGGTTAATATCACCCAAAGGGTTGTTAGAAGCATTGTTTCCAAAGTCACCAGTGAAAGTTGGCACTCCATCAATTACAACCAATGGGAAAGAACTCAAACTAATTGAGTTAACACCACGAATACGAATAACTGGAGGGTTGTTTACTACACCATTTGGAATGGTGATGTTTACACCCGCTGCGCGTCCAGATAGTGCTTGATCAAAGCTCTGAACAGGAAGATCGCGTACTTTGTCACCTCCAATGGTAGATACACTACCTGTAAGATCTTTCTTCTTTACAGTACCATAACCTACAACAACCACTTCTTCAAGCGATTTGTCTTCTGGCTTCATGGTTACCATTAAATTAGAACCGGAAATAGCCACATCTACATTGTCAAATCCAATGTAAGAAAGGCGTAGGGTCCTTGTTTTCTCAGGAACTTGAATAGAAAATGTTCCTGAAGCATCTGTGAGTGCCCTTGCATTAGCACCTACCGCAGATACTGTAACACCGGATAGCGGTGCACCTTTGTCGTCAGTTACCTTACCGGTAACTGTCTTGTTCTGTGCTAACGCGGGAGCTAATGCAAGCAACCACGCCAGCATGGCGAATAACAGTTTTCTCATGTGCATCATTTTGTTTAAAAATATTTAACGTTAAATATAGACAACATTAACATTTCAAACGCTGCAACTGAGAAACTTTTTTTCGTTTATCCTATTTTAAGACCGTTTATACCCGGTTTTTGCCATTCCCGCCAACAAAACAGGGAGTAAAATAAGGTTAGTAAGGGTGCCAATAATTAACGTTAAGGAGGTAAGCCATCCCAAAGCTTGGGTTCCCCCAAAATCACTCAAAGCAAAAATGATAAACCCAGCAATAAGAACGAGAGAGGTATAAATAATACTAATGCCAGTGTGATGAATTGTTTGAATGAGGGTTCGTTTTACTTGATAATTATAATGTGGCAGCTCTTGCTTATAGTTAATTAGAAATCGAATGGTAACATCAATAACAATACCCAAAGCCACACTAAATATGAGTACAGTTGATGGCTTTAATGGAATACCAGCCCAACCCATTACACCTGCTGTAACAAACAAGGGAATAATATTAGGAATCAGCGAAATAAGTACAATCTTAAGTGAGCGGAACAAATACAACATGCACAGGGTAATGAGCAAAAATGCCCAAAAGATACTTTCAGTTAATCCTTGAATAATGAACCTTGAACCCTCTAAAAATGTAACTGAACTTCCGGTAAATGTTACTTTGTATTGAGCTGTATCGAAAATTTGGTTGGCCTTTGTACGAAGGGTATCTAAAAATAAGGGTAGCTGTTCTGTGCCAATATCTTTCATATTAATACTCATCCTTGCCTTAGACCTTGTGCTATCCATAAATCCGGCAACCACCTGTTGCAGAGAATTTTTGGGTGTCGTGTTACTAGCTGAACTTTTGAGGGATAAGTAGGGTCCCATAAAAGCCAGGTCGCCTTCATAAGGCAAATCATAACTGGCCGGATCGCCATCATAGAATGATTGCTTGGCAAACTTGAGGGCTTCTAGTAAACTTAATGGAGACGCTGTTGAAGGGTGGGCATCTACTACTTTAGTAAAATCGTCCATTGCTTGCAGCGTTTTTGTATTTCTCAGCAAGCCATTCTTCTTTTTTGTATCAACCACCACTTCCAGTGGCATCACACCCCCAAAATGTGTTTCAAACCATTTCAAATCTATATAAACAGGATCCTGCTTAGGTAAATCATCTACTATATACCCAACACTTTTTAATTGGGCAACTCCCATTATTGCAAATACAAGCACAACAGCGGTAACTCCATAAATAATTTTAGCTCTTTGAAATGTCCATCTCTCTACTCTTAACAGTAAGGCCAACATCCATTTGTTATTCAAATAGCGTACATGTCGCTGTTTGGGAGGAGGCAAATAACTTAAGACTGCAGGAATGAATAACAGAGAAATAAAAAACAATCCCATGATATTCAGACCAGCAACAGCACCAAATTCCTTTAATAATGCGCTTTCAGTTAATGCAAACACTGCAAAACCTATAGCAGCTGCAATATTGCAGAATAAGGTTACAATGCCCATTCTGCCTACCATTTGTACAATAGCTTTTTCCTTATCGCCTGTTTCTTTGAATGAGCTGTGGTACTTATTGAAAAAATATACGCAATTGGGAACACCAATCACAACCACCAAAGGTGGAATCAATGCATTTAAAATGGTGATTTTATATCCAAACAGAACCATTGTGCCAATACTAGTTATTACCCCAATGGCAACAACCACCAAACTGATAAACATGGCACTGAATGATCTAAAAAAGAGTAATAGCGTTAAAGCTGATAACAATAAAGAGCCAATTAAAAACAGGTTCATCTCAGCTTTTATTCTATCCGCCAAGGTTGTTCTTATAAATGGCAAACCACTTAAGTGAACCGCAACACCTGTTTTTTCTTGAAATGCTTGAATTTCTTTTTTTACTCCCTCAACAATAGCTGTTCTTTCTTTGCTGTTTATTCTTAGCTTATCAAGTCCAACAGAAAGTAATGCAGCTCCTGTATTTACATTGTACAATCGGCCTGCATAAAAAGGAAAGGTCTCAAACAATGCTCGCTGGCTGTCTAAGCTTAGCTGCGACTGAACAGGAATTGAAAAAATTGGAATAGGTTCGAATTTTTCCAGCGCTTCATTTTTTTGAAGTCTAATTGCATCGGGAATACTTAAAACCTCAACAACACCATCTGTTGTTCGTAAGCGTTTAGACAAAGCTGCCATTTCTGAGAATACTGCCGAATCGTATAAACGTCCGCCCTCCAATCCTATAACCATTCTGTTACCCTCATCTCCAAATACAGCTCTAAATGCTTGGTATTCTTGGTATTTTGGATTGTCTAGCGGAATTGCTTTAGAAAACTCATAACTCAACTCAACCTTAGAAGCATAATAGCCCATTACAATTGTAATTGCAGCTAAGCTTGCTAAAATAGCCACTCTTCTATGAATAATCCATTGCGCCAGTCTATACCACATACCAAATTCCTTTTAGCAAAGAAACAGATAATATTAAAGAGTTGATGTTGAAAGATGCAGTTCATCAATTTGTGTATCTTTCAGTTATGGGACAGGTTTCAAATTTTACCATCAGACAGGTAAGTTTTTATGTAGTTCTAATTGCTTTGGGTATTCTTTTATTCAAAGAGTTGTATGCTTATGTGCCAGCAGCACTTGGAGCAATTACTTTTTATGTGCTTATGCGCAATTCGCATCGGACGTTAACAGAGAAAAGAAACTGGTCGCCTCAGCTTAGTACTATTCTTCTAATGCTGGCTTCTTTTTTGGTAATTGTTTTGCCTATTGGCTTGCTCATTACTTTGTTGTCTAGCAAAGTTGAATATGCCATTATGAATTCGAACGAAGCATTGAACGCTTTGAATGAAGTTGTAAACGATATAGAAGAACGATATAAAGTTGAGTTAGTAACAGATGAAAACTTGAAAAATCTTGCTAATAATATTGCCCAATGGCTTCCAAATGTATTAAATGCAACCTTCCATTCTTTGCTAGCAATTGTTATTCTATATTTCATTTTATACTATTTGCTTATGGAAGGTAAGGAGCTGGAAAAATGGCTGTTGAACCACATTCCGCTTCAACACCAAAATATTCAAAGAATTGGAGAAGAGTTTAATACACTGGTGGTTTCCAATGCATTGGGTATTCCCCTCACTGCTATTATTCAGGGAATTGTTGCATTGATTGGCTACTGGATATTAGGCGTTTCCGATCCATGGTTCTGGTTTGTTGTTACCACATTTGCTGCCATGCTTCCTTTAGTGGGTTCTGCTCTGGGATATGTTCCGCTTGCAGCAATTTTATTTGCTACCGGTAAAACAACACATGCTTGGATTCTTTTGGTGTATGGTGTTGTTGTTGTTGGCTCTGTAGATAATTTGGCACGAATGTTCTTACAAAAGAAAATGGGCAATATTCATCCACTCATTACTGTGTTAGGCGTAATTGCAGGTATTCAACTATTTGGATTTGTAGGTCTAATATTTGGACCAATTCTCATTGCTATATTTATCCTACTCATCAGAATTTATTTCAATGAGTTTGTTCCCGAAAAAAGAAAGGTAGATTTCCAAGATAACTCCTCGTCTTAGACTAATTAAAAGTCGAATCCAAGAGACACATACAGAAGTGGACGGCCTTTAAAAATGCCTTTCATGGGCCACCCTGCATCAAATCGAAGGAAATGACCAAGTAGTGTACTTCTAGCCCCAAATCCGTATCCTCCTGCCAAAGGTCCTAGTCCGCCAGCATCTATGCGAATGGTTAAAGGAGAATTGGGATCGGAAATAACCTCACCAGGACGCTGAATACCGTTAAATCTTCCATTCCATGCAGTACCTAAGTCTATGAATTGTACCAATTGGAAATTGCGCAGGAATGCATTATTGATAGGCTTGTTGAATAAAGTAGCAAAAAGTGGTAATCTAAATTCACTGTTTATGACAACCGCATTGTTTCCGTTAGCCACATTTTGGTTATAGCCTCTCATATTGAGACTCAATGATTGGAATACATACGATTGATCGGGAGCTGGACGATTGGCATTGTTGAATCTTGGCGCTAACCAACCATCGGTTCCACCTAGGTAATAAATAACTTTTGCGTTACCCCAAGAAAAATCAGCCGCAGCTCTTCCCGCCCAAATAAAGTTGCGATAAATCTTTTTGTAATAGCGACCATCAAAACCAAAATTAAAAGTAGTATTTCGAACACTATTGGTATATCCAACTGGTGAATTTACATCCATGTACACTTTCCAGCGTAAGCCATTCCAAATATTTAAAGTCGGATTCAAAGTATTATCATGCACATACTCTAGTCGAGCTACCCCAAAAGTTGCAACACTATCTGGTGCAGCTAAACCATTTCTATCTGCTCCACCTGTTAAAAAGTTGATTGGGCGTACAATACCCCTATCACTTCTAAATCCAATATTGGCTCTCACCGATTTTGTTTCCGATATTGGATAGGATAAGTTTAACTGATATAAATTGGTGTTAACTTGAGTATTATACAGTTCGTAAGGAGTTCCTAGGAAAAAACCAGTTAAATTGGTTACGTTACTTCTGAAATAAGTTACACCCCAGTCTAATCTTTTTCTTCTATTATAAAATGAGAAAAACAAATCTTTATCTCGCAAATCAGTACCCATTCTTACACCTCCCATAAACTGATAGTCCTCCATAATATCAGTTACACCAACTCGTAATGTTCCGTTAAATGCATTGCCATTGTTGAGTTGAACCGGACCAAATCCACCTGCATAAGGCTGAAATCTGTTAATCAAAACGTTATTTGTAAATCCTGCAAGTATATAATCGGCACTAAACTTTAAGCGATAGTTGAACAGCTTCGATCGCTCGAGCATAGTCTTTTGAATGCTTTGTGTTATTACTGTTGGAGCAGTCCAAGTAGAATCATCTTCAAATTCTGTTTGGAAAACTTTTTTTGGAACTTTTTTAGCAGTATCAGATTGGCTGTTTTTATTGGTATTCTGTTGGTTAATAGTTACAGGACCCCCTCTTGCAGCGCGATTATCTGATAATAATCGCTTCATATAGTCGGTCGGACGTGCATTGATGTTTCTTTTTGTAAGCACCGCTTCATCAACCTTCAACTTATACAAAAATTTAAAATCACCTTCTCTTCTTACTTCACTCACCTGACCATTGTTGCCAGCAATTCTAGTTTCTAATAATGAGCTCTGATAATTGGTCATAGGGAAAGTGTACGTGCTATCTTTAAAAACTTGGAAATAGCTAATACTGTCTGGCTCCTGCTTTTGCCAAGCCATTAATGCAGAATCTAATTCTTGAAAGGAAGGATTTCGCAGCAACTCATCTCCAACGTAATACAATGTATCTAATCCATCTCTTTGAGTGGAGAAAAATCCAGCCCAACGGTTGCCAATTCCATTTTCATCACTTACAAAAGTGAAGTGGTTGGTATTGTATTGCATTGGAAATCTTGCATTGCCCATTTTTACATTGGTAAGCTGTGTAATTTGTTTTTCCTTGCTCTTATTCAAGATATCAACCATAAATACATTGTAATTATACCTACTTGGTAAAACAGTGTCTTTATTGGGGGCATCTGGACTAGGTCTATTTGAGCTAAAGATGATTCCAGAACGATTGGGAAAGCTTACAAATGTTGGATCCAAATCATCGTACACATCATTTGTAATTTGTTCTACTTTCTGCTCTTCAATTTTGTAAGTAAAAATATCTGTGTGCCCATTTTTTACAGCACTTAGCACCAGTGTATTGGCATCGAGCATATACGATGCATCAATCACCTGATCAAATTGATCTAATGTTTGTTTGTTCCTCTTATAGCGAGCAATTACATCCCACACAAACATCTTCGTCTTACCTTGTTCCGTATAGATAACAGCGAGTCTTGTACCCTTACCGTCCCATGCCATTACAGGTGAATTTGGATTCACATCACCTTGACGGGTTAACGCACCGCTCTTGAATAGAATGCGTTCATCATAAAAATTCTCAACCAGCTTCACTTTGTAGATTCCATCCTTGAATTCAACAACTGAATAGGAATTATTACGCGGATTAGGATTCACCTGAAAACGGAAAAAATCTTTTTTATCAACTTCTTCAGTTACTGCTAGCTGTCCTTTGGGAGCATTTCTTCTCTGACGAATATCGTTGGCATATTTTGTAAGCTGATATTCCATAAACTCCTCGAGCACATCTTTGAATTTTTTCTTACAAATGCGTAATGAAGCTTGGTTCAAATTTTTGTAGATTCTTGCCAAGTATAAAAAGTAGGTTACGCTTTCTTTTTTGTACTTCTCGGCCATAAAGTGCCAAAATCCATGACCCGCTAACAAGGGTTGTTGAAAAGCAAACTGATAAAAATTATTGTATCCTCCACCCAAAATTGCGCTTTTCAGCGCATCATCTTTTTCGGTACTCCATGACTGTGCGGCGTAAGAAACATACCCATCAACCAGCCACTTAGGCAAATCAAGCAATGCTTGGTTACTTGCAAATTCTCCAATATCATCACCAAACAACAAGTTATCAGTTAAAACCTTTGCTATTCCTTCTCGTATTTTAATTCGCAGGTTGTTGTGGTTCCCATCAAAATACAATGGAATTTTATTGTTGACTAGTTTAGTAAGTCCACCAGAATTCTGCCAATCCAACCCAGTACCAATATTACTGGCTTTGTAATCATCGTAATTGTTATAGATTACCAAATTAGCCCTTCGCTGTAAAGAGAACTCAATAAAATTTTCAAGGTCTCTTAGTTCTTCTTCAGCAACTTGTAAAGCATATTTTCCCAGTTCGGTTCCATTTTGTGTGATGTACACATTGAAGTTGGGAGATTGATAAAACTTCCATTGAAACTTCTTGTATTGTAATCGGTTCTTTCCAAACTCCACTGTGTTGACTTGCGATAAGGCCCACAATGGAAAACAACAAACAACAAAAATCATCCACTTGTATACACGATTCATCTGCATATCCGAACTTTAGCGTTTTAAAAGTACTCCATTTCAATTGAAATACTAGGTTAAAATTACAATTATGCTACATGTAAAATGCTTTGTCTTCAGCCCTATACAAGAAAATACATATGTTTTGTTCAACGACTCAGGAGAAGCCATGATTATTGATCCTGGTTGCTACTTCCCTCATGAGCAAAAGCAACTACAGGATTTTCTGAGTGATAAAAAGCTTACACCTATTATGCTTTTGAATACACACTGTCATTTAGATCATGTTTTTGGCAATAAATGGGTATACGATACCTATGGATTGGAACTGCACATTCATCCGCTGGAAGAGAAGGTTCTAGCATTTGCGCCCCAGAGTGGACAAGCTTGGGGAATGCCATTTGAAAACTACAGTGGCCCCCTTCATTTTATTCGCGAAGGCGAAGAACTAATGTTGGGAGATGAAAAACTAGACATCTTGTGGGCACCCGGACATTCTCCTGGCAGCATTTGCTTTTATCATAGCAAGCAAAAAATCTTACTTGGAGGAGATGTGTTGTTTAGAGAAAGTATTGGCAGAACAGATTTGCCTGGTGGAAATCATACAACACTATTAAACAGCATTAGAGAGCAGCTGTTCACATTACCAGATGATGTGGTGGTTTACAGCGGTCATGGCATTCCTACAAAAATTGGATACGAAAAAGAGCATAACCCGTTTTTAAACTAGTGCTGATTCGTTTTTAAGAGCAGCCAATTGTATTTGCCTTTGATTAGAACTATAGCTAAAGTTAGAATAACACCAAACGCAATTCCGCTTGACCAATATAATCCAATCCATGGTTTCAAAACCATTGGTAAAATGAGCGATGGACCAACCAAAATGCTTAGTATTTGATAGGTAGCATTTGGATGCACTTCAAGTACATAAGGCGTTTGCGCATCTATCACCCAGGCTTTTGTGCCATGTTTTGAACCAGACTGATAAATATGCAAAGTGTCTCCAATTTCGGCTGACAGTTGAAAAGTTTTACCTGATTTGATTTCACCGATGAGTTCATCATTCAAATAAACCTGAAAACTTGCAAATTTTAAAAACCAAGAATTAGATCGTTTGATAGTCAACTCCATTCTCTATAAAAGTTTTGCGGCTTTAACTAAATCTTCAGGAGTATCTATTTCCACCCCCATATAACTAGTAGCTACCATTTTTATGGGTACTCCATGTTCAAGATAACGCAAACACTCAATTTTTTCTGCTGCTTCTAAAGGTGTCATGGGCCAGGATGTAAAGTCGAGCAGTGCTTGCTTTTTAAAAGCATATACACCAATATGTTCATAATAAGCTTTTATTGCAGCGGGATCTCTTGGGTAAGGAACCACACTTCGACTAAAAAACAACGCATTGAAGTGTAAGTCAACGGCCACCTTCACATAATTAGGGTCTTGAATTAGCGAAGTATCAGTTAACTCTTGCATTAAGCTAGCTACCTGTACTTGTTTCCCTGCTTCACCATCAAAAACATGAAGGAGGGCTTCTAGTGGTGCTCTTTTTACAAAGGGTTCATCGCCTTGTACATTCACCACAATATCAACATCTACATCTTTTACAGCTTCAGCAATACGGTCGCTGCCACTTTCATGTGGTTTTTTACTCATGATGGCTTTTCCGCCAGCATCTTCAATAGTCTTGTAAATGATATCGCTATCTGTTACTACATAAACTTCATCAAATAAGCCTGTTGCTAAGGTGTTTTTCCAAGTATGCACAATTACAGGTTCATTACCCAATAATTGCATGAGTTTTGCTGGAAATCGAGTTGCAGCATATCGGGCTGGTATAAAAGCAGCAGTTTTCATGTTGCAATGTTACTCTATCTTACCAAAAGGTCTTTTCATGAGCTCGAGAAAATCTTCATCTTTCTCATTGGGGTAATAGCGATCTAAACCATACTTAATTTCTTTAGTATCAAGCTTCATAAACGTTCCCAGCATCCTATCCCAAATACTTAATACTGCTCCATAATTACTATCAGTATACGGCTGCTTCCAATGATGGTGAACCTTATGCATATTGGGTGATACCAGTATCCAACTTAATGTATTGTCAACAGCTTTTGGCAAACTAATATTTGCATGGGTAAATGCAGTGGCAATAATTACAATTGTTTGAAATATCATAACTGCATACATAGGTGCACCGCTCACCACAATTGCCATGAAGAAGAATATTCCACGAAGAACACTTTCAACTGGATGATGCCTTAAACCGGTTGTAACATCTACTTTATTATCGGCATGGTGCACTACATGAAATCGCCAAAGTAAAGGCACTTTATGCTCTGTCATATGAACTAACCAGCCGCCAAAAAAATCTAAAGCTAGAAAACTAATGAGTATAGTTAATCCAATTCCCGCATTTATCCAATACACAATTCCAAAGGCGTTGGACTTACACCAATCGCTTAAAAAAATGATAACCAATGCTAAGAATGTGTGAATGATGAGATGAATAACAGTAAACCCCATATTCACCATTGCATGTTTTAGCTTCGTTTTCTTATAGCGAAGTGCAAACAGAGGAATACTCCCCTCTAGTATCCAGAAAAACAAAAGTCCTCCCACTAAAATAGCCAGTCGTTCTAGAGGCCTTTGTTCGAGGTTCGAAAAATAAGCAATGAGTTGGTCCATATAGCAAGCTTTAAGTGCTGTCTAAAGTACAAATTAAGACAACAGTTTGCTTTTCTTGTTCAGGACCTACTAAGATTTTACCTGCTTAGCAACTGCTTTTTTGTGTGGCGGCTCGTAAATAAGCCGCAAGAAAGAACTAAATCTTTCGTTTTGTCGTCGAGTAGGAATACCTGTTACAATACCAACCAACATATGATCTGTAACCGAAACACGCATTTGAGGTCTAATAACGCTACTCGACATTTGTTTGTCGCGAATATTATTCCATTCTATACCTATAAAGTTTCTTGTACCAGGAATCATATAATGAAAGTTGAAATGAAATTGATAGCCAACGTGTGATGTTCGACTGACTAAGTTTCTTTCAATAATTGGACCAGTATAAATTAAGGTATGAAGATGTGTATCCCATCTTTTTGCAGCTATAAAAAATGGACTAAAAAGATGGCCTTGTAGCATACGAGTTTTGCCATAATCTCTAAACTCGGGTAATTCAAACTCATGTAAATAACCAATAGCAAGAGATGTTTTTGCAACATCACTTACCAAGAAAGTATATTGTGCAGCTAATTTTAGGCTGTTCAACCTGCTGGTAGTAGGTGCCGTTCTTGTAGAGAATGCATTCATTGTAAAAGGCAGTTCTACCTCCAAACCAAGTCTGTTAATAGGTGCCCACTCATATTCAATTAATGCTTGATAGGTATCAAACTCAATATTATCTTGAATGCCAGCTCCTATATTCCACTCTTTCTCTCCTTTTCTAGCGCCTAAATCGCGAATTAAATCAATGTATAATGGCTCTGCATGCAAAAGTTTTAACGGTCTTTTCGACTCCATTTTTACTATCTGTAAGCTGTCAATATCTTTTTTGTCGAGGCTATCCACTGTTTGTGCAAAAGCTTGAACTGCCATGAAACAAAAGACAAGCAAATAAGAAAAAAATATAGACGTCCTGCTAAATCTATGCATCCTACTGTTTTTAAAGGGGAATTGCAAAATAAGTGAATTGAATACTGTAAGCGGTCGTTTGAATGTTAAAAAATCAAACTCTTTAGATTTACCACACAAAACAAAACTGCTCCAGCATGATTAGCTGAAGCAGTTTAAAAGCAATAAAATTAATGTATTAATTATTCAACATGAGCGGCATGACTAACATAAGCAACTCCTCATTTTCAGCGGTCTCGGAAGGGTGGATAATACCCGCTTTGTTAGGTGCAGAAAGTTTCATGACTACTTCATCTGTTTCAGCTGCATTCAGCATTTCTACTAAGAAGCGCGCGTTGAAAGCAATTTGTAAATCGCCCCCATCAAACTCACAATTCATACGCTCATTACCTTCATTGCTGAAATCAATATCTTGGGCAGTCATTTTAAGTTCATTTCCATTAATTTGAAGAGCAACTTGATTGGTGCTTTTATTACTAAATACGCTTACTCGCCTTAGAGCGCTTTGAAAGTCGGCTCTGTTTACCACCATTTTGTAAGGGTTGTCGGCTGGAATAACCACTTTATAATCAGGGAAACGAGCTTCAATTAAACGGCAAATCATTTCTGTTTCACCCTGCTGAACGAATAAATGATTTGAATTATAACTTACAGTAATTGTCTCATCATTATCTGGCAAAGCATTACGCAGTAAATTCAATGATTTTTTAGGCACAATAAAAGAATCTGCATGACTTACCTCTACATCTGTTCTTTTATATTTTACCAATCGGTGTGCATCGGTTGCAACAAACTGAACACCGTCTTTAAGTAGCTCAAAATACACACCGGTCATAGCCGGACGAAGATCATCGTTACTAACAGCAAACAATGTTTTATTAATCGCTGTAACCAATCCGCCACTTGTCATGGTAAAGCTCTTTGCATCATCGGCTGGCGCTGCTTTTGGGAAATTATCAGGGTTTTCGCCCATCATTTTATATTTACCACTATCGCTGGTAATTTCAACTTGGAAGTTTTTGTCAATGTTGAATGTTAGAGGTTGATCGGCAATATTTTTAAGTGTATCCATTAAAATTTTAGCTGGAATACAAACCTTCCCGTTTGCCTTACTTTCAACGTCCATTTGCACGCGCATCAATGTTTCTAAGTCGCTTGCAACCACATGCAATTTTTTATCTTGAATTTCGAACAAGAAGTCTTCCAAAATAGGCAAGACAGTATTAGCATTAATAACTCCATTAATCAATTGGAGGTGCTTCAACAAAGAGTTTGAGGATACTATAAACTTCATTCCTAAGGTTTTATCTGTGCAACAAACCTAATGCAAAACTAGTGAAGTGACAAATAGCCGTTCCAATAAAGCGGCAGTAGGTTTACAGAGTGGGGAAAACCTTACTGGGTAGCGTCTCTAAGACTTGTGATTAGTTGCTCGTATTTTTCGCGTGGGATGGGTTTAATGATATAATCGGAAACGCTTTCATACTCTTTTGATCGCTGAATATCACTATCATCTACTGAAGAACTAACCATATACACAACAATAGGCTTTGGAAAGGTTCCTTTGAGTTTTTTATATTCTTCCAAAAACTCCCATCCATTCATGATGGGCATGTTAATATCTAAAAAAATAACATCTGGAGTAGACTCATCGGACATAGCCTCATTTTTGAGGTAGTTAATTGCCTCTTCTCCATTATAAAAAGATAAAATACGCTTTGTTAAGCCAGTAGATTCAAGTATTTTCCTGGCGGTGAACTGATAAATCTTGTCATCGTCAATTAAGAGCACACTGTGTTGTGCAAGCTTCTCAAGGGTTTTTTCGTTTACATCAAAAATTGGTGGCATCGGTTGTGGTTGTTTTCAAAATTAAGTTTATTTGGGGCGGATTTGTTCACTCAAACCTTAAAATTAGCTCAAAATTTGAAAAATTTCAGTGAAAATGAGGCGCTTGTAAAGATTCAACGACATTGTGCTTACCAAGAAAGATCGCATTATGAAGTGAAAGAGAAGTTGTATAGTATGGGGCTTTTTAAAGAGTCTGTAGAAAAAATATTAGCAGAACTCATTGAATCTGACTATTTAAATGAAGAGCGTTTTGCTATGGCTTATGCGGGGGGTAAGTTTAGAATGAAACAATGGGGGCGCATGAAAATTAGAGAGGGCCTTATGCAGAAAAAAGTAAGTGCATATTGTTTGAAAAAAGCACTTGCTTCTATACCAGAAGAAGACTATGTGCATACTGTTCAGAAGCTGGCTGAAAAAAAATGGCAGAGTCTGAACAAGAAATCAATTCTGGAAAAAAAGGCAGCACTTTACCAATACCTATTCAGTAAAGGATTTGAAAAAGAATACATTTACGCTCAATTGGAAACCCTTGTAAAAAAAGCATGAAAAGATTGGGAATTGTAGCGCTACTAATTGGTATAACAGCATCAATAGAAGTGCGGGGACAAAAAGGTGAACTGTTTCTTACCACAGAAAATGACTCCTATTTGTTACGGAACAGCGACCGTTATTATACAAATGGATTAATTATAGGATGGAGAAGTCCATCAAAAAAAGACAGATCTTCATTGGTGAGCTATGGGCTTGGACACGAAATGTTTACGCCCAACAGAAGGGCGTTTACAGACAGTACGCTGGTCGACCGTCCCTATGCTGGTCATTTGTACGCATGGTATGCTAAACATAAGTTTTTATCAAATGAGCGTTTGTTGTACTGGCAAGCACAAGTGGGCGTTATTGGTAAAGCCTCATTAGCAGAGGATGTGCAACTCATGTTGCATCGTATTGTTCGCTTGGGAGATTTCCCTGGTTGGGAATACCAAATTCCAAATATGCTTTCTGTGAATTTTTCAGGCGGTTGGGCGCAAAACCTATTTGGAACAAAAGCAGAAAAATCATTCGCAAAAATCATCCCACATACCGACTTGAGCATTGGTACTGCCTATATCAACGCAAAGCTAGGATCCTATTTTTTGATGGGTAAAACAAATCAACTTGCCCGCTCATCACTTTTTGGTGCAAGAACCTTGGGAAATAATAACCTTGAGAAGGAGTGGTATATCTATTATCATCCCTACTTCACAATTCAAGGCTATGATGCAACCATTCAGGGTAGTTGGATAAATCGCCCTTCAAGCGGTATTACCCGCAACCCAGTACCAGTTTGGTTTCGGCAAGCATGGGGATTGGCCTATGCTAAAAAGCGCTGGCAAGTTCGCTTTGAGGCTGTGTATATGGCAAGAGCAACAACTGTACAGGCACGACCTCACAGATATGGAAGTTTGCAATTGGCTTATCGATGGTAACTTCACCTTATGATAACATCACCGCTGCATATTACTCTACTTCAGTCTGCACTTCATTGGGAAAGCCCTTTAGCTAATCTGAACCACTTCAATAAACAACTTGAAAAATTGCCTCATGGGGCCGAAGTTGTTGTGCTTCCAGAAATGTTTAGTACCGGATTTAGTATGCAACCGCAACAATTTGCAGAAACTATGGATGGGCCAACTGTTGCATGGATGCGAACCATGTCGCAGAAGAAAAGAATTATTCTAGCTGGTAGTGTCATGATTGCTGAGGGAGATCTTTTTTTTAACCGCTTTATATGGATGCAGCCCAATGGAGTATACTATCACTACGATAAACGACATTTATTTGCTTATGCTGAAGAGGATAAGCATTATACAGCAGGCGAAAAAAGAGTGGTTGTTTCGGTAAAAGGATGGAAAATTTTATTACAGGTTTGCTATGATTTGCGCTTCCCGGTTTGGGCAAGACAATCAGCTGGTGATGAGCCTGAATATGATGTTATTCTATATGTTGCCAACTGGCCCGAAAGAAGAAGCCTTGCCTGGAAAACATTGTTACAAGCCAGGGCTATAGAAAACCAATGTTATGTAGTAGGTGTAAATCGTGTGGGTGAAGATGGAAACGGAATTGCACACAGTGGCGATAGCAGGATTATAGACCCTATGGGACAAATTCTTTTTGAACACAGCCAAACACCTATTATGTATAGTCATCATTTAGATGAAATCCTGTTACAAGAAACCAGACAAAAGCTTCCTTTTTTGAAAGATGCAGATGCATTTCGGCTGCTAAATTTTTCAGCATGACAACCATTGCAGCCCAAAGAATTTTTGACGGCAACCAATGGTTGATGAACCATACGGTTGAAGTGGTTGATGGAACAATCGCCGCAATTCGCCCAACAACAGCTAAAGATGGGCCAGTAGTTCCGTTATTGGTCCCAGCTTTTGTAGACGCACAAATTTATGGTACGCATGGTCGGTTGCTTTCGGTATTTCCAGACATAACTACAATTCAGGCAATTCGAGATTATTCAAAAAAGGGCGGTGCAGCTGCTTTCTTACCAACAGTAGCCACACATCCAACACCCGTTATTCATGCTTGTATTGATGCTGTTCGAAATTATTGGGAGCAGGGGCATCAAGGCTGCTTGGGTTTACATGTTGAAGGTCCATGGATGCATCCTGTAAAAAGAGGAGCGCATGTTGAAGAATGGGTTCACCCCCCAGATATCAATGAAGTAAAAGACTTGCTTGAATATGGGTCAGGTGTCATTAAAATGATTACGCTTGCACCAGAAATTACAAGTCCAGAAATTATTGCACTTATTCAGTCTTATAGTATAATAATATCAGCAGGACACAGCAACGCAACTTTGCAAGAGTCGCAAAAAGGTTTTGCATTAGGCATTCCAGCGGTTACGCATTTATTCAATGCTATGTCGGGCTGCGACCATAGAAATCCCGGTTTAGCAATTGCAGCACTTTCTAGCACAAACGTAACATGTTCAATTATTCCAGACGGCATTCATGTACACCCTCAAATGATACAGATAGCTTACAAACTTTTGGGTAGAAGATTGTTTGCTATAACAGATGCAGTTACCGAAACCAGCACCGGGCCCTATCAGCATACGCTCTCAGGAGACCATTATACCAGCAATGGTATATTGAGTGGATCTGCATTAACTATGTTACAAGCCTGCAAGAATTTACAAAATCTTGCAGATATTTCAGAAGAAGATGCTTTATGGATGTGTTCTGCTGGCCCAGCACAACTTTTGAAACTAGATACTGATTTCGGATTTATTCAAGAAAACAAGTCGGCGCATTTGCTTGCACTTACTGAAGATTGGGAGGTTATTTTTTGTGATTCCCATGAACAAGTGAAAGTCAAGTAGTACCTTTATTCTAATAACAATTTCAACCCATTATGGCCCTTCATGCAGCCACCTTTAAAACGCGCGCCCTCAGTGCATTGGTCTTTGTAGTGGTTATGCTGGGTGGCTTATTATGGAATAACTGGAGCTATCTGTTTTTGTTTTCAATTGTTCATTTTGGTGCATGGTTTGAATGGCATAGGCTGATGGAAAAAATTCATCCAACTTACCGCCAGCTCGATCATTTTCAGCGTTGGCTTTTAATGCTTGCTGGATGGGGATTTATGTTGTGGATGTGTGATGAAGCTTTCACCATAGGGAGTTTTTCTGTAGAAGAAATTGGATGGTGGTTGATGCTAACCATGTTGATTGTTTTTCCAATTACTGAAATTTTATTTAGCAAGCGATTTCATTTTCCTCATTTAAAATGGGCTATAGGCGGATTGTTCTATATCTCACTTTCATTTGGTATGCTCATTGATTTATATGAAGTAGAAATGGAATGGGAAAACAGTTTGTATGTTTTAGGGTACGCCACAGTGCCAATTATGTTGCTGGCATCTATTTGGATCAACGATACTATGGCTTATATAAGTGGCTCCCTGATTGGTAAAACCCCTCTGTCTTCTGTATCACCTAAAAAAACATGGGAAGGTACCATTGGTGGTGTTGTTTGTAGTATGGGATTGATGTCGCTACTGGCCTATTTTACACACTATCCATGGTTTGTTGTTATACCAATTGCCTTCATTGGAAGTGTTATTGGAACACTGGGTGATTTGCTTGAAAGCAAGCTAAAAAGAATGGCAGAGGTTAAAGATAGTGGCCGCATACTACCAGGACATGGAGGTTTTTTAGACCGCTTCGACTCTTTATTGTTGGCGGTACCCTTTGTATGGCTATTTTTCTACATCTTTAAAAGCAGTATCTCTTATTAACGTTCTTTCTGAATCTAGGACTGTATCTTTGGCACTCAAAAAAATTTCATGACCATTCATCGCGAAGGATATACTTCAATTGGAATTGCCGCTTTGGCTTTTGGTATTATTAATCTCCTGTCATTTACATTTATTAGCAGCACTCTACCCTGGTTAGCCGCAGTTTTATTTGCAATTACATTATTCCTATTTCTTTTCATTGTTTCTTTCTTCCGCGTTCCTAATAGAACACATACAATAGATGATAATGCAATTGTAGCTCCAGCCGACGGTAAAGTGGTGGTGATTGAAGAGGTGGTTGATGAAGAATATTACAAAGAAAAACGCCTTCAAATAAGCGTTTTTATGAGTCCAGCCAATGTGCATGTAAACAGAAACCCTATTGCCGGTAAAGTAGTGTATAACCAATACCACAAAGGAAAATATTTGGTTGCTTGGCATCCCAAAAGCTCTACCGAAAACGAACGATGGAGTGTTGTTGTTGAACATCCTAAAGGAACTGTTTTATACAAACAAATTGCCGGTGCCTTAGCTAAAAGAATTTGTAATTACTTGCAGGTAGGACAATCTGTACAGCAGACCGAAGAATATGGCTTCATAAAATTTGGAAGTAGGGTAGATTTGCTGCTTCCTACCAACGCTAAAGTTGAAGTAAAAATGGGTCAGGTTGTAAAAGGGGGAGTAACTGTTCTAGCAACCTGGTCTTGATTTTTCACAAGCTTTTCACAACACATTCATTACATTTGACTAAATAATCGATTATGAAAAAAATACTTTCACTTGCTGTTGTTGCTTTGTTAGTAACAGGTGCAGCTTTCGCTCATGGGGATAAAAAATCTTGCGATAAAGACAAAGAGTGCTGTAAGAAAGAAGCTTCAAACGGTAAAAAAGACAAGGATTCATGCTGCAAGAAAGACAGCAAGAAAGATTCTAAAAAGAAGACTACTAGCAGTACAAAAGCTTAATTTTTATTTGATTACAATATCACAAGCAGTTCCAATTGGAGCTGCTTTTTTATTGCGGCCAATTAGATCTGTTAGTATGCTCTAATACCACTTTCACCTTATACTTATTCCTTAAATGTCTTGCAGTTTGCTCTGCTGCATATACGCTTCTATGTTGTCCGCCTGTACATCCAAAATTGATTTGTAAATGCTCGAAATTGCGACGCAGATAATCTTCAACCGTAATATCAATCAAATCCCAAACACTGTTGAGGAAGTCACCCATACGAGTTCTTTGTTCTAAAAAATCTTGCACTGGTTTATCTAATCCTGAAAGCTTTTTGTATTCTTCAAATCGACCTGGATTCAAAATACCGCGCATATCGAACACAAAGCCTCCGCCGTTATCTGTTTCATCAGCAGGAATTCCTTTTTTATAACTAAAGCTGCTGATTTGTATCACCAAGGGTGTGTCTGGTGTTGCTTGAGGAGGAGTGAAGCGTTCTACAATCTCATCGGAAACGACTGTTTGTAAAACCCGATCAAACTCAGGTGTTACTATTCCAATTCTTCTACTAGCTAAAAAGCTGCGAAGATTCCTCAACGCCAATGGTATGCTGCTTAAAAAATGCGCCTTTCGTTCAAATAAACCCCTGAAACCATAAGCACCCAAAACTTGTAAAAGCCTGATTAGGACATAGCCATTATATTGACTAACGAATAAGTTTCTATCAACTTGTTCCCCGAGATGTTGGTCAACCTGATCTAGATAGTATTCCAATAATTGATCTTTCCACTCATCAGAAAGCTCTGCTTTTGCTTGCCACAATAAAGATGCTACATCATATTGTAAAGCTCCCTGCATGCCACCTTGATAATCTATGAAGTGAACGCGCTCTTTGTTAATGATAATGTTTCGGCTTTGAAAATCGCGAAACATAAAAAATTTATACGCTGTTCTTGTCAAGTAAGTACTTAGTGCATCAAAATCATCTAACAAAGCTTGCTTATCGTATGGCTTCCTTAATGCATCTAAGAAATAATACTTGAAATAAAGCAAATCACTCATAATGGCCTGCTTCCCAAATTCTTTAGCAGTAAGGCATTTGTTATAATCGAACCCCCCGTGGCCAATAATTTGAATGCGAGCAAGCTCTCTCAGACTTTGTTGAAATAAACTGTACACATGTTCATTGTGTCCTTCTCTTTCTAATACGTCTAATAAACTATCAGCCCCTAAATCTTCTTGTATGTACAGGCAACCGTCTTCAGATATTCCAAATACCTCCGGGACCGACAAATCTCTTTCTTTAAAATGAGATGAAAATGCAATAAAGGTTTGATTCTCTCGAACGTGTAAGTTATAAGTAGCAATTGCAGTAGTACCATCTGTCCAATACATCCTAAAATAAATTCGATCACTACCGCTTTGAGGAAGTTTTTCAATGCGCTGTGGCTGCTCAGATTTCCATTGTTGACCTAGTTGCTTTATGCCTTGTAGGATCACATCCATAAAAGAGGGGTTTATTGGCGAAAATACGGCTTGACCAGAGATAATAAGCTGAATAAAAAATTCAGCTACCAATTAATAGGCTTGTTGATTCTTCAGAAAAAAATACGAGACCTTCTTCTCTGTATCGTCGTAGGTAATAATGCCTTGCTTTCTGTTATTTTCCATAAAATTCAACAAGATAAAATCGCCTCCACAAAAAAAGTTATGTATCAATAAAAATACGATCCATGTAATACTCCAATAAACTCCACTAAAAGCAATAGCAAAAATTGCAAGAACAGTGGCAGACAAAAAAGGCAAGGTAGCAACAAGCCTAAACTCACTTGAGTTCGTTACAAATTTATTTGCAACGGTTAGGAAATATAGTTTTTTAAAATTTGCTTGAAAAGAAACTTTCTGCGCGCCAACTAGTTTATATGCTACCCAATGTAATAATTCATGAATTGGAATAAAAGCCAACACAAATACAATTCCCAGAACAACATGGAGGATTGTAGTATGCAGTGCCAGCTCGCCTTTGGCTGCAAAAAAAGTGATCGTATAAGAAAGTGCAGCTAAGGGTAACATCAGAAAAACCAAGTATACATAATACGCTAGGCTTTTTTTAAGCTGCAGCTTTTGGTTTAAGAAAGGGATAAGTGCATCGTGATCCAGACAATCGGTGAGCTCATAGCCATTTAACGCTATCTCTTCAACATTCATTTTCATACCAATAACGTTGCTTTTTTGAAGGAGATAAAATGCAAAATTCTTTAAAGAATTATCCTTTTTTACGGGCTATGGCTTTTTCAGCAGCAGCTACAATATCTGGCGTATCTAACCCGTATTTCTTCAATAGATCTACTGGCTTTCCACTTTCACCAAACGTATCTTTTGTTCCAATGTATTCAATAGGAATAGGGTGATTGGTAGCAGCAACCTGTGCAATTGAATCGCCCAGTCCACCTAAAATATTATGCTCTTCAGCAGTAACTGCACATCCTGTTTTTTGAATTGAAGCAATTACAGCATCCTTATCAAGGGGCTTGATTGTATGAATATTGATCAACTCAACCGAATAACCTTTCTCTTCAAGAATTTTTCCCGCTTCAACTGCCTTCCATACTAAATGACCACAAGCAAAAATGCTCACATCCTTACCATCGCTGAGTTTTTGCGCTTTACCAATCTGAAAATCAGATCCATCTTCTTTGGTGAAATTAGCCCACTTAGGTCTTCCAAAACGCAAGTAAACAGGACCCTCATAAGAAGCAATGGCTTTAGTGGCTGCCTTGGTTTGGTTGAAATCGCATGGAACTATCACAGTCATGCCTGGCAGCATCTTCATAAGACCAATGTCTTCCAAAATCTGGTGGGTTGCTCCATCTTCACCTAAGGTAAGACCAGCATGTGATGCACAGATTTTTACATTTTTATCGCTGTAAGCAATGCTTTGACGAATTTGATCATATACCCTTCCGGTGCTGAAATTGGCAAACGTTGTGGTATAAGGAATCTTTCCTCCAATGGTTAGTCCAGCTGCTATGCCCATCATATTTGCTTCAGCAATACCACACTGGATAAATCTTTCAGGAAATGCTTTAATAAACGGACCGAGTTTTAATGACCCTGCTAAATCGGCGGTAAGTACAACCACATTGGGATTTTCTTGTCCCGCCTCAAACACACCTTCTCCAAAGCCCGCGCGGGTTTCTTTCTCATTTAACAGGGTAATATCAGCACATTTCATGAAAGCTCAATTTTAGGCTGCAAAGTAACGGAATCTAAAGCCGAAATCAAGCAAGGAATATTTGAATATTACTCAGTAAAAATTTTTAAGTTGAAGGCCAAGAACTTGTGATAACTGGCAACAAGTAATAACTAAATAAGGTTATGAGTACAATTGCAATGAGGTTCATAACCAGCCCTGTCTTCAGCATATCAGATAAGCGTAAGCGTCCACTTGCAAAAACAATGGCGTTGGGCGGAGTTCCCATAGGAAGCATAGATGCACAGCTAGCCCCTAAAGTGAGCGGTACACCTAGTAAAAGTGGATTAATTTGCATTACATCGGCCATACCAGCTATAACTGGGGCAAAAACAATTACCTGAGCAACGTTGCTCATGATTTCACTAATGAAAATAGATGCAACGGCAATTAAAAATACCAACAAGAACAAATTATCTCCCGCTGATGAAGCCATCCATTTTCCTGCAATTTCAATAAGTCCAGCTTTCTCTAATTGATTAGCCAGCGATATCCCTCCTCCAAACAAAAGCAGAATACCCCAAGCCATTTTTTCAGTATCCTTCCAAACCAATAGCTGTTCTTTTTCTTTTGATGAAGGAATGATAAACAAACTTAATCCGCCTGCCATGGCGATAAGCGTATCGTCTAACTTAATGACTGTTTGTAGATTATTTATCACATCACGGAAAATCCATAAAAACGCAGTTCCAACAAACACATACAACACTTTGCGCTCGTTGGGCGAAAGTGGTCCCAATGCCCTCACTTGTTCTTGAATAAAAGCATCTGTTTCTGGATGTGATTTCATACCATTTCTATATAAAACCTTCGTTAGCACTATATAGAGAGTCCACATCAACAGCAAAGCAATAGGCATACACAGCAACATCCAATCTAAAAATGGATAGGTGAATCCATATTTCTTTTCAATAAAAGCAATAAAAGCAACATTGGGTGGTGTGCCAATAATGGTTGCAATTCCCCCGAAGTTACTGGCGTAAGCAATCGACATTAGCAAACAAATGGCCAGATAATGTGGTTTACCCGGACCTTTATAACTCTTTTCCATAACATGTATCACACTAAGCGCAATTGGATACATCATAATAGTTGTGGCTGTATTACTCAGCCACATGCTCAACAACCCCGCAGCCAAAATAAAGCCCAACACAATTCTATTGCCAGAAGTACCAGTAAACTTTACTATTGTCAATGCAATTCTTGTGTGCAGATTCCACTTTTCAATGGCTAGTCCTATGAGAAATCCTCCTAAAAACAAAAAGACAACCGGATTAGCATAAGGAACTGCTGCTTCTTCAATACCACAAATTTTCAAAAGAGGAAATAAAACTAAAGGAAGCAGTGCTACTACTGGCATAGGTGTTACTTCACTTACCCATAACCAAATCATTGCCAAGCCAATTGCTAATACCCTGTTTGCAGAAACTTGCTCAGGAAAGGGCTCCCAAAGTAAAACTCCCACAAAAAGAAGAATTGCCGGTAACCACCCAGCTAGATTTTTAAGTGAAATTGGCATGCCGAAAGTTAAAGAGAAAGACACATATTATGCAAGAAGCGTATAGAAGTTGTATCTTGAAAGTCTAACCATTTTCATATGAACCGAAATTTCTCTCTACTGTTTTGTATGGCAATTGTTTTATTTGCTTGCAAAAATGAGCCGCCAATGCACAACCAAACTCTTTCTTATCCCAAAACTGTACAAGACACCACAGTTGAAGACAACTATTTTGGAACAGTTGTAAAGGATCCTTATCGTTGGTTGGAAGATGATACCAGCGCAGCTACAGAAGCTTGGGTAAAACAACAGAATGAGCTAACTTTTGGGTACTTGAAAGCAATTCCGTTTAGAGAAGAAATTGCTAAAAGATACAGTGAGCTTTTCAACTATACACGTTATACCGCTCCATACCGATTAAGTGGCAACCAATATTTATATACCAAAAATGACGGGCTGCAAAATCAAGCTGTATACTATATTCAGGATGGATTAGAAGGGAAGTCTGAAGTGTTTTTAGACCCTAATCAACTTAGCAAAGACGGAACAGTTACAGCAGGATTAGCTGGATTGAGTAAGGATAAAAAATACATGGCTATAGCCATTAATAGGGCAGGAAGTGATTGGCAAGAAATGGAAGTGATGGAAGTTGCTACCAAGAAAAAAATGACCGACCAATTAAAGTGGTTGAAGTTTAGTGGTGCCTCTTGGAGAGGAGATGGATTTTATTACAGTCGCTATGATGCTCCAGCCGATGGCAAAGCATTATCGGCTAAAAACTCAGGAATGAAAGTGTATTACCATCGCTTAGGTGATCCACAAGAAAAAGATGAACTCATCTATCAAGACCCTGCGAATCCACTTAGGTATTACTGGGCACAGGTAACAGAAGATGAGCGATTTTTAATTCTTTCTATCTCAGAAGGAACAGATGGAACCGAACTTTGGTACCGCGATTTTCAGCAAAAGGATGCAGCCTTCAAAAAACTGTTCAAAGGGTTTAGTAACAACTATACAGTGCTCGACAATTTGGGTGACCAGTTATTGGTTTATCACAACCAAGATGCGCCCAATTATAAAGTTTCACTAGTGGATCCATCAACAGGAAAAATGCAGGATTTCATTGCAGAGAAATCTGAGAAACTTGAATCAGCCAGTATTGCCTCTGGAAAACTTTTCCTTACTTATTTGAAAGATGCTTGTTCAAAAGTTTATCAGTATAGCTTACCTAATGGAAAATTAGATTTTGAAGTGAAGTTACCCGGCCTAGGAACAGCATATGGTTTTGATGGTAATAAAGATGATGCAGTACTCTTCTATAGTTATACTTCGTTTACTGTTCCTAACACCATTTACCAATACAATCCAGCTAATGGAGAATCAAAAATTTTCCAGCAAGCTGCTGTTAAGTTCAATCCAGGCGATTATGAAACCAAACAAGTTTTTGTAACGAGCACAGACGGGGCCAAAGTTCCAATGTTCATCACACACAAAAAAGGGCTGAAGTTGGATGGCAAAGCCCCCACTTTATTATATGGATATGGCGGATTTAATGTAAGTCTAACTCCTAGCTTCAGCACATCGAATTTAATTTTACTCGAAAAAGGCGGTGTTTATGCAATGGCCAATTTAAGAGGTGGCGGAGAGTATGGAGAGGCTTGGCATAAAGCAGGTATGCTTGATAAAAAGCAACAAGTGTTTGACGATTTCATTGCTTGTGGTGAGTTTTTAAAGAAGGAGGGTTATACTTCTACTGAATATTTAGCAATAGAAGGCGGAAGTAATGGGGGTTTATTGGTAGGAGCAGTTATGACACAGCAGCCCAACTTCTGTAAAGTGGCGTTTCCTGCTGTGGGTGTTTTAGATATGTTGCGCTACCACAAGTTTACAGTTGGTTGGGGTTGGGTGGTTGAATACGGAAGCAGCGAACAAAGTAAAGAGAGCTTTGATAATCTCTATCGCTATTCACCTTTACACAATTTAAAAGCAGGCGTAGCATATCCAGCAACACTTATTACTACAGCTGATCATGACGATAGAGTTGTGCCAGCCCATAGTTTTAAATTTGCTGCAACATTGCAGGAAAAGCACAAAGGACAAAACCCTGTGTTAATTCGAATTGAAACTTCTGCTGGACATGGTGCCGGTAAGCCAACGGCAAAAATTATTGAGGAACAAGCCGATAAATGGAGTTTTCTTTTCTACAACACTGGCAGCTGGAAATAAAAACTTCCATTTAACAACACCCCCCTAATGAACTACTTAGCACACGCATATTTGTCTTTGCAAGATCCAAAAATACTGATGGGTAATATGATCAGTGATTTTGTGAAAGGGAAAGAACAATTCAATTTTGAACCAAGTGTTCAGGCGGGCATTCAACTACATCGTTCAATTGATCGGTTTACAGATGCACATCCGGCAACTAAAACTGCAAACGCCTTGCTGCAACCAGCGGCAGGAAGATATGCAGGTGCTTTTGTAGATATTGTGTATGATCATTTTTTGGCAAAAGATGCTTCAGTTTTTCCTACTGCACCTAGTCTTCAAACTTTCTCGACGAATGTATATGCGCAATTAGAAAAGCAGTCAGCATCTTTTCCCGAAAAGTTTGCCACGCTATTTCCTTTTATGCAGCAACAAAACTGGTTATATCATTACCAGTTTAACTGGGGCGTTGCAAGAAGCTTTGAAGGCTTGGTCAGACGAGCAAAATATATTGAAGCAGCAACTCCTGTGTATTGGTTGTTTGAACAGGAGTATTGTCAACTCGAGCAATTATACCAAGAATTCATGCCAGCAGTAAAAGCACACGTTCAACAGGAGTTGAATAAACTAGATAGGGGTACTTTTGTTGATGTAAAAAGAAGAGCTTAGATCGATTAGCATATAGAATTTGAAATTTTGAACAAACATCTTTTAGGAATATGAAGGGTATATTATTTCTAGTCTTTGGCCTACTTTCTGTGCATGTATTTGCTCAGCAGGCTCCCGTCGAACTTGATAAATCGCCTATGGATTTATGCTATTGGCCACATGAGTATCCGCAACTAAAAACAAGTGGACAAGTAAAAGGAGATCCAGTTGCTAGGATACTGTATGGTAGACCGCAAAAAGCTGGTAGAACTATATTTGGTGGTATTGTTAAGTATAATGAGGTATGGCGATTGGGCGCAAATGAAGCTACTGAAGTTGAGTTTTTTAGACCGGTAAAAATCAACGGAAAAATAATACCAAAAGGACGATACACTTTGTTTTGCATTCCACAAGAAAAGAAGTGGACTTTAATACTGAATCTCGATCATTTTATTTGGGGTAGCTTTTTATACAACAATAAGCGTGACCTGTTACGAGTAGATGTAATACCAGAAGTGCAAGAGCAATCGGTTGAAAACTTCACTATGTTTTTTACTGGTGCTAATAAATCAACAGCATCTCAACTAGTTATACTATGGGATACATTAAAAGTACAGCTTCCCATTTCTTATTAAAGCATGTGTGGAATTTCAGGAGTTGTTACGCCCTATGCCGATCTGCTTTTTGAAGAACAGGTTGTTGCAATGCAATCGGCTTTGTTGCACCGCGGTCCCGATGGAAACAAGTACATAGTGGATAGTGGTAGACAATGGGCGCTGGCTCATAATCATTTAATGATAAGTCCAGATGCGAATTTGGCGGTACAACCTTTTCAATATGGCGATATTCATTTAATTTTTAACGGTGCAATCTATAATGCAGCTGAACTTAGAAAGAATTTGATTGAGCTTGGTTGTCGCTTTACAACCAATAGCGATACCGAGGTGCTGGCTGCTGCTCTTCAAACCTGGCATTTAGATGCACTTGATAAACTTGAAGGAATGTTTGCTATTGCATTTGCTAATGTACAGGAACGCGCTGTTTACCTGTGTCGCGATAAATGGGGTGAAAAACCATTGTTTTATCATGTTGAAATGGAGATGCGCGGCAGGTTTCGGAAACTATACTTTGCAAGTGAGATGAAAGCGCTTTGGAAAGCAGGCGTACCAAAGTCGGCAGATGGTGGACAGTGGTTGCGGTATTTGAGTTTAGGGAAGTTGTACAGTGGATTAAAAAAAACAGATACTTTTTACAACGATATTCTATCTCTGCCTCCAGCTCATTATATAAGAATTATACCTGGACAAGGTAAGTTACAGATGCGTAGGTGGTGGCGACCTCAGTTTTCAAATGCTCCAGAAGCTACAATAGAGGATTTAAACAACAGATTGAAAGAACTCTTGCAAAACTCAGTTGAAAAAAGAATTCCAACTTCTGTTAAATGGGGACTTACTGTAAGTGGTGGACTTGATAGCAGCATACTTGCTGCTAAAGCAAGAGAACGTAGGCCTCATGATAAAATAGCAGCATTTAGCGCAATTTTTCCAGGTCATTCTATAGATGAGAGTAGCTTTAGTACAACAGTTGCAAGTAAGCTTTCGCTGAATCAATATTTAGAAGATTATAGCAATATTGATATTGCAGATGTCATCCAAAAAGTTTTGTATCACCAAGAAATGCCTTTACAAAGTAGCAGTGTTGTGTTGCAATACCTGCTGTTTCAAAAAGCTGCACAAGAAGGTGTGAGGGTTTTAATTGATGGCCAAGGAGCCGATGAATGTTGGGGTGGATATGCCACCCATGTTTCGTGGCATTTACAGTATCTGTTTAGAAACAATTATAAACGCTTTCAAACTGAAAAAAAACAACTGTTAGAAAACGGTTTTATCAATTCATTTACTTGGAAACACTATGTGGCCGCATGGCTGCCTGAAAAAGCAGCTAAGAAACGTCAAGAAAAAGCAATTCAAGAACAGTTAAATCACCCGCACCTTAATCCTGACTTTTATGCAGCCTATTACAACGACGATGCTTTGATGCAGCCTGTTATTAAAGCATTAGACGATAGCTTATACCACGACTTAGTTGATGGTCCATTACAGGTCTTACTTAGATTTGGTGATAGAAACGCAATGGCACACGGAATAGAGTTACGACTGCCTTATTTGTCGCCCCATTTGGTTTCATTTGCATTTTCCCTTCAACCAGAAAAGAAAATCAACCAGGGATATACCAAATGGTTATTGCGTGAAGCGTATAAAAAAGAACTGCCCAAAGAAATTGTTTGGAGAAAAGGAAAAATAGGGTTTGAGCCACCACAAGTTACTTGGATGAATCAGGTAAACTTACAAGACCTTGTTATGGAAAGCAGGCGTTCCCTAGTTCAACAAGGAATTCTTCTACCAACTATTTTAGAAGAACCGGTACAGCCAACAGAAGCACACGCACCAAATGGATATGATTGGAGGTATTTGTGTGCAGCAGAACTACTTCAAAAATGATTTTGTACTAATTTCAAAACATGAAACCCTTACAAACCCGCAGATTTTACAAAAAAGTCTTCTTCTTTCTTCTAATTACTTTAATAGGAAATTCTTATTTAGCAACTGCGCAAAGCAAATTTAAACGCGAAGCTAGCGAGCGTATTAACTGGACACCGCCAGAAGGAGCACAACAGGGCGCTGAAGCAAGTGCACAAATCAAAATTATATATGATGCTTTCTTTGGTGATCCAACAAGAAATCATTTAGCAGGTAATTTCAAACTTGGTAGTTATGTGATTTACAACGGACAAAAAATTGCTGTTAGCTCTTTACCGGCTAGTGTTGTTTCACAAATAAAATTCTCTAGTCCTGATATTGCCTATGATATCTACAACTCACAAAATCAGTTAGTGTGTACGGTTACCGATGCAAATGTGCTTTCAAATGACATGGCGGGTTCTCCTGCATGGGGCAAATTATTTCCTGGATTAACTGCAGAACAGGCAAAAGATTTATATCGCGCTGGGTTTAGTATTAAAAACATTCGGCTTACACAAGTGCGCGTTCAACTACCTAATCTAAGCGCTTATGTTTCTGGGACTTCTCCGTCAAATCCTGGTTCACCGAATACCGCACCAAAACAGCAATATGAAAATGTAGGTTATAGAAAATCGGGTGATACTATTTGGATTCAATATTCAAATGGAAGAATAGAAAGATATCTTGTGTGCAATTCTAGTAATCAGCAAGAAGGCAGTTCAACAGCTGAAGGTTCATCCAATACACCAAAAGGCCCAATCAACAAGAAGTGTATTCAGCCCAGAGTAAGTATAACCAAGGCCGCTTATTGTGTTGAGTTGAAATGGACCGCATGTCCCAATTTTGGAAAAGGCTTTGGAGCAGAAATGCAGCCAGAGATTCAATCTGTTTTCATTCAATACAGAACTTTGGGTTCTGGAAATTGGATTACCGTAAAAGCACCAGGTGGGTGTATGCTGCCCTCATCTGCTTATGGTATTAAACAGCTAGATCCTTGCACAAAATATGAGTTTAAGGTTCAATATGCTTGTCAGGATGGAACGATGAGCGAAAGCACCGAAAGCATTGTGGTGAGCACAGAATGTCCACGTCCTTTTAATCTAAGAACAACCAATATTGGTAAGAATAAAGCCACATTGAGCTTTTTCCGCTCTTCTAATCCAATGGGAGCATTTACCATGATGAACAGCGACTGTAGCAATAATGCATTGGAATCATATTTAGTAGCCTACTCATCTGATGGTATGAATTGGAAGGAATTTACATATACCTCTGGGGGAATGGAGTTGAACAACTTGGAAGCCGACAAAAACTACCAAGTGAAGGTAGCTATCCGTTTTCCTAATGGAAAGCTGGGACCATTTTCCGATGTTTTGCGGTTCAGAACAACAAAATAGGGCTATATAATTCTTTGTTTTTGTTAAATCCGCCCTTTTAGGCCCAAACTAGCGGGCAATCAGTTAATTTTGTACACCCAACTGCAGGGCAGTTCAACAACAGGTAGATATTTATGAAGAAGATTTTGTTTTTAGTAATGTTTTCATGGGCTGGAATTTTAGCTTTTAGCCAAGCCCAAAATAAAACTCAGGTAAAAAAAGTATTGGCCGATAAAATTGTTGGTCAAGTAGGCGATAGAATCATATTGCGCTCAGATATCGTAAACGCAATTATAGATTTTAAAAGAAACTATCCAGATGCTGGTGATGCAGCACCTACCGAATGTGAAGTGCTAGAAGGACAGTTAATTCAAAAAGCTCTAGTATTACAAGCTGAAAAAGATTCTTTAAAAATTAGTGAGGAAGACATTGAAGCGAAACTCGAAAATCAGATTCGTCAGTTTATTGGGATGTATGGATCTAAAGAAATTTTAGAAGAAATTGCTGGAAGAACAGTTTATCAAATCAAAGAAGACTTTAGAATTCCTTTCAGAGAACGCGAACTGGCAGATGAAATGCGCAGCAAAGTGGTGGGCAATGTTCGTATTACTCCTAATGAAGTGAAGGAGTATTTTAATAAGATTCCAAAAGACAGTCTACCCTTCTATGAAATGGAGGTTGAAATGAGTCAGCTCGTTATTCATCCCAAAGCAACCCGAGATGTAGAAGAATATGTGATTCAACAACTGAACGATTACCGCAGACAAGTAGAAGTGCTTGGAAAGAGTTTTGAACAGTTAGCAAAACTACATTCTGAGGATCCGGGTGTAAGAGAGAATGCTGGGTATTATGCACTCAATCGCAATGAAAGAAATTTTGACCCCGCTTTTATGGCGGCGGCATTTCGATTAAAAGACGGACAAATATCGCCTGTCTTTAAATCAAAGTTTGGTTACCACATTATTCAAATGATTTCCAGAAATGGAGACGATGCCGGAGTTCGTCATATTTTGAAAATTCCACCTATCACCGATGAAGAGATGAAAGCAACAACCAAGTTATTGGATTCAGTAAGAAATATGTTGATAGCCGGTACCATGACTTTCGGTGAAGCTGTAAACAAATACAGCACAGATGAAAAAGCTAAGTTTACTGGTGGTTCATTATCGGGTAGAGATGGAAGCAATTATCTAACCATAGATCAGTTAACGCGCGAACAAATTCAGATATTGGAGAAAATGAAGCCAGGTGAATTTTCAAAGCCAATTGCCTTTACAGATGAAATGGGTAAGAAGGCTGTTCAAATAATTCACTTAAAAAGAAAAACCGAGCCGCATCGTGAAAATTTAGCAGATGATTACAACAGAATTTCGCAACGCGCTTTAGAAGAAAAAAAGCAAGCTATTTTAGAAAAGTGGTTCAAAGAAAAAGTACCTAACTACTATGTAGCCATTGATGAAGATTATATTTCTTGTGAGGACCTGGCTATGTGGAGAAAGTTTGCGAGAAATATTGGAAACTAAATCCATTCATTAAAATCTGCCTTTGAATGAATAAGTTTTGCGGAATTCATTTTTAGGGTCCAATTTTTTATAGCAACTTGATTCAATTACTTCTTTAGAGTCATCTCACATTTCATTTAAATAGCTACTGCTCTTTCATTCCAGATTTAGCTAAAAATTCAGAGATTGATATAAACGATACTTCATTTTCAATTGAGTAAATAAGTTCCATAAGCTTGTCCAAAAGTTGTTGACCATCTGGCCTTTTTGTATAAAAGGGCATTTTATATTTTTCTAGTGAAACAAACTCCCAGGGGTGAAAATACAGACAAGAATAACCATCATTTATTAGTGCATCCAATAATAGCTTTCTGAACAAAGTCAATGGCATATTTTTAAATGCCAGCCAAAAAAATGGGATGCGAATAAATCTACTTGTTCCGGCTGGAAGTCTGTACAAATCTCCATCTTTAAAAACTTTTCTCGATACATTAAGTTTATTATAACGCCCAGGTAGCCAAATTGGGTTAATTGAAGAATCGTATAAATATCCTGCTTTTTTTACTGCATGTGTAGACACATCTCGCATTCTTGGCATTCTTAAGCCAACCACTGCTTGCCTGCTTATTTCTTCAAGCTTCAATCTTGAGTTTAATAGATCATCTTCTTCAAATGAACTATGATAAAAAGTATGTGAAGCAATTTCGTGATATTGAGCTAACTGCCGTATTCTTTCTGCATCATGAATAGCATATTGAGCTGTTGTAAAAAGAGTAGATCTATATTTGGGTTTATTGAGGAAATGAGATAATGCATCCAAGCCCTTTTTTCCAATATCTATTTGTTCATCAAATGATATTTTTTGGCCATACTCAAGTGGCATATCAAACTCTTCAACATCAAATGATAGAAGTAAAAAGGGCTTACTCATGATAGTGTAGAAGATTGAATGATATACAAAGGACGATGTTTACTTTGCATAAAAAGTTTTCCAAGGTATATGCCAATTATTCCTAGAATCATTAATTGCAATCCTCCAAAAAAAGCTACAGTAACTATTAAAGAGGTCCAACCTGAAATTACTTTTCCAAATAAAAATGCATATATCGCATACGGCAAATAAAGAACGCTCAACATTGAAAATGTAAAGCCAAGGTAAGTGGCAACATAAAGTGGTTTCGTACTAAATGATGTAATTCCTTGTAGTGCAAAACGAGCCATTCGTTCAAATGTATATTTAGAATGACCGCTGTATCTTTCTCCTGCTGTATAACTAATTGATTTTTGCTTAAAACCTACCCATTTTACTAAGCCCCGTATAAATAAATCTTTTTCTTTAAATTGTCTAAAGGCCGCAACCACATTGGAGCTCATAAGTCTAAAATCTGCTGACCCTTGATCTAATTCAATATCACTTAAACTATTCATGATATTGTAAAAAAAAGCGGATGTCTTTTTTTTAAACTTCGATAAGTTGGGAGGGTCTTCCCGAACAGTATAAACCACATCGTATCCCTCTTCCCACCCTTGCAATAGTTGAGGAATTAGTTCTGGTGGATGTTGTAGGTCGGCATCTAAGCTAATATAAATGTCTGCTTCAACAGAATCTAACCCTGCTTTTAAGGCCGATTGATGACCAAAGTTTCTTGAAAGAGAAATATAATGTAATCAGTTGTCTTTTTCCCTAATTGATTTTAATTCGTGAAGCGTATGATCACTACTGCCATCATTCACAAAAAGAATGATGTAAGTGTATTGAACCTGTTGCATAACCTCAGTAATGCGTGCATACAGTGGTTGCACATTTGATGCTTCATTATATGCAGGTATAACAATAGCTAGCTGTGATTTCATGCTAAAGACTGTCTAGAGGATGAGGGAAGATACAAATCATAGCTAAGTTTTATCCATACCATCACACAAGGTATAGCCTTCAAATGATAGGGATAAACATAGTTACTTCGCCAAACTGCTGGTACCAAGTCGGTTGTGATAAATGAAGTACCAAGCAAAACACAAATCAATAATAGCAGATCTAATTTAGTTCTATCAGAAAACCACCACCACATTGCTACTCCTGTTACAGCAATCAAATAAGTAGGCGACTCACTTGCTGGATTAAACAAAATGGTAAACAACAACAAGTGTGCTAAAAAAAGCCACTGTTGTTTGCCGGTCTTATAGATGTCATGTTTTAATAGTAAGCCAAGAGTTACAATAAGTCCGAATAGCATTATGTACACTTGTTGAATAGAGGGTACTAGAATTTGTAATAATCCAATTATGCTTAAGCTGCTTCTTTGACTATGCTGCTGCATTTTTTGCCACCATTGTTGATATAGAAAAAGCAACTGCTCTATATCAACCCATACCAAGGGAATTAAAAAGAATAACAATGCCCACACAAGCCCAAATAATAAGAACCGAACTTTATGTTTGCCAATAATCCACCAAATGCCAGCTGTTACTACATACACTTTAAAGTATATACCAAAGACTAAGAATAAAGATGATAATAGAGGCCTTTCTTTACATTGATATATAGCTGTTAATAAAATGAGTGCCGCTATTGTTGGGTTTGTTTGCACATTCTGCATAGAGGTAATGTACTCTTGCAAACAAAACCAGCCTATAAAAACTTTTGCTTTTTGCTCAAATGGCAATAAAAATATAGCGCATAAATAAGCCGATAAATGCACACCATTCCATAAAAATATTCCTATTTCATCTGGTAAGTAAGCCCAAAAAAACATTAGGCTAGCAAAGAGTGGCCCATAATTGTAATCGGTTTTATACTCATTGGGATATAGTAGATAAAGGTTTTTGTATTCAATTAAATGAAAAAAGGACTGACGAAAACACACATAACTATCAGCCGGCATTTCAAATAACACAATTTTTAAGGAAAACAACACAAAGACTAAAACATATGCAATCACCAAATACCTAAAGTGCTGAAAGAGTGGAAGTTGTATTATCTGTTTCATTGTCAGCGAATTAGCAGTTTTTCGAAGGTAGCTTTTTTAATAAAAAAAAGCAACTGAACAGGTCTAATTATTGCATGTAATTGAACTGCAACTACTTGCAAAGCATTAAAAAAATGGCTTACCACATACTTAATGGTAAGCCAAATAGTTAGGTCTAAAACTATATCATACTAATTTAGTCCATACTCCAAGATGTAGTACCATCTTTTTCATCTTTAAGCTGAATCCCCAATGCAGCTAACTCTTTCCTTATGGTGTCGCTGGTTTGGAAGTCTTTCTTCTGCTTGGCAGATTGACGAATCTGAACCAACAATTGTAATACCCCCTCTATTTTATCGCCACCCGCTTGTTCCCACTTCAAACCAAAAATATCTTCTATAAACTTCTTAAGTTGACTCGTTACAATATTCCAAGTTTGAGCAGAAATAGCATCTAATGGTAATTGCTTATTACGCAAACCATTGATGATTGGCACCAACTCAAACATATTAGCTATGACTTTGGCAGTATTCAAGTCATCATTCATATACTCATCCATTACTTCTGCTAGCTGCTTACATTGTGCATCTAATTCAGGTTGTGCAGCGGTATTTGTTACAATTTGAATTTGTGGAATTTGCTGATATGCTTCCCACAAACGCTTAAACGCACGCTCACTTCCCTGTAATGCTTCATTGCTAAAATCAAGTGTAGAGCGATAGTGTGACTGCAGAATGAAAAAGCGAATTGTCATTGGATGAAAAGGCTGAGTCAACAATGGGTGATTGCCTGAAAATAATTCACTCAACTTAATGACATTATTATAGCTCTTGCCCATTTTCTTACCATTGATGGTAATCATATTGTTGTGCATCCAATAACGAGCAGGCATTGCATGATTGCAAACAGTACTTTGCGCAATTTCGCATTCGTGGTGAGGAAATTGCAAGTCCATTCCACCGCCATGTATATCAAACTGTTTTCCCAAATACTTCGTTGCCATTGCCGAACACTCAATATGCCATCCTGGAAAACCCTCTCCCCACGGGCTTTTCCAACGCATGATGTGTTGTGGGGGTGCTTGTTTCCACAAAGCAAAATCTGCTTTATTGCGCTTCTCATCCTGACCTTCTAAATCACGTGTGGTATCGAGCTGCTCCTCTAAATTTCTTCCACTTAAAATACCATAGGGTTGTCCCTTTGCAGCAAAATCTTTGTGGTATTTATTCACATCAAAATATACAGAGCCATTCACAACATAGGCATACCCATCTGCTATAATTTGCTCAATCATATTGATTTGCTCCACAATATGTCCGGTTGCTGTAGGTTCAATACTTGGTTCTATATTGTTGAACTGTAGCATTGCCCAATGAAAACGATTGGTGTATTTCTGCACCAATTCCATTGGTTCTAATTTTTCCAAAATAGCTTTGCTACTTACTTTGTCTTCGGCAGCTCTGCCTTCTTCTTCAAAATGTCCTGCATCGGTTATATTACGAACATAGCGTACCTGATAACCTAAATGGTTGAGATACCTATACAATACATCGAATGTGATATACGGACGAGCGTGTCCCAAATGACTTTCTCCACTTACTGTTGGTCCACATACATATAGGCCAACATGGCCTGGGGTTATGGATTGAAATACTTCTTTTTGGCGAGTAAGTGAATTGTATACTTTAAGTGACATGTAGAAAAATTGAGAGATGAAGAAACGGATGGGTAGGCCGAAAAAAATCAGCAACAACAACAAAAAGTAAAGCGAGTTTGCTTCTTCATGCTGCGAAGATATTACTTTTTTAGTCGAATATCAGCGCCTTGTAAAATATGATCACTTAGGTCTTCATCAACCGTAAAATGTTGAACCGTTTGAAATACCGTTGGGTGAAGTATATAGTCTATTCGTAAAGTAGGGGCAAGAGAAATAAAAGTTCTTCCAATACCAAAACCTTTCTCTAAAAAGGCATCTTTTGCGTTGCCTTTAATAGTTCTATAGGTATAAGAGTTGGGTACATCATTGAAGTCGCCGCAAATGATATACGGATAAGGCGATTCATCAAGTGCGTCTCTAACCATTTTTGCTTGTTCGGCTCTTCTTAGAAAAGCAGCCTTCATTTTCCGAATAATTGGTTTTGATGCCGTTATGGCTTCCTCTTCTCTTGTTTTAATCTTTTCCATTCCCTCATAATCCTCTGGCTTAAATAAAAAAGACTGAAGGTGCGTAGTAAAAACGCGCAGTGTATCGCGCCCAACCAAAACATCTGCCCATATTAAACTTTCTGCGCCGGGATATAGAATACGTTTTGTTTGTAGAATTCGATGTTTTGAAAAAAGTATCGAACCAGAAACATACTGTCCATTTCTTCGGGAATAATCTTTCGAAAAAAAGTAATAAGGATATTGCTTAGTAAAAAACTTGATATGATTACCTTCCTCCCGGTCGTAAGCATGGTTGAATTCTTGTAAACAAATAAAATCTGCGTCAAGTTCTAATAAAGTGGCCGCAATTTGTTCACCAGCTTTTCTCTTACCTTCAGGAAGATTTGATAAACCATTAAAGCTTTGCGTATTCCAGGTTACTACTCTTATTACACTATCCGCTTTTGCAACTTTATTGGATAGTCCGTTTACAGCAAACAGGTGACCGAGGTTGGTCCATCCAATAACAATAGCCACTAATGGAAGAATAGCAATAATTGGTCTTGTAATTAACCAAAAAATTAGGCTAATGATTAATAGAACAGCTAAATAGGGCTGAGCTAGTACCAAAAAGCCCATTAACCAAGCACTTGAGGGGTGAATAGAACCGCCTAAACAAGCAAGCAAAAAAGCCAACACCAATAAAAGAGTGAGGCCAACAAAAAACGACTTAGTAATTCTTCTGATAAGGGTTTTTGCCATGTTCAACAAGACCAAGCTATAGCTCGCTATGGCATAAAGTTAACCGTTCTTCAGTTATTCTGCATTGTTTTCCTGACTGGCTTCCTTGAGGTATGTTTTTTCCTCATCGGTTAACATGTGGTAACCCTGTTGGTTGATCTTATCTAAAATAGCATCTAATTTTTCTTGTGAGAAACGCGACTTTTTAGTAAACGGACTTGTAGAAGATTGGTAATACTGTCTTGATTGTTGCTTTTTTCCTTTATGTTTTTTTTCAGGATTACACAAATCGTCAACATAATTTACAAAATCTGTCATCCATGCTCCGGGATCCCAACCTTTTCTCATTTGCCAGATGTACCAATACCCTACCATTCCTCCTGCCAAATGCGCCATTGCAACACCTCCATGATCGCTTGCAACTGTTGCAAAATCAAAAGCAACAAAAATGGCTGTTAACACCCACAGTGGTATCCCTCCATTGATTAAAGGAAAAATTCTATACGTTGGTGCAAGCGCTGTTGTAGCAACAGCAACGCCCATTACAGCAGCACCAGCACCCAACATGGGCGGGGTACTCCCCAAATTTCGATACAAGGCTGGAACCAACTGAGTACTGCCCACAAAAAATAAAGCACCAGCTAGACCTGCATATAAATAAATGGGAATCAATTTTTGATTTCCGGTGAGGTCTTGTAAAATGAATCCAAAACCCCATAACCAAAGCAAAGTGCCGATGAGCGACCAAACTCTTTCGTGGGTGAACATATATGAAAATACTGTCCAGGGCCTAAAAACGAGTTGTTCTGTATCTGCTGTTAAACTAAACCATTGTAATATTTGACGATAAAAGAACTCAATTGGAATATCGCTGAGGAAGTAAACAATTTTCAGAAAATTGATCAGCACAAACACCAGTGCATTCACTGCTAAAAGTAAAATTAGCGTATTGTTATCTTGCCCTAATAATGTTTTTCTACCTGTTGAAAAGCGTTGCATATTACCGTGTATAATTAAAAGAACGATTTTCTATTGGTTTTGTTCCAAGTTAGTACTAAAATTAACCCAACAATAGCACCTCCTATGTGCGCCCATCGAGCAACATTGTCGCCAGCTGAGTTTTTAAGTGCATAAAACACTTCAAAAGCAAAATAGCCCAATCCCAACCATTTGGCTTTAATTGGCACCAAGAAATAGAGGTAGATATAGGTATTGGGGAATAAATATACAAAGGCAGCTAACACACCAAATACTGCACCACTGGCACCGAGGGTAGCGGTGTTTAATTTCAAATTGTAGTAAGATGTAACTCTGTTGAATTCCCCTATTGATATTTCGCCCTGTGCATGTTGATTAACGAGTGCATTATAATCGCGCATCAATCCGCTTATTTCATAGTTAAGAAATAAGAGGTGAATTAACGCAGCTCCCAATCCACATATTATATAAAAAGTAAGAAATCGTTTTGAACCCCAAAGGTTTTCGAGTACAGAACCAAACATCCAAAGAGCGAACATATTTCCGAACAAATGCCAAAAGCTGCCATGCATAAACATATGGGTAAGCAATTGCCACGGCTTAAAAAGTGAACTTTGCCATGCATGGAGTGCGAAATGATCTTCTAAAGAAAACATTGAGCCAGTTTGCGACAAAGAGTTTTGTGCAAGAAAAAAAAGTCCGTTAATAATCACCAGATTTTTGATGATCACGGGAAGTATTTCAAATCGGCTAGGCCTGAATTCAGTCATAGTGTTTGTTCAATAATTTGTGTAACAATTTATCCTATTTTTAGTTTCAGTTGCACCACATTCTCAATATGATGGGTTTGCGGAAACATATCTACAGGTTGAATTTTTTCAACAGAATATTTTTCACCCAATGCCTGTAAATCACGCGCTTGGGTGGCTGGATTACAACTTACATAAACTACCAATGGAGCTGCAATATCCAACAGTTTTTGTACCAGCTTCTCATGCATGCCGGCACGGGGCGGATCGGTAATGACCACATCTGGACGGCCATGTACTTCAAAGAAAGCATCATTGCACACCTGAATTACATCACCAGCTGTAAAGTGTGCCGCTTCAATTTTATTGATGCGTGCATTTTCTTTTGCATCTTCAATAGCTTGCTCAATGAGTTCAACACCCACGAGCGATTTCACTTGCTTGCTACAGAAAATACCTATACTTCCTGTACCGCAATACAAATCATATAAATGTTGGCTTCCGTTTAATTCAGCAAAGTCTCTGGTTACACGGTACAGTTGCTCACCCTGGCGTGTATTGGTTTGGAAAAAAGATTTTGGACTGATTTTAAACTGAAAATCCTCCAAGTTTTCTAAAATAAATCCATGGCCATGAAACACCATTGGATGAAGATCAAAAATACTATCGTTGAATTTGGTATTAATAGTATAAAGCAGGGTAGTAATTTGAGGAAAAGCTTGCATCAGTGCAGCTAAAAGAGGCTCGCGCAATGTAGGATCTTCATAACCCAAAATAACATTCACCATTACTTCACCCGTTGTTGCTATACGCACCATTACATTTCTAAGAAAGCCTTGGTGCATCCGAATATCATAGAAGCTCAACTCATTTTTTCTCCCGTATTCAACAATGAACTGTCTAATTGCATTGGATGGCTCTGCTTGTAAGTGACAAGTATCAATTTCAACAACCTTATCAAAAATTCCCTTTGCATGAAATCCGCCCACATTCATCCACATATTGGTTGATTCACCTTTTGCTTTCAGCTCTCTGAATTGTTGTTCTGGAATAAACCGCTTATTAGCAAAAGTGTATTCCATTTTATTTCTATAATACTTGTGTTGTTCTGCACCTAAAATAGGATTGATAGTAGGTAAAGGAACTTTTGCAATGCGCGACAAATGGTCTTCTACTTGTTGTTGTTTGAAGCGAAGTTGTTCTTCATAAGGAACGGTTTGCCACTGACAACCACCGCAAGAACCAAAATGGCTACAAAATGGTGTTACACGTTGAGATGAATATTCATGAAAATGAATGGGAAAGCCTTCTGCCCAATCCTTTTTGTTTTTGTAAAGCTGAACATCCACCACATCTCCCGGAACAGTACCTTCAATAAATACCACCTTACCATCGACGCGCGCGAGTGATTTTCCCTCTGCCGCATAATTGTCGACTTTAACTCTTTCTAAAATTTGTGTCTTTTTTTGTTTTCGCACTGGGCAAATGTAGTAAAAGAAAGGGGGAGAACTGGTAAGGAATCCTTAATACCATCCCCGTTTTTTGAATTGCCAAAGCATCCAAGCAGGAACTAGTAACATGAGTCCAACCGCTATATAAAACCCATTGGGATGATGGAGATAGGGAATCATATCGAAGTTCATTCCGAATATACCACCAATGACAGTTGCGGGTGCTAATAAACAGGTTACTATGGCCATTACTTTCATAACCTCATTCATTTTGAGATTTACATTGCTCAAATAAAGGTCTTGCAGGTTAATCATCATATCGCGATAACTTTCAACCAATTCACTGGCTTGTACGATATGATCATAAACATCCCTAAAGTATTTAGTTGTTTTTTCTTCCAGCAGTTCCGATTCGCTTCGAATGAGTCCATTAATTAAATCGCGAACAGGTTGCACATTTCGCTTCAGAACAATGAGCTCTTTTCTAAGTGCATTAATCTCCGCTAAACTTCTTTTGTTACTGGAACGAACTATTTTTTCTTCTAGTTGCTCAATCCGCTCACCTAATTGATCCATCACAATAAAATAATGATCAACAATCATGTCTAACATAGTATAGCAGAGATAGTCTGCACCTAATTGACGATGTCGGCTTGTTGGTACTCTTAGTCTGTCACGCAATCCGTTGAATACATCTCTTTCAGGGTCTTCTTGAAAAGAGATTACAAAACCTCTTCCAAGAATAATACTTATTTGTTCAACTTCTACAGTTGACTTTTGCTGATTGAAATACAACATATTCAATAAACAATAAAGCACATCACCAATGGCCTCCATTTTAGGTCTTTGCCCAACACTCATAATATCTTCGACAGTTAATGCGTGTATGCCAAAATGCTGACAAATGGTTTCTACATCATGCTTTCTTATTCCATCAATATTGATCCAAGATATATGTTGATTATCTCTAAAGGGAAAACAATCTTCCACTGTCTGCAATTCGCGTTCTTCTAGGCTTGTTTGGGTGTAGTTATAGGCAAAGATTCTTATGCAGCGAGCCTCTTCTCGAACAGGAACAACCGTTGGATTAACACTCAAAATAGCTCTTGTGCGTTTTGTGTTGAAAAGCGACAACACATTCAAATAACGGAGATAGGGAATTTTGGTCATACTATGAAGATAATAGATATGCGGTTTTTTTGAACATCAAATAAGCTTCATGATTTACACGCTTACCCCTATCTTCTAAATCTTGTAAATAAAAAATGCAGCTCAAAAAGAGCTGCATGATTTTCCAAACCTAATCAATCAACTGCTGAGAAACTATTTTTTATAAATAGAGACAGTTCCACTTAGCTCCGCCTCAAGAATTTGCTTTCCTTTCTCTGTCAAAACAGTTACATAGTATTTTGTAATACCATCTTTTTCAAACTCAATAGATTCCAAAATTTGATCGTCGCTGTAAGACTTTTTTAAGTTCCGCTTAATAGCCGAAGGCAATTGTTGTACTTCAATCCTACGAGTCAATCCTAAAAACTCTCCTTCGGTTGAGTAAAATGCTTCTGCTTTTTCTCCATACCATGCAAAGCTGGCCTTGATAAGGTCTTTTTTTACAGTCCACTCTACCTGTTCAGCTCCGCGAAAATTAAGTGCGAAATTTTGCAAAATTTGATAGTTTACTTTTTTGGCATCGTTATTTGCCATTGCTGTGCCAGAAGCAATTAAGACTAGGGCAGCGATTAAAAACTTTTTCATGTTGGTTGTTTTTTATTTTGTGATGTATTGCTTGTTATACGATGCAAACATAGAAACGTTACAAAGTCTGATTTGTAGAAAAGGATGATTTGAAACAATGTATTGATATACTGTGATGAATGGAATTTAAATGCCCCATATTGAATCAGTATAAATCTGTAAAACACTTATTGGCCTTGCTTTTGCAATGTTTTCTTAAGTAAATGTGAAACTGTGTTATGCTTTTGATAATTTGGGTAAGCGGTTTTCTTATAAGTTGAAAAATAAGACTGCGTCATGTAATTTATTGTTACTAAGATGAGGCCTTTACGAATAATGACATAGTAGATGTATTTCAAACGACAAAGGGCTGCGAAATCGCGGCCCTTTATCTGTAAATGTTTTGCATAATTTTTTATTTATCCATAGTCTAATTTTTGGCATACATTAAATGATAATTGCGGTCTTTAGTGTACTTCTGTAATACCAACATTTGAGGTCTGTCTTTACCATTTCTTGGCTCAATTGCAAGTGGGTAATCGTGCCACCAAGCACCACCAGCCCAATACATTGCTCCAACATTTTCTTCTCTAATGTAACGGATGAAGTTTTCCATTGCTTCCATCCATTTTCCATCAGTACAAGGAACACCAAACTCACCGAAGAAACCTTTCTTATTGTTTGCTTTCAACCAGTTTATAAAAGGCTTTGCTTTTTCAATTCCTATATTAGGATTCACTTCTCTCTTACCGTTTACTTCGTTATAAGTTCCGCTACAATCATCGTCAAAATAGTTGTGAGCGCTGTATACTAAATTGTTTGCTGGATCAATTAAGTGTTTCAAATCATCGCTGTAATTTACCCAGTTTTTTGCGTTTGCGTAACCGTCGCCATCAACTATAATAGTAGTGTTACGGTCGGCTTCTCTAATTCCGTATATAGCAGCCTGTGCAGTTGGGAACCAAGTATAAATACCCATATTGTTTGGTTCAGCCATAATTACATAAGCGTAAATATTATCGTGCTTCTTGAAGTAGTTAGCTAATTTTTTCCAAGCATCTCTGTAAGCAGCGCGAGGAACTTCTGGCATTCCAATGATATAGTCGGTGTTGTTAATGCGATATCTACCGTAGTTGTGCATGTCAAGGATAATTTCGATGTTATACTTAGCAGCTGCTTCAATTGCATTATCAAGTAAGTTTAAATCAGCAGTATTCAATTCTCCAAACATCTTATGCTGTAAGCGTTCCCAACGGAAAGGGATCTGGATCAGACGAATACCCTTAGTTGCGTAGTATTTCATCTGATTTTCATTAGGATAGATATAGTCACGGTTATAAGTACCAGGCATGTTTAATTGACCAAATTCGCCACCACAAATGGTAACTCCAAGGTGGGTGCGCATTTCCATATACTTATTGGTGTATTTGTTAAAAACGACATTGCGGTTGGTTCTTAAAGTATCAGCTACTACTACATTCGCTGCGAGAAGAACGAGGGCGAGGAAGGTGAGTAACTTTTTCATGACTAGGAGTTTTGAAGTCTGCAATTCATTTACAGTACAAAGCTCCTAAGAAGGGGTCGCGTGCTAAATAGCTGATTATATGTATGTTATGTCGATAAAATTTGCCTTAAAAATACCTTAAAACACGAATGGACATGGTTCAACTTCGATGCATAGACGGGCTTTGTTCGACAAGTTTGTCGAACTTATTCTACTGCTCTAAAAAGTACTTTGGGGACGGCGGCGGCGAGAAACTGCATAAAAAAAGCACTACAAACGGGCAAAAACCCCAATTTGTAGTGCTAATTCTACAAGTCCTTAGTAATTACTCAAGGCCCTGTTAGAACTTATTGAACAATAATTCTTTGTATATACTGCGCTCTTCTGCCCTTTAAAACCAAGTTATAGATACCAGATCCCAACTCACCTGTAGTAATATTACCAGTAGTTGTTCCTGTTACTCGACCTAATGCTTGCTGGTACACTTGTTTTCCTTGTCCATCTACAAGCATTAATGAAACTTGATCAGGCTCTCTCAAAGTAAATTGGTAACGCAAAGTTGTGCCTCTACGCAACGGGTTTGGACTTGCAGTAAAACCAATAGTTGCAGCATTTACAACAGGAATAGCTGTTATAACATCTTGAGCAGATCCGCAATTATTAGCTGTATTCACAACCCAATACACACCATCACCCTGAGATTGTAGCGAAGTTCCTGTAGCACCACCTAATGGATTACCATTAAAGTACCACTGGTTGTTGGATGGGAAAGGAGAAGTTAAGGTTGTACCTGATCTCGTGATTTGAGGTGTTGTAGGAGTAACTGCAACCCTATTCACAGAGGCACAACCAGTAATTGCGCGAACTGTCCAGTCGTACAAATAATAGTAAAATGACTGAACGTCGCCGCCCGAAACCGTTGATCCTGTAATAGATAGCAAGCCTGGTACTGTTATTGGATAGGTTTCTGGTGAAAGTGGAATATTGTTGTTTCTAAACAAGGTTGCACCATTGAAATAAACTGGTCGTATTCTATAGTTGCCAGCAGCAGGAAAACTTAAGTTTAATGTTACTTCAACACCAGGATCATTGGGGTCGTTGTTTGTTGCACCAGCACCGGGAGTGGTAGAAGTTGCTGTAACATCAACCGTAGCTGTTGAAACCAATTGGTTGTTTTCATTGATAACATCGAATCGAATTCTTCCAGAATTACCTACATATATTCTTGCCTTTTCGAGTGTAAATGGTGCTATTGCTTGAACTGTCAAATCTGGAGTAAACTGATTATAACCACCGCTGCTAAACATGTTCTTGTTGAGTACACCTGTTTTTACGGTAGCATCGTTTAGACCAATGAAAAACTGTGATGGTGGTGTGCCTGAAACAGAGAAACTTCCTTGAGGACCAGTAAATACTGGCTGTGTAGCCGTATTTGAAGTATACCAAAACAAGGTTCCTGCACCACTTCCCTGAGCTCTGAAATTATTAGTTGATGCACAATTGATAAGAGTACCTGTTGGTGGCGTTGAGGGCGTTGCCGAGGCCGTTCTACTAAACTCAACGGTATTATTGGTTTGCACTAAGTCGCCCGTCATGGTGTGTGATAATGTAATGGTGTAAGTCACGCCCGCAGTTGTATTAAATGTACCCGCTAATGTTACATCGTCTTCTGCATTGGGGGCCAAAGTATTGTTGTAGGTTCCAGTAAGTGTAGCAATTGTGGTTGTACCCTGACGAACAACAGCTGTTACAGGAATGTTTCCACCAGAAGCAATGGCATTAATACCATTGTTTCTTACTCGTGCAATCACCCTTTGAGCTGTTCCACCACACCAAGTGCTATCTGGACGAAGTAGCGCTACAATTCCAAGGTCTGTTGTTGGACGAACAACACTTACCACATAATCTTCTGTCTCACCTCTTGTATAATTTCCTGTGGGCTGAATATCATCAGCATTAGAAGTCTCAACAGCTACTATGCGCATGCGGAGAAACGAACCGGGTACGATATTAGCCGGAATGGTCACATTAGCAGAAAAAGACTGGGTTCCATTTATAACTGGTGATGTGGCAACCAATTCATTTGCTTCGGTAAATAGACCATTGTTGTTGAAATCAATATACACTTTGGCCATTTTGTTATTATTCGCCCCACATGTTCCTAGTGTAACTGTTAAAGGAACAATTTGTCCTGGTGATACAACTGCCGGTGCCAGACTTGTAAAATCGCTGTATGTAGCACAACCTGTGTTTGTTGTGTTATTTATTCCACCAAACGTTACATTATCTACTCTAGAATCTGCATTGTTAGTTGCTGCTGATGTTCCAACTGCTGATCCACCAATTCCACTAATGATTAAAGAATAGGATTGTGGTGTATTCACTAACAATAGCTTTTTATGCCTTACAATTACTCTGTAAGCTGCACCTGGAACAGTATTATGGGTTGTTTCAATTACTTCAACATTGTCTCTAAAGTTATCTCCTCGAGTTGCTGGTGCATCTGGATTGCCCGGTGTTAGTACCCAAGGGCGAGAAGTATCATTATCTGAAATCCTAACCAAGCGAACATCTAAATCATTTACCAATTTAAGCGAAGGATCATTTAATACTGCAGGGCTGGTTACCTCGCCTGGAAAGTCTGTCCAACATAGTGTTACTTTAATATTGCCCCCATTTCCACTTGCAATTACATTGAATGTATCAACCTGACCCGTTTCTAAAGCTCTTTCAATAATTCTAGTTGAGATTCCTCTTTGCGTAATTACTCTTGCTGCTCTTTCTCCATTAATTAATCCCCATCCAAACTTATAGTCTGGGCCTTGTGCTGGGCCTGCTTCATCTACTGTATGAATTGCAAGACCCTTTAAGGTAGAAGCTCGCATAAACGCATTGTTTCTTCTATGATAAAGTTCTTGAAGAAGCGCAAGGGTTCCTGTTACATTGGGGGCCGACATGGAAGTTCCACTTAATGAGCCATATGCTCTATCTCCTGTTGATATTGGAGAAACCATTGCTACCCCGCTTCCTACCAAGTCTGGTTTAATACGACCATCATCACTTGGACCGAAACTTGTAAAATTTGAAAGCACTACATCATTGGTAATATTGAAACCATTGGCTATTAAGTTTACAGCTCCTACGGTTAGAATATTTTTAGCATTCCCATAAGTAGAAATAATATCGTAGCCATCATTACTAGAAATGCCTTCTGGTCTAGTTTCCGCAATCCATGTTCCACTTGCATTTCTTCTAAAGTATTCTGCGCCAACAGCTGGGCCATTCACACTTCTGTTATTTCCCGCAGACTTCACTGGAAGGTAAAATGGCGCTTTATAAACGATATCATCCCAGGTTCTAGAGCGACTATCATAATAACCAAAATTCACATCTTCATTTTCGTTTGGACGACCATAAAACTCCCATCTGTTGTTTTGTGATTGGTTTCTGCTCCATCCTGCAATTACACCATAAGAGTGGTTAGACAACAAAAGGTTAGGAGATTCATTGGCCATACTTGGTTGCTCCTCATTAAAACTGTACCCTATGATTCTTGGAAAGCCATAGGCCATGCCCTTCGAAACTGGGTTAACGCCTGTTGAAATCATAGTGCCCGCCACGTGTGTTCCGTGATCACTTAAACTTCCAGTTCCCCTATAATCGATTCTTCCTATAAGCTCCACATGTGTGTTGCGTAAACCACCGCCGTCCCAAATACCAAGTCTATCCCTTAGCTGGTCATAAGCCCCTGCCAGATTTAAACCAGATCTTCCGCCTGGCCAAAGATGGATTGCTCCCGAGGTGGTTGAGGCATCTATATTGTTGTATGTGGTAGTGTATTGAAGAAATCCATTGTCATCAATTCCTGTTAAATATGCCTCCTGCATAGTTTTCTCATCTTTCATACTAATAGGCAGGTTAAATCTGCGTGCTTTTTCTAGTGCACGCTTGTAGTTTTCCTCGCTTGATTTCTTAAGCACCTGCGCCAATTGTTTTGATGCGGTTGGATCGCTAAGTGGCTCTATTGGGCGCTGTGCAAACGTATTGGCAGCAAGTAAAAACATGGGAATTGCAGCAATAATGCCTTTGAAAATTCCCGAAACAGGAGGTACCATAGGAGTCTTCATACGTTAACTTAAAGTCGATTAGAGGTTGAAAATACTACGAAAGCCGATTGTATGTTACAAATGATGAGTTTTTTGTTTCGAATAAGCCATAACAATCCATCAAAAATATGGTTGAAGGCTTTTTTAAGACTAGTTTAAGCAACAAATTGCTGCTTGGAACTGTAAAATTTGGATATTGCAACTAATCCAATCCTCTGAAAAGCAATCCAATCCGTTTACCCGGACAAACCACCGAGTAATAATAAACTATGAATAGCCGATTGCTATATGCTTTTCTTTTTTTATTGCATGTTGCCACTTTTGCACAAAAGTCAACATTGCCGGAGGCATTACCCTTCGGGATTAACCTCTGTGGCGGAGAGTTTTCAGAAAATCGTTTGCCAGGAATTTTAGGTCAAGATTATGCTTATCCAACTATTCAAGATATTGACTATTTCTATAACAGAGGATTCCGACTGTTTGATATCCTTTTCAAATGGGAGCGTATTCAAAAAAGCTTAGGCGGTCCGCTTGAAAGTCAGGACTTACAACAAATTAAGGACCTTGTCGCCTATTGCGAATCGAAGGGTATTCAGGTTATATTGAGTTTACACAATTTTGGTAGATACAACCTGAGAGGTGTAGATCAAATTGTTGGAACACAGCAAGTACCGCGGGCACATTTTAATGATGTGTGGAAGAAACTCACACAAGAATTTAAGGGGTTCAAAAATATTTATGCATACGACATCATGCATGAGCCGCACAATATGGGCAGCTATTCATGGAGAGAAACAGCTCAACAAGCGATTGATGAAATAAGAAAACAAGACAAACATACTGCCATCATGATTGCGGGCAACAACTATGCTGCTTGCGAAAAATGGGAGGAGTTTAGTGATGACCTTCGTTTTTTACACGACCCTTCCAATAAAATCATTTACGACGCGCATTCATATTTTGATGAAGATTATTCTGGCAGATATAAGAAGCCCTACCACTTAGCAGAGGTAGATGAAATGATAGGTATACAAAGGGTACTTCCTTTTGTAAAGTGGTTGAAAAAACATAACAAAAGAGGATTTATAGGAGAATACGGTGTGCCAGATTATGATGTAAGATGGCTGAAGGTCTTAGAGAATTTTATGAATTGCCTACAAGATTTGGGTGTTAATGGAAACTATTGGGCAGGAGGTCCTCTCTGGAAAAACTACCCGCTTTCTGTGCAACCCGAAAACGGTAAACCCGATCGCCCTCAAATGAAGATTATACAAGCACATTTATCAACTCCTTATTCTAGGTTTCCTAACATTCACTATGCAGACCTGAAAAAAATACAAGAGCATTTTGTAAAACATCAGCCAAGGCCTACCTCATATCTGGCTTTTCTTCATCCACCAAAAAAAGCAAAAGAATCTAAGCTATCTCAAACAAATACAGCAAATAAAAACAACTCTCCTAAAGATAAAAGCAATCAGGTTAAAGCTCAGCCTGCTGCTCTTCCTTCAAATAATAATAAAAGCAACTCATTGCTTCCTGGTCAATCACTTATTCCTGTAGCCGGAGGTATTAGCCTTTTGCCACCGAGAGAATAGTTATTCATTAATTGTTGTAACTCTTCCTCTCTTCTTACCGCTGATGAAACTATAAACAGCAGGAATAACAAAAAGTGTAAGTATTAGTGAAAACATAATTCCACCAACTACAACAGTTCCCAGCGGCATACGACTGGTAGATGCTGCTCCAAAACTAATAGCAATAGGCAAAGCACCCAGTGCTGTTGCAAAGGAAGTCATGAGAATAGGGCGTAATCGCTGTGTTGCCGCATCAATCACTGCATCCATTTTCGACATGCCACGATCTCTTTTCTGATTAGCAAATTCAACAATTAATATACCATTTTTGGTTACCAACCCAATCAGCATAATCATACCTATTTGAGAGAAGATGTTGATTGTTTGATCCAGCATCCACAAACTCAACACAGCTCCCGCAATTGCCATAGGAACTGTAAGCATAATTGTGAATGGGTCTTTGAAACTTTCAAACTGTCCTGCCAACAACAAGTAAATTAATACGAGTGCTAATAAAAATGCAAAGGAGGTATTAGAAGAGCTTTCTTCATAATCGCGAGAAGGACCGCTTAAAGAAGTTTGAAAAGTTTCATCCAACAATTTGTCGCCAATAGCACGCATTGCTTTTACACCATCTCCAATTGTTTTACCCTCTGCTAGTGACGCAGAGATGGTAGCCGACTTAAATCGATTGTAATGATACAAAGTAGGCGGATTAGAGTTTTCTTCCATCTTAATGACAGATGTAAGGGGAATTCTTTCACCTCTGTTATTCCGCACAAATAATTTCTCAATATCTGATGGTTGTAAACGATCTTTCAATTCAACTTGTGAAATTACTTGATATTGTCTGCCGTTCGATGTATAGTAGCCAACCCTTCTTCCACTAAATGCACTTTGCACAACCTCTGCAACGTCTGTTGTACTTAATCCTAAGTCTTTTGCTTTTAGTCGATCAATGGTGATTTCTAGTTCAGGCTTATTGAATTTGAGGTTAACATCAACATTTTGGAATGTGGGATCTTTTCTGGCTTCTTCTAAAAACTCTGGAATAACAGTTTTAATCTTTTCAAAGTCGAGGTTTTGTATAATGTATTGAACAGGTAGGCTACCTCTTGAGCCAAAACCAACAGAAATTGTTTGCTCTTCAATAGGAAATACGCGGATTTGATTAAATCTGCTAAGTTTTTTTGATACATCTTTTACAATATCCGACTGAGATCTTTCTCTGTCTTCTGGATCTATTAAGCGCAAACGAGCAAAGCCGCTGTTTACGCCACTCGATCCAAAACCAGGAATAGCATTGAATACAAACTTTCTTTCAGGAATAGAATCGTATAAAAAATTAACCAGCTTATCACCAGCATCAGTCATGTAACTATAGCTTGCCCCCTCTGGACCAGTAATAGAAAAGCGAATGCTGCTTCGGTCTTCAATTGGCGCTAACTCGCTGGGCAAATCTTTTCCAATTAAATAAATAAGTCCGCCGCAAAGCAATACAACAATCCACGCTATCCAACGCACGCGCATAAAAGCAATAAGCAAATTTCTATAGCCATTTTCCATTCCCTTGAAGAACGGCTCTGTTTTGTCGTAGAACCAACCGTGGCCTGTTTTATTTCTATTTAAATAAACGTTTAATACAGGGGTAATAGTTAATGAAACAAATGCAGAAATTAATACAGCAGCAGCTACAACAATTCCAAATTCTCTGAACAAAGAGCCAACAAAGCCTTGCAAGAAAATTACTGGCAGAAAAACAACAGCAAGTGTCAGCGAAGTCGAAATAACAGCAAAAAATATTTCCTTACTTCCTTCTAATGCAGCTTTTCGTATAGGCAATCCACTTTCTAGTTTTCTAAAAATATTTTCAGTTACTACAATACCATCATCTACCACCAATCCTGTAGCAAGCACAATCCCCAACAACGTAAGTACATTAATGGAGAACCCAAACAAGTACATGATAAAAAATGTAGCAACTAAGGAGATTGGAATATCTATTAACGGACGAATAGCAATGAGCCAGTTACGGAAGAATAAGAATATCACCAAGACAACTAAAGAAAAGGCAATTAGCAGTGTTTCTTCAACCTCCTGAATGGCTTTACGCACATTGAGCGTAACATCTATAAGTGTTGTTAATTGTACATCGGCTTTTTGTGTGCGCTTGATATCATCAAGACGTTTATAAAACTCATCAGCAATTTTAATATAGTTAGCGCCGGGTTGAGGAATGATAGCCAAACCAACAGCAGACAACCCGTTTAATCGCCAGCTAAATTCTTCTGACTCTGGACCAACCTCCACCCTCGCTAAATCGCTTAATCGAACTATACCTTCATTATCTTGACGAATGATTAAATCTGCAAAATCCTTTTCTGTAGTTAATCGCCCCAATGCGCGGATAGTCAATTCTGTGTTTTGTCCATATATTTTCCCCGATGGAATTTCAACATTCTCTCTGTTTAATGCGGTTGTAATATCAGAAAACGCCAGATTGTACTTGTTGAGTTTATCTGGATCAATCCACAACCTCATAGAGGGTCTTTTTTGTCCAAATAAGTTTACACCGCTCACTTCAGGAATCGTCTGAAATCTTTCTACTAATACGTTTTCAGCATAATCGCTAAGCTCAAGTAAACCCTTGCTTTCACTTTGAATGGCCAGCATAATGATAAAATCACTATTGGCGTCTGCTTTGCTAACTACAGGTGGTGCATCAATATCTTGCGGCAGGTTACGAATGGCTTGAGATACTTTGTCGCGTACATCATTGGTTGCAGCCTCAAGGTCTTCGCTAATGTTAAATTCAACAGTAATATTACTGTTACTATTGCTAGATGATGAGGTAATTGTACGAATGCCTGGAATACCGTTGATGGCTTTTTCCAGCGGCTCAGTAATTTGGCTTTCTATGATATCAGAATTGGCGCCAGCATACGATGTGCGCACGTTTACAATTGGAGGATCAATGGCTGGGTAATCGCGCACTGATAAAAAAGTATAGCCTACTGCACCGAAAAGAACAATTAAAATGTTCATTACCGTGGCCAGTATAGGCCGCTTCAACGCCAATTCAGAAATATTCATACCGCCTCTTACATTAAAGTGTTACTGATTCAAATCCTCCAGCTGTTTTACAGAACGAATTTTTACGGGGTTGTTTGGACGAACAAACAATACACCGGTTACTATTACACTATCCCCTGGCTGAAGACCTTCTGTTACAGCTAGTCCGCTTGCTGTTCTTACTCCTGTTTTTACATTGGTAAATACACCCTTACCATCACGTACTACTATCACTTTTTTAGACCTTGCATCTGGAATAACAGCGTTTGCTGGTACAACTATATAAGTTTTACCTGCTTCTGCATTAGTAATTTCAACTTTTACGAAACTGCCGGGTGCAGGCCTTATTCCTTCTAGGTAAGCACGTGCACGAATATTGCGAGTAGTAGTACTTATTTGTGGCTCTGTAGCTAATATAGTGGCAGCTCCTTTTTTACCTTCCGCTGTACTTACGTTAACTCGTGCACCTTTTTTAACCAAATGGCCAAAGTCTTCTGGTACGGTAAAATCAATTTTGACCTTGTCAATTTGTTGAATGGTCCCCATTAATGTTTGAGGTGTAACATAAGCACCCGGACTAATCATGCGCAAACCAAGTACACCAGAGAATGGCGCTTTAATCAAAGTTCTTTCAATTTGTGCCTCTAAAATTTCTAAATCAGCTTTCAACACATTTACTTGATTCAAAGCAATGTCATAATCAGATTGATTAATACCATTTATGGCCAATAGCTTTTTTAGCCTAGCTTCTTGGGTTTCGGCCAATGAGAGTTGTACTTTAACCTTTTTGACTTGAGCCTGTAAGTCTCCATCGTAAATTTTTCCTAATAGTGCTCCTTTAGTAACAGCGGCTCCATCTGGCATATTTAAATAGGTTAGTCTGCCACTGATTTCTGGCCGAATTTCTGCCGTTTCATCAGCTAACACAGAACCATTGGCTTCAAGTGGTGCCTGTATTGACTGCTTAGAAGCCAAAATAATATCTACTTGAACGGGTTGAGGACCACCAGAACCACCTCCTGGACCTCCAGATTTGGGTTCTTCTTTCTTTTTACTTTGGCAAGCAACCAGACTCATTAGCCCGAAGCAAGCACCAATAATTATACGCTGCATCATAGAGGGTTAAGACAAGGAATAAAGGTAATTTGTTTTAGTGGGTAGGCAGCAAACTTTACAGGAGTGGATTATTGAGACTCCCTTACTTCTATTAAGTTGCCATTTTTGTACTCTTCAATTCGAATGGTTTTACCTTTCCTATTTGAATAATACCAAGTTCCATGTGGCACAAACTTGTTTGCGGTGTCAGGAAGTGGAGCAACAAAAACAGCCCAAAGAGAATCGCTAATCATTGAACCATCTGGCTCTATAAAACCGTATCTAATGGTTTTAACTGCTGTGCTATCGCTTACATCAATTGTGGTGTATTGTTCAATTATAGCATCGCTGGTATTGTAGCCCGGCAAAACAGGGTTCATAGAACGAGCTTCTGCATCTAATTGCTCAAATGTTTGCTTAGGTCTGCCCATGAACTTTTCATACATAGGAATTCCCGCAATTAAAAGATAAGGAAACGGAGTACACATGAACATGAGGATGAAAGTCCCCGCCTTTCTATGTGGCACCCACCATTGGGCTTTGTGCTTTCTGTATTGTCGAATTGCTCCAATAATAATAATGATCCAAAGCATCAATAGGAATCCAGCAATTCCCAAAATAATAGGCAAACCATCTACAGCAGAAAACACATTGTCGATTAACAATGGCAAACCAACCAATGCCAATCCGGTAGCCGTCATACCAATGAGGGCGTATCCAAATAAAATTCTTCTGCTTCTATAATTCAAATCCGGTTCGAGCATAGGTCTAAGTTACTCAACTTCTACTACCATTTCAATTTCTACAGCCATATTATTTGGAAGCGAATTCATGCCCATAGCTGCTCTTGCATGTTTTCCCTTTTCACCAAATACTTGTACCAACAAATCAGAACAACCGTTAATGACTTTAGGGTGTTGGGTAAAATCGCTTCCGCAGTTGACATACCCATTCACCTTAACAATGCGCTTTACTTTATTGAGTGAACCAATGGCTTGTTGTAAAGTGGCCAATAAACTAATTGCAGTGGTTCGTGCTGCTTGATACCCCTCCTCTATGCTCAAATCTGAACCAACTTTTCCGATAATTGTAACACCGTCGGCCCCTGTGGGACCATGGCCAGCTAAAAAAATGAGATTGCCAGTTCGTACAAACTTCACATAGTTAGCAATTGGTTGTGATACTGCAGGAAGGCTAATGTTTAGCTTTCTTAACTGTTCTTCTGGGCTTTGTGCTGAAACTTTTTGAATAAATAGGAGCAAGAAAACTAGGCTAGCAATACGCATAAGGTGAAGGTTTATAGTTTTTCATATAAAGCACGGAGCTTCTCCCGAGTCATAATTTTTTCCCACTCTTTTCCAAGTGCATTTTCCCATAGTGGCTTCATGCCTAAGGAAACATCAATCATTTTATTGAACTGCTCTTCAGATAGACCACTACATATACCTGTTGGAATATCATAGCCGCCCTTTTCTACCATTTTTCTGAATTCTTTCACACCGTCTGGATAGTATTCATCGAGGTGATTCATAACAATACAGTTTCCAATACCATGTTTGGTGCCAAGTAAATAACTCAAACCATAACTAACAGCGTGTGCTACACCAACCTGACTGTAAGCAATGCTCATACCGCCTGCATAACTTGCCATCATTAGCATATCGTCTGATGCTTCATCCCAAGTATCTTTTTCTAAGAAAACTTTTCTGCACAACTCCAACGCCTTTTCGCCATAGCTTTTGCTGAATTCATTTAAGTAGGTTCCTTCTAAACTTTCAATACAATGAATATAACAATCCATGCCCGTATAAAAACGTTGGTTTGCTGGTGCGTCTTTTGTAAGTTCTGGATCCAATACAATTTGATCGAATGGTGTGAAATCTGAATTCATTCCCAGCTTTCTAGTTGGGCCTGTTAATACTGTTGTGCGACTTACTTCAGCTCCTGTTCCACTCAATGTTGGAATGCCAACTTTGTACACACCGGGTTGTTTCACCAAATCCCATCCTTGATAGTCGGCCGAAGAGCCCGGATTATTCATCATGAGCGAAACTGCTTTAGCAAGATCAAGTGTACTTCCTCCGCCAATGCCAATAATTCCACTAACTGTACCAAAAGACGCTTTTAATTGATTGGCTAATTCATCAACATAAGTCGTTTTAGGTTCATACGTTACATCTACTAAAATAAGTTTATCGTTTTTATGAAGAGGTATACGCTGCAACAAAGCATGATTCGTAAAAAAATGATCCACTAAAAACACCATAGGAGCATCGCCTTTTCTTTGAGGTGCTAAAATCTCATCAAGCTGGTTGAAGGAACCGCGACCATACACCACATAACCAACCATCTTAAAGTTTCTGAACTGCATATTGCTGAAGTTTGAGTAACAAATGTCAGAAATAAAACCGAAGAAAAAATAGAATGAAGGTGGCTAAAAAATATTCTCTAGCTCTTGCAAATGAATAACGGTATAAGTTGGTTCAACAATGGGTGCTTCTTTGATATGATTCACAAAAACAGTATCCCATCCAGCATTCTTAGCCCCTTTTATATCAGCATCTTGGTTGTCACCAATCATGATGCTTTGCTTGGCACTTGCTGCAGCTAACTTCAAAGCATAGTCAAATATTTCGGGCTGTGGCTTTAGGCTTTGAGCAGCTTCCGATGTCACTACTTTCGTAAAATAGGGACTTAAGCCCGACCTTGTAATTTTTCTTTGTTGCACTTCCTCAAATCCATTTGTTATGAGATGTAGCTCATAGGACTTGCTTTTTAAATACTCAAGTATCTCAAAAGTGTAAGGAAAGACTGTTGTTTTTTCTGGTAAACTTTTAAGAAATAATACGGCCATTTCTTTTGCTAGTGGCTCATCGGCAATTTTCGCATCTAACAATGCTAACCACATGCGCTTCCAGCGTAAATCTTCTTGTTTAATTTGTCCTCTTGTATATCGCTTCCACAATCTTGTATTATGGTAGGTATATCGTTCAAAGAAAAAATCAAAAGAAACAACTCCTTTTTCTTGAAGATGCAAGGTATCATATAACTCTTGCAAAGTGACGCGCGAGTTCGATTCAAAATCCCAGAGCGTATGGTCTAAATCAAAAAATAAGTGTTGGTACTTTGGCATGCCTGGGTGCTACTTCTTTCTTGCAAGAATTGAAAAATCGGTCTGCTCTGCAACAATAGTATTTTCTAATTTTCCTAACCCGTCAATCTCCAATACTACTTCATCACCTGCTTGTAGCCATTGCTCTTGGTAATTAGGGTCGTTGAGTTTGCCTGTTCCATTTAATTCAAGAAAACAACCTGTTCCTACTGTTCCACTGCCTATTACATCACCAGGATGCAATTGTACGCCATAGCTACATCTTTCTATTATTTCAGCAAAGGTCCAATCCATATCCGACACATTACCCTCGCTTACTTGCTTTCCATTTACGGTACACTTCATAGTTAAGTTCCAGCTTTTTCCAGTATGTCCAGGTTTTGGAGCAACCTCAAATGGAGCTAGTTCATCTAATGTAACCAACCATGGACCAATCACAGTGCTGAAATCTTTTCCTTTTGCTGGACCCAAATTCAACAACATTTCTTCCATTTGCAAAGTCCTTGCACTCATATCATTCATAATCATAAGTCCGCCAATGTATTCGTCGGCTTCTTCTGCTGGAACATTTCTTCCTGGCTTGCAAATCACAACGGCAGCCTCTAATTCAAAATCAAGTTTATGAAAATGATCGGGCATACAAACTACTGGACCAGGCCCTTGCACACTGTGGTGGTTCGTAAAATAGAAGATTGGGTATTGATCAAATTCGGGAATCATAGGTACGCCTCTGTTTCTGCGAGCACTGGCTACATGTTGACGAAAAGCATAGCCATCGCGACAACTTGCAGGGAAAGGAACAGGCGCCAACAATTGAACCCCTGTTGAAGCGCTCGCTTTATCTGGACCAATAGAGCCATGTACAATTTTTTCGTTGGCCTTTTGTGCAATCGGAAAAAGGTCTTCCCAGTATTGAAGGAAAAACTGCATGCTACTGGGCAAATCAGGATGTAAGCTATCCGTATCGTATAAAAAACCTTCGTGGTAAATGGCTAATTGATCTTGACCATTCTTCAAATAAGAAACCAATTTCATAATTGCACTTTTAGTGCTGCGAAATTAGCTGAAAAGGGATTGGGAATGTTAGGGTTCAAGAATTTTATAGGAATACTAACGATTGAGTTAGATGCGGATTAATACGGTTGAATTAAAACCTCTGTAGGAATATTCAACTTGTTATGAAGCAGACGAATCATTTCAAGCGATAGTTTCCTTTTTTTATTGAGGATTTCACTGGCCCTACTCTTTAAACCAAGAATATTTGCCAAGTCAACCTGGTTGTATCCTAGCTGCTCCATTCTAAATTTTATGGCTTCAACGGGATCTGGTAGTCCTATTGGAAAATGTTCATGCTCATATTTATCAATTAAAATGCTAAGAATCTCTAATTCGTCGCCCTCAGGAGTTCCTTTTTTAGCATCAAAAATGAACTCCAGTCGCTGCATAGCAACGGTATAGTCTTTTTTATTTTTTATTGGCTTAATGTTCATATCTCAAATTTTTGATGCGTCAATTTTCTATGGATAAATAGAAACCATTAGAATAATTCCCCCGCTTCTGGATCTGCTTGCATAATGTATTGTTTTCGGGATAATACTTTTACTTGAAGTCGATCTACTATTGCCCTTGCCAATAAATCAGGCGTGTTTTCACCAGCAGCTTGCTCGAGTAAAGCCCTGATTTTCGTCTCTGAAACATCTACACGATAAAGAAAATAGACTAGCTTTTCATAATCTCGTGCCAACAGTTGTTCTATCAACATAGCCAGCGCGGCTAAAAGAGGTTGTTGCTCATTTACACGCAGTTCTAATCCTAGCTCTTGTAACAGAGCATGTGATACTTCTTGCTCAAGCAAATATTGAGGTACAAGACCCTGTTCCATTTCTTATTTTGAAGGAGTTGGACCAGTTAACGCTTTTAGCTTTTCAATGGTTTCTCTAATTTCTCGGATGCTATAAAAACGATATACTTCAGGTGCTTGACCGTCTTTTGAAGTAATGGCTTTCATTGGACGAAAAGGAGTAATTACAATTGCGTTTTCGTTTGATGTAAGAAATGCAGCTTGGTTGGGCAAGATGAGAAAATTGCGATTGGCTTCGCTAATATTTTTTCCTACTACCATTTGTTCAAGTGAGTCAATTTTTTGCTTCAGTACTTCTTGCGTCATAACAGCACCTGTTTGTTCTGCTTGCACATAATTTTGTTGCGCGCCTAATAGCGTATCTGCTTTTGCGTTTACCAAGTATATGCCTGCTTTATCAAAAGTGACGGTGGCTTCGCCTGTTGGACCTTTTACGGTGTAGCTTGCACTAGCCTCTTTTTCCAAAAAGGTTTTTTCTTCATGTCCAGATCCGTTGCTAGCCTCAATTGTCTTTTTTTGCTGATTTATTGTAGCATCGCCTTTGCTTAGAACAATAATTTGTTTTTGCTCACTTTTACAAGCTATGAATGCAATAGCTGCAATGGCAACGACCATCTTTTTCATGTGTGTTTATTTTAATGTTCTAAATTACGTGATTCTAGTTGGAATGACAGAGTCGAACCTGTGTTTTTGATGAATGATGAATAATAAAAAGATTCATTGAATCATTTGTTATCAAGAAGAACGTTTTGTCAATTGAATTTGGCATTTAAACATAAAGACGTTTCTGTTGATTTTGATTATTGAACTAGCTATCTGTGTTTACAAGATTGGGCTAAAAATGTGCGACCCCTTCAGGGTCGGATATAACCTATCTGATTTTGCCTCAAGAGGTAATCGCTTTACGCTTAGTCCTTTCTAAATTTGTTCGGTTTCCTTAGAACCAAATGAAATAATCATTACGCAATAAAGAGTACCGTTAAAAGTTAGTAAAGACTTTTGTTTCTCAAAATTTATTAGCAACTAACCATGCTTGTAATTTCTTCTTGTTTTCATCAGTTAAAAAATGTACATCAAGCTTCTTTTTCTTGCCGCTTTTCAATAAAAAAATAAGATTCGATTGATCATATTGAATTTCTTCTATCTCTTTTTTGCTAATGACGCGCTCTGACCAAGGCAAATTCCTATACCGTACAGAATCGCCACACAATTCAATAAAATACAAAAATGGAGAAACTCTTTTTAACTGTAAGAACCAAACAACAGAAACAATTATTTGTAAAACACCCAAAATAACTCTAAATAAATACATTTCCTTATAAATAACATTGTAGAAGTTCGTACAGCCCGATACTAAAAAGGTAACAATTAACAGCCAGGCACCTATACGCATATAAGGATATGTTTGATATGGATCTAATTCTAGTCGTAGCATAAATAAAGGTGGTTTAACAATGATTATACTTTACAATTAGCATTACTTTTTCTTCTTTTTCTCCCAGGCTCTACCAACCCTTAACCCAATCCCGGTAATAACATCTCCCCAAGTGTCGTTCTGAAAATGAATGACTGTACCCATCATCCAGCCTTTGGTGGTAGTATAATTGTAGGCAATTTGAACTTGATAACCCACATTAAGTTGTGGGAATGGACCATCGTGTCTAAATGAAAATTGGGTGTACGTATCTGTTCCTACGGTTCTGATTGACCTAGACACGCTTTGGGAAACCGTTTGTGATTGATACCTCAATAAGTATCCTGCTGAAAGTTCTAAACTATGGTTATCTGATCTTCCTAATAAACGATAGGCCATTGATTGTCCAAATTGAATTCCGGCTGTCACCTCGCGGAGACTAGCATCATAAGTTGTACCAAAAATACGACTCTCCCCTTCAAGTATCCCGTTGTGTATAGTTGTAGTAAGCATAGTTTGTACATCCCAACGCTTGTGTATTGGCGATCCATGTTGTACACCAATATGTACACCACTCAAATCTCCCGAACCGTGAAAAGAAAGAGGGAAAGCTTGTACAGCAAAATAAGAAAGTCTTTTATCTTGTGCCTGTGCAAAATGAACAAACAATAACGCAATAACAAAGATGATTTTTCTGAATTTCATAGCTAACATTTTGGCATCAAATTATTGCAAGATTCTATAATAACAAAAAAGCTGTTGCAAAAAATTACAACAGCTTTCAATTAAAATTTTTACGCTCTAATTACTTAGCAGTAGTAAATCTTTCTGCTACTTTATTCCAGTTAACTACACTCCAAAATGCAGCTAAATAATCAGCTCTGCGGTTCTGGTACTTTAAATAATAGGCGTGCTCCCACACATCAACACCCAAAATTGGAGTGCCTTTTACTTCGGCAACATCCATTAATGGATTATCCTGATTAGGAGTTGAACTCACTTCTAATTTTCCATCTTTTACTAATAGCCAAGCCCAACCGCTTCCAAAACGAGTCATGCCCGCTTGTGCGAATTTTTCTTTGAAAGCGTCAAATGATCCAAAAGCAGCATCAATTGCAGCAGCTAGTTCGCCTGTTGGCGCTCCGCCTGCTTGTGGAGCTAAACTTTCCCAGAAAAATGTATGGTTCCAGTGACCACCGCCGTTGTTGCGAACTGCAGGTGATATACTACCTGCTTCAGCAACCAATTGCTCTAACGACTTACCAGCATGCGGCGTATCAGCAATCGCTTTGTTGAGATTATCAACATAAGCTTGGTGGTGCTTACCATGGTGAATTTGCATGGTAGTTGTATCGAAGTGTGGCTCCAAAGCATCGTGTGCATAAGGAAGCGCGGGTAGTGTAAATGACATATACTGATGATTTATTGATGTGAATAATGGGTTGCAAAAATACGCCGTACTTGAGTTGGGTTATAACAAAGAGGGCATTTTTTCGTAACTCGCAATAGCTTATTTACGCTTTTGACGGAAAAAATGTTGCATTATGGCTGCACATTCTTCTTGCATAACGCCTGTTCTTATTTGGGTTTTGGGATGAAATGGAAATTTCCCCTCCTGGCTCAAATAGTTGCCTGTTACACTTCTATGTCCATTTTTTACATCAGATGCACCCCAAACTATAGCACCGAGCTTTGACCAGTACAATGCACCGGTACACATAAGACAAGGTTCAAGGGTTACATACAAAGTTGCATCGGGCAAATACTTACTTCCTAAATGCTGATAGGCTGCTGTTAATGCAAGTATTTCTGCATGTGCTGTTGAGTCGTTGAGCTGTTCAACCTGATTGTGTCCGCGGGCAATGATTTTGTTATTCATAACAACTACTGCACCTACAGGAACTTCATCAGCTTCAAACGCTTTTTCAGCTTCTCGAAGTGCCTGTTGCATAAAAAACTGATCATCGAGCACCCACATGATTACAATTTACGGATGCGAATATTTCTATACCAAACCGCATCACCATGATCTTGTAATGCAATTCTTCCTTTGCGATAGGTTCCATATCCAGGCATGCTCTTGAACTTGCTTCCTGCAACCAATTGCTTCCAAGCATCATTCCAAAGCGTTGTTTGAACCACGCTTACTCCATTGAGCTTATAGGTTAAATGGCCATCGTGCAAAATAATTTCTGCCATATTCCATTCGCCAGGTGCTTTTACTGTTTCTGGATTTGCGCTAATGAGGTCGTATAAATCGCCTGCTCTGTGTTTTTTTATTTTTCCGTCAGCGTGACCATCATTATCTAATACTTGCATTTCTAATCCAGTCATCCAAGTATGTGAATATTTAGCTGTGTCTTCATGAATGAGAAAAATGATTCCGCTGTTGCCATTGGGGGCAATTTTCCACTCTAATTGCAAATGAAAGTTTTCAAATTCTTCGTTGGTCACTAGATCGCCGCCACCTTCAATTTGCCAACCTTTTTTATTGGATGGATCGAGGTGAAGGGTGCCGTCTTGTGCTTTCCATGCGCTTCCTGCGGTTGACTTTCCATAACTGTGCCAGCCCTTGGTTGATTTACCATCGAATAAACTCACCCATTTTTCTTTTTGGGAATCGGGTGTTTCATGATTAATGAAGCCAGTAATAAGAGCTAATAGGCCAAGTACAAGTGGAAAGCTGTATCGTTTTTGCATATTATTCGTTTTTAAGCAAGAGGATATATCGAGCCATTTTCTCTGCATCTTCTTTCGCTAAATCTGGATGTGGTGTCATTGGAACTGAACCCCAAACGCCACTTCCTCCAGCAATTATTTTTCCTGCTAAATAGGTTACTGCAGTGTCTACACCATCATACTTTCTGGCAACATCTGCATAAGATGGTCCAACGCCTTTTTCAGCAACAAGGTGACAAGTCAAACAATCTGATTTACTCACTAAGTTTAATCCAGGTTTATAATCGGGATGCTGTGAAATATCAGACACAGCTTCTGCTGGTACTTCTGCTGCTTTTTCTGTTGACGAACTGTTGCCTCCGCAAGCTATCAATACCAAGCTTGCTGCAACTGATAAAGAATAGATATATTTCATACGTTTCATATTTCAAAATTATGGTTGAAGTCCAAGTATTGCTCGATTAATATCTGTCGTATCATCTGAGCCCGATGCAAAATCATCGAAAGATTTTGTTGTAACAGGAATAATAAAATCTTTGATTCTTTCAGCGCCTTCTTTTGCACCCGTAGCAGGATCCTTTATGCAACACTCCCATTCTAAAACTGCCCATCCTTTGTAGTTGTATTGTGCGAGTTTGCTGAATATTTGTCTGAAGTCAACCTGACCATCTCCAATACTGCGAAAACGTCCCGGCCTATTGATCCAGTCTTGATAACTCCCATAAACGCCTTGCTTTCCATTGGGTCTGAACTCCGCGTCTTTTACATGGAACATGCGAATACGCTCATGGTAATGATCTATATAGCTGAGATAATCGAGGCATTGTAAAATGAAGTGCGATGGATCGTACAATAAACAGGCTCTTTTGTGTTGCTGAACCTTATCTAAAAACATCTCATAGGTTAATCCATCGTGCAGGTCTTCTCCTGCGTGGACTTCATAACACAAATCAACCCCCGCTTCATCAAATGCATCTAGAATTGGCTTCCACCGTTTACCAAGTTCTGTAAATGCCTCATCAACCAATCCTGGAGTTCTCTGTGGCCATGGATAAACTGTGTGCCACAAGAGCGAACCGCTGAAAGTAGCACAAGCATTCAATCCTAAATTTTGAGAAGCTTTTGCAGCATAGCGCAACTGTTGCACAGCCCATTCTTGCCTTGCATTGGGATTGCGCCTGATTTCTTCTGGTGCAAATCCATCGAATAATAAATTATAGGCAGGATGCACCGCAACCAGTTGTCCTTGTAAATGTGTAGAAAGCTCTGTAATTTTTAGCCCGCAGTTTTCTACCATGCCTTTTAATTCGTCAGCATAAGTTTTACTTTCTGCAGCCAATTGCAAATTGATACAGCGCGGATCCCAAGTAGGTATTTGCACACCTGTAAATCCAAGATCTGCAGCCCACATACAAATAGATTCTAGGCTGTTGAACGGAGGCTGATTGCCCATGAATTGAGCTAAAAAAAGTCCAGGTCCTTGAAGCGTTGTCATGGTTATTGCTATTCGTGCGGCAAATTAGGTGAAATTGATGCAAAGGGTGTCCACTTTTGGCTACTTTGGCTGCTTTTAACAACAGTTTCAACAAATGCCATGCCCCTAAGTCCTTCTTCAATGGAAGGATAATCGAGTGCTTCGGGTGTTGGTTGTTGACCCGATTCAACTGCAATAACGTGCTTTGCAAAGTTGGTATAATGATTTGCAAAGGCTTCTAAATATCCTTCGGGGTGACCGGGCGGCACTCTTGTATTGTTCTGTGAAATTGAATTGGTATATGGTGCGCCACTTCGATAGAGTTGGGCAGGCTCATGCAACCATTTTACCCATAAACTATTGGCATCTTGTTGCTGCCACTCCAATCCACCTTTCTCTCCGTATACCCTTATTCGAAGGTTGTTTTCTTCACCAGCAGCAATTTGTGTAGCAATGAGCACGCCGCTCACGCCATTGGTGAATTTCAATAAGGCTGCTCCGTCATCGTCTAATCTTCGGCCCGGCACAAAGGTTTCTAGTTGAGCGCTCACATGAGTAACCTGTTCGCCCGAAACATATTCAGCCAAGTTAAAGGCATGTGTACCTATATCGCCCATGCAGCCCGAAAGTCCACTTCTAGACGGATCGGTGCGCCAACTCGCTTGCTTTTGATTTTCTTGCTCTAAGCCTGTGCTTAACCACCCCTGCGGATACTCAACATACACTTTACGAATTGCTCCCAACTCGCCCGACTTTACTAAAGCACGCGCTTGTTTGATCATTGGGTAACCCGTATAAGTATGCGTTACACAAAGTAGCTTTCCGTTTTTCTGTGCAATCTGCTGTAGCTCTATGGCTTCTTGCAAAGAATAAGTCATGGGTTTATCTAATACCACATGAAATCCTTTTTCTAATGCTAGTGCAGCAGGCTGAAAGTGAACATGGTTGGGTGTAACAATACTCACTACCTCCATTCTTGCGTGTGGTGGCAAATCGAGTTCGCCATTTATGAGTTCATGATAAGATCCATAAATTCGGTGCTCGGGCAACCCTAACTCTAGTCCACTTTGTAGAGATCTTGCAGCGTGACTGCTAAAAGCACCTGCCACCAGTTCGTACGCGTTATCTATACGAGCAGCTATACGATGGACAGCACCAATAAAAGCACCCTGTCCACCTCCAATCATTCCCAACTTTAATTTTCTTTCCATAGTATATTATATTGACCAGCCTGTTCTAGCTTCTCTTCGAACAAACTGGTTGGCTTCATCAAAATTCGTCACTTTCATTGCAGCAGCATCCCATAACAATTTCTTTCTGCCCAAGTATTTATCGCCCCAACCTTTAAGGTTTGGATTCTTCAGTAAATAACTTCTAATAGCAAGGTTCGCAATTAAAATGCTTTCTGTAAAAGGACCTGCATATTCGAAAGGTGAACTGAGTTTCTTTTTTCCATATCCAGCAATACACGCATTCACCCACTGCAAATAATGTCCTTCTGGAACCCTATCCAACGTTGCTTTAGGAAGGGTTTCTTTCATTCTGGTTGAAGGAAGTAGGGTGGGCTTCTCACCATAACAACCACACATCATTTTACCCTTTGTTCCGTGGAAGATAACGCCACCATCCCAGTTACCCATTGGCTCTTCGGGAAGCAATTCATCTGGTCGAGGAGGTAGCAAACCACCATCGTACCATGAAACTTTTATTTGTCCTTTGCCATCGGTTCTGGGGTAGTTGAGGTGAATGATGGAGGCTGGCGGACAAGCATCTGGATTAGGACTATCATTCCACATTTCCTTCCAAACAGTTGCTACACTGCACTCTACAGAATTGGGATAAAGGATAGGCAGAATACGATAAATAGGGTCCATAATATGACAGGCCATATCTCCTAATGCGCCAGTTCCGAAATTCCACCATCCTCTCCAATTAAACGGATGGTATGCTGGATGATACGCTGTTTCACTAGCTGGACCTAACCATAAATCCCAATTCAAATGTGCTGGTACGGGATGATTGCCAGAGGGTGTTGCTTGTCCTTGTGGCCAAACAGGACGATTGGTCCAAGCTTCTACTTTTTGAACATCTCCTATCAATCCGGCTTTGAACCACTCCTGCATTTTACGTACACCTTCTCCGCTACCACCTTGGTTACCCATTTGAGTAACCACTTTGTATTGTTTAGCTGCTTCTGTGAGCTTTCTTGCTTCATATATATTATGCGTGAGTGGCTTTTGCACATACACATGTTTTCCCAATTGCATTGCAGCAATGGTAGCAACAGCATGTGTATGATCTGGAGTTGAAACACTCACTGCATCAATATTATTTTTTTCCTTCTCTAGCATGATGCGGAAATCCTCGTAAAAAGGTGCTTCTGGAAACTTCTTTCTTGCTGCAGCTGCTTGTTCGTGATCAACATCGCACAGCGCTACTATGCGCACGTTGGGACTCTTTGCAAATTCTTGTATATCGCCATACCCTTTCCCCCCCGCACCAATAGCGGCTATGGTTAGTTGGTCACTAGGCGCAACATACCCCTTGCCCAATACGTTTCTTGGTACTATGTACCAACCTGCAGCTGCAATGGCTGCTTGCTTAATAAATTTTCTTCTGTTACTCATTCGGGTGAATTAAAGCTGATACAATCTTTAAGATCTTTTTCTGTATAAGTCAATCCATATTGATCCAATACATCTTTCGGAACGCCATTCCACTGATTGGGTTTGTTGCCCATATAACCCAAATCTTTCACGCCCATTTCAGAGGTGTAAAATCCGGTGACGGTTAAATTCCGCATTAAGTTAAAAAACGAAACACCCTGCTTCATATCAGGAGCTGCTTTTGCCGGATAGGCAATGGCATCTATCATTTCTGTTTGTTGCTGTGCTGTGCAATCCACAAAAGCTTTTTCATATTTGCGTAAACATTGCTGATCTAACCAACGCAACCCTCCTCGCATAGGCGTTTGGTGATAGGGCATATCTTTCACTATGAACTCAATAAAGTCGGGCACACCCGCTTCTGTTGCACTGCCACTCACTTCATCTTTTGGAATAATAATATCTACCAACACTGTTATGGTTGCCATTTCGTGCGCAGTAAAAAAAGTTTCTTTCTGCAAGCGCTCGTCATTCGCAGCTTCTTCCGCAAAGCGATCTATTTTGGCAGCACTACCAGCATTTGCTTTTTCCTCTTTCTTCTTAGGTGCACAAGCTTCCACCAATAGACCTGTAGAAATAGCTCCTAATGCAATGGCTTTGAGTGAATCTCTTCTTTTCATAGAAAAAATTTTAAATAGCTCCCTGTTTAAGCTGTTGAACAATGTATTCGCTGGCACGCATGCTTAATGCAAGAATGGTCCACGTAATATTTTTATCGGCCTGACTTGTAAATGCACCTCCATCTACCACAAATAAATTTTTACAATCATGTGCCTGATTCCATTCATTCAATGCTGAGTCTTTTGGATTTTTTCCCATGCGCACTGTACCTGCTTCATGAATAATTTTTCCCGGCGATTCTAATCCATAATTATTTTCTGGTCCATCGTTGCCACCCCATGTAATGACCGCTCCCATTTGGTGCATAATTTCTTTGAAGGTTTCCTTCATGTGTTTCGCCTGCTTAATTTCATAATCACTCCACTTCACGTTAAAACGCAATACAGGTATACCATACTGGTCTACCACATTGGGATCAATTTCGCAGTAATTATCGTACCGCGGAATAGCCTCTCCTCTTCCTGCCATACCAACACCTGCGCCATAGAAAAAGCGAACATCTTCTTTTAATGAAGCACCATATCCGCCGGCTTCTTTTTGTTTTCCGTGAACGGTGTATTTTCCATTCAGCCCTTCCATTCCAAAGCCAAAACCATAAGCAGGCTGACCCATACCTCCCCAATATTCAATATGATAACCGCGCGGAAAATCTAGTTTTTTATTATCGAGCCACCAAGGACTATACACATGCATACCACCCACTCCGTCTTCATTATATCGCTTTCTTCCAAACAAATTTGGAATTACTCCACCCATTGCCGCTCCTGTTGAATCATGTAAGTAACGACCAACAACTCCGCTGCTGTTTGCCAATCCATTCGGGTGTCGCGGCGATTTTGAATTCAATAACAATCGTGCACTTTCACAAGCACTTGCTGCAAGAACAACAACACGACCCTTCACTTGGTATTCCTGTAAACTCAGCTTATCAACGTAGGACACACCCGTTGCAACACCCTCTTTATTCGTAAGTACTTCTCTTGCCATTGCGTGTACAATCAAATCAACATTTCCAGAAGCAAGAGCCGGTTTTACCAAAACAGAAGAAGAAGAAAAATCGCCATATACCATACAACCCCTGTTACACTGTGCACAATAAAAACAAGCCCCTCGATCCTTGTTATTAGGAAGAGGTTTGGTGAGGATGGATAAGCGAGAAGGAATGACTTTTACTCCCGACTGTGTTGCAGCTTTTCGAATCATGAGTTCATGCAACCTCGGTTTTGGTGGCGGAAGAAAAATACCATCAGGATCGTTTTCTAATCCTTCGTTTGTTCCGAAAATTCCAATCATACGATCAATGGCATCGTAATAAGGAGCTATATCGTTGTACCCAATAGGCCAGTCGTCGCCCAAGCCATCAATGCTTTTTCTTTTGAAGTCTTTAGGCCCAAAGCGTAAAGAAATTCTTCCCCAGTGATTGGTTCTTCCACCCAACATTCGCGCACGCCACCAATCCCACTGTGTACCAGCTGCTTTTGTATAGGGCTCTCCGTCTATTTCCCAGCCCCAGTAGCTCGCATCAAAATCACCAAAGGGGCGATACTTAGTAGAAGCACCCCTGCGCAAGCTTTCCCAAGGATTTTTAAGTTGTGTAATATTTTTTGCGGGGTCATAATTTGGACCAGCTTCTAAAAGACAAACTTTTAAGCCAGCTTTACTCAATTGATGAGCAGCCATACCTCCACCAGCACCAGATCCAACAATGATAACATCATATACAGTTGGGTTCACTTTAATCTGAACATCTCCCATAAAAGCAATCGTTTTTGAGGATTCTAAAGTTAGGGGATTGAAGGTTAGGGAAATGAAAAAAAGGATGACTTTTAATACTTCTCAACAACGCCTAAACCAAATAGGGCAAAATCGTATTTCACTGGATCTTTAGGATCGAGTTTTCTTAAGAAATCGGTGAGTTCAAGCGCTGCTTTCCAATCTACCTGCTTACGATGTAATAATTGCAATCGGTGAGCTACCCGGGCTACATGCACATCGATAGGACAAATTAATTGAGCTGGTTGAATTTTCTTCCAAATGCCAAAATCAACCCCTTTCTTATCTTTTCGCACCATCCACCTAAGAAACATGTTTAAGCGCTTACAGTGGCTGTTCGTTTCGGGGCTTGAAATGTGCTTTTTGGTGCGAGGCGGATGATCTTCATGGGCAAACATCCAACGTTTGAAGCCGATTAATGCCGACTCAATATTCGGATCCGATTTCTGCAAGTACTTTGAAAACGCCAACTCTAAAGAGTTGTATTTTTGGTAGTGTTGCTGAAGCTGATGCAAAAGCCAAAACAAATCGGTGCTGTTGAATGTGCGGTGGACAAACTTATCAAGCGCCTGCAGATCTGACTCAGTATGGTTCAACACAAAATCGTAGGGGGCATTATCCATGAGTTTCATCCACTCTTTGGATTTGTTGATGATGATGGTTCTATGTCCCCATGCAAATAACGCAGCAAAAAATCCGGCAATTTCTTGATCCTGTTGAAGGCTATATTGATGCGGAATACAAATAGGGTCGTCTTCTATAAAATCAATTTGGTTGTAACGCTCAACCCTTTCATCTAAAAAAGCTCGTAAGCGATGAGGGTCCATAATTATCCTTTAAGCCTTACTTTTTGACGATCTTTTTTGGTTGCTTCATAATGCGTTTTTGTTGCCACATACAAAGTGCGTTCAATATGAGCATATACAACGCCTTCTGCATCTTTCCATTCCAATTGTAGTACTCTTTCAGCAGAACCGTTTGCATGAACATCTTCTTTGAGTGCTTCCACCCATGCTGGTTCTAATAAAAAACGCATGTATATTTTAGTTCTTCCTGGTTTACGAAAACGAATAGAGGCTGCCTTATCCCAAACCACATAGTCCTCTCCAAGTATTTGATGTAGCATGACCATATAGAAAGGATCAGCAGCCGCAAACATGCTTCCACCAAACATAGTTCCTACCAGATTGTAGGTCCACATATTCAGGCGAAGACGAACATGAATTTCGTGGTAACAAGAACTCCAAAAAAGAATCTTTCCACCTGTTCCAAAGAACATGGGATAACAATTCATGAGGAATCTATATCTGCGAGTAGCCCAACTCTCACGTAGTTGCGTTTGTAAAAAACCTGGGCGCATGTTATCCTATTGCTTTTTCAAGGTCGCCGATCAAATCATTCGCATCTTCAATACCCACGCTCAAACGAATTAGGCTATCGCTCAATCCGTTTTTGATGCGTTCTTCCCGAGGAATAGAAGCGTGTGTCATAGAAGCAGGATGATTAATAAGACTTTCCACGCCTCCCAAACTTTCTGCTAAAGAGAATAAATGGGTAGATGAAAGGACTCTTCTTGCTTCTTCTACACTGTCGTTCTTCAATTCAAAACTAATCATGCCTCCAAATCCCCTCATTTGTTTAGAAGCTATCGCATAACCAGGATGATCTTCAAAACCTGGCCAATATACTTTTGCAACTTTTGGGTGATTGCGTAAAAAATGAGCAACCTTAATGCCGTTTTCACAATGTCTTTCCATACGCACATGCAGGGTTTTAATTCCGCGCAATACCAAGAAACAATCCTGTGGACCAGGAACAGCTCCGCACGACTTTTGGATAAAGTATAAACGCTCGCGTAAGTCAGCATCTTTCATAATTAAAGCGCCCTGAATAACATCGCTGTGTCCGCCTAAATATTTTGTTGCCGAGTGCATAACAATATCGGCTCCCAACTCCAACGGGTTCTGCAAATAAGGAGACGCAAACGTGTTATCTACACAAAGTAAAATGCCCTTTGCTTTTGTTATAGCAGCAATTGCGGCTATATCAGTGATGTTCATGAGCGGATTGGTAGGGGTTTCTAACCAAACCAATTTAGTAGCAGAAGTAATGGCTTCTTCCACGGCCTTCACCTGAGTTGTATCTACAAATCGAAAACGAATTCCAAACTTTTCGAAAATCTTAGTAAAAATTCGATAGGTGCCACCATACATATCATTTGCAGCCACCACTTCATCGCCAGGCTGTAACAGTTTAATGACTGCATCTGTTGCTGCCACACCACTGCTGAACGACAATCCATATGATCCTTTTTCCAACACAGCTAATGCTGTTTCCAATGCTTGTCGCGTTGGATTTTGGCTGCGCGCATATTCAAAGCCTTTGTGCTGAGCGGGCGCCTCCTGCACATAGGTAGAGGTTTGGTAAATGGGCGTCATAATAGCTCCAGTAGATGGATCTGGCTCCATTCCTGCGTGGATACAAAGTGTGGCAAGGTTATGCGACATAAGATTCATTTAAGGGGGCAAAGATGAGGAAAGATGAGGAGATTAATTGCGGCTACGAATATCTTAACAAGTTAGAACGAGTGATGGCGTATTGGCATAGTTGTTGTAAATTACTCTCACATAAAACACATTAACATGAAACTTATGAATTTCAATTTAAAGCACAGCATTGGTTTATTGGGTGCCTTTGTAATTTCCTTTTTTAGTATGAATGAAGTGAAAGCACAAAAGGGTTATGAGTTTACCTCTTTTACAGTTGTAGAATCAATAGTACCGAGTGGATTAGGGCGCTCACGTATTATTCATGCTTTAGAAGGTAGGGATTATAAGGCATTTGCTTCTGTAAGATCTGAAGACGACAACACCCGCAACAAATCGGACCGCGATGAAATTCGTGTAAGGAATTTTGAAGAGACCAAAATTTTAAACTTTTTCAACTTAGGCGGCATTCGTTTTCAGAATATTGCAGCAAACGATGCAGTTGTGAATAGTAAAGTAAATTATATGCTAGAAGAGGGTTGGGAATTAGTAACAATTACTGCCGGAGTAGAAAGCAATGCCGGTAAAGACGACGGCGAGGGTATTTACATTACACGCTTTTATTTTAAGAGGAAGAAAGGGTAGGACTACCTGTAAGTTGTTTGGCCAGAAAACTGCCTCATGTTGGGTTGTGTTTTCTGGCTTTTTATGAGCCTTTCTATAAAAAGTTCTTGAAAATTATTTTACAAGATCGATTTCGGTTTTGGATATTAATTGAAAGTAATAATTAAATAAATCTTGCTTTTTTAAAATCGTTTTGCTAAAATTGAAAGCAAATCACAACCATAGATAGAGATTTTGACTGGAATTTAAAGGTAGGAAATGAAAGTGCATCTGTTTCAAGACAAATCGTTACAAAATATAAAGGTCTTTGCTTAGAACATATTTATACCCGTTTAGGTGTATTTTTGTATGAAACCGCAAAATATATACCCGATCGGGTATTTTATTTGGTCAACATTAAATAAATACACCCCATCGGGTACAATTCAGTGAAATTTTATAAATTTATACCCAAATAGGTATAAAATGACTCTTTCATCTTTTGTAAAAAACAAAAGAAGGCTGGTGAAGCTCACGCAGCCCGAACTAGCTGAAAAAGCCGGAGTAGGGCTGCGATTCATTCGTGAATTAGAGCAGGGCAAGGAAAGCCTTCGGTTGGATAAGGTTAACCAGGTTTTACAGCTTTTTGGTTATGAAGTTGGGGCTGTACCAAACAGATCATCATCCAACCCTTGATTTTTCAATTGGCCTTTAATCTATCAAACATGTAGTTGTGCAATGCACGTTTTGCTTAACAGCTTTTGATAATTAATTAATGCTTTGTCGTTCAACATTCATTTCAGGCATTTGTCTGGCACAGCAATAAAAAAACCACCTACAATTATTGTAAGTGGTTGATTTTTAAGTGGGCCCACCTGGGCTTGAACCAGGGACCCCCTGATTATGAGTCAGGTGCTCTAACCAGCTGAGCTATAGGCCCCAACCCAATGGGTTGAGAGCGGCAAAATTAATGGTTTGATTGCTTTTTTCCGCTTTTTCTACTTCTTTTTATTGTTACCCAGATGTGTAACTTTGCTTTTTGTTATGCACGATACAGACGATCTGGCCGATATTCCCCTTACCCCCGAACTGTTCGATCACTTTCTTGTGAAGGGCTGGTTTCGTATGGTAAATAGAATGTTTACAACGGATATGATTTTTCATGATACAGATGTGCATGAAGTTATTTGGGCTCGAATCAATCTGCAAAAGTTCGAGTGGACCAAATCGCACCAGAAACTTCTAAAACCGCTCTCTCAATTTAAACTCAAATACCATAACCGTTGTTACCTCACGCAAGAGTGTGAGCGAGTGTATGAGTTGTACAAGTCTTCCGTTTCTTTTGAAGCCCCTAAATCAATAGAAGATTTCTTATTTGGACAAGTTACCTATCATATGTATTTCAACACACACACTTTCTCTTTATACGATCAGGATCTATTAATAGGAAGAGGATATTTTGACTTAGGTAAAGAAGCGGCGGCTGGTATTATGAATTTCTATCACCCTAATTACAAAAAGTATTCGCTGGGGCGCGCGCTCTTCTTACTAAAAATTAAACACTGCTTGGATTTGGGGATGCGCTATTTCTATCCTGGTTATGTTTCTCCAACTCTCCCTCATTTTGATTATAAAACAAGTATCCATCCACCATCTACAGAGTTGTACGACTTTGAAGCTGATGAATGGATACCGCTTTTAGATAGACCCAGTTATAAAAAAGATCGTTAAGGTATTACAAAACTAATAGCTGCAGGTGAGGTTGTATTAACATTTGGAAACACCCTTCTTCTCAAGTTGGGGTCAAAATAATCGTTCGAACGCCAAGAATCTCCAAACATTCTAACCCAAACTGTTTGTCCAGAGGTAAAGCCCATACTTATTAGTTCCCTGGTGGTAAATCCTGTTTCTGCACTGTTGTTTGTGAAATTAATTAGCTCAGAAAAAGCTGTATAATTAGTTGGAGATACGGTATTGCTGGTACTAAGAAAGTATCTTACAAAAGCCCTGTTAGTTGTTGTTGGCGCTGAGCCAACATTGTAATTGAACCTTACTCCTGGCTCTCCTTGAAAAGTGTTTCCTGCAACAGTTAAAGTGGTAACCGTAGTTGTTGCAGTTCTTCCAACTGAAAAATGAGGAATTTGAGTAGAAGCACTATCGTGACTTAAACCAAAAATTCGATAAGTGCCATAACCCGACTTTAAAAAGCTTAGCTCATAAGAGTCGTATGGCACATTTGAAAAACTAAATCTGCCGGTAGCATCTGTGGTAGTGGTCATACTCGTGGAACCGGGGTTCATTAGTGTTACTACAAATCCAGATGCATCTGATACTGCCGTTAATTTGTCATCAAATGTTTGTAAAGAACCACTGATATTTCCCGAAGGAACAGATGTGGGTTTTGAATCTTTAGTACAGGCAAAAAACGAAATTGATACGATTAAAAAAAATAACAGTTTTCTAATTTTAAATTACTGGGGTTGTATTATAAATATTTATCTCCTTTGCTTCTTTTTACTTCTGCAACATACTCTTTAATTGCCTGTTCTTTTTCCTTCTTGCAAATCATTAACACGTCGGGCGTATCTACAACAATAAAATCATCTAGTCCCTGTAAGAGCAACAGCTTTTCTGAGGGAGCACTCACCATACACTTGGTTGCATCAATTACAATTACGTTATCGCTTGCTACCGCATTGCCCAAATAATCTTTTTCTAAATTATCATATGCGCTGTTCCATGTACCTAAATCGCTCCAGCCAAAAGAAGACGGCATTACATATACGTTGTCTGCTTTTTCCATGATTGCATAATCAATAGATACATTCGTACACAATGGATAAATGCGGTTGATAGCAGCTTGTTCTTCAGGTGTATTGTAGTGCTCTTTTTCTCCGTCGAACAACTCATACATTTCTGGCTGGTATAATTCAAATGCTTTTACAATGTTTTTAACCTGCCACATAAAAATACCCGCATTCCAAAGGAAGTCGCCGCTTGCAAAAAATGTTTTTGCAATTTCTAGTGTTGGCTTTTCTGTGAATGTTTTCACCTTGTAAATGCCGTCGGCGGCTTGCAAAGCTTCTCTTTGAATATAACCATACCCGGTATTTGGATAGGTGGGTGTCATACCAAGCGTTACAATTGCTTTAATTTGTTGAACAAAATCGAGCGCCTTCAACGCAATTGCTCTAAAAGTTTCTCCATCCAAAATCATGTGATCGGCTGGCGCTACTATTAATGATGCTTCTGGGTCTTTTTGCAATAGTTTAAAAGAAATATAGGCTACACAAGGTGCGGTGTTCTTCTTACTTGGCTCCGCTAATATGTTTTCCTTTGGAATATTGGGAAGCTGCGTGGCAACAATGTCTACATACTCTACAGATGTAACAACATAAATATTTTCGTTGGGTATAAACTGAGCATATCGCTCATAGGTCCACTGAATTAATGATTTTCCGGTGTTGAGGATGTCGAGGAATTGTTTGGGATATCCTGCGCGACTTTTAGGCCAAAAACGACTGCCGATTCCGCCAGCCATAATAGCTACATAATGATGTTGATTCATAGTAATGGTTTTGGTTAGGGCTTTCGCCCAATGAATGTTACAGCAAATTAAGGGTTAATCAAATATGATTTAAAATATTCCTTCTTCAACTAAATCATGCAGGTGTAAAACACCTAAATATTTTCCATTTATATCTACCACCAACAGCTGTGTAATATCTTTTTTTCTGAAAAGCTCCATGGCTTCAACCGCTAATGCGTCGCTGGTAATCGTGGTTGGATTAGGCGACATGATATCTTTTGCCACCATTGTTCCCCAGGTTTCTGTTCTTTCTAACATCCTCCTTAAATCGCCATCTGTAATGATGCCCGTGGCTTTTCCGCTGGCATCCACCACAGCGGTTACACCTAAACGCTTGTTGGTCATTTCAACAATTACCTTACGAATTCCAGCATTGGGCTCAACCTGCGGTCGTTCATTGCGCGTGTATACATCTTCTACCCTTAGATAAAGGCGCTTTCCTAGATTGCCTCCTGGATGAAAACGTGCAAAATCGGTTTCCTTAAATCCGCGTAACTCCATCAAACAAACAGCCAACACATCGCCCATAACCATTTGTGTTGTTGTACTACTAGTAGGTGCAAGATTATTTGGACAAGCTTCTTGGGTTACAGAAGTGTTTAGTATGTGTTGGGAAGATTGGGCTAAATAAGATTGGAGGTTGCCTACCATGCCAATAAGGGTATTTCCTCTTTCTAAAATAAGGGGAACCAATACCTTAATCTCTGGACTTTCCCCGCTTTTGCTTATAAGCATAACGAGGTCGTTCGGCTGCACCATTCCCAGATCGCCATGAATAGCATCTGCTGCATGCATAAATATTGAAGGAGTTCCCGTTGAATTAAGGGTCGCAACTATTTTTTGTGCTACAATGCCGCTTTTTCCAATTCCACTCACAACCAATCGGCCCTTGCTCTGAAATATTTTTTCTACCACCCGCTCCAACGATTCATCAACAAAATTTTTTAATCCTGCTATGGATGTTGCTTCCAAGTCAATCGTTTTCAGAGCAATAGCTTTTATACTTGCCTTCATACGGCAAAGGTACACTCCGCTTGACAGATTGCCCATTTGAGTTTATGGGTCTTGTTGAGCCTTTATGTAAGGTTTTTTTAACAAGCGGGCATTGCTTTTACCTATTCCTTTTCGTAACTTCGTCAACCTTTTACAAAAAGGGTTGTCTGGCATAAACAAAAAGTATACAAATAGTTCATTTTCAGCTTTTTGCGCCGCTCGACAAACTTTACCCCCCTGCCTTTCCAGGCTTTAATTCAAAAACATGGCTACAAAAACAACAAAAGCAGCAGCGACCCCGGTTTCGAGAAAGAAGAAAGCTGCTTCAACAGAAAAAAGAACAACACCAACCTCCAATTTGGTTGGGGGCATGGATATGTACAAGGGTCTCCAACACTATTTTGGGTTTTCAGAATTTAAAGGCCGACAAGAAGAGGCTATTAGCAATTTGTTGGCGGGCCGCGATACGTTTGTAATTATGCCAACCGGTGGCGGAAAAAGTCTTTGCTACCAACTACCTGCTATGATCAGCGAGGGGGTTGCAATTGTGGTTTCTCCCCTAATCGCTCTAATGAAAAACCAGGTTGATTTGGTGCGTGGATATTCTGAAAAGGATGATGTTGCACATTTCTTAAACTCTTCTCTTACGAAGGCACAAATCAAAACAGTTAAGTCAGATTTATTAGCCGGTAAAACCAAACTCTTGTATGTGGCTCCCGAAACGCTAACAAAACAAGATAACCTTGAGTTTTTTGCCGATTTACATATTTCTTTTTTTGCTGTAGATGAAGCGCACTGTATTTCTGAGTGGGGCCACGACTTTAGACCAGAGTACCGCAGGCTGAGAGAAATGATGGACCAAATTAAGCCCGACGCTCCCGTTATGGCGCTTACTGCTACGGCCACTCCTAAGGTGCAAAGCGATATTGTTAAGAATCTGGGATTAAGAACTCCTGAGATTTTTATTTCTTCCTTCAATCGTGAGAATTTATACTACGAGATTCAGCCTAAGATTAAAAAGGAAGACACCATTAAACATATTGTTCGCTTCATTTCTCAGAACAAAGGCAAAAGTGGTATTATTTATTCTTTGAATAGAAAAACTACTGAAGAACTTGCTGATATTTTAGTTGCTAATCAAATTAAAGCCGTTGCATATCACGCAGGACTTGACCAAAAGCTTCGTGCAGAACGTCAAGACCTGTTTTTAAATGAACAGGTGCAAGTTATTGTTGCTACCATTGCTTTTGGAATGGGTATTGATAAGCCAGACATTCGTTTTGTTATTCATTATAACATTCCTAAGTCAATTGAAAACTATTATCAAGAAACAGGTCGTGCAGGTAGAGATGGATTAGAAGGCAAATGTATTCTCTACTATTCTCATAAAGATGTTGCCAAACTTGAACACCTCATGCGCGATAAACCGTTGAGTGAAAGAGAAGTAGGCGCACAACTGATTGATGAAACCGTTTCCTACGCCGAAAGCTGTGTGTGTAGAAGAAAGATTTTATTACACTATTTTGGTGAAGAGTGGAATACGGGATTATGTGGTTCAACTGGTGGATGCGATAACTGTACACCTAAACCTAAAATTGAAGCAAAAGCAGAAGGACTCATTGCGCTGAAAGTCATTGAAGCGCTTGATGAGCGCTTTCCAATTGATTATGTGGTTAACATTACCATGGGTAAACTCACTCCACAAATTTCTTTATTCAGACATGAGCAATTGGCTGTGTTTGGACTTGGAAAAGAAAAAGATGCTCATTTTTGGAATAGCCTCATTCGCCAAATGATGCTCGAAGATTTAATTAGAAAAGATATTGAAGAATACGGTTTACTTAAGATTACTGATAAGGGAAAAAAGTGGATGAAAAAACCAGGCTCTCTTCCAATTGTACTAAACAATCTTTTTGAAAATGCAATGGCGGATGACGATGAGGGTGAATCTAGTGCTGGCGGGGGTGCAGCTGTTGCCGACGAACAATTGTTCACTTTGTTAAAAGACCTGCGTCAAAAAGAAGCAAAGAAAAAATCCTTACCTCCTTTTGTTGTTTTCCTAGAAACTTCTTTGCAGGATATGAGTATTTTATATCCCACCACTTTGGAAGAACTGGAAAAATGTCAGGGAGTGAGTAAGGGTAAAGCCATTAAATATGGTAAGCCATTTGTTGAATTAATTGCTAAGTATGTTGAAGAAAATGATATAGTTAAACCCGACGATTTTATTTTGAAGGGTGTTGCCAATAAGAGCAGCAATAAAATTTATATCATTCAAAATACAGATAGAAAAATTTCTTTAGAAACCATTGCTAAAAACAAGGGTCTTCGCTTGGATGAACTTTTGGAAGAAATGGAAACCATTGCTGCAAGCGGAACGAGACTCAACCTGGACTATGCTATTGATGAATGGTTAGATGAAGTTGACCAAGATGAAATTATTGAATACTTCAAAAGTTGTGAAACTTCTTCTTTGCAAGTAGCACAACAAGAATTGGCAGAGTATAACTATACATGGGAGCAATTAAAAATTATGCGTATTAAATTCTTAAGCGAATACGGCAATTAAATTTCTTCTTTGTCAGTGCCATTTTTATGAATCAAATAAGAAAGGATAATGAAACACGGATTTTTACTATGCTTGTTTGTGGGTATATTTTTGGTGGGCGAAAGCCAAAACACGGTTAAGAAAAATACGACCACCAATCCACCTGTTTCTGGTCCCAGCATTAAAGTGCGTGTTGCACCTTTAAAGAATACCGTTGTGTACTTGGGTTCATATTATGGTAAATCGCGCATTCTTGTAGATTCTGTAAAGCTAAATGCACAAAGCGAAGGTGTCTTTCAAAGAAAAGAAAAATATCCCGGTGGTATTTACTTTTTAGTGAGTCCTGAGAAATACATTTTGCAAGAATTCTTAATGGATCAACAACAGCGCTTTTCTTTATTGGGTGATACAATTAAAAAAGAAGAGTTTCAAATTTTAGGTTCAGAAGACAACACCTTGTTTCTTCAATATACAAAAGAGAGTGGCGCATTAGCTTTACAGTTACAACAAATTGATGTTGCTTTCCAACAGGCAAAAACAGAAGAGGAAAAAAATCGCCTTCGGTCTGATTACAAAAAGTTTGATGACCAGTTAAAGCAACTTCGCTTTTCTTTTGTTCAAAAAAATCCTACTAGTAATCTCAGCGCTTTTCTGAATGCAATGAAACGACCCGAAGTTCCTCCCATTCCTATTATCAATGGTAAAGCCGATTCACTGTATCCTTATAGATATGTAAAAGAACATTTTTGGGACGATGTTCTGTTTAACGATGAGCGCCTACTACGCACTCCATTTTTTGAACCAAAAATTGATGAGTATTTTTCTCAATATGTTTCTCCCGATGCCGACTCAATCATTCCAGAAATTAAATTCATGTTGTTGAGCGCAAAGGGTACGAAAGAGCTGTATCCTTATCTGTTAATGAAATTTACCAACAAATACATTCAGCCTGAGTATATGGGTCAGGACAAGGTATTTGTTTATTTATTTGAGCAGTTTTATTTAAAAGGAGATACAACCATACTTAATGCTGCATCCAAAAAAACTGTTTTTGAACGGGGCTATAGTTTAATTGCCAATCAAATTGGTTTACCTGCACCACAACTTCAACTAGCTAAAAAAGAGGGTGGAAGATTTGTATTAGATGATGTTAGGGCCTCTTTTACTTTTATTTCTTTTTGGGATCCTAACTGTGGACACTGTAAAGAAACTGTTCCTCGGGTTGATTCTATTTATAATGCATCATGGAAAAATTTTGGTGTAACACTCGTTGGGGTAAATACAGACGAAGCTGCTATGGCTGAATGGAATTCGTTTATAAAAGATAAGTCGTTGACCAACTGGGTACACGTATATCAACCAAAGCAGGAAAAAGAAGCCGACTTTAAACAGGGCATTCCTAATTACCGACAACTATATGATATTCGATCAACGCCTACTTTTTATCTTTTAGACAAGGATAAAAGAATTATTGCAAAACAACTATCGTTAGAGCAGTTTGATCAGCTTATAAAAAACAAAAGTAAATAAGCTATTTTATTCTACACCAAAAAGAGCAGCCCGTTTTTTCTAGCTTTTCTTTTGTTGTGCTAGCCCACAGCGCTTCTCTTGTTTGTTTCCAAACCACATCGGTTGTGAACCAATGATTAGCTGCAATTATTTCATATCGTTCTGGTTGAAGTAAAATTGCTTGTGCTAATAAATACTGTTCATTATAACCTCTTTCACACATATTAGTAGGATAATCATATGGCCAGTAAATATCGTGAATGTGTAGCAACATACCTTTTGGCAATTCGGGCAGAACTTCTAAAAAGAACGTTGTTACATCAGATCCGGGAAGTGCTCTATGGCTATTGTCAATGAACAAAAGATCCCTGTCGCTCCACTGCTTCCACCATTGAATATCTAACGATTGCATGGTGGCGCAAATATGTTGGTCAACCAAATCTAGCACGGGTAATCTTGGTGTAGGATCAACTGCTATAATTTTTGTATTGATTTGGTGTTGTTTTTTTGCACTAAATGCCACCCTTGTTGATGTACCACAACCTACTTCAATATAGTGCTGCGGTTGCTCTTGTATGAGCAGAGCATAAAGCATCAACAAATCTAAAGCTGGCATATATCCGTTCTTCAAATATGGCTCATGCGAATTTGTTTGGTGTTCGCTTAATCCATTAAGCCATGGGGTATATTGTTTTGCTACTTCTATGTGTTGATTAATGCTTTCTTGTTGAGATAGTAAAATTTCATACAGCTTAGCATGTGGGGGCCGAGTTACACCATATCTAGGGCCTAACTGTTCTGCATAATCAACAAAGATGGTTGTATACCTTGGATGTAAGACTTTAACTATTTGCTTAATTTTTTCTAACATGCTCCAAAGCTTTCAATCAATATCCTTCCTGTTTTAGTTCCTCTAACAATTGCGCTTTTTCATCTGCAGTATAAAACTGAGAGTTGGGGAGCTCTTTTTTAAATCGGTTAATCCATTCAATGTAAGGCTTCCCGCTTTTTTTGAGCGCTCCCGCAATAAATAAATAAAATTCTGTAAATGAAGAATAATGTTCTAAGGCCAGAGTCCATGCATCTATTGCTTGTTGATATTTTTCTTTGCCATAATAATCCCAGCCCTTTCCATTCATTGTCCCCAAAGAAAAAGATATAGGGGAACCATAATGTTTTTCTATTTCGTTCATATATCTTTTTAGGCTGTCTTTATTAGGTATAGCTTTTTTGAAGTATTGAATTTGCTGGGTATTCCAATATTCAAAAATTTTATAAAGCGAATGATTGGCTAAAAGTCCTGGTGTTGCATGGTGGTCGGCTTCTTTAAACAACTCGCCGTTTATTAGGATGTTACTTGATTGAAATGCAGCTATTTTTTCTATCATCTTTTTGTAATCATCCGGATAATCATTCCCAATCCCAAAGCTATAATAGCTTTTAGTAGGAAAAGCATTCGCTTTTTTAAATACTACAGCCATTGAATCAACCAAATTCACGTTTTCTTGGAAGAAGAATGGACTTGAAGCAATACATGCTTGAATTTTTGAAGGATATTTTTGCCAAAGATGTGTTGTAAAAAAACCATACCGAGAATGACCCATTAACATGGTAAATGTTGATCCTTGTAGACTGTTTTGTAGCCAGGGTAGTAGCTCTTTAATAATAAACTGTTCGTTTTGTTCGCCCTTTGCTAAAGGGTCTGCTTGTATCAGTTGTGTTTCATAGTATCTATTTAATTCATTCGATTGAACGCCAACAATAATTGATGCGGGCATTTGATCAACACTGGTTAAATAATCTATGGTTGATAATAAATATTGATAGGCTCTTTTATTTTGTTGATCAAATATTAGAATAACAGGGTACTTCCTTTGATTATTTTCTTTTTGATATTCAAGTGGAACATGAATTTGTAGTGGTCTTTCATATCCTAAATTTGTTGAATTCCAAATAGTATCAGCCAGAAGTCGATAGCTTTCAAATTTTTGTGCACTTGCGCTGTGAAAAAAACTCAACAAACAAGAGGATAGCAAAACAACGGTTACGTAAGTTTTCATTTTTCTTTCTTTTTTATTCCTAACCAATAACCAAGAACACCCATTGGAAAATAAGCTCCCAGCAAGTCTGTTATTTCAAACCATTGCGGCGCAGATAAAATGGTAGTCATGTAAAATCCTCCTAAGAAAAAAAACAGGACGGCTACTAATACACACCAAATATGAGCAGATGCTGCATACTTTGCAATTATCCACGAGGCTGTTAGGGTCCCTATGGCATGCGCTAAAAAGGGCATTATAAAATGTTGGGGCTCCATGAGCAACATTGCTTTTTCTAATCCCTCCATTGTTTTTAAATCTGATCCTTCAGGTGACGGTATTAATAAATTTCCTGTATTTACTAGAATCATATTAATAATACTTCCCGCAATACAGCCAACAATAACAATTAGTATGTTTCTTATGGTGTTTGACATATTGTGAATGTACTCATTTATTCAGAATATAGTTCAATCGGTAACCCGTCTGGGTCTTGAAAAAAAGTATATTTTTTTTTGGTATATGGATCTATTCTAATTGGTTCGGAGATAACCCCTTTCTCTTGTAGTGTTTTACAAACTGATTCTATATCATTCACTTTAAAAGCAAGATGTCTCAATCCGCTTGCTTCTGGTCTACTTGGTCTATTAGGGGGGTTGGGAAATGAAAAGAGTTCAATTACATATTGGTTGTTGAGGGCTAAATCAAGTTTATATGAATTCCTATCTTTTCTATACACTTCTCGAATAACTGTTAGTCCCAATATCTCTGTATAAAACTTTTTAGAGATTTCATAATTCGAGCAAATAATGGCAATATGATGAATACCCAACAACATATTTATTTACAAAGCTCTGCTTTCATAAATCTTGCTTTGTCATTGCCTAAAGAAAGCGCCCTAGTTGCATCTTCGCAGGCACCAGCTAATTCACCAACGGCTCTTCTGGAAATTGCTCTATAATAATATGCCTCTGCATGATCTGCATCCATTTCAATAGCCTTGCTATAGTCACTTATTGCATTTCTATGGTCTTTTAACAAGCTTCTTGATATTCCTCTGTTTAAATAAATATCGGGGTTATTAGGGTCCTTATTCAAAGCCATATTAAAATCGTTGATTGCAGCAGCAAACTGATTGGTTCTATTTTTTTCTATTCCTCTATTAAAATAAATATTTTCTGCATCAGGGTTCAATTGCACCACTCTGTTATAATCTTGTAATGCTCCATTAAAATCATTTAATGCTGCTTTTGCAATTCCTCTGTTATAAAAGGCCCCTGCTAATCGTGGATTAATTCTAATGGCTGCAGAATAATCTTCTATTGCTGTTCTGTAGTTTTTCTGTTTGCTTCTTTCAATACCTCTATTAAAGTACACATCGGCATTATTGTTCTGAATACTCAAAGATGTTGTATAATCGGCTATTGCTCCAATAGAGTCTCGCTGTTTTGCTTTTATCAGTCCCCGCACAAAATATGCATATGCATTTCTACTTTGTTGTGCTATTACTCTATTCAAATCCTCTTCAGCTTGGCGCCATTGTTCTTTTTTCTCAAATTCTTGTGCTCTTCCAATATAGGCATCCCACAAATTAGCGTTCATACTAATTGCTTTACTGAAATCGTCAATAGCCCCTTGTGTATTTCCTTGAAAACTTTTGTTATATGCTCTATTGAGATAAATATCGGCTTGGTTTGGCTTTAGTTGAATAGCTTTATCAAAATCTTGAGCTGCCGCTGTATAATTTCCAATGTTCCTTTTTGCAATAGCTCTATTATAAAATATATCGGCATTGTTCGGATCTTTTGATATGGCCTTATCAAAGTCAATAATAGCTCCATTAAAATCGTTTAAGTTGCTTCTAATGATACCTCTATTAAAAAAAATATTCTGCAGCTCTGAATTTATTTCAATTGCTCTATTATAATCTTCTAATGCAGCATTTTTATCATTGTTTTGAGCACGACAAATAGCTCTGTTATAGTACACATCGGCATTTCTTGGCTCTAATCGTAACGCTTGTGTATAGTCGTTGATGGCTCCAGAACAGTCGCCCATATAGCTTTTTTCTAACCCTCTACTAAAATAGGCACTAGCAAAACTTGGTTGAAATTGTATACAAGAAGTGAAATCTCGAATAGCAGCCGTTCTATCTTGCTTTTTTGCATATTCCATTCCTCTATTAAAGTAGGCATTCCAAAATTGATTGCGTAAAGCAATAGCTCTGGTGTAATCATTAATTGCACCATCGGGATCTCCAAAAATGGCTTTTACTACACCTCTGTTAAAAAATACATCGGCATTGGTAGGCATCATTTCTGCTGCACGATTATAATCTTGTAGTGCACCAGTATAATCTTTATTTTGATCCTTAGCAATACCACGATTAAAATATGCAGATGCCATTTGTGGGTTTAATTCCAAAGCTTTCGAATAATCATCAATTGCTCCTTTAAAATCATTCAGTAATCCTTTAACAACACCACGATTCATGTATATGTCAGCATCTAGGGGACTATCCTCAGCTGCAATATTTAAATCTTCCAATGCTCCTGTATAATCTTTAAGTAGTCGCTTTACAATACCCCTGTTGAAATAAATATTTTCAAATGCTGGATCAACTTCAATTACTCTATTGTAGTCAGCCAAAGCGCCAGTATAATTTTTTTGATTCAGTTTTTGTGTTGCTCGTTGAAAAAATACATTTGCATCCTGCGCTACAGCAACAGAACAAATGAAACTGAGGGATATAAACAGACAAAAAATTCTTCTTATAAAATGAGAAGGGTTCATCGGTACTAAGTTAATCATTCCTTGATTGCTGTTGGATAGAATTTATAGTGATAGATGATTAACCAATTAGACCCGCTTTTTTACTAATATCCAACATTCTATCAATTGGCTTTTTTGCCTGAATTCTGAGTGATTCTTCCATATGAATCTCGGGAAGTTCGTATTGCATGCAGAGATATAGTTTTTCCAAGGTGTTGAGTTTCATATGTGGACAATCATTACAAGCGCAACTGTTGTTTGGTGGCGCTGGAATAAATGTTTTATTTGGACTACTAATAGCCATTTGATGAAGAATACCTGTTTCGGTAGCTACAATAAAAGAATTGGCTGAATCTTCCTGTGTGTACTTTAGTAATTGAGTCGTACTCCCAATATAATCTGCCAAATTCAAAACAGCCTCCTCACATTCTGGATGGGCTATAAACTTTGCTTCTGGATGACGAACCTTGAGTCGTGTTATTTTTTCTAAACTAAATATTTCATGAACCATACATGCCCCATTCCACAAGAGCATATTCCTTCCTGTTTGTTTATTCAAATAAGCTCCTAAATTTTTATCTGGCGCAAAAAGAATGGGTTGATCCTCTGGAATAGATTCTATGATGGCTTTTGCATTGCTACTTGTACAGATAATATCGCTCAATGCCTTTATATCGGCTGTACAGTTGATATAAGACACTACAAGATGATCTGGATGCTTATCCTTAAAAGCTTTAAATAACCCAGCAGGGGCACTGTCAGCTAGGCTGCAGCCTGCTTTAAGATCTGGTAACAGGACTTTTTTAGTAGGATTTAGAATTTTTGCTGTTTCCGCCATAAAATGAACCCCTGCAAAAACAATCATATCAGCAGAAGTTTGCGCTGCTTTTTGTGCTAAACCTAAACTATCCCCAATATAGTCTGCTACATCCTGAATATCTGGCTCCTGATAGTAGTGAGCCAATATAATGGCGTTCTTTTCTACTTTTAATCTTTCTATCTCTGCAAACACATCGAGCGTAGCTGGAACTTCAATATCTAAGAAACCTCTTTTATCTAATTGCTCTATTGCTAAATCGATGTTCATAACTCAGGTAATTGTATTTAATAATCTATTTATTTATAAAATCTTACTATTATTAGTGGTGTGAATATGTTGATAAATTGATTATTCACAAGGAGCAAAGGTAATTATCCTTTACAGCAATTGGCTTATTCACAAAATAATTCACACAGTTAATACTTTGTTTACTTAAATATTCTCTGGTTTTCCACTCGTTTCGTTTTTTAGAATACACAAATTCACAAAAGTTTATACACAGAAATTCACGTTAGATTAAGATGGAAAAATTTTTAACAAAAGGATCGACTAAGAAAAAGGACCCTCTTTTCCAAAGGAAGATATTCCTTTCGTTTTCACAATTCTCTCGAAAGGATCTTGTACTTATTCACCGTTTTTACCTTGTTTCCACAATGACATGTGGAAAATGATGGAGATCCTTTTCTAGTCAGCTTTTTGTTTAGTTGAAAATATTGGTTATTCTAATTTTTACACAGATTGTGGAAAAAGGATTTCCCCTATTTTTGCGTCCCATCCCATTTTGGGATAGGTGTACTTAATTATAATATTAATATATGTCTGTTATTCAAAGTATTCGTGACAAAGGGGCCTGGATCATTTTTGCCATTATTGCATTAGCATTAATAGCTTTCATTTTACAAGATTCTTCTTTTAGTAGAGGGAGAGGAATGAGCGATATGAATGATTTAGGAAGTGTAAACGGTCAGAAAATTGAAAGAGCCGATTTTGAAGAAAAAGTGAGCATGCAAGAAAGAATGTATGGTGCTCAAGGTTTTCAGCGCGACCAAATTTTATCGGGCGTTTGGAACCAAGAAGTAGATCGTTTGGTAACTGGTGAAGAAATTGAAAAGTTGGGTATTCAAATAGGTAAAAAGGAATTGGATGAGGTTCTTTTTGGAGAAAACTCCCCTTTTCGTCAAGAATTTACAGATCCTGAAACAGGTATTTTTAAAGTAGAGGATGCTAAAAGGGCACTGGATCAAATAAAGAAATCAAAAAACGCAGAGCAGCAAAACACAATTGCTAAATACTACATCGAACCCGCTCTTGAAAATGCAAAAAGAAACAAGTTTGTTGCCTTGGTGCAAAAAAATGATTTTATCCCTTCATGGATGATGAATAAAATGATGGCGGATAATAGTGCTACTGCGAGCTTCGAGTATGTTATGGTGCCTTACCAAACAGTTAGTGACTCTTCTATAAAAGTTACTGATGCAGATATTCAAGCATATATCAAAAAAAGAGCTAAAGAATATACAAGGGAAGAAGAAGTACGTAATATTATATACACCTACTTTAGTGCTGCTCCAACTAGCCAAGATTCTTTAGAAGCTTTGAATGCTGTAATGGCTTTAAAAAACGAATTTGTTTCCACCTCTGACGCAAAAGCTTTTTTAGGAAGGGTTGGTTCTGAAATGCCTTTTTATGATAGTTATTTTAGTAAGAATAAAATTCAAGTACCCAATAAAGATTCAATTTTAAGACTATCTGTTGGACAGGTTTTTGGTCCATATTTAGATGGCGATAACTATGTAATGGCAAAATTATTAGGAACTAAAGTTTGGCCTGATAGTGCAAAAGTTCGTCATATCTTAATTGGAACTGTTGATGCAGCAACACAACAACCAAAACGCTCTGATGAAGAAGCTAAAAAGCTTGCTGATAGTATTGCGGCTTTGGTAAAATCTGGCCAGTCTTTTGATGATTTGTGTGTTCGTTTCTCAGAAGATGCCGGCAGTAAGGATAAAGGCGGTGTGTATGATTTCTTTGAGCAAGGAAGAATGGTTACAGAATTCAACGACTTCAGTTTTGATAATCCAGTTGGTACAAAAGGAGTGGTTAAAACTAATTTTGGCTACCACTACATTGAAGTATTAGGTCACAGAAACCCTCAGCCTGCTTATAAAATTGCTTATCTAGGAAAGCAAATTAATGCTAGCAATGAAACTGTTGGTAACGCAAATACGGCTGCTGCTCAATTTGCAGCAAAAGCTAAAAACAAAAAGCAATTTGAGGATGAAGCTGAAAAGAACAATCTTCCAACTATGTTTGGAGTTGATATCAAGAAAAACGACTTCACTATTGCAGGCTTAGGTAATAGTAGACAATTGGTTCGTTGGATTTACGAAAGTAAGGACGGCGCTGTGAGTGAGCCAATTGAAGTGGGTGATAGATATATAGTTGCCTTGGTTACAGCAATCAATAAAAAGGGAACACTAGCGGTAGGCGATGCTAAATTTATGGTTGAGAATTATATTCGTAATGAAAAGAAAGCGCAACAAATAATTGCGAAAGCAAAAGGGACTACTTTAACCGAAATAGCAAAGAATTACAATACCGATGTAATGCTTGCCGACAGTGTAAGTTTTGGTACTCCGTTTATTCCAGGTATTGGTGCAGAGTCAAAAGTGGCCGGAGCTGGATTCAATAAAGAGTTACAAGGAAAAGTTAGCAGTCCAATTGCAGGTAATGCTGGTGTTTTCTTTATACAAGGAAAAACGATTGCTGCTAAACCAATGTTGGGTAATGAAAGCGATAATATTCGTCAGGGATTAATTCAGTCTCAAAGAATGGCTGCATTCCGCGGATTTGAGTCGTTGAAGAAAGTCGCCAACATTAAAGACAATCGCTTTATGTTTTATTAATTAGAACGCTGAATATTTTGAAAGCTGCTCTCTCATAGGAGCAGCTTTTTTTATTGCTTTGCGATAGCCTGTATTTCTTTCGTAATGCGAAACAGTCACCAAGCAACTCTTTCCTAATTTTACGCTTGATTTTAGTTGCTATGCAGGAAACCTTTGTAAATAAAGTAGCAGAGAGCGGACTCATTACCCTCGACTTAGAAACCTTTTTACCCAAAGGAGAGATCTTGGTATTCGATATCAAGGACTACCTTTTTATGGGATTGATTTTAAAAGAAAAAGATTTTCGTAAGGCTTTGCAAGAGCACGATTGGACAAAATATCAAGACCGTGTTGTGGCGGTTACCTGTTCAGTAGACGCAATCATTCCTGTTTGGGCTTATATGTTGATTGTCAGCTACTTAGAGCCATTTTCAGCCTTTATCCATTTTGGAGGTGAAGAACAAACGAGAGAAGCTTTTTTAATTCAACAAATCAAACAGGTTGATCAAGAAACATATAAGGATCAACGAGTTGTAGTAAAAGGATGTGGCGAAACCCCCATTCCTGCTTCTGCTTATTTCTATATCACTTCTATGCTTAGACCTGTTGTTAAGAGCATTATGTACGGAGAACCCTGTAGCACAGTACCAGTATTTAAAAAGAAGGCAAACTAGCCTTGTAAATAATATCCACTTCTTTCAATTTCTTCCCGAACAGCATCCGGCACCAAATAACGGATGCTTTTTCTTTCTTGACGACTTTTTCTGATCTGTGTTGCCGAAATATCTAAATAGGGGGCATCCAAAATTGTAACCACAGATTCCTGTTCTTTAGGAATAACTACCTCAAATCCGGGTCTTTTATATACCAATACAGCATAATCACGTAGAATCAATTCTGGGTTTTTCCAGCGCGGAAGGTTTTGATAGCTGTCGCTCCCCATAATGACCTTGAATTTGTTTTCAGGATATTTCTCTGATAAATAAGTAAGCGTGTCGATGGTGTAGGAGGGTCTGGGCAATTTAAACTCCACATCCATTACCCGAATTCTTTCATCGGCTTCCGTTGCCAGCTTCGCTAAATGCAAGCGCTGGTATTCGTTGAGGAGGCCTTGTTTGTTCTTAAGTGGATTTTGTGGAGACACAATCAGCCAAACCTGATCGACCGAGCAATGATTCAATACGTGGTTAGCAATAAGTAGATGTCCAATATGAATGGGATTGAAAGAACCAAAGTACAATCCAATTTCCATTTTTATAGTTCGTTGGTTTGAACGAAAATACTATTTGCTTCATTGAGGCGAAGGCTCAAATTATATCCCGCAACGGAAATAGAAATGGGATCACCCAAAGGAGCAATCTGCTCTACTTTTACTGGTTCACCAGGAACGCAGCCCATTTCCATTAGCTTAATGAAAATCTCATCTTTTTCAAAAGAGTCAATTACCCCGCTTTGTCCAACGCCCAACTCACTCAATCGCTTCATGGTAGATGTAATAATGTTGCACAAAAGTAGCCTCGAAATACCGCATTTTGTTACGAAATTTGGAGCAATGAAAACAATGAATTGGTTCAACGCCGATAGTAGGCCCGGCATCCGAGGAAAAGAACTTGTTGAAGCGTGGTTAAGGGCTGAAGCAAAAAGAGAAAAAAAGAAATGGCAACAGCTCGACTATGTTTTTTGTAGCGATGACTATCTGCTTGAAATGAACAGAAGTTTTCTACAACACGACTACTATACAGACATCATCACCTTTGGTTTGTCTGAGAATAAGGAAGTGATAGAAGGGGAGATCTACATAAGCACAGACCGCGTGCGCGACAATTCGGCCACTATGAAAACGCCCTATAAAACGGAGCTGCTACGCGTAATGGTTCACGGGCTATTACACCTCTGCGGCTACAAAGATGGATCCGCCGCCGCAAAAAAGGCCATGCGAACCAGAGAGGACCAGGCCCTCGAACGATGGTTTAAAAAGTTTGTTTAGCACACTATGCGCTCGATTGTGTACCTTATTCTTCTTATTTTGGGCATGAACCTTTCTGTTCGTGCACAGTTTTCTACCCAAGAATTTACCCCTAAACCGCTGCCTGCACTACCTCAAATGCCAGCTCATATATGGCTCCAAGCCCAAGAACAAACGGGATTTGAGGCTTGGCCAACCGAACTGCAAACGGGATTTCGCCTAATGAACTATGCCCGTGTTTATCCAAAAAGGTTTTGGGACAGCGTTGTGTCACCCATCATTCGGGTGTATCCTTTTCTTAAAACCAAGGAGTCGGCCTCTCTTCAAAGGGACCTTGAGCAAACCCCATCACTTCCCCCGTTTTCAATTAATTTAACCCTACAAAGACTGGCCCAGGAGCACGCCGAAGATCTTTGGAAAAATCCGCAGCAGCCGAGCCACACCAATTCAAAAGGGATCAGTTTTTCTAAACGCATGAACCTGGCGGGTATTCAAAAGTGTGCCGCCGAGAACATCTCTATTGGAAGTCAGGCTGTGGCCCTTTCCTTGGTTTTATTGTACCTCGACATAGACATTCCTACCCTTGGGCACAGAAAGAATCTTTTAAACCCACAAATGGTAGAAATAGGATTGGGATGGAAGCAGAATGAATCCTTGTTTGTATGGGTTCAAGACCTTGCCTGTAAACAATGATAATGAATGTTCCACATGGAACATTTCAAGTAATTGCCCAAGAATAAAGCGGCATGTTCCACGTGGAGCATATCCATTTTCGAAAGCGGGGCAGCCATCTGACTGCTATCTTTGCAATAATATTTAAGTTCCAAATATGTTTCCAGAATACGATGTCATTGTAGTGGGTGCTGGTCATGCTGGCTGTGAGGCAGCAGCAGCAGCAGCAAATATGGGTAGCAAGGTGTTGCTCATAACCATGAATATGCAAACCATTGCACAAATGAGCTGCAACCCAGCTATGGGCGGAATTGCAAAAGGACAAATTGTGCGGGAGGTAGATGCAATGGGTGGGTATAGTGGTGTTGTAACCGATAAAAGCACTATTCAATTTAGGATGCTTAATCGCTCCAAAGGTCCCGCTATGTGGAGTCCAAGGGCGCAAAACGATCGTATGCTTTTTGCTGCTACTTGGAGAGAAATGCTGGAGCAAACACCAGGCGTGGATTTCTACCAGGATATGGTGCGGGAACTAATTATTGAAAAGCATCGTGCTGTTGGGGTTATCACCGGACTGGGACACGCCATTCGTTCTAAGGCTGTGGTGGTTACCAGCGGAACCTTCTTGAATGGGGTTATACATATTGGAGAAAAGCAACTGGGAGGGGGGAGAATTTCTGAAAAAGCCGCAACAGGAATTACCGAGCAGCTGGTTGCATTGGGATTTGAATCGGACCGACTCAAAACAGGAACGCCCCCACGAATAGATGGAAGAAGCCTCGACTATTCCAAAATGGAAGAACAAAAGGGAGATGATGAAGTGGTTGGCTTCTCCTATTTACCCGTAGAAAAAATTAGACCAGAGCAACAAAGAAGTTGCCACATCAGCTATACCCATGCAGGAGTACACGAAATTTTAAAAACGGGATTCGATAGAAGTCCTATGTACCAGGGTCGAATAGAAGGAGTGGGGCCTCGTTATTGCCCAAGTATTGAAGATAAAATCAACCGCTTCGCCGATAGAGAAAGGCACCAGCTCTTTGTTGAGCCCGAAGGATGGAATACGGTAGAGATTTATGTCAACGGATTTTCAACTTCTTTACCAGAAGATGTACAATTACAAGCGCTACGACTAGTACCCGGATTTGAAAATTGTAGGATGTTCAGACCTGGATACGCTATTGAATATGACTATTTCCCGCCAACACAGTTAACCCATACCCTGCAAACCAAAGCCATTGAAAGGCTCTTCTTTGCTGGCCAAATCAACGGAACCACCGGATATGAAGAAGCTGCTTGTCAGGGATTAATGGCGGGCATCAACGCACACCTAGCAGTTAGGGAGCAAGAGCCCCTCATCTTAGGAAGAAACGAAGCCTATATAGGGGTGCTTATAGACGACCTCATTAGCAAGGGTACCGACGAACCCTACCGTATGTTTACCAGTCGCGCAGAGTTTAGGACCCTGTTGCGACAAGATAATGCCGACTTGCGATTGACCGAAAAAAGCCATCGCCTTGGCTTGGCCAGCGATGAACGCATGCGAATGGTTGAGCAAAAAAGATCAGAAGTGGATGCCATTAAAAAGGTATTACAAGAATATGCTTTTGAGCCCAGTGAAATAAACACCTTCCTAGAAGAGCAATCTTCCTCACCTCTGGTTGAAAAACAAAAAGCAGCCAAGCTCGTACTTCGTCCAAATATTGGACTCAACGATTTAATGGCTACATCCAACAAATTCTCAGAAGTATTGCAATCTTTTGAACCCACCTCCAGAGAGCAGGCAGAAATTCAGGTGAAGTATGAGCGATATATAGAAAAGGAACAAGAAATAGCTCAGCGCATGTTGCAAATGGAAGACCTCATAATTCCTGATCAATTCAATTACGACCAGGTGCCCGCACTAAGCCACGAGGCCTTGCAAAAATTCAAGAAAATTAGGCCTCGTACACTTGGACAAGCCAGTCGCATTAGTGGCGTTAATCCAAGCGATGTACAAATTTTACTAGTTTACATGGGAAGATAATAAATAATTGATTATGAATAAGTTGTGTGCTGTTTTGGCCTCTATAATCCTTGCATTTTCTGCAAAAGCGCAGCAAATAGACACCCTACCATTTCGTTGGTTATCGGGATTAATTGTTATTGAGGGCAAGGTGAATGGTCAAACCGTTGACCTTATTTTCGACACGGGGAGTAATATCACTGTCAGCACACCCTCAACTGATGCATTTGCTTCAATAAAAGTGACCAAAACAGTTTTGCCAACCAGAGATGCGTCTGGAAAAACAACCCTCCTCTCTCGGGCCATCATAAAAAACCTAGCCATTGGAAGATTTAAATGGAAATCCATTAAAGGAATTAGCGCACCTAATATGCCCATTATGAATTGCGGTCCTACTTTGTTATTAGGGCAAGATGTTATTCGCACTCTCAATTGGAAATTCAATTTTACAACTCAGCAAGTGTATGTATCTAAGCAACCATGGACAGCTCCACAAGAGGCATCTATTTGGGCACCCAAATGGATGTACAACAAGCCGTATGTGCCGGTTGAACATGCTGGGGGAACACATTTGTTTTTAATCGACCTTGGCTTTACGGGAATTATTGAGGCGCGTGATACGGTGTGGAAGCAAACAAACAAATCTTCTATTCTCTTCGAAAGAAAGGGCATCACACTACATGGCTTTACAGAGCCTTATGAAGAAAAACTTTTTCTAAGCGATACGTTGCGCATTTTTCAAACCATTTCAACACTGGTTCCTTCTTCCCAAGAACCAGCTACACCCAAAATAGGAGCTGGATATTTTAAGAAGAAGGCAAACTATCTGGTTTTAAATCACACAAAAAACCAAATTTGGATGGAAGACGAAACCATTCAATTTCCAACTATAGAACAAGCCAACATAGTTGTTTTATGGAAGGACAGCCAATTATTTCTTAGTACAAAAATTAAGGGAGATGTTGAGGCTGAAGTTGGAGAAGAGGTGGTATCTGTAAACGGCAGAACAGGCAGCGAGTTCCCTCATCTCTGTGCTTTTTCGGCTTGGTGGGAAACACAAATACAACAGTCAATAAAGGTTGTGTTTAAATCTGGCAAAGAAATAATCGTTCAAATAAAAACAAGGAACGAGTGGGTGAAACAATAAAGTGTGCGCCACCAAAAATTCGACTAATTGGTAACGTTGAATGATTGGTTCGTGGGGTCACGAACCAAGGCAGGGCAATGTATTATGTTCGACCCCTTCAGGGTCGGAAGCTGTAGAGGCTCTTTTTTCTATAAATGTGTGACCCCTTTGGGGTCGCTACCGTGTTCATTTTGCTTATTCACAAAACGGCCGAAGCGAGTGTCTTCACGCGCCACCAAAAAATTCGACTAATTGGTAAAGATGGCAGATTGGGCACAACAAACGAACTATCGGCGTCTTGAGCCAAACAAAAAGCCCAATCGGCTCAAAAAATTAATATATTTGAGCCGAATAGCAAAATAATCGGCTCATTATGTATAACTGGCAACAAAAAGAATGGCCTAGTTTTAAATATTCCCTTGATTTTGTTCAGAGGGATCTGCTTCTGTTCGCCGAAAAAATTGGACGAGTATCTGGAGTAGTAGAAGCACTTTCAGAAGAGTCGAACCATACTATTGCCATTCACTTCATATTAGAAGAAGCAATAAAAACCTCTGCAATAGAAGGAGAGTTCCCCAACAGAAAGGATGTGCTATCTTCTATCCGAAAAAACTTAGGTATCCACGAATCTTCAGAATACATCAAAGACAAATCGGCTATGGGTTTAGGAGAGCTCATGATAGATAACAGAAACTCATTTAAAGAACCACTAACAAAAGAGAAGCTGTTTGCTTGGCATACCTTATTAATGGGAAATTCGGGTCAAATAGAAGTTGGAAAATGGAGAACCCATCAAGACCCAATGCAGGTGGTGTCGGGACCAACCAATCGAAGAACCATTCATTTTGAAGCCCCGCCCTCAAATTTGGTTCCGGCAATGATGGATGAGTTTATCAATTGGTTTAATCAATCAGCTCCCGATGGCGAACGGCCTATTTTTAATCCAGTTGAAAGAGCGGCTGTAGCCCATCTTTATTTTGAATCTATTCATCCCTTTGAAGATGGCAATGGAAGGATAGGTCGAGTAATTGCAGAAAAAGCGCTCTCGCAAACTCTTGGTCGACCTGTATTATTAAGCTTATCATCGACGATTGAAGCCAATAAAAAGCAATATTATCAAGCGCTAGAAGCCGCCCAAAGGTCTAATGAAATCACCGAGTGGATGGGGTATTTTGTAAAAACAGCTTTGTTGGCTCAAGAGCAAGCCGAAAAATATGTTTTGTTTACAGTACAAGTAGCTCGCTATTTTGACAAATTCGGCAACCAACTCAATGAGCGACAAAATGCAGTTGTGAGAAGAATGACCGAGGAGGGGCCTGATGGATTTATTGGCGGCATGAATGCGAGAAAGTACATGGCAATTGCTAAAACATCAAAAGCAACTGCAACACGTGATTTACAAGAAATGCTCGATAGGGGTGCTTTTGTATTGGGCAACAAAGCCGGGAGAAGCACTTCCTACCATCTTCCGTTTTTGCAAAAAGCATAAAAGAGACACGAAATTCATGGGGTGAATAAGGGCAATCAAAACTTCTATAAATGTTCGACCCCTTCAGGGTCGGAAGCTGTAGAGGTTTTTTTCTATAAATGTGTGACCCCTTTGGGGTCGCTGCTGTATTCATTTTGTTTATTCACAAAACGGCCGTGTCGAGTGTCTTCAGGCCCCACCAAAAATTCGACTGATTGGTAACGCTGAATGATTGGTTCCTGGGGACACGAACCAGGGCAGGTAGACACAAACCAAGGCATAAAAACACGAACCAAGAAAGGCATAGAACGTGCCGTCTGTTTTCCTGCGGCAGATTTGCGATGGCAGTTTGGTGTCGTTAAGGTTGTTCGTTTAGTTATATAGGAAAAAAAATCATTCAAACATGCTATTGCAAAACCCCTATTTGGCGATAGTTTTATTCGGCTTCATTTAGAACCTGATTGATTTGCTGATGAAGTTCAGGAATTTTATTTTTAAAAACATCCCAAACAATAGAGTAGTTAATGCCCATATAATCATGAATTAAACGGTCTCTCATTCCTGCCATATTTTTCCATTGAATCGATGCCCATCTTAATTTAAAGTCAGCAGGAATTTTCTTTGTTGCTTCACCTATAATTTCTAAACTTCTAACAACCGCTCTTTTTAAAGTTTCGTTAGCAAGAAAGTCGTTTTTTGAAAGGCCATCACTTTGTGAAAGCAGATAAGAACACTCTTCAGCAATATGTTTTAAATATTCTATTGGTTCTTTAGACATAAATTACGGTACTTAAAATCTTAGGACCAATATGTTTGCTTAAGCCGTTTTTTGTGACAACTTCAACTTTTTCGTTTTTAAAGAGGTTCTCAAAAAGGTCATAAACAGCCATGTAGTTATCAAAAGTTTCTTTGTCGGGTTCAAAGTCTATGAGCAGGTCAATGTCACTTTTACTGGTCTGACTTTCGTCTAAGTATGACCCAAAAAGACCTATGTTTGAAACTCCGAATTTTGACAATTCGGGTTTGTGTTTCTTTAATATTGATAATATGCTTTCTTTAGTTGTCACAAAATCAAATTTACGCAAAATAAAAATCTTTAACTAAAGGTTGCTGCTCGCAGATGGTATCGCCAATTTTTATTCACATTCCACCCCTTTGGGGTTTCTGCTGTATTCCTTTTGTTTATTCACAAAACGGCTGTGGCGAGTGTCTTCGTGCGCCACCAAAAATTCGACTGATTGGTAACGCTGAATGATTGGTTCCTGGGGACACGAATCAGGGCAGGGCAATGTATTATGTTCGACCCCTTAGGGGTCGGAAGCTGTAGTGGCTCTTTTTTCTATAAATGTGTGACCCCGCTGGGGTCGCTGCTTTATTCATTTCGTTTATTCACAAAACTGCCGAGGCGAGAGTCTTCACGCGCCACAAACATTCTGACCAATAGATAAAGGCAATGATTCATCGAAAGTGATTTGCAACAGCATTTCAAAAAAAAACACTCCGCTCATCCCATTCAACTGTTCAAACGCGCTGTACATGAAATAACTTGTACGCCTAAAAATTCATTGCTCATGAGAAGAATGCTTTTGCACATGGCATGGCTTTGTTCTTGTCTCGCTGCAACCGCTCAGGAAACCTTTCCTGTTAATGGAGTAGCCGATAAGCGCAACACCACCATCGCTTTCACTGGTGCGACTGTAGTTAAAGACGCCCAAACAACTTTGCAAAACGCCACCCTTTTGGTAAAGGATGGAAAGATTATTGCATTGGGTACACAGGTGGCAATTCCTGCCGATGCCCAAATTGTTGATTGCAAACAAAAATTCATTTACCCATCTTTGGTTGATATCTATTCCGATTATGGAATTGCTGGACCACAAAGGTCTCAAGCGGCATTCGACTTTCGTGCGCCTGCACAACTAACCTCCAATGTGAAAGGAGCGTATGGGTGGAACCAGGCCCTAAAGTCGGAAGTGGATGGGTACAAATTATTTTCTACTGATGAAGCAAAAGCCAAGAGCTTACGCGAAATCGGATTTGGTACTGTAGCAACACATCAGCGCGATGGCATTGTACGCGGAACGGGAACTGTTGTAACACTTCAAGGTGGAAAAGAAAACAAAGCCATCCTTAAAGAAAGAGCAACACATCACCTGTCTTTTAATAAAGGCACATCAATGCAGTCTTATCCTTCTTCTTTAATGGGAAGCATTGCTCTGCTTCGTCAAACTTATCTTGATGCAGCATGGTATAAAAGCAATCCATCGGCAGAAGGTGTCAATATTACTTTAGCATCTTTCAACCAAAATCAATCGCTTCCTCAAATTTTTGATGTACAAGATAGAGGAGTTGATTTGTGGAATGTGATGCGCGCCGATAGAATTGGCGATGAGTTTGGTGTACAATATATTTTGAAAGCAACAGGAAAAGAATACCAGCGAATTAAAGAGGTTGCTGGCACAAAAGCCCCTTTGATTGTTACACTTAATTTTCCAACAGCAATGGATGTGGAAGATCCTAACGACGCCAGATTGGTATCGTTGGCCGATATGAAGCATTGGGAAATGGCGCCCTTCAACCCTGCAGTCATTGAAAAAGCCGGTATTCCTTTTTGTTTAACCACTGCCGACTTAAGAGAAGCGCGTAGTTTTTGGACAAATCTTAGAAAAGCTATGGAGCATGGACTTTCTGAGAAAGTGGCACTTGAAGCACTTACTAAAACACCCGCTACTTTGTTAGGCGTGTTTGATCAAGTAGGAAGTTTGGAAGTGGGTAAAGTAGCTAACTTGCTCATCACCAACGGCCCTCTGTTTTCAGAAAAAACACAAATCCTGCACAACTGGGTACAAGGTGAAAAATTTGTTGTGCGCGATGATATTTGGAGCTCAATTGCCGGAACCTATGCACTTCAAATTCAACATGCGAACGGTACTTCAGAAACGCTCACACTTGAAGTGAAAAATAATAGCACTGCAACCCTTGTAGGTAAAGATACTTTGAACAGTCGCTTTACGTACGATGGTAAGCAAGTGAAAATTCAATTTGGCCCAGCAGCAAGAAGAAGAGGTCCAGCAATGGGCGGCGCGCAAATGCCACTACCTTCTAATGCAGCAAAACTGAGTGGCTACTCAAACGACGCACAATCTTGGCAAGGAACTGGTTTGGATTCGAATGCGCAGTTCTTTACGTGGACGGCTAAGCTAACAAAAGCTGCCAGCTCTTCTTCAGATTCGTCCATGGCTAAAAAAGCAACACCTCCAACCATGGGTGCAGTCATGTATCCGTTTACTGCGTATGGATGGGAGGCTGCTCCTACACAACAAAACTTCCTCATTAAAAACGCAACGGTGTGGACCAGCGAAGCGAAAGCTGTATTGGAAAACACAGATGTATTGGTGAAGAATGGAAAGATTAGTGCTATAGGTAAAAACCTAAATGATGCAGCTGCAACTGTGGTTGATGGAACTGGAAAATATTTAACAGCAGGTATCATTGATGAACATTCTCATATTGCATCTGCAAGTACCAATGAGGGCGGACAATCAGTAACCTCTGAAGTGCGTATGCAAGACAACCTCGATCCAGATGATATTAATATTTATCGTCAGCTCAGCGGCGGTGTAACCACTTCACATATCCTTCACGGATCTGCCAACACAATAGGTGGACAAACACAATTGATTAAACTACGTTGGGGTGGAAACGATCAGGACATCATGTTCAAAAACTGGGATCCATTTATCAAGTTTGCGTTGGGCGAAAACGTAAAAAGAACATCTTCTACAAGCGGCAACAATCGTTTCCCCGATACACGTATGGGTGTTGAACAAGTGTTGGTAGATGCGTTCACGCGCGCAAAAGAATATGAAGCTGCAATGAAAGAAGCAGATGCTAACAATAAGAAGAAGGGCGCAACGCCAATGGTGGTTCGCCGTGATTTAGAATTGGATGCATTGGTAGAAATCATGAACCAAAAGCGCTTCATTACTTGTCACTCTTATGTACAAAGTGAAATATTAGCAACGATGCGTGTAGCTGAAAGATTTGGCTTCCGCATCAACACCTTCACGCATATACTTGAAGGATATAAAGTTGCTAAAGAAATGAAAGAGCATGGTGCAAACGCTTCTACATTCTCAGATTGGTGGGCGTATAAAGTAGAAGTTACAGATGCAATTCCATACAACGCAACACTCATGAATAAAATGGGCTTGAATGTAGCCATCAATTCAGATGATGCTGAAATGGCTCGCCGCTTGAACCAAGAAGCAGCGAAGGCAGTGAAGTATGGTGGCATGAGTGAAGCAGAGGCCTGGAAAATGGTTACCATTAATCCAGCCAAAATGTTACACGTAGATGATCGCGTGGGAAGTATCAAGGTTGGAAAAGACGCCGACTTAGTTCTTTGGAACACCAATCCATTGAGCATTTATGCAATGCCAGAAAAAACATTTGTAGATGGCATTTTATATTTTGATCGTGAAAAAGATAAAGCCATGCGCGCAACCATTCAGGCAGAACGCAAGCGCTTGATTCAAAAAATGGTGGGAGAAAAACGCGAAGGCCGTCCAGTTTCTTTCCCTATGCCGAGTTACAAATACATCCACACCTGCCTCGACCATGGCCACAAATTGGGCATGCTTGAAATTGAAGCAGAAGAGGACCGCGATCACGAACATATTGAATCATCTAATAAATAATTATATCGATGAAAAGAATTTGGCTAACCTGTTTAACCCTGGCTATTATGCTAGGCGCAACAAAGGCACAGGACAATGTGTATCCTGCTCCTCCAGCTAAAGCACCCATACTTATCAAAGGCGGAACCGTACATGTGGGCAATGGTACCGTTTTAGAAAATGCCGATGTCTTGGTAGAAAAGGGAAAGATTGTTCAAGTAGGAACAAATATTCAAGCACCAGCAGGCGCAACAGTGGTTGCTGCAAACGGTAAAAAAGTATATCCAGGATTAATTCTGCCAGCTTCAACATTGGGCTTGCAGGAAATTTCGGGCGTGCGCGGTAGCAACGACTTCAACGAAATTGGAGAAATCAATCCAAGCGTTCGTTCAATAGTAGCGTACAACGCAGAATCAAAAATCATCAACACACTTCGTACCAACGGAATTTTGTTAGCACATGTGGCACCACAAGGTTCATTTGTTGGCGGACAATCATCTGTTGTTCAATTAGACGCGTGGACCTGGGAAGATGCTGCATACAGCATGGACATGGGTATGCATATTTACATGCCCAGTTTATTGTCTCGTCCAACCGGTAGATTTGCAGCTTTGTTTGCTGCAATGATGCCTCCGCCAACAGATCCAACCAAACAAGCGTTGGATAAGCTAGAAGCATTGAAGCAATTCTTCCGCGATGCAAAATCATATTTTGCGCAAACAGGCAAGAAAGAAACCAACCTTAAACTAGAAGCTGCTCGTCCGCTTTTTGAGAAAAAGCAAAAATTGTATTTACACGCTAATCAAGTAAAGCAAATGTTGTTGGCGGTTGATTTTGCAAAAGAGTTTGGATTTGATGTGGTAATTGTTGGTGGTTCTGAAAGCTGGCAAATTGCACAACTCTTAAAAGAAAACAATGTAGGTGTCATCCTCAGTCAAATGCACAACCTGCCTACGCTCGATGATGATCATATTGATCAGCCATACAAAACACCAGCCATGTTACAAAAAGCAGGCGTATTGTTTTGTATCAACGACGATGATCCTCAAAACCGCGGAAGAAATATGCCTTTCAATGCAGGAACCGCAGCCGCTTATGGTTTAACCAAAGAAGAGGCGCTTACTGCTATTACTTTATCTGCCGCAAAGCTCTTAGGGATTGATCAAAAAACAGGATCAATAGAAGTGGGTAAAGATGCCAACATTGTCATTAGCCAGGGCGATATTCTAGATATGCGCAGTTCGGTTATTACAGATGCATTTATTCAAGGAAGAAAAATTGAGATCAACGACAAACACATTCAGCTGTTTGAGCGATACAAACATCGCTTTCAAGTAAAATAAAAAATGTCCCGCAACTGCGGGACTTTTTTCTTCTTAGCCTTTCCTATTTGCTACCTTAGCAATATGCAAAAGAAATTGTTTCTGTTAGATGCTTATGCCCTCATCTTCCGTGCGTATTATGCCCTCATTCGTAATCCAAGAATGACCAGTACCGGAAGAAATACCAATGCCCAATTTGGTTTCACCAACACTTTGTTCGAACTCATTCAAAAAGAAAAGCCTTCGCACATGGCTGTGTGCTTTGATGTAGAAGGAACAACCGAGCGTCATACCGATTTTGCAGATTACAAAGCCAACCGACAAGAAACACCAGAGGATTTATTAGCAGCTGTACCCGATATTCAAAAAATTATTCAGGGATTCAATATACCCGTGTTGGGTGTAACAGGTTATGAAGCCGATGATATTATTGGAACCCTGGCTTGGCAAGCACATGATGCGGGCTATGATGTGTATATGGTAACACCCGATAAAGACTATGGACAACTGGTGCGTGATGGCGTATATATATATAAGCCGGGTTATCAGGGTGGTGATGTAGAAATAATGGGTCCTGCGGAAGTGTGCGCACGATGGAATATTGAGCGGGTAGATCAAGTTGTAGATATGCTTGGATTAATGGGAGATGCGGTAGATAATATTCCCGGTATTCCAGGTGTGGGAGAAAAAACCGCAGCCAAACTATTGCAGTCTTATGGCAACCTCGAAAACGTTTTAGAACATGCTCATGAAATAAAAGGCGCATTAGGAGAAAAAGTAAGAGCGGGGAAGGACTTGGCCATCATGAGTAAAAAACTGGCTACCATCATCACCAACTCACCCATACAATTTCATGAAGAAGAGTTTAAGTTGAAGGAGTGGAATAATGAAGCGCTGCAACAAATATTCGCAGAACTAGAATTCAAAACATTAGGCAAAAGAATTTTGGGTGAAGGATTTACGGCGTTTCAAGTAGCGCCTCAAGGTGTACAAACCGATTTGTTTGGAGAAGTTGTTGCCACTCAACCTAAATCGGAAGCAATTAAAAATGATACACCTGTTCAAGAAATCATTCCAGAAAAAAACATCCACAACACCGCGCATCAATACGATTTGGTTGAAGGAGAGGAAGCCATTCAACAAATGGTGAAACAACTCTTACAACATAAAGAAATTTGTGTAGATACAGAAACCACATCATTGGATGCGTTGCAGGCAGCCTTAGTGGGTATCAGCTTTGCTGTAGAACCAGGAAGAGCTATGTATGTTCCTTGTCCACCCGATTCAACAGCCACTAAGAAAATATTAGCGCAACTCCAACCATTGTGGAGCAACTCGGCCATTTGTTGGATTGGACACAACATCAAATACGATTTATTGGTACTTAGAACACATGGCATACAATTAGCTGGCAGTATGTATGATACCATGCTGGCGCATTATGTAGTAGAGCCAGAAGGCAAGCGCAACATGGATTTGCTCAGCTCACAATATTTAGGATATCAACCTATTTCTATTACCGAGCTTATTGGTAAAAAAGGCAAGCAACAGGGCAATATGCGCGATGTAGATGTTGCGTTGGTGAAGGAGTACGCAGCAGAAGATGCAGATATTACGCTACAGCTCAAACAAAAACTGCATCCGCTTATGGAACAAGAGCAGGTCGTGAAAGTGTTTGAAGAAGTAGATAATCCGCTTGTGCCCGTGCTCGCAGATATGGAATGGGAAGGCGTTCGAGTTGATGAAGTTTTTTTAAATAACTATAGTAAAATTTTAGAAGAAGAAGCAAAGGCTGCAGAACTAAGTGTGTATGAACAAGCCGGTGTTCGCTTCAACCTGGCATCACCCAAACAACTCGGTGAAGTGTTGTTCGATAAATTGCAATTGGACCCATCAGCAAAAAAAACCAAAACAGGACAGTACCAAACGGGCGAAGATGTGTTGTTAAAACTCGCCGCAAAGGGACATCACATAGTTGAAGATATCCTCACTTTTCGCGAACTCACTAAACTCAATTCAACCTACGTACAAGCATTGCCTCAAATGATTCAGCCTTCCACAGGTCGTGTGCATACCAGTTATGCGCAAGCTGTTGCGGTGACAGGAAGATTGAGCAGCAATAATCCCAACCTTCAAAATATTCCTATAAGAACAGCAAGGGGAAGAGAAATTAGAAAAGCGTTTGTTCCGCGTGAAGCTGGATGGGTTTTGGTGAGTGCTGATTATAGCCAAATTGAATTGCGCATTGTTGCAGCTATTAGCGGAGATGAAAATATGTGCGCTGCATTTCGTGATCACAAAGACATCCACACAGCGACTGCAGCAAAAGTCTATGGCGTAAGCGAAGCAGATGTTACCAAAGAAATGCGCTATAAAGCCAAGAGTGTGAACTTTGGTATTATTTACGGACAAGGTGCATTTGGATTAGCCGATAACCTAGGCATCAGCAGAACAGAAGCCAAAGAAATCATTGATAACTACAAAAAAGAATTTCCTGGCATTACAGCGTACATGACCGATCAGGTGGAGCGCGCAAAGGAATTGGGATACGTAACTACTTTATTAGGTAGAAAGCGTTGGTTGCGCGATATACATAGTGCTAACTTTACAGTACGTGGATTTGCAGAGCGAAACGCGATCAACAGTCCCATCCAAGGATCTGCTGCCGATATGATTAAGCTGGCTATGATTCGCATACACAAAGCTATTCGTGAAGCAGGAATAGCAAGTAAAATGATTTTGCAGGTACACGATGAATTGGTGTTTGATGTAAAAGAGTCAGAGCTTGAAATAATGAAGCCGCTTATATTAAACAATATGCAAGAGGCACTTGAATTACCCAATGGCGTACCCGTTGTAGCAGAATTGGGTGTGGGACAAAACTGGTTAGAAGCACATTAATCTTTTTATATGCAAGACAACAAAATAACTATAGAACAATTTTACCAAGCCTTTGCAAATAAAGATGCAGCAACAATGCGTTCTTGTTACTCAGACGATATAGCATTCAGTGATCCGGCATTTGGTTTATTGCAAGGCGATGAAGTGGGTGATATGTGGGAGATGTTGTTAAGCAGAGCGACCGATTTGGTTGTAGAAGCGCAAGCACCTGTTACAGATGACGACGAATATTATACTGTTGAGTGGAATGCGCAGTATACTTTTTCGGCAACAGGGAATAAAGTGCATAACAAAGTAAAGGCTTACCTGCGCATGCAGGATGGGAAAATAATAGAACATTCAGATGCGTTTCATTTTCATAAATGGTGCAGCATGGCATTGGGATGGAAAGGATGGTGGTTTGGATGGACGGGTTACATGCAGAAAAAAGTACAGAACAAGAGCAGAAAACTTTTAATGAAATACAGAGAAAAAAAGATGCGAGATGGACATATTGGATAACATTTTTGCTGCCGCACAAAAAATTGGTGGCCGTTATTTTGTTGCCGCAACAGTAGCATGGTTTATTTTTTACATCTTGTTGCGCAGTAGGCTTGCGCACAAAAAAATTCAACAAAAATGGCCGGGCAAAGCCGACTATATCCGCGAGATTGGTTATTCAGTTGCAACCATTGGCCTATTTTCTATCATCAGTTATTTCTTTTTATTTCATCCAGCAATTCGTCCCTATACCCAACGATACGATGAATGGAATGCATATGGAACAGCGTGGTCGGTAGCTGCATTCCCAATCATGCTCTTTGTACACGACACGTATTTTTATTTTACGCACAGACTTATGCATCATCCACTCTTGTTCAAATGGTTTCATTTGGTGCACCATCGCTCTACTAATCCTACGCCATATGCAGCGTATGCCTTTCATCCACTAGAAGCTATTGTTGAAATTGGTATTCTTCCTGTTTTTCTGTTTTTGTTTCCGCTGCATATTTTACACATCGCATTTTTCTTTTTGTTCATGATTGTGTACAACGTGTATGGTCATTTAGGTTTTGAATTATACCCAGCAGGTTTTCATAAATCATGGTTCGGCAAATGGGTAAATACATCGGTGAACCACAACCAACACCATCAGTATTTTAAAGGAAACTATGGTTTGTACTTTTTGTTTTGGGACAGATGGTTGGGAACCATTCGCAAGGATTATGATCAGCAATATGAAAAAGTGAAAGCAGCTACACCAGCCAGCCTAAACACATACAAAGCAGCGGAATAAACGGAGCCGGTAATTTCGAAAAAGCGAGTAATACAAAACTAATTCCTATCACCAAGAGGTTCACCAATTGCTCTTGGGTAACGCTGCTATTAAATACATGCAAATCCTGCATCAAGAATACAGTTGCACCAATCATAATGCCAACCACTGCAGCATGAATGCCTTCGAGGCTTCTATAAATGACTGCATAGCGTTTCAAATTATTCCAAACAGGATAGAAAAAAATTACGAGCAAAAAGCTCGGTAAAAAAATTGCAACAGCTCCAATTACAATACCCATAAACTGCATTGCAGTTCCATACGGCCTCAAAAGCAAACCACCGGTAAAGGCACCAATAGAAAATACTGGTCCGGGTATTGCACGAACCATACCCGAGCCTGTTAAAAACTCTTCCTTACTCATGCGCAGTACATCGGGATTTTTTTCTTGCACACGTTTTGTACCCGGACGAACCACATACTGATCATACATCATTGGCATCAACACATCGCCTCCACCAAACACAAGGCTTCCAAAACGATAATTGTTTTCGAATAAGTTAATGACAGGTCGCGATGCACTGTTATTTAAACGCGCTTGTTCTGAAAGCACCCCTGCTATTGCAAAGAGAAGCAAGAACAATCCCAAGTAACCACGATTTAATTTTTTGGAAGGCAATTCTTTTTGCGGAATACGCTTGTCGCTGAAGTTGGTAACAATACCGCCAAGTAAAATTAGACCAGGAAAGATCCACGGTGTTTTGAATCCAATAAAAGTTGCAATACCTGCAACAACAAAAATAATTCGGGTAATAGGGTTGTGAATGGCAACGCCAAAGAGTCGGTACGTAGAATACAACAGAAACCCAATTGCCATTGGAGGAATGTAATGGAAGATGCGCGTTTGTACGGTTTGGTCTTGAAAGTATCCCAACAAAAACGACAAGCCTCCCATAAGGATACAAGCCGGTAAAATCCAGATCAAAAGTGTAAGCGTAGCTAGAGGCACACCACCGCGTTTATAACCAATGAGCGTAAGAGTTTGCGTGGAAGAAGCGCCGGGTAACATTTGACAAAAAGCATTGTAATCGAGCAGCTCCTCTTCGGTTACATCGCGACGTTGCTGTACAAAGGTTTTAAGCATCATGCCATAATGGCCCTGTGGGCCTCCAAAAGCAGTAACACTGTGCAGCATCACCGCTTTTAAAAAGGGGATATGGCGGAGTAGCACCAAAGCAATAAAATCTCAGATGCCTAAGGTAATAAAAAGATGGGATGGATACTTATTTCTTCAATCCAATCTCGCGTAAACGTTCATCTAAATATTCACCTGCCGTAGCATCTGGATAAGCTTTAGGGTGTGCATCATCAATACACAAATCCAAACACTTCAAGCTCATCTTACTTTTTGGATGCAAGAAGAAAGGCATTGAAAAGCGGCTGGTATGCCAATGTTCGCGAGGAGGATTCACAACGCGGTGTGTGGTGCTCTTCAATTTATTATTGGTGAGGCGCTGAAGCATATCACCCACATTCACCACAATTTGTTCTGGCAAAGAAGTAACAGGCACCCACTCATTTTGCTTGGTTAAAATTTCTAACCCGTCCGCACTTGCGCCAACCAGTAAGGTAATTAAGTTAATGTCTTCGTGTTGTTCTGCTCGAATAGCACTCTTAGGCTCTTGCGTAATAGGCGGATAGTGAATACAGCGCAGAATAGAATTTCCATTATGAATATGCTCATCAAAATAGAACTCATCAAGTCCCAAATACAAAGCAATGGCTCGTAGCAACTGGCGACCACTGGCTTCATAGTGACGGTAAGCTTCTAATAAAGTGGGCGTAAACTCTGGCAAATCCTGCACCACTACATTGGGCGGATAATATTCGCCCACGTCTTCCCCATCTTCAATGGTTTGTCCAAACTGAAAGAACTCTTTCAAATCTGGCACTTCACTCCCCTTGGCATGCTCACGACCAAAACTGGTATAACCTCTTTGTCCGGCTAAACCCGGAATTTCATAACCCTTCTTTTTATCGAGCGGAAGTGAAAAGAAAGCTTGTACATATTTATAAATCGAATCAATCAATTGATCGGGGATACCGTGGTTTTTAACGGCTACAAATCCAACAGTCTCATATGCAGCTCCTAATTGCTGAACAAAAGATGCCTTTTGAGCGGCGCTTCCATGGGTGAATTCCGATAAATCAACGACAGGTATTGACATAATTGCGGGTTTAGTCTAATAAAACGCCCTAAAAACCCTCCTTATTGTAAATTTAAACCATGAAATCCGCAATTATATGGCCCAAATTATGGCAAAATCAAGCGTTTGGTCAGCTGACGATGTTGTTGGCCTTGTTGTATTCCTCATGTTCCCCTAATTATACCTCCTTATCACGTAGTCCACGTTATACCCAAAACCAGCCCTCCAAACACCCCAACTATTCAGAACTTACATATTGGGCGGCCCATCCTCAGATACACGATCCGTCCGACTCTGTACCTCAGCCCTTGATTGCCCAGCAACAAGTTGAGCAGCCCATAGATGTTTTTTTCATTCATCCCACGACCTACACCGATAAAGAAGCCAGGCCATGGAATGCACCGCTGAACGACGCTGCCCTCAATGCCAAAACCGATTATAGCAGTATTTTGTACCAAGCGTCCATTTTCAACAACGGTGCAAGGGTGTATGCTCCGAGATACCGACAGGCCCATTTACGTTCTTATTTTCCTGTCACAAAAGCCGATACATTGTCGGCCTTGGCTGCATTCGATACTGCTTTTGCAGATGTGGAAGCCGCTTTTCTAACCTACTTGAAGCAGTGGAATGAAGGAAGGCCATTTATCCTAGCCGCACATAGTCAGGGTACCACCCACGCAAAAGCGCTGTTGAAGAAATATATGGAGGGAAAGCCCTTACAGGAGCAGTTGGTTGTGGCATATATTGTTGGAATTCCTGTGGAGGAAGACTATTTCTCAAGTCTAAAACCCTGTTCAACGGCAACAGAGACCGGCTGTTTTGTGGGGTGGCGCACTTACAGAAATGGCTATAAGCCCAATTATGTAGCCGCTGAAAAGAAGAAGATTTGGGTTACCAATCCAATTTCTTGGTCTATTGAACCTGAAAAGATGAGCAGAAAAGAGCAAAAGGGGGCTGTAGTACAAAACTTTAATAAAATATACAAGCGAGTGGCGGATGCATATAATGTTGATAATGTGTTGTTTACGAGACACCCTCGCTTTTTTGGCAGCTTTTTATTGCGCACGAAGAATTACCATGTGGGCGACTTCAACTTATATTATTTGGATGTGCGAGAAAATATGCAGCAGCGTGTAAACTCGTTTTTAGGCACAAAAAAGGCCGGCTAAAAAGCACGGCCCGATAAATTTCCCCCTAACAATGGTTTCCCATTATTTATAAGACAACGAAACCTTTGATTTTGCTGCATGAAAAAAGTCCCCTTGGGTAAGAGGACTTGTGTCTACATTGGTCAGGGGGCGTTATTTTTTCTTTGGTTTAATATGCGCCCAGTTCAGTCCCTTCTTAATTCTGAAAATCTGCATATCGCTTACCCCAAAGAGTTCGGCTATTTTCCGCAATGTTTTTCCTTCGTCCAACAGTGCCTTAATTTTTAAAATATCTTTTTCTTTCAACTTATAACCAGAGAAAGTTGCTACTCTTTTCTTTCTAGCCGCAACAGCCTTAGGACTCTTATTGCTATAGCTGTGCATTTGTGTTTTGGTGGTCCACTCTAAATTTTCGGGCAGGTTATTGCCTCTGTTGTAATCTTTATGAATGAGGTGTGTGTACTTTTTAGGATTCTTATTTTTTACAAAAGCACCTGCAATTAAGTGATGGAAAAAGAAGTGATGGTAGCTCATCTTTCCTTTGTACTTAATTTTTAATCGCATGATGCGGTATCCATCTTGTGCACTACCTTTTACCAATTTACCATCTTCAACTTTTTCGGTAAAACTTGCAACTCTTCCGTGGTTACTTACGGCATAACGGAAACGTAATCCCTTAGGCATTTCAATTTCCTTCCACTTTTCGCCTGGTTTTGGCTGTATCATAGATGAGGTTTTAAACTGAAGGGGGGATGATTGATGCTGAAAGCTACAAAATTTTTATATATTTATCGTATATGACCACACTTGCTTTGTACAACCTCAAGGGAGGAGTTGGAAAAACCGCCTCTTCGGTGAATCTGGCATACTTGGCCGCAGTAGATGGATTCAAAACTTTGCTGTGGGATTTAGATCCTCAAGGCTCATCGGGCTTTTATTATGCTGCACAGCCAGCGGGAAAGAATGATTCCAAAAAATTGCTAGAAGGCCAAACCCCCATTAGCTCGCTCATTCAAGAAACGGTGTTTGAAAAAATATCGGTAATTCCTTCTGATCTCTCTGCGCGTCACGCCGATTTGATATTGGATGAAGCGAAGCAAAGTAAAAAACGTATTAAATCTATTCTTGCTGGTTTGCATGAATTTGAATTAGTGATCTTGGACTGTCCACCCGGATTGTCCCTCTTACACGAAAACGTATTTCTGGCAGCCGATAAAATTTTGATGCCACAAATTCCAACAACACTTTCTATTCGCTCTTTCGAAACGGTCATGCAGTTTATGGAGGATCACGATTTAGATATTGAGAAAGTGCTTTGTTTTTTTAGCATGGTAGATCATCGTAAAAACTTACACCACGAAACCATGCAGTCGTTTTATAAGGATCGCTTTTTCTGTAAAAACTATGTGCCTTATTTAAGTGATATAGAAAAGATGGGCACTAACCAACAACCGCTGTTTGAATTTGCGAATAGCAGTTATGCCGCACAGTGTTACAGAGATGTGTGGACAGAAATCAAAAAGAAAGTTCAATTATAAATTAAGTTGTGCAGCACATATATATGTCTGCCACTATTCATTCAACCTCAAACAGTTTTTATGCATCGTAGTATTACATCTTGGTATAGTCCAGCACTCAGTAAAGAAATGCCCATTGTAACGTATGGTCATTATGGGTTTGCATTGTTGCTGATTCCAACCGCCGCAGCCGATTATTTAGAATATGAAAGGTTTCAACTGATTGATGCCTTGGCTCCATTTATTGAGAATGGAAAAATGAAAGTGTATTCTATTGATAGCATGAATAAGGAAAGCTGGTTGAACAACGAAATGCATCCTCCACATAAAGCCATTCGGCATAACCAATTCAATGAATATGTATTTCAAGAAGTGGTGCCCTTCATTCGTAATACCAGCGGCAACGATATTATGATTTATACCTGCGGTGCATCATTTGGAGCACTGCATGCTATGAATTTATTTTTGAAAAGACCCGATATTATCAACGGCTGTATCAGCATGAGTGGTGTTTACAATTTAGCAGAATACACCAAAGGGTACTGGGACGATCAAGTGTATTTCAACAGCCCCGAACATTATATGCCAGAATTAAATGATCCATGGTATTTAGATCGAATAAGGTCGAGTCACCATATTCATATTTACACCGGCAGCGGCGATTATGAAGACCCAGAAGCGTCTAAACGATTTGCAGGTGTATTGTACAACAAAGGCATTTGGTACGATTTAGATGTGTGGGGGCATGACATTAAGCACGACTGGCCAACCTGGCGAAAGATGTTGCCCTATATTATTGAGAACAAATTTTAAGAGGACAACATAAAGGCATGGATTTTGTAAAGCTGGAGGGTTATGGAAAATATCCTGAATAATTTTCGTTTGCTTAAAGAGAAAGAAGATGTAAGAACAGTGACCGAAAACATTGAACAATCGGTTGTGTTCAAAGGAACCAATTTGTGGATCCTCATCTTTGCGATCTTCATAGCATCGCTTGGATTGAACGTAAACTCAACAGCAGTCATTATTGGCGCCATGTTAATTTCACCATTAATGGGTCCTATTATTGGTGTTGGATTTAGTTTGGCGGTAGAAGATTTAAAACTCTTTTACTTAGCAGGCAGAAATTTTTTATTTGCAGTTGCTGTTTCTCTCATTACCTCAACGGTTTACTTTTTTCTATCACCCATACACGATGCGCACTCAGAAATATTAGCTAGAACAACGCCGAATATTTATGATGTACTCATTGCGTTCTTTGGTGGACTAGCAGGTGTGCTGGCGCAATCGAGTAAGTTAAAAGGCAATGTCATTATTGGCGTAGCAATTGCAACAGCATTAATGCCCCCATTGTGTACTGCAGGATATGGTATTGCAACATGGCAGTGGAAGTTTTTCTTTGGAGCGATTTATTTGTTCACTATTAACTGCGTTTTCATAGCAGTTGCTGCCTTTCTTATTGTGCGCGTGTTGCGTTTTCCTGTGAAAGAAGAGTTGGACCAACGCGTGAAAAAAAGAGTACATGGCACCATCATTTTCATTACCCTGCTTACATTAATTCCGAGTATTTACTTCGGGTATAAATTAATTGACGAAGATCGTTTTGTAAAAAGGGTCAATCAGTTTATAGATGTAGCAGGGCGGTTTGAAAACAACTATTTACTTAAGCGCGATATTCGTCCAGCAGAGAAAAAAATAATCTTGACCTATGGAGGAAGGGGAATTGATGATAGCACACTCATAGCCACCAAAGCCAAGCTTCAGTTCTTTGGTTTGGGCAACGCACAGTTAGAGATACAGCAAGGGTTTGCTTTTTTGCAAGAACAACTATCACAATTAAGAGAAGATGAAGCGAAGGCTTTTGTAGATCAGAAGCAGTTTAATATGTTGTTGATGAAAATGGATAGCATACAAACCAAAGCAAACATCAACGATTTAAACACCGAGGCTAAAGTGTTGTTTCCATCCGTTGAGCAGGTGTTGATAGGTCCAAAGAAATTTGATTCAACTTCGCAAAGAAATATTCAGACAATATTATTGGTACAAAACGAAGCAGTGCTTCAAGGCAATCAACTGAGAAACTGGTTACAACTCAGGTTTCCAGGAGATAGCATTAGCCTGTTTGTCAAAAAGGAGTTATAAAACAAATACGGTTAGAATCTGTTAAAATCGACTTGCTTCCACAATTATTTCACACGAGAACAGATACTGCTGTAATATTACAGTTCATGAAATTTCCGCTGAGGATTGCTATATGGTTATTGGGCTTCATGGCTTTCTGTAATTCAGGGGAATTGCATGCGCAGTACATCACAGTAAGCGGAACTGTGTACGATATCAGCGGAAGACGACCCATTGAGGCGGTGGCGGTTTTAAGTACATCGGGCAGAGGAACACTCACAGACTCATCGGGTAAGTATATTTTAACTGTTCGCAAGCAAGATTCCATTTGGTTTTCATTGATAGGCAAAAACACAATGAAATATGCGGTGGATACGATGACAGTGCCGCATCAGTTCGATATCAGCATCATGTTACAAGCAAGCGTACTACCCGATGTGCAAGTGCGCAACAACAACTATCGTTTAGACTCATTGCAGAACAGGCGCGATTATGCCAAGTACTTCGATTACAAAAAACCTACGGTCCGATTTTCTACCAATAACAATTACAATCCGGGTGGACTCACTACGGGATTAGACCTCACCGAATTAATTAACATGTTTCGGGTTCGTAAGATGCGGAATATGGAGAATTTACAGAAGCGGTTGATTATGCAGGAACAGGATAAATATGTGAGTCATCGTTTCAACAAAGTCTTCGTTCGAAAAGTCACACAACTCGTTTCCCCCGATTTAGACACTTTCATGAACAGGTACAGACCTGAGTATGAATTACTCGTTGCCCTCAACGATCTCGAGTTGGCGTATTATACACAAAAATGTTATGAGCATTACCGCGCCAATCGTTATCGTCCCCGCCCCTTATTCCGCCGCAAGGAAGATGAGGTGATTAGGTGGTGAGTGGGTTGCAGAGGGAGGGTTTTTTTATGCGTCATCCCGACATTTATCGTCGGTGATCCCCCGTTGTGGGAACGCCCTTCGACAAGCTCAGGGACCACCCTTTTTTGGTCGTCATCCCGACAATTATCGTCGGTGATCCCCCGTCGTGGGAACGCAATTTCACGAATTCCTTTTCATTCAAAACAGCATTGAAGGCATCTCGGTTACCACGTTCATAAAGGACAGATTCCCGACGATAAATGTCGGGACGAAATGCCGGCACTGGTTTTTCAATAGAAAAGACCCCGTCGGGGTCACACATTTATAGAAAATCGACCAAGTATTACCTCCGACCCTGAAAGGGTCGAACATAACACAATGCCGAAACAGGATTGCGAGATTTTACCTATTTCCGTATTGAGTTTGCTAATAGTCATTGAATAATTTATGTGCGATCCCTTTAGGAAGGGATTTCATTTGATCCTAAACCAGCAATAGATGTTTGATCCCTTCGGGATCAGAGAATTGAACCACCTAATGACATGGAATTTTTATATGGCTTGTTTTATAGCAAGGGTTGAGCGATGCTAGCGCAGCTAATCATGCCTATGTTGATATTTAACGAATCAATCCAAATACTGGCTTTACCTAAGGACTAAAGACCAATAGCCAAAGACAGATTTGTTTTAGTCTTTGGTCCTTAGTCTTTGGTCTTTGGTCCCCATGCCTTGGTTCGTGTTCTCAAGAACCATTTGGCTAGGTTTTTTTCTAGTCTTTGTTTGTTCTTCGGTAATACTAAAATATGCTCTGCTAAAGACTAAAGACCAACAGCTAAAGACAGATTTGCTTTAGTCCTTAGTCTTTGGTTGTTCTTCGGTTAATACTAAAATATGCTCTGCTAAAGACCAAGGACCAAAGACTGATTCTACCAAAGACCAACTGCTAAACACAAAAGCTTTTAGATACTCTTTGTACGGTTCAAGAATGCCTCCTTTCTTCTTGAAGAAACTTCTAGTTCAGTACCGTCTGTTAATACAACTGAACCCCCTTTACCCTTGTTATACGTCTTTATAAAAGAAAGATTTATGAGATGAGAATTATGTACTCTGAAAAAATTATATTCGGTTAGTAACTCTTCAAACTCTTTTAATGTTTTAGCTACTACTAATTTAGCATTCCCTGTTAAATATAGGGTAGTATAGTTTACATTACTTTCACACCTAATAATTGAAGAAACCATAATAAATTCAATACCAGAAATTGTTGGAACTGCAACTTTTTTTTCTTGTAAGCCTAATTGACGAAAATTGGCATACAGCAAATCGAATTTTGATTTATAGTCAGACTGATGAACAGTTGAAACGACTTTATGTACTGCCGAACTTAATTCATCAACATCTATGGGTTTCAGCAAATAGTCAATTGCACTGAACTTAAATGCCTTGAGAGCATATTGCTCATATGCAGTTGTGAAGATTACAAAGAAGGGAATTGATGAATAACTATTTAATAAATCAAATCCTGTTTTATCATGAATCTGCACATCTAAAAAAATTAAGTCGGGAGCTTGTTTAATAATGAGTTCTTGAGCAATTGTAACAGAACTTGCCTCTCCAATCAACTGAATGGTTGTACTAAAATTATTTTCTAATAAGACCCTCAATCGATCTATACAGTGTTGTTCATCGTCGACAATGATGGCTTTAATCATATTATGCTCTTACTAGTGGTAAGTATAAAACAACCCTTGTTCCTTCTTCCAAATCAAGGATTTCAAGACGCGCGTTTGTATTATATATTTTATTCAATAATTCAATTCGCTCTTTTGTGAGTCCTAATCCAAATGATTTACGGTCGGAGATTTTATTTCCTTCTACTTTTCTGCCAACACCGTTGTCCTCTACATAAATGGTGAGCATATTATCCTCTTTCTTTACCTCTATTGAAATGAGGCCATCACCTTCTTTCTTAGATAGTCCATGCCATATACTATTCTCTATAAAAGGTTGTAGAATTAAAGGAGGAACGATTACTTCCTCTGCATTAATTTCTTCTGATACATTTAGTTCAAAAGAAACCTTATTTACCAATCTCATAGATTCCAATTGAATGTATAACTCAGCCATATTAAGTTCTTCCTTCAGTGTAATTTCTTTAACTTCTGAACTTTCTAATGTGCTGCGCATTAATTTCGCAAACTTGGCAAGGTAATAATCTGCTTTTTCTGTATTATTTTTCTGGATATAATCAGCTATTGAATTGAGTGAATTAAATAAAAAATGGGGATTAAGCTGCAAACGGAGAAGCTTCATTTCTGTTTCCGTAATTTTTGCTTTGTTTAATAAATCTTTTTGGATTTGTATTGCATCTCTACGCCGTTTGTAGAGATAAAATATAGTTATTAAAGCTACCAAGCCTATTATTGAGCCAACAATAACAAAGTTTTTAACCAGTTTTTCCCGTTGAAGCTTTAAGCTAATTTTTTGCGATGTGTTCGTTGCTAATAGCTTTGCTGATTTTTCTTTTTCTATCTTGAGATTAAGCAAAGAGGAATCTTGTTTCGCCTTGAATCTAATTTTTTCTTTATCACTCCGTTCAAGATCAAGTAGAGTCTGACTTAGTCGAGTAGTTTTTTGGGCATTAATGAGTTCAAGCTGCTTTAGTGCAGTTTCTTTTTCAAAATTTAACCTTAGTAGTAACTCTTTTTTATCAGCAGCATATTGAGCCTCTTTTCTGGCGGCTTCTGCAATATTTCTTTCATTTAATACACTATCTTTTATTCTAAATATTAGTGCATTTAGATTTAATGCTTCGAGCAATCTGTTTGATTGAATTAAAAGCACTTCTTTCATTATATAAGAATTGTATAAAAAATTCTTATTGTTTATTTTTTTTGAAACATCTATACTTTTTTCAATAGTTTCCATAGCCATAATACTATCTTGATTACTATAATACGCTTGAGATAATCCTATGAGGACCGGAGGTAGGTTGGTTAAAAGATTGTTCTGTTCAAAAAGTGTCATAGCTTTATTGTAGTATAAAATAGCTGCCTCCTGATTATTCAAACTTTGATTAATATTAGCAAGCGTTTGATATCCCACCCCAATGACAGGTATGATTTTTGATAATTCAGCATATATGAGCCCTTTTTCGGCATATGGCAGGGCTTTTTTATATTCTCTCGTATTGATGTATAATTCCGAGGTTGCAATGTATGCAACAGCTAGTTCGTAGGAAACAAATCGCTTATCTGAAACCTGATTTAATAATTCAATTCGTTTGTCAAATTTTGCCTTAGCCGAATCATATAATCCCAATGTCATTTGAATACTGCCAATGTTGCCAATCATACTTGCAATGGCCAATGTGTCTTTAATTTTTTCAGCAATTGTAACTCCTTTATAGTAGTAATCTAAGGCAGATTTTAGATCTTGAGTTTGTTGGGCAAGAACTCCTTTCAACTTAATGGAATAGGCGAGTCCTTTCAAAAAATTTATTTTTTGCGATAAATTATATGCTGAATCTATATATATTCTGGCTTTATCTGGGGAAAAATAAAAATTAGCACTCGCTAGCCGAATAAATTGATTAACTCTATTAGAGTCTGGCTTTGAATATTTAACTAACTCTTTCTGAAGCGAGTCAATTGATGACTGTTGAGAGTAAGTATAACTAGTAAAAGTACATAATATAATAAACAAATACTTTTTCATATAGATCTTTTGCTATGAATTAATTCATTTAATCAATGATAACTAGCAAATAATAAACAGCACAATTCATGTTGGGGTGTTTCCTCTAAGTTAGCTGAAATATTGTTTATACTCCTTCAGCGCTTGAAGGAAATTTTATTTTTCTCTATATGATGGAAGCCAATAAGTTAATGGGTAACCAATATCAACATTTACAAATTATTCAATTAGGCAGGCTTTTATCAAAACAAATTATTGCGCTACAAACAACAGAAGAAATAGTATTGGTAAATACTACTGATATAATTTATTGTGCTAGTGCAATTAACTATACACATATCTGGCTATTCAATAAGCAAAAGCTGGTAATCTCTAAAACCTTAGGTGATATTGAGAAGCAGCTTACACATCCAATGTTTTTCCGAATACATCAATCCTACCTTATTAACATCCTTTGGCTTAAACTGTTTAAGAGGGGAAGGGGTGGTTCTGTAATAATGATGGATGATACGATACTGGAAGTGTCAAGTCGCAAAAGAGAGGCGTTTATTAAACATATTATGCACCTAGATCGCTTCTAATTAAGTGCAAATAATAAATAGTTCGCTACAAATAATAAATCGTGCTTCGTCCCGGTTTGCTATTCGAATAAGTTAGCATAAAATAATAACTATGGAATCAATCAAACCTAATCCCAATCAGCCACAACAAGGCAACAGTCCAACAACATCCGCTGCATTTGATAAGGAAAAAATTAAAGGCTTTTATAAAGAAAGTTTACCGAGAATTGTAAAAACCTTTTTTTCTGAACCTATCTAGGGGACTTTTGCACTGTTATCAGAAAAAAGCGAAACAAGTTATTTTAACTCTTTGATCCTTATACTTTCAACGGGCATCCTTTACATATTAGTACCCTATGTTGTAGCAGGAGATATGCGATCAATGATTGGCTTTGGAACCTTTGTAAAAATTGGCTTGGCTATTATTTTATTAATGCTTGTAATTGCCGCCATAAGTTTTGGCATTAAATCTATTTCTGGTAAGCCGGTTTTTAAGAACGAATTACTAACAGGAGCACTATGTGGCATTCCACTTTCTTTACTTATCATCACGATTTTTATACTTGGCCTTTTTTCAAAAAGTGTTGACGTAACAGATTTGTTATCTGGCGGTGGACAAGAAGTCTTACAAAGTGGTGGTATTATTATTGGATTCCTAATGTTGTACATTTTTTTAATGTTTATCAATATTGTTCAGCAATCCTTAAAATCGGCTGGCACTAAAGATTCTATAGCGTGGTATGTATCTCCTATTGCGGTATTAACAGCATTTTTTATAACCTCTCTACTTATTGAGAAACTAATCAAATAAATTCATTATGAAAATGATATCACGGGCAATTAACAGTATAGCTATTGCTTTTCTACTTTATGCTTGCGGTTCAGGATCCGGTAGTAATGCAGGTAAAGAAATCGACCTTATCCCTGTCTCAAATGGAGATACTTGGGGCTATATTAATAAAAAAGGAGAATTTAAAATCAATACCCAATTTGAGTATGCTGGATTATTTAGTGACGGAATAGCATTGGTCAAAACCGATGGCGAAAATAGCAGCTATGGTTATATAGATGAAAGTGGGAAATATGTAATTAATCCATCTTTTCTTCAAGCAACTGCATTTAATAATGGAGTCGCTTTAGTTGTATCGCCTAATGAAGTTCCCAAAGTCATCAACAAAAAAGGAGAAGTCCTCTTTTCTTTATCAAATGCAGAAAAAGCAATGGAACCAAGGGGAGGATTTGTTGGTTTTGCAGTACAAAAAGACAATGAACAAATTTGGGGATTTACAAACCTAAAAGGAGAAATAATCATTAACCCCCAATTTAAGCAAGTAGATTATTTTAATGAGGGACTTTGCGCTGTTGCTGATAAAACAGGAAAATGGGGTTTTATAGATGAGCAAGGAAAATTTGTGATTAATCCACAGTTTCAACTTGCAGAAGCGTTTCAAAATAATGAAGCGATTGTTTTAAGCGACCGAAAGATGGGTTTAATTGATAAAACAGGTAAATATATCATCAATCCACAATTCGAACATTTACAAAGAGATGGAAATGTATTTGTTGTAAAGAGTGGGGGTAAATTTGGATGGGCTGATAAAGATGGAAAATTTATTATCAATCCGCAATTTGAAGCTACTTATGGTTTTGCAGGGAAGAAAATAGCAGCTGTAATGAGTGGAAGAAGTTGGGGCTATGTTGACAAAGAAGGAAAATACACCATCAATCCTCAGTTTTCTTATGCTAGTCCATTTAATGGATCAATAGCCGTTGTAGGCAACGGATCACAAGTGGGTATTGTTGATAAAACCGGAAAATATCTTGTTAACCCACAGTTCAGTGGGATATCAAGAGAGTATGCAGAGTCGCTCATTGGCAAAAACACAACATCTCTTGTTGTATCTGATTTTGTAGATATAGGTTCTGTTATCAATAAGATCCAAGGAGAGATTACAGATAATACAATTGCAGGCTTCGGTTTTTCGAGTAGGGTTGGAGACATCATTCAGAAATACAATAAAACCCCGGCTAACTATAGTTACTCAAATAGGAATGTATATCTTTTTGAGCGAGAACCTATAAGCCAAGGAATTAAACTGAGCTTAGAAATAGGCGGTATGATCTTTATTTCCAGAGGTTGGAATTATGAGTTAAACCCCGAATCAAATCCCGAACAGTTTCAATATAGAATTGATTTAGATGGGAGGGCAATAAGTAAGTCGAAGGACATTATGGAAGGCATTAAAAACAGTCTGATCGGGTATACCTTATTAAGTGGAGATGATACCGATATAGTAATGAGTAATAATTTCCAAAAAATTGTTATTTCAGACAGGGGCTCTGCAATTTTTGTTGAAATAACCAAACCCAATTAATAAGCCATATGAAAAAATTATTTTTATTAGTATTGTTTATCGCACAATATCTCTGGTCAGATGGCCAATTTTTATTAGACACATCCTTTAATACTCCTAGTCTAGAAGAAAAGCTGCCTCGCGGATTTAATTTAGGTATAGGAAATGCAATAGGAGATATGGCACTACAAAAAGACGGTAAGCTAATTGTAGTTGGCAGTTTCGAAGATTACAACGGGAGAAAGCGAAATCGTATTTGTAGAATTTTATCGAACGGAGAAATAGATGAGGGCTTTTTAACAGGGAGTGGATTTAATGCCACCGCCAATATTGTTAAAATTCAAAATGATGGCAAAATTTTAATTGCAGGAAGGTTTAATGTTTATAACAACATTCCATGCGCTGGTTTAGTACGTTTAAATGAAAATGGAACTGTTGATAAAACATTTAATCTTCCTACAAGAATACAAGGAACAATAAACGATGTTTTACCAACTGAAGACGGAAAAATATTTATTGCAGGTAGGTTTAATCAATATAACAATGTTTCTGTAAAAGGGGTAGTCCGTTTATTAAGTGATGGAAGTGTAGATAATACGTTTGCTTTGCCTAGTGGTTTTGATGGTGGTGTTAACAGTATTGCAATACAAAAAAATAAAATTATCATTGGAGGCGACTTTACCTTTAACCTAGGCACCGGTCTTCTTATCAGCAAATTAACCAGATTAACAGCTAGCGGCTCTTTTGATATTACCTACAACGCTAGCGGCAAAGGTTTTGAAACCTCAGGTGGAAACGTATTAAAAGTATATGTTCAGCCGGACAACAAAATTTTAGTTTCGGGTAACTTTAAAAAATACAATGACAATGTTGTTAATAGATTTATTAGAATTAATGAAAACGGTTGGTTAGATAAAAAATTCAATAATAATTCCGATTCTAAAAAATTTGGCTCTGTAGAAGGAGAAATTAATAAAATCCATTGTGCTGCAGATGGTAGTATTTACTTAGGAGGCGAATTTGAATCTTTTGGAAACAACATACGATTTGGTTTTGTAAAATTAGATGCACAAGGAAATGTTGTACGTGAATTTTATGACAATAATGTACTTACCGGTCAAAGGCCTATCATTACTTCTTTTGCAGTATTACCTTCTGGAGAGTATATTATTGGGGGGAGATTTGAATATATAAGCGGTTTCAAAAGAAACTCAATTGCTTTATTAGATAATAGAGGCTCAATATCAAAAAAACTATTTTTTGTCTCAAAAGGAGTAAGTGGCCCGGTAACCCATATTATTCCATTTAAAGGAAAACTCTTACTTGCAGGTAAGTTTAATTTTTATGACGATGAGGTAGTAAATGGAATAACCCTAATAGATGAAAAAGGGGAAAGAGATCCATCATTTAATTTTTCTTCCGTCTCCTTTAGTACAGAAGCAATTTCAGATGTAAAGGTTTTGAAGAATGGTCAGATTTTACTTGCCGGTATTTTTAATCCGGCTAATGCAAATAATAGCCATAAATTATTAAAGCTGAACGATGATGGCTCTGTTGAAGAGAGCTTCTATATTGGCGCTAGCTTTGACAATTATGTATACTCTATTGACGAACAAAGCGATGGAAAAATTATAGTGGGCGGTGATTTTAAGAAAGTAGACGGCATTAGTAAAGTGGGTATTATAAGAATTAATATTGACGGCTCTATTGATAACAGTTTTAATAGTAATAACAATTTAGACCTATTTATAAAAAAAATAATCGTTGATAAAGAAACAGATAAGATTTTTGTTTCCGGAAGATATACTCATCCTTCTAAAAAGGTCTACATTAACTTACAACGATTGATGCCCAATGGAACTATAGACAATACATTCAACTTTGGTTTATTTGAGAATAAGGATGTCAAGGGTTTTACTATTGATAACAAAAAGCGAATTTTAGCTTATGGAGGTCTCAATACTCCAGCTAATGCAAGGACAGAGATTATTAGGGTTGACTATAACGGCAATTACGATCCATCTTTTTTAATAGATCCAAAGTTTTACAAATATGGCAACTTTGTTAACAGGGTAATTGTTCTACCTACCAATGATTTAATGGTTGGATTCCAAAGCCCCCCTAATGGAGATAACATAACTGAAAATAATTCTATTATCAGGCTAAACGATAACGGCACAGTAAATACCGGCTTTAAATTTAGTTCAAACATGAATTTGGGTACACAAGGTGAAATGTTTGGAACACTAAACAGTTCTATACTTTTGACTAATAATACCCTGTTGGTTGGCGGTAATTTTAATTTTATCGATAATCACTACATAAATTATTTAGCTAAGCTAAAAGTTAGCAGTTCTGTTAATAGTGTAAAACAAACCAGCGCCGCAGCTAAATCAAACAAAAGCGAATCAGAAAATGATGCGCCATTAAATGCCCTTGCAAAAGCATTATTTAAAAACAAAAAGACGTTGCTAACTAACGAACAGAAAAATTTGCTTTCAAATACTATTAGTGATTTTAAGATCGGGAAAAACGGAGTTGATTATTATATAATTAACGACAAAGATGATTACGAGAAACCCGAAGATGACCTTATTCCAGTAAGGATTGGAGTTGAAATATTCGACTTAAATAATGATGGAAAAGACGAAGTTATCATTCAGATGTTTTCATCTATGTATGGTAGAGAAGGGTCTCCTATTTTCGTTTATTCAATTGTAAATGGCCAATTTGAGAGAATATTAAATGAATCGGGTATATCTGTAGAAATAAATACTAATACAAAAAATGGGTATAAAGAGATTGCTTTAATTGATGGATATGGAGATCTTAAAAAGCCTGATGGAAGAAAATACACGATTTATAAATTTAAAAAAGAAGATTATCAAATGCTTGGGAAAGTAGCACTTACCCCTTTGCCTAAATGGGAAAAAATTGAATCTCTTTCTGCTAAATATCAATCATCAATAAAATAAACAATTATGAAAAAAGTATCAATCTATTTACTAACGATACTTAGTACAAGCATTATTTCATGCTCCTCTGGCTTATCTGGTGTTTATAAACCCTCCAGTGATGGTGACTTGGGAAGTGTGATAGATCAAATTGAGTTTGTTTCGAATTCAAAAGCAAAAATTACTTCTATGGGCATGAGTACAGAAATTACGTATGAAGTGAAAGGAAAAGAATTGAAACTAATTACCCCACAAGGAAATCAAATACTAAACATTGATGAAAACGGATGTATTGATGGGGGTAAACTCTTAGGTAAATTTTGTAAATAACCATATTGCTTTGAACATCAGTTTGACTTTTTAATTAAAAAGTCAAACTGATGTTTTCTTCATCCAGCTCATTATACTCTACAACTCTATTAGTACCGCGTGCAGTAAAATCGTCTTGCATTTTTGCTGTAGCTAATCTGCTGTGTATTGCATTTGCGGTTGAATATAATTTCATAATTTCTTTTTGTTGCTTTTCAGATAAGTTGGCTTTAACAACCCCTAATTGGTTATTCGCTAAATTCAATGCTTTCATTTCGGATCTAAAAGCTCTCCAATCCTCTATATTAAAAGTTTTATTAGTTACACCCTCCCACTTCTTTATAAAAGAAGTTGTATTTTCTATGGCTGTTTCATATTTTTTATCAGCCTCACTTTTACAAGAGAAAATTGAAATAAGCAATACAAACATTAAAGCCGTTAATACCTTTCTCATATAATTATTTTATGTTCTAATATACCTAATTGCTAAAAAAAAGGAAGTACAAATGATTAAGTGCTAGCGTTAATTTATTTTTTGAATAATTTTATACTTACTGTATCTAGCTCTAAATTGAAGACTTGTTATAATGAACTCGACTACCAAGAAGCCTTCAATGCTTTTTTTGAATGATGGGGATTTAGTGATAGCACTGACTCGACGGGGTATCACCTACGATAAATGTCGGCACTCAAAGCCGGCACTGGTTTTTCAATAGAAAAGACCCCGACGGGGTCACACATTTATAGAAAATCGACCAAGTATTCCCTCCGACCCTGAAAGGGTCGAACATAACACAATGCCGAAATAGGATTGCGAGATTTTACCTATTTCCGTATTGAGTTTGCTAATAGTCATTGAATAATTTATGTGCGATCCCTTTAGGAAGGGATTTCATTTGATCCTAAACCAGCAATAGATGTTTGATCCCTTCGGGATCAGAGAATTGAACCACCTAATGACATGGAATTTTTATATGGCTTGTTTTATAGCAAGGGTTGAGCGATGCTAGCGCAGCTAATCATGCCTATGTTGATATTTAACGAATCAATCCAAATACTGGCTTTACCTAAGGACTAAAGACCAATAGCCAAAGACAGATTTGTTTTAGTCTTTGGTCCTTAGTCTTTGGTCTTTGGTCCCCATGCCTTGGTTCGTGTTCTCAAGAACCATTTGGCTAGGTTTTTTTCTAGTCTTTGTTTGTTCTTCGGTAATACTAAAATATGCTCTGCTAAAGACTAAAGACCAACAGCTAAAGACCAAGGACCAAAGACCGGTTGTTACATAGACCAGTTCTAAAAACACCATTAAGTATATACCAACAATATATACCTTTGCAAAAAAAGAATTATGAAAACACTATCCCTCAAACTAGACAATGAGATATTTGAAGAGACTGAGCAGGTGATAGCGGAATTAAAGCTTCCACGCAATCGTTATATCAATGAGGCGCTTGCTTTGTATAATAAGTTTCATAAAAGGAGATTTTTAAAAACGCAGCTTTCTAAAGAGAGTAAATTAGTTACTAATAGCTCACAAGAGGTATTAGCTGAATTTGAAAAGTTAGCCAATGATATATAAACAGTATGATATTTGGTTGGCCGATTTAAATCCCACCATTGGCACTGAGCCAGGCAAAACCAGACCCGTTGTTATTATTCAAACCAATTTGCTAAATGATACACATTTGTCTACCATTGTTTGTCCAATAACCACCAATATTCATCTCGAAGCTAAAATTTTACGAGTACACTTAAAGAAACTGCTGCCTAAGGCAAGTGATATTTTAGTTGATCAACCCCGTGCAATCGACAACAAAAGATTCATTAAGCGTTTGGGAAAATTAACCCGCAAACAAATAGTACAACTCAAAACTAGTTTGCGAATTATATTGGATTTGTAGTTTGTAGGCTTTGTTGTATCCAGGTCTTTGGTCTTTGTTGTTCTTCGGTTAATACTAAAACCTGGCTCTGCTAAAGACTAAAGACCAATAGCTAAACACTAAAGACCGGCTCCACCAAAGACTAAAGACCAACACCCAAAGACCAGTTCTAACATCCCCCTTCCCTTCAAATAACATTCCTTACTTTTGCGCCCTAAATCATAGCGCTATGCAAAAAGGACCTATTTCTCAGTTTATTACACATCACTACCGCCATTTTAACGCCGCAGCTTTGGTAGACGCTGCTAAAGGATATGAAGCTCATTTGGAAGCCGGTGGAAAAATGTTGGTGAGCTTGGCTGGGGCTATGAGTACCGCCGAATTGGGAGTGAGCCTGGCTGAAATGATTCGTCAGGATAAAGTGGCTATTATTTCTTGTACTGGTGCCAACCTAGAAGAAGATGTGATGAACCTGGTTGCTCACAGTCACTATAAACGCATTCCCAACTACCGCGACTTAACTCCGCAGGATGAGTGGGATTTGTTGGAAAACCATTATAACCGTGTAACCGATACTTGTATTCCTGAGGAAGAAGCTTTCCGTCGCCTACAAAAGCATTTGGTGAAGCAATGGAAAGATGCTGAAGCAAAAGGTGAACGCTATTTCCCTCATGAGTTTTTGTATAAGACTGTTCTTAGCGGCGAACTGGAACAGTATTATGAAATTGATCCGAAAGACAGCTGGATTGTAGCTGCTGCACAAAAAAATATTCCTATTGTGGTGCCGGGTTGGGAGGATAGTACCACCGGAAACATTTTCGCGAGCTATGTAATTAAGGGTGAATTGAAAGCCGATACTGTGAAAAGTGGTATTGAGTATATGGTTTGGCTAGCCGACTGGTATCGGAACAACAGCTCTGGCAAGGGCGTTGGCTTCTTCCAAATTGGTGGTGGTATTGCTGGCGACTTCCCAATCTGCGTTGTGCCTATGATGTACCAGGATTTAGAATGGCATGATGTTCCTTTCTGGAGTTATTTCTGTCAGATTTCTGATTCTACTACTTCCTTTGGAAGTTATTCTGGCGCTGTTCCTAACGAAAAAATTACCTGGGGCAAGCTAGATATCAATACTCCTAAATACATTGTTGAAAGTGATGCAACCATTGTTGCACCGCTGATTTTTGCGTATATATTGGGGATGTAATAGTGGGGGCTCTCATTCCCACGACTGGAGATCACCGACGATAAATGTCGGTGCTCAAAGCCCGCATCGCCCCTTCGGCAAGCTCAGGGTAAACCTTCGGGAGCCTCAGGGACCGTGCGGGAAGATGTTGAGAGGGGTGCGGAATGATTTCTATGAAAAAACCAAACACCCAAAAACAATCCCTACCCCATCACCTCTTCCGCGTGCTGCTTGCTCTTGGGCTTGCGGATAATAAATTGAATAATCCCCTTCTCATCTATCACAAACGTGGTGCGAATTAAGCCCTCATACTTTCTGCCATACATCTGCTTCTCCCCCCAAACACCATACAAATCAATCACCTTTCTGTCCACATCGGCGAGTAAAGGAAAAGGTAGAGCATGCTTGGTGCCGAATTTTTTGTGCTTCTCCACCGTATCTGGACTCACCCCCAACACCGCATAGCCCGCTGCTTGAAGAGCCGCATAGTTATCACGCAAATTGCAAGCCTGCACCGTACAAGTAGGCGTATCGTCTTGCGGATAGAAATACAAAACCAATTTCTTTCCCGCAAAATCCTTCAAACGAATGGTCTTCCCATCCTGGTCCTTGCCCTGAAACGCAGGCGCTTTTTGTCCTTCCTGTAAATGACTCATAACAAAACTTTGTACTTATAACTTAAAATTCATCTCTTGGTTGGCAAAAAAGCAAAAAAAACCAATTCGTAGAACTACATTTGCACAATTTGTTTTTTTAATTCAGCCAGCATGCCCAAAGATACCTCCATCCGCTCCGTCCTCATTATTGGTTCAGGCCCCATTGTAATTGGACAAGCCTGTGAGTTCGACTATTCCGGTACCCAAGCTTCTCGCAGTTTGCGCGAAGAAGGTATTGAAGTCATCCTCATTAACAGCAATCCCGCTACCATCATGACCGACCCGCTGATGGCCGATAAAGTGTATCTACTCCCCCTCACCGTGGAAAGCATCGAACAAATTCTGAAGGAAAACAACATCGATGCAGTGTTGCCGACTATGGGCGGACAAACTGCGTTGAACTTAGCGAAGGAAGCAGAAGAACTGGGTATTTGGGAACAATACAACGTGCGACTCATTGGGGTTGATATTAAAGCCATTGACAAAGCTGAAGACCGGGAGAAATTCCGCCAGTGGATGATTGAACTCGGCGTGCCGGTGGCACCTGCAAAGACCGCCAACAGTTTTTTAGAGGGGAAGGAATTTTCGCAAGAAATTGGATTTCCGTTGGTGATTCGTCCTTCTTTCACGCTAGGTGGAACAGGGGGCGGATTTGTACACGATAAAGACGACCTCGATGAAGCCTTGAACCGCGGATTAACAGCCAGTCCTATCCACGAAGTGTTGGTAGAGAAAGCAATGCTTGGTTGGAAGGAGTTTGAATTAGAACTTCTCCGCGATGCAGCCGATAATGTGGTGATTATTTGTACCGTTGAAAACTTCGATCCAATGGGTGTGCATACAGGCGACAGCATTACCGTGGCTCCTGCAATGACCCTCAGCGATACAGCATTTCAGCTCATGCGCAACAGCGCCATCCGCATGATGCGCGACCTTGGCAATTTCGCGGGCGGATGTAATGTGCAGTTTGCCCTCAATCCAGAAACCGAAGAAATCATTGCCATTGAAATCAATCCGCGTGTGAGCCGTTCATCAGCTCTTGCGAGCAAGGCAACTGGTTATCCCATTGCAAAAATTGCTGCTAAGTTGGCCATCGGTTACAACCTCGATGAGCTTAAGAACCAGATTACCCAAACCACATCGGCGTATTTTGAGCCGGCATTGGACTATGTAATTGTGAAAGTACCTCGCTGGAACTTCGATAAGTTCAAAGGCGCCAACGATACACTTGGACTGCAAATGAAGAGTGTGGGTGAAGTGATGGCCATTGGAAGAAGCTTCAACGAAGCCATCCAAAAAGCTTGTCAGAGTTTAGAGAATGAAGCGGTTGGATTGGGTTATTACGGAAAGAGTTTGATGAAGAATGAGGAATTAGTGGAGTACATCAAAACGCCGAAGTGGGATCGCATTTTTAGAATCAAAGATGCCCTCATGCAGGGTACTACCGTGAAGACCATCAGCAAAGCCACCGGCATTGACAGGTGGTTCATCTTCCAAATACAAGAGATTTGCAATATTGAAAAGGAGTTGGCGAATTACAACATCGACAGTTTACCGATTGATTTATTGAAGAAAGCGAAGAAAAACGGCTTCGGCGATGAGCAAATTGCCCGCATCCTCAATGGTGAGTGCACCGATGAGCAGGTGTACGAAAAGCGCAAAGATGCTGGCATTGCCCGCGTGTATAAAATGGTGGATACCTGCGCCGCAGAGTTTGAGGCGAAAACGCCGTATTTCTACAGTACGTTTGAGTAGGGAATGGTCTTTGGACTTTAGTCTTTGGTCTTTGGTTGTTCTTCGGTTAATACTAAAACATGCTCTGCTAAAGACTAAAGACCAACAGCTAAAGACTGATTTTTTTTAGTCTTTGGTCCTTTCTCTTTGGTCTTTGGTTGTTTGGGGTTAATACTAAAACTCGCTCTGCTAAAGACTAAAGACCAACAGCTAAAGACAGATTTTTTGTAGTCTTTGGTCCTTAGTCTTTGGTCTTTGGTTGTTCTTCGGTTAATACTAAATCATGCTCTGCTAAAGACTAAAGACCAACAGCTAAAGACAGATTTTTTGTAGTCTTTAGTCCTTAGTCTTTGGTCTTTGGTTGTTATGGGGTCCCTCGAGAGCCTCGTGGACCGCTCATTCGAGAGCCTCAAGAACAGTTGAATTAACGTAACACTCGCCTAGCTGGACACAGCGGCTCGCTGAGCAGCGGGTGGACAGCAGGCGTTCAGCGATGGTGGCGTTGGCCAGCCAAAACGCGCGGAGCGATCGGGTTTGGCTTGAATTTTCTTTGGTTACTTTCTTTTTTTCAAGAAAAAGAAAGTAACAGAATGATAATAAAGAAAGAAATATCTTTATTAGGAATAATTGCCACTTCAAGAGCCTCAGTGACCAGGCAGATAATACTAAAGACCAACAGCTAAAGACCAAAGACCAAGGATCCAATCCCGGTCCCTACAAAAACCAGTTCTCCCAAATCCCCTAACTTAGCCCCATCTTATGCAATTCAACCACGCTGTTTGTAAGCTATGCGAAAAGGGAGGCAATACCATCCAATATAAGCTCCGTATGGCCGATGTGGTGGTTTGCAAACATTGCGGATTTCATTACACCACCTACCTCGATGATGAATATGAACCCGCCTCTGCACACTCAAACAAAAAGGACCTAGATCCTAAAACCGTTCAGTATATCCAAAACAACCTACAAAGCAATCCCCATAGGTTTGAACGACATGTTGCTTTGGTAGAATCTTTCCTCACACCACCCAGTCGCATCATGGATGTGGGTTTTGGTGGCGCGCTCTTCCTCACCACCATCCTCAAAAAAGGATACGATGCCTGGGGTATTGAACTCGATCAGCAATACCTATTGTATGCAGAGCAGGTGCTTCACCTAAACCATATCTACGATAAACCTGTCCAAGACGCTTTTTGGAAAGCTCATGCTGGCAGTATGCAAGGAGTGGTACTTTGGGATGTACTAGAACATGTAAACCACCCACGCATATTTGTACAGGCTGCAGCCAATTTAATGGAACCCGGTGGCTATTTATTCATTGATACGCCTTGTCGCAATGCTTTTTACCACCGCAGCGGCGAATGGATGGCCAAGCTGTCTGGTGGTAGGCTGAAGGGTTTCTTGCACGATTTGTATTCCAGCCACCGATTTGGGCATAAGCAAATTCTTAGCAAAGCCGATATGCAGCTCTTATGCCAGCAAACTGGACTACAATTGGTGAAGATTGAATTAATACACGAGCTCAGTTTTCCTTATACTTTCTACTTAAAGAAAATACTCAAGCAACCCGCTTTGGTAAAAGCAGCCCTCCCTTTGGTGCAATTATTTTTCCGCCTTTTTCCTATTCGGAATAAAATGTTGGTGGTAGCACAAAAACCCAACTAAAAACGAACATTCGTAAGGGTGAATGAAGTTCTTATGAATTCATTCACAATATTTTGGAATGTACTTGACCGCCCATTATATTTGTGAGCGTTAACAAGAATCAAAAGACCCCAAACATCCAACTTCCTAAAAGTAACAGGATTACAGTCTCCCGATCTTGTACCAAATACAAATCCCCCGAATAATAAGCTGATTATCAATCATCTTGCGTATATTTACGTGAGTTGCTGCACCACAATACTGTGAGTGAGGGTGCGGAACGCTTGCAATAAATTAATACCTTACAACAATGATGAATCGAATTTTTAGGTGGCCTTTTTTCTTGCTGTTGCTGATTCTGTTGGGAAGCTTTGGTTCCTGTGTCACCAAAAAACAAATAGCAAGGGCTAAGAAGGAATATGTTTATTTACAAACTGGAATTGACAGTTTACAATCTATTCCCAAACCCCCTCAAGCAAGAATAAGACCCTATATTGATTTAAGTATTTCTGTTATTACTCCTGCTCTTCAAAAGGAACAATTAGATGTTTTTGGTAATGGAAGGCCAGTTGACTATAAAGTGGATTCTTTAGGGCAAATCAATTTTCCATTAGCGGGAAGATTGAACCTAAAAGGCATGACTGCAATGGAGGCTTCTACTCTTATTGAAAGTAAATTAAGGAATTATGTGAAAGACCCATTTGTTCAAATTAAGTTCGAAGGGTTTAATATTTCTGTGACAGGAGAGGTATCTAAGCCTGGTTTTCTTTCACTAAGAGATGAAAGTCCTACAATTTTTAATGCTTTGAGTTCAGCTGGTTATGCAAACTATGAATCGAGGCGCGATAGTATATTAATACTAAGGCAAACAGATGAAGGCTTATACAAATACTATGTAGATATCAGAGATGCCAAATCTGTATTTACCCCTGAACATTATTACTTACACCCCAACGATTTGGTAGTGGTAGGACCAAGCGACAAAGCAATAAAGTCTTATCTGTTGAGAACTCAGCAACAGGACATTACAACTTTACAACGATATAACTTATTGGTATCAATGGTATTTTTCTTGATTCCAATAGTAAATCTATTCATTAATAATCGTTGATTATGTTACCTGATAATAATAGCAATCCAATTCAAGTTAAAAGTAGTCTTGAGAATCCGCAGGACAATTTCTCGGCCAATGCAATTAAGGATGTATTTCTAAAATACCTGCATCATTTACCTTTTATACTTTTTTGTGTAATTATTGCTTACGGAATTGGTTATATAGTTATTAGGTATGCAGATCCTGTTTATAGTGCAGAAACGCAGTTTTTAGTAAAGATTCCTGAATTGAATGCGACAGCTAAGTCTGTGACTAATTCTGATTTAATTGAAGAGGCGCTGAATGAGAATAAAAAGTTGAACCTAGAAGTTGAAATTACCCGATTAAAATCAATCAAATTTTTAAAACGAGTTGTTGAAAAAGGCCATTTTCAATTAAAGATTCGCAACCTCGGAAGATTTAGATCAACTACTCTTTTTCAAGAATCGCCCGTACGAATTGGTAATTTTTTCCTTTCAGATTCTTCTTCATATTTCAACTTGTACATTGATAAAATTGAAAACAACCGCATTTACTTTACTCCAGGAAAAAATCCATCTGGAGTTCCGGCAACAGCCACTCTTGGACAAATAATTACTACAAAAGAAGGAAATAGAATTTCACTATTGAATGCTTCTCCCGGTCAAACAGTGAATTTTCTATTCCCGATGGAAGTTTCCTACACACCTTCTGTTGATGTTGCAAGACAAATTGCAGGAAAGTTGGCTGTTTCCCAACAAGGAAAAACATCTGTTATTAATCTAGTGCTTAGAGGAGATAACCCTATTATTGCTAGAGAGTTTTTAGATCTTCTGGTATATGAATACCAAATGTTAGACATTGAATCAAAAAGAAAAGCCAGTAGCGATGCGGTTGTTTTCATTAATGATCGATTGAAAGAAGTGGAAGTTGAAATTGAGGACCTAAACGATCAATTAATGAGTATTAAGAAAAGAAATAAATTCTTAGATATTCAAGAGGGGGCAAGTTATAGAAGTAAACAAGTTGAAGGCCTTTATTTTAAAAAAATTGATTTAGATACTGAAAGAGAGATTATTAAAATGTTGAGAAACTACCTCAACGATAAATCGAATAGTAGAAGAAAAGTACCTATTCTTTTTGGTCTGGAAGATAGTTATCTAAATAAAGCCGTTTCAGAATACAATAAAGTTCAGCTAGATTTTGAAAGAGATCTAGAACAGTTTTCTGGTTTGGATTCTAACCGATTTGTACGCGATTATGAAAAGCAGCTTTCAGAATTGCGCTACAACATCATGGAAATTTTGGTTAACCTCGAAAAGCAGGTTAAGGTAAAAGAGAATGTTCTACTAAGCAATGAACAATATCACTTAGATGAATTGAATAAAGTTCCTGAACTACAAAAAGAATATGAAACTATAAATAGTCTTTTAGTAATCAAAAAAGGACTGTACACTTATCTTATTCAAAGAAAAGAACAGTTAGCTATTACATCTAGTTCAATACAACCGAGCTATGAGTTGATTGATAGAGCACAAGCAAGTACTATACCCGTTGAACCAAAAGTAGATAATATTCGCAACTTCTCATTATTAGCGGGCTTAATAGTAGCTATTCTAATTATTTATTTAATTGAGCTGTTTAATGATAAAATTATTTCTCGCGATCAATTACAAAAGAAGCTAAAACTACCCATTGCAGGAGAAATTGCCCATACCGACCAGGCCGACCGATTTGTGTTTAAAAAGAGCCGCTCCCTTATTGCAGAACAGTTCCGGATGGTACGAGCCAATTTACCTTACCTGCTGAAAACAGAAGACACCCATAAAGTCATTCTTATTACCTCAACTATACCGGGCGAGGGTAAATCATTCGTAAGTTCGAACCTAGCAGCTGCGCTCTCTTTGGTTAATAAAAAAACAGCCCTGCTTTTATTTGATCTAAGGAAAGTCAACAGCGTACCTGCCATTAATGAGCTCATGGAGCAAACCCGTTTGCAAAGGGGTATTACCAATTACCTCATTGGACAGGTAGAAAATCCAGACCAGATTCATTTGGAACACCCCGATTTTCCCAACCTGCATGTATTTCCTTCTGGACCTATTCCGCCTAACCCCGCAGAATTGCTGTTGAATCCGAAAGTGAAAGAACTTTTCGATTATCTCCGTTCTGCTTACGATTATGTAATTGTAGATACCGCACCCTCTGCATTGGTGAGCGACTGTTTTATTTTACAAGACTATGCCGATATCACACTCTACCTCATCCGCCAGCGCTATACCCTATTGAAGCAAATGGATTATATCCGCGAAATAGCTGAAACCGGACGATTAAAAAATATGACGCTCTTGGTGAACGATGTGGTGGCAGGTGGCCGATATGGCTATTATGGATATACCTATACCTATGGATATGGCTATACCTATAATTACAATTATACCTACCAAACCAAGTACGTGACCAATCAATACTATACAGAATCTATCAAGCTAAGTTGGTTGAATAAGTTGATTGGTTTTACCATGAAGTTGTTGAGAAATAGAAAATGAGTCAAACAGAACGACTAATCCATAAAACAGAATGGACGGAAGAGATTCTTCCTCAGTCCTCTTTATTGGATTTGAAGCTAAAGGAAGTAGTACGTTACCGAGATCTCTTGTGGATGCTGGTCAAAAGAGACTTTATTGCTACCTATAAACAAACCATTTTAGGTCCCATTTGGTTTTTCATTCAACCCCTACTTACTACCCTTACATTTATAATAGTGTTTGGTAAAATTGCAGGTATTCCAACAGGCGGAGTACCCATGTTGGTCTTTTATTTATCGGGCATTACCCTTTGGAATTATTTTGCGGAATGTTTGAATAAAACCGCCACTGTGTTTCGCGATAATGCTGCCATTTTTGGTAAAGTGTATTTCCCACGACTCATTATGCCCCTTAGTATTGTTGTGTCTAACCTGGTAAGATTAGGTATTCAAATGCTGTTGTTTTTGGGTATTTGGGGATATTACCTTTACCAAGGCGCAATTAGTCCTCAGTGGCAATTAGCCTTGGTTCCTATTTTGGTTGTTTTAATGGCCATGATTTCCTTGGGTGCGGGTATGCTCATCAGTGCACTCACAACCAAGTACCGCGACTTGATTTTCTTATTAACTTTCGGAGTGCAATTGCTCATGTATGCCACGCCTATTATTTATTCGTTGGAGAATATTCCGGCCAAGTATGCCACCATTATACAAGCCAATCCTATGAGTGCCATTATAGAAACCTTCCGTTTTGCTTTCACGGGATCAGGGAGTTTTTCCTGGATGAGCTTGGGCTACAGCGCTGCTTTTGCAGCAGCCTTATTATTGATAGGTACATTGGTATTTAACAAGGTAGAAAAGTCCTTTATGGACACGGTTTAAGAAAAGAAGATGTCGCAACCAGCCATTATTATAGAAAACCTCAGCAAGCAGTACCGATTGGGAGATGTGGGTACAGGTACGTTAAGTCATGACCTCAAACGTTGGTGGTATGCACTGCGGGGAAAGGAAGATCCTTTTGCTAAAATTGGAGAAACCAACGACCGTACGCAAAAAGGCAACAGCGAATATGTGTGGGCTTTAAAAGACATCAACCTCCAAATTAACCAAGGAGAGGCGGTGGGTATTATTGGCAGAAATGGTGCCGGTAAAAGCACCTTACTCAAGTTATTGTCAAAAACCACTGCCCCTACTACAGGCACTATAAAAGTGAAGGGAAGAATTGCCAGCTTATTAGAAGTAGGAACAGGGTTTCATCCCGAATTATCGGGCCGAGATAATATTTATTTGAATGGCGCCATTTTAGGCATGCGCAAAAGAGAAATAGACAGAAAGCTCGATGAGATTGTAGATTTTGCTGGTATTGAACGTTATTTAGATACACCCGTGAAGCGCTACAGCAGCGGTATGTATGTGCGACTGGCTTTTGCGGTGGCGGCTCATTTAGACAGCGATATTTTAATTGTAGATGAAGTGTTGGCAGTGGGCGATGCTGAATTTCAGAAAAAATGTTTGGGGAAAATGGGTGAAGTGAGCCAAGGACAGGGAAGAACGGTTTTATTCGTGAGTCATAATATGGGCTCAATAAAAAATTTATGCAGTAAAGCTACTTATTTAAAAAATGGCTCCATTGAAAGCAGTGGAGAAATAGATGAGGTTGTTAGAATGTATATTACAAGTTCAATTCTTAGAAATACTCTATACACAACCCGTAATAATAAAGAACAACCAATTTGTGTTACTGAGGTTAAAGTGAATCTTAAGACAAATGAACTTATTGATGTTCAAGATGAATTAGATTTTAGTGTCAAATATATTGTTAACAGCCCTCAGAAGCGTCATTCAATAGCATTTTTTTTGAAAAGTGATGAGATAGTATTATCAATGAATTTTATTACTATAAATGACTCACAAATTCTAGATACAGAAGAAGGGGAGTATACAGTTATAACCAAAAATTTTCCAAAAGGACTTTTAAAAGCTGGAAGGTATTCAGTTGATATAGCATGTGGAGTAATTAGAACAAAGCCAATACAGTTTATTGAAAATGCCATCTCTTTTGAGTTAGATTTACTTTCTGGAAGAGAACATAACTCAATTTATTCAGCAAATAGACCAGGATTATTTGTTTTACCATATAACTGGGAGTCAATCAGAAAAACACAATAATGAAAATATCCGCTTCTATTTATTCAAATCCAACTAAAAGTATTGAAGAAATTGTTGTAGAGTTAGATTCCTATCATGTTGATTTTTTACATGTTGATTGTAAGGACGAAATGAAGGTTTTTGACGACATAGAAAAAATCAGAAAAATATCTAGGACACCTATAGATTTACATATCATAACTGAAAAGCCTTCAAAATATTATTCAAAAATAAAAGAGCATAAAATTGAATTTGTTTGCTTTCAGCATGAAAACTCAAATGAAAAGATAATTATACCAGATGACATTAACTCTAGCATTGGAATTGCTATAATGAATGATACTCCTGTTGATATTTTTGATTCGTACTTTAAAGAAGGCTTTGCATTTGGCTTGCTAATGACTACTACTCCTGGTGAAAGTGGAGGTTCATTTAATGAAAAAACTTATCAAAGAGTAACTGAATTTAAGAAAAAATATCCCACTAAAGCGCTTTATGTAGATGGTGGAGTAAATGATTTAGTTGCAGCTAAATTAAGAGACTTAAAAGTTGATTGCAGTATTTCGGGATCTTATTTATTAAAAGCCGAAGAACTAGGAGTCGCATTATCAAAACTGAAATCAGATATTGGTGGCTTGCACTTTAAAGTAACTGATTTTATGATACGTATAAATCAGCTACCTATTATTTCTTCTAATGATCTCACACTTTCAAACGTAATTGAAACAATCACTAAATATAAAATGGCTTTTTGTTTAATAACAAATGATAGCAACTGTTTATTTGGGATAATAACTGATGGCGATTTGCGCAGAGAGTTTTTAAAAAACATAGATGACCTAAATAAAGTTTCGGTAGAGAATATGCTTAATAAAAACCCACTTTATATCCATGAAGAGTCATATGTGAGTGATGCGTTAGAAATAATTAAAAAAAATAATAAACAAATTATGTTTTTACCAATAGTTGATAAAAAGAAGCAATTATTAGGAGTAGTATCAATTAATCAATTAATAAAAGGAAGTTTATGATCATTCATGTAAAAAAAGATGTTGAAATTTCAGTTGTCAATCAAATTGTTGAACATTATGATGCATTCTGTATTTCTGATTCAAGTGAGTATGTTATAATTACATCATCCAGCATAAAAGAAATAGATGATAAATTCAAAGAATATGTTTTTAAAAGCTTTTTATTTGAAACAGACATACAACTTGCAAGCAAAAAATATATTCCAAATACCCGAACAATAAAACTTTCAGACGAACTAGAAATTGGAGGCAACTCAAATAACACATTAATGATTGCTGGTCCTTGTTCAATAGAATCAGAGAGTCAAATTAATCAAGTAGCTGAGTTTATAAACAAATTAGGAGTAAAAGTTTTAAGAGGAGGTGCGTATAAACCAAGAACATCGCCCTATACTTTTAAAGGGTTGGGATTAAAAGGTATTCAATTATTGAAGGAAGCTGGAGGAAAACTAAATATGTTAGTCATAACAGAAGCCAGAGATTCTACACACATAAATGATGTAATTGAGCATACTGACATAATTCAAGTTGGAGCTAAAGCAATGTATGATCACGGAATTTTGAACGCTTGTGGAAAATCAAGGAAACCTGTTTTATTAAAACGTGGATTTGGAACAACACTTCAAGAATTTGTACAAGCAGCTGAATTCATATTGTCGTTAGGTAATCCAAATGTTATGCTTTGTGAAAGAGGAATTAGGACATTTGAAACCAAGACGCGCTTTACATTAGATTTATGTGGTGTAGCATATCTTAAAGAATATACAAATTTACCGGTCATTTTAGACACATCTCACGCTATGGGGTATTCTTATGGAGTTCCAGATTTAACTAGGGCTTGTACGGCAATGGGGGTAGATGGTTTAATTATTGAAACACATCCAAACCCAAAAATTGCAAAATCAGATGCTTCTCAGCAATTAAACCTTGACGAATTTGAAAAAATGTATAATTCTTTACATCCAATTGCGGCTGCAATTGGCAGAAAAATAATTTAAAATGAAAAAGATTGTTGGTTTTATTCCTGCTAGAGGAGGAAGTGTTCGCACACCGGGAAAAAACTTGCAAAAAGTTTTAGGATTACCTCTCTTCTTGTGGGCAGCTAATAACTTAAACAGGTGTTTGCCCAAAGAGGATATATATGTAGATAGCGATTCAGAAGAAATCTTAGCACTTGCTCAAAAGCATGGATTTGGAACAATAAAACGACCAGAAAGTTTAGCTTCTAATGCTACAAATGGAAATGAATTTATGCTCTGGGAAGTATCAAATGTTGATGCAGATATATATGTACAACATTTGCCACCTATGGTTTTCTTAAAAGAGGAGACTTTGAAAAAGGCAATTGATTCAGTTGTTTCAGGTGAATTTGATTCAGCAGTAGGTGTAATTAGCGAGCACTTTTACATGTGGGAAAATGGTAAGCCCAAATATGATCTTTTAAACCTACCAAATAGTTTTACTCTGCCCATTAGTACAATTGAAGGTATGGGTTTATATGTCACTACAAAAGAGTCAATTCTGAAATATAAGACGAGAGTTGGATTGAACCCAACACTTATTTCACTCGATAAATTTGAAGCAATTGATATAGATTATCCAGCTGATCTTGAGTTTGCTAGAACTGTTGCAAAGGGATTGGGTTTGAATAGTATTTATACAGAGGGGGTTGAGAGTTTACTAATGAAAGAAAAGTTCAAACCAACAATGTTGGTTTTAGATATTGATGGCACATTAACAGACGGGGGCATGTATTACTCTCAAAGTGGAGATGAGTTTAAAAAGTTTAATACTAAAGATGGTATTGGAATAAAAAAAGTCATTGAAAAAGGAATAAAAGTAGGATTTCTAAGTCATGGGAAAAATGTTGAACTAATTCAAGAAAGGGCTAACCATTTAAAAGTTGATAAAGTTTATGTAGGAAGTAGGTCTAAAATCGAAGTTTTAAAAGAATGGTGCAATGAATATGGATGCACTTTAAGCCAAATTGCTTATGTGGGAGACGATATCAATGATTTGAGCTTAGTGTCAGAAGTAGGACTATTTGCTTGTCCAAATGACTCTATTGAAGTAGTTAAAAGCAATAGCCATATAATACTATCAAAAAATGGTGGTGAAGGCTGTGTAAGAGAGTTTATCGATCAATATTTAGATATTTGAATATGAAAACATTGTTTAATAAATACTTTTTAGCTGAATGTGAAGAAGAATATTGTTCAGGTATTTTTTCTGATGAACTAGACAAGATGGGATTCAAAAACCAGGTAGTTTCAGATTGGAAACTGAATAATGGTCGTGCAAGAATTTTTGGTGAGGTAAGAACAATTAAAGTTGTAGAAGTAGAAACAGATGACGAGCAAATTAAGTTAGGTTTAGGCTTTTTGGGCTCTTTACGAAGTGGCGAAGTTATGGTAGTAAGTGGCAGTAAGAAATTTGCATATTTTGGTGAACTAATGTCTAGACTTTCAGAAGAAGTTGGTATAGAAGGAGTAATTATTGATGGACTAACAAGAGACACATTTTATACTCAGAAAATTGATTTTCCAATTTTTGCAAAAGGGTATACACCTGTAGATATAAAAGGAAGAGGAAGAGTTGAAGAGCCAGACAGTGAAATTGAAGTTGAAAATGTTAAAGTAAAAAGCGGTGATTTTGTTTTTGCTGACTCCGATGCAGTTGTATTTATACCAAAGGAAATTCTAACTGAATTAATAATTAGAGTTAATAAGGCTGCTCAAGAAGAGTTAGAAATAAAAAATAAAATTTCAAATGGAGTACCCATCAGTAAAATTTTATTGGATCATAAAGAGTTCTAAAAATTAAAGGAGTTTATTGAAGAAAAAAGCTGTTTATAACGAGTTATCTAAAACGGTAACTCCATATAAATAGAGTCTTATAATTTTTAATAGCTTATAGCTTAATTTATTAACAGTTTTTACAAGGCAAAACCAAAAAGCAACTCTTATTACTTTCTTTTAATGAGGCTTATGCTTACTATAGTTTTAAGAAATACATAAAAGGATTCTTACTCAAAGGAAATTATCTTATTTAGTAAATGTTAATTGGCAGTCAGTATAAAGAAAATGTTCAAAATGAAATCTCTACTTGGGCATTTTCTTATAATAATATAGATTATTCAAAAGTTATAGCAAACGAAATAGCATATAATAAGCACTATGTTGATTACTACATAAATATTCAAAGTACACATACTTTAGTAAAAAAGTGTTTTAATGTTTTATTTAAGTCAAAAAGAATTTACAGTTTTTCGGAAGTTAATAGTAAATCAAGAATAATATATTTAGAGCCAGAAGAATTTAGGAAAGACTACTTCTTGCAATCAAATTTTTTTATCAGTAAAATTTTTGGAAAAAATGTAGGTATAATTAAATATAATGCAGTTTATGACGAAAGAGTAGATATGAGTCTTTTATTCCAAAAGACTCTAGTTTTAGTTTATATGTTTTTGAGTGTCTTTTTAAGAAAACACAATTATCCCCTTAAGTCATTTTTATATTACATAATAAAGATTCTTGAATCTCAAAGATTTTATTACGACTTAAAGTTGTGTTTAACTAAATGTAATAAGCCCGATGTCTTTATAACATTTTATGATATGAAGCGCTATGGAAATTTAGGTACACAATTATGTAACTATAAAAATATAATAACAATCACTCAACAGCACGCAGTTTATTTTGCAGTGAATGACAATGTATTTATTCAACCTGCAATGAACTATTTAAATCTTATATCAAAATATTTTTTTGTATGGGGTCAATATACAATTGATCAATATAGTAAAGTACTTCCTGTACAAACAAAAATGATAATATCTGGCTCAAACCATCCTAGATATAACAAAGAGGTAAATTTTTTAGAAAAATCAATTGAAAATCAAAGCTTTGGCGTTTTACTTAGTAGTGAATATTTTTTCTTATCCAATCAAGCACTTTTAAACTTGTCAATTTCTTTTGCCAAAAGCAAAAATTATAAATTGACAGTTTATTACCATCCAACAAATCAATTAAACGAATATAGAAAACATATACTTGAAATTGATGAAGAAATAATTGAGTACAGAGAGTTTAATGACAATGAAATTGAAAGGCATGAATTCTTTTGTTGTCACACCACTACCTTAATTTATAGTATTTTAAGAAAAGGCGTTTTGTGTTTTAGATATTTAGATGAATTACTAATTAATTTACCTGGTCCACAATATTTTTTTACTGATTTATCTTCTCTAGAAAGATTAGCCTTTCATAAACCAGAATGTTCAAAGGCTGATATAATTAAAGACTTAGAATATGTATTTGGGAATAATGACTTTGATTATTCGGAAGAAATTAACAAAATAATTAATAAAAAGGACTAATGATTCCTATTTTAAAAAGCACAATAAAGAAAATCCGTTTTATTTTAAATGGCCTTTTTCGAAATGAATTGTATTTTGTAAACTATGGAGGAAAGTGTACTTGTTGTAATAGTGTTACAACTTTTTATTCAGAAAGTAATTGGTTAAGAGATCACCTAATATGCAAGAATTGTAATTCTATACCAAGAGAGCGGGCGTTGATGGAAGTGATAGAAGCTAATTATCCAAACTGGAGAAACATGAATATTCATGAGACATCGCCGGTAAAAAGAGGTGCAAGTATAAAATTGGCAACTGCTCAGCAATATTCTGAAAGTCAATTTTTTCCTAATCAAACTCCAGGTAGCTATTTTAATGGAATACGCTGTGAAAATATTGAGCAATTAACCTTCGAAACTAACTCTATTGATATTTTCATTTCCCAAGACGTTATGGAACATATTTATCATCCCGATAAAGCGTTTAAAGAAATTGCAAGGGTATTAAAGCCGGGAGGAGCTCATATTTTTACTACCCCTTTAGTTAATAAATTTAAGCCATCACAAAAGTGGGCAACTTTGAATGCTGACGGATCACCTAATTTTTTATTTGAGCCAGAATATCATGGCAACCCTGTTGATGATTCTGGATCACCTGTTACAATGCACTGGGGCTACGATATCATTGATTATATTAAAGAGCATTCCAATCTAGAATCATCTATTGAGTATATATATGACATTAAAAAGGGCATTGCAGCAGAATTTAATGAAGTAATAGTGAGTAAAAAGATATAAGCGGATGAAACCAATTGCTATATACCTTCCACAATTTCATCCAATTCCAGAAAACGATGCATGGTGGGGCAAAGGATTTACAGAATGGACCAATGTAACAAAAGCTAAGCCTTTATTCTCTGGTCATTATCAGCCTCATCTTCCATCTGATTTGGGTTTTTATGATTTAAGACTTATTTCTGTTATGCGAGAGCAGGCATTATTAGCAAAAAGTCATGGAATAGGTGGATTTATGTTTTATCACTATTGGTTTTCTGGAAAAAAAGTGCTTCATCTTCCTATTGAGCAGTGGTTACAAAGTGCAGAAATTGATTTCCCTTATATGCTTTGCTGGGCAAATGAAAACTGGACAAGAAGATGGGATGGAAATAATAATGATATTTTACTAAAGCAGGTTTATTCAAAAGAAGATGATACTGCCCATTTTGATTATTTGCTACCCTTTTTTAAAGACGATAGATATATAAAAGTAAATGGAAAGCCTGTTTTGGTTATATACAGAACAGAAATAATGGAAGACTTAGATAATAGAGTGCTTCTTTGGAATCGGTTAGCTAAAGAACATGGATTATCTGGTATTTATTTTATAAGAGTAGAATCTTTTTTAAGTGATATTGAACCAACATCCATTCAGTTTGATGCAGCGATGGAATTTCAACCGAAGTGGGATAGACTACCTAAAAGGAAAACGGATACCTTGGTAAACCGAGCGCTTACAAAACTAGGAATCAAAGAGTCTGTTTATAAAATGCATCGGATTTATGAGTTTGAAGATTTAGTGAAAATCAACATAGAAAGGCCACTATCTACTTATAAGAAGTTTCCTTGTATAACACCAATGTGGGACAACACAGCTCGTAAAGCAAGGAATGGTGTCATATTTAAAAGCTCAACTCCAGAGTTGTTCTATAGGTGGTGTAAACATGTAAAGGATACTTTTATTCCATATTCTGAGAGTGAAAATTTTGTTTTTATAAACGCTTGGAATGAGTGGGCAGAGGGTTGTCATTTAGAGCCTTGTCAAAAATGGGGAAAACAATACCTTGAAGTAATTGATAAGGTTTTTGGAAAATGAGTGAACAACATACACTGGCCATCATTATTCCTTATTATAAGTATACTTTTTTTGAGCAATGCCTTGATTCTATATATAATCAAACAAACAAAAATTTTACCCTATACATTTTTGATGATGCAAGTCCTAAATCGCCCATTCATCTTTTAAGGAAATTAGATGGGGTCATTAATTATCACTATCACAAATTCGAAAAAAATCTAGGAGGAACAGATTTGGTAGCACACTGGAACAGGTGTGTACAATTAACCAGTGAGTCTTGGATATGGTTGTTTGGAGATGATGATTATATGTCACCTAAATGTGTTGAAAGCTTTTTCAATGAGATATCATTACATTATAGAAAAAGTAATGTCTACAGAATACCAGTTAGCGTTATCGATGAATTAGGTAACGTTATATGGAAAGCAAACTTAAAAAGTAATGAAACTACCATGTTAGAAGTTATTCAAGCAAAGTTGAAATCAAAAGCCGTTTCATTTGTTGTAGAATACATTTTTTCAAGAAAAGTATTTGATGAATTTGGTGGATTTTATAGTTTACCATTAGCATGGGGTGCTGATGATATTAGTTGGCTGATTTTTACAAAAAACAGTTTAATTTTTAGTCTTCAAAATTCACAAGTCTATTGGCGTTTAAGTAAACAAAATATTTCTAGTAACTCTTATGAAAACTACACAATAAAGTTAAACTCATTAATGAAGTATGGTAATTTTTTAAAAAAATATGTTAGTAACACTACAAAGGAACACATATTCAAAAGTCAATTTAAAACTGATTTATATAGGTTTATAAAAATTCATCTCTTTAATGTGTTAATGGATGTACCTGTTCTATATTCAGTAAAATATTCCATAATTCTGGATTTTAGTTTTAGACGCTTTCCAACATTATGGTTACTTATTATAAAGCAAAGGAGTAAAAATTATTTAATTATGAAGAATATCATACATAAAGCTTAGAATAATAATTTTACCTCTTAAAACTTTTTATCATTATTTTTCTCTTTATGTGCAATAAAAAAATGGATTCAAAGCTTGATGAAAAATATTTATTACTGAGTTTACACACTAAGTTAAAATAATGGAAACCCAGGTTTTAATTATTTCAAATTTTAGTCCTAACGGTCAAGGACATGGAGGTGAAAGAAGGTCTTATCAAATAAAACAATTACTTCAAGGTAAATATAATCTTGTATATTTTAAAACAGGCCCTAATAAAGATTTTAAAATTAGTAAACTGATTGTAGGATTTTTATTATTTGTAAAAATTCTACTTTGTTTTTTTAGAAAGGCAATCTTTTATAAAACCTCTTGGTTCACTATTGTATCAGTAGCATTGAAAATTCAACAACATCTTCATGAAAATCAAAATATCAAAACTTTGATTTGGGAAAGTACAACACCCAATTTTTGGTACATCCCTTATTTGTGTAAATCTTTATTTGGACTGAGAGTCATTGCGTTGCCACATAATTTAGAAAGTTTTGTTTCTTATAATTCAACTAGCAAATCGGCTGACCAAAAAATTACACTCCTACAATCTGAAATCAGCTATCTAAAAGAGTGTGATTTTGTATTTACTATTTCTTATGAAGAATACTGGTTGTTAAAGAACATAGATATTCAGTGCTCTGCATTGCCATACTTTCCAACAGGAGAAATTGAGCAACAAATTCATCTAATTCGGTCTAATAGAAAAAGTCGAATCTTGGGAAGTGTAAAACAATTTCTGATTTTGGGAACAGTATTAAATCCGCCTACTTATAAGGGTATGGTAGAATTAATTGAAGAACTTAAAAAAGAAGAATATAAACAGCTTAATGCTGAATTTATTGTTGCTGGATTTGGTTCTGAAAGTTTATCAGAATTTACAATTGAGCCACATATTAAATTAAAAGGATCCCTCAGCGAAAGCGAATTATTCGAGTTGTTGTCCTCAATAGATGCTGCAATTATTCACCAGTCATCCAGTTCAGGTGCTCTAACTAAAATGGTAGAGTTCAATTACATGTCTATTCCAATCATTTGTAATACAGACAGTGCAAGATCTATTCAGTACCTCAATGGTATTAATATCTACAATAGTTTTGATCAGTTGCTCAATTTGCTATCACAGCAAGAGTATGTAGCTATTCAGAGCACCCTTAGTACTCAGATGTATGTAAATCAGTTTCTTGAGAAAGTAAGCGCATGATATCTATCATTACCATCAATTTCAATAATGTTAGTGGACTGCAAGCCACTATAGAATCTGTTTTACAACAAATAGATTTTGTACATGAATACATAATCATTGATGGCGGAAGTACAGATGGATCCAAAAACCTGCTAGAGCAAATTAGTCATCCAAAAGTTCATTGGATATCTGAAAGCGACAAGGGTATTTATGAAGCAATGAACAAAGGATGGCGTAAAGCAACAGGAACCTATTGTTTGTTTTTGAATTCGGGTGATTTTTTATATCAACAAGATGTGTTACAAAAGGTATCTCATTATTTACAAGGAGGTGCAGATATTATATATGGTAATTTATATGCTTTCGACGAAAAACAATCTTGGATTTCTGAATTTTTAGAGCCCCCTTCATTGTATTATTTCTCTTATTATTTTCTTCCACACCCTTCAACGTTCTTTAAGAAATCTTTATTGGAGTCATTGGATGGATACAAGGAGCATTATAAAATTATTTCTGATTGGTTGTTCTATGTAGAAGCGTGCATTCGTGGAGCTTCTTTTCAACATATACCATTAACAATATCATCTTTTTATATGCAAGGTCTTTCTTCTGGTTCAAACTTAGGAAACCAAGAAAAAGAAAGGGTGTTAGCGTATGAATTAAGGTTTCTAAAAAATGATTTTGAGCATTTTAAACGGCTGCGCCAGTTTGATACTTCATCTGTAACAAGACTTGCAAAAAAATTATCCGACTTAAAAATTCACTATTTTAAATAGCATGAAAAAAATACTAGTCACAGGTTCCTCTGGTTTAGTTGGTAGTGAGGTCTGTGTACACTTTGCATCCTTGGGCTATCAAGTTCATGGTATAGACAATAACCAGCGAGCTGTATTTTTTGGTCCTCAGGGCGATACACGCTGGAACCAGCAGCGGCTTCAAGAAAACCTAGTTGGTTTTGTACACCATGAGTTGGATATACGAGATAGAGCAGGCGTATTAGAGTTAGTAAAAACCATTCGTCCGAATGTGATTGTACATACTGCTGCTCAACCCAGTCACGATAGAGCGGCAGCTATTCCCTTCGATGATTTTGATACCAATGCAACGGGAACGCTCAACTTATTAGAAGCTGCCAGGCAGTTTTGTACGGACTCTCCTTTCATTCATATGAGTACCAATAAGGTATATGGTGATGCACCCAATCGCATTGCTATGGTTGAACTGGAAACCCGTTGGGATTATGCAGATGCGGCTTACACAGAAGGTATTGCAGAAACATTCACCATTGATCAGTCTAAACATTCTTTGTTTGGTGCCAGTAAAGTGGCTGCCGATGTTATGGTGCAAGAGTACGGCCGTTATTTTAACATGCCTACCGTATGTTTACGCGGCGGCTGTTTAACGGGTCCTAATCACAGCGGTGTAGAATTGCATGGTTTTTTGAGCTATTTGGTGAAATGTAATTTGGAGGGAAAGAAATATTTTATTTACGGTTACAAGGGCAAACAAGTGCGCGATAATATACATAGCCACGATATTGCCACTTTTATGGAAGCTTTTATTGCTGCGCCTCGTATGGGTGAAGTGTATAACTTGGGCGGCGGGAAGCAAAATACCTGCAGTATTCTAGAGGCATTTACTATTGCAGAACAATTCAGCGGTCAACAACAAGTGTTTGAATATGTAGATAAGAACAGAGAGGGAGACCATATTTGTTATTACAGCGATCTGAGAAAAATGAAACAACATTATCCCAATTGGGATATTACCATCAGCTTAACTGAGACTATAAGACAAATAGTGGAAAGCTGGAAAATGCGAATGCTATGATCATGAATTTGGTAAGAAAAATCTTTCAGCAACAAGGCTATATGCTACTGAAAGAAAAAGTTGTTCCAAAAGGACTTTTCTTACATGCAGATTTAAAAAGAACAGTACATACTCATTTAATTAAAAAAATTGTAGATGTTGGAGGCTATCATGGAGATATGGTTCACTTTTTCTCTACAATTTTTCCAAATGCTTTTTGGAAAGTATATGAACCCACTAAAAAAAACTTTGAGATTATTGCGAATAGATTTCAAACTAACCCAAAGATTGCAGTATATAATAAAGGTGTAGGGGCAACTGAAGGAAAGCTGATATTCCAAGAATATGAAAATGGTGAATTAAATAGTTTTAAAAAGATTGACGAAAATATTCCTTTGGTTAATCACCATGAGGTAGAAGTAGTGGATTTGGACTCAGATTTGAAGGATTGGAATACGGAAGGAATTGATTTTGTAAAAATTGACGTTGAAGGTTTTGAATTAGAAGTATTAAAAGGGATGTCACAATTGCTTGACTCCAACAAAATTGGAATGATATATATTGAAGTAGGCTTTTGTGAAGACGATGATAGACATACTTCATTTGAATTGGTGAAAAAACAGCTAGTTGAAAAAGGATTTTCTTTTTACGGACTCTACGATTTATATCACTATAGAAAGTCAACCGAACTTTTATTTTCTAATGCTCTTTTTTTACACGAAGAATATTTACAATCAAGAGGAATTTTGCAAGGTTCATGAAAATATTAATCACAGGTGTAGCTGGCTTTTTGGGTTCTCGCATTTTGCAATGGATTCGTACCCAAAAATTAGATTGGGAAGTGTGGGGTATTGACAATTTAAGTAGAAAGGGTGCAGAACGCAACTTGGCTATCTTGGAAAACCTAGGCTGTCATTTTATTCAAGGTGATATTGCTGATCCAACAACTATTGCAAAAGTTCCTACTATAGATTATGTGATTGACTGTGCTGCCAATCCATCGGTCTTGGCGGGGATGGGTGGTGGTACCTTACGCTTATTGAAAGATAATTTAGAAGGCACATTCTATCTTTTAGAAAAATGTAAAGCAGATCAGGCTGGTTTTGTATTAATTAGTACCAGCAGGGTGTACAGCATTGCAGCTCTCAACCAAATTCCATTATCGGTTGAAAATAATCGATATGTTGTTGATGAACAACAGGCACATAAATTTCCTGTTGGCTTTTCAGCTCAAGGTATAGAAGAACATTTTTCAACACAAGCTCCAATTTCATTGTATGGAGCAACCAAATTAGCGTCAGAACAGTTGGCCCTAGAATATCACCATGCATTTGGAATACCTGTTTGGATTAACCGTGCGGGTGTTATTGCTGGAGCTGGTCAATTTGGTAAAATAGATCAGGGCATTTTTTCTTTTTGGGTCTACCAATATTTATTAGATCGTCCACTTGCTTTCATAGGATATGGAGGACATGGCTGGCAAAGTCGTGATGTGGTACACCCTCATGATATTGCAAAACTGGTGGTACAACAAATGACCGAGCCTGTAACAGGAGCTCCTAGAATTGTAAATGTGGGTGGAGGAAAGCAAAATACACTCAGTTTAGCAGAACTAGATACTTATTGTGCAGGGCACTTTAAAAAGTCAACCCCTATTCAAGCTATTGCAGAAAACCGCGCACTCGATATACCTATGTATTATACCAATTCAGTATTAGCCAAACAATGGTGGAATTGGCAACCAACGTATACAGCAGAACAAATTTTGGATGAGATCCGAGATTTTGCAAAAACAAATCAGGAGTTTGTAGAAGCCATTTCATGAAGATTTGTTTTTTAGTACAATACGCCCATGTGGCGGGAACTTATTTTCGATGGCATAACCTTGCAAAAGCTTTGCAACAACTCGGGCATGAAGTACACGTGTATGCAGGGGACTTTAACACCAAGAGTGAAGCAAGGGAAGAAAACAGAGAAGGAGTATCGTATTTCATAACCCCTTCTTCATATACAACAAGAATTTTTTATAATCCATCTGATCCTTGCACAGGATTAAAAAGATGGTGGAATATGAGAGGAAAGAAATATGATGTATTTCATTTGTTTCAACCTTTTGTACAGGCTTATATTCCATGGAAATTCTTGCAGCAACAAAATCCCCAATCGGTTTTTCTGTACGATTGGGATGATTTGTGGACCAATGGATTGTTTAGAGAAGCAAACGATCTGCGTACAAAATGGGTTCACTATTCTGTTGCTTGGTTAGAGAAAAAAATACCACAACAAGCAAATGGCACAACGGTCTGCAGCGGCTATTTACAAAACCTACTTCCAACATCTGTAACTAGTCGTGTATTATACAATGGTTTTTGGCCTAAGAAAAATTGGCCCGAGAAAGCAAGTCTTCAAGAAAAATGGAAAATGAATTCAGACGCCTTTCATCTTTCCTATATTGGAAAAACGGCGGGTGAATTAGCTTGGATTGCAGCAGGCTTTCAAGCAGCAAAAACTGCGGGTTTATCTGTTCAATTATGGATTGCAGGACCCGAAGAAGCGGTTCTTCAAGAAGCTGGCTTGTGGGAAATGGAAGATGTTCATTATATGGGTATGCTTACAGTGGATGAAGCAACCAGTTTAGCCGGAGCATCAGATCTAGGATTGATTCCTTTAGAGGACAATGCATTTAACCAAAGCAGATTCCCCATTAAGTTTTTTGATTATCTCTCAGTTGCAACACCGGTTTATTATTCAGCAGTTGGAGAGTTGGCTTTAGCAGGAAAAAATCAAATAGGTGCATATGCTGGTCCTGCTAGTCAAGAAGCATGGATCCAACAATTGCCAAGTACCATTGCGGCCATTCAAACAGCACCGCCTAAGATTTCTTTAACAGACCTTGAAGTCGCTTATGCGTGGCCAGCAGTAGCAGAACAATTGATTCAATTTTATAAGCAACTTGCAACAGCATAAACTTTATTTGGTATGTACTGGCTTGGGAAGAATCAAACGTGGATTTGAATCGTATATACTAGATTTAGCAGCAATGTTGCAGGAGTCTACTCCTCCTATTCAGTTTCAAGTGTTGGCCGGTAAAAAGATTGAACAAGTTTCTTTTCAACAAGAAGCTATACCGCATATTCATAGGGACCATAGCATTTGGCGATGGTTTCGTCTACATGCAAATACTGCATTTGCTAGTGAGCAGGATTTCTTTTTTCTAGGAATGATTCCTCAACTATTCAAAAACAAAGCGGCGCTGTATTATTTAGGTGAGTACAGATTGTACTGTCATTTGTATCGCTTTCGTAAATGGTTTGGTTTACAGTATAGGCTTTGTTTGTACACAGGTGGACAAGCCATACCCGGTTTATTTGATAACAGATACGATTATGTACATCATATTACTCAGGTTTATTATCAGCAAGCATTGAAGAACGGTATTCCAGAAAATAAACAACGCATATTACCGCATGTAGTGAACCATGAATTTGAACAAGATGCCACACTTATAGAAAGCATTCAAAAGAAAGCAAAAGGCAAAAAAATTATCTTGAGTGTTGGTACAATCGATACAAAAGTGAAGCGCATGCATTTGATTCCGGCAATGCTGCAAGGTATGGAAGACGATTTTTTTGTGGTGATTTGCGGTAATAGAACAAAGGAGACTCCTGAAATTGAAAAACAACTAACAGCTGTATTTGGAGAACAGGGTTATTTATTAGTACAGGTTGATAGAAAGTTGTTAGGATCTTATTATGCAGCAGCAGATGCCTTTGTGTTATGTTCACCCAAAGAATCCTTTGGTATGGCATTGGTAGAAGCTATGTATCATCAATTACCCATATTGGTTCATGATTTTGAAGAAGCACATTATGTAACCCAAGAAAATGCAACGTATATTAATATGGATTCTATTGAACAGGTACAGCGCTGGATTAAAGAAAATTGGTATCATCAAAAAATAGAAAAATCAGCAGCTGCACAATCGTTTGCGATGGACTCTTATAGTCGTTCTGCCTTGGCAAACAAGTATACCAGTATGTTTCAAAACATGTTGCAATGATTTTTTCTATAATCATACCGACCTATTTAAGAAACAACGATTTAAAAAAATGTTTAGAGTGTCTTTTGCCTCAGGTACAGGGCTTTCAACCTGAGTTCTATGAAATTATAGTAACCGATGATAGTCCTAATGGAACTGCACAATCTCTTGTTCATGAATTTCCTTTTGTGCAATGGGTAAAGGGTCCGGGCAGGGGTCCTGCAGCTAATAGAAATCATGGGGCAAAGCAAGCCAAGGGTGAATGGTTGGTTTTTTTGGATGATGATTGTATACCATCGGACGGTTGGCTTCAAGCTTATGTGCGTAATTTTATTGATACAAATGAAATATTAGAAGGAAAAACCGTTTCTGAAAGAAATCAAATTAGGCTGAACGAAGAAGCGCCAATAAATGAACATGGCGGCAACCTATGGTCCTGTAATTTTTGTATCAGGGCTGAATTATTTTTTGAAATTGGATTGTTTGATGAGATGTTTCCCTTTGCTGCAATGGAGGATACAGATTTCTATGTAAGACTTATTCAAGCTAAAAAAAACATTGTATTTGTTTCAGAAGCTACCGTAGTGCATCCATGGAGAGTGATTCACCCATTTGCGGGAGGCCTACAAAAGCGATTAAATTCACAAAAGTTTTTTTTAGATAAACATTTGCCGAAGCGCACTAGTAAATTTAGATGGGTTAGGATTAAGATATTGATTTTAAGTACTTGTCAAGATATTTATAAGTTAGTTCAATTTAAGGGCAGGGGCTTTGTATACTTTTTTGAGCGGTTATATTTTAATTTAATGATGATTTTTATATGAGTATTCGCATAGTTGTATTATTTGGAACCCGGCCCGAGTGCATAAAATTGGCACCAGTTATTGAATCATTAAAAAAGAATGTACATTTTGATGTAGAGGTTTGGGTAACGGGTCAACATGCAGATATGCTGACTCAGGCAATGGATGTTTTTGAAATAGTTCCAAATCAGCATCTTTCATTAATGACCGAGAATCAAAGTTTAGAAGGCTTCGTAACAAAGGCAATTATAGGAATAGGTGAATTGTTAGATAAAAAAAGTGTGGATGCCATTATTGTGCAAGGTGATACATCTACCGTATTTGCAGGAGCCTTAGCAGCTTTTTATAGGAAGATACCGGTCTTTCATGTAGAAGCAGGTTTACGAACTTATGATTTATATAGTCCGTTTCCAGAAGAAATGAACAGACAATTGGTGACGCGTTTATCAGCACTTCACTTTTCCCCTACAGAGTTGGCGGCTCAAAATTTGAGAAGAGAAGGAATAGAAGAGGATAAAATAATACTTACCGGAAACACATCAATAGATGCGCTTTATATGGTTTTGCGAAAGTTAAAGGAAGAAAAGATTTCTATTCCATTCAGCTTTCCAATTACTAAATCCTTTGTTTTATTAACTATCCATAGAAGGGAAAATATGGGTACTCACCTAATAGATATTTTGGATGCTATTACTGAATTAGCAGAAGAGTACAATAATATAAATTTCCTATTTCCTGTTCACAAAAATCCAAATGTTAGAAAAGTAGTATATGAAAGGCTTAGCGGAAGAAATAATATAATACTAACTGAACCGATGGATTATATTAGTTTTTGCAAAGCAATGAATGATTGTCTGTTTATAGTAACAGATAGTGGAGGTGTTCAAGAAGAGGCACCGGCATTAAACAAACCTGTTTTGGTAGTAAGAAAAGAAACAGAGCGACCAGAAGGGATTGAATCAGGTGCAGCTATTTTAGTTGGAAACGAAAAACAAAACATTGTACTTCATTTTAACAAACTGATGGAGGATAAAAAGTTATTTGATAAAATGGCACATGCTCATAATCCATATGGAGATGGTGTGGCTGCAGAAAGAATTTCATCCTCTATAGATAATTACTTCAAAAAATGAATAGACTTTTAAGAAGAATACGCGAGAGTTTACTTTTCAGATACTATATAAAGTATAAAAGAATTCATCCTAGCTTATATAAAGGTCGTCAACTACTTTTTGCTAAAAAGTATAAAATGAATCTATATAAGCAAGGTGATATTATTTCTGATACGATTGCACATTTAGGTTATTATGAATATGAAACAAGTGAAATTGTATCTAAAATTGCAAAAGAAGGGTCTGTTTTTGTAGATGCGGGCGCAAATATTGGATATTACTCATTGATTTGGTCTAATTTCTCTTTAAATCCTTGTATATATGCATTTGAGCCCAATCCAAAAGTATTGGGTCTTTTAAAAGAGAACTTGTGTCAACTCGAAAATTCTGTCAAGTATTCTTTATTCGAAGAAGCACTTTCTTCTGAAGTTGGTACAGTTTGCTTTAATGAAGGTAATGAAGAACAAATTGGATGGGGCCATGTTCATGAAGGAGGTTCTCATATTGTGCAGTGCAACACATTGGATAATGTGTTTTTTTCAAAAAATGAAACAATCGATTTACTAAAGGTTGACATAGAGGGGTATGAATATCATCTATTAAAAGGTGCAGAGCAGCTTATTCGTTCGGGAAGAATAAAGCATATATTGATGGAGATTAATGATGATATGCTTCATGCAAATGGAACATCTAAAGAGCAAGTGTATAGTTTTTTAAAAGAACATGGTACTAAGTTCAAGTAATAAGTGCAATTTTTTCTTGTAGCACTTGATTAGGGGTTA
>CAZTTO010000002.1:213393-246095 GCA_964616465.1 uncultured Hydrotalea sp. | reverse complement strand
TAATAGTAATATGCCTTTTTTAATCCTTTTTGATTAATGCAAACCTAAAGGACGAACAAAAAGAGCGTTCCCACCAGTGGAGATCACATTTATGGAAAGTAGACCACATCTTCACTCGAACTCGAAGGAGGCGCGTATAATACAATAAAAAATATGATTTTGTAATTCTAAATATGTAGGGATTGACTCTTCCCTTTATTGTTGCTCTTCAAAAGCTTTTATTTCATCTATGTATTGACGATTGTTGCTTAATCGAGGTACTTTATGTTGTCCGCCTAACTTGCCTTTGCTTTTGAGCCAACCTGCAAACAAACCCTTTGGAAGTGCTGCTATTTTAGGTAAGCTGAGCGCAATATTTTTATGACGCTTTGCCTCATAATCGCTGTTAATGCTTTGCAGTTGTTGATCGAGCGCCATAGTAAAAGCTTCTAAAGAAGATGGAAGATGCTCAAATTCAACCAGCCATTCATGTGCGCCATTATTATGTTCTCCAAAATAAACGGGTGCAGCTGTGTAATCATTAACTACAGCCCCCGTTACATGTGCCGCATGTGCAATAGCTTGGTCTGCTTGATCTACCATTAACTCTTCACCGAATGCATTTATAAAATGCTTGAGACGACCTGAAACTTTTATCTTAAAAGGAAACTTCGAAACAAACTGAATAGTATCGCCCACCAAATAGCGCCATAAGCCTGAATTGGTGGTTATAACGGGTGCATAGTGGTGTCCAATTTCAACTTTATCTAATCCAACTGTTTTGGGCTGTTCTTTTCCGTACTCTTCTAAAGGCATGAACTCGTAAAAAATACCATGATCTAATAACAGTAACATACCCTCATCATTAGGTTTCATTTGTGCCGCAAAGAATCCTTCACTGGCATTATAAATTTCAATATAATTGATTGGTGCGCCAATAAGCTGGTGGAATTGCTCTGCATAAGGCGTGAATGAAACTCCTCCATGCATATACAATTCTAAATTAGGCCATACTTCTTTGATGGTTGACTTACCTGTAATTTCTAAAATTCTTTTAAACAAAACCAATGTCCAAGTGGGCACACCAGAAACAGATGTTACATCTTCTTGAATGGTGCTTTGTGCAAGGCTTTCAATTTTGGTTTCCCATTCATCCATCAACGCAATTGATAATTCGGGTGTTCGCAGCCATTGACCCCAAAAGGGAGTGTTCTGCAACAGTACCGCACTCAAATCGCCGTACTGTACTTCATCGTTGTGTTTGTTCACCTGATGAGAGCCACCAATGACCAATCCTTTTCCGGTAAGCAAATCACTTTCGGGCACATGTCTGTAATAAAGCGTTAGCACATCTTTGGCGGCTTTATAATGACAATCTTCTAAGCACTCTTCAGATATTGGAATAAACTTACTTTTATCGCTGGTGGTGCCACTGCTTTTCGCAAACCATTTTACAGGTGTATTCCATAATACATTTTCTTCTCCATTCATCAGTTGAAGAATCCACGGTTTGATATCATCATATTCATGAATGGGAATTGACTTTTTAAATGCACTAATTGAAAACAACCTTGTAAGACCATATTTTCTACCAATAGAAGTGTATTGCGCATGTGTTACCAAGTCTTGTAGCACTTTTCGTTGTGTGGCAATAGGATCATGCATCCAGTCTTCAATTTGACTGTAACGCAAACGTGCCAAGGTGGAAAATGCGGGACTCAGTATTTTCATGTGCAATTAAACTCGGAGTAAAAATACTGTTATACTTGAGCAAAAACAAACTAAGCGTTTGACTAAGGCTCTTCAATAGGGGGAGATACTATTGAGCGACCTTCGGTTTTACCCATTTCAATAATCCAATCTTTCCTGCGTAATTCAAAATTGGTTCCAAGATACAATCGTCTTACTTGTTCATTTTCAGCCAATTCTTCTGCGGTACCATGCTGAAATATTTTTCCTTCAATCAGTAAATAAGCTCGGTCACAAATAGACAGTGTTTCATTTACATTATGGTCGGTGATGAGTATTCCAATATTCTTGTACTTCAACTTTGCAACCACAGTTTGAATATCTTCAACTGCTATAGGGTCAACCCCAGCAAAAGGCTCATCCAGCAAAATAAACTTTGGATCAACTGCTAAAGCACGGGCAATTTCAGTTCTTCTTCTTTCACCGCCACTCAAACTATCACCATTATTTTTGCGAACATGATTGAGGTGAAATTCTTCCAACAAGGTTTCTAATTTATGATGCCTTTCTGCCTTGGTGAGTTTAGTCATTTCTAAAACTGCCATTATATTATCTTCCACAGTTAGCTTTCTAAATACACTGGCTTCTTGAGGAAGATATCCAATACCCATTTGTGCTCTTTTGTACATGGGTAGTTTGGTAATATTTACATCATTCAGCAAAACTTCACCTTCATCTGGTTTAATAAGTCCAACCACCATGTAGAAAGTAGTGGTTTTTCCAGCACCATTCGGCCCGAGTAATCCCACAATTTCTCCTTGCTTCACTTCAATTGAAACATTGTTTACAACGGTGCGACTGCTGTAAGTTTTGATAAGTTGGCGCGTATGAATGGTTAGGCTCAAAAGAAAAAGTTTCAGCAAAAATAAGTGAATCCAAATGGAGAGCGGGCTGATTGTGGAAGGAACTACAAGATATTGACATGCTTTAGCGCATCTAAATGTTAAAAAAAGCAAAATGGCAGTATATTGCGGACAATTATTAGTACATGAAAGTTACAGAGCACATTGCACAGTCGAACAGCACCTTAGTATCATTTGAAGTGCTCCCCCCACTCAAAGGAAAAACAATTCAAAGTTTATATGATCATTTAGATCCGTTGATGGAGTTTAAGCCATCGTGGATTAATGTAACCTACCACAGAAGTGAAACAGCATTTAAGAAAAAAGTGGATGGCACTTTTGAAAAGGTAGAAGTACGTAAACGTCCGGGTACCGTTGGTATTTGTGCCGCTATCATGAACCACTATCAGGTTGACACGGTGCCGCATTTTATTTGTGGGGGTTTTAATAAGCGTGAGAGTGAAGACGCCTTAATTGATTTGAACTTTTTGGGTATTGATAATGTGTTGGTTTTGCGAGGTGATGCCGCAAAGAATGAGGCCAGTTTTGAGCCAGAGCCAGATGGACACCGTTATGCAATTGATTTGCAAAAGCAAGTGGTGAATTTGAATCACGGTATTTATTTGGACGACGATATTCAGGGTGGTGGGAAAACCAATTTTTGTATTGGTACTGCAGGCTATCCGGAAAAGCATTTTGAAGCGCCCAATTTAGAAATTGATTTACAGCGTTTGAAGGAGAAAGTAGATGCGGGTGCTGATTATATAATGACTCAAATGTTTTTCGATAACCAGAAGTTTTTTGAGTATGTGAAGACTTGTCGTGATATGGGTATTCAGGTGCCAATTATACCCGGATTAAAACCAATTACCAATAAGAAGCAATTAAGTGTTTTACCAAGAATATTTCATGTTGACATTCCAACCGATTTGTCGAATGCTATTATGAAGTGTAAGACCGACGCTGAGTGTGAGCAAGTGGGTGCTGAATGGCTTATCCAACAAAGTAAAGAGTTAATGGCTTTTGGTGTACCTGTATTACACTATTACACATTAGGAAAGCCGAAAGTGATTCAGCAAGTGGTGAAGTCGGTGTTTTAAATTTTTTTGTTTCCTTTTTTGATGTGCCTTTCAATTAGTTCTCTATGGAGAAACTTGGCTGAATTCTTTTACATTTGTTCTTCAATCATTTATTATGAAATTATTGGAAGGAAAGGTTTCAATTGTAACCGGTGCAGCACGTGGAATTGGAGCATCTATTGCTCGCAGATTAGCAGAGCAGGGAAGCCATGTTGCATTTACTTATGTAAGTGAGTCGAGTGCAGAAAAAGCTTTGGCATTAGAACAAGAATTATTGGCCTTAGGCGTACAAGCAAAAGCCTATCGCAGTCATGCGGGTGATTTTGCACAGTGTGAAACATTTGTCAATGAAGTGTTACAGCAGTTTGGAACTGTGGATGTATGTGTGAACAATGCTGGCATTAGTAAGGATAATTTGTTGTTGAGGATGAATAAAGAGCAGTGGGATGAAGTGATTGATGTGAACTTAAGCTCGGTATTTAATATGACCAAGCAAGTAATTCGTCCAATGATGAAGGCCAAGAAGGGTTCAATTATTAATATGAGCTCAATTATAGGTATACGTGGAAATGCGGGACAAAGCAGTTATGCTGCAAGTAAAGCAGGTATCATTGGATTTACTAAGAGTGTTGCGCACGAATTGGGAAGCAGAAATATTCGTTGTAACGCCATTGCGCCAGGTTTCATTGAAACAGATATGACGCATTATTTAAAAGAGGGAGAAGCTGCTACTGCCTTCTTACAAAAAATTCCTTTGGGCAGATTTGGTAAGGCTGAAGAGATTGCAGATACTACTTTATTTCTGGCAAGTGATTTAAGCAGTTACATTACCGGACAAGTGATTAGTGCTTGTGGGGGATTGAATATATAGTCTTTTGTTCTTGCCTTACGTATTGGTTCATGTCCTCAGCCTTGGTTCGTGACCCCACGAACCAAACAAGACTACCTTCTTTCGATTCACGAAAAAACAAAGATTAGTCCTTCAACAACTAGCGGGTATAGGCCGACTTATGTTATTTTTGCTTATCTAAATAGAACTGTTATGATCAAGACTGGCAACCCTGTCATTAGCATTTATACCGAAATGACGCCCAATCCAGAAACAATGAAGTTTGTGGCCAACAAGCTATTGTACCCGGGAAAAAGCGCCGATTTTCCAGAAGAAGCATCTGCCGGTCCTTCTCCTTTAGCGAAAGAGCTTTTCAGCTTTCCTTTTATAAAAAGCGTTTTCATTGCTAGTAATTTCATCACCCTAACCAAAACTTCGGATACAGAAGATTGGCAGGAAGTTATTCCAACTATCAAGCAATTTTTAAAAGATTACCTTGAAAATGGCGGAGTGGTAGTTAATGATGAAGAAATGCAGGCATTGCGTGCAACCCAACCTGTAGCCAGCAATGAGGTATCTGCAGATGATGATGATATTGTAAAACGTATTAAGGAGTTATTGGAGAATTATGTTCGTCCAGCTGTTGAAATGGATGGTGGAAATATTCAGTTTAGAAGCTATAAAGAAGGAAAAGTAAACTTAATGTTACAAGGAAGTTGTAGCGGCTGTCCTTCATCTATGGTAACCCTCAAGGCTGGTATTGAAGGTATGATGAAGCGTATGATTCCAGAGGTAAAAGAAGTAGTTGCTGAAGCCGAATAAGCAGTTAGTAATCAACTTATATAAAGCCCGCAAAATCTTGCGGGTTTTTTTATGCTCTTAATGGAAGAAATTCAAAAACTATATATTTTAGCTTCCATACGTTCATTGCTAATTCAATCTGTTATGCCAAAACAAACAATTCTAAGGTTGCAGAGAATTGATCTGCTTATAGCTCAAAGAGCCACTGGAAGTCCAAATCAGTTCGCAAAAAAATTCAGATTTCTGTTTCTATGCTGTATTTGTACTTAAGTGCTCTCAAAGATTTAGGTGCACCTATACTATATGACAGGACACGAAAAATATATTATTATGGAGAAAACGGAAGAATAGCACTTGCTTTTATAAAAAATAAACTACTCCAATTATATTAGAAAGTAATGGTAGAATTTTATTTTAAGTAGGTGGCAAGAGTAAATATTACATATTAATAAAGTTTAAAGGCAATATGAGTATGACAAAAACAAAGTACTTGATAATAATACTTACTGCTTTCCTTTTATTTTTCATTTGTAGCAAAAATGGTTTAGCTCAATCAAAGCAACCCTCACAATCAATCAAGTTAACTATATCCGCCATCAAAGACGATCAGTTTCCTATAATTGGTAAAGGGTTAGATATTGCTTATGAGAAACGTATGTACAACAACTTTTTTATAAAAGGTGGAGTTATGTTTTCAAATTCACAAAGAATAAGAGGAGGCCGAAATGTTGCCTTTAGTATTCGGCATGATCAAGCAGATAATTCGTATAGTAATTACTTTATAGGTCAGGAAAGACAGCCCTTTGAGGATATGAATAGCTTTATAGTAAATAGACTACTTTTAGAAATAGGTATAGCTTATAAAATTGGAAAAAGAAATCAATTAATTCCTGAAGTTGGTTTATCTACAGGTTCAGGATATAAAACCTCACTAGGTGTTTATGGAACTACACACTCTCAAACTGATGGTAGAATCATAGAGGCTAATTCTTTTACAAATTTTATACGAACAGATTTAACAGGGTATTTTGTAGGAGTTTCATATGCAATTTTATTAAAAAACAATTTTTATATACAACCTAATATTCGTTTTTTATCTGTTCTGAATAGGTCTGGTGTTAGAAATAATTTGGGTGGAGGTGCCGATTTAATGGGGTCAAGCTTTGGTATTTCATTTAGAAAAGATTTCTAATTAGTAGATCATTATGAATATTTATGTTATTAGATCTAGGGTAAAAAAAAGAAGGCTCCACTTGGAGCCTTCTTAATCAAAAATATATTGCAAAGATTAGTGCTTTTCATCTTTACACTTCTCCATGATTTCATGGAAAATATCATGAGCCTGGGTAATCATTTTCACCAACTCATCATCTTTCTTTCCTTTCTTCACAGCCTTATCAATACTTTCACACTGCTTCACCAGCTTTGACAAAATAGGCTTTGTAACAGAACCATTGTATCCTTGAGGAACAGTTGATGACTGCCATTCTTTTGCTTTTTGTACCAAAGCAGTTGCATTTTCTTTTAAAGGGGCAACGTTTCCTTCTTCAGCTGGATGGAATGTTTTACTCATTACACCATGGAAACTGTGCATTTCTTTCCAATCTTGTTTTTTGTCCTGAGCAGATGCAGCAACTCCAATAATTAATGCTGCACACCATACCAATAATTTTTTCATGCTTGTTTTATTTTGTATGCAAAAATACGTCGTCTTAGTTCAACATTTTTTGTAAGTAAGATCTTTTGCAAAATTTTAATGAAGTGGGGTGGTATTTAAGTAGAAGGGGGCTATTGATAGTCTTTAATCTTTGGGAGTTGGTCGTTAGTATACCTTGTCATGTCCTAATATTGATTGATAATATTAATCTACAGTTGTTCTGCACGATTACTGAAGTTGCCGAAGGCACTGTAATTTCTGATAAAACCAAATCTTGCTTTATCATCTTTAAGTTACTTTCCTTTTCATTCAAAAACAGCATTGAATGCATCTCGGTTACCACGTTCATAAAGAATAGATTCCCGACGATGAATGTCGGGACTAAAAGCCCGGATCGCCCCTTCGGCAAGCTCAGGGTAAACCTTCGGGAGCCTCAGGGACCGTGCGGGACGTTTTTTGGAGGATTCGGGATACCTTTTTGGGACCGCGAGAGACCTTTTTGGGAGGGGGTGACTTCACTTAAAGATAAAAGGTGCCAGAGGTTCTCAAAGGCTTACCCCGACCTGGTCGAAAGAGCAGGGTTAGTAATATCGCCCAAATGAAGACAAGTACAAAGGCATAGGCTCATAGGCTGTGTATTGTCGTCGATGCCGCATTAAAGATTGCTTTATTGTCAAGTATTTTCTAGACTTTAAACCAAAAACTAGGTATAAACCTACTGCGTATACTGTATCAGCAACCAATAAATAGGAAATCCAATACTGATATTGAAGGGGAAAGTCACTCCAAGCGCCATAGGAATATATAAACCAGGGTCGGCTTTGGGGGCAGCTAAGCGCATAGCAGCGGGCACAGCAATATAAGAAGCACTTGCAGCTAGCACAGCTAACATTAGCCTATTTCCTTCCGACATAGGTCCAAAACTGGTAAGTAGTACAGCTAAAACACCGTTAAACAGGGGCATGACTATTGCGAAAACAGTTGCAAACCAACCATAATTGCGGAAAGCTTTGAATCTTTTAGCTGCCACCATACCCATTTCAAGCAGAAAAACGGCTAAAAAACCTTTAAAAATATCCGAAGTGAAAGGCTTAATACCCTCTGCTTGCTTGCTATCTGCTACCATGCCAATAATTAAACTTCCAACAATCATTAAAACAGAGCCATTTGTCAGCGAATCGTGTAAAATTGATTTAAATCCGTGCGATTTATCCTGGTGGGGATCAAATTTGCGCATTAGCCCCACCCCCACAATAATAGCTGGAGCTTCCATTAGTGCCATTGCTGCCACCATATGTCCACCATAAGTCACCTCATTTGCTTCCAAAAAGCTAGCTGCAGAAATAAAAGTTACAGCACTCACCGAACCATAAGCAGAGGCAATTGCCCCAGCATCATACACATTGAACTTTTTTTTCAAAATAAAAAACACATAAAAAGGTACAATCAGCGCCAATAAGAAGGCATAAAGCAGCGAAAGTCCCACTTCAGCATTCCATTCTTCATGTGAAAGTTCTTGTCCGCCGCGAAATCCAATTGAAAACAACAGATATAAAGAGATAAATTTGGAACTGGAAGCGGGTATTTCAAGATCGCTTTTAACAATAGCGGCAACAATTCCCAATAGGAAGAACAATAAAACGGGATTTGTTAAGTTACTGATGAGAATATTCGCATCCATGATATTATTACTAAATTTTAAGTCTTTCTAAACAGAATTTTCCAATTATGGAATGAAGGTTGTGAAAATTGTCTACATTTTTGCAAACATCAAAAAAAAGATACTATAAAACATGGCAAAAAGCGCCCTAACCCCAAGTCAAGCAGTCAGGAAATTCTTTGAGTTCCTTCGACTCGACAGAAAAGATGTATCGGCCATTTACATATTTGCCATTTTAGCAGGGTTGGTACAGTTAGCCCTTCCTCTTGGTATCCAAACTATTATTGGATTTGTATTAGCTGGAACAATTTCTACTTCAATAATAGTTTTGGTAACAGTCATTGTTATTTCAACTTTTATTTACGGTTTGCTTCAAGTGAGGCAAATGCAAATCATTGAGAAGATTCAGCAGAAAATATTTGTTCGCTTGTCATTTGAATTTACAGATCGTCTTCCAAAGCTTAATGTTGAGAAACTTGATAATTATTATTTACCAGAATTGGTAAACCGCTTTTTTGATACAGTTAATTTACAAAAAGGTGTAGAGAAATTATTGTTAGATGTTCCTACTGCAATTATTCAAATTGCATTTGGTTTAATTCTGTTGTCTTTTTATCACCCTGTGTTTATTGGTTTTGGTGCATTGCTCATATTTATTGTTTATCTAATTATTCGTTATACTTCTCCAAAAGGATTAGAGACTAGTATTAAAGCGAGTGATTATAAATATAATACTGCAGCATGGCTTGAAGAAATTGCCCGTGTAATTAAGTCTTTCAAATATTCAAGAGGTACTACCCTTCATATAGATCGTGCTGATGAAAATGTAAGTGGTTATTTAACCTCAAGAACTGCCCACTTTAAAATCTTATTAACTCAATATTGGAGTTTAATTGCTTTTAAAGTGCTTATTACTGCAGCTATGCTTATTGTAGGTGCTTTTTTATTAGTTGATCAGCAAATTAATATTGGTCAGTTTATTGCTGTGGAATTAGTAATACTAACCATCATTGCATCTGTGGAAAAACTCATCATGAACCTTGATAAAGTATATGATGTATTGACTTCAATATATAAGGTTTCAAAAATTACAGATAGTGAAATTGAAGAGGAAGGATCTGCCTTGTTAGAGGACCTTCCTAGGGGTGTAGGAATTCAATTCAATAATGTTTCATTTAAATATGCAGATGGTAGTTCGGCTCTAAGAAATATTAACTTCAAAATTAATCCAGGTCAGCGAGTGTGTATTATGGGTGAATCGGGTGCGGGTAAATCAACTATACTTCGACTATTGACTGGTGCTTATACAGATTTTGATGGAATGGTTTTGTTAGATGATATTCCAATTGGAAACTTTAATCTGCATTCCTTACGTTCAAAAACAGGCATCTTATTGAGTTTGCAAGATATTTTTCACGGTAGCTTGTTTGATAATATCACTTTGGGCAATAAAAGCATTCCATTAAGTGAAATAACAGAATTGGCAGATAAATGTGGTTTGGTTCCCTTTGTACAATCATTGCCAAAAGGCTTTGATACAATTATTGATCCAACAGGTAAGCGATTGCCTGGAAAAGTAAAGCAAGATATTCTTTTGCTCAGAGCTCTTTTAGGAAGTAGAAGACTCTTATTGTTAGAGGAGCCTTTTATTCATTTAGAAAGAAAGTATAAAGAGAGCTTATTAGAGTTTCTTCAATCAGAAGTTAACTCTACCATTGTTATTACTACCTCTGATCCAGAAGTAGCATCTATCTGTGATTGGGTAATAAAAATGGATGAAGGAAGTATTATTGCTCAAGGTCCCTGGTCTCAATTTCAATCGGCTTAAAGAATAAAACATTATGGATAAATATATTTTTTGTGATATTGAATTTGAGTCGAAGCAGAAGAAACCCCTCAAATCATTTACATCTGTTTATCGAATTAACAGAGTAAGTACCGTCAAATATTGGCTGTGGGGTATTCTACTTGTTTCCTTTATTATACTAATGCTGCCTTGGACACAGAATATTCGTGCAAAGGGCTTGGTAACAACACTTCGACAAGAACAGCGACCACAAGAGTTGAATAATATAGTACCAGGAAAAGTACTGAAATGGTATGTAAAGGAGGGAGATTATGTGAAGCAAGGTGATACCATTCTTCAATTAGGTGAAGTGAAGGTAGAATATTTTGATCCCCAACTTTTGGCAAGAACTCGCCAACAAATTGAAGCAAAGAAAACAGCTATTGATGCGTATACCAATAAAGCAGAAACAGCTGGTTTGCAAATAGAGGCATTGAAATCACAGCGAGATTTCAAGCTAAGTGAGCTCGATATTAAGCTAAGCCAGCAGCGCTTAAAAGTCCAAGCCGATAGTATGGATATTATTGCTGTACGCAATGAGCTACAGGTGGCACAAAGACAAATTGATGCAGCAAAATTGATGTTAGACAGCGGAGTTATTTCTTTGGTTGATTACGAAAGGAGGACCATCAGCTTTCAAAATGCTACTGCAAAAATTGTAAGTGCTGAAAATAAATATATGCAGTCGCGCCAGGAGTTAAGTAGAATTCAAGCAGAACGAGCGGGTACCATTCAAGAGTATATTGATAAGATCAATAAAACAACAGGAGAAAGATTTTCTGCTTTGTCAGATGCTGCAACAGGGGAAGCTGATGTGGCTAAAATGGAAAACTTATACTCTAACTACGACATTCGAAACCAACAGTTTTATATAACAGCTCCCCAGAATGGTCAAATTACCAAAGCTCGTAAAGCGGGTATTGGAGAAGTGGTGAAAGAAGGGGATATGATTGTTGAGATTGTACCCAACAATATTCAATATGCAGTTGAGATGTTTGTAGAACCATTCGATTTACCGTTGGTAGCGAAGGGACAAAAAGTACGATTCATATTCGATGGGTTTCCTGCCATTATCTTCAGCGGATGGCCGAATTTTTCGTATGGTACATTTGGCGGTATAGTTGTTGCGGTAGAAAACTCGGCATCTGCAAATGGTAAATTTAGGGTGTTGGTAATTGAAGATTTTAGTGATAAACGCTGGCCACCATTGTTGCGAATTGGTGGTGGAGCAAACGGCATTGCCTTGTTGAAAGATGTACCTATCTGGTATGAATTGTGGCGAAACATCAACGGCTTCCCTCGAGAATACTACAAGCCAGAAGAATTTGGTGCTCCAAGCAAAGGAGATGATAAAAAGGATATGGGTGGTAAAGACAAGAAAAGCTCAATATGATAAGAATACTTTGTAGTCTTTTGTTGATAAGCTGTTTGACTAAGTCGATTGCTCAGTCAAACAATCCCGTTGTGTTCTCACCACAACAATTTATTGAGCAGGTACGCCAGTTTCATCCCGTTGCAAAACAAGCAAAGATTGTTGTTCAAAAAGCGGATGCTGAATTATTGGCTGCTAAAGGACTTTTTGATCCAACTGCACAACTAAACGCAGAAAGAAAAACATTCGATGGCAAAAATTATTTTTTCTATACCAATCCAGAAGTGAAGCTACCTACTTGGATTGGTGCCGATTTTAAAGCAGGACTAGAAAACAATGGAGGTCAATTTTTAAATCCAGAAGTAACCAGAAGTCAAAGTAGCTATTTAGGTTTTGAAATGCCACTTGCTCGAGGTTTGGTTATGGATAAGCGGAGAGCTGCTGTTGAACAAGCCAGGTTATTTAGAAGCCAGAGTGATCAAGAGCGCTTAGGTATTATCAACGATTTGTTGTTTGATAGTTACATTACTTATTGGGAGTGGGCAGGGGCCTATCAGTTGTATAGTATTTATTCGCGTTTTCTAGAAATATCGCGGGATCGTTTGCGATTTGTTCGAATTGCATTTTTTAATGGCGACAGATCTGTTATGGATACTGTTGAAGCATTAACGCAAGTACAGAATTTTGAAATGTTACAAGCAAATGCGCTCATGCGATTTAACAATACACGTTTGGAGCTTTCGAATTTCTTGTGGGAGGAACGTGATAGTGCATATATCATTCCAACGAATTATGTGCCTGATACAACTCAGTTTGTTATGTACCAATTGGCCGATCAGTTGGACAATTATGTTAGCAGGGCTAATCAAGAGAATCCTTTTTTACGGATGTATGATTTTAAACTTGATGCATTAGAGGTAGAACGTAAATTGAAATTTCAAAGCTTACTTCCTTACTTTAATGTGAAGTACAATTTGTTGAATCAAGGATACAATGTGTTCAGGAATTTTGATGCAGCGGCGCTCTTTACCAATAATTATAAATGGGGGATTGATTTTAAAATACCCTTGTTTTTGAGAGAAGGAAGAGGAGATTACCGGAAGGCAAAGCTAAAGATTCAGGAGACTAATTTGGAAGTTTCTAACAAAAGATGGCAGATAGAGAATAAGGTTCGGTTTTATTATAATGAAATGACATTATTAGAGAAACAGTTGCGTATAACTCAGCAGGCACTTAATAATTACCAGATCTTGTTGCGTAATGAAACCCTTCGTTTTGAAAATGGTGAAAGTTCATTATTCCTTGTAAACACGCGAGAAAACAAGGTGATGGAAAGTATGGAGAAACTGGTAGAGTTGCGTATTAAATACTATAAATCCCGCTACGCAACTGAATGGGCAGCGGGTATATTGCGATAAGTTTATTCTTCATTACATAGTTGGAGGTGCAGGAACAGAAGGAGAACTTGGAGGCGCTGGAGCTGTATCTTGAGGAACTGGAAAATCTTTTTTAGTACAAGCTTGGAAACTTGCAAACGCAAAACTGCAAATCAGCAACCATAACATCTTTTTCATAGTTCGTTCATTTTTAGATGCAACAACACAAAATCAGCTCATTTATTATAATGTCTGAATAATTGCAAATTAATATGCAGCAGTAAAAACTACAAGTTTGTTGAAGCTTTTAACTTTTTTTGAACCATTTTGATATTCAGCAAAATTTTTACCTATATCCTTTTTTTAACCAAGCAGATTTATACTCTTGATATCTGTTGTACAGGTGATGCGCCTGTATGTAAGCAGACTGTGGACTCATAAAATGTGAGAATTCAAAAGTGATTGCTTTTGTGCATCCTGCAGTTTCTGCCGCTTCTAATTTTAACCGCATTTTTTCGAACTTAATAGGTAGGAATTTAATAGGCATATCTCTGTCGAACGATTCGCTGTTGGTCCAACTTTGCATACCATATTTATCTGCTAGTGTTTTGTTGATACGCAAATAACCTTCAAGATCTTCAATGTCTACGTGACCGTCTTGAAATGCAACAATATCAACAGCGCCTTGTATACCTCTAAATATTTCATCCCACTCTAATTCATGGTCTTTCAATGAAATAGCATCTTCTTTTTGTAATTGCGCAGAAGCTGCTAATACAGCTTTTTTCCCATCAATCCATGGCGAAATCATGGTTGGTAATCCACCACTCACTTTTTTACATTGCGAACCTAGTGTATGAAATGCGTTAATGGCTCCTTTGGTTCTTCTGCTGATTTCCATACTAATGTACCAGCCTTTGAATGCTTTCATATGTCCGTATCGTTCCCACAACTCATCAATCACTTTTGCGTTCATCTCCATTTCACGTGTTAGGTCGCCAGTATCCCAATAGTGTCCACTATCGTATGTGCCAATATAAAGGTTCATCCCAAAAGATTCGGCAAGCTCTAGGTACATTTGAATCAAATCTTCTGAAGGAGAAAAGCATCCTTGCGCAATTAAGTATGGAGATGGATAAGTTATCCATTTTCTGTATCCACAACGAATAACAATTACTGTATCTATACCCATCATCTTCATATATCTAAAATCAGCTTCCCACTCCTTTTTTCCCCAATTTTGATGAGGGATATCATGGCTAATTTCATCAATGAATGTTCCTGTTATCAGCATATAGAATTTCTATCTGTTTTATAAATATTTCCCTTGAGTAAGTACTTCTTTCCAGCGAAGATAACCTGCTCCTGTTAAGTGAAGTCCATCATTTGTAAAACGAACATCCAGTCTTCCTTCTTTATCTTGAAACGCAGCATAAAGGTCTATAAAATTGATTTTTTTATCAATTGCTAATTGTGCTATGCCTTTGTTGACAGTCTGTATAACCGCTTCCTTATTTTGGTGGTTTTTAAATTGTGTAAATTGATTGTTAGTAGGTAACAGACTTTGTACATAAATTTTTGTTCTCGGACTTTCTTGTTGAATGCGTTCAACCATCTTCGTATAATTCCGTAAAATTACATCAACCGGTATATTTCTGGCAATATCATTAATACCAATTAATATGAAAACCTTTGCTGGCTTTCGCCGAATAATTTCGGGTAATCGATTTAATACTCCGAATGTATTATCTGAACTAACGCCTCTGTTTAAGTTGTTGTAGTTAGGAAATAATTCACTCCATTCACATCCATCAGTGATACTATCTCCTAACCAAATAATGCAATTGTCTTTGGCTGGCATTTGTTCAAACATGCTCAGCTTTTGATCATAGTAATAAAATCTAAAAGATGAATCATATTGAGCTGCTGCTTGCAATGAAATAGATATTAGTAAGATGGTTACAAATTTTTTCATAAAGTTGGTTTAAAAGAGTTCAAGCACTAGTGTAGGGTTTTCCAAATTTGATATAAAGATCTAGGAATATGAAAACAGCCTTTCCATTTTCCACCTTTTAAAGGTAGTAGGACCTCTCCTCTACGATTTAAGTAGCCAAACCATTCACCTCCGTTTAGATCTCTAAAATGACTCCATGTATAATCGTGCACCCTATTGAACCAAACTGCAGCATCTTGAGATCCAGTTAGTTTCCAAGCTTTTGCTAAAGCTACCAATGTTTCAACATGCACCCACCATAGTTTTTGGTCCCACTCTAATTGTTGTAAGGGTTTGTTAAGTACATCCATAAAGTAAAACAATCCTCCATATTCTTTATCCCATGCATGCTCTAAGGTGCGCAACATAATAGTTGTTGCTTTTTTAATAAGTTCTGGTTGTTCTAAGCGTACACCTAAATCCATAATAAACCACATAGCTTCAATGGTATGACCAGGATTTAAAAGACGACCTTCATAAGAATCAGAAAGTTTACCATCTATAGTTACATTTTCAAGTACCAATCCTAACTGAGGCTGGTAAAACACTTCCATGACCTCATGAATGACTTCTGGAATAAATTGTTCCAGCATTTCTTTGCCAATAATATGTTCCAATTCCAATGATAAGTTGCATAAAATCATAGGAAGGCTGAAGTTTTTCAGTGGTCTGGTATCAGGAAAATTTTTGTTGTATTTTCCCTTCCAGTTGTTTCTTCTTTTTAGAATATTTAGAAAAGTATTTATTGCAATTTGTGCATGTTCTTCTTTTTGGGTGATACTATAGAGTGCTCCGAATCCCATTGATGCAAAACAATCACTAAATATATTATAAGGTTGAACGAGTGGTTGTCCAGCTTGATTCAAAGAAAAATACCAGCTACCTTCAGCATCTCTTCCGTAACGCTCCATGAATGCTGCACCATGAAGTGCCAATTCTTTCCATGCTGGATTTGCTTGGAGGTGCTGATACATAAAACTCAAACACCAAACTTGTCTTCCTTGTAGCCACATGAATTTATCTGTGTCATAAACTTTTCCATTTGCATCTAAACAAGTAAAGAATCCTCCATGTGTTATATCTGCACTATGCTTTACCCAAAACGGTAAAATCTCTTCAGTTAATTCTTTATAGTAAAAGGAAGCAATTTCTTTTGCCTGTGTTTGTATTTGCATATTTTTTCGATTATTCTGATGCGGCCTCTTGCATGATTTCTAGTTTTTTTTGTAATGCAAACATTTGATCTCTTAATTGAGCTGCTTCCATAAAGTCAAGATCTCTTGCGGCTTTTTCCATTGCCTTTTTAACTTTTTGGATTGCCTTTTCTAGTTGTGGAATTGTATTGTATTCACCTTCTGACTCCGCAGCCTGGGTAAGAATATTTTCTTTTACAGCAAGAGAACTATTTGCATCATAACCTTTAATATCCAATACAGATGTTTGTTGCATGATTTGCTCTACTGATTTGCGAACGGTGGTAGGCGTAATGCCATGTAGTTGGTTATATGCAATTTGTTTTTCTCTTCTTCTGTTTGTTTCATCAATTGTTCGCTGCATGCTCATTGTAATGGTATCTGCATAAAAGATTACCAATCCGTTTGCATTTCTTGCAGCTCGGCCGGCAGTTTGTGTTAAACTTCTTTCATTGCGAAGGAATCCTTCTTTATCAGCATCAAGGATAGCTACCAAAGAAACTTCTGGTAAGTCAAGGCCTTCTCTTAACAAGTTTACACCAACTAATACATCTATTTCACCCAATCGAAGTTGACGAAGTATTTCAACTCTTTCCAAAGTGTCTACATCGCTGTGAATGTATTTTGATTTTATACGAATTCTTCCAAGGTATTTATCCATTTCCTCGGCCATTCTTTTAGTGAGCGTTGTTACTAAAACCCGATCACCTTGTTTTACTCTTTCATCAATTGCTCCTAAAAGGTCATCTATTTGATTGATGCTTGGACGAATTTCAATTGGTGGATCTAATAATCCAGTTGGACGTACAACCTGTTCTACTACTATGCCCTCACATTTTTCTAATTCGTATTCACCTGGAGTAGCACTAACAAAAATGGTTTGACCAATCATTTGTTCAAACTCATAAAAGTTCAGCGGTCTATTATCTAGTGCCGATGGAAGCCGAAAACCATAATCTACCAAAACCATTTTTCTACTTCTGTCACCTCCGTACATGCCTGCAACTTGAGGAATGGTTTGGTGACTTTCATCAATAATGCATAGAAAATCTTTTGGAAAATAATCTAACAAACAGAACGGTCTTGTTCCTGGTTTACGCCTATCGAAAAAGCGTGAATAGTTTTCAATACCATTACAATAACCTAGTTCTCGAATCATTTCTAAGTCATACTCTACCCGTTCTTTTAATCTTTGAGCTTCTATCAATTTTCCATTTTTCTTAAAGTATTCTATCTGTAACATTAGCTCATCTTGAATTTCAAACATGATATGTTGAATCATGTCCTTAGGAGCTAAGTATAAATTTGCAGGAAAGATAGCTGCATGTTGCAAAGTACCAATTCTTTTTGCAGTAGCCTTGTCAAGACTATCAATTGATTCAATTTCATCACCAAAAAACGTCACTCTGTAACCGTAGTCAACATAAGGTAAATTAATATCAACTGTATCACCTTTCACTCTAAAAGTTCCTCTCGAGAAATCGCCCTGACTTCTTTGGTATAAGCTATTCACTAACTGGTGTAAAAAGCCTTGTCGACTTATGGTTTGTCCGGTATGAATCCGAATAATACCATTTTCAAATTCAGTAGGGTTTCCCATGCCATAAATACAGCTTACACTTGCAACAACAATAATATCTCTTCTTCCACTTAATAACTCACTGGTTGCTTGCAGTCGAAGTTTATCTAGTTCTTCATTAATACTTAGATCTTTTTCAATATAAGTATCCGAAACAGGCATATAAGCTTCGGGCTGATAATAATCGTAATAACTTACAAAATAGCCTACTGCATTATCTGGAAAAAACTGTTTGAATTCGCCATACAGCTGAGCAACTAATGTTTTATTATGTGTTAACACCAATGTTGGCCTCTGTACTTGTTGTATCACATTGGCCATTGTAAAAGTCTTTCCACTACCAGTAACACCTAAAAGCGTTTGAAATGGTTCTCCGTTTTTCAGTCCATTGGTGAGCTGTTCAATAGCGGATGGCTGATCGCCTGCTGGGGTATAGGGGGATTGAAGCTGGAAAGGCATAGGAGATGCAAATTACTGAAAGGTCTTAATAGAAACATCTTTCATTGAATTCACATTTCCTTGACAATAGGGTCTACAATTATGTTGTATTTTCCGATGACTCCGTTTTAAACCTAATAAAACTTGCCAAATGAATGCACCACAAACTTTTACAAGCCATTGGCATGCTCGTACCGAAGCAGATGTGCTAACAGAATTGTCAACAAGTCATCACGGTTTAACCAATGAAGAGGTAAAAAGTCGACAAGCTAGTTATGGAATGAATGCACTTCCAAAGGGGAAGAAAACCACTTTGTTACAAATCATTCTTCATCAGTTAATACATCCATTAATTTTTATTTTATTGGGTGCTGCGGCAGCATCTGTATTGATTGGCGAACCTGGAGATGCGTATTTTATTTTTCTAGTCATTTTAATTAATAGTGCCTTAGGAGCTTATCAGGAGTTTCAGGCCGAAAAGAGTGCCAATAGTTTACAACAGTTGATTCGGATACAAGCTCGTGTTACAAGAAATGGCAAAGAGAAAACCATCAATGCAGAAGAGTTGGTGCCAGGTGATTTAGTTTGGTTAGAATCTGGTGCAAAAGTGCCTGCTGATATTCGTTTAATTGAAACACATTCATTAGAAATTGATGAAAGTTTTTTGACTGGAGAATCTTTGGCTGCTAAAAAGCAAACAGATGCAGTCCTTGAAAATAAAGCAGTTGCTGATCAGACAAATATGGCTTTTGCGGGAGCTACTGTAATGGTTGGTAGAGGAAAAGGAATAGTTGTTGCAACAGGAGGAAGAACACAGGTTGGACAAATTGCGAAGCACGTTTCAAAAGGGGAATCAGCTAAGCCCCCGTTGATAGTGCGAATGGAACGTTTTATTAGGCAGATAACTTGGTTTATACTGGCGTTAAGTATTGTACTCGCCGTTTTATTACGCTGGCAAGGAATGGATTGGGCGGCCATCTTTTTCTTTATTGTTGCTTTAGCTGTATCTGCAATTCCAGAGGGCCTGCCTGTAGCGTTAACGGTAGCACTATCAATAGCAACAAAGCGAATGGCCAAGAGGAATGTTATAGTGCGTAAGCTCACATCGGTTGAAAGCTTAGGAAGTTGTACGGTCATAGCAAGTGATAAAACAGGAACATTAACAGTGAATGAACAAACTGCTACTATGATTCAATTATTAGATGGTACAGTTTGGCAGGTGAAAGGTGAGGGTTATAATGGTGATGGGTTGATATTAAAAGGAGGAGAATCTGAAGAGCCAGTTTTAATGAAACATCATCCAGCATTAGAGCAGTTGATTCGTATAAGTGTTCTTGCAAATGAAGGCGTTTTAGAATTTGAGGATGGTAAATGGACGCATTATGGTGATGCTATGGATGTAGCACTTTGCGCACTTGCCTATAAATCTGGCATTGATCCAACAACCATGCGCAAGAACCATCCACTAAAAGAACAAGTACCTTATGAATCAGAACTAAAATATGCAGCAGCATTTTATGAAGTACGTGGTCAAAATTTAGTTGGTGCAAAAGGAGCTGTAGAAACCATATTAGGGTTTTGTAGTGGTTTAGACAATGCTGCGACGAATAAGATATTGCAGCAAGCCGATAGCTGGGCGGCTAAGGGATATCGGGTACTTGCATTTGCTGAAGGTGCTGTTTCGGGTACAAGTATTGGCGATATTCAGGGCTTAACATTTTCGGGTTTAATAGCATTTATTGACCCATTAAGATCAGAATCGAAAGATTCAGTAATTACTTGTAAAAAAGCTGGTATTCGAGTTTGTATGATTACGGGCGATCATCCCGCTACAGCTGGAACGATTGCAACAGAATTAGGAATTATTGAGCCTGGTCAGTCTGTAGTTACTGGAAATATGTTAACTGAAGCAGGTGAGCCAACCTCAAGTGCATTTATGCAATTGGTGCAATCAACCAATGTGTTTGCAAGGGTTTCACCCGTTCAGAAATTGGAGATTGTAGATGCCATGATACGAATGGGTGAATTTGTTGCAGTAACGGGTGATGGTGTAAATGATGCCCCAGCATTGAAGCGTGCTAATTTAGGTGTGGCAATGGGATCCGGGACCGATGTTGCAAAAGAGGTTGGCAGTATGATTATAACTGACGATTGCTTTACTTCAATTGTTGCAGGTGTAGAAGAAGGTAGACATGCCTATAATAATGTTAGGAAAGTGATTTATCTACTTATATCTACTGGTGCTGCAGAAGTGGTGTTGTTTTTACTTTCTATAGTTGTAGGACTTCCACTTCCGCTTTTAGCAGTACAACTATTGTGGTTGAATTTGGTTACGAATGGAATACAAGATGTTGCTTTGGCATTTGAAGGTGGAGAACCTGGAGCCATGCAGCAGCCTCCAAGAAAGCCATCAGAAAGTATTTTCAATGAGCGTATGATTCAGCAAACAATTGTTTCAAGTTTGACTATAGGAATTGTTGTATTTAGCTTTTGGTATTATCTAATTGAAGTGCAAGAGATGAAAGAATACCATGCGCGTGATTTGGTACTTCTTTTGATGGTCTTCATGCAAAATTTTCACGTGTTCAATTGCAGATCAGAATATACAAGTGCTTTTAAGGTACCCATTAGTAGAAACTATATTTTAATTGGTTGTGTTCTGCTTGCACAAGGAATACATGTGGCGAGTATGCATATACCCTTTATGCAAAGTATTTTAAAAATAGAACCAATTACTTTGCAAGAATGGATGAATGTTTTGTTATTAGCCATTCCAATATTACTTTCAATGGAAGTTTTTAAATGGTTTAAAAATAGAAAAAAGAAAATTTAACTGAATGGTTAGTAATAAAAAGAAACAGGTATTAGTAACAAAGGCTTCCGGGGAATTGCAGGAGTTTGATGAAGAAAAACTTGTGAGATCTTTATTACAAGCTGGAGCCGATGGAAATATAGCAGCACAAATAAAGAAAGATATTCGTTCTTGGTTAACAGATGGTATTAGCACTCAAAAAATTTATAGTAGAGCATTTCAGCTGTTGCGGAAAAAGAAAACAGTTGCTGCTATGCGCTATCGTCTCAAAAAAGCCATGTTCGATTTAGGTCCATCTGGGTATCCTTTTGAGCAGTTAGCGGGTCAACTTTTTGTAGCACAGGGTTATGTTGTTTCTGTTGGAGAAATCGTTCGTGGAGTGTGTGTTTCTCATGAAATGGATGTCATAGCTACAAAAGGAATAACACAGCATTTAATAGAATGTAAATACAGTCAAGATCATGGTAAGAACATAAGTATACAAACGCCCTTGTATGTAAAAGCTCGAGTAGATGATATTGTAGCAGCACGAAAAGGCGACCCACAGTTCAAGAGTTTTCGCTTTAAGGGTTGGTTAGTTACTAATACTAGATTTAGCACAGATTCAGTGGATTATGCTGAGTGTGTAGGTCTTCAATTATTATCATGGGATTATCCAGTAAATAAAGGCATTAAAGACTTAATTACACAGTATCATATTTTTCCCATTACCATTCTTCAGCATTTATCTCTCCGTGAAAAAAGATGGCTGATGGAACAAGAGATTATAACATGTCAGCAATTGTATATGCAAACTGAGGCCCTTCATGAGTTTCATTTAACTACTGGCAAAATGCAAGGATTAATGCAAGAGTTGCAAACAATTTGTGAAAGTTAGTCGGCGTATATATTGTATGATGAATGTCATTTTTTTTATGTCTGCTATTCAACATCTTTATTCGGATTGTATTTCTTACTAAAAATTGTTTGCCATGAAAAATTTTCTAGCCGTATTTGACGGCTTGCGTTTATCAAAAAGTACGGTTTCTTATGCTATTCAGTTAAGTGCACATGCAGATGCGCATTTAATAGGTGTTTTTTTAGACGATATCAGTTATAGAAGCTATGATGTGGCACAAGTCATTAAGAAACATGGCGACTATGACTCTGTTATACAGCAGTTAGAGGAGAAAGACAGAAAAAAGAGAGACGCTTCAGTAGCTTATTTTGAAAAAAAGTGTCAAGAAGCAGGCATTCGTTACTCTGTGCATAGAAGTAAAAAAATAGCCTTAAAAGAGCTGAAAGAAGAAAGTATGTTTGCTGATTTGATTATTATAGGCAAACAGGAGACTTTTACTAAATTCAAAGAAGAAATTCCAACGCGATTTATCAAAGAGCTACTAGCAGATGTTCAATGTGGTGTATTGGTTGTGCCTCAAATATTTAGACCAATTGATCATATTGTTTTATTGTATGATGGAGGCCCATCTTCATTGTATGCCATGAAGATGTACAGTTATCTTTTTGGAAAGATTGAAAAAATTCCAGTAACCATGTTAACTATTTTACCTGCTTCTGAAGGAGAACATCTTCCACATAATAGATTGGTTAAGGAATTTATTAGTCGTCATTATAAGAGCATCACATTTTCAATTAAACACGGAGAACCAGAACAAGAAATATTAAAGTTTCTTAGAAAATATGCTGAAAATGAATTGGTGGTTTTAGGTGCGTATAGAAGAACGGAATTTAGCAGGTGGTTTAAATCAAGCATGGCAGATATTTTGATGCAAGAAACAGATACTCCATTATTTATTGCTCATAATTAAGTGTATTCTAACATTTGAATAAACTAGATTTGAAGTATGAAAAGAATTTTAGTTCCAACAGATTTTTCTGCAACTGCCGAAAAAGCATTGTTGTTTGCTATTGATCTTGCAAAAAAGGCAGGCAGTAGCATTATGTTATATCATGTATATACTCCTGTAGAAAGCGTATTTATTGAATCATTTGCTGAAAGGAAGTTGCACAATGAAAACATGCAATTAGAAGTGATGCGTCAAATGCAGGAGTTAATAGACACATTTAACCCCAATAATGAAGTAGCTATTGCTAGTATTGTTGGAAAGGCACCCTTACTTGATAATGTAGTTCGCTTTGCAAAGAAAAACCATGCCGATTTGATTGTTATGGGTACGCAAGGGGCTAGTGGACTCAAGAAGGCTCTTATTGGAACAGTTGCAGCCAAAATGATTGAGGCTTCTCATATTCCTGTTTTACTCATTCCTGAACAATTTGATGGCACACCAATTCAATCTGTTGTTTATGCAACATCTTATCATCCTTCTGATATAGATGCACTCACCGTAACTTTAGGTATTGCACATGTACTGGCGGCTTCTTCAACAATTGTGAGGATAGGTTTAACTGGAGAAGAGTCTAAAGAGCAAGAAGAGTTTGAAAACTATGCAACGCTTGTCAAAGATCATTTTGATCCTATCCCTTTGCAATTTAGATTAGTGAGTGGTCATGATATTCAAACCACTATGGAAGGGTTGTATGACCATATTCCTTATGATATGCTAGCAATGGTTCGTAGGAAAAAATCTTTCTTGGAATCTTTCTTTTTAGAGAGCTTTACAGAGCATATGTGCTATGTTACTCGTCAGCCGCTACTGATAGTTCCAGAAACTGAAGAAACCTTATAAAAAAATAACTATGTTTTACGAATTACTATATAAAGAACTCGGTAAGCTTTTTTACTATACAGCTAATATTGATGGAAAAATTCAGTCTTCTGAAAGAGAAGCTTTGAAGAAATTAATTGAAGAGCACTGGGCTGGTTTAGAAGAATCTACAGATGAGTTTGGTTCTGACCAATCTGGACTTATAGCATTTTCATTTGATTTTGAAGAAGCAGAAGGTTTGGAGGATTATGATGTGAAAGCATTTGCACCTTTTTATATTCAGTATAAGGATAAATTCACTCCATCTATTCGACAAAAAATCTTGTTAACCTGCGACGCTATTGGTAAAGCACATAGAGGTGATAATAGAGATGAAAGAGAGATCGTAGAGGCTGTTCAGTATTTATTCGAAGCATATTAAGCACCACTCATCCACAGATTTTTGGTAATTGCATCTTAATTGCAGAAATTTCCGTTTCAAAACTATTTCTGCATGAGAAAAATTAGTTCCCTCATTGTTCTGCTCCTCATCGTAGGTATTGGGCTAGCACAACAAATTGACATCAACCAACATTTTAAAAACTGGAAACCAAGAAATATTGGTCCAGCTAGCATGAGCGGTCGCGTTACTGCTATAGATGCAGTCATCAGTAATCCTAATCAAATTTGGTTGGGCGCTGCTTCTGGTGGAGTTTGGAAAACAGATAATGCGGGTGTTTCTTGGACATCAGTATTTGATGATCAACCTATTTTAAATATTGGCGCCCTTGCCATTCAGCAGTCAAATCCAAATATTGTTTGGGTAGGAACGGGAGAAGGAAATCCGCGTAACTCAATCAATATAGGTGAAGGGTTATACAAAACCATTGATGGTGGTAAAAGTTGGAAGCGTGTTGGTTTAGAAAAAACACGTGGCATACATAGAATCATTGTCGATCCACACCAACCTAATACAGTGTATGTAGGTGCTATTGGTAATCCGTATGCACAACACCCTGAAAGAGGACTTTTTAAAACCACCGATGGAGGTGAAACTTGGACTAAGGTTTTGTATACCAACGACACCAGTGGAGTTGCAGATATGATTATGGACCCTTCTAATCCAAATAAACTTTTTGTGGCAATGTGGCAGCATTATCGCACTCCGCATAGTTTGAAGAGTGGAGGAAAAGGAAGTGGTTTATACATGACAACAGATGGTGGAAAGACTTTCACTAAACTAGGAAAAGAACATGGCTTACCAGAAGGTGATTATGGAAGAATTGGTTTGACAATTAGTCGCTCTAATCCTAATCGCGTGTATGCATTGGTAGAAGCTACAAAGAATGGACTATATAGAAGTAATGATGGTGGTTACAAATGGGAGCTCGTAACAAGTGAGCCATCTATAGTAACCAATCGTCCTTTTTATTTCCAAGATATTGCAGTAGATCCCATTAATGAGAATAAGTTATGGATGTTGAATCAAACTGTAACATTAAGTGAAGATGGAGGAAAAACTTATAGGACTATCATTCCGTATAATGGTATTCACCCAGATCACCATGCATTTTGGATTCATCCAACCAATCCAGATTTCATCATAGATGGAAATGACGGAGGTATTGGTATTACAAGAGATGGTGGAAAGAATTGGATGTTTGATGAGAAATTACCTTTTGGTCAGTTCTATCATGTGAATGTTGACAATGCAATGCCTTATCGAGTAATGGGCGGCATGCAGGATAATGGAAGTTGGCGTGGACCAGCTTATGTGTGGGAATCAAGTGGCATTCGCAACTATATGTGGGAAAATCTTTGGGGTGGAGATGGTTTTGATGTAATGCCTGACCCCGATGATGAAGATTGGGTGTATGCAATGAGTCAGGGTGGTAATGTGGGACGATACAATGCAAAAACCGGAGAGCGTTGGAATATTCGTCCACCTGCTCCGAATTATAAAACCAAGTTACGCTTCAACTGGAATGCTGCTATTGCGCAAGATCCAACAGATAACAACACCATTTATTTTGGAAGTCAGTTTGTGCATAAGAGTACTAATAAAGGCGCTTCTTGGGAAATCATTTCACCTGATTTAACAACCAATGACAGTGCTAAAATTGATCAAAGTCAAAACGGTGGTATTAGTATTGATATTACAGGTGCAGAAAACCATTGTACCATTTTAGCTATTGATGCATCTAAAGTACAAAAAGGTGTTATTTGGGTGGGTACTGATGATGGCAATGTGCAAGTAACAACCGATGGTGGAAAAACATGGACCAATGTTCGTAACAATATCAAAGGGCTCGCGCCAGGTATTTGGATTCCACAGGTAAGAGCAAGCAGGCATAATGCTGGTGAAGCCTTTGTTGTGGCAAATGATTACAGAAGAGGCGATTTCAAGCCGTATATTTTTAGAACAACAGATTTTGGAAAAACGTGGACAAGGGTTGTAGACGAAAAGAAAGTAATTGGATATGCTTTGACAGTATTACAAGACCCTGTTGAGCCAAACTTAATTTTTGTTGGTACTGAGCAAGGGTTGTGGATTAGCTTGGATAATGGTGTAAACTTCCAGCAATTCAAAAATGGCTATCCCTCTGTTTCTACTTTCGATTTAGCTATTCAAGAAAGAGAAGCTGATTTAGCAGTTGCTACTTTTGGTAGATCGCTATGGGTATTTGATGACATTCGTCCACTTAGAAAACTTGCGGCAAATAAAGGTGTGCTTGAAAAGAACTTTACTGTTTTCGCAGCTCCAACAGCTGTTCAAGCCTCATATCGCAATTCTCCTTATGAGTGGAGTACATGGGGCATGTGGGATGCTGAGAATAGAAGAAGAGGTGCTGCCATTTCTTATTACATCAAGAAAATGCCACAAAAGAGTGCAGGCGGAAACACCATGAGTGAGCAGGAAAAACTGAAGCGCTTGAGTGAAATGGCCAGCAGTATGGGATACAATTTACCTGCAGGTATGAGTTTTGATCAAATTATGCAACAGTTTGGTGATATGATTCCAGCCAACTTCAAAGCACAATTAGAAGATATGATGGGTGGTGCTGGTTCTGATACAATTCAGGTTAGAATTTACAATGATAAGAATCAAGTGATTCGCAACTTGCGTTGGAAAGCAGATACTGGTTATGTGCGTAATTATTGGGGCATGGAAGAGCGCGGATTCCGTCAAATTGGTGGTGGTAGAGGTGGCGGTAGAGCTGGTGCTGGTGAGCCTGCTGGATGGCAAGTATTACCTGGAACCTATAAAGTTGTTCTCACATTCGGTAGAGAGAAAGATTCAACTATGGTAACGGTAATAGATGATCCAAGAATTGGTAACAAAAACGATATTAAGCTAGCACAGCGTGCTATGATGGTTCGTTTTAGAAAGTCTGTTGATCAGTTAATTGATGGTATGGATATTTTAACTGATATGGATGATATGCTGAATAAAGCAACAGCGCAATTGAAAGATGTGCGTGGTAAAGATGCAGACAGTGCTAAAAAAGAAACAAAGAAATGGCAGGATGCTGTGAAGTCAGTACGTGAGTTTATCAACGGAAAACAAATTCAACGTCAAGGCTATGGTCAGGTGCCTCAAACAACGGTTATGAGTGTTATGCAAACAGCCATGCAATCAATTACCGCAAAACCAATTGCACCAGGAGCACAAGAAGAGCGATTGGTAGCAGAAGCAGAAGGATTGATTCAGGAGGCAGTTCAAAAAATAAATGGCTTATTGGGTGAAAATTGGAATGGATATAGAAAACTTGTAGAAAGTATTCCACCAGCAAAAATCTTTAAAGACGTTAAGCCCGTAAAATAAATTCATCGGTTTAAATGAAAGGAGGCTACTTCAAGTTATTGAGGTAGCCTCCTTTTATTTAGTGCAAAAAATCCCAGCCAAGCAAGTTAATTTCAAGTACCAATGCTTGTCGTTTAGGCGTACCTGGATTTGGAATTTGCCATCCAGCACAAAGTTGAATGCGCTTATTCAATTGATACATTCCCCCAATAACGGCAACACCAGATTCGTTTGTTCCGCTAATCCAATCACCCATCAAAAACCAATGTTTAGATAACTTATACTCATATCCTAACATGATTCCAGTTGTATTTCCAGGTCCAACAAAAGGGCGATTGGTATGATATATACCACCTGTTATTTTATTGCCCTTTTTATCTTGAGCAACCAATAAGCCATAAGAAAAGTGATGGAAATGCATTCTACTTTCTTGGTTACTTAAATTGGTTCCACCTTGTGTGCCTATATTTATAAAAAGTTGTTGGTTTAATTTAAATTGTTGCTGAAAGGTTCCCATAATAACTGGATAAACAGCGCCATTTTGGATTTTATCATTAAACAGAAATGGTGTGCGGTCCGACCAGTCTAGACCTTTTCCAACCACATTAATTCCTATATCTCTTCCCTTTCCTAAGCCATAAACAAAATGACCTTTAGATTCTATTTGTTGTTGATATAGATTCAGTTGATGTTGATAAAATGTTTTTCCTTTTGGTGTAATATCGCCAGAAGGCATATTGAAGAAGTTTTGTTGGGCTTGAGAAAAATAAGCACACAATACCCCGCAAAAGAGCAGTAAAAATTTTTTCATGGAAATAAGTTCAGGTGAATAAAAGTGTTAATCAGCAGATTAACACCCGGCGGGAGGTTCTATAAGACTTGACCTGAACGTTGATAATTGAATTTTATGCAATTGTGGCTCAAACTTCAAAAAGGTATAATTAAAAACGAAACTTATTCTAGCAAAAAAAACAGGATCTTCTTCATTCCAAGATGCTTCAGGTAATTCAAAGCTTTCTTCTTCATCTGCAAAATCAGACTCTACGCTTTCGGTAGTTTCAGAATGGATTTGTACGTAAGAAATTTTACTAACCATCCAAACAGGCTGAAAAAAATAGGCCGACCACAATCCAATTGTGGCTAATACAACAAATAGCTTACGTATAATTAATATGTAGTTGAACTTTTTCAAAGAGCCGCAAAGGTAGTCTGCTATTTCAGCATGAATTCTAATAACATTGTTAAAAGTGGTAGTAAATGTGTTTTTAAGGTAGTATACCAAACTACAAACTGCGTGTTTAACGGTATTTAATATCCGTTCAAAACTCGTTTTTTATAAGTTATGCATGCAGGCTCTTGTTGTTATTACTGTTTTGCTGAAACTTTAATACAAAGCCGAGAATTGAATGATCCGAGCTCGTTCATTTTTCGTAATAGAATTGGATAAGCCCCCCAAGTGAAGAGTTGTAAGACCATATTATTACTGGTTTCAGTGCTGATGTTTCAATTGAATGTTCTCTCTCAAATTGATACCTTTTTTTATGTTCCTCCTATTCTAAAATTCACGCGCGACTTACCTGAGTTGAATAATGTTCGCTTTCTTTTTTCTACTGAATTTCCAAGTGCTACTGTCACAATTAGAAGTACAGATGGATCTTTTACCCAATCTGTAATTGTACAAAGAGGAGAAGTAGTTACAGTTACCATGCCAAATAATAGTACAATTAATGCGGCATATGGATCACAAGGAAGAAACATGCCATCTGTTCCACGATCTGATATAGGATTAACCATAAGCTCCACACATCCAATTACTGCAATTCAGTTTCAAGATCGAGCAAATAACAGTGATTTAATTACACTGAAAGGAACTAAAGGATTAGGAACAGATTTTTATTGCGGCTCACAAGTGAATCCTACAAATAATCCAACTGCTGCCAGTAATGATGACTTGCATTTTATTGGCATATTAGCAACAGAAGATGGAACTAGCGTTCAAGTAACAGGGAATCCTCATCCATTAAATGGATTTGCAACTCCAGGAACTATTCTACTTCAAAAAGGACAGGGTATTGTATTGCGGAGCAACACTCAAAATGAAACTATTGCAGGAACGCGGATACAATCGAACAAGCCAATAGCAGTTACGTCTGGCGGAAATCATATTAGAAATAGGGCAGTTGCAGGTACAGCTGCAGATGCTGGTATTGATAATCTCATTCCTGCTAATTCAGTTGGTAATACTTATTTTGCTGTGAAAGGGGGTGCTACACAAACCAATGAGTATTTAGTTATTATACCTACTAGTAGTACCACAATCCGTGTAAATGGAGTTTCTGTTGGCGGAACATTAGCTGCAGGACAAGTTTTTGTACACACTTTTCCAAGTGCAGATCCAATTGGCCGAGCATATTTTATAGAACTATCAGCCCCATCTTATGTGTATCAAGTAACAGGAAGAAATAATTCCAATGAACTAGGTATGTGTTTACTTCCTCCTAGTATTTGTACCGGTGCACCATATGTTGCATTTAACCTTATACCGCAGTTTACTCATGAAATGACAGTTATGCTACCTACCGCTTCTGTGCAAAGTTTTCGATTAAATGGAAGAAGTTTACAACAACTAGGTATTACACCAACTCCAATGTCGGCATTGCCAAGCTGGTCCACTTGGAGAATTTTTCAATCGCAACTAGATACAACTAATTTATTTATTGCAGATCAGAGTATGCACGTAAGCCTAAGGGCAACCATGAATGCAACAGGTTTGTTTGGTTATGTATCTGGATATTTTCAGAACTTAGCTATCTATGATGCTGCAACTGGGTTACCCGTTCCAGATTATTTTGATTTAGGAACAGGATGTCCGGGAAAAACTATTGCAGGCTGTTTTAGAATTGAGAGTTGTGATGCGGTACATAGAATAGATTCGGCATATGCAATAAAAGGTTCAAAAATTGAATGGTTGAATGATACTTGTTATCGTTTGAGTCCACCAAGTTCTGATTATATAGGGGTAGATACAATAGTATTTTATGTTTCAAACAACTTAGGACAAAAGAAAGTTGTATCTGGTATTGCAACATGGCAGGGTGTGGTTACAAAAGCCAATGCAGGTGATGATCGAATTCTATCAGTAAGAGATACCATACATGTGATAGGAAATTCACTTCCAAATGCAAGTGTTTCATGGCGACAAATAAGTGGACCTAGCACACTTAATTTTAGTCAGCCAAATCAACCTAACTCAATAATAAGTGGATGGCAGGTTGGGGATTATTACTTGGAATATTCTATCAGTACTGTCTGTGGAACAGATAAGGATACTGTTTACATAGGAATGATTTCTTCAAACAATCAAGGAGCAATTTGCACAGTTCAGTTGCCACCCGATTTTATAGAATGTAATAGTTCTGCTGTTGTAGTTGCATCTAACGTTGATTATAGACCTATCTATTCTAATCAACTTTCTTCAAATAGGTATAGTTGGCATATTTCAGGTGGACCCTACAATTATCAAGGAGGCACAGATTCAACCAATGCTTTTCCAAAATTTAAATTAGAGGGAGGAAATATTTATAGAATTGTTTTAACCCTTACAACGCAAGGACTTACTTGTGCTGATACACAATGGGTATATAGAGCAGCTCCGCCTATTGCAACAATCATTGATCCCCCGTCTGTACAATTGTGTAATTGGCCAGATACGATTTGGTTACAGGCATCAACAGTTGGTCCTGTTCAGCAAAGAACATGGACAAGTTCAGGAACAGGATTTTTTATTCAGCCGAATCAAAATGAAACAGGATATATTTTGTCATCATTAGATAAAAGCCTTACATCTATTTCATTTTTCTTTCTTGCTCAAGGTAGAACGAACGGAAATTGTAGTTTTTCAGCGAGCGATACGCTAACGATTTCTATACCAACGTTCAATAAAGCTTTTGCTGGTGTTGATAGAGAATTGTGCTTACAAGATACTGTCCAGTTACAACCTCAGACACCTCAAGTTGGTGCTGGAACATGGAGGGTTTTGCAAGCACCAAATATGCCCATCATCGAAAACAATATTCTTCGCAATCTTGTAGCTGGAACGTATGTGTTAGAATGGCGTGTTGAGAATGGTATTTGTGGCGCATCAATGGATACTGTGACTATCACATTAGTCGCACCGCCATCCAAAGCTTTTGCTGGTATTGACAGAGAATTGTGCTTACAAGATACTGTTCAGTTGCAACCGCAGATACCTCAAGTTGGAAAAGGAACATGGAGGATTTTGCAATCACCAAATACGCCTGTGATCGAGAGTACTGTTTTAAAGAATCTTACAAGCGGAGTGTATCAATTAGAATGGCGTGTTGAGAATGGTATTTGTGGCGCATCAATGGATACTGTAACTATCACATTAGTCGTTCCACCATCCAAAGCTTTTGCTGGTGTTGATAGAGCATTGTGCTTACAAGATACTGTCCAGTTACAACCTCAGATACCTCAAGTTGGAAATGGAACATGGAGGGTTTTGCAAGCACCAAATACGCCCATCATCGAAAACAATATTCTTCGCAATCTTGTAGCAGGAAGGTATGAGTTAGAATGGCGTGTTGAGAATGGCGTTTGTGGCGCATCAATGGATACTGTGACTATCACATTAGTGTCTCTACCATCCAAAGCTTTTGCTGGTGTTGATAGAGCATTATGCTTACAAGATACTGTCCAGTTGCAACCTCAGATACCTCAGGTTGGTATTGGCACATGGAGGATCTTACAGACACCGAATGCTGCCACAATCGAAAACAATATTCTTCGCAATCTTGTAGCAGGAAGGTATGAATTAGAATGGCGTGTTGAGAATGGTATTTGTGGCGCATCATTGGATACTGTAACGATTACATTAGTTGCACCACCATCCAGAGCTTTTGCTGGAATTGACAGAGTGTTGTGCTTACAAGATACTGTTCAGTTGCAACCTCAGATACCTCAAGTTGGTGCTGGAACATGGAGGATCTTACAGTCGCCGAATGCTGCCACAATCGAAAACAATATT
>CAZTTO010000002.1:0-213293 GCA_964616465.1 uncultured Hydrotalea sp. | reverse complement strand
ATGCTGCCACAATCGAAAACAATATTCTTCGCAATCTTGTAGCAGGAAGGTATGAGTTAGAATGGCGTGTAGAGAATGGTATTTGTGGCGCATCAATGGATACTGTAACGATTACATTAGTTGCACCACCATCCAGAGCTTTTGCTGGTGTTGACAGAGAATTGTGCTTACAAGATACTGTTCAGTTACAACCGCAAATACCTCAGGTTGGAAATGGAACATGGAGGATCTTACAGTCGCCGAATGCTGCCACAATCGAAAACAATATTCTTCGCAATCTTGTAGCAGGAAGGTATGAGTTAGAATGGCGTGTAGAGAATGGTATTTGTGGCGCATCAATGGATACTGTAACGATTACATTAGTTGCACCACCATCCAGAGCTTTTGCTGGTGTTGATAGAGCATTGTGCTTACAAGATACTGTTCAGTTGCAACCTCAGATACCTCAAGTTGGTATTGGCAGTTGGAGGATTTTACAGTCGCCGAATGCTGCCATCATCGAAAACAATATTCTTCGCAATATTGTCGCAGGAAGGTATGAGTTAGAGTGGCGTGTAGAGAATGGTATTTGTGGCGCATCAATAGATACTGTAATTTTTAAACTACTTGAGCCTATTGGGAATGAAATATTTCTTAATGATACTATTGTTTGTACTACTGCTTCATTCAGAGTTCAAAACAAAACCTTATCAGGTGGTAATGGAATATATTCAATTACTTGGTATGTCAATTATGACGGAAATGGTTGGAATAAAATAGCAGATTCATCAATTTCATTATCCATGCAAATGACTGGTGAGCGATTAGCGTTGAGAAGAGAAGTGGTAAGTGGTTCATGCACATCAGTAAGCGAAACAAACTTTATTCGACCATTGATTATTCTAGAAAACACTTTAGTTGGAAATCAATCAATTTGTATTGGCGAGCTAGCACAAAAAATTTCAGGGACAGTTAGAACAAATAGCCATCATTCATCACTTAACTTTTTTTGGCAATTTCGAAAATCAGAGCAAGCAGAATGGCAATTGATTCAAGGGGCGAATGATTATTTTTATATTCCAACATTATCAAGTCAATCAACTTTTTATAGAAGAGCTGTCTATATCAATGGATGTGTAGATACAGTATTTAGCAATCCAGTTTTTGTAGAAGTGTTTGAAGCCTTACAATCAAAAATACTCGTTACTCAAACTAGTATTTGTATTAATCAAGTAGTTGATTCAAACTCAATTAAAAATCAAACAGCTCATCAAAATTTAGCAAGATTCAAATGGTATGTTAATGGAAGTCTTATAGGTCAAAGTCCAACTTTCCCTAGTATGCGAGTATCAGTTGCTGACAGTTTGTTAATTGTACTTGAGACAAGCGACTTAAGAGGATGTGGTAACAGTCGTGATTCGACCACGATCATTATCAAACCTCTTCCTTCAGTAGGGTTGCAGTTTGAACAGCTTAACAATTGTAGTCCAGCAAAAGTAATATTCACTCCAGTTGCTCAACATGCAAACCGACTTATATGGAACTGGGGTGATGGCAGAAATTTGGATACAACCTCAATAATAAATTTTGAGAAAATATTTTTTACAAATAGCCCCCGTGATTTTTCTGTTCAACTCACAGGGTTGAATGACTGTGGTATTGACACTGCCAGTGTTTCGTTTACTGTGCAGCCAAATTTATCTAGGGTTGCAGTGCAATTAATGGGAGTTGATAAAAAAGGCTGCGTTCCGTTCACATCTTATTGGAAAAATAATTCAATTGGCGTTCAATCATTTGTTTGGGAATTTGGTGATGGTAGTAAGCGAATAATTAGTGGACAACAGGATACTATATTTCATAAATATGCTGCAGCTGGCAAATATGAAGTAAAGATTTTCGCTCAAACCTCTTGTGGAGACACATTGGTAAAAGAGTATTTATATGTATTTGAAAAACCGAATCTTGATTTTTCATTCACGCCGCAAACAGGTTGTGTAGGTGATACTGTTTTCTTTAATAATAAAAGTGATCAGCAGCTGCAATTTCAGTGGCGATTTCCTAATGGAAGTATTCAGTCGGGATATAATACAAAATATATCTTTAAGGAAGCTGGTCAGTTCCCAGTTACCTTAATTGGGTATCAAGTATATGATGACGGTATACGTTGTAGTGATAGTATACAGTATGTTGTACCGGTAGTAAGTGGTTTACCAGGAACCATCAATCTGAGTGATACCACCGTTTATTGTGCGCCATTTACTTTTACTTTTCAGCAATTTAATACCGTTGCAAAGCAGACTGTTTGGGATTTTGGATCAGGTTTAAAAGATACAGGTACGATAGTTAGTCATACCTATCAACAAACGGGTAATTATACTACTAGGATGATGGCGATTACAGATGGTGGATGTGTGTATGAAAGAGAGATTAGAATTCAAGTTATTGCACCTGAAGGAGAACTTCAAGCAAGCGCAACTACCTTATGTAATACTCAAGAGTTGAAATTAAGTGTAAACGGAAAACATACATCTAGATATGAATGGAATGATGGTTTGGGTAATATAGTTGTATCAACAAATCCATCAATCAATTTTCAATATAGTCAAGCAGGTTTATATCAGCCTTCTGTTACTTTATTGAATGATGCTGGTTGTCGTGTTCCACTTCAAATCAATAAGCCAATTCAGGTTCAAAAAATTAAAGCAGATTTCCTTGTAGAACAAAAAGCTGTTTGCGATTCAGTTCAGTTACAATTTGAGAACAAAACAAATTCAAATACAGCTTTACAATATGCTTGGAAATTCAATGCGGGAGTTACTTCATCAGTCAAGACTCCTGCTGCTCTGGTTATTACTCAATCTGGTATACAATCAATTCAAATGATTGCTAAAGATGGTCTTGGGTGTGCAGATACTCTTGTGCAAGATATTCCAGTTAAAGTCTATAAAATGCCAAAGGTTCAGGTTAATGCCTTAAAAGATATTTGTGTTGGTGATGTTCAAGAAGTGAAACTATCAATTCAAGCAGATACTTCTCTTCAATCTATTACTTGGCAGTTAAATGGACAAAACAGATCATCTGACACCATATATAAGTCGGTCTTCCAATCACCAGGCTCTCAAACAATTCAAGCTAATATTTCAACTGCTGCAGGATGTAATGTTGAGGTTGAACGAAAATTCTTAGTTAGACCTCTGCCAAGTATTCGTGTACAAGGTGATACAGTTGTCTGTAAAGAACAACCTGTTCAAATTAAAGCAATTGGTGGAGAGCAATATAGATGGCTGAATGCAAGTGCTGTCAGCTGTATTGATTGTCCGACCACCTTAGCTTTTCCATCAGCAAGTGGTTTTGTTAGAGTGAGAGGAACCGACCAATGGGGCTGTACAGCCAATGACAGTATTTATATACATGTTGCACAACCCATTCATATTCAAACTAAGGATATTGCATTTTGTGAAGGCGGTTCAGGCCAAATAGGAGTCACTGGTGGTCAGCGTTATACCTGGTTACCAACCCAGGGATTAGGTAATCCAGCTGCTGCACAAACATCTGTTCGTGTGAATAGGTCCAGTACATTTCAAGTAGTTGGGTATGATCGATGGGGTTGTTATACCGACACATCTCGTGTGCAAGTGGTTGTTCAGCCTAAGCCTAGAATTGTTATGAAGCGCGACATCATTGTAGCAGCTGGTTCGCAGGTTGTACTCCGTGCACAAATCAATAGCCAAAGTCCAGTTGAAACTATACGTTGGTCGCCAGGAGCTTCGCTGTCTTGTACCAACTGTTTTGAACCAATTGCAACTGTGCGAAATGATCAAACATATCAGGTTACAGTCACCAATAGAGATGGCTGTGAGCAAACCGATTCAATTCGATTCAGAACTATTTGTACTCAAGCACAATTATATATTCCAAACACATTTACGCCAGATGGCGATGGATTAAATGATCGTCTAATTGTTCGAGGCACACAAATCACCAAAGTGCTCTCATTTACCATTTTCAATAGATGGGGTGCGGTTGTTTTTAAACAGCAAAACTTTGCACCTAATGATCCAAGCTTTGGCTGGGATGGTACCATTAATGGGAAAAAAGCAGACGCTGATGTATTTGTTGTGCTTTGCGAATTTTTATGCGAGAACGATCGCAAAGTATTGTACAAAGGAAATGTAGCACTGATACGATGAGAAGGATAGTACTGATATGTATATATGGGCTTTTACATGCTGCTGGTGTTATTGGACAGGATTTTACCTTTTCTCAATTTCACGAACAACCGATGCTGAGAAATCCAGCATTGGCAGGTGTATTTACAGGAGAATTTCGGATGACGGCTATTCATAGAACGCAATGGGCATCTGTTACTATACCCTATGAAACAAGTGCATTGGGACTTGAGTATAAGTTGCCTATGTCGGGTCAAAAAGATTTTATGACAATTGGACTTCAAACAGTGATGGATGTAGCTGGTGACGTTCGCTTAAAACGATCTATGATTTATCCTGTACTCAATTATCATAAAAGTTTAGACGAATCTTCTAACACATATCTTTCACTTGCATTTATGGGAGGAAGGGTAACTACGCAATTTGATCCTACCAAAGCTACTTTCGATGATCAGTTTGTAAATGGTAGTTTTTCTCCCTCAAATCCAACCAATCAATTTTTTTCAAGCACAGCAACAGGATATTGGGACTTGTCTACAGGTATGTCGCTCAGCAGTACTTTAGGACAAAGAGGGGGCAACTGGTATATGGGTGCTGCATGGTTTCACGTAAACCGACCTCGTGTTCAGTTTCTAAATCAAAATGAAGGCTATCAGGTTACTGATAGATGGATGGCTAATATTGGAATCTCCTTACCGCTGCAAGCACATACACGCATACAGGCTTATGCCGATTTTATGCGACAAGGAAGCCAGCAACAATTATTTATTGGAGGTATGTATCAAATAGCTGGTGCAAATTGGGAAGATGATCCATCTTGGGTTTTTTCTGTAGGGAGTTTTTATAGATGGAAAGATGCAATTGTACCTACTGTAAAAATTGACTTACCATCCCTAAGTTTTGGCGTAAGCTACGATGTCAATATTTCTAGTTTAAGTGTAGCTTCTGGATACAGAGGCGGTTTAGAAATTACCGCACAATACAGGGGCTTTTTGAGCAATCAAAATAAGGACCTTATGAAAATGCGCTGCGTACGATTTTAAAAATTACAACTGTCCAGTTAGTCGCTTCATTTCAATATCTGCAAGTTTTGCAGCATGATTCAAATTGATTAATCTGAATGCAGCGTTTTCAAAACTTTGCTGAGCAGCGCGTACTTCGAGGATTGTGGCTTGTCCAAGTGAAAACCTTTGCAAAACCAATTCATTCAAAGATTTCGTCATTTCAAAATTTTGCTGTTCAGTTGTTATTTGTTGAACTGCATTTTGATAAGCTTGGTAAACTTTTACAATAGAAGCTTCTAATAATTGACGCGTATTTTGTTCTTGAATTTTAGAAGATGTTGCAGCTAGTTGTGCGGATTTTTCTTGGCGCTTCGCTTGACTGCCGTTATAAATTGGGACCTGTAAAGCCAATCCTGCAAATGGACCAAAGTTTTGGTTTAACAGGAATAAACCTGCAGCACTTTGGTTTCTATTGTAATTATAGCCTGTATTAAATCGAAGGATTGGATATTTTTGGCTCGTTGCTTCTTTCACCAACCATTCATTTACTTGAACGAGCTTGTTGGCTGTAGCTAATTGTGGGTTGTTAGAAATTCCGCCAATAAGCTGTTGAATGGAATAAGTATTCTTATGTTCAAATAAAGTATCGGCTGGAACAAATGTATTCGTAGGATCTTCCTGAAGTAAATTTAATAAATCAACTTTCGTTTGTTGTAAAAGTAATTCCTGCGTTTGAAGCTCTTGTTTGCGTTGGTTCAAATCAATCTGTGCTTGTAATAAATCTGCTTGGTTAGCCAATCCAACTTCTTTTCTCGATTCAATAATTTGTACTTGTTGTTCGGAGAATAAAATGGTTTGGCGAAGTGCACGCAAAAAGTACTGCAGACGCACAATATCATAATAACGACTGCTGGTGTTTGCAACAACTTCTTGAATTTGAAAACGCAATTGTTCTTCAGAGAGTTTTTCTAACTCTTCCAAGCGTTCTCTTTGTGCATATACTCTCTTGCCATTATATACAATAACCGAAGCCTGTAGACCAACATTTAGGTTGTTTGCTGGAGCTGCATCTCTTTTAATTGTATTTCCATTGTTTAATTGCTGGTTAATGCTTATTGAGTTTTGTATATCTGATGCATTCAAAGAAACGGTAGGAAGTGCACCCGTAGCACCTAGATAATTATTATTGTTGCTAATTGCTAACTCATTTTTAGCAAGTTGAATTTGCAAGTTTTGCAATAAAGCTTTTCCAACTACTTCATCGAGTTTTCTGGCTTGTGACCAAGCAACTGTTGTTATGATTAGGCTAAAAAAGAAAAAAACGTACTTCATGTAGACGTGAAATTACTAAGAACCACATCGCACCAAAAAAAATATATACAAGTGGTGTTATTGCACTAAAGTACCCACATTCATTCCCTGCACAACTTGAAGCAAATTGCCGGGTTTGTTCATATCGAATACAATGATAGGCAGTTTATTTTCCATGCATAGCGTAAATGCCGTCATGTCCATCACCTTTAGGTTCTTAGATATACATTCTTGGTAAGAAATCTTTTCAAATCTGGTAGCGTCTGGAACTTTTTCTGGGTCAGCTGAATAAATACCATCTACCCGAGTTCCTTTTAAAATAACATCTGCTTTTACCTCTACAGCTCTGAGTGATCCAGCGGTATCGGTTGTAAAATAGGGGTTACCCGTGCCAGCACCGAAAATAACCACGCGCCCTTTTTCAAGGTGACGAATAGCGCGTCTGCGGATATAAGGTTCTGCAACCTGCTCCATATTAATGGCGCTTTGTAAGCGAGTAAATACGCCTACTTTTTCAAGCATGGCCTGCATAGCCATACCATTAATAACGGTAGCAAGCATACCCATATAATCGCCATGAGCTCTTTCAATACCACTTTCAGCTTCGTTCATACCTCTATATATATTACCACCGCCAATTACAATAGCTACTTGAACTCCCAAGTTGGTTACTTCCTTAATATCGCGGGCATATTGTTCAATAATTGTTGGATTAAACGGTTCAAAACCATTCTCTTTATTGCCCATTATGGCTTCTCCGGATAGTTTCAGCAAAATTCGGTTGTACTTGGGTAACATGAGGGTATTATTTGTGGCGCAAGATACTGTAAAGGGTTCATTTCTTCGAACACTATTACATTCTGCTTGCAATCAGTTAGTTGTGACCTGAAAAATTTAGCTCTTAACAATCATTGGCCACAGCATATATAAAGAACCTAGTAGGCCAGTAAAAATCATCCAAGAAACAATATTTAATAATTGTACCAGCAAAGCATAAAAAAAGTTAGAGGCACTTTTTCTTTTCATCCACCCATGGTAGGCCCAGGCAAAGTAGATACATTGGAAAAAAAGTGTTAGAAAACTTATGGTAGCATAATGTTTGGGTTCTAAAAAAAATGCTTGTATGGGCACCATGATAAGCGACATAAACAAGCCAAGACTTCCCGTTATAAAAGTCATAGCCACTAAATGCTCAGCGAAGTAAAGCTTTCGCCTTCTATACATGAGCCACATGGCTAATGCAGAAATGGGGACGGACCCTAACAATAAAATTTTTGATTGCGTTCTAAAAAATGTATTCATTTTGTTAGAGCGTTCCTGTACTTCAACTGATAATGCGACATTACTTTTTTTCACCCCCTCTGTAAAGTCAAAATCTTTATAGGGCTTGAAAGTAGTATTCATAAAAAGTGTGAAGCCACCAACCAGAACAATAAATGTAAATGGATTAAAATACTTTTTTCTTTTAAATCCATCTATATACTCAAACAAAACCTTTCCTGGCGATTTGAATAACTCAAGTATTAGCAGAAAAATACCTTTATCTGCATGAGTAAATGCATGCATCATTTCATGAAAAAAATGAGGCAAAGTAAATCTGTGCACATGGCTTTGCTGTCCGCATGCACTGCAAAATTTGGGGTTGTTTGCTAAACTGGCTCCGCAGTTGTGGCAAGTTGCATGTTCAGAACTCATAGAACCAAAATACAAAACTTTTGTTAGCTTACGGTTATGAATCGATTGCAAGTTTGGTTTCTATGGTTGGCATTTGCCTTTATGATTGTGATGAATGTGTTAGCCAATGCATTGCCAATCAATGGAATGAATACAGGGGAGGTTTCTGCTTTGTTTACAAATAGGTTTGTTCCCGCGGGATTTACCTTTTCAATTTGGAGCGTCATATATATAGGGCTATTGATAGGAACTATCTACATTTCAAGATTTGGTGTACTCATGCCGCTATCTTTAGTTAAGGCAATTCAGTGGTCGTTTATATTGAATGGACTATGGATTTTGGCTTGGCATTATTTGCAAATGACGGTTTCTGTTTTAATTATGCTTGGGCTTCTTTTTGTCTTAACCAAAGCGGCACTTTTAAGTTTACAAACACACAAAACTTTGGGTATTCCCATTCGTATTTATTTTTCGTGGATTCTTGTAGCTACTATTGCTAATATAGCTGCTTGGCTAACAGGATTAGGTTGGGATGGTTCTCCATTAGAAGGTTGGATGTGGAGCGCTGCAATGATGGTGATAGCAACCTGTCTTTCTGTTTTTTTGATTTTACGAAAAGGAATGTATGAATCAGGATGGGTGTTAATATGGGCGTTGTTTGGAATAAGAGCAGCCCAAGGATCTTCTCATACTGTCTTAATGACTCTGCCCCTTGTACTGATGGGTGTATTATTGTTTGTGAATTTGTACAAGATTTCTATATCAAAAGCAGCTGCATGAAATCCTTATTTTATTCTACAGCAAAACTTTTAACTGTTCCATGTGCCATACTTCCCATGCTACTTGCTGTATCGTCGTTTATGAGTATGAATGAAGGTGGCATGCTATTTAAAAACGATTATTTTTTCTTCGGGCTTTTTTATATTATATACTCTGTTGGACTTTGGCAGGGATATCAACAACACAAACAGGTTATAACATGGTTCGTGTTTTTTATCCATTTGCTAGCGCTAATAACCTTTGTTTTAGCCGAATCAGATGTATTTGGATATATTGCTGTTTTTGCGCTAATACTAACTTCTGCAACACAACAATACCACAGAATGAGGTTTGAAGAGTGTTCAATTTGTGGATGAATCTAATCTATGATTAACCAACAATCCTCAGTTTCGCATATTGTAACATAATCTTCTTTTCTCCATTCAATTCAAAACGAACGGTTGCTATTGGATTATGTGCACTGCCCTCTAATTGAACTACTTCTCCAAAACCAAACTTTTGGTGTTCTACTCTTTGTCCAACTGCTAAATCGCTGGTATCACTCGCCTCAAAATTTCCTGATGGTATATGTGGAACAACTTTTGGAGGTGTGGGTGGAGCTAAGTAAGAAGGCTTTTCAGATCCGGTTTTTTTGCCTGGAGGTGGACCATATCTTCTTTCAGTTTTTTGGGTATCGTTATAGTCACCAAATCCTCTTTGCATTCTTTGAAAAGCCGATCCCATTTGCCCAAAATTATGTTGGCTTCTACCCACTCCACCAGCGTAAGATTGATCTACTAATTTTTCTGGCATTTCATGAATGAACCGACTTGGATCATTTTGCACAAGGCTTCCAAATCTATAGCGTGTATTTGCATAAGTCACCCATAAATGTTTTCTTGCTCTTGTAATAGCAACATAAAATAACCTCCGCTCCTCTTCTAACTCTTCGCGCGATTGCATAGAAATGGCGTTGGGGAATAGGTTCTCTTCTACACCTACTAAAAACACACAGTCAAATTCCAATCCTTTTGCTGCGTGAATCGACATTAGCTTTACTACATCAGGGTCGTTTTTATCGTCATCTGCGTCTGTTAGTAAAGTAATTTGTTGCAAATATGATCCCAGCGATTTGTTAATTAATTCTCCATCTTCAGTGTCAGGCGTTTCTGTCCACTCCTTAATACTATTCAATAACTCTTGAATGTTTTCATAACGAGCAATTCCTTCTGCTGTTTTATCATTGAAAAGCTCTTTCACAAGTTTGGTATGTTCACCCACCATGCGCGCTACATCATAAGCATTTTGCTGGTTCAACATTGTTTGGAAATATTGAATCATTTGTACAAACTGCTGCATGGCTTCAAGCGTTCCACCTTTAAATCCTGCAGCACCAGCTCTTTGAAGTACTTCCCAAAAGGTTAAATCGTTTTGGTTAGCAAACAGTAAGCACCTTTCTAAGGATGTTTTCCCAATACCTCTTGCTGGATAATTAATGATTCTTTTGAGTGCTTCTTCATCACGTGGATTTACTATTACACGTAAGTAAGCAATAAAGTCTTTAATTTCTTTTCGTTGATAAAAACTCACTCCTCCAAAAATTCTGTAGGCAATACCCATTCTACGGAGGCTTTCTTCAAATGCACGGCTTTGCGCGTTGGTTCTATAAAGAATAGCAAAATCTTTATTAGAAAAATGGTTTCTTAGTTTTTGCTCTTGAATGCTATCGGCAATAAATTTTCCTTCATCATTATCCGTCATGGTTCTTACAAGACGAATTTTTTCCCCAGTAGGATTTTCAGTCCAAAGATTTTTTGCAATCTGACCCTTATTGTTGCGTATTACTTCATTTGCAACTTCTAAAATGCTTGCTGTACTTCTATAGTTCTGTTCAAGCTTAACCACTTTTACATCTTCGTAGTCTTTCTGGAATTGTAAAATATTCTCAATAGTTGCACCTCTAAAGCTATAAATGCTTTGCGCATCGTCGCCCACCACACAAATATTTTCATGTACGGCTGCCAATAGTTTGGTAATTTGATATTGCACCGGATTTGTATCCTGATACTCATCAATCATAATATACCTGAACTTATGTTGGTATTTGTACAATACTTCGTTGTGAAAACGGAGTAGTTCATACATTTTAAGCAAGAGGTCATCGAAATCCATGGCCCCATTCTTAAAGCATCTTGCAGCATAAGCTTGATAGATGGCACCAATTTTGGGACGATTCGCTCGTTGATCTTCTTGTTGCAGAAATGTATCCTGTACATATTCGTCCGCTGTTACTAATGCATTTTTAGCTGCTGAAATGCGGTTATGTACAATATTGGGTTTGTAGGTTTTATCATCAATACCCATTTCTTGCATGACTGCTTTTATAACAGAGCGACTATCATCTGTATCGTAAATAGTGAAATTCGCCGGATAACCAATTCTGGTTGCCTCTGACCTCAGAATTCTTGCAAACACACTGTGAAAAGTACCAATATAGAGATTGCGTGCTTCTTGGTTGCCGAGAATCTTTTCAATTCTCTCTTTCATCTCAGCGGCTGCTTTATTGGTGAAAGTCAACGCAAGAATATGAAATGCATCAACTCCGTTAGCAAGTAAATGTGCAATTCTGGTAGTCAATACTTTTGTCTTTCCGCTTCCTGCTCCTGCCACAATCATAAGTGGCCCATTCATATGTAACACAGCTTCTCTTTGCTGCTCATTCAATCCATGTAAATATTGCTGCATGGGCGCAATTTAGGTATTGGAATTGGCATGCAGGTGGGAGGTGAATAAGTAAATGCTCAGTTTTCAAAAACGGCCTTTAAAAACTGTGGGAATTGTGCATTTTGTTGATAAAAAAGAATGGAATGTTCTTTTTGTCGAAGTTGTCTGGCCTGTTTTTTGTCAAGGCCATCTATTGAACGCATGTAAGAAAAGTCAATACTTCTGCATTGAACGCTTGGGTCTAATTGTTTTATAAGCTTTTCTGTTTTTTCTACTTCACCACCGGCATTGGCCCCTAGGGCGGTGTTTCCAAATGATTTTGCAAAAAGGCCTCCTTTGCTAACAGCATAATCATATTTGTTGTAGCCAATCACAATTTTCCTAAATCCGGCTTGGTTTTTCTCAGGCACTGTTCTTAAAATATCATCCATCACTTGGGTGCCTGAAATAGCGGGGGCTAGCATGGCTAAACAAATTTGCGATGATCTAGGAGTAGCAATTGCGTTCGACTTATAGTCCTCTTCTAACTTTTCCTGAAATTGTTTTGGCCATTTTTGTGGATTAAATAAAGTGTGACTCGCAACACTAGCACCTAAGCTATGCGTTAATAAGGTAAGCTTTACACTTGGGTCTATTTGTTGAAGTAATTGACGTAATCCGAGTCCGACTTTTGCTGAATTGATCTGCGCCTTTCCCCAAATGCCTGCAACAATTGGATTAGACCCCAGCGAGGTTAATCCGTCCCAGTACACTTCAACAAAAACAATGGGCTGTTTTACAAATTGTTGAATACTTCTGCGAAGAGAAAAATAATACGCATCTGGATTAGGATCATTAAAGCCGTGGATCAATACAACTACATGTTTGCTGTTGGCTTGTTGCAATTGTTGTTGAATTTGGTTGGCGAGGTTTTTTCTGAGTATGTTTTGAAGTCGAATAAAAAAACGCACACTATCTACACCCTGCAATCCGTGCCTTTGGCGAAGGTAAGCTTGATTCAAAGAGTCGTTTTCTCTCATTGCATACTCCAGTGTTGCAAAAGCCGGATTGCTTTGTCGTCTTTTTTCATTTCGAATATGTTGAAGATAAAAATAGTGAGGTGTTACATGAGCCTCTGGTGGATAAACAAACCCCTCTCTATCAAAATATACTTTCACAACACCACGCTCTTCTAATCGTGGTACCATTAATACATTTTTCGCTTTAAAACTACATTGCTGGAAAACTATCATTATTAGCAATGCGAGTAAAATATTTTTCATTGTTTTCGAATGATATTAATTATAGGAACAGGCGGATCAAAATATTCATCCGATTCGTTTTGTGTAGCAATCTTTTTAACAACCGCCATTCCTTTAATAACTTTTCCAAAAGCTGCATATCCTTCGCCGTCTGGCATATTTTCCCCGCCATGGTCTAATCCAGGTTGTTCGCTCATGCAAATAAAAAATTCAGTTTTAGCAGTGCCAGGTTCTCGTCTTGCTAAAGAAACTGTACCATTCATGTGTTTTAGTCCAGTTTGTTGGGTGCTCTCATGCGGAATAAAATCCAAGTTGTTTGCTTTTTGAGGAGCTGTTTTCCAAATGCCACCCTGAATGAGTTCTGATTTGGTGGCATTGCTGGGTTGGTTATCTTGGTTTAGTACACGATAAAATGAGCAGCGCTCATAAATACCTAGTTCAATATTTTTTAAAATTGCTGCACAAGTTTTTGGGGCTTGTTGTTCGAAGAGTTCGATATCTATTTCACCAAAAGCAGTTTTAATTTGGATAACGGGATTTTTAGTTTTGTAGGAAGTGCATTGCATGAAGCAACTACATAAGAATACTCCCCAAAAAATTCTCCATCTTTTCATATTACAGCAAGATACAAACCAATTCTTATCGTATGTGTAGTTGCTGGTATACTTCTTTTTGATCTAGCTTTCTGTATTCACCAGGTGCAAGACCTTCGAGTGTTAAATCCTCAATGCTGTATCGAATTAGTCTAAGTGTTGGGAATCCTATTTTGGCTGTCATTCTTCTGACCTGCCTATTTTTTCCTTCAGTGAGTGAGAGTGAAATCCAAGGAGCAGGAATTGCTGCTCTGAATCTGATAGGAGGAGTTCTAGGATGTACGGGTGGTTCAATTAAAAAGCGTTTCGCGCTGCAAGGTGCTGTACGATGTGTTTTCCCATCAATAGATATTTCAACACCTTTCCTTAATTGTTGAACTGCATCTTCAGTTATGTCTCCATCAACCTGAACCCAGTAAGTTCTAGTGTGTGCTTTAGTAGGATGAAGTAAAAGATGATTCAGCTTCTTATCATTCGTCAATAATAGCAATCCCTCGCTGTCATAATCTAATCTTCCAACTGGATATACATCGTTAGGAACAGAGAACCAATCGCGCAAAGTTTGTTTTCCTTCGAGTGAAGAAAACTGTGATGCAACTTGATATGGTTTGTGTATGAGAAAGTAGTGAAACATCTTTAAAAGTAAAAGTCCCGCAGAAGCGGGACTCTTATAATGGATGGGTTAGTAAGTACTGGGAATACAATTCCCAACACAATATTAAAAAAGGTTTTTTCTGTAACAAAAAAAATTTACAACTATTTTATTCACATTTTTTTTGAATATGTGAATTCAAGTTTTCAATAATCCACATTCACTCATCATTAAAACGAATTTCTACTATCAAAAATTGTATTGCAAGATCAAGTTACATGAATAGAACTTGTAGTTACATAACAACTACCTTTGCTTCATAAAACTTAACTGAATGAAATTTCCTGCACCTGTTGCAGCATCGTGGTTAGCCAATTTAATTGGAGCTACACTGAAAGGCAACGCATCATTACAAGTACAAGGCATAAACGAAATACATAAAGTTGTTCAAGGAGATGTAGTATTTGTTGATCATCCAAAATACTATGATACTTGTTTGAAAAGTGCTGCGGATTGTATTATCATTAATAATGCGGAAGTAATTATTCCAGAAGGAAAAGCTATTTTAGTTTGCGATCAACCTTTTGAAGCATATTTAAAAATTGTTGATCATTTTAAACCTTTTCAACCCTCAATGCAAATGATTGCCGCATCGGCGGTGATTGGAGAAGGTTCGGTTATAATGCCTAGTGCATATATCGGCAATCGTGTAGTTATTGGAAAAAATTCTGTTATTCATCCGCAAGTGACTATACTCGATGATTGTATTATTGGCGACGAAGTGGTTATTCAAGCAGGAACAGTTATTGGAAGTGATGCATTTTACTATAACACAAAAAAGGATCGTCCTCATTGGTATAAGCGGATGAAAAGTTGTGGTCATGTTGTTATAGAAGACAGGGTGGAAATAGGAGCAGGTTGTACAATTGATAGAGGGGTTACAGATATCACCCGAATTGGTGCGGGAACTGTTTTAGATAATATGGTACACATTGGTCACGATACTACTATCGGAAAAAATTGTTTGTTCGCCGCGCAAGTTGGTATTGCTGGTGCTACTACTATAGAAGATGGTGTAGTGTTATGGGGACAAGTTGGTGTTAGTAAAACGCTTACTATTGGAAAGAATGCAGTTGTATTAGCACAGAGCGGAGTGCCTTCCTCTTTAGACGGTAATAAAACCTATTTTGGTTATCCTGCAGAAGAAGCGGGTATCAAACGAAGAGAGTTGGTTTGGGTGAAGCGTATTCCAGAGCTTTGGAAAAAAGTGATGGATTAATACAGTACCCAAAGAAAACTTAGGTAGGTAGCAAAGAAGAATACCCAAAATATTTGATAGAATTTTCGAATGCTTTTCTGTTCTTGTAGTCGTACAGTTTGAAGATGCAGTATAAATGCAATACTTAAAACAACTAAGCTGTACATTAAAAGGGTTTGTGCTGCCTGGTAACTCCAAAAAATGCACCAGCCATAAGCAGCAAGTACAAAAAATGCACCTGTATACAAAGCTACTTTTGGAGAATACAACAAAGGAAACGTTCTAAATCCAAAATGAGCATCTCCAGCTCTATCGGGTAAATCTTTATACCATGCAATGGCTAGACTAAAAGCTGAAATAAAAATTGTAAGCGGATAAATAACAGGTTCAATAACAAAATTTTCTTGCAGCATACCTGCAAAATGAAGCGCCATTCCAATATTTACTAACACCCCCCTCACTATAGTAATAGCTAAAGCGGCAGGTACATGGTGTTGTTTAAGTTGAATAGGCGGAACAGAATAGGCGATTCCTAAAATAAGAATCACCACAATCAGTAATAACAGGATCCAATGTAAAATGGCTGCAACGCTTACTGCAATAATTCCTGCTAGCACAACAATTTTTTTAGCGGTTCTAATATCAAGTGTACCTGCAGCAATGGGCAGCTCAGGTTTGTTAATTTTATCCAGCTCAACATCCACTACCTGATTCAGTCCAGTTATACACACATTACAACCTAGAGCTGATATTAATGTGCCAATCAAAATCATATAGTGATGGGAGAGGCTTCCACCTTGTAATAGAAATATTACGAGAATGCTTACTATAGAACCGATAACGGTGTGTGGGCGACTAAATTTCCAAAGTGTATGTAGTGTCATGATAAGGTGGGTTTGGCAATAATAACAACAAGGTTTCCTTGTAACTGTTGGATTCTTTTTACTTCAACAGTAAATTGATGGTCTGTAAGATCTTCAAAAAGATGTTGGTATTGATTTGCCGATTTACTTTTTAAGACAGATAACCATCCATCCCATGCAACTGTCAATAATTGAATTGGAATGAGGTAGGTAGTTAATATGCGTACAATTGAAAAAGGTTGAATTGCCCAAGCTGTGAGTGGTTGAAGAAGAAATGCAGCCATTGTTACTTGTATAAAGCTGATCCAAGTTGGTTCAAGCACTTCAACAATCATGCAACTCGCATGTGCATCTTTCATTTTTTCAATGAGCTTTCTTTGTTGGGCATTTGTAAAATGGTGAAATGCATTGAACATACTGTACTGTTCACCAGCTTTTGGAATGAAAGCGGTTAGGTCGACCAGTTCAGTTTTACTACTGATGTGCTTTTTAACTTCATTGGAAAGCGAGTTGGGATATAAATCACTCAAAGTATACTGTATTGTGTTATTACTCTTTTTTTTCAGATAGTATGCTGGCCACCCACTTCCACTTGCAAGATCATGCCATGAAGCTGAAGGAAAACTTTGCATTAACCTCAAAATGGGAGCATACAATTTGAGTTGAACACTGATCCAGCCAACATACTCCAATTGCATTTTTCTCAAAAAGGAGGGAAACCAAGAATAATCTTCCAATTCTTTCACAAACATTCGGTTAATTTATGCATTATTCCATTGCATGTCATCAATTCTTCTTTTTTCTTTATCAGGTGCTGCTATTTTAATGGTCACTTTATTCATTGAATTAGCTATTCGAAAAAGCTGGCTGCCCTATTTTACAGGAAGAAAGCTTTTACACATGATTGCTATTGGAGTAACTGCTAGTATTATAGACAGGAATCAAGACATCTTTATTCTTGGAACCACGCTGGTAATAATGGGTTTGCTGCTCTTTGTTATACTTTTTCGGTTCAAGTGGTGGTTACAACAAGAGTCGTCTTACGGCATTGCTTTATTTCCTATTGCTCTAGGCGGATTATTGCTTATTGGTATTCCAGCTTACTTAGTTGCTACCGCGGCATGGGTATTAGCAGTGAGTGATGCAAGTGCTGGATGGATTGGAAGAAGATGGGGATCGCCTAAGTACATTTTTTTATCTGAATCAAAATCATACCAAGGTGCTGCAGCCTTTTTTATTACTGCATCTATATGTATGGCTATTCGCTTTCCAGAGCTAAACATAGGTTGGTGGATTATACTTGCAAGCATACCTACATTAACAGAGTTGTTTTCTTGGAGAGGCAGCGACAATTTCTTTCTTCCCATTTTTACTGTGGGGTGGATACTCCTCATTCAGCGAACACCGTACTTGGGTTCTTGGGTTTGGATGATAGCAGCAGCTTGCCTATTCATATTGCTGTCTTGGTGGGTCATTCACAAAAAATGGCTGGATCAAAGTGGATGGTGGGCAGCCGTTTGGGTAGCTATTGTGTTATGGATGAGTGGCGGATGGAAAGCATTATCTGCTCCCCTTTTTCTTCTTGTTGCCGGATCACTTGCAGGCAGGTTGTTTCATGCAGCACATTCTTCAGATCAAAGAACAGCACAACAAGTTTTTTCGAATGGTTGGATTGGGGTGGTTTTATATATGTTGTACGGACTTACAGATGAATTTCATTGGCAAGTGCTTGCTTGGTGTTCCTTTGCAATTAGTATTTGTGATACAGTTAGTAGTGAAGTAGGCACGGCAGTGGGTGGAAAAACATATAACATCACCAATTTCCGTAAAATGCAAACAGGATTATCTGGGGGTATTTCATTAGCCGGGACTTTGGGTGGATTGGTTGCTTTGTTGCTACTCGCTATTTGTTTGTATTTTCTTTTGCCTGTAACGCCGGCACAACTTTTTTTAGTGGTAGTAGTAGGTATGATAGGTATGTTGGTTGATAGTTTTATGGGAAGCAAATGGCAGGCTTTGTGGAGGAAGGGACATGTATGGACAGAAACTTCTAATCAAGAAGAAGATTTACAATTAGAAAAAGGGATAGTTTGGCTCGACAATCATTGGGTGAATTTCTTGAGCAATGCTGTTACTATGCTCCTTGCTTATTTGCTCTATTTCACTTTCATCTTGTAATTTTAAGTTTGAACGATGCACCGCCTATGTCTTTATCCACTTTATTTTGGAAGTTATTTTTGCGCAGTAAGGGCTGGCATATAGAGCAAAATTTTCCGCATCATTTACCGCAAGCAGTTATTCTAGTTGCTCCGCATACATCGGGCTGGGACTTTGTATATGGGTTAGCAGTAAGAGGAGTTTTGAATTTAGATAGGGTGCATTTTTTAGGGAAGAAGGAATTATTTGATGGTCCATTTGGATGGTGGTTTAGGTGGTTGGGAGGAACACCTGTAGATCGTTTTTCGAAGCAAGGGATGGTAGAGCAAGTAGTTGACTTACTTAATGCAAATCCTAATTGGATGATTGCATTATCACCAGAAGGCACTAGAAAAAAAGTAGAAAAACTCAGAACTGGATTTTATCATATTGCACGGCAGGCAAATATTCCCGTTGTATTTGCAGCGTTAGACTATGGAAAAAAGCGTGTTTACTTCTCAGAGCCACGGTGGATGAGTGAAAACATGAATGAAGAGTTACAAAATATAATTAATTGGTTTTCTAGTGTGAAAGGCAAGTTTCCCGAGAGGGGATTGTGAACTGAGAGAAGTTAAATGAATATTACTAAAATGGTTCGTTTAGATAATTCATTGATGAAAATGCTAACAATCATTATCCCTTCTTGATGAAATCACAGAGGTGCTATATCTAAATGCGGATAACAACTTTACTTGTTAATCTCTGCTTTCAAAATTGTATATTCGAATTAGCATAAAACCCACTTCAATTTCTAATAAATAACCTTTTCCAACATGCAAAGCAAGTTTATACCAAGGACTGTCTTTTTTGCAGTTGTTCTGTCAACTACCATTTTATCTTGTAAAGATGCTGCTCCTGAAATCCAACACAACAACTCGTTCCCGAAGTGAATGTGGTGAATGCAGCAATGAAAGACATACCATTGTATTCTGAATATGTAGGTCAGACCTATGGTGAGAAAGATGTAGATGTTTACAGTAGATTAGATGGATGGGTAACAGGGATGTATTTTAAAGAAGGTTCCAAAGTGACTAAAGACGAAGTGCTGTATGCAATTGATGACCTTCCCATTAAAAATAAAATTGAAGCAGCTTCTGCGAGAGTAGCACAGGCTGAAACTCAATTGGCTAAAGTAGAATCTGATTACGCTCGGGTTAAACCCTTGGCTGATATGAATGCATTAAGTAAGCGTGACTTAGACGCTGCAACTGCATTGGTGAAAGCAGCAAAGTCTGAACTTGAAATTGCTAAAGCACAGCTTAGTACTGCTCAAATTGAATTGAGTTATACTAAAGTAAAAGCACCGGTTTCTGGTATAATAGGAATTAGTAAAGTACAAGTAGGCGATTATGTTGGAAAGTTATCTGGTCATCTTAACACTATTTCAAGTCTTGGTCAGGTTAAGGTTCGCTTCTCTGTTTCAGAAAAAGAATTTTTAGGCTATACAAGATTACATATGAAATCAGATTCGGTATATGGTGGTGGATCTGGCAAAATTCCTGTGCAGCTTATTTTAAGTGATGGTACTAAATATGAAGAGAGTGGATACATTGATATTGCTAATCGCGAAGTTGATGCAAATACTGGTAGTATGTTGTTGCAAGCAGTTTTTGCTAATCAACAACAGTTGCTTCGTCCAGGTCAGTATGTAAAAATTCGTTTACAAACTTCCGTACTTTCTAAAGCAATTATAGTTCCTCAACAAGCGGTGAATCAGCTTCAAAATTTGTATAAAGTATTTGTTGTGAATGATAGTAGTAAAATTGTTTCTCGAATTGTTCAAGCAGCTCAACGCGTTGGTAATAATTGGGTCATTCAAGGAGGATTGAAAGAAGGTGAGCGAGTTGCGGTGATAGGAAGTCTTGCTGTGAAGCCCAATTCTATCGTGAAAACAAAAGCTATGGACTGGGATTATGACAAGCAGTTGGGTCAATAATCAGCCTCAACTAATCATGTATTACTTCAACTTTTTACAATGAGTGAATTTTTTATACGCCGACCCATATTTGCAATTGTGCTATCTATTCTGATAGTCATTCTAGGAATATTGGCATTACAAGGAGTTCCAGTAGCTAAATATCCAGATATTACTCCTCCCATGGTTCAGGTTGCAGCCTCTTATGGTGGTGCAAATGCTGTAAACATGGAAGATGCAGTTGCAACGCCTATTGAGCAGCAAGTAAACGGGGTTGAAGATATGTTGTACATGAAAAGCGTTAATGCAAATAATGGTACAACTGTGTTACAGGTTTCCTTTGAAGTAGGAACCGATTTGGATAAGGCCAATATGCTAACGCAAAACAAAGTGTCTACTGCCAATCCTTTTTTACCACCTGCTGTAAAAGAACTTGGTGTAAATGTTAAAAAATCGCTCACGTTTCCTTTGATTCTTGTTTCCTTGTATTCTCCTACTGAAACTTATGATGCAAGCTTCATTAATAACTATGCTTATTTGAATTTAATTGATGAGCTGAGAAGAATGAAAGGTGTTGGCGATGTATCTGTAATGGGTGGTGCTGAATATGCAATGCGTATTTGGTTGCAGCCCGATAGAATGACAGCATTAAAGCTCACAGCTAACGAAGTTATTCAAGCAGTTCGTGAACAAAATAATATTGTTCCAGGTGGTGCTTTTGGTGATGAGCCTGCTAAATCAAATAACCAGCATACTTATACTGCACTTCTCCAGCAAAGATTGATATCTGAAGAACAGTTTGGAAATATACTTCTAAAGTCAAATGCCAATGGTGCATTAGTAAGATTGAAAGATGTTGCAAGAATTGAACTTGGTGTGCAGTTTTATAATTTAAGTAGTAGTATTGAGGGGAAACCTAGTTCTGCAATTGCCATATATCAAATTCCAGGATCAAATGGATTAGATGTTGCCAATGGCGTAAAGGCAAAACTCGAAGATTTAAAAAAAGCCTTTCCTGAAGGACTCGATTATAAAATTTCTTTAGATACAACAGACGCCATTACTGTTGGTATTGAGGAAATTATTCATACACTATTTGAGGCCGTTGTGTTGGTTATATTGGTGGTGTTCATCTTCTTGCAAGATTGGCGAGCTACTTTAATTCCTTTATTAACGGTTCCTGTTTCTCTTATTGGTACCATAATGGTTTTTCCATTACTCGGATTTTCAGTTAATACGCTTTCCTTGTTGGGTATGGTACTTGCTATTGGATTGGTGGTAGATGATGCAATTGTTGTAGTAGAAGCTGTTATGCATCATATTGAACATGGACTTAATCCCAAAGAAGCTACTAAAAAGGCAATGAAAGAAGTGGGTGGTCCTGTTATTGCTATTGCCGTGATCTTATGTGCTGTATTTATTCCTGTAGCAATGAGTGGAGGAATTACTGGAAGATTGTACCAACAATTTGCAATTACAATTGCTGTTTCGGTTGCGTTTTCAGCGCTTAATGCACTTACCTTAAGCCCTGCACTTGCAGCCATGTTATTAAAACCAGCATCAAGTAAGAAGGGTTTATTAGATAGATTTTTTGCTGCCTTCAATAGAGGCTTCGACGCATTTACAAAAGCATATTTGGGCGTTGCTGGATTTTTTGCAAGAAAAGTTCTAGCTGCAATATTGGTGCTTATTATCATTGTGGGTTGTACAGTTATTCTTGGTAAAAAAGTGCCAGGGGGTTTTGTTCCTGAAGAGGATGAAGGCTATTTTATGATGGGTATTATTTTACCCGATGCGGCTTCGGTTCAACGGACTGCTGCTGTTTCTTCTAAGGTTGCAGAAATTCTGAGTAAAGTGGAAGAGGTTTCTACTTATACTGTTATTAACGGGTTTAATGTAATGAGTAGTACAAGCAGTTCTAATGCTGCTACAGTTTTTGTAAGTTTAAAGCACTGGAATGAACGTACTAAAACAGCTGCGGAAGTCATTCAAATGATGAATGCTGCAACTGTACAAACAATAACCGAAGCTACTGTTGTTGCTTTTGGTCCGCCACCTATTGTAGGATTGGGTAATGGAAGTGGCTTTACTATGATGCTGCAAGACAGAGGTGGACAAAGTCCGCAGTACCTTGCAGAGCAAGCACAAAAGTTTATTGCTGCAGCCAAAGAGCGTCCTGAAATTGGTAATATTTATACACTATATAGATCTAATGTTCCTCAGAAGAGTATAGAAGTTGATCAGGAAAAAGTGGAAAAGCTAGGTGTTAGATTAAATGATGTAAATAATACCATTAGCACCATGATGGGAGGGTCTTTTGTAAATAACTTCAACAGATTTGGTCGACAGTATAGGGTATATGTACAAGGCGATGAAGGCTATAGAATGCGTCCTGAAGACTTGAGTCAAGTTTTTGTTCGAGATAATAAAGGGAATATGATTTCTTTAGCAACACTTGTTACTGTTAAAGACACAACAGGGCCTTTATATACCAATCACTTTAATATTTATAGGGCTGCAGAAATTACAGGACAACCTGCTACTGGTTATAGTAGCAGTCAGGCTTTAGATGCATTAGAAGAAGTGGCAAAGCAAACATTACCTCCAACTATGGGATATCAGTGGAGCAATGTAAGTTATCAAGAACGCGAGAGTGCTGGTAAAGGGGCAACGGTATTTGCTATGGCATTGTTGTTTGTATTTCTCATTCTTGCTGCTCAGTATGAAAGCTGGAAACTTCCATTCAGTGTTTTGTTAGGAACACCTTGGGCGGTTATGGGTGCATTGTTTGGATTATTTATTGGCGGCATGTTTGCAGCTTCTTATGTGAACAATGTATTTGCACAAATTGGCCTTGTTATGTTAATTGGTTTGAATGCAAAGAATGCTATTTTGATTGTAGAGTTTGCAAAACTTGAAATGGAAATGAATGGTAAGACTGCTTTGGAAGCCGCTCTAGAAGCAGCAAGACTTCGCTTCAGGCCTATTCTTATGACATCTTTTGCATTCATTCTTGGTGTTGTTCCACTTATGTTGGCAGCCGGTGCAGGTGCAGAAGCGCGAAAGGTTATGGGTACCACTGTATTCAGTGGTATGTTGGTTGCTACCATCATTGGAGTTATTCTCATACCCGCATTTTTTGTAATGATAGAAGGCAATAAAAAGAAACTAGCTCAACAGGTACCACATCCATCAAACCAATCAGATTCATCACATGAAGCAAGTCATTAAGGAAAAATTTTGGTTGTTATTTGTTTTAGTAAGCACAATCAGCATGCTGTCAGGATGTGTTGCACTTCGTCCTGCGCCCAATACACCAGAAGTAGCTATGCCTACAACTTATACGCAGGCAACCAGTGTAGATACTTCCAAGCTTATGTCGTGGTTTGAGCTCTATCAAGATACTGTTCTTCTTCGCTTTATTAAATCGGCTTTAGATAGTAACAGAAATATTCTTGCTGCATCCTACAGAATTGAAGAGAGTAGAGAAATTGCTGGCATTGTTCGTGCTAATTTGTATCCAGCATTTGGTTATCAGGTTCAGGCTGGTGGAGGAACAGCTGGAATAGAAGCGCGTAAAATTGGTGCAGGAGTTGAAGGAGGTGCCATAAGAACGTTTGGCGCTATTCAGTGGGAGTTGGATGTGTGGGGAAGAATTAGATCGAGCAATGAAGCAGCTCTTCGCAGATTTGCTGCCGATGTTGAAAGTCAACAGTCTCTTGTTGTTAGTTTGGTTGCAGAAGTTGCTGCACAATATTTTTTGCTGAGGGATTTAGATAACAGGTTGGCTATTGCAAAGAAAACACGTGATCTACGTGCAGAGAGCACTAAAATTATTCGTGAAAGATTTAATAAAGGATACATAGCCGAAGTTGATCTTTTGCAGGCAGAACAGCAAGAAGCTTTAGCCGCAGCGGCAATTCCTGCTTTTGAACGACAAATCATTGTTGTACAGAATGCTATTCGAACACTCATGGGGCAAGGTCCTGGTCCTTTACCAAGAGGTAAGTCGTTGTTTGATCAAATGACAACACCTTCTATTCCGGTTGGACTACCATCTCAACTGTTGATTAGAAGACCCGATATTAGAGAGGCTACGCAATTATTAGAAGGTCAGTTTTATAATATTCAAATTGCTAAAGCTGGTCTATATCCTCAACTGAGCTTAACTGGCGTACTAGGTTTTGCTAGTCCTCAGTTATCGTCTTTAGTCAGCAGCGATGGAAGAGTGGCTAATGGATTTGCGGGATTACTTGGACCAATTTTTCAATTTGGTCAGCTAAGGAGACGAGTTCGTGTAGAAGAACTTCGCACTAAACAATTGGCATATGCATGGGAGCAAACCTGGCTTCGTGCATTAGGAGAAGTAGACAATGCATTAGCACAATATAGAACCTTAGAAGAAGAATACACTATACGTTCTGCACAAACTAAGGCAGCACGTAAAGCACTCGAACTTACAAGAGCTAAGTACGACTATGGCTACTCTTCTTATTACGAAGTACTTATTCAAGAGAACTATTTGTTTGATGCAGAACTGGCAGAGTCACTCACGTATCAGTTACGCTTGAATGCCCTTGTTCAGTTGTATCGCTCATTGGGTGGAGGCTGGCAGTAACTTATTTATACTAGATTTAGTTGCTCTTTATATCTTAAGTCGGAAGAAGCTACTAGACTATCTGGTATAATAAGTTGGTTTTTTGTTCTGGTAATAGCCACATACAGCAGGTTCAGTTCTTCCTCTAACTTAATGGTATCTTGTATTGATTTTCTATTTTGCCAAGCTTGAATCCATTTTTCCGGAGTCATAAAATCGCTTAGTAGTTCTACAATATCAAACTCCATTCCTTTTGCTCTGTGTACGGTAGATAAACTAATACTCGCTTTATATTTCTCTTGTGATGTAACACTGGCTTTTTGTAATTGTTTGAGTACAAATGGCAGGTCTCTTCTGTAATGCTTTGCAACTTGTACCATCATTTGCAATTGAACAGCGCCTGTTGTGTGAATGAATGCATTCAACTGGTCTTCTGAATGTAATTGCTGTAAAATGGGATGACGTATGTATTGTTTCTTGCCATAGAGTACATTCCAAACATCGTACAACGATATGCCATCTTCGCTTTGTAAGTAGCTCTGAAGTGGTCCTTCCATAAATAACTTTTCTTTTGGATGATGCAAAACCCATTCTAACGCATACAACAATAAAGCTTGATTGGTTCTTCCTAATACCACATGCGTTTTTTGTTGTTGGCTATTTCCACAACCAATAATTGAAACAGGTTTTTTCAATGCCAATGTGTTGGCTGCAAGTTTTGCAATATTTGGTGGTAGTCTATAGCTTCTACTCAAATGAAACAAAGGAAAATCTACTTGCTCCAATGCATTAACAGCATATCGCCAACTGTAAATCTGTTGATGTGTATCGCCCACCAATAAGCACGTACATTTTTGTTGCTGAATCATATCAAGCATTACCGGCGATGCATCTTGTGCTTCATCTAGCAAAATAAGGTGTGCGTGCAGTGGGTTCTTTTGAAGTTGAAATTGTTTTAAATAAAACTCATGGGTGATGGGAATTTTTCCATTTTGCATACTGCTATACAGATAGGCCACTTGTTTTTCTATCCAGTTCATATGTGGCTCTACTAATCTTTGTACATGTCCATCAGCAATGCTGCATGCATATTCTGCCCCATTGGGTGATGCACTGTTATGCTGACAAAAATGTTGTAAACACTGAAGTACATGATAGGCTAAAAAGTATTTTTCTTCTGCTGTACTTCTCTTACCTCTAAAAGAAATCATTCTTGCAACTTCATCTACATGATATCCTTTGTTACATACTTCCCATTTTGCGCCTACATTTAAACTTCGAAAGGCGAGTGAGTGAAGTGTTTCTGTTTGTACTTGATGCAGTCCTTCTGCTGCAAACCGAATGGCAGCATCTTCTTTAGCTGTTCTGTTAAAAGCCAAGTAAAGAATTTTCTTCCGCTTTTCTTGTTCCGCTGCAAATGCAATGAGGGTACTTGTTTTGCCTGATCCTGCTACCGCATTTATACGTGCATTTCCTGTACAGTGTATAATAGCTAATTGCTCATCACTTAATTTTTTTTCTTGCATCATGCCTAACGTTTATTATTGTTTTAAAATACATCTCGCAACTCGTCCCACCGAGTGGTGTAATGTCGACTTTTATATCCTCGCTGCATTTTCCAATTTCGACTGGTACCTGTGGTAGCAAACTGAAGAATATCGTTGCGCTGACTAAAATTGATGTTATCAATAATTTCCATGAGCTTTTTATTTTCTTTACCTGCGGGCTGACCAAACAAATTGGTTTGAACATGCGTTTCGGGAACGATATGACTTAGTAGTACGCCCGCTTTTTTGTACGACTGACCCGGTTTAAATAATTGTCGAATCATACTCAATGCAGGTTTAATGAGCAGGTTTGTAGCTGCCGTTGCTACTGGCATCAAATAAAAGCTACTTCTGCTAGGACCGTGTCTGAATTTCCCTGCTACCGGAGGTGCTTTTTCAATAACAAATACAGATATACCTCCCGCTACTGCATGCTGACGGCGTAGTTTTTCTGCTGCTCTTGCAGTATAGGTAGCTACTGCTTCTTCCAGGTCCTTTAGTTCTGTTACTGTGTGGCCAAACATGCGCGTAGTAGCAATCATTTGTTTATCCGTTCTAGGCTCTTGTAAGGGAATACAAGGTTCACCTTTCAATTCTCTCAGCAACCTTTCTCCTACAACACCGCCTAAGTGTTTCGATGCCCAAGAAAGCGGCATGCTTTGCAAATCGGCTCCAGTTGTAATATTCCATTGGCGCAGTTTTTCTGCATAGCGTCTTCCAATTCCCCATAAATCTTCTATAGGTGTTTTAGTGAGTGCATGTTGTATCTGTTCATCAGTAGACAAAATCATCAAACAGTTGGTAGCTTTTTTATTTTTCTTAGCTAGTCTATTAGCCACCTTCGACAGTACTTTTGTAGGTGCAGCTCCTATTGAAACCTGAATGCCTGTCCACATACCAATTTTATTCCTCAGCGATGCAAGGAATTCCTCATACATGTTTGCGGGAATATGATGCAGGTGCAAGAATGCTTCATCTACGCTGTACACTTCTACATGCTCTATGCCAACTTCATCCTTCAGAATTTGCATCACCCTTCTGCTCATATCGCCGTACAAGTTGTAATTGCTTGAGTAAACAGCAACTCCGGCAGCTTCAATACGCTTCTTTTCCTGAAAGAAAGGAGCACCCATAGCTATGCCCAGTTCTTTGGCTTCATCTGTTCTTGCAATGATGCAGCCATCGTTGTTGCTTAGCACCACAACGGGTTCAAACTGGTGTTTTGGTTGAAACACGCGTTCGCAGGAGCAGTAAAAGCTGTTGCAGTCTACAATAGCAAACATGTATGTTATTTTTTGGAGCGAGGCGACAGAAACTGTTGTAAACTCGAATCGAGCAGGTGAATTACGCAAGTAACCACTCCCCAACTTTGAAAATGGCTGAACTCGTGGATAGTAATATCGCCATACTTCCGATTATCTGCTTGCAATACACACTGATTGAATCCTGGTTGGTACCTGCGCACATACAGTTCACCATCTACTGCTGCCACAATAATTTTATTTGCGGCAGGCTTTAAACTGCGATCTACAACCAGCACATCGCCGGCATGAATGCCCGAACCAGTCATAGCATCTCCATTCATCCTAAAAAAATAGGTGGCTGGTTTGTTCATAATCAGCAGTTCGTTGAGGTCAATTCCCCTTTCTGCATAGTCGTCGGCCGCAGCCCCAAAGCCTGTGGCATTGGCTGTATGCACTTCTTGCTGTGTAAATGATTTGCTTCCGCGGTACTTACTTTGGTATCCCTGTTCCCATTCCATATAAAAAGATTTTACTTTTGCTAAAATAATTAGTATTTTTATACTACAAAAATTAGTTGAACCCAAGGCCATTAAAAAACGCAATTGTATGACACAAGAATACCAGATATGGGCACGCTGTATGCCGGCCCAGTTGCCGCAAGTGTTGGTTTCGTTTTCTGCAGAGGAGCAGGTAGAAGAACTGCTTACAAGGTATATCCGCAATTTTTGCTTGCACAGCAGGGGTTCGCTGGCCGAAGTACACCATCGTTTATTGCAACAACTACCACAATGGGAGGCTACCCTTTCCTTTTCAGCCTCTTCTTCCTTGGTTTTTGTTGACAGGCAGGTGGCCGATGCACCCACAACGGCGCTCATGTTATACAGGGGTCAACAGCAATTGGTATATCGGGTTGATTTGGGAGAGCTCTTTCAATACAACCAACAGTGATAAATTATCCCTGCGGTAAAATTTGCCTTCCTATAGTTTTGCGCACACTAAAATCGCTTGCATGGAACTATGTAAACTAGCGCTTGATTGGACACCCAACAGCAATCACATTGGCTTTTTCGTTGCACAGCACAAAGGATGGTATCAAGAAGTGGGAATTGATCTACAAGTATTAGATCCTGCAGCGGATGGATATGCAACAACACCAGCAAAAAAGGTAGAACTGGGAGCAGCAGATGTTGCACTTTGTCCATTCGAAAGTTTAATCAGTTATCGTGTTAAACAGGATCCAGTAGATTTACGTGCTTTGGGAACATTGTTTCAAGAAGACCTTAGTGCTGTTGTGGTATTGGCATCGGGACCGGTGCAAACACCCAAACAACTCGATGGGTGTAGCTATGCATCTTACAAAGCACGCTATGAAGATGGTATAGTGAAGGCAATGGTACAAGCAGATGGTGGCTCAGGTAATCTCGAAATTATTTATCCCAATAAGCTGGGTATTTGGAATACCCTTTTAGAAGGCAATGCAACTGCTACATGGATTTTTGAAAATTGGGAAGGTGTGCAAGCAGCGCAACAAGGAATAGGCTTGCGTTCATTCCGATTAAAAGATTATAATATTCCTTATGGATATTCGCCCATCTTAGCAACTACACAAGTACAATTACAAGAGCGATCGGACCTGTGGCAACAATTTATGGAGGTTACTAAAAAAGGGTTTTATGCAGCGGCCCAGGATCCTGCAGAAGCAGCCTCTATATTACTTAAACATGTGCCAGTAGCAGATCGTGATGTACAGTTTTTGGAAGCGAGTATTAAAGCAACTGTTCCGGCATTGGGTAATGAAGCAAGCTGGGGGAAGATGGATATGGATAGGGTGCAGCAATTTCTTGATTGGTTGTATAACATGCAGTTGGAAAACAAACCATGGAAGGCTTCAGATTTTTGCTGAAGAAACTTTGTGCTGTTGAGCAAGTTGTAGAATGGATAAATAGGTGTAGCGCGCTAACCGACTATGATTTTGTTTTGGCGCTTCTCGCATTGCAGCCGCAAGTGTACGGTAAGGCATAGAATGGTATTGTTGCAAAGCACCTTTGCAAAAAAGATCTGTAAGTGGAACGAGGTAGCTTGCTATTTTTTCTCCAATGCGAAGTTCCTTGCGCGGTCCCATTAAAAGCGAAGGTTGAAAAATATGCAGCGAATTACATTGCAGATGGGTCAACGACTGCTCTAATCGTCCTTTTACTTGCAAATAAAAATTATTGCTTTCGGCACGTGCGCCTACAGAAGATATTACAACCAATTGTGTACAACCTAGTTCATGGGCTAAGCTTGCACAACGTAGCGGAATAGTTAAGTCTGCCTGTTCAAATGCTGCTTTACTACCTGCTTTTTTTATGGTTGTACCCATGCATATAAATAAGATGTCTACATGTAAGTGTTGCTTTAAACTTGTATCATTAGAAAAATCAACTACAACTTCTTGAATAGATGGTGCATGAAAATTGCCCGGTTTTCTAACCAGTGCGGTAATGGCTGTATAAAAGCTGTCTTGACTTAGTTGTTGAACCAGTTCGTAACCTATTAGTCCGGTAGCTCCAATTACAGCGGCTCTCATAGTGCAATTGCTTTAAGGACTGATTCATGGAGAGGTGAAACTTTCTGCGAAAAGAAGTGTGTGAGTTGACCTTCCTCATTAATGATGTACTTACAAAAATTCCAAACAGGTTGTTGTTGGCACCAGCCGTTTTCTTGTGGATTGCTCAGCCATTTAAAAAGGGCAGCTTGTTGGTTGCCTTGCACCACCGATGTTTTTTTCATAACGGGAAAAGAAAGTCCATAGTTAACCTGACAAAAATTTTGAATTTCTTGATCCGTTCCGCTTTCTTGTTCTTTGAAGTCGTTTGCAGGGAAAGCTAAAATCACCAACTTGTCGCCAGCCTGTTGGTGCAATTGTTCTAGTTCTGCATATTGTCCTGTGTAACCACAATCGCTTGCAGTATTCACTACCATAATTTTTTTACCACGAAAAGAAGCAAGCGATACTTGTTCGCCGGTATGATTAGCAAACGAAATTGTAAAGGGACTAACAGGTGGAGCTATTGCAGGTTGTTTTTCCTGAATATCAGTTTTACCCAAACCCATTTTGCCCGCCCACATAATAACGGGATATAATTTTTGAAGTAAAGATTGGCGAAAGGTCATGTTATTAGGTTTAGTAATGACAAAGGAAACAGCTAAAATTCCAATGATAGCAACGCCTATGATCCATAAAATGTTCACGCCAAAAAGCTTTCCTATATGCATGGTAAGTTGGGTGGGGTTTCTTAAAGATAAAGGTATTGATTGTTTCTGGACTAAGGACGTATTTGAATATCAGTTGTTAATTCAATCCATCTATAGTTGTTTTTTTTAGCCTGAATAACTAGACATGAAATGAAGAGATTTTGTAGTTGGAAATATTACATTTTTCATAAACCTCTTTTCTAAGCAATTAAAGGGTTACAATTTTAACCAAACGATATGATTTTTCTAATATTTAATCAGGCATAATTTTTTTTGAATAAGTCTTATTGCATTATTTTTATTTACGAGTTTAACCTGTTAGGGTATGAATGTAAAAAGTGGTTGTTGCTAGTGAGTGCAAAGATTAATGGGTTCAAAACTCAAGAAAAAATTTTATGTTCAATTATGTAGTTTCTCTGCACATAAAAAAGTGTATCTAAAAATAAGGTTGAAAACAATTCTTAAAAAGTTTTATGAAACGAATTTTAATGTTGCTGTTTATTTTTTCTCCCTCTATACTCTTTGCACAATTTGGTGTCAGTTTTCATCAATCTAATCTTCCTTTTGTTGGAGTGAATTATGAAATTAAAAATAAACTAAGGCCCGAAATTCGGGTGGGTACTGATAATTATTTTGATGCTTTGTCTATAGAAGGCATTTTGACTTACGATCTATCTAAGAAGCAGGAATACGATTTTTATGCTGGCATTGGAGCAAGGGTAAATGGTTTTTCTGGAATAGTAGTACCATTAGGTTTAAATGTTTATCCATTATCAACAAAGCAATTTGGATTTCATATTGAACTTACGCCAATAATTGGAGAAGAGAGTTTATTAAGGGGCAGTTGGGGAATAAGATATCGATTTTATAAAAAGTCGAATTGATACTTTATGTAGGATAAAAAAGAAAGCTCAGACCAATTCAAGACTAGAAATAAAAGTAAAATATAGGTAATCAAGTGATTTGATTTCATATCTATAAATTTTATGAATGAAGTTCCATAATTATTGTTTGTTTTAAAAACATCAAACGCTAAAAATCTAGAGATGTTCAAATAAACGTATTTCAAAAAATAATAGGTTAAAAATGAATAGTACTATAAAATTTGCAATAATTGACGATCATAAGTTATTTAGTGACGCGCTAGAGTCTTTGATCAAAAAAAGTTATATAAAATCTTTTATTATTTCGTTTAGAGATGCAAGAAAATACTTAAATCATTATTCAAAAGAAATTTTTGATGTAATCCTGCTAGATTTGAGTTTGCCAGGAATAAATGGATTTGAATGTTTAAAAGCAATAAAAAGGGAGAATAAAAATCAAAAAGTTATAATCATTACAGCCTTTACTGATATTTTAACTGTACAAAAGTGCATTCAATTGGGTTGTTCTTCATTAATAAGTAAAGCAGATGAAGTAGAAGATATAATTACTGCTATTGATAATGTTCTTAAGAATGGTTCTTATCAATCTAAATGGATATTAGATGCAATATCAGAAACTTATACCCAAGATTTAATGACCGACCTTTCAGAAAACGAATTAAAATTCTTAGAATTAATTTGTAGTGATTATACATATGAAAATATTGCAGAAGTTATGAATTTAAGTATTAAAACAATTGATGGTTATAGAAGTAAGTTGTGTGATAAACTAAATGTGAAAAGTCGATCAAGCCTTGTAAAGTTTGCGATTAAACATATTTTTTGGGAAAGGCAAAGGTGGTTAGTATAGTTTTTTGTTTCCTCTTTAGTAAAAATTGAGGAAATAAAAAACAGGAATTTTCCTGTTTTTTAACTAAGTGACCCATTTTTATTTTGAATGAAATTTTAAAAAATGAAAAAAACAATACTTGCAACTACAATCCTGTGCTTAGCAATCCCTTTATGTAATTTTGGACATAATGTGGTGAGAAAAAAATCTATTTCACAGCAATTATGTCATTCCAAAACAAATATTATGGGAGAATGTCCTAACGGCACTCAAATCATAATTGGTATATTTACAGCGAGCTATAATTGTGAAACAATGCAAATTGTTAATACAGATTTTTATAGAACAAATAACGGGTGTGGAGGCGATTCGCCTCTTGAGTTACCTTATCCTTAACAAAGAAAAATATGATTAATAGTGTATAAAATAAAATTTTTTATATTATAATCATTTACCCCCCCAAAAAAACACTGTCATCAAAATCTGTTTAATGAAGTCGCTCGAAATAATTTCACAAATCAAACAAAACCATTAAAATGAAAATTATCTCTAAATTCAATTTGTTTTTGGTATCAATATCAAGTTTGTTTATTTTTTCTTCTTTTTCGAATTTTAAAATGCAGAAAAAAACAATTTCTCAACAATTGTGCGAAAAAAAGACTCCAATAAATATCACCTGCCCTAATCAGCAAGAAATTAATATTGGTTATTTCACAGTAATGTATAATTGTGAAACAGGTGCTATCGCAAATAGCAGTTTTTGGGAATCAGGAAATAGATGTCCGGATGCTCCATTGGGACTTCCCTATCCTTAACAGTCGAATTTCATTGCAATAAAATTAAAGTTTGATTTCAAATGATAGTTTTTATTTGTAAATTAGAACTTACTAACAAACACTACAGTCTAACCATAGAATAACAGATATTTCAATATGAGAACAGCATTTACATTTATTATCATATTATTGACCGTAAAACTACAGGCACAAAAGGGCGATTTATATATTAAGTTCCATACATATTCAGCCCCTTCGATTGATAAAATTGCACATATTTCTGAGCAATGGTATGATAAGAATAAATTATCTGTTAGAAGCAGTATGTATTATGAAACAGGGGAGTTTCCAGTTTTTTTTGAAAATGGTCAAAAATTAAAAACGAGCGATTCAATTACTTATAAAGAAGCATATCGAAATCACAGAGACTATCTTAATAAAATAACTTTCGAAACCGCTAGTCACTTATTTCGGGATAATGGAAGTAATATTTTAAGACACTATCCTCCAAAACGCAATCTGCCAGAACAATATTTCTTCGAAGATACTTTAGTTGACATGTCAGCATGGACATTGTTACCTGAGAATATGACTATCCATCAATTTAAATGCCAAAAGGCACTTACTGTATTCAAAGGTGTAACCTATTATGCATGGTTTACACAAGAATTGGGCTATACGGGTGGTCCACGTAATTTTAGAGGTCTCCCCGGTATGATATTGCTTGTTGAAGACAGTGATAAGAGGATTAGGTTTGAGGCTGTTAATATTATTTATCCAATTGATGCAAATTCTAAACCTAAGGAACCCGCAGTTGCAAAAAGAATAAGTAAACAAGAGAATTCTAAAATAGTAGAGAAGCAGAATGCGGAAGCCATGCAGTTAATGAACACGCTACAAAATTTGCAAAATAAAAAAGATAATTAGCGCAATAAAATTTTAAGTAATTATTTCATCTTGCTGAATATAACTTCCAACGATTCTTTATCTGTCACTAGGCTGTTTTATAAAAAGTTTATAATTGTCCATTCCATTTTGTTATTCCTTTTAGGAATTACTATTGCGAATGGACAATCTGTTATTATTAATGGTACAGTTAGGGATACAAGTAATAAAAGTATAGTAGGAGCCACTGCAAAAATTCTTCAGAATGATAGCTCCAAATTAATTCTTGCTTTTGATATTACTGACAATAACGGAAAATTTAAAGTAAAGATAGATTCCGCATTTAAAGATGGGTCCATTTTACAAATAAGTCACATCAATTTCGAATCTAAAAATGTATTGCTGTATAAGAATATACAAGATGAATATATAATTATTTTACAACCTCAGTCAGAAGATTTGCCACCAGTAAAAGTTACATCGGAGATGGATATTACAAGACGTGGAGATACAACTAGGTTCGTGGTTGGTAAATACGAAAAAGGTAATGAGGAAAATATTAAGAGCCTATTAGATCGTTTTCCCGGTATGAATGTTTCTTCATCAGGTAGAATTATGTTCAATGGTAAATCTATTGAAAGGGTTTTAATTGAAGGAGATGACTTGTTTAATGATAGGTATGAAGGACTAATTAATAATACAGGCACAAGTGGTTTATATAAAATTGAAGTCATAGAAAACTATGTTGATACAAATGACATTAGTACTAATAGAAACATGAATTCAAATCAAACAGTCCTTAACCTAATCTATAAGCAAAAAAAGATTAGAATATTTGGCGATATAAAGGCGGGAATTGGTTTGCCAACTAAGTTTTATGAGTTTAATTCAAGCAATGTAGCAATTGTGCGGAATAAAAAATTTGTATCAAATTTTAATAAAAATACAACAGGTTTATTGGCAAAAAATTTAATTAACTTATCTGAAGATAGATTAGTTAATACCAATCGCCCATTTTTAGCGGCTAGTCCTGTTAGAATTTTAGAGAATATTCCTGATAACATACAGCCTCAAAGAATTTTCTCAAATAATAGTACCTTCTTTACATCTAACAATAAAGTTAGCCTTTTTAAAGGTGCGTCAATAAGATCAATGGTTACTATTTTGCAAGATGATTTTACTCAGCAATTTTCTAATTCTACATTTTTTTTTACAGCCTCTATCCCTATTTCGATTATAGAACAAAAGCAATTAAAAAAACGGTTGAGTTATTTTAATCTTGACGAAGAGTTATTTTGGAAAATTTCCACTAAACTACAAACCAAAGTACAAGCACGTCTTTTGTTCAATGATAATACAGATAATCAAGATAATATTATTAATTCAATTGTAAGTAGTCAAGTAAATAGATTGCGGAATTTACATATAGAAGCATTGTCAGAAACATTTTTAAAAATTAATGATAAACATTCCTTATTAGCCCAGGCACATATTCATACTGCGAATTTTAAAAATCCGTTTTTATTTAACGGTCTAATAGGAGATTCATTATTGCAAGTTCCCCTTGAAAAGTTCTCCAGCGGTTATCAATCTTTCAATTCACGATATTATGAATCAATGTTTAATTTGAAGTATGCTCTTTCACTCAAGAAAACTATACAATCATTTGCTCTAGAAAGTAGTAATATCTTGGTAAATACCAACAACCAACTCAGTTTAGGGAGCACCTTAGTTCCCAATGAATTTATTCATCCAAGTTTTACGAATAATTCTCACAGTACTATCAATAAAATCAGCGCTAAGTATCAAATCATAATAAAGTTTAGTAGTAAATTCAGCACAACCTTAAATACCGGACTTGAAAAGTTTAAATATACTTTTACTAATAAAATTTTAGATACAGCTATTCTTTCTTCTAAGATTCAGCTAGATTATAAATTCACTTCAAAGTCGAATTTTTTAGCTATGGTGACTCAGTTACCAATTCTTCCAGATTATTATCAATTAACCAATACTAATTTTTTAAATAGTGTTAACAGAGCCTCTGCAGGAAATGGATTGCTCCGTATTGATAATCGTTACACATTCAATGTTGGGTATTTATTCATAGATCCAATTAAAACTAAGTTAATTGCAAATGCTTTAATCTCGTATACAAATAACCCAGTACCTTATATATTGAATCAAAACATCAACATCGGATTTCTTACTGGCAATTACATGATTTTTGAGCAAAATAATCGGTTCTTAACCTTTTCTACTAGAATAGAACGCTTATTACTAAAGAAAAAAGGATCAGTTGTAGTAAATGTTAATCGAACTAGTGCAGAATTATTCAATATGGTAAGTTTTACATCTTTTAAAACAAGAGTTGTAAATACAAATTTTGATTTTCAGATTAAATTATCACCAACTAACTCCTTTACTTTCCGGCAAAACCTTATTTATCAGCGAAATAAACAAATTGATCAATCTGATAATACATTGATGAACATCAATTTAATAACTAGAACAAAATTTGAATGGTTTGCAACAAAGAAATTCGCCTTCGATTTTGTTTTTGATGTTTTACATAACCGCCCTGACCAACAAAGTACAACTACTATTTTCTTTGCAGATTTGAATAGCAAATATCAATGGTCATCAAAGTTGTCAACATTTGTCGCCTGCAGAAACTTATTTAATCAATCAGCTTTTACATTTAATAGAATTACAGGTTTTGAAAGTAATGTGAGTTCCTTTCCTTTATTAGAGCGGTTTCTTCAGCTAGGCATAACTTTGAAATTATAAAGTAAATTTTAAATATAAAAGTTATCTGTTTCCTTTTATCTAATCAACCATTTAAACAGCTTGAGTTTTCCTTTGAAAGGTGGATATTTCATGGCAGGATCAAACCAAGTAGGTGTGCGCATAATTGCTTTTTCATGACTGAATACATCAAAGGAATATTTTCCATGGTATTTTCCTGTTCCACTAAAGCCTCTTCCACCAAAAGGTAGGTTGTGATTGGTTAAATGCCAGCTTGCATTGTTTACGCAGCCGCCACCAAATGGAATTTGATCAATCCATTCTTGTGCCTTGCTGTTGCTTCCAGAAAATACATAAAATGCTAGAGGATTAGGATGTCTGGCAATAATTTGTTTTGCTTCATCGCTGTTCGTAAATTCAATAATGGGTAAAATTGGTCCGAAAATCTCTTCTTGCATTACAGGACTGTCTAATGCAACTGCATCTAACAAAGTAGGTTCAATATAAAGGGCATCTCTATTATGGCGACCACCATGAATAATGGTGCCATTTTCTAGGTAAGCAATGAGACGGTCGAATTGTTTTTCATTAATAATCTTACCATATTCGCTGCTTTGTGAAGGATCATCGCCAAAAAACTTCTGAATCACTTTCTTCATTTGATGAATGAGCGATTGCTTAACGGATTCATGCACCAACACATAATCAGGCGCCACACACATTTGTCCACAGTTAGAGAATTTTGGCGTAAGTATTCTTCGCGCTGCTACTTCTAATGATGCATCTGCTTCTACAACACATGGACTTTTACCGCCTAATTCCAGTGTTACAGGAACCAATCGTTTAGCAGCCATTTGATAAATAATCTTTCCAACCTGTGTGCTGCCGGTATAAAAAACATGGTCAAAGGTGAATGATTCCATCATTTGAGGAATGACATCTGCGCCTGCACCTTCTACGTATAAAATATATTCTGGTGAGAAATGCTCAGCGATAATTTCCTTCATGATAGCTGCAGTAGCAGGAGCAAATTCACTAGGCTTTAGTACAATTGTATTGCCTGCAGCTATTGCTCCCAATAGTGGCGTGAACAGCAATTGAAAAGGATAGTTCCAAGGAGCAATAATCAGTACTGTGCCTAGAGGTTCACGAACAACTTCACAAGTAGATGGTAAATTGAGTAGGTTGGTTGGTTTTCTTTCAGGCTCCATCCAAGCATCGAGGTGCTTGAGCGTTGCATGTAACTCTGCTAAAAAGAAACCAATTTCAGTTGCCCAACATTCTTCTTTACTTTTTTTTAAATCGTTATAAAGTGCGGTATATAATTCTTCCTCTTTTTGTAAAACAGCCTTCTTCAGGTTTTGTAACTGCTTTTTACGAAAGGTTGCAGAACGCGTAGCGCCAGATTGATAATATTTTCTTTGCGCTTCTAATTGTGCTAATAATGTTGTGTGTGACATAGGTTGTTCAACAGTTTAAAGTTTGATTTGTTGCATGTAGCGTGCGTTTGCAGCAGCACTTTTCATGGGTGTGCTACCATCAAATTTCTCCTGTTCAACTAAAAAATATTCCATACCATTATTTTTTGCAACTCGCAAAAGATTTTGATAGTTAATTTTTCCTTCACCCAAGTTGCAAGAGGCATTGGGTCCATTACCTTGCTTACTTCTGTCTTTAATATGACATAAACGGAATCTGCCGCTGTACTTTTTTAACCATGCTGCTGTATCAACACCAGCTGTTTCACTCCAATACATATCTAATTCAAAATCTACCAATGCAGGATCTGTTTCCTTCATTAAAATATCTTGTGGCAATTGACCATCTATTGCTTCAAAAGAATATGCATGGTTGTGATACGCAAATCGAATGCCTGCTTTAGCACAAATTTTTCCGGCTTCTTGAAATTGCTGTGCAATTTTTTGGTAATCGCTTAATGACTTCTGCGGGCCAATCCAAGGACAAATCAAATATTTCATACCAATTGAAGCGGCTGCTTCAGCTTTTTGCGCTAGATGATCGGTATAGTTACAATGCGAAGCAATCAATTCCATGCCTAAATCGTTCATCAGTTGTTTCATTTCTTTTGGTTGCATTCCCCAAAAAATACCTTTACTACCCTCAAAGCTTTCAATTTGTTGATATCCATATGCAGCTAAGTTGCGCAATGTTGCTATTGGATCTTTTTCCATGTCTTCTTTTACAGAATACACTTGAATTCCAAATTTGAAGGAACTCGATTGGCATAAAACCCAACTAGGTAATGTACTTGCAAGTAATCCCAGTCCGCTTTGTTGTAAAAAAGTTCTACGTTGCATATTTAATTATTTTAAGATGCCCAGGCTCGGTCGCCTGGTGTATAATCAACACATCCATCATACCTTCCTGGTACAGCCACATATCTCAATGCTTGTGTAGCGCCAGGCTCTGAAGTGAAAAATCCAAATAGGGTGAGCTGTTTCAACATTTGAAAATAGTGCTTCTCCTTTCTTTTTTCTTTATTCCATTCTTTTCGTTCTGTATCAACTGCAATTAGTGCCTTTGTTTTTTCTTCTGCACTACAATCTAAGAATGTTTTTCCTGTTACTTCCTTACAAGTTATTTCTAGTTTTTTGAAGCACTCCATGAAAGTAGCTTGATCTTCATCGCTATAACAGTCGCGCACTTGTGTGAAAATAAATTCACCCACTTTTGCATCTTTTGCACCGGGTGTATTGGTTTTTGGAAGGATGGTTTCTGCTACTTCGTTCAACCAATTAATTTGATCTTGGGTAAGGTTGAATTCTTTGTTGTTAGAAACAGGCGAACAACCTGTCAATAAAAATTCACCTCCAATTACTGCTCCGCCAGTTACGAGGGCAATCATCTTTAAGAGTTCTCTGCGTTGCATACTATTCAGTTTAGAGATTTCCTTTTTTAAGTTCTTCAAATGCAAAATTTGCAGCTCTGGCTGTTAATGCCATATAGGTTAACGATGGATTTACACAACTTCCTGAAGTCATGCATGCTCCATCTGTAACAAATACATTCTGTGCATCCCAAACTTGGTTGTTACCATTTAGGACAGATGTTTTTGGATCGCGACCCATACGTGCTGTTCCCATTTCATGAATACCCATTCCAACAGCATAACCCCAATCGAAGGGTTGTACATTTTTAACGCCTGCGGCAGTAAGCATTTCAACGGCATCATTTACCATATCATTTCGCATGCGCAGTTCATTTTCTTTTAGTTCAACATCCATTTCTAACACAGGTAGGCCCCAAGCATCTTTCTTCTCTTTATTTAAATAGATTCTGTTTGTTGGATCCGGCAGCATTTCTCCAAATGCTAAGATGCTCATATTCCATTTACCTGGTTCGCAAAGGGCTTCTTTAAATGCTGCACCAATTTGTAATTCTGCAATTTCTCTACCAAAGCCTTCTCTGCCTGCTCCACCTTGGTAGCCAAAACCTCTAACATAATCTCTCTTATCATTGTAAATATTTCTAAAGCGAGGTATATAAATTCCTGTTGGTCTACGGCCGTAATAATACTTGTCTTCGTATCCCTCAATAGCACCACCTGCTCCAATTTTAAAATGATGGTCCATTACATTTCTACCTAAAGCATCACTGCTGCTACCTAATCCGTCGGGCCAGATATTTGTAGCGCTGTTCATTAACAGCCAGGTTGAATTGAAGGCAGAGGCACATACAAAAATGATTTTTGCATGGTAGGTATATGTTTGCTGATTGGTAGCATCTATAATTTCAACACCAGTGGCTTTCTTTTTATCGCGGTCATATAAAATCTCTTTTACAATTGAAAAAGGTCGGAGGGTTAAATTACCTGTTTTCATGGCAGCAGGTAAGGTGGATGATTGTGTGCTGAAGTAACCACCAAAAGGACAACCTTCCCAACAGCGATTTCTATATTGACATTGAATTCTTTCTTGAATAGGTTTTGTGAGGTTAGCAGATCTGCCAATAAACATGTGTCGACTTCCTTTGTAATATTCTTTAAGTTTTTTGGCTACATCTTTTTCTACGCAATTCATTTCCATAGCAGGAAGAAACTCCCCATCGGGCAATACTTCTAAGCCTTCTTTACTTCCTTGAATACCCGCAAATTTTTCAACATAACTGTACCAAGGAGCAAGGTCGTTGTAGCGAATTGGCCAATCCACCCCTATGCCTTCTTTTGCATTGGCTTCAAAATCCCATTGGTTGAAACGATAGCTCTGTCTGCCCCACAATAAACTTCTTCCCCCCACATGATAGGCCCTGTACCAATCGAATCTTTTTTTCTCAACGTATGGACTTTCTTGTTCATTTGTCCACATGCCATTAGTGGTTTCGTTGAGAGGATAATCGCGGCGAAGAACAGGGTATGCTTCCCTCATTTCTCGGGTGGCTGCACCACGATGAGGAAAGTCCCAAGGATTTTTATTTGCTGTTACATAATCTTTAACGTGTTCAATATTGCGTCCACGTTCTAGCATCAGCACTTTTAGTCCTTTTTCTGTAAGCTCTTTTGCAGCCCAGCCTCCTGTTATGCCGGAGCCAACTACAATTGCGTCGTAATGATTGTCTGCCATGTTTGTATCTGATTAAATGCTACAAATTTTATATGCTTGTTCTAATACTTTGAGTTGATCTGTTGTATCTTGACTGGTTGGAATAAACTCTTGTGCAACATATCCTGTATACCCTGTGGCAGCAATAGCTCGCATAATTGCAGGGTAATACAGTTCTTGGCTATCATCTATTTCATGTCGGCCAGGAACGCCTGCTGTATGATAATGACCAAAGTATGTGTGGCTTTGTTGAATGGTACGAATAATATCGCCTTCACTGATTTGCATGTGGTAGATATCATACAAAAGTTTGAAGTTAGGTGAGTCAATTCGTTTGCATAATTCAATACCCCATGATGATCTGTCGCACATATAATCGGGGTGATTCACTTTGGAGTTGAATAATTCCATTTGAATAACAACTCCTTTTTTTTCAGCCTCTCCCAATATTTTTTTCAAACCGGTTACACAGTTTTTCAAACCTGTTTCATCATCCATTCCTTTTTTATTTCCACTAAAGCAAATGAGGTTTTTATAGCCTGCTTGATGAACGTATTCAATATGTTCTAAATAATTTTTTGTAAGCTGATTATGGTATTCGGGTCTATTCCATCCTTCTGTTAAACTAATTTCTGCACCATTGCACATGGAGGAATCCATACCATGTTGTTTGAGTACATTCCACTCTTTCGGCCCAATTAAATCAATTGCTTGGTACCCAATTTGCTTTGCTTTAATGCATAATTCGTCAAGAGAAAATTTACTATACGTCCATCTACAAACCGACTGACGAATGATGCTTTTAGTGGTTGTTGTCACCGGCGATGATTTTAAGCTGAAGGGAGTATTGGCTACAAGAAGTCCCAAACCAATTTGTTGCAAAAATTTTCTACGTTCAGGCATTGGATACATTTTTTGGATTTTGAAAAAGAACTGCAAAAATGGTTGTAACACCTAAAGCAATGGCTGCAGGAATGTACCAAATGGTGGTCCAATCGTGGCCTTGTTCGGTAGTGTATTGTGCAGAAATCCATCCGGCAAATTGAAATCCAACCAGCATCCCTACACCATAGGTAGCTAAAGTAATCATGCCTTGTGCACTTGAGCGAATTTGCGGGCCAGCTTTTTCATCGGTATAAATTTGACCAGTTACAAAAAAGAAGTCGTAACAAATTCCATGTAAAAGAATACCCAAGTATAAAAGCGCCATACCTTGATCAGCATCTCCCCAAGCAAAGCATAGATAACGAACTACCCAAGCCAACATGCCAATAAGCAACATTTTTTTAACCCCTAATCTTGTAAAGAAAAATGGCATAAGGAATAGGAAAGCGGTTTCACTCATTTGACCCAATGTCATTTTGCTGGCAGCTTGTTGAACATTGATTTCATTTAGAAACTTATTGGTTTCTTGGTAATAAAATGCCAGTGGAATGCAGATTAAAACTGATCCTACAAAGAATACGAGGTAATTCTTGTCTTTGAGAAGTTCTAATGCATCGAGTCCTACAATATCTCTTAGCTTCACTTCTTGTCCAGCTTTAGGTGCTGGTGTATGTGGAAGAGAGAAACTGTACAAGCCAAGTGTTGCAGAAATAACAGCAGCAATCAAATAAGTTTGTTGTAAGAGTTGTTTTTGTTCAAGTGCCAACCAGCCAATAGTTAAGCCGGCAGCAATCCAACCAATAGTACCCCACACACGAATGGCGGCAAATTCCTTTTCAGGTGCTTGCATTTGTTTGAAAGCAATTGCATTTACTAAGGCCAGTGTAGGCATATACACAATCATATAACCTAATAAAAGAGGGTAGAATTGATCGAAGGAAGTTTGTTGTGCAATGAAGTACATGAATATAGCACCACATATATGTAAGAAGCCTAAAATTTTCTGTGCAGCAAAAAATCGATCTGCAATTAATCCAACTATAAAAGGAGCAATAATGGCGCCTAAGGATTGAGTACCATATGCCATTCCAGCTTCCAAATCTGTTGATTGTAGCGACTTAGTGAGATAGGTTCCCATGGTTACGAACCATATACCCCAAACAAAAAAATTCAAGAACATCATAAGCGCGAGACGCGCACGAGTGGCAAGCAGCATAGAGATAAATTTACTGCTTTAAATGTAGTCCATTTTATGTGATGAACCACCAAGTGTTATTTCATTTTAACTACTTACACGCTCAATATCGGCGCCCAATAATTGCAATCTTTTATCAATATGTTGGTAACCTCTATCGATTTGTTCAATATTTTGAATTACACTTTTACCTTCTGCGCTTAGTGCGGCTATTAAAAGTGCTTGACCTGCACGAATATCTGGGCTGCTCATGGTAATTCCCCGCAGGGGTTGTTTTCTACCCAAACCAATAACGGTTGCACGATGAGGATCGCATAGAATTATTTGTGCACCCATGTCAATGAGTTTGTCTGTAAAAAATAATCGGCTTTCAAACATCTTTTGATGAATCAAGACACTGCCAACAGCCTGTGTAGCAACCACCAAAACAATGCTTAGTAAATCGGGTGTAAAGCCTGGCCAAGGGTGGTCATATACCGTGAGGATGCCGCCATCTAAATAAGTTTGAATTGTATATTGATCTTGCGCAGGAACAATAATATCATCTCCTTGTATTGTAAGTTCAATGCCTAACTGTCTGAATTTATCAGGTATTTGTCCAAGGTGCGCCACACCTGCTTTTTGAATTGTAATTTCACTTTTTGTCATGGCGGCCAATCCAATAAAACTACCTACTTCAATCATATCTGGGAGCATGGTATGCGTAGTTCCCGATAAACTTTGCACCCCTTCAATAACCAACAAATTACTTCCAATACCGCTGATTGAAGCTCCCATTCTCACCAGCATATTGCAAAGTTGTTGTACATAAGGTTCACATGCGGCATTGTATAAAGTAGTTGTTCCTTTTGCAAGAACTGCTGCCATAACAAGATTAGCTGTACCAGTTACACTTGGTTCATCCAATAAGATATAAGTTCCTTTTAATTCTTTTGCTTTCAACTCAAAATAGTGTTCTTTGCTATTGTAAGAAAGCGATGCACCTAGTTGTTCAAATCCAAGTAAGTGAGTATCTAATCTTCTTCTCCCAATTTTATCGCCACCAGGTTGTGGAATACGTGCTTCTTGAAAACGGGCAAGAAGCGGACCGGCAAGCATGATACTTCCTCTAAGTCGCCCGCATTTTTCTCTAAATGCACTTGTATTGATATAGCTGATATTGATTTGGTTCGCTTGAAAGCGATATCGTTCGGGCGCTTCTTGTGTAACTGTTACGCCCATGTCTCGTAGAAGTTGAATAAGCAGGTTCACATCAACAATATCTGGAATGCGATCTATTACAACAGGTTCAGTAGTTAAAAGCGTTGCAGCAATAATTTGCAGTGCTTCATTCTTTGCACCCTGAGGTAGAATAGAGCCTTTAAGCGATTTGCCTCCGTGAACAATAAAACTTGACATAAGCGATGATTCTGGAGCGAAAATAAAAAAGAGCAGATGATTTTGTTAATTAGAAATCAGTTAATTAGAAGAATTCTCCGAAAAAAATTGAAACATCAGCAGGAATATGCGAATACGAAAAATATCCCAATAAAAAACTGTGATTTTTCGTAGTTTTTTCAATTCAAGGGTTGCTTAATTTTACTGTGTTCTAAGTTCAACTAACAAGTACAATTTGATGAAAGTAATCATTACATTTTTTATTTACAGTTTTTTTCCATATCTGTGTTTGTCTCAATCAAAAAATGATACAAACAAAAATGAAATTTTGCCAACTGATATCTATGATATTTTCAAAAAAGAAAAGTCGAGTTCAAAAAATTTCATTTCTATAAAAAGTAAACTCACTGGTCAAATAATTTATGAAGATTCAATAAAAGGTAATCTTTGTTATGAATGTTACGATAGGATAACAGAAATAGCAGATTCCTTCTATCATAAGAAGATGTTTGAAGAGTCAATTGGATTGTATAATGTGGCGTTTGAACTAAATAACAACAAAGGGAAAGTCAAACACAGATTGAATGCTGCTTGCTGTTGGGTAAAACTTGGAAATAATGATAAAGCATTCGTAGAACTTGAAAAAGTTATTTTTGTTGGAAAGTTTTACAACATTTTTATGCTTGAATCTGAAAGCTGCTTTAAAATACTCCATAAAGACATACGATGGGATAAATTGATAAGTGGCGCAAAGAATAACTTATCAGTAATTCAAAACAACATGAACAATGATTTTAAGGAAAATTGAAATGCAATTTTTATAGTGAACTGAATTGGAAAAAATAAAAGTCTTAAATGAAATAAACGCATATAAAAAATATCCCAATAAAAAACTAGGATTTTTCCTAGTTTTTTCATTTCAAGGGTTGCTTATTATTGCAGTAACATTTTTTCATAATGCTTCAATACACATTTCGGATTATTGTGATACCATTAAATGAGGTAAATTATCGCCTTGTCCAACAAATGTGTTTATCTTTTTTCAAATTCAGTCTCACCAACCAGAAAGTTAATAATCAAAACATTCATTTTTCAAATCATGTTCTATGAAGCAATTTTGTAAGTTTTACATTTTTATAATCTTGATTTTTTCAGTCATGATAGTAGGGTGTAATAAAAAAGACCTTATTTCGCCCACATACGAAGGATTGAGTAGAGTTGATAATCAGGTTTTGGTAAATCGCTTTTTACATGAGAGTCCATCTACTTCTGAGAAAGCAAGGCAAATTATTGCTGATATTAAAAAAACAGAAGCTAAGCATCCATTTTTGGCTGAATATGCAAGAAGATATGGTTTTCCGGAATGGGAGTACATGTTTGGTACATCAATTAGTCCAGGAAACAGACAAGCGCAAAAGGGCATAGACTTTAGTAATCAAGTTGTTGTCAATAGTTCATCAACAGCTAATAAAAGTTCTGGTTTTTATTTTATACCATTACAAGATTCCATAACTAAACGAGTAAAAGCATATATATACTGTCAGCAGTATAATGATAGCACGTTTACATATACCACCTATGATGTTGAAAAGATTGTAGCATCCACCCCCCCCAATGATACTGCAAAGGTTAATAAACATATTACATTGGCAGTAGCCTCGTATTTTGAGAAACAGATTAACGGTAAAGAAATTACAAACGAGTTTAAAAATGGTATATATAAAAATGTTCGGATTAAAGAAGTTACTGGGCAAAGCACATCCCAAAATGCTATTGGACTTCAGGGCGGCATAGAGTCTAATGCGCATCCTGTAAGTAGTTGTTACCATGTTAACATTTATGTAATTGAGTTTAGTGGTTGGCCAATTTTTCTAGTATTTAAAACACCCTGTTTACCAGAAGTTGTAGTAGTTGCAAATCCAAATCCTTCTTCAGGCGGTAGTAGTAATGGCGGTTCATTTTTTTCTGGAATAATGACACCACCTTCATTTACGCCACCTAGTTTAGGTGGAGGAGGAACTGGTGGTGGAAGTGGTTCTGGATATACGCCTCCACCATATTCAAGTTATACGCCACCGCCCAATTGGTTCGATTGGAATTTTCTTTTTCAGAATCCCAATTATTGGTCAGTTGCAGACCCATCTATGCTGCCAATTGGAACAATTTATACTCCCGAACTTCTACATTTAATTACAACATTAGGATTAAACCAAGCTCAGACTGAGTGGTTGAGCTTAAATCCCCTTAGAGTAAGTGAAATAAATAATGCATTAAATAGGACTTATAATAATATACCAATCAATGATCTTATAGGTTTTTTAAATCTACATATTAACAGGCTAATGTATGATAGCGAATACTTAAATATTGTAGATGGATATTCGGAATCTATAACTAGCAGTAATCCAATTATTACTTCAATCATTAAAGAGTTATTACTTGAAATAGGAATCAGAGCAGGCAAAAAATTTCTTGGTAATATGACTGGCTTTAGCGATATTGAAGATGCCATGCGAAATGCTAGTCATGGGGACTATTTAGAAGCAGTTTTAGATGTTATTCATTTATTAGCCAAAAAAGTTCCATGGGTTAATGCTCTTTCCATAGCAAAAGAATTATATGATTTAAAGAAAGCTGCGGAAAAAGTTTGGGCTGTTGTAGAAAAGATTAAAAGATTACCTGATGATGCCTTGAAAGGGCTAATGAAAACCCTGAAGGATAAAACAGGCGGTATTTTAGAAAAAATTGAAATAGACGCTAATAGTACTAAGGAATTTGGCAAAATAAAGTATGATCCTAATGATGCTGAAAACTTTTTTAGAGACTTTGCTAATAATGTTGGGGTAGGCGTAAATGCAACATCTGGAAGTGCACTATATTTTGACGTTGCGGGAATAAGAATTGAATATTATCCACAATCAAGTCCAATTTCAGGAGGACACCCCACATTAAGGATTCGTTCTTTGAGTACTAATTGGGAATACAAATTTAGATTTGAATAAATAAAGATATGTTTACTACTTTATCATACACGAATAATCAATTTAGAAATTGGGGGTTTATAGAATATATTGCTAGCAAATTTGAATTAACTATCAAAGAACACTCAGAAGTTTTTGAACATGCAAAAAAAACTAAATTTAAATTGGGTTACCCTATTTCATATGTTAATCAAAATGCCAAAAATTATTTTGAGTCAATTTTTGGTAATTATTTATTAGAAAGCATTTTGTTTTCTAACTTCAAGCTGTGTAGTACTAAGTTTTTTAAAAATCATTTTAAAAACTTCTTACAAGAAAACTATGTTTCTATACCGAATGATTTTCTGATTTCTGAAAAATTTATCGAAACACAATTAGCTTACTTAAAACATTTTATTCAAGAGGATGATAATATTTACTATTTTGAAAATGCAAATAATTTAATTCCTATTATTCAGGGTAGTGGGCCATATGACTATTTTATGGCGTACTTCATTGTGGGAGAATGCATTTATAATCAACAAAAATGTAATACTGTTAAAATCATTACATTGGGTCTTGATTAAAAAGTAGGGGGTATTAAATTCTAATTTTGGTTTTTCCTTTATTGCAAATAGTACAGCTTACAGTATAGCATTGGCGTAAATAACGGGTTTACGGAAAAGCAATTGGCATTAGGACGCGTCAACCGACTAATGCATTTAATGGATTACTCAAAACAAAAAAAGGTAAAACGGGGAAAATTATTGGTAATTTTATGCATGATAGTTTCAGAAGCGTTCCGTCGCACGAGCATTAATTAAGTTTGATACAAATCAAGCACACAATTTTTTTGAAACACTAGCTATAAATCTAGGTAAAACTATTACTCCTTTTTCAAACAAACCAGGTGAATGGTTCGCTGTAGGGTCTTTCAGATTTAATTTTTATTTTGACGCACATTCAATTCCACATTTGCTAACGATTGAAATAATTTATCCATCAGGCGACCGTTACAAACTAAGAATAATAAACTAATTATTTTCATATTATGAACCTGGTAAAAATAGATTCAGAACAGTTATCATTTTCTTTTTGGGCTGGTTATGTCCTTTTTGATACTTATGAAATAAGTTATTCCTCTACAGAAAATGAACTAAGCGCAAAGGATGTTTTCAATTTTTTAAAGCAAAAAGGATTTGGAAAAAATTTGAATGGAATACACGAAATTATAGATGAAGAAAAAATTTATGGTATTTATAATTTGACGGAAATTCATTTCGACGACTTTATGATTTATTCGAAAGATGAATTTTTAAATAAAGTTTTAAATTTTATTACAGAAAATTTTAAAGCAGAAGCATCATGTGAGAAAGACTTGTCAAGATTAATAAACATAGTAGAAATGAAATTAAAAAAAGAAATTGAAAAGTATGATATTTTCATGTTTAATAAAAGCCCACTTCCTAAAATGAAAATTCCAATGCGGTATGATTTTTTTCAAAGCTATTTTTTATTTTCAAAAAGTTTTAAGAAGTATTTACATATAGAAGTTGCATATGATTAGTTTTTAACTATTTTAAAGAACCTTAGATGCTGTAAATATGAAAATAGTCGGAACATTTTCTAAAGCAAAAGATTGGCCAAGCCTGTTAAATGAATTGGAAATAAATATTTTTCGATAAAGGTTAATTAGAACTTATTTAATTACAATAATTCTCTGGAAAAATAGAAAGATTCACAGGAATTGGTTTATCAGATGTATCAAAAGTTGATTATATCGAAATATGGCCATTAAATTAGAGGTACTATGAAATATGTATTATTTATTTTTCTTATCCTTTTTTCATTTAGAATATCAAGAAATGAAGAGATAACTATTTGTAATCTAAAATATCTCAAAAAAAAGGGGACTTACTATGATAAAGATTTAAACATTAATGTAAAAAATATATCAGTCAATAATTTTAATAATAGAAAATTTCTTTTTGGATATTTTGATAGTTCGTATAGAAATGATACACTTTTTATATATAGTGTAGTAAAAAATTACAATTCAGGCTTCTTAATTAAAGATTATTATAATTTTAGAATTTCGTCTAGTAGGGACTCAACTATAAGAACTTTTAGTTGTCATAATGGGAAAATAATATTTAAAAAATATGACCAATATTATAATGGGGTTATAACTAAAAGCACAATTTTTAATAAAGTTTTAAATTAAAGTACTGCTTATAACAAAGCATTGGCGCAAATAACGGGTTTAGGGAAAGCATTTCGCATCAGGACGGGTCAACCCACTAATGCATTTAATGGATTACTAAAAACAATAAATGATAAAACTGGGGGAATTATTGCTAATTTAATACATGATGATGCTTTAGGTTCGAATAGTAAACAAGCATTTTTAAAATTAAGTACTGATCCAACTGTTGCAAGAAATTTTTTTGATCATTTTGCTAATGATTTGGGAGTTACTGTAAATACATTTACTGCTTCAAATGGAATGCAGGGTGCTTATTTTGATTTACCAGGTAGCTTTATAATAAAATTTGTTCCAACTTCATCAGGTCAAAATACAACAACGGGCATTGCATTTCCAACTCTAGAAATATTAAAAAATGGAATACCTCTTTATAAATTAAGATTTATCAACTAATATGAAAATAATATCTAACATTACTAATATGAACTCTAAACTACCTATATCATTTTGTTTAAGTGATATAGGTGGTTTAAATAATACCAAAAATAAAAATGAATCTACTTTTTTTTTCTTTTTTGAATTATTAAAAAAGCATAATTTTTATTTAGATAAAAAAAATTCATATTCTCCCAATTCAAACTACTCAAATTATGAACTAGGAAAAATAGAAATTTCGGACTTTATAAAAATAGATAAAACAAGGTTTTTCAGCATAATTAATAGCGATTTAACTAATTGGTCAAAAGTTTATGATTGTATTTCAACATCAGAATTAGATTGGTTTATCAATTTAACCCAAACTCAAATACTCTCATTTACAGAAAGATACTCTCAGGTTTATATTTTTAAGTTGCCGGCAAATCTGGAACATAATAAGCGCCACAAGTATTTTTCTCTTTATGAGTTTTTTTTGTCCTTTATAATTTTCGAAGAGTCTATAAGTGAATCTTTTTGTTATGGCGAATTATTTTATAAATAAAAGCAGTATATATACAATTTAGTGCGTAACAAAAAAATAAAATTTTCTGTATTGACGATTTATTTAATACATGAAGGGGTAGCAGGTTATTATGTATCAGAAAAAGTTAAAAGGGAAATAGAAGAAACTGGCTGCACGGGTATTGAGTTTCAGCCAATCGAACAGGGTTAAAACTTTTAACAGATACTGATAGGGGGTTTGGAGTACTTGTAATTAGGTATTTTAAACAGCAATGGCGGCTGATTTTAATTCAAGCAACATTTAGCAGAGCATGCGGAGCCGTTGGTTCACAAGTGGGACACCATATAATTCCTTTCCATAAATTTGTTCAAGAATATCCAATTATGCAAATGGCATTTAGAGCTGGTTTCGATCCCAATAATGCATCAGTTAATGGAAAAGCAATTGAAGGTGAGTTAAATACTGGTAATCATACAGCATATGCTAATAAAATTGTTGCAGCTCTTGAGAGAATAAAAAATCAATTTCCAAATTTAGACCCACCAACTGCTAAACAGAAAGTTATAGGATTGATTAATGATATTAAAGCAGCTATCGACGCAAATCCAGGTGTACATGTTGACCACTTAACATTTTAAAATATGTTCTATAGAATTAACCCAATTTTTGATGAAAAAATTACTGGAATTGATAGCTCACAAGCTGAAACAGCTATATATCCCGTTGATTTTGATGATCCTTTACATATTTGGAAATGGGATTTTAAAAAAATCCCAGATTATATTCCAATACCTATTCCAAAAGTTAAAGCAAAAGCTAAGTTAACAGATTTGATGTCTGTTTCTTTTACTGGAAGTAGCTGCAGACTTACTATTAGTAATAGGTTGAAGGAGATTTTACAAAAAAACAGTCATGATAATATACAATTCATACCCATCACTTTATACTACAAAAAAAAGTATGTTTCAGGTTATTGGCTTACAAGTATTCTAAGTTTTGACAATCAAGTTTGTGTAGATTATAATAGAAGTAATGTATTTCTTAAAGGCGATGGGTGGAATAACTATACTAAAATATACTTAAATGATTACAAAGAACATTTAACATTACGTTCTAAAGATAGAGATATTGAAAAGGATGGATATTTACCTATATATATACACAAATTAGTGCTTAACAAAAAAATTAAATTTTCTGTATTGACGATTTATTTAATACATGAGGGGGTAGCAGGTTATTATGTATCAGAAAAAGTTAAAAGGGAAATAGAAGAAGCTGGCTGCACGGGTATTGAGTTTCAGCCAATCGAACAGGGTTAATACTTTTTAACAGATACTGATAGAAGGTTTGGAGTACTTGTAATTATGTATTTTAAATTGCAATAGCGGCTGATTTTAATTCAAGCAACATTTAGAAGAGCATGCGGAGCCGTTGGATCACAAGTGGGATACCATATAATTCCTTTCCATAAATTTGTTCAAGAACATCTAATTATGCAAATGGCATTTAGAGCTGGTTTCGATCCCAATAATGCATCAGTTAATGGAAAAGCAATTGAAGGTGCGCTAAATACTGGTAATCATGCTCAATATGCAGACAAAATTTTTGCATCTTTAGAGAATATAAGATTAAACCCACCCAATGGAGGCTTCAATCCACTTGAAGCAAAGACAGCAGTTTCAAATTTAATTAATAGAATAAAGGCAGCGATTGACGCTAATCCTGGTGTACATGTAGACTACTTAATATTTTAAAAATGTTTTATCGAATAAGTAAATGTATTGACCCTAATGTTATTGGCACTGATAGTTTGGTACAAGCGGAAACGGCAATATATCCAGTAGATTTTGATGACCCTTTACATATTTGGAAATGGAATTTTAAAGAAATACCAGACTATGTTCCAATGCCAATTCCAAAAGTTAAGTCGAAGGCAAAGTTGACAGATTTAATGTCTGTTTATTTTACGGGGAGTGGTGGTAGGCTTACCGTTAGCAACAAGCTTAAAATAATATTGGAAAAGTATAGCTGTGATAAAGTACAATACCTATCTCTTCCGATGCAACATAAGGGGAGACAGGTTGAGGGTTACTGGTTAACCAATATTTTGGATTTTGATAATGATAAAATTGATTATGATAAATCTAAAATTGAAGTTCATAGCTTAGGAGGAACTAAAATGTTTGATATTAAAATAACATCCTACCAACACTTTGAACAAGTAAAACTTAAGTTAGAGTATCCAGAGAGAATTTATATCCGAAAAGTTATAGTCAATAATCTGACTCTAGATAATTTTTTATTTTTTGAGAAAGTTTATGGAGGTGTAGGCTATTATGTTTCTGAAAAGCTAAAAGCAGAAATAGAAAGTGCAGGTTGCACAGGAGTAGATTTTGAACCACTAGAGCAAGCTTAATTTTCTAAGACTGTTAAATACAAACAATGACTTTTTGTTTCAGCTTTGAAAACAAATTATATAGAAAAAACAAAAAGTAACGGACTTGATATGCAGCTTTAATGGGGCAGTTGTGGTTCATATGTATTACATGTAGTCACTTAATATTTTAAAAATGTTTTATAGAATTAACCCAATTTTTGATGAAAAAATTACTGGAATTGATAGCTCACAAGCTGAAACAGCTATATATCCCGTTGATTTTGATGATCCTTTACATATTTGGAAATGGAATTTCAAAGAAATACCAGACTATGTTCCAATGCCAATTCCAAAAGTTAAGTCGAAGGCAAAGTTGACAGATTTGATGTCTGTTTCATTTACTGGCAGCAGCTTCAGGCTTACAATCAGTAACAAATTAAAAACAATCTTCGAAAGATACAATCATGATAAAATACAATATATCCCTATAAACTTGCAATTTAGAGGTAAACAAAAAACTGGCTATTGGATTACAAATATCTTAGCTTTTGATAATGAAGAATGTGTGAACTATAAAAAGAGTGTTATTAAGATACATGGTAAAACCCCTAATGAAGACAAAATAGTATATTATGAAAGCAATAAGGAGTTTTATAATGATATAAAATCTGCAACTATTGATAACCCGCCGCCTATGATTACTTCATTAGTGTTTAATATTTCAATAAGTAAACATCTGGTTGTTATAGACCATGTTAAAGGAGGAGGAGTTTTGTATTATGTTTCAGAATATTTGAAAAAAGAAATAGAAGAAGCGGGCTGCACGGGTATTGAGTTTCAGCCAATCGAGCAGGGTTAAAACTTCTAACAGATACTGATAGAGGGTTTGGAGTACTTGTAATTAGGTATTTTAAACAGCAATGGCGGCTGATTTTAATTCAAGCAACATTTAGCAGAGTATGCGGAGCCGTTGGATCACAAGTGGGACACCATATAATTCCTTTCCATAAATTTGTTCAAGAACATCCAATTATGCAAATGGCATTTAGAGCTGGTTTCAATCCCAATAATGCATCAGTTAATGGAAAAGCAATTGAAGGTGCGTTAAATACTGGTAATCATACAGCATATGCTAATAAAATTGAGGATTATTTAAATTCTCTACCTATACCAAATGGAGGATGGAATCCAGTAAAAGCAAAAGAGGCAATCAATGTATTAATTTCTAAAATAAAGGCGGCAATAGATGCAAATCCTGGCGTTCATGTTGATCACCTAACTTTTTAAAATGTTTTATAAAATTTACCCTACACTGAACAAAGCTGTAACTGGAGTAGATTCTTATCCTTGCGAAACAGCAATATACCCTATCAATATTTGGGATCCCTTGTATATTGGACAGTGGCATTTTACAGAAGTACCTGATTATGTTATACTACCTAATCCCAAAATAAAGTCTAATGCTAGACTTTTGGATCTAATGAAAGCAAGTTTTAACGGGAGTAGTCACAGATTGACAATTAGCAATAGATTAAAATTAATTTTAGAAAAATACTCTCATGGAAATATTCAATTTTTACCAATAAGTCTTTATTACAAAAAAAAATATATAGATGCTTATTGGCTGACAAATATTATAAAATTTGATAATGAAAAATTAAATTATCAAAAAAGTGGATTTGAGGTACAACAAAATCTAACAAAAGTACTAGATGTTACTTTTAAATCTTTTGAGGAGTATTTAAATTATTCAAAAAATCTTGAATGGCCATATCATCTTTTTATAACAAGGCCAGTTATAAGTAAAGAGACTACTGAAAATATTCTGATTATAAAAGATGTTTACGGTGGATTTTATCATATTTCGGAGGCTTTGAAAGAGGAAATTGTTAAAGAGGGTTTTACGGGGTTTGAGTTTCAGCCAATCGAGCAGGGTTAAAACTTTTAACAGATACTGATAGGGGGTTTGGAGTTTTTGTTATTAGAATAATTTAATCTACTCCAAAATGACATTGAGTGCAATAAACTGATCAATTATTCAATGTAACATATACACTTAATGTGAGGAAAATTAAAATCCACTTTAATATGGTGATGCATACCGCCTACGAAGCAATACTGTCCTTATAAATTTCTAAATCAATGTTTCGATTGATCTATTAAAACCTTTTTTTGAAATTTCTATTTCGGTTATCGCGGCCACCAACATTTCCATTTCTGTTATCGCGGTTGTTTCGGTTATTCCCTCCACCACGATTGTTATTATTTCGGTTATTCCCTCCACCACGATTGCCAAAGCCTTGATGTCTTCTTGGCGCGCGTCCATATTCGTCTTGTTCGAAAGCAGCCGTTGCACGATGCTTTATGTATGGCGTGTTGCTGAACTCAAGTACACCACCTGTGATGTTATCCAACTCAGCACGAATAGAATCGTCGTGTACCAAATCTTTGTGCCAAGTGCTGTACGACAATTTCATGTAGTATGCAATAGCATGCGCAAATCCAGCTTTTTTCTCTGGATCAGCTTCTTCCATAGCACGATTAATTACTAATTCCAAATTCTTACCTAAGTGTGAATACTTCGGATGTCTTTTTGGATAAGGCAATGGCTCAGGCTTGGCCTGATATACTTCACGCTCTGGCTTAGGATATGGACTATCTACATCTAGCTCAAAATTGCTGATGACAAATAAATGATCCCAAAGTTTGTGTTTATAGTCCTCAATAGTCTTTAACTGTGGGTTAAAAAATCCCATCAGTTCAACCACCATTTCGGCTTGTTGCTGTCTTTTGGCTCTATCTTCAATTGTGAGTAGGTATTCTACCATTCGTTGTATATAGCGGCCATACTCACGAATCACCAGATGATTCCTGGCTGTATTGTATTCCATCATTGTATTGCAGAAAGAACAAATGTAGGGAAAAGACAGGTGTTTTCGTATTTTCTATGAAAACCTTAACTTGGTGCTATTCTCTTAATTATACCAACTTTAAACCGCATGAAACCCCTCATTTTGCTGTGCAGTGTGTTTTTACTGATTACTCAGTCTGTTTTTTCGCAGGAAATTTTAGGAAAGTTGAAGCTGCAAGATGCAGAAATGAGCATGAAAGCCTCTAAATGGGACGAAGCATTAGAGCATATTAAAGAAGCTGAGAAATTCTTCACAAAGCCCCAGCCAACCGCTGTTTGGATGAAAATCCAAATTTTTGATAAGCAAATCGACCAGCAGGCATCCTGGAAGTTGTGGCAACAACTGAGGGATCAGTTTAACATTTTTGAGCAACATTGTAAGGATGACGATCGCTTACCTCAAGTTCAAAAACTAAAGGAAAAATACAGTCGTTATCCCTCTTCTGAAGCAGACTGGGCTGCCTTTGTTCAAAAGCCTTCCACTTCAACCAACACAACGGTTACTGTAAAAAATGAAGAATCGCAGTCGGCTAATAGGGATGGGCCAGTAAAGGAAACGGGAAATACAGCCTCATCTGCCGGAACTGCCAAAGTGTATTTTTTGCGCTCAACAGGTTTTGGAGGATCTGCCAATCCTTTCACGCTGTTTGTCAATACTAAGTTCGTTTCTATGCTGTCTAACAAACGGTATGTTTTGCAGGAATTGCCCGCTGGTGAGCATTTTTTTGCTAGTCAGGTCGATGGAAAGACACTAAAAGAAAGAACCGTTTCGCATAGTTATGTATTAGAGCCTGGAAAGACCTATTATCTTAAAGTCTATTTTATTCCTGATAAGGGATTGCGTGTGCAAGTTGTTTTTTTGAAGGTGAATGATGCAGAGGGACAAAAAATGCTCGCTGAATTAAAGGAGCAGAAATAATGGTCGACTTAGGCAAAAGTCAATAGAACAAGTATCTTCGCCGCATGGAATCAGTTTTAGCACAGATTGAGGCATATAAAGAAGAGATGAACGCATTTACAGCTACAGACGCTGCGGGCGTAGAAGTTTTTCGTATTCGTTTCTTGGGTACCAAAGGAGTTGTTAAGCAAGTAATGGGAGAAATGAAGCAGGTGCCGATTGAGCAAAAGAAAGCATTTGGACAAATACTTAATGAGTTTAAAGCTTTTGCTGAAGCACGCTACGAAGCATTGCAGGCTGCAACTCAGCAACATGCGGCAGATGAATCTTTGTTAGACTATTCTTTACCGGGCGATGCCTTTCCTGTAGGTGCTCGTCACCCGTTGAGTTTGGTTAGGAATCAAATAGTTTCCATTTTTCAACGACTAGGATTTGCATTAGCTGAGGGTCCAGAAATTGAAGACGACTGGCACAATTTCGGTGCAATGAATTTACCGGAAGATCATCCCGCACGCGATATGCAGGATACTTTCTACGTTTCTCAAAATCCTTCATGGTTATTGCGCACACATACCAGTAGTGTTCAGGCGCGTATTATGGAATCGCAACAACCTCCTATTCGTGTAATTTGCCCGGGTAGGGTGTATAGAAATGAAACCATCAGCGCTCGTGCACATTGTTTCTTTCATCAGGTAGAGGGTTTGTATATTGATGAGCATGTGAGTTTTGCTGACTTAAAGCAAACCTTGTACTATTTTGTACAAGAGATGTTTGGAAAAGAAACAAAAGTTCGATTTAGGCCGTCTTATTTTCCTTTTACTGAACCAAGCGCAGAAATGGATATCAGTTGTTTGATCTGCGGCGGCGATGGTTGTACTGTTTGTAAGCACAGTGGTTGGGTTGAAATTTTAGGAAGTGGTATGGTGCATCCAAAAGTGTTGGAAAATTTTGGCATTGATTCGAATAAGTATACTGGGTTTGCGTTTGGAATGGGAGTAGAACGAATTTGTCAATTGAAATATCGTGTAAATGACCTTCGACTTTATTCGCAGAATGATGTTCGTTTCTTGAATCAATTTAAAGGCGCTCTATAAACATAGGCTGATATGATTACTCAGCCTACACGAGCCATTATCTTAAGAACTGTGAAGTATGGTGAAACCAGTGTGGTTGTAACAGCGTATACTTCCTTATTTGGTTTGCAATCTTATTTAATCAAAGGAGCTTTAAAAGGGTCAACCGTTAAGCCTGTTGTGAATCAGTATTTTCAGCCAGGGGCTATACTTGAAATGGTGGTGTACCAAAATCCCTCTAGATCTTTACAATTGGTGAAGGAATATGGATGGCATACCATGCACCAACAACTTTTCTTTGATGTGGTTAGAAATGCAGTTGCCGTTTTTATGATTGATGTGCTTTTACACAGTGTTCGTCAGCCCGAAGCCAATCCCGAATTGTATGAGTTGATGGAGATGTCGCTTAAGCAAGCCGACCGAGCAACCATGGGTGTTGTTGCAAATTTGCCTATCTATTTTATTCTTCACTTGAGCAGTGAATTAGGTTTTCAAATTCAAGGAACTTATAGCAGAGAAACTCCCGTGTTAGATTTAAAAGAAGGCAGCTTTTTACACACAATTCCATCGCATCCGTTTTATTTAGATGGCGAACCGGCTAAACAACTTTGTGCAATTCGTGATGTTGCATTTTATGAAAGCTTAGATCAGGTTGCATTGCAAAGAAACACGCGACAAGTACTGCTGCATCATTTACAACAGTACATGGCGTTGCATATTCAAGACTTTGGCACATTGAAAACACTGTATGTGTTGAGTCAAGTTTTGTAAGATTGATTAGGAAGCTTTTACTTCTTCTACTTCAAATGTGAATTTATCTTTAAAGGATTGGATGGCATTCCATCCTCCTAAAACATTGCGTAGATTGTGGAATCCTTGTTTTTTCAAGATGGAAGCAGCTATTACACTTCTATAGCCACCAGCGCAATGAACATATACGTTGTTGTCATCTTCAATCATGCCAAGTTTGCCAAGATCAGTCATATCTGCTAAAGGCAAATGCTCTGCACCTTCAATATGTCCTGCTTGAAATTCATTGGGCTTTCTCACATCTAGAATCAACAATTTGGGATCGTGTGGTATATCCATCGCCAACTCATCGGCTTCAACATCTATTACCATATCAATTGGTAAACCAGCTTCTTGCCAAGCTTCAAATCCGCCTTTCAAGAAACCTTTGAACTTGCTAAAACCAACTCTTGCTAATCGTACAAAAGATTCTTTTTCTTTTCCTGGTTCCGCAATCACTACTATTGGTTCATCAAAAGAAAGCAAGCTGCCTGCCCATTCTGCAAATCTTCCTTCCAATCCAATAGAAATACTTCCTGGAACAAATCCTTGTGTAAATACTGTTGCGTGTCGTGTATCTAATAAAATGGTTGAATCTTTTAATGCTAGCACTTCTTTTGGAGAAAGCGGTTGAAGTCCTTGCTGAAGCAAGTTTTCTAAAGAATCATATCCGCCTTTATTGATTTGTGCATTAATTGGGAAATAGGGAGGAGGCGCAGCTAGTCCTTCTGTTACTGCTTCAATGAATGCTTCTTTTGAAGAAGCTTGTAAGGCATAGTTGTTCTTTTTTTGATCTCCCAAAGTTGAAAACGTTTCAGGGCCTAAATTTTTTCCGCAACTGCTTCCTGCTCCGTGTGCTGGATAGATTAAAACATCATCTGACAAAGGCATAATTTTTTCATGAAGACTTTCATACATCATGCCTGCTAAATCCTGCATGGTAATTTCAGCTCCTTTTTGTGCTAGGTCGGGTCTACCAACATCTCCAATAAATAATGTATCTCCAGTGAATAACGCATGTTCTTTTCCATTTTTATCTTTTAGCAGGTAGCAAGTACTTTCTAATGTATGACCTGGTGTATGCAATACCGTAATTGTGATATCGCCTAATTGAAACACTTCACCATCTTTTGCTAAATGAATTGGAAATGAAGTAACTGTATTTGGTCCGTATACAATTGGTGCACCTGTTGCAGCGGCTAAGTCTAGGTGACCACTTACGAAGTCGGCATGAAAATGTGTTTCAAAAATATATTCAATGCGAGCATTTCTTTGTGATGCAAGAGAAAGGTATGCATCAATATCGCGAAGAGGATCTATAATGGCAGCAACACCATTGCTTTCAATATAATAAGCAGCTTCACTTAAACAGCTGGTATACAATTGTTGTATATGCATGAATGGAAATTTGTGCAAATATACAAAGCTCCTAACGGGGAGTAGTTATGGAACTGGTAAAAAAGACTTAGGAGACAAGCTGCTCAATGAATGTTATTATTTCGCGCAAACGTGGATAGCTTAAGCCATAGAAAATAAATTTTCCATCTCTTGAAGTTTGTACAATGCCTGCTCTGCGTAAAATTGCTAAATGCTGAGAAGCTACCGATTGCTCTAATCTTAGTTTGATGTAGATTTCAGTAACAGTCATTTTACTGTGTTCATCCAATAGCTTAATCATTTGCTGTCGCAATGGATGGTTAATAGCGCGTAGTATCAGTGAGGCTTTTTTCGTGTGCAAAAAGTCGACCTTTATACTTTCACCTTGTCCTGTCAGTTGTATGGAATGGGTCAAAGCCTGTGTCATGTTGTTCATTTTGGGGGGCGAAAATGAATGAGTCGTTAAAGTTACGCAAAATTACTTGTAACTATTGATTATTTCGGCTTTTGAGCAGTACTATAAAATTCTTTCCCATAATTGGGCACAACAGATTCAAGCTTACTAAAAAGCTTCTTCTCCCACTTATACAAAGCAATATTCAACATATCGCCAGCATTAAAAGAAACATCAATAAATGCTGCGTTTTTATCCTTGCAAATCGATTTCCATTTAGAACTACCTGAGCCAAAAAAACAACAAGAGCCTCTCTGCAACCATTCGATATAACTTGACTCATTTAAAATCAATGCGTTAGATGAAAGTACTTCGTGACCAGTGGCATCAAAAACGGCTGTAAAAACTTCCATTCTTCTCGCATCAATCATGGGTATCCAATAGTTGAAATTGGCATTTTGTCGAATTGCAGCCTGTGTCATTAAGCCCAAAGTAGAAACAGTAATCAAGGGTTTGCCCCAAGCAAATGCTAATCCCTTGGCAGATGCCATTGCTACACGTAAGCCGGTATAGCTACCTGGTCCTTCTGCAACAACAATTGCATCTAGTTGATTTCCAGTAAAGTTGCATGTTTGCATAAGCTTTTGAATAGCTGGCTGCAAAAAACTTCCATGATCTTTTGGTTGAGGATTGGTGATACAGTCAATGATTGAATTGCCCTTGCTAAAAGCAACAGATCCTAGGTCGGTGGATGTATCTATATGTAACAATTGAAGATCGCTCATGAAGTAAGACTTTTAACTTCATCGACCAACATTTGAGCAGGCGCATACCTTTCTCCTTCGGCTTTCCATAAATGTTGTAGGAGTTGGTAAATCTGTAAAAGACCAATTTCGGCAGCCCATTCAAAGGGTCCTTTTGGGTAATTCGTTCCTAATTGCATGGCAATATCAATTTCTTCTTTACTGCTTACTTTTTCTCCCAACGCAAAGTATGCTTCATTGATAATCATGCTGATAACACGTGGACTAACGAATCCTATTTGATCTGGCACCAGTTGAAAATCCCAACTAAGTGCTTCTAAAATGAGTTCGCCTTCATTAGAAAGTCTGTCATTTTTTGCTGCAATTTCTAGCAGTGATCTTTCAAAAAATCCTGGCCAAGCACAAAATCTTATAAAGTTAGCTTGCATACTTGCTGTAGTTTCAAGTACAGCATGCACAAATACAGGTGTTTGGTTTGTAGGCTGAAAGTAAGCGCCTTCCGTCTCCCACAAAAAATCAAAGTATGCATCAGCAGAAACACTTGGATTAGGATTCCAAATAACTTCAACTGATGCCGGAACTGTTTTTTTCTGCCAAGCAATTTTATGTGTTTCGTTTCCTCTAGCTGCAATTAACATGAGAACAAATGATTGAAATGCAAATTTAGGTTGGTTGAATGGATGAAATGCAGCAATTTGCTCATTCAATTGAAAGATATGTCTAAACAAATAATTCAAACTTCAAAAGCGCCAGCTCCAATTGGTCCGTATAACCAAGCAGTAAAGGCAAATGGTTTTTTATTCATTAGTGGTCAAGTAGCTTTTGTAGCAGCAACTGGTGAACTGATTCAGTCGGGTGTAAAAGATGAGGCAAGACAAGTAATGTTGAATTTAGAAGCCATTTTGAAAGAAGCCCATCTCACTTTTGAGCATGTTGTAAAGACGAGTATTTTTTTAAGTGATATGTCGCTTTTTGCTGAAGTGAATGAAGTATATGGCAGTTTTTTTTCTGGCGATTATCCGGCAAGGGAAACTGTGGCAGTTAAAGGATTACCAAGAGGGGTGAATGTAGAAATTAGTATGATTGCTGTAGAACAATTATAAACTATGTTAATAGAGCTCGCTTCTTTAAATACTATGCAAAAGCAGGCTTGGCTGCAACATGCTGTTGCTCCTCGCCCAATTGCATTTGTAAGTACACAAGATGCTGAAGGGAATGTAAATCTTAGTCCGTTTAGCTTCTTTAACTTATTTTCTTCTAACCCGTCCATACTTGTGTTTTCACCTAGTAGAAGAGCGAGAGATGGATCTACCAAACATACTTTAGACAATATTCGCGAAGTGCCCGAATGTGTGGTACATATTTGTGACTATAGCATGGTGCAACAAATGAGTTTATCGAGTTGTGAATATGCTAAAGGCGTGAATGAGTTCATAAAAGCAGGTTTTGATGCTGAACCTGCTACTAAAGTACGCGTGCCTATGGTGAAACAAGCTCGTGTTAAAATGGAATGCAAAGTGCGCGATATCATTAGTTTGGGTGAAGAAGGCGGAGCTGGTCAGTTGGTTTTGGTAGAAGTATTATGTATGCATGTTGATGAATCTATTCTGAATAAGGACGGGAGTATGATTGATCAAACGAAAACCGATTGGGTTGCGAGAATGGGTGGCGACTGGTACAGCAGAGCAACAACTGCTTCTATGTTTAAAGTGCCAAAGCCCAATACTCAATTAGGAATTGGAATAGATCAATTACCTCAAACTATCAAAAACAGCAAAATACTCACAGGAAATCATTTAGGTATGCTGGCTAATGTGCATCAGTTTCCAGAAGTTGATCCAGCTTTTGAACACGATCATGTGAAGCATATAGTGCAATACTATTCATTGAATCCTGAGGAAATGGAAAGTGAATTACATAAGCTGGCTGCACAACTTTTAGATAATGGTGCAATTACAGATGCATGGCAGGTGCTATTATCTGGAGAGCCTTTGGTTTGATTGGTATATTTCTTCTTCTAAAGAGTTAAGCTGACTCATGAAAGACTGTTTTGTGAGTGCATAATCCATTATAAACCTGCCTTCATTTTCGGTAATAAAGGGAATCACAATATCCTCTGTACCAGTGTGCAGTTGTAAAGTGCAAAGTTTTCTTTTGCGCTGAAAGGGAGAACTTTTTATGGAAACAAATTGAATATGTTTCCATTGAAGCAACTGGTGACGAATTCCCCATATCCCTTTTGAAATTTCTATTCCCTCCCTAGTATATGCAAAAGAGGTTTTCCTGAGAAACACCCATTTTGTGATAGAAAAGTACAGAATAAAAACAGCTCCAATAATGAATGCATTCCAAGAAAGCCAAATTGCACCAATACCTGAAAGAATGAGCGCAATAGGAATACCTATGAAAATACTTTGAAACAGAAAATACGAATGGTGAATGTTCTTTTTTGCAGCAGTTAAAAGTGGGCTAGCAGTAAAAAATTGATGGATGAGTTGATTGATTTGCTTTTTTTGTGTTAGTGGAATTTGAATCTGCGTATCTTCTTCTCCATTATCAGTTAATGTTCTTAAATGAATCAAACTCATGTCAAGAGATTTTCGAAAAAAATTTGCATGCCATTCAATTAAAGCAACTTTTTCAAAGCGTATAGATTTTTGTTTTACTTCTGTTAAACCCCATTTTATATGAAATCCAGTAGGCTCTATGCTAACTTGAAATTGGTAATAGCGAATGAGTACACGAATAGCAGATATCAAAAATGTAATCAAAGCAGTCCAAAATAAAGCCCATATAAGAGTTGAAGTAGAGTTAGCTACTTCTGTTCCAGCCTTTTCTGCATACCCATAGCTATCAATTTTAAGAAACTCCTTGGCATCCTGCATTTTTCCAATTACAAAAAGAATGATGAGTGCAGCTGTTTTCAGATGGTTTTCGGATATGGCAAGCTTGAGCAAATCGAACGGATACAGGGCAAGACTTTGGGTTTGTTTTGTTGTTATTGCAGGTGAATCTTCATCAATTAATTTATTAGCTGAATGTTTCGTTAGAATATCTCTCAGCAATTCTGCCTTACTAATTTGTACAGCATCTAAAGCCATTTCAGACGACTCAGATCCCGCGGTATCTACTTTTATTGAACAGGTATTCGTGACTTTATGTAAAAAATTTTGAGACAGATGAATGCTTTGAATTTTATCGATTGGTATTACAATTAAACTTTTTGAAAGAATCCCCGTTCGAACAACCAATTCGTTGTTATGAATCCAATAGCGATGAAAAAAATAGCCAATAATTTTAGGAATATGCATTAGAATCATTCCGCCAAAAGCACCCAATGCTTGAAAAAGTAATAATTTTTCACGGCTAATTACGGCATCTTCTTTTTCAGGTAAAAAGAAATAAGCAACAACAAAAACTAGTAAGAAGGATGAGCTATGTCGCACAATCTTCCAAAATAAATGCAAAAACAATGCTGGTGACTGCTTTTGAGGTGTTTCAAAAAAACTATAGTTGTTCTGATGCTGCATTTTGCTGAAGAATGAAAGTTTTGATTTGCTCTGCTATATCCTCTTGAAGTCCAGTTATTTTTATATCTGAAAAGGAACTACCTGCCGTGTATATTTTGATAGTTGCAAGCTTAAAGATTCTTTCATAGGGTCCTTTGTTAATTGACACATGCTGTATTTTATTATAAGTAACTGCTTGAATGGTTTGTTTCCACCAGCCTCTTCTGAATAATAAATCACGCTCTCTAATAGCATACGCTCTATTTTGTATGTCCTTTTTTGTTAAAATAAATCCAAGTGCTACCAAAACTAAATATGCTATTCCAGCACTCAAATACCAGCTATTTGTCTGCATCTTATCTGCTAAAAAAAATACAAGTACAATTCCGCTCAATATAAGAATCGCATATGTTGCCAAAACCAGTTTTGCAACAGTTTGATATCTCTTATCAATAGTTTTCCAGTCAATATGCTCAATGCTTGGGAGCTGTTCTGGTTGAATTTGAAGATGCACAATAGACATATTGCAAAAGTAGGAATCTGATATTGTTGAATTGTCATTTATAGCTAGAAGTGATAACTTATATCCTACCTTATGTTTGTGAGTCTTATTCATTGCCTAAATGTTAATCTTTATAAGCGGATTTGCAACCCATAATATTGCTAGTAACTTCAAGCAGTTTTAATTTTTTTCTTTTTTCCAATCTGGAATTGACTGAGGTATTTTCCTCATACACCTTAAAACATGTTATTATGATTAGTGTTATCATTCCTACTTTGAATGAGCAGGAACAAATTGCTAATGTTGTTGCTTTTGCAAAGTCTCAACCAAATGTTTCCGAAGTTTTGGTTGTAGATGATCAGTCGCTTGATCAAACAGTTGCTTTTGCAGAGCAAGCTGGTGCCAAAGTAGTATCGAGTACAAAACTTGGCAAAGGTGCATCTATGAAAGAGGGTATTATGTTTGCTAAAAATGAATTAGTTGTTTTCTTAGATGGCGATATACATCCCTATCCTCACTATACCGTTAAATTATTATCGGATCCGTTATTGCAAGACGAGGCCGATTTTGTTAAAGCAACATTTAGTAGAAATGCTGGAAGAGTAACCGAGCTGGTAGCAAAACCTCTATTAAGCATATTCTTTCCAGAGCTCACTGCCTTTTCACAACCCTTAAGCGGTATGATTGCAGGCAAAAAATCGCTGCTTCAAACACTTGACTTTAGAGACGATTATGGTGTAGATATTGGTATTTTAATAGATATGCATTTGAATAAGCATCGTGTTAAAGAAGTGGAAATAGGGTATATAGAAAACAACAGTAAACCTTGGCATGCTCTAGGAAAAATGAGTAAAGAAGTGGCTCAAACAATTATAGCAAAAGCAGCACTATCTAATAATCAGCATTATAATTTTGAAGAATTTGGTGTCTTACAAGTAATCCGTTCACAAATGGAATTGGCTTTGGAAACCCATCAGAAGCAATTTGAGAAGATGGTTGTTTTCGATATGGACAACACCTTGCTTCGTGGAAGATTTATCGATACATGTGCGGCTGAATTTGGGTTTAAGTCTGAATTAATGGAGTTAAGATCATCAGAACAAGACACGATAGTTTTGACCAAAAAAATTGCAACATTACTTAAAGGGAGAAGTATTGAAGAAGTCATTAAAATTGCGGATAATATTCCCATTGTAGATGATGCTAAACTTATTATTACTGAGTTGAAATCAAGGGGATATTTAGTTGGTATTATTTCAGATAGTTATGATTGTGTAACTCGACATATCAAAAATAAATTAGGAATGGACTTTTCTTTATCGAATGAGTTAGAGTTTTCTAAAGGAATCTGTACTGGTGAGGTTAAGATACCGTCTTTCTTTTTCAACCAATCGAATAGTATTTGTAGGCATCCTTTATGTAAAACAAATGCGGTATTGAGCTTGTGTAGTAAGCACCAGATTCAAATAAAAAATACCATTGCTATAGGTGATAGCGCAAATGATTTGTGTATGGTAAAAGAAGCTGGAATGGGTATTGCCTTTTGTTCTTCCAATGAATTACTCAATCATCATGCAGATGAAATTATTGATGAGCCTACTTTCCAAAATTTATTGGAGTGGGTATAAGCTGGCTAGGTGTAATCATGAAGAATAACTTTTAAATTAAATCCATCTCCTGGGGAAGTACTAATATGTACTTCTCCAGAGAATAGGCTTACTCTAGATCTAATATTTGTAATTCCAACACCTTTAATTGATTTTTCAAGCTCTGCACCAACACCGTTGTCGCTTATTTCAAGTTCAATTGTTTCTTTATTATTAGCTAGTCTTACATAAACACGAGATGCTTTTGCATGCTTTAAAATATTATTGAATTGCTCCTGAATAATCCTATAAATATTTAGCTTAATGTGGTCTGATAAATTATTTTGATTAAACCTACTGAAATCTTTAGCCACTTCTAAAATACCGCTTTTACTTGCTGTTTGAAAAATATTATCTAATGCCTTTACCAAATTACTATCCGATAATGTAGCGGGTAAAAGTGTATGCGACAATTGTCTCAACTCTTTAATTGCATCCTTAATCATCCCATCTGTGAGTTTTAAATAGCTTAGTTGTTCTGGTTCTGTAATTTTAATGAGGCTTAAGTATAATCTACAGCTTACAAGTATTTGATTAATGTTATCATGTAACTCTCTTCCTAGTTCTTGTCGTTCATTTTCTTGGGCTGTTAATGCTGCATTTGTAACTTCATTAATTTTAGTACTTCTCTCTTTATCTAATATCTCAGAAAGTTTTATTTTTTCAGTAATGTCTTTTGCAACTGCATATCTTAGCTCTGTTTCAATATCAAAAATTGCTGTCCATGCCAGCCATTTTAGCTCGCCATTGCTAGCAATCATTCTATTTTCTATATAACTCGTCTCTTGCTTTTCTGAAGGTATAATTAATGCTTGTCGGGTTCTGTTTAAATCCTCTTTATGTACCCACTCAGTAAAAGGATTTTTTAAAAGATCTTTATCGGAGTAGCCCAGTAAATCTCTAAATGCAGGATTAACTTTCTTAAAAAATCCGTCAGGACCAATAATGCATAATAAATCTGGCGAGATATTGAAAAAATGATTTAGCTCTTCTTCAATTTTTTTACTTTGAATGCTTTCTCCAATTTGCGATGCAATTTCTTTTAAAAATGAATCAGACTCGTTAAGATTAAAGGAGGGTTCATTTTCAAAACAAAATAGAATAACCGCAATAACTTTTTCAGCATGGAAAATTGGAATGGCTAGATTGTAGCTATACTTATTTTTTACTTCTTTTCCCTGTGTATCTTGAATAGAATTGAAAATTATCCTTTTCTTTTTCCAACATTCATGAATAATTGAATGACTCTCTTCAAATAAAATAGAATAATTTATTGATGAGCCTAAAGATCTATCGCGATTCCATTCTGACTTTACAACCAAAGCTGTTTCATCTATGTTTGTAAGCCACCCTATGCCTTCATTTGCATCTAAGTACTTTCCTACTTCTTCTATGGTTTGTGTTAGACCTGTTTCTACACTTTCTTGTTGTGCAGTAATAGCAGATACTTGAAGGATTAATTCTTTTTCGATGGATTGTTTTTTTTGAGCAGTAACATCTTGCATTGCTCCAACCATTTTTACTGGCGTATGGTTTTCATCAAAAATTAATAAACCTCTGTCAATCACATATGAGTAAGTATTATCTGCTTTTTTGTACCTATATTCTGCAAACCAATATTGTTCCGTTTTTTGTTCAATAAACATCAGTAGGCTATTATAAATCTCATCTCTTTCGGTTGGATGTATTTTATTATACCAATCTTTTAAATCAAGCGGTTTATTAGAGATTGTATGGCCAAAAAGTTTTTCGTAGCCGCTACTCCAATGCAGGTTGTTTTTCTCAACCAGATCAATTTCCCATATAGCATCAGAAGTAGCTTTACTTACTTGGATATAGCGCTGATTGCTTGTTTCAAGCTCGATTTTATATTGTTTGTTTTCAAATGAATTTCCAATTGTTTTTGCTAGCAATTGAAGAACAGAGATTTCATCATTTGTCCATTCTCTTCTTTTAATACAAGCATCTATGCCTATTAACCCGTGAAATTCTTTATTTACAAATATTGGTAGTAATATAATTGATTCAATATCTTGTTTTAATAGTAAATCTTTACCTGGCCCATCTTCCATTTCTGTTGTATGAGCAACAAAAGGTTGATTATTTAATAGCGGTGTAAAAAATGGAGAAAATACATTTATCGGTAAATATTGTAAAACTTCATTGTCAATTTGCTTAAACTCTTCTTTTGAAGTCCATTCTAAAACTTGAAAACTAAATCGCTCTCCAGTTTCTGCGTCAGTTGTATTCTCAAACAAATAAACTCTATCGGCTTTTATAGCTTTTCCTATTTCACCCATGGCAGGTTTAAGAACATCTAACCAGTGTTTATCAGTGGCTAATTGTATTGAAACTTGTGCAGTTGCTTCAAGTAGTTTGCTTTTATTTTGCAATTCTTGTTCAACCATTTTTCTTTCGGTGATATTCCTTGCAACTACAATAATTGCTTCAATAGATGGATTTCTCCATTGATTGTTTCCTTGCGCTTCTACGTAAATATAGTTTCCATTTTTATGCAGCAACCTTGTTTCAAAAAACTGACTAGTACCAGATAAGTTCAAGCTATTCCAAAAAAATTCAATAGATCTGTTAAAGTCATCGGGGTGAATGAAATCTTGAATATTTTTTCCAATGCTATAATCTGAAGAGTATCCCAATATTTTTTCTACAGAGTCTGATTGATATAGAATTATTCCGTCTTTGTTTATAAGCAATATTAAATCTGATATATTCGACACGAGAGACCTAAACCTTTCTTCACTGTTTCTTAAAGCGGCTTCTGCTTTCTTGATTTGTGTTATATCCTGAATTGATATCAGAATCCCATTTGATGTATTATTTCGAAACGCAATTGGAAAAAGTTTAGATAAATAGTTTTTAACACTTCCATCTTTTTGAGGATAAGAGACCTCGTAGGAAATTGAATTTCCTGCAAGTACATTTTTTAAATGTTTTTCAACGACTTCCCTTCTTGTTTCAGGAAGAGCATTTAGATAGTAATTTTTTGGTTCTAACAAATCGGGTATCATCCCGCTATTGCTTTCAGCAAAATTTATTAAAGCTTTATTGATATGTATGATCTGAAAATTGTTATCTAATAAAACATAGCCTGTATCTGTACTATCTAGAATACCCCTCAAATTTTGTTCAGATGATAATAAGCTTGCCTCTAAATTTTTTCTTTCGGTGATATTCCTAGCTATTCCAAAAATTTTTACAGGAGTTTTATTTTCCCATAACACCTCTGCTTTTAGTCGAACCCACTTATTGGTTTTATTTGAACTTTTGCATTGAAGCTCTAGATCAAAAGGTTTTTGGTTCTCAATACAATTTGCTATTGCATCTTTTAAAATAGGTCTGTTATCTTCTTGTAAAAGGCTCAAAAGGTAACCGGCATCAATTGACACAGTTTCATTGCATTCAAATATTTTTTTTGTTAAAGTAGAAAAATGAAGTTGATGACCATCTAAACTCATTTGCCATGAGCCTACTTCGGCTACTTCATTTGTTAATCGTTGTTCTTCTTGTAATAATATCCTTTCAGTAAAGTCGGTTAGTGATCCTGCTGTTCTAAGCGCTATATCTGAATCATTCCATATTGAATTTCCGCGAATCAAAAAGTATTTATAGTATCCTAGCTTATTTTTTACTCTAACTATTAATTCAATAGGGACTTTTGACTTGATATGATTTATAAATGTTTGTTTGGAAATTTCAACATCATCTGGATGAATCCATTCAAATAGTTGTTCAATTAATGGGATTTTATCTTTTGGTGTTTGTCCAATGAGTACTAATAAGTGATCTGATAAAAATAATTTTTGCTCTATAAGATCAAAGTCCCAAATACCATCACTAGATCCCTCAATAGCCAATTTAAACCGCTCTTCATTTTTTTGCAATTCTCTCTCAAGCTGAATAATTTTTTCAAGTCTATTTTCAAGAAAAGATAGGATGGTATCCAGATCACTATCGGATTCCTCTCTTTTGAATGTAAATTCTGGATCAACCTTCTTAATCAGTTGTGTAACTCTATCAATTGCTTTCTTTTTTTCAGCATACTCAGCACTAAGATTTTCTAAGATTGATTTATACTCTCGCTCACTTATATCAAAGGCATTATCAGATAGCTGTTTATCTCTTTCGAATATTTGATAAGTATCAGAAACTGCTTCCAAAAAAATTTTGAAAGCATCATCCACATGAAAATTTGGTGGAAGTAATTTTTGAATTTGTTTTTGCAACAACCTATGTTGCTCCATGTTATTCCATTTTATATCAGCGGTTATGCCCAATAATGAATAACAAGATAGTAAAATAGAACTATCGGCGTGGTATAAAAATAGTTTTTACAGTTGTATCTGCACAACCATTACCTCTTACTATAAGTCGAACTGCATATGATTTATCAGTAGCTTCTTTCTGATAAGTTGTTTCAATAAAACTATTGTAATCGTCATTAACTATTCCATTTCCAAAATCCCATCTAAATCCGTCAATACCTCCATAAGGAATAGTTGATTGGCTATTAAATGACCAGCGCATAGTAGTAGCAGTTTCACTTACTAATGTTTCTTGGAAACGTGCTCTAGGTCGTGGGTTAGGGCCTTTTGCACTGACCATTTGGTTTCTCCTATAAATCAAACGACCATCCAAATAAATTGACATGATGACATCATAGTCATTCATAAATCTATAGCGGTGTTTTACTGGATTTCCGGTTTTAGTTCCTTCGCCATCTGAGAAATCCCAAACATAAATTGAACCAGTAGGAACATTGGTTGCCTGGGCTGTAAATGTAAACTCTTCATCTGTACATGGATTTTGCGCAACTGCACTAAATCCTCCCGTAATTGGGTAGTCTGCTAAAATGGTAACAGGCATTACTGTATCGTGTGTACACCCTGAATTTGCAGTTATTCTCAGCCGTACATTATACACTTTGTCTACAGGTGATTTTGGAAATTCATGTCTTACTAATCCTACCGCAGTACTTCTAGTTGTGCCATCTCCCCAATCCCAGAAATAATTTACTATTGAACCTCTGTTGATAGAAGAGGCGCTATTAAACGTTACATAGTTTACATTACTAGCAAAGTCAAACTTGTGTGAAAAAATTGCAATAGGTCGTATTTGATCACCCCAAGCTCTAATGGGAACACCTACTGAAACTTGAGTGGTCCCATTAATTATAACGTCTAATCGCACTACAAATTGAGAAGATAAATTATAAGTATGCGTGACTAATGCACCTGTTTTTTCATTTCCATCACCCATTCTCCATTTATAAGTTGCAGAAGATGGAATAGTAGTGCTTGAAACACGAAACGTAAATTGTTCAGTGCTAGGAAAACAGTGGTTTGTTTTGAAGTAACTGATAGTTAGATTACTGAATCTTACTACAGTAGTATCGCCACGTTGAGTTGTAGTACTACTTGAGTCGGCACTGAAATCGGGTATTTCAATAGAAGTCTCAGGTAATTCTGCACCTTTTTGACAAGATTGCATCAAGAACAACCATGCGCTTACAACGACCAAATATGATAGTAACCTATTCATTTTTGACTCGTTTTTATCGAGGTGGTATTGTTACAAAAACAGTTGCTGTGTCTCTACATCCTGTATTGCTTGTTACAATTAAACTTACTGGGTAAGTGCGAGGTGTGACTTCTTTTATAAACTCTCTTTCAACATAGGTATTAAAATCGTCGTTGATAATGCCATTGCCAAGATCCCATCTATAACCTATAATAAATCCGTGTGGAATATTAGACTGGCTGTAGAAAGCCCATCTTTCTGTAGTAGCAGTACTACTAATTACATTTCTTAAGATCAATGCTTTCGGACGAATATTTTGTCCAAATGCTCGCACCCATCTATGTGTTCTGTAGATTTCTTTTCCCCTTAAAGTAATCCACATTTTTACATCGTAATCGTTTTGATAGGTGAAAGATTTCCTAATGGGATTACCTGTAGCAAATCCTGTAGCATCACCAAAATCCCAATGATAAACCGCACCGGCAGGTACTCCAACAGCAGTAGGCGTGAAGATGAAATATTCATTGGTGCAACCATCAAAGCGAGTTGCTTCAAAGTCGCCAGAAATATTATAAACAGCTTCAACAGAGACAGGAACAATAGCTGTGTCTCTACAGCCAGAGTTTGCAGTCACAATGTGTTGAACTTGATACACCCTAGCTTCGGGAACAGGAGGATAATTTTTTTGTGCAAACGGTACGGCAGTTGTTGAAGTAGTACCATCGCCCCAATCCCAGAAATAATTAGTGATTGTGCCTGTGGGTACAGAGCTTCTGCTGGTAAATGATTTATTTGCCGGAAAGTTTACATCGAAAACCTGTACTGAGAAGGCTGCATGTGGACTTACTTGTTGTCCCCATGCTTGGATATTGGTTGCTAGCTTTTGAAGGAGTTGGTTATTTGCAGTTCTTACTTCTAAGATAACAGTATAGTTTCCTGGCTCACGGTACATAATTCTTACATCAGTGCCAGTTTGCGTAGTTCCATCTCCAAAAGTCCATACAAATCTCGCATTTGAAGGAACGCCTGTGGCAGTTGCAGAAAAGGCGAATATCTCATTACTGGGAAAACAATGTGATGTTCTACTATGAGTAATTGTTACAGTTCCTTGTTGAATTCTAGTTGTATCTCTGAAGTCGCTCGAGTTACCAACAATAATTGGAGGCTCTGGATCTGGTTCGGGGGGTTGTACTTCTTTATTATTGCATGAAAAGAGTATTCCTGCAAAAAAAGCTATCAATAAGAGTTTTCTTTTCATGATATGAACGGTTTTATCCAATAAGATATACTACAAAATTAACTAAAAATCAAGGGTTTCTGAGGGTTTCGTTTAGTATTTAGGCTATTTTAATCACTTTTTTATGTAGTAGAATTGCATAAGTGGCACAATATCAACTAGGTAGATAAAATTGGTTTTCCTTGTTTCCTCTTTTCGGAGTCTGATTTAACAATTTTTTGAAACATACTTATCTCGTTTAAAAGGCATTAACTTTGAATACAATGAAGCGTTTTTTATCAACAGTGTGTCTTTGTTTAATGTTGTTTTCTCAAACAGAGTTATACCAGCTCCTAAAGCTGCCTGTTTTTGTTGCGCATTACTTTGAACACAAACAAGAAGACCCTTCTATTTCTTTAAAAAGTTTTTTTGTATTGCACTATTTAAGTGGTAATGAAATTGATGAAGATTACCAACGAGATATGCAATTACCTTTTAAAACACAGGTATTTTCATTTGTTGGTTCTATTTCGGTTGAGCCAACCAATCAGTTGTTTGCTATAGAAGTTCCAGTGACTTTTATTGGAATTCAGCAACAGGTTTTTTTCCAGCAATCATTTCCTTCATTCTATTCTACAGATATTTGGCAGCCACCACGATTGGTTTAGCATCTTTTTATTGATCTCTTTCAATTTGTAGCTTACTTGTTAATTGAAGTAAGTAATAAAACTATTTATACCAAACAAGATGATACTTTCAAAAGTAATTGGCTTCTTCTTAGAAAGAAAATGGCTGGTTTTGTTCTTTATTCTCACATGGATTGGGATGGGTGTTTTTTCATTTAGGAACTTACCAATAGATGCAGTTCCCGATATCACTAACAATCAGGTGCTAATAATTACCTCATCGCCCAGTTTAGGTGCTTTGGATATTGAGCGACAAATCACTTTTCCGATTGAACAAGCCACAAGAAATGTTCCTGGAATAATTGAACAAAGGTCTTTTTCAAGATTCGGACTTTCATTGGTTACGCTTGTATTTAATGAAAAAACAGATGTGTACTGGGCTCGACAGCAGGTTGGAGAAAGATTGGCTCTTATTAGAAGTGTAATACCGCCAGCTCTTGGCATTCCAGAATTGGGTCCAGTTACTACTGGATTGGGAGAAATTTATCAGTATGTCATTCGTCCTAAACCTGGTTATGAAAATGCGTACGATGCAATGGAGCTGAGAACTATTCAAGACTGGATTGTTCGAAGGCAATTATTAGGTACGCAGGGTGTGGCTGATGTTAGTTCATTCGGCGGAAAGCTAAAACAGTATGAGGTTGCAGTAAATGATCAACAGTTAAAAGCATACGGTTGTACCATTCAAGATATTTTTCAAGCACTTGAAATGAATAACCAAAATACAGGTGGTGCTTACATTGAAAAAGGTCCGAATGTCTTATACATCCGAAGTGAAGGCTTGGTTAAAAATGCTGAAGATATTGGGGAAATATTGGTTAGAGAATTAGCTGATGGAACGCCTGTTCGAATTAAAAACTTAGCCGAAGTTCAATTAGGAACTGCTATCCGTTATGGCGCAGTTAATTATAATAACCAAGGGGAAGTAGCTGGAGGTATTGTAATGATGTTAAAAGGTGAAAACTCTTCTAAGGTTATCAAGTTGGTGAAAGAAAAAATGAAGCAAATAGAAAAAACCTTGCCTGAGGGGGTTGTTGTGGAGGCTTTTCTTGATAGGACTAAAATGGTTAATAATGCTATTGAAACGGTCAAAAATAATCTTACCGAAGGAGCTATTATCGTTCTTATTATCCTTGTCATTTTTCTAGGAAATTTTCGAGCTGGACTAATTGTTGCGTCTGTCATTCCTTTGTCAATGTTGTTTGCAGTTTACATGATGAATGTATTTGGCGTAAGTGGAAACCTAATGAGTTTAGGCGCACTAGATTTTGGTTTAATAGTTGATGGTGCGGTCATTATTGTTGAGGCTGTGTTACATGCTTTATATGTTCGACAAAGAGAAAAGTCCGATTCGCTTAAATCAATCGATCAGGTTGTTAATAAATCTGCTTCAAAAATGATGGGTGCTGCCATATTTGGTCAACTTATCATATTAGTGGTATATCTGCCTATTCTTAGTTTAGAAGGTATTGAAGGAAAAATGTTTAGACCTATGGCGCAGACGGTTATGTTTGCCTTGATAGGAGCATTTATATTGTCTATTACCTATGTGCCTGTAATGAGTGCCTGGCTATTAAAGAAAACAAAAAGAACTAAAGAAAATTGGTCAGATCGCTTGCTAATATTTCTTCAAAATTGGTATAGACCTGCGCTTGTAAAAGCGCTCAATTCAGGTAAAGCTATTTTGGCGGTTGTTATACTCTTTTTTGGTTCTGCTATTTATATACTAATCAGTCTTGGAGGAGAATTCATTCCGAAGCTTGAAGAAGGTGATTTTGCGGTAGACACAAGGGTTTTAACTGGAAGTTCTTTAACAACTACTATTCAGGCTACACAGCAAACTGCAGACATTTTAATTGAAAAGTTTCCTGAAGTTGAAAAAGTAGTTACAAAAATTGGAAGTGGTGAAATTCCAACTGATCCAATGCCATTGGAGGCTTCTGATATGATGGTAATTTTAAAGCCTAAAAAAGAGTGGACGTCGGCAAGTTCTTTTGATGAATTGGCCGAAAAAATGAGTGAAGCTCTAGCAGATATACCCGGTGTTACTGCGGGATTTCAATTCCCTGTGCAAATGCGTTTTAATGAATTAATGAGTGGCGGTAGGCAAGATATCATTTGTAAAATATTTGGTGAAAATATTGATACACTTGCGTCTTTTGCTTCAAAAGTTGGCACAATAGCTTCATCTGTAAATGGAGCAAAAGATATATATGTTGAAACTGTTACTGGCTTACCCCAAATTGTTATTCAATATAATCGAACTGCATTGAGTCAGTTTGGACTTTCAATAGAATCCGTTAACAAGACAATACAAGTTGCTTTTGCAGGAGCCATAAGTGGACAAGTATTTGAAGAAGAACGTCGTTTTGATCTGGTTGTTCGATTAAAGCAAGCGCAAAGAAATAATTTATATGATGTAAAAAATCTTTTAATATCTACACCAAGGGGAGAGCAAATTCCATTGGAACAAGTTGCAGAGGTAGATATTCAAGTTGGTCCTAATCAAATTCAAAGGGAAGATGCACAAAGAAGAATAACCGTTGGATTTAATGTACGTGGTAGAGATATAGCTTCTGTTGTTGAAGAACTTCAAAATAAGCTTCAAAAGAAAATGAAATTACCACCAGGGTATTATATTACTTATGGAGGACAATTTGAAAACTTAGAAGCTGCAAAGTCAAGACTTATGATTGCCGTTCCACTTGCTCTAGCTTTTATTTTTATGTTGCTCTTCTTTGCCTTTGGATCTGTTGCGCAAGGCTTACTGATATATTCGGCAATTCCACTCTCAGCAATTGGTGGAATTTGGGCATTGTGGTTGAGAGATATGCCATTTAGTATTTCTGCAGGAGTTGGATTTATTGCTTTGTTTGGAGTGGCCGTTTTAAATGGTATTGTATTGATTTCAGAGTTTAATTATTTAAAAAAATCAGGAATGGAATCGGTTCACGAAAGAATTTTACATGGTTGTATTAGTAGATTAAGGCCAGTATTAATGACAGCAATGGTGGCTTCATTCGGGTTCCTTCCAATGGCAATTAGCAATGGATCTGGAGCAGAAGTACAAAGACCCCTAGCTACAGTGGTAATTGGCGGTCTCCTTACTGCAACTATTCTTACTTTGTTTGTTTTGCCTATTTTATATCAGTGGCTTGAAAAAAAATCAGGGCAAAAAAAACCTTTCGTTGTGTCACTTTTAGTAGTTCTTTTCACCAATCTATTAGCTAGTAATGTACATGGACAAAGGAAAATTACTTTAGAATCTGCTCTAGACTCTGCATTGTTAAATAATACGCTTATTGCTCAGTCAAGGATGCAAGCTAAATCAGCTAAAGCCTTGGAAGGAACTGCTTGGGAATTGCCATGGATGAATACTTCTGTGGAATATGGTAGTTATAACTTGTTTTACAAAGACTCAAGAATAGGTATTGAGCAAAGCTTTGATTTTCCAGTTGTATATAAACGAAATGAACAACTTTTAAAGTCGCTTACCACTTTACAAGAGTATAAAACTAAATTAGATGAAGCACAATTAAGGCAAGGGGTTAAGCATTTGTATTATTCTTTGCTACTAATGAAAGAGAGAAAAAAATTGTTGATTATTTCAGACAGTTTATATGACGACTGGTTAAAACGCCAACAAACTCGCATGAAGGTAGGTGAAGCTAATTTGTTAGAGTTAACAACAGCAGAATTACAGCAAATTCAAGTAAAAAATCAGATACAAGAAATAGATGCTGATTATAAAACTTTACAGTTTGAATGGCTGCGATTACTACAAGTTAAAAATGTATATGAACCAGCTGATAAAAGTGCTAGAAGAATAGTAGAATTACTTCCAGATAGTTCTTCAGCTAAATTACATCCATTATTAGCTATGATTGAACAACAAATTGAAGTTGCACAAAATGAACTTTCAGCGAATAAAGTGAAATCTACACCTAGAGTTAGTATTGGATATTTCAATCAATCAATTATTGGCCCCCAAACAGTACAAGGGGTTGATAAATTTTTTGGTCCAACTGTGCGCTTTTCTTCTGCAACACTTGGTGTTCAGTTTCCTCTTTTTAATAAAGCCAACAAAGCAAGAGTAGAAAGCAGCAAGTTAGATATTGAATCAAATCGATTAGCTTATGAATCTGCTTACATTGAGCAGCAAAAACAAATTAACCAAATTGCTGAACAAATTGGAAAGCTACAGCGAACATTGGGTTATTTTGAAAAAGAAGCTATCCCTAAGTCAAATCTCTTAATTGCTGCTATGCGTGAACAGGTTGCAAAAGGTAGTGTAAGCTATGTAGAATGGCTCCTTATAATGCAACAGGCAATTGGAATTCAGCGCGATTATCTTCAATCTGTGCAGCAATGGAATGAGATACTAGCTGCGCTTGATATTTTTTATTCATCCAAATAATTAAAATATGAGACACATTTTATTATATACAATCCTCTTTACTTTTTTCGCCTGTAAGCAAAAGGTATCTGATGCAGATTCTGAAGTATCTGTACAAGAAACATCTGTTGTAACGTTTACCTCAGCTCAGTGGAAGAATGCAGCACTAGAATCAGCAAAAATTACAAACGGAAATCTGCCTTGGTATTTGGAAGTAAACGGTGTAATTGATGTTCCACCACAAAATATGATTTCAGTTAGTTTTCCTTTGGGTGGGTATTTAAAGTCAACCCACCTCCTTCCTGGTATGCATGTAAAAAAAGGAGAGGTTATTGCAATTATAGAAGATCCATCTTTGGTACAATTGCAGCAAGATTATCTAGATGTTCATAACCGGGTTCAATATGCAGAAAAAGAGTTTAATAGACAGAAAGAGCTCAATGCAAATAAAACAAGTAGTGATAAACTATTAGAGCAAGCACAGTCGCAGTTTGAGTCTTTAAAAATTCAGGAGCAAGGACTACAATCTAAGCTAAGTTTAATTAGGATTCAAACCAAAGTACTTTTAACTAAAGGCATTCAAAATGAAATTCCAATTTATTCTCCAATAAATGGTTATGTATCTGATGTAAAAGTCAATATTGGAAAATACGTAAATCCATCAGATGTTTTGTTTGAATTAGTCAATCCAACCGACTTGCATTTATCACTTAAAGTATTTGAGAAAGATCTAGAGTATCTATCCATTGGTCAACGTGTTGAAGCAAAACTAGTGAGTCAACCCAATAAAAAAATATCTGCTTCCATTATTTTGATTAGTAAAAAAATGGATGAGAACAGAAGTAATCTAGTTCACTGCCATTTAGATAAGGATGATCGTAGTTTAATTCCCGGAATGTTTATTCAAGCAAAAATTGCGGTTGCAAAAAAGGAAGGATGGCTTGTTCCAGAGTCGGCTGTTGTTCAGTGGGGTAACCAAAAATTTATTTTTGTAGAAACCAGCGCTCAATCTTTTGAAATGAAGCCAGTTAAGATTATTACAGAGCAGGCGGGATTTATACTTTTAGAGATGAACCCTGATTTAAAGAACAAAAATATTTTAACAAAGAATGCATATGCTGCATTAATGTTACTTCAGAATAAAGCAGAGGAAGAATAGAACTTTATTCTGAAATTTTAACTGCTGGATTACCAGCGTATTTTCCAGGTTCATTTATGGACTTGGTTACTACTGCACCTGCACCTATTACTACGTTGTCGCATATATTAACGGGTAATATGGTAGCGTTACTCCCGATGGATACATGATTGCCAATTTTGGTTTTTTCTAAAAGGGCATCGTTTCCTTGTGCTGGTCCACCTGTAGAAAATTTATCATTAATAAACATTACACCGTGGCCTATAAAACAATCTTGACCAATAGTTACTCCTTCACAAATAAAACTGTGCGATTGTATTCTAGTTCTGGCTCCAATATGAACACGTTTTTGGATTTCGCAGAATGGGCCTACAAATACATAATCATCTAATTGACATTCATAGAGATTTACTGGTTGGATTACTTCTACCTGTACTCCGTATGTTACTTTGTGAATGCCACTGTACATTTCTATTATCTGATTCATATGCTACTATTTGAATAAATTGATTCAATTAGTTTTACTGTCAAAGATGAAGAAATTGCATTTGTATCTTCTGTTAAACGATTTGAAAAATTGTTAAATACAAACTTATACCACTCGGCATGTAAGTTCGCTGTACCTTCGTATCCTACATATTGATGGTTCATGAGTTGAAGTTTTTTTGGCAAGCGTTCAAGTAAGCCATTGCTATCAAATTTTACTTCATTAAAATATGTTCCAGATAACTGAATAGTTACTTCGTCTGTTACTAATGTAAATCCTCCTTCAACATTTTTATCTTGAGCATCTATTCCATAATGGAAGCTACTAAAGCTATTATTTTCATAAGTGAAAATGATTGCACCGGCCTGCTCACTTTCTATACGCCCTGAATAATTAGATATATGTTTTGTATGTGCAGTCTGCACTGGATACCCCATTATCCAGATCATTAAATCAATAAAATGACTGAACTGTGTATAGAGTATACCACCATCAAGCTCCTTGGTGCCATGCCAAGAGTTTTCAAAATAAGAAGTAGGGCGGTGCCAACAGCCATGCATATGGAAGTGCAAAGGAGTACCTATTTTATCTGATTTGAGCTGAGATTGTATCTCAGTAATCAAAGGATTACATCTATTTTGTTTTACAACCCATAATTGAACGTTCATGCTATTTGCCACAGCAATCATCTTTTTACAATCGCTATAGGTAATTGCCATTGGTTTTTCAACAATTACATGAATTCCTTTTGATAGAGCTTGAATAGCATGTTCAGCATGCAATCCGTTAGGGGTGCAAACAACTGCAATATCTGGTTTAGTAGTGTTTAAAATTTTCTCCCAATTTGTATCAAAAAGGCAGTTGTTATCATGAGCCAGTTTGGTCGCTTCTTCTATAGCTATATCACAAATTGCTACAAGTTTTCCAAACTGTTTGATAATTGGAATATGACGCTTTCCAATATTTCCGCATCCAATTAAAGCAAATTGTAGCATAGGTTGATTGGAAATTATGTAAAAATTTCTGAAGCTTTTTGAATAGATTCAGGTTTGCCAACATCAATCCATTTTTCTGGTTCGCATGGCCACCCAATTACTTTATATTCATTAGCAAGAGAAAGGTAACTTTCAGTAAGTGAAAATTTACCTTTTTCTTTAACCACCTTAAAAAATTCAGGAGAAAATACTACCACACAGCCATATGCCCATTCTTCCAATTCATTTCGGTTGATGGTTGGATTAATAACTAATGGTCCCTTTTCTTGCTGAGTTAGCCTGTTCCTCCAACCACAAAGCTGCATGTCTTTATTAAATAAAAACTGACGGCTTGTTTCCCGTTTAGACACAGCAAAGCTGATCAATGCCTCCTTATTATTATGAAATTCAAGCAGCTCATTTATTGGAAGATTAGTAAGAATATCAGCATTCACCGTTACAAATGCTTCCTTGCCTTCTAATAAATGTTGTGCAAATAAAAGACCACCCCCAGTTTCTAATACCTCTTCTCTTTCATCACTGATAATAACATTACTTCCCCAACCATTATTTTCACGAATAGCATCTTCAATTTGATCTGCAAAATGATGAACATTAACTACAACATCTTTTATTCCATTTGCTTGTAAGTACTCTACGTTTCTTTGGAGTAGACTTTTGCCATTTACAATGGCCAAGGCCTTTGGATGATGATCTGTCCATGGTTTTAACCTTGTTCCTAATCCCGCTGCAAAAATCATTGCTTTCATATATACTTACAAATAGGGCTTACTATAAAATTATTCTCGTTCAGGCATTTCAACTTTTAGCATACACTGGTCTGGTTTCGATTTGCTAAGAATGGGAGCTGCAGTTTGTTTAGAAATTAATTTCATACTCAGTTGTGGCTGATTGTCCCTTGAAATGATTTCACAAAGCACATAATTTATAGTTCCTTTATTAATTTGAAATTGAAAATTATTGACTACTCCCGTATTGCCCCTTTGGGCACTGATTTGTAAATCAGTAGTTGAAATAGCCACATAAAAAAACCTGTTATTGCTGATTCTACACCATTCATTTTCGCCACTTCGAATAATGAAGTTGTCCAGTACAGCTGTCATTGAAGCTGGGCGAATAAATACTACTATTGCTTCTTCCGAAGAAGGTTCAGGAATAGCAACGCCTTGAGCACTCACAGCATCGAGTTCTGTAATTATTGTGAACAACAGTATTAATATCCTTATCCAGTAACGCATATTTATTCGTTTCATATTCAACATACAAATTACATTAAATGAAGCAGTTTGCTCAATTGTGGCTGCAAAATACATGCTATTTACTTACAGATATAGCGGGAGCTTTAATTGTTACATAAGCAATACATACCTACAGTGGTTTAAAGTATCGAGTTTTCTTTTGTCAAAATTGAGTGATTTGCATTATTCATTTTTCGGTTACTTTGCAAATGGACTTTAAGCCTATTATACTCATAACAGCGCCATCCGGTGCGGGAAAAACATCCATTACTAAATATCTACTCCAGGAGTTTCCTAGCCTATCCTTTTCTATTTCGGCAACAACACGTCTGCCAAGGGGCAACGAGCAAGATGGTGTTGACTATTATTTTTTATCTCTTAGTGATTTTCAAAAAAAGATTGCCGAAAACGCTTTTCTAGAGTGGGAGATGGTGTACGAAGGAAAATATTATGGAACACTTTTATCAGAATTAGATCGAATGTGGGATCTTGGATTAGTACCACTGTTAGATATTGACGTGAAAGGAGCCATTCATGTTCAGCAAAAATTTCCAGAGTCAACACTTTCATTTTTTATTGAAGCCCCTTCTTTAGAAGCACTTGAAACTAGGCTAAGAGGAAGAGGAACAGATACGGAGGAAAATATTCAAACCAGACTCAGTAAGGCTCAGTATGAAATGTCATTTAAGCAACACTTTAATCATATCATTATCAATGACAACTTAGATGAAGCTTGTAAAAAAACAGCAAGTTTGATTTATAATTTTATCAATAAAAAACTCCGGAAATAAATCCCGGAGTTCGAACTTCCATTTGCACCTAAAGGAAGTTCATTACCAAAACCAAACTACCTTAATTATTTACAATAATACTTGCACCAAGCGCATTCGTATTTCCAGTTGGAGGCGCTAAAAATCCTCTTGCAAAGACGGTGTAAATTTTACCAGCTTCCAATGTAGCAGGAACAGTTAATGCTACTGCACCATTTGATGCTACACGTACTTCTAGGTTATAAGTGCCCGCTGGTACTGGAGCAAATGCGGTAGAACCTTTGAAAGCAATATTTGAAAATAAATTTGTAGCAGATCCTTGTACACCAATGTTTACTGCTGGTGCATCTGGGCTTAAATGTACTACACGCACATGTGCTTGTCCAGTAGCAGGCGTTGTTAAATCGTCTTGTAATACAACCGCTTCAATATTTGCCAATCTATTCACTGCAAACACAGAATAATTTTTACCTGCTTCCAAATTCAAGTTCGCATTGATTACAGTAGTCGATGTTCCTGCTGCATTTACTTTTACATTTCTAGTACCTGCATTTACTGGCAAGTAGCCTGTATTATTTGGAAATGTAAGTGGGGCACTGTTCACTCTTGTGTCATCAACCAGTAAATCAACTCCTGGTGCATCAGGAGAAGCATGCGTTACTAATACTCTAGCTTGCGCAGGTGTATCATCATCTTTTTTACAACCAATCATACCAACAGATACAAATCCTGCTGCTAACACGCCAAGCAAAAATTTCTTTTTCATAAGTTTTTGATTTAGGCTGGTTCAACACAAGCATTTGTGTAAATGTTTTCTTAAAACGTTTGTATGTTCAAACTCTATCTCATTTCGTCCATAAGATCATTCAACAAATCAATTCGTTTAACTTTTAATTGGCAGAAATAGTACAGGAGGTAGATTTGTGGTGATCTATAAAATTTATTTCATTCACAGGCATCCGCTTATATTTACAGAACAAACAACTGATTATGGAATTTGCTAACAAAACAATATTTATCACTGGTGCAAGCAGGGGTATCGGAAAAGCAATGGCACTTCGTCTAGCAAAAGAAGGAGCCAACATTGTCATTGCTGCAAAAAGTGTGGAGGAAGATCCACGTTTGGGTGGAACTATTTTTAGTGCGGCTGAAGAAGTGGAAGCTGCAGGTGGAAAAGCCTTGGCTGTTCAAGTAGATATTCGCGATGAAGAACAAATTAAAAAAGCCGTTCAACTTGCAGTAGATAAGTTTGGTGGCTTGGATGGTTTAATTAATAATGCTTCTGCTATTCAGTTGAGCCCAACTACCCAAACAGAAGCAAAGCGCTTCGATTTAATGCACAGTATTAATGTGCGAGGTACATTTTTAGTTGCCAAGCATTGTATTCCATATCTGCAAAAAGGTAAGAATCCACATATAATTACCTTATCACCTCCCATCAATTTAAATCCAAAATGGTTAGGTGGACATATTGCTTATACAACTACTAAGTATAGTATGAGTTTATTGGCATTGGGATGGGCAGCCGAGTTTAAAGACCAAATTGCAAGTAATGCTCTATGGCCTAAAACCACCATAGATACAGCTGCTGTTAGAAACTTATTGGGCGGTGAAGCATTGGCTAAAATGAGTAGAACTCCAGAAATTCTTGCAGATGCAGTTTATTATATCATGCGCAAACCTGTATCGCAATGTAGTGGTAATACTTTTGTGGATGAGGAAGTATTTGCAGCAGAAGGAATCACCAATTTAGATCAGTATTCCGTCGTTCCTGGAGGTCCTTTGTATCCCGATTTGTTTGTTTAATTAGCTGTAAATCAAGGCTTAATCAATATTTTTAGTATTTTTTGCTAAAAATTGCTAAATAATTTAGTTTGGTATTAAATTTTCTTTTAGTTTTACGGCATAAATCATATTGTTGTACCTAAAGAATTAAGTTTTATGAGTAATGCAGAAAAGTTAAAGGCCCTCAAATTGACGATGGACAAAATCGACAAAGATTTTGGGAAAGGAAGTGTGATGATGATGAGTGACAGGGGCGAACAACACATGGAAGTAGTTTCAAGTGGTTCTATTGGTTTGGATACCGCACTCGGGATTGGTGGCTTTCCAAAGGGAAGAATTATTGAAATTTATGGTCCAGAAAGTTCTGGTAAAACTACAATTGCGATTCATGCTATTGCTGAAGCACAAAAGAAAGGAGGTATGTGTGCCATCATTGATGCAGAACATGCATTCGATAGTTCATATGCAAAGAAGTTAGGAGTTGATGTAGATAATCTTTTGATTTCGCAGCCTGATTATGGCGAGCAAGCATTAGAAATTGCCGATCGTTTGATTCTTTCAGGCGCACTAGATGTAGTAGTAATTGACTCAGTAGCTGCATTGGTGCCTAAGGGTGAATTAGAAGGAGAAATGGGTGACAGTAAAATGGGTTTACAAGCAAGGTTAATGAGCCAAGCTTTAAGGAAACTCACAGCTACAATTAATAAAACCAACACTATTTGCATTTTTATTAACCAATTGCGGGAAAAAATTGGGGTGATGTTTGGCAATCCAGAAACGACTACAGGAGGTAATGCATTAAAGTTCTACGCCTCTATTCGTTTAGATATTCGTAGAATGAGTCAAATTAAGGACGGGGATTCTGCTATTGGTAATCGCGTGAAGGTTAAAGTAGTTAAAAACAAAGTGGCTCCTCCTTTTAGAGCTGCTGAATTTGATATTGTCTTTGGAGAAGGCATCAGCAAAGTTGGCGAAATCATTGATATGGGGGTTGAGCTTGGCATTATTCAAAAGAGTGGAAGCTGGTTTAGTTATAATGGAAATAAACTTGGTCAGGGAAGAGATGCTGTCAAGCAGCTTATTCTTGATAATGCTGAATTGTCTGATGAGCTAGAGCTTAAAATACGAGCCAAAATTGCAGAAGCCCAGGGTACTGAAGCTCCTGCTGTTCCTGCGGAAGCTTAAAAATAGTTTGTCAAGGGTGCTATAGCGGATGCCCTGTGTACAGATGGATGGTAAGTGAATGGAGGCTGTTCCTTTTAATAATGGAGCAGCCTCTTTTTATTTTATTGAAATCATCTCAAATGAAATACAAGTGCAAATTCACACTTTGTAATCTTCTGAACTTCTATTTAAAATGATTTCATGTATAATCCTGTGAATATGTTGGCTATCTATTAAATTTTGTAAACATATATGGGCAAACGGATGAATTTTAATTACTTTACCCCCAAATATGCCGTTTCATACCGTACCTACACAGAAAAGGCTGGGCAAACAATTTAAAATTATGCTGCATGTAAAGAAGACAAATACTGTTTTGCTTTTCTTCTTCTTGTGTTCATCTGTTGCCTTTTTTAGTTGTGAAGTGCCTCAGGCAATTGTCACTACCAGTAAAAACAACAAGAACATTGAATACCAAATTATACCTAATAAAAAGAATGGCATATTTGTAAATAACGATCGGGTGGGGTACGACTTAATGCTTAAAAACAAATCGAATTTCAAAATTCGTGGTGTTTTAAATGCTGACGTGACCAATTATCAAGGCCGAAATATTTTTAGCCAACAAATTGGATATAGTATTGACGGTAGAAAAGCCTTTAGTTATGATTTAAAACTCGACAATGCTCCAATGGGGCCAGGTTTTTATCAAATGCGTCTCATAAATGTAGCTGAGGGATACAATATCAATGATACTATTTATTCTGTTTATGGGGTTGATCCCGAAAGAAAATATCCAACAATTAATCTACCTACAGATTTTCTAAAATTTTGGGATAATGCTAAATCAGAATTGCAGGGCTATGATCCAAAATTTAGAATTACTCGAAGAGGAGATAAAGCAACACGAACCTTAGATATCTATTTAGTAGAGTTTGAATCGGTAGATAATTATACTATTAGAGGTTGGTTATCAATTCCCAAAATGTCTGGTAAGTTTTCTGTCCTTTATCAGTTACCTGCTTATGTTACTGGATTTGAGCCAGAAACAGAAAGGACTGATATGGCTGTGTTTCGATTAAATGTTCGTGGACATGGAAATAGCCAAGATCCTATGGTAGGAGAGTTTGGAAGTTTTGCAACAACCGATATGAATGATGCCTCTAAATTCATTTATAAAAAAGTGTATTTGGATGCATTACGCGGATTGGATTTCTTATATAAAAGTGCCCACCTCCGATTGGATACATCAAAGATTATGGTCTACGGTGAAGGTCAAGGTGCGACTATAGCTACCGCTGTTTGTGCATTGGATCCAAGACCAGCAGGCTGTATTATAGAAAGACCAATTTTTGCAGATATAAGAACATTGATGGAGATGGCTGCAACTAGGCCACCACAATGGCCAACAGATATTTTTACCAACTATATAAGCAGCAGTGGTATGAGTACAACCGACTTCTACAAGCTTTGGGATTATCATGATCCTGTAAACTTCGCTGCTTTTATTCGCTGTCCGGTTCTATTTGGACATTCTTTACTCAATCAGTTCAGTCCACCACAATGTGCAATTTCAGTATATAACCAACTTGCTTCGGATAAAAGAGAGATGTATATTAGTCCAAATACCAACTTAGAAATGGATTATATATTCTATGCTTATAAAGATCGTTGGGTGAAAAAAGTATTGCGACTACCTTAATAACACCATAACTACAAAACATGAAAGTATTCATTCGTATTTTTTCAATATTAATGCTAGTGGTATTCTATTCTAGCACATTATATGCTGGCTTTCCAGTGGGTAAAAAGCGTATGATGCTTTCTCCTACTTATAACTTTTATCAATCAAAATCATATTGGGATAGGAATAGTCAACTTATTCCAAACCCTAATAATGGTCGTTTTGCCTCTCACTATGTGGGTATTTTCGGAGCAGTAGGTGTAGGAGAAAGAACAGACCTGGTATTTAATTTGCCTTTTGTTTATCAAGTATTCAGGGAAACTGGACTTACAAATACTAACTCAACTATTGGTGATGCTACCATAGGCATGTCATTTTTAATTAATGATTTTGATCAGTATAAATTTCTTACGTTTACCCCATCTGTTATTATTCCATTATATGCACGACCAACTACACCTCAACCAATTCCAGGTTTAGGTTTGTTTGGATTAGAAGGTAAACTGGGTTTTTCCGGCTCTACTAGAACCCGCTTAAATAATCAGTACTGGGATATGAATGTTGGTTTACGCCGCTTTATTGATACAGCAGGTCCTAGTCAAATTTTTGCAGATGCACTTTGGGGAATTCCAATCGATGAAAGTTGGACTACCACACTAAGTTTATCGGGATTGCGTTCTTTCAGTTCAGTGAAGGGGTTCTTACCTAGCAATCCATTTGTCAACCGTGATTTTGCTTTCATTCGCGGTCAATTAGGGCTGGGAAGAAAAATTCAAGAAGGTGTTGAAGTGTTTGGTACAATCTATACCGATCTATGGGGTATGAATGTGGGTAAAGGTTCAGGTGGTGCTATAACCCTTGTTTTTAAATTCGGCTTGCGATAAACACCTATGACTTCTCAAGTTATTCTTAGGCCTTGGCAAAGACAAGATGCGCAAGCTTTGACCGCTATTGCCAATAATAAAAAAATCTGGAACCAAGTAAGAGACCGATTCCCATCGCCTTATACAATGGTAGACGCTTTACAATGGATTGCCTTTTGTGAAAAGCAGCAGCCATTGCAACAGTTTTGTATTGCTGTAGGAACTCAAGTAGTTGGCAGTATTGGGTGGATTTCTCAAGAAGATGTGGCACGTAAGTCGGCTGAGATTGGCTATTTTATTGGGGAATCATACTGGGGAAAAGGATTTGCAACAGCAGCAATCAATGCACTTACCCAACACTTAGAAAGTGAAGGGCAATTGGTAAGACTTTTTGCCCATACGTTTGCACACAATAAAGCAAGTATGCGTGTTTTGCAGAAAGCCGGATTTTATTTAGAAAGTATTAGATGAAAAGCTGCTTATAAAAATGGGGAGATACTTGACGACTATGTATGGGTCAAGCTCATTCATCACTGATTTTCAACTAAACTCTGGTATAATTTGTACTTTAATGCAAATTTTCCAGATATGCTTAAGAGGCTTATATCCATTGTTCTTATTGGTTGCTTCTCCGCCACAATCGCACAAGACTCCATCAGAAAGGCGGATATTCATGCAGCACTGCGATTAATTGATTTGAAGTACACAGAGGCTGAAGTTGATTCCATGTTTCAAAGTGTTCGAACCAATTTAAGTTATATAAAGCTTCAGCACCAATCAAAGCTATCGAATGATGTGCCGCTGGCTTTTATTCACAGCCCTTTATTGCCAAATATGCAACCGCTTAGTCCAAACAAGCGTGCAATTCAATGGAAAGCACCTGTTTCTAAGTTGCCTATCAATAAAGAGGAACTCGCTTTTTATTCTGTTGCAGAACTAAGCTACTTGATAAAAAATAAAATCATTTCTTCAGAACAGGTAACTAAATTTTTTATTAGTCGTATTAAAAAGTGGGGCGATACATTACAGTGTGTAGTAAGTATTACAGAGGAGCTTGCAATTCTAGAAGCAAAAGCTGCAGATGCAGAAATTAAAGCAGGAAAATACAGAGGCCCTTTACATGGAATTCCATACGGACTGAAAGATTTATTTGCAGTAAAAGGAACAAAAACTACTTGGGGTGCTGCTCCATACAAAGATCAGGTTATTGATCAGGATGCTTTTGTATATCAACAGCTAAAAAAATCTGGAGCTGTTTTGGTTGCAAAGTTTACTTTGGGTGCATTGGCAATGGGTGATGTGTGGTTTGGTGGAAGAACCAATAACCCTTGGAATATGACGTATGGATCTTCTGGCTCGTCGGCTGGTTCAGCTTCTGCAACAGTTGCTGGGTTAGTTCCATTTGCTATTGGCACCGAAACATGGGGCTCTATTATTTCACCTTCTAGTACCTGTGGTGCAACAGGTTTGCGCCCAACTTTTGGTACAGTTAGCAGATCGGGTGGAATGACGCTATGTTGGAGTTTAGATAAGGTGGGTCCTATCACTAGAAATGCAATGGATGCTGCTATTGTTTATGAAGCTATTATTGGAAAAGATGCGAATGATCGTTCTACGGTAGCTGCTGGTTTTGATTTCAATCCTCAATATGATATAAAGAAAATGAAAATTGCCTATGCCAAAAACTATTTCGATCGTATAAGAGATACAACTAGGTCTGAATGGAAGGTACTGGCTGAATTTAAAAAAATGGGAGTAGAACTCATTCCTGTTGTATTTCCTGATAGCGGCGTGTACAAACCAGGCATGATGGATTTGGTATTAACTGCAGAATGTGCAGCTACTTTTGATGAATTCACCAGACTCAATGTAGATGATATGATGACTGCTCAAAAAAGAGGCGATTGGCCAAATATCTTTAGAACAGCTAGATTACTTCCTGCAACAAGTTATATCAATGCGAATCGACAGCGCTATCAGTTAATGGAAAAGGTTAATCAGCTTACGGAGCAGTATGATGTTATTATTTGTCCAACCAGAGGAAGTGGTAACCAAAGTGCAATCACAAATTTAACAGGTCATCCTGCTATTTGTGTGCCAACTGGCTTTGACTCAAAAACTAATTTACCTTCAAGTATTACATTTATTGGAAAGTTATATGGGGAAGGAGCCATTGTAGCTGCCGCAGATGCTTATCAGAAAAAAACACAATGGCATCAGCAACATCCAGAAAAGTTTAAACAGTAATCATACCATTTCACGGGCATTAGTGATGCCTGATTTTAATAATTCGGCAATGCGCAGAGATTTTTCAATTCTTTTCTCTGCGCTTTTTAATTTATTAATGAGAAATAAAATGCTTCTTTGGTTGCCCGGGCGAAGCGATTGAAAAATTCTTTCAGCATCGGTATCCTGCTCCAACACAGCTGTCCATTCTTCAGGAATATGAAATTGTACTGGATTGGTGTCCTCTAATAATTTCACTGAAATTTCATGACCAATTTTTAAATTAAGCTCTTTTAATTTTGCTTGGCTAATTTGTATTCTGTATCCGTTTGGCTTAAATGATTGTATAGCAGCATGATAAGCTTCTGAATGATTGATGCTAACAAGCACTCTTTTGTGTCCTTTACTTAGCCATTTTATTGCCTCTTTTTCAGGCAAATCAAATCCGTGTGTTCCAGTATTATTTTTGGAAATTGTTGCTTTCATTTCTTATCAACAGATAAAAACAAGTTTTGTTACCATCCCATTACTTTGATAAGGAAAAGAAAATATAAGCATAGAAACAGCCAACCCTCCCAAGTTGATACTTTCTTATCCTGCGTGAGTAAGTAAAATAACAGTCCCGCTGCGCCCATCATTGGCAAAGAAAATTGTAGTAGCGTATGTGGTACTTCTATCTTTCCAAAGAAACTTGCAATGGGAGGAATCATTAATGTGTTGAATACCGATGAACCCAAAACATTACCTATTGCCATTTCTGTTTTTCCTTGTCGAACTGCTGCAATATTCACCGCTAACTCTGGAAGGGTAGTTCCTAATGATAAAAGTGTTAGAGCAATAATAGATGATGGAACAGAAAGTGCTAGCGCTAATTCACTCAACGATTGTATGGTATAATCGGCTCCAAAATAAATACCCACAGATGCAACTAATAAAATAATGATTGATTTTGCAGATAAAGTTTGCTTTGTATCAGTATCAGATTTTTGTATGTTCTCTTCATTACTTCCTTTGATCAGATAAATCGCGTAAGCGAAGTAAATGAGTAGGCCAATAATTGCTTCTTGCCATTGTATTATTCCGTCATATGCAATAATGATGAAGTATAAAAAGCTACCAACTAGAAAATGAAGATCAATATACATGTAACTACTTTGGAGTAAAATTGTTTTTCTATACAAAATCACCACCAACCCCGTTATTAGAAAAATATTGGAAATATTTGCTCCCATAATATTTCCAGGAAGTATTTCAGAATTACTTTGTTGTACAGACATAATTCCCGCTATAAGTTCTGGTAATGAAGTGCCTATGCCAACTATAAATACTCCAATTACAAAAACAGGTAGTCCAAGCCATGCCCCAATTTGTTCAGCTGACTCAGTAAAGTATTTAGCAGACATCAACAGCACGAGCAATGCTCCAGCAAAAGTCATTAATGTAATTAGCATAACTAAAGATAAAAAGAACAGGACTCTTTTATGTGAAGAATAAGCCAATAAAAAACCGCAATCTTAATTGGATTGCGGTCTATCTAAAATGCATTAAGCGTTTTTCTGTTTGAAGTTGGTAATGAACTGCTTGCTGAAATCACTAAGAATTAATCGTCCACTCATTGCAGCTCTTTCTAACAGCAATTCATCCCAATGATTGGTGCCTTCCCAGAATACTTGTTTAAGTTGGTGTAAAGCTTCTTGACTAGATTTTGCTAACTGATTTGCAAGTGCAGCCACAGCTTGATCGAGTGCAGCGGCATCATCATATACTTCAGCAAATAAATTGTTCCTGTGGGCCCATGCGGCATCTCTCCATCTATGAGCATCTAAAGCTAATTGTGTAAATGCACCTGAGCCAATTTTTCTTTCAATAGCTGGACCAACTACAAATGGACCAATACCAACAGCTAACTCACTTAGTTTAATTGCTGATTGTTGTACTGCAATACTATAATCCGCTGCTGCTGCAATACCTACACCACCCCCAACACATTTACCTTGAATTCTTGCAATAACTATTTTACCGCAGGTGCGCATAGCATTAATCACTTTTGCAAAGCCACTAAAAAATTCTAGTCCACTCGCTTCGTCATGAATGGCAGCCAGTTCATCAAAGGACGCACCCGCACAAAACACTTTTTCGCCTTCAGACTTTAATACAATTACATGTATGTCTTTTTCTTTTCCAGCAGTATGTATATGGTTAGCTAGAGTACGTAAAACTTCACCAGGCAAAGAATTGCTTTGTGGATGAAAAAAAGTAATAGTTGCTATATGATTCTCGATCAAAGTTTCTACAAAGGCTTCACCAAAATTTTGTCTCATACTTATTCTGATTGGTTTAATTTTTTCACCATAGTTAGAATGGTGGCAATAGCAACCATTTCATTGGTGTCATCCCAAATTTCTACATGCCATTTTACAATGCCTTTAGCTACATCATTTTCGTCGCGCTTAAGTTGGTTGATTTTTTCCTTGCAAGTAAAGCGAACATGAATGGTAGCGCCAGGATAAACAGGTTTTGTAAATCTCAGTTCATCCAATCCATAATTCAATAATACTGGTCCTTTTTTGCTTCCGTCAACAAATAAACCTGCGGCAGCACTCATCACAAAATAGCCGTGAGCTACTCTTTGTTCAAATAAAGTGCCTTCTAAACTTGTTGCATCTGTATGCGCGTAGAAATGATCCCAACTTAAATTCGCGAATTGATTGATGTCGCTTTCGGTAATCGTACGTTTACCTGTAATAAGTGTATCTCCCACTTGAATTTCTTCAAAGTGTTTGCGGAAAGGGTGAACAACATCTTCCCTACCAGTTGCACCTGGCTGATATACACCACTAATTGCTGTAATCATATCCGGTGATCCTTGTACTGCCACCCTTTGCATATAATGCTTCACACCACGAACACCACCCATTTCTTCACCCCCACCAGCTCTCCCTGGTCCGCCATGAACCAATAAAGGAAGAGGAGAGCCATGTCCGGTACTTTCTTTTGCACAAGCAGCATTAAGCACAAGTATGCGACCGTTGTATGTTCCTGCGCCTAGCACAAACTCAGTTGCAATTTTTGTATCGTTGGTGATGATACTACTACATAAAGATCCTTTACCCATTTTGGTGAGAGCAACTGCAGACTCAATTCCTTTATAAGGCATTAATGTGGCAACAGGACCGAATGCTTCTACTTCATGCACTTCTGAACTGCTAAAAGGGTTATCGTTTAATAGTAAAAGTGGACTTAAAAATGCACCCTTCATTGCATCGGCATCAATCACTTCAACACTATCTAGTGAGCCATAAATCAACTGAGAAGAAGCCAGTAGTTTTTGTACCTGCGATTTCACTTCTGTTCTTTGCGTTTCACCAGCAAGGCTTCCCATACGAACTTGTTCATTTAGAGGGTTACCTATGGTAGTTTGCGCCAATGCTTTTCCAAGTGCTTGTTGCACTGCTTCAATTTTATTCTCAGGAACAAATATTCTTCTAACTGCTGTACACTTTTGACCACATTTGATGGTCATTTCCTTTCTTACCTCTTTAATAAAAATATCCCACTCAGCTGAGCCTGGTTCTACATCTTCACCCAAGACCATTGCGTTCAATGAATCGGCTTCCATGTTGAAGGGAACATTTTCGGCTAGTATGGTGGGATGGCTTTTCAACATTAATCCAGTATGCGCAGAACCGGTAAAGGTTACCACATCTTGCGATGTTACATGATTGAGCATATCACCAGCCGATCCGCACAGCAATTGTAAAGCCCCGGTGGGAAGAATTCCAGATTGAATGATTTCTTTGGTAACTGCTTCAGTCAAAAATGAAGTAGCAGTTGCGGGTTTCACGATGGCAGGAACGCCCGCAAGTATATTCACCGCAATCTTTTCTAGCATGCCCCATACAGGGAAGTTAAATGCGTTAATATGAATTGCCACCCCTTCTTTTGGAATAAGTAAGTGATGGCCCATAAAAGTTTGTTGTTTGCCTAGGAGGTGCGATTCACCGTCGAGACAGAAAGGTGTATCAGGAAATTTTCTTCGAAGGGATGCATAAGAAAATAAATTGCCTATTCCGCCTTCAATATCAATCCAGCTATCCGCTTTGGTTGCACCTGTTTGGTAGCTGATGGCATAAAATTTTGGCAAATGGTTCCTTAAGTGAAGTGCCAAGGCTTTGAGCATCTGGCCTCTTTCATGAAATGTCATTTTCCGAAGGGCAGGATTACCAACGGTTCTTGCAAAGTGAAGGGCACCCGCAAAGTCTACCCCTTTTGTGCTAGCCTCAGCAATAGGCTCGCCTGTTATAGCATGGAAAAGGGTTTGGCCGTTTCCGGCACCTTTCACCCATTCCCCCATAACATAATTCTCTAATTGATACATGCGATACAATTTAGGTGGACAAAGCTAACGTATGTTAGCTTTCAATTCTGTGAAAATTCAGTTATTCTAAGCCAAACTGTCGCGCATGGTGGCGACAATGCTTATACAGTAGTTGGATGGATTCTTCAAAATTCAATTCTCCAAAAACCGGGTTTAAGATGGTCAAATTAGGAGTTGATTCATAATTCTGTTCCCACTTATTTATTTCGGAAATGAGTTTTTCTATGGCTTGTTCCACTGTTGCAAATCTGTGTGGAAAGGGTTCATCTGGTAAAGCAGGACTTTTAGTGTTTTCGCGAAAATCTTTGTCGCTCATAAGGAATGCCCTTAATTTTTCAAGGTTTTCAGCAGGAGTGATGATTTTTGATGCTGGCAGAGAACCGTTTGCATTTTTGAACGATAAGATCAAGTGTTCAACCATTTGCTGAAAATCCATCCTGCCCCAATTTGGATTTTTATCCTTGTTAGCAGTCTTAAGAAGACTCGGGAATGTGGATTTGATATACTCTAATTGTGCTTTCACGATGAAGTATTTAGCACAAGATAGGGTGGTATGGGCACAAAAATACCCCTCCTGGTTGGGAGGGGTGAATTAAGCAGTTAATGTTAGTTCTATATACTAAGACAGCCTAGCGTCAATTTCGCTGCATAGATTTGAAAAAATTTCTTCAATTGTTCCTTCTCCCTTGATTTTCACCACTTTATCAAAATCCTCATAATAGGAAGCAACTGCTGCAGTTTTAGTTTCGTACTCTTGTATACGTGCGCGGATAACAGTTTCATTGGTGTCATCACTTCTTCCGCTTGTTTTACCTCTGTTTAGAAGACGTTGTACCAATTCAGTTTCACTTACTTCTAAGGCTAACATGACAGAAATAGAGGTTCCCTTCAACTTTAAAAGCTTATCCAATGCTTCAGCTTGTGCTGTAGTTCTCGGAAAACCATCAAATAAAAACCCTGCAACACCAGAATTAGCATCTAAAGAAGAGCTAATCATACCAATAACTACTTCGTCTGGAACCAACTGACCCTTATCCATGAAGTTCTTAGCTTCTAGGCCAAGAGGTGTTTGGGCAGCTATTTCACTACGCAATAAATCGCCTGTTGATAGGTGTTTGAGTTTGTACTTTTCAATAATTTTTTCACTTTGGGTGCCTTTTCCGCTTCCGGGGGGACCAAATAAAATGAGATTGAACATGTGTTTGCTGCCTTAAGTGAAGAGCAAATATACTAAAGCCAGTTGATTTCTATGAGCTTAGGATTTCATTCGTTTTACCGCAAGAAAATGTAAAATTTGATGGGTGATACAACTAAAGGCCTGAATTTTGCGTATATCTCTAGTAAAATAAAGAGTATGAATATGAAATGGGCATATGGTTTGGTCCTCCTCATTTGGGGCAGTTGCATGGCCCAGAGTAACCAAACGCCAAAACAAGCAACCATGAAAGAAAAATCTAGCAACCCAGTGTTTTCTAAAAATGATACTACTCCTGTTGTACTGAGTGACCAAGAGTGGAAGAAAATTTTGAGTCCAGAGGAATACTACATAGCCCGACAAAAAGGTACGGAGCGTCCATGGACCAGTAAATTTGAGAAGTTCAATGAGAAAGGAACTTATTATTGTAAGGCATGTGGAAATGCATTGTTCAAAAGTGATACAAAATTTGACAGCGGATGTGGATGGCCAAGTTTTTATGAGCCTATCAAGAAAGGCTCAATCATTTATTTGCCAGACCATTCACATGGTATGGTAAGAACTGAAGTGCAGTGTGGAAGATGTAAAGCTCATTTGGGTCATGTGTTTGAAGATGGACCTCCCCCAACAGGCTTACGATATTGTATTAATGGTGTGATATTAGATTTTGAAGAGGCGAAGAAAACTGAGGAAAAGTATGAATCAAGTAAAGTTGTTCCAAACAAAAAAGATTAAAATACTTTTCTCAAAATATTAGGAAAAATTTAATACAAATTGTATTTTCATAGCATACATCCACAAACTAAATGCTATGAAAAAAACTGTCTATTTGACTTTGCTGAGCTTAGTATTGTTGTTGTGCAACTCACTATTAGCACAAACACGATCCGTCTCAGGAAAAATTACAGATTCAAATGGTGAACCAGTTCCATTTGCGAGTATCTTAATTAAAGGCTCTAAAAAGGGCACTAATGCAAATGATCAGGGAGTGTTTGCTCTAACTGTTCCTTCCGCTGGGAAAATTGTGTTAGTAATTTCTGCAGTTGGGTATGAAGATCAGCAAATTGAATTAGGAGCCGAAAATCAACTAAATGTTGTTTTAAAAGGAGGTACTGCAATTAGTGAAGTTGTAGTTACTGCCTTTGGGGTAAAACAGCAGAAAAAAGCACTTGGATTTGCAGCAACTGAAATTGGCAACAAAGAGCTAATGGAAAGTCGTCAGCCAAATTTGGTAAATGCTTTACAAGGAAGAGTTGCAGGAGTTCAAGTGAACTCTACAGGTGGCGGTCCCGGCCAAGGAGCAAGAATTGTAATAAGAGGTCCAAAAAGTGCCTTAGGTAGCAACCAACCTTTGTTTGTAATTGATGGTGTTATAGTTGATAATAGTACTGTTGTTGAAGGTGGAAATGCAGCATTAAGGGGCATGAGTAATAGAATGGCTGATATTAATCCTGATGATGTTGAAAGCATGACAATTTTAAGAGGTGGTGCTGCAACAGCCTTATATGGATTTAGAGGAAGTAATGGAGTTATTGTTATAACAACCAAAAGTGCAAAAGCAGGAAAACTACAGGTGAGTTATAATGCTTCTGTTGGAATGGAAGAAGTAAATAAATTTCCAGACGTTCAAACTACCTACACACAGGGGTATAACAATAACTATAACAGAAATGATTTCTTCCCTTCATTTGGGCCAACAGTAGCTGCGGCAAAACTGCTTGATCCTACCCATCCAGATCAACTTTTTCATCACTACGCCAGAGCTTATGAAACAGGAACTCAGTTTAGAAACACAATTAACATAAGTGGAGGGAATGAGAAGGCCTTAGTGAATTCTTCATTTAGCTATTTTACACACAAAGGGGTACTGCCTAATACAGACTACAGTAATTTCAATGCAAGAGTAAATGTAACCTTAAAATTATCTGACAAGTTAAAAATTAATCCATCTGTAAATTATATAAACAGTGGGGGATTACGATACAATGCAGATAGATTTAATGAAAGCCTTACATATTGGAGCCCTAGATGGGATGTTCGAGATTACAAAAATCCTGATGGGACCCATAAAACTTATGGAAACAACAATCCCATATTTGGAGCTTATTATAATTTGTTTCGCGATAAAGTTGATAGGATGATTTCAAATGTTGCGTTTCAATACAATCCAATAAGTTGGTTAGATATAAGTTACAGAGTGGGTTTAGACTTTACATCAGATAACAGAAGGGCAACTGCACCCGCTCAGGTTCCAAGAGCAGGAGTTATAAACTTTGCAGATAACGCTTTAGGTTTTGTAGGAGAATATAGAGTATTAAACAAGATTTTGAACAGCAACTTATTAATTACAGGTAAGTTTAACCTAAATGATAAATTTAATTTAACTACGAGAATTGGACATGACTTAGTAGACCAAACGTATAATTTTCAACAAACTGAAGGAAGGGAATTAGATGTTCCAACTTTGTTATCTCTAAACAATGCAAGACAAATAACACAAAACAGCAGACAAACAGCTCTAAGAACAATGGGTTTTTTTGCAGATGCAACTTTAGGGTTTAATAATTATCTATTTCTTTCTGTAACTGGTCGTAATGATTGGGCAAGCTCAGTAGCTAGTGGTAATCAAAGCTTTTTTTATCCAAGTATAAGTTTAGGGTATGTGTTTTCACAGCATCTAAAACTTCCTGATTGGATTAGTTATGGAAAATTCAGAGGATCTTTTGCTAGAATAGGAATAGCCCCAGTAACTCCATATTTGACTAACACATATTATAACAATGCTTTTGGTCAACCTGTAAACAACGTAATTGGTTGGACACGAGATGATACAAGAGGAGCAACCAGTTTAAGACCTGAATTCACTGATAATAGAGAAGTAGGATTAGAAATGCAATTTTTAAACAATAGAATTGGATTTGATTTTAGTTATTATCAGATAAACAGTAAGGACGTAGTAAATCCTGTTCTCGTAGCTAATACAACAGGTTTTAATTCCTTTATTCTAAATTCTGGTGAAATTGAAAATAAGGGTATAGAACTTGTAATCAACGGAACTCCAGTTAAATCAAAAAACTTTACTTGGGATGCAAGTGTAAACTTTACGAGTAATAGAAACAGAGTTGTTAGTTTAGCACCAGGGTTAAATGATATAGTAATTGGAAGTCAATTTGGATATCTAAATAGTGGTGCAACACAACGCTGGGTAGTTGGTCAACCAGTAGGTGGCTTGTATGGTATTACCTACCAAAGGTTTTATGGAAATCAGGTTGATGATAGAATAACGCTTCGTAGAGATTTACCTATGCTTATTGCAACAAGTGGCACTGGTGCAGGATTTCCAATTCGCGACGTAACTAATCAAAGACTGATTGGTAATTCACAGCCAAGAGCTATATGGGGTGTAAATAACAGCTTTACTTACAAAAATTTCAATTTGTCAGTACTGTTTGATATGCGAAGTGGCTTCCAAAGATTTAATCAGCTGGGTAATTTTATGAGTGCATTTGGAATTGCTCGATATACTGAAGATAGAAATTCTACAAGAACATTTCCTGGGGTAACAGCTAACGGAAATCCTAATACACAAGTTGTTTGGTTAGGTCAACAAGTTGGCCCTGATGGAAGAAATTATGGCGATGGCTTTTATAGAAATATTCATAGAGGAGTTACAGAAAATTTCATAGAAGATGCTGGATGGGTTAGATTGAGAACTTTGAGTCTATCCTATAATCTGCCACCCAATGTTTTAAAAAGAACTAAACTGGTAAAAGGAGCCTCAGTTACTCTAACAGGTAATAACTTGTTTCTTTGGACAGATTTTACAGGATTTGATCCGGAAAATAGCTCTACTAGTGCGGATAGTAATGCAGATGGCTTTGCTGGTTTTACGTATCCTGGTGTTCGTAGTTATTTTTTAACCTTACAAGTAAACTTCTAACCTATGACTAGTTTAAAAAGAAATCAAAACAATTGGAAGTTGATTGGAACTCTTTTTCTGCTATCTGTTGTTTTCACAATAAGTGGTTGTAAAAAGTATCTAGATATAAATGTTGATCCAAATCGACCAACTGAAGCTCCAATTAATGGGTTATTAGCAGCTACCACTCAAAATACTGGCTTAAATGTTTTTAGAGTAGCAAATGCTGGCCCAAATTATTATGTTCAATATTTTGCTTCTCCTAATGCATCAAGCCCAACAGATATTTATGACCGTGTTGATTTCAGTGGGCTATGGAGAAGTTTATACGATAATATGACTGACATCTATGATTTAGAACAGTTATCTATTCGTTTAAATAGTTCCGCACACTTAGGTATGGCTAAAGTAATGATGGCTTTAAACCTCAGCATGACAACAAATCTTTGGGGAAGTGTGCCATTTTCGGAGGCTTTTAAAGGCGATAATTTGAATCCAAAATTTGATGATGCACAACAACTTCATACTACATGTATTAATCTGTTGGATGAAGGAATCGCTGAACTTAGAAAAGTACCTACGGTAGCAGTGACTCCAGCGACGGATTTTTTACATGGACCAACTGCAGCAAATGCCACTGCTTGGAATAATACAAATAGAATTTGGTGGATTAGAACTGCCTTTGCATTAAAGGCAAGACTACTGAATCAATTGTCAAAATCTAGTAACTATAATGCAGGTGCTGTTCTTTCAGCAGTTGATAGTGCATATACAAATAATAATATGGAAGCACGTGTTACTATTTTTACTCTTCGTAACCCATGGGCAACTGTTGCAAGAAATCAGCAGTCTCTTGTTTTAGATGGCTGGTTAAGCACTCAATTTGTAAATAATGCAATGGCTGCAAATTCAGTAAATCAAGATCCAAGATTGCCTAGAATAACAAACCTCACAAGGTTCAATGATTATAGAGGAACAAGGAATGGAGCAGGCAGAGTTGGAACAGGTACTACTAATGATGAATGTTATTTGGTTTTAGCTGGATTTTATAGTGGAGATGCATCTCCTTTGTTTGTCGCAACCTTCGAAGAGACTAAGTTTATTGAAGCTGAAGCAGCGCTTAGGGCTGGTAATAGAACTCGCGCATATAATGCTTATTTAGCCGCTATTACTGCCAATATGAATAAACTTGGAGTACCCGCAGCTCAAAGAGACGCCTATTTAGCAAGGCCAAGTATTGCAATGGGTAGTGCATCTTTGCAGTTGGCTGATATCTTTAGAGAGAAATATATTGCGTTATTTCTTTCACCTGTAACCTTTGATGATGCAAGGAGAATAGATTTTGCTTATAGTGGTTTCCAACTGCCTGTTAATGCAGTACTTCCTAGTCCAATTAGAAGACTAGATTATCCTTCTAGTGAACAAACAAGAAATAGAAACACACCTACAGTTGGTAATTTAAATGAGAGACTATGGTGGGATAGATAAGTTTATCTATTAACTTTTTTCTAAGCCTGTATTTATTTGCAGGCTTTTTTTATGAAAATAAATGGCTGTAAAAACTGTTAATCCCACACCAATGATGGATAGAACAATTACACTGGTCGAAAAAAACTCAACCCAGTTAACTTCCACTTTAAACACTTCTTTAGCTAAAAGCACGCCTACACTACCAATGTATCCAAATGTATCAGCCAAGTAAATCAAAAAGCCAACATTGCCAGTTATTCCAAATGCAGCAATCAATCTTTCAAAATACACAGCGTTAAAAGGAATGTAGACCATGTACAATCCAAGTCCTGTGCAAATCATCCATACAAGTGGCGCAATACTTCCATTCAAAAATAACCAAGCGCTTCCTCCTGCAATCACAAAACCAAGGAGCATAAAAAAATGTGTAAGCTGAAAAGCAATTCTGTTGTTTTTAATCAACACCATACTTCCTATCATGATTAAAATAATAATAGTAATAGGAGTTTCTGTCTGAGAGAAAATTGCCGGCTTGTCTATAAATCCTAATTCTTTCCACATATCAGCGGAGAAATTGTCCCTGATATCTCTGAATATGGTTGCAAAACAATAAATCAAAATGGCTGCGGCTAATCCTGGGAAAAACTTTTTCACCAAATTTGAACGATCGGCTGGCGACATAGGCAGGCGCTGTTTTCTAAGCTCAATATCTTGTTGATTAGGAACTGGAATATGTTCCATTAAAAATACCATCAATACAAGTGGAATTGAAAATATAGCTCCTGTTGCAAAGGGTACCCACCATTCAGAAATATGAAACTGCAAAATCAGCCATCCACCTACCGTTTTAATGAATCCCGAAGAAAAAATAAAACTTACTGCAAGTGCTGCACCAATAAAGTCGGTACTTCGTCGGCCTTCCACATAACTAAAAATAATGCCCCACAACATGCCTAATGGAAAGCCATTAGTGAAAAGAAAAATTAAATTCCAAGGCGATGGTATTGTAGCAAACAACAACCAACTAAGCCACGCAATTCCAACTAATAAAAAAATGGAGCGATCTCTTCCTTTTCTTTTTAACTCAGCAATGTATCTTATCCCATAAATCTTTGCAGCTAAATATCCCAAAACCTGACTAATGACCATAGCTGTTTTAAAACTTAGTCCCGCAAACTCTTCTTCATCGAAAGTGCAAACAGTAAACGATTTTCTGTAACCAAAAATGAGCATATAAGTAAGGAATGCTACAGCGGCGGCATACATACCAGTCCAACGATCAGGAACAAGAAACTTAGGTTTCAATTCGGTTTGTTTTCCGAAAAATACTGTATTTTGAACGAAAGTTATTTTTATGAAATGTCCTTCTTGTTCTGAGAACTTACAACCAACCTTTCGTAATCAGGTTGAGATTGATTATTGCCCTTCATGTAGGGGTATCTGGCTAGACCGTGGCGAACTAAATAAACTACTTGATTTTGCAGCTAAGTTTCAGCAATTTGAAAGAGAGGACCTACCAAAGCCGCAGGCGCATCGCTTGTTTGAAAAGGAATTTCCTAAGCATAGTGAACCTACACCAAGAAGAGAACGACCTAAATCTTTTCTTTCAGATTTTTTTGACTTCGATTAATATCCACGAACGTTTTTACCATCCATGTAATTGAGGAAGGCTTTATTCACTACCCTGTTTCCTCCAGGAGTAGGATAATTACCCGTAAAGTACCAGTCGCCTGTATTGGTTGGACAGCTATCATGCAAATCTTCAATAGTCTGATAAATGACTTCTACCGGAATTTTTACATCTTCTGGAGTAATGAGTTGTGCAATTTTATTGCTGATTTCGTCGGTTGTAAAAGGCTTATAAATCTGACGAACTAAGTTCTCTGTATGAAGTTGTCCAATTCTGTGTAATTCTTTTATTTGCGCATGAAGATCATTCAATAATGATTCCATACCTCTTTCTTTTAACAAGGCAATAGCAGCTCTAAATGCTATAAAATCTCCCAATTTACTCATGTCAATTCCGTAGCAGTCGGGGTACCTAATCTGAGGTGCGGACGAAACAATGATAATTTTTTTAGGATGAAGACGTGCAAGCATCCTTACAATACTTTCCTTCAAAGTGGTTCCACGAACAATACTATCATCAATAACTACCAAAGTATCTTGATCTCTTCGAACAGTACCGTACGTAATATCGTACACGTGTTGCACCATTTCATTCCTGCTAGAATCTTCAGTAATAAACGTACGAAGCTTAACATCCTTAATAGCAATTTTCTCCTGTCTGATTTTTCTGTTGATCATTTCCTCCAGTTTCTCAGGAGTAAAATCATTGCCCCAGCTTAGAATTCTTTCAACTTTAATTGCATTCAGGTATTCCTCCATTCCTTTTACCAATCCATAAAAGGCTACTTCTGCAGTATTGGGGATGTATGAGAAAATTGTATTTCTTAAATCATATTCAATTCTATCTAAAACAGTTTTACTCAAATGATGACCGAGTGCAATTCTTTCTCTGTAAATTTTTTCATCGCTACCGCGACTAAAATAAATTCTTTCAAAGCTGCATGCTCTGCGCTCTTTCGGTTCTATAATCTGATCTAATTTCCAATCCCCATGTGGATCGACCAATAACGCCATCCCAGGCATCAACTCTAACACTTCATTCTCGCCTACATTAAAGGTTGTTCTAATAGCGGCACGTTCACTAGCAGCAACAATAACTTCATCATTAATATAGTAATAAGCTGGACGAATACCATGAGCATCGCGCATTACAAAGCTGTGGCCATTACCAACTAAGCCACCTATATGGTAGCCACCATCAAATAATGGGGCAGCTTTTTGCAAAACTTTTTTAATATTAGGCTGATTAGGGGTTTCATCATCGGCTTGCACCAAAAAATGGTGTACAACTTCCATCATAGCAGCCAAATCGCTTTGCTTTTGAAAATCGCCTGGATCAATATTGAGTAAATTGTATAATTCCTCTGTGTTTACTAGGTTGAAGTTTCCTGCTAAAGCAAGGTTCTTTCCGGGTTGAGTATTTCTGCGAAGGAAAGGGTGACAAAACTCGAGTTGATTTTTGCCTTGAGTGCCATATCGCAAGTGGCCAAGCATTAGTTCACCTAAAAAAGGCAAGTGGCCTTTCATAAGACCAGGATGCTTTTTAATATCTGGCTGATATTTTTCTAGTTCATCTACTTCCTTTCCAATTTGAAAGAAAATATCTGCAATAGGCTGATTGGCATTACTGCGTAATCGAGCAAGAAAGGGATAACCTGGTTCAACATCCAGTTTTACAGCTGCTATTCCAGCGCCATCTTGTCCACGGTTATGCTGCTTTTCCATGAGCAGGTACAGCTTATTGAGGCCGTACATAACCGATCCGTATTTCTGGAGATAAAATGAAAAGGGTTTACGCAAACGAATGAAGGCAAGGCCGCATTCGTGTTTGATTTCGTCGCTCATGGGAATGCAAAGGTACAAGAAGGCAATAAAGTCACCAATCTTTTTGGGATAGGTGGACTGCTTCTTAAGAGAGTTGCTCTAATGCAGCTTCTAATTGTTGAAGCATGGTCCCAATTTCTTCTTTTTTGCAAGTACCTACCGACATGCGGTACCAAGGACTGTTGCTGTCCATTCCAAAAGCGCTAAAAGGTACAACTGCAAGTTTTGCCTGATCCAAAATATAATGAGTTACATCGGACTGCACCTCGAGTTGCTTGCCATTTGGAAGTGTTTTTCCCACCAAGTCTAATTTGAGTGTGAGATAAATAGCAGCTTGAGGTTCAATACAATCAACCGCGTATCCTTTATTACGCAGAGCTTGCATACCATCATAAATGGTTCTGAGTCTGTATTCTATTTCAGCTTTAAAGTGGCTGAAATAAGTAATCATATCTTCCTTTCTCTGTAAAAACCTAGCCGTAGCTTTTTGTTCGGCCATAGGTGCCCAAGCGCCAACATGACTTAAAATAGCTTTCATTTTTGCAATGACACCTTCTGGACCCAATGCCCAACCAACTCTAACCCCAGTTGCTGCAAAAGCTTTTGAAATCCCTCCAATATAAATAGTATAAGGTTTCATTGAAGGGCGAACCTGTATTGGATGAAAATGCTGAGTATTACCATAGGTAAGAGTCCAATACATTTGATCGAACATTACATACAGCTTCTTATCGTAATCGCCCCGATGTTTGTTTTCTTCAAGCACTAAATCGCAGATAGCTTCTAATGACTCTTTATTAAGGGTTGTGCCTGTTGGATTTTGAGGTGTACAAATACATAACAAAGTAGCGCCTTTCAGGTGTGGGCGAATTTCTTCTACCGTAGGCATGAAATCGTTTTCTGGCTTACATTCAATCACACAATGTTCGCCAGAGGTCATATGAACATAGTGGTTGTTATTCCACGATGGAACGCCATAAATGATTTTATCGCCTTTATCAACAAGTGTTTGAAATAAGGAGAAAATTAATGGTCTACCACCCGATGCAATTTGTATTTCATTTGGTTGAAATTCTACCCCTTCCCAGTCGCGGATGAATGATTGTACAGATTGTCTAAGTTCCAAGATCCCGTCTGCAGAAGGATAGTTGGTATATTTTTCTTTATATGCCCGAATAATTTCTTCTTCCAGAGCTTCAGGAATAGGAAAGATAGAAGGATCAAAATCACCAATAGTAAAGTTGTAGATTTTTTCTCCTGCTCGGATTCTTTCGCTGATAGCGTTTCCAAGTTTTACGATTTCACTACCAATGAGTGTTTCAGCAAGTTGGCTGTACTTAGGCATACGGAAGATTTTGCGAGGCAAAAGTAGGGGAAGCAGATGAATTCAAATGTTAACCTGCAATAAACTGCAAATCAATGTTATAAGTTGGTTCAACAAGTGTTGAATAAGTGTTACTTAATTGCTTCTTCATGTATTGAAATATATAGTTGTTGCAATAATTGGGTGCGAGAAGAGAAAATCGTAACTTAATTGTCCAAAAATGGAAGATTTAGGCTCAAAAATGCAGGTTTTTGCAAATAAATTTCTTTTTTCATCGTTAAAGAGAGAAGTATACGCATTAGCTTATGCAACCAAAAAAGAAGCCGCTTCCTCAAATCAGTATGTTTATGGTGCCGCCAGTAATACCATCGGATGATAAACAGCGATTAAAAGAGCTCCATAGTTATGGTGTATTAGACACCATGTATGAAGAGGAATTTAACGATGTGGTTCGTTTGGCTGCGCGTTTATGCCAAATGCCAATTGCTATGATTTCGTTGGTTGATAAGAAGCGCTTATGGTTCAAGGCAAAAATTGGCATCAACGATGTAGAGTTACCCAGAGAAATTTCATTTTGTGCCCATGTGGTTGCAAGCGATCTCAACTTTTTTGAAGTACAAGATGCTTTGCAAGATCAAAGATTTGAAGACAATCCATGGGTTAAAGAAGATCCTAATATTCGATATTATGCTGCAGTTCCTTTAATTAATAAGAACGGGTATAAAATGGGTACACTGTGTGTGTACGACCATCAGCCCAACTCCTTAGATGAAGATCAGCAGTATACTTTGAAGATTCTTGCTAAGCAAGTAGTGAAGCTGCTAGAACACAGATTGGTGAATCGTAAAATGGAACAGCAGCAAGAAAAATTACAGGTGCAAATGGATTTACAAAATAGAATTTTGTCCATTATAGCACATGACGTTCGCAATCCAATTCACGCTGTTAAAAGTATTATTGAGTTAAGTAATAGGAAGGTACTTGCTCAGCAACAAGCCAATGAGCTTATGGCAATGGCAGGCAAACAAATTGATGGAACATTGGAATTACTTAATAACCTCATCGATTGGGGAAGTATGCAAATGCGTGGCAAAGGGTTTGAAACAGAGAAAGTTCACTTGCGTACACTTGTAAGTAATATGTATAAGACTTTTGAAGTTATAGCATCTCTCAAGTCTAATATTATGGTGAACTTGGTAGATGAAGATTTGTTCATTGTAAGTGATATCAATGCACTTCGATTTATACTAAGAAATCTTATTAGCAACGCTAATAAATTTACCAAAGAAGGTGTTATTACTGTGTTTGCTCAGCGCGACCAACAAAATCAAATTGCCATTTCTATTACAGATACGGGAGTAGGGATGAGTGAAGAAACCCGACTTCAATTATTTGATGCTGAAAAATACCAAAGTGCTTCTGGTACAGGTAATGAAAAAGGAAGTGGATTGGGATTGGTACTTACGAAAGATTTTGTTTCTGCATTTGGAGGAACCATTCGTGTTGAAAGTAAATTAGGAAAAGGCACTTCTGTATACCTAACCTTTCCTAATTAATTTCCCATTTCATCCCAGCCACCACCTAGTGCTCTGTACAAGTGTACTTTTGCAAGTAATTGTTTTCTTCTGTTATCTACCAATTGCAATTGGGTCTGCAATGCGCTTTGTTGAGCATACAAAATTTCAATATAACCAGCCCTAGCCGTTCTAAACAAATCGCGAGAAATATCAACTGCGGCAAGGGATGTTTCTACCTCGCGTTTTTTTAATTCAAATGCCTGGTCCAAGTTCTTGAGACGAACCATTTCATTGTATACTTCCGCATAAGCCTTTATTACCTGATATTGATATTGATAAAGTATTTCAAGTTGATTAGCATTTGCTTGTTCAAACTGAGCTTTAATACCAGCTTTATTTACTAAAGGAGCTGTTAATCCTCCAATCAAACTATAGGCAATTGATTCCGGCATTCTGAAAAGCAGATCGGGTCTAAAAGCCTGAAATCCAATCATAGCATTTATTTGAAAACTCGGTAAAAATGCTTTCCTCGCTGCTTCTGCATTCATTTTTGCTGCTGCAACTTGAAAACTAGCCTGACGGATATCGGGTCTTTTTTCTAGAAGTGTAGAAGGAATACCAACATTCACAGTCTTTTCCATTTGTGGTAGAAAGAATTGGCTGCCTCTTTGAATTTTTTCAGGGAAACCACCAATGAGCTGACAAATCAAATTTTCTGTTTCAATTTGTTGTGTAACTATTTCCCAACGAAGTGCTTTTGTGTTTAAGAGTTGTGCTTCAAATTGTTTAACTGCTAATTCAGTGGCAGCAGCAGCTTGTTTTTGAATTTTAATAACTTCAAACGCTTGTTCTTGCAATTGAATGGTGTTATCAATTATTTGAATGGTTTCATCCAACGATTGCAAAGTGAAGTAAGCACTTGCAATTTCACTAATTAGGATTGTAGTAAATAAATTTTTACCCTCTCTGCTTGCAAAAAACTGAGCAATAGCCGCTTTTTTCCTGTTCTTTAATTTACCCCATAAATCAGCTTCCCAAGAACTCTGAAAGGCCACCCAGTAATCTGGAAGGTCAATAGGAACAATTTTACCAGGTAATATATCAGTAGAAATATTTCCCGCCCCGTCCATGGTATATAATCCAAACTTCCTCAAACTGGTTGTGAGCATAGGTTGTACAGTTGGTCGCATTGCCCCGGAAGCTCTTAGCCATTCGGCTTCTGCACTTTTCATTCTTTGCGTAAACTGCTTTAAATCGAGGTTATTTTGCAACCCTTTTTCAATAAGTGCAATAAGCTGAGGATCTTTATAATAAGACTTCCAAGACATGCTTGCAGCAGACACAGTATCGGTTGAAGACTTCGTTGGGAATGAATTAGGAAGTTTTGCGGCATTTTCACCTGAAGTAATTGCGGGTGTTTTGCAGGATGACCATACAAGTCCACTTATAAAAAATGCAGATAAGTAAAGTACAATAGATCTCTTCATAATTAAATAGTTTCTGTAAATGGCTTTTTCTCTTTTCTATTCTTTTTATTCATCCATTCACCTAATTGAGCAAATACAACATATAAGCCAGGAATGAGAATAACGCCAAGAATTGTTCCTAATAACATACCTCCTGCTGCTGCAGATCCAATGGTGTTATTACCAATCTTTCCTGCACCAGACGCAAACATCAGCGGAATTAATCCTGCAATAAATGCAAATGAAGTCATAAGAATAGGTCGCAAACGCAAACTAGCGCCTTCAATGGCTGCTTGCAATGCATTTGTACCACCTCTGTGTTTCATGGCTGCAAATTCAATAATCAAAATTGCATTCTTTCCTAAGATACCAATCAACATAATCATTGCAATTTGTGCGTAGATATTGTTTTCTAATCCCATCATCCACAAAAACAACAAAGCCCCAAATATGCCAAGCGGTAAAGAAAAAATTACTGCAAGTGGAAGAAGAAAACTTTCGTATTGTGCTGATAATAACAAATACACGAATAGCAAACAAATGATGAAAATATAAATGGCTTGATTACCAGTATTTGCTTGGTCTCTTGATGAACCTGCCCAATCATATCCATAGCCTTTTGGAAGTTTTTCAGCTGCTACCTCTCTAATAGCTTGGATAGCTTGTCCACTGCTGTATCCGGGTGTTGGTTGTCCATTTACCATAGCCGAGGTATACATGTTATATCGAGTAATTTGCTCTGGACCATATACTTTCTCAACTCTTATGAAAGCAGAGAAAGGTACCATTTCGCCATCACTGTTTTTGATATATAGTTTCAATAGGTCATCTGGTTGAGCTCTATACTGAGGCAGTGCTTGAACCATAACGCGATACATTTGACCAAAACGAATAAAGTTGGTTGCATATTCACTGCCAATTAATGCTTGTAACGTGCTCATAGCATTATCTGCTGTTACTTTCTTTTGTGCAGCTTTATCTGTATCAATGTGCAAAAGAAATTGTGGGAAGCTGTTATTAAATGTTGTGAAAGAATTGCTGATTTCTGGTCTTTTATTTAATTCTTGTACAAACTGATTGGTTACGGCTTGAAGCTTTTGAAGATTACCAGTTCCAGTTTTATCTAAAAGGCGCATTTCAAATCCACTAGAATTTCCATAACCAGGAACTGGGGGAGGAGTAAAAAATTCAATGCTTGCATCTTTAATATGACTGGTTTTGTCAAGGAATGCAGCCATCAACTGTTTGTCATTTCTTTTCCGTTCACTCCAGCTATTAAGACTAATCAAATTCATGCCATATACAGCTCCAGTACCTTCAGAAAGTACACTGTATCCTGCTAAGCTTGAAACGCTGTTCACTTCAGGAAATGAGGCAGCTATTTGTTGTACTTCATCTACTACTTTCTCTGTTCTTTCAAGCGTTGCACCTGAAGGTGTTGTAATGTTTGCATAAATAGCGCCTTGGTCTTCTTCTGGTATAAAACCAGCAGGAACAGAATTTCCAATTAAGCCAGCTGCAAAGCTGAATGCAATTAAGACTCCAAAAGTGACAGTCTTTCTATTTGCAATTAGTTTGATAAGTCCCGTATAGGAGCCTTCCAACGGATTGTATCTTTTATTGAATCCTGCAAAAAACTTATTTAAAAAACCTTTTGGAGCATGGCTTTGAGTAACTCCTTCTTCATGATGCATCTTTTTTAAGAAAATCATACACAATGCTGGAGTTAGTGTAAGTGCAGTAATTCCTGATAAAACAATTGAAACCGCCATTGTTAAAGAAAACTGCCTATAAAAAATTCCAACTGGGCCTTCCATGAAAGAAACAGGAATGAATACCGCCGACATAACTAAGGTAATTGCAATAATAGCTCCACTAATTTCTCGCATTGCTTGTTCGGTGGCTTTACGTGGACCAATATTGCTGTGTTCCATTTTAGCATGAACGGCCTCTACAACTACAATTGCATTATCAACCACAATACCAATGGCAAGTACTAAAGCAAAAAGTGTAATTAAGTTGAGTGAAAAGCCCATCAGTTGCATGAAAAAGAAAGTACCAACTAATGATACCGGAACTGCTAATACAGGTATAATGGTTGATCTGCTGTCTTGTAAAAAAAGAAATACCACAAGTGCAACTAGAATAAATGCCTCAATGAGCGTTTTCAACACCTCATCAATAGAAGCATCTAAAAATTTGGATACATCGTAACTTACGGTATAGTCCATACCAGGTAAGAATGAATTTCCTTTAATCTCATCCATTCTCTGTTTAATTCTCTCAATTACTTCTTTTGCATTACTACCAGGTCGTTGTTTTAAAAGTATAGCAGCTGAAGGTTTACCGTTTTCCTTAGACAATACATCATACTCTTGCGAATCAAATTCAACGTCGGCTATATCTTTTAAACGTACTAGTTCACCAGTGCTACTGCTTGTTAGAACAATATTCTCATATCCTTCTTTTGTGTTGTATTTTCCGGTGTATTTTAAAATGTATTGAAGACTTTGTGCTTCTTTACCTGAACTCTCTCCAATTTTTCCAGGTGCTGCTTCTACGTTCTGCTGTCTGAGCATACTAATAACTTCTGGGGCAGAAATATTGTACATCAGCATTTTATCGGGCTTCAACCAAATACGCATAGCATATTCGCGCATACCCATAATATCTGCAAAACCAACTCCTTCAATTCTTTTTAACTCAGGAAGAATATTGATGTCTGTGAAATTGTACAAAAACTTTTCATCTAATAATCCATCTGTACTCAAGATGTTGAGATACATTAACATGCTGTTTTGTACTTTTTCAACAATAACACCTGCCTTAATTACCTCTTCAGGCATTTCATCAAGCGTAGAAGCTACCCTGTTTTGTACGTTAACCGAAGCCACTTCTGGGTCGGTTCCAGATTTGAATACAATTTGAATTACGCTTGTTCCATCATTCCCTGAAACAGACGACATATACGACATGCCTGGAACACCATTAATGGCTCTTTCGAGAGGCGTAACAACCGCCTTTACACACGCATCAGCATTGGCGCCTGTATATTTAGTTGTTACAGTTACTTCGGGTGGAGCAATATCTGGAAATTGGGTAACTGGAAGTTGTGTTAGTGATAGTAAGCCCATTAAAAAAATGAGCACCGATATCACGATCGATAAAACCGGTCGATGTATAAATTTTTCTGTCATGATTCATTTAGAATTGTTCCGCTAATCGCATTAACTCATTTTGCGGTAATGTAATTGGATAAATCTTGTCGCCATTCTTTAAGTTCTCAGCACCTTCAAATAACAATTTGCTATTTGCTTGAAGGCCTTTATCAATAACATAAAAATGAGGGATTCTAAGCTTTGGAATTACCTGTTGTTGTTTAACTACTTGGGCTTCATCAATTGTAAAAACGTATACTTTATCTTGTATCTCAAAAGTAGATTTTAAAGGAATCAGCATTGCATTTTTGAGTGGTTTGGTAACTAAGATTTTACCATTAGAACCATGTTTTAATAGTTGCTGAGGGTTAGCAAACCTGGCTCTAAATGCAATATTGCCGGATGATTGGTCAAACTCACTTTCTGTTGCTTCTATTTTGCCTTTGTATGTATAAAGCTGATTATTAGCAAGCATTAAATCAACCACTTGCGGACCTTGCTCTTTATTGCCAATATAGTTTAGATAGTCACTTTCTGATAAATTAAAGTAGGCAAACACTTCTCTATTATCTGAAAGACTGGTTAGTAAAGTTCCTTCTTCAACTAAACTTCCTTTTTTATTTGGAATACGATTAATTACTCCGGTAAAAGGTGCTCGTATTCTTGTATATGATAAATTCAACTCAGCTAAAGCTAAACTTGATTTTTCTTCTTCCATTTTGGCTAGGATGGCTTCTTTTTTGGCCATCAGCATTTCCATTTCGGTATTGGAAACGATGTTTTTTTCAAGAAGTAGCTTTGTGTTCTTAATCTCAACTTCAACAACCTTTAGCTCTGCTTGAATACTTTTTATAGCTGCATTGGCTTTGATAATGTTTTCTTGAAAAGCTCTACTACTGAGGGTAAATAATATTTCTCCCTCTCTCACCATTTTACCCTCATCTACATGAATTTGTTCAATGTAGCCCCTTACTTTAGCCCTAATTTCTACATTTTGTAAAGATTGAATTTCTGCTACATATTGTTCTTGATAGGAGGTATCAACAATTATTGGACTAATAACCTGAAAACTGTCGATAGTGGTAGTTTCATCTTTGGTTTTGTTGCCACAACTAGTCACTGTTGTTAACTGAGCTACGAATAAACTGCCTGTAATAATAGGCATCCAGATCCTTTTGGATTGCATGTAATTATAATTTGAAAGTGAATAGAGAATTAAAAAAATCGATTAATTAAAATCGGGTGGTGGGCTACAATTGCCAATAACAACAGATAAGTGAAACTGTTTATTTCTATTGCCTAATGAAATTAATTCCTGAAATGAAATTTGTAATAGGGCAGTTTTTGAACATGGAGTATTGAACTCGAAAGGATGTGAAGATTGGCAAGAATGACCATCTAAATCTCTGTTTTCTGGCATTTCCCAGTTCATTTCATTCTCTTCTTCTGCCTCATTTATTAGTTGGCACACCAGAAATGTCCCATTAAGCTCAGAACATGAACTATTATACATGCTAAAACCTGTATGTGTAAATACAAGAAGTACAAGGGTTATAAATAGTTGTTTTAAGCTCATTTTTGCAAATTTACAAAAATGGAAAGAAAAGGGTCATTTTATAGGATGATCGGCTTAAAGGGTACTTGTTTCGCTTATTTGAAAAGCATACATTTATTCTTTGATTGAACCACATGAAAAAAATTCTTCTCCTTCTCTATCTAGCGCTACCCTATTTCGCCTTTTCTCAAAAATCAGATGCTGCTTTACTTAAAAAAATACAAGAAACTGTTCAAGGTTTTAGGGGTGTAGTAGGCATTCAAGTGCTTGATATTAAAAAGAATAGATATACTGCAATTAATCCTGATACTGTTTTCCCAACAGCCAGCATTGTAAAAATTCCAATCATGATTGGGGTGATGGATAAAATTGAGAAAGGGGAATTAGATTATCATCAAAAACTAGTCTACAAAGACTCACTGTATTATGCAGGAGAAGATATTTTAGGCTCATTTAAACACAACGAATCTATTGAGTTGAGTAAAGTGCTGATGCTTATGCTCACAACAAGTGATAATACGGCTAGTTTATGGTTGCAAGGTCTTGCAGGCTCTGGATCGGCTATTAACAAATTAATGGATGGACTGGGTTTGCCCAATACCAAGGTAAATAGCAGAACACCTGGAAGAGAAGATGCAAGAAAAGAGTATGGCTGGGGACAAACTACCCCCAAAGAAATGGCTGAATTGATGCGTTTGATTGTAGGCAAGAAAGTGATTAGTCCCTCCGCAAGTGAAAAAATGTTGAGATTGTTAGGAAGAAATTATTGGGACGAAGAGGCGTTGGGAGAAATTCCCGCCGGGGTTTTTACTGCAAGTAAAAATGGTGCAGTAAACGCAAGTAGAAGTGAAGTTGTGTATGTAAATCACCCTAAGCGACCTTATATCTTTTGTATCATCACAAAAAACAATGTTGATCAAAGCTGGAAGAAAGAGAATGAAGCTTGGGAAATGACAAGAAAACTAAGTCGAGTTTTCTGGAATCACTTCAATAAATAATCAAACATGCAACAACGCTATTATTCGCTTGATGTTTTCAGAGGTGCCACGGTTACTCTCATGATTTTAGTGAACAATCCGGGTAGCTGGAAATATATTTATGACCCACTAGAACATGCCCCTTGGCATGGCTGTACCCCTACCGACCTTGTGTTTCCATTTTTCTTATTTGCCGTAGGAAATGCCATGGCTTTTGTTATGCCGAGATTTGAAAAAGCGGGTCCTGCTGCGTTTTGGCAGAAAGTTATTAAGCGAACCTTGCTCATCTTTGGAATTGGTTTATTTCTTCATTGGAGTCCTTTTGTAAAATGGTCAGGAAGTGAATTGGTAGCAAAAACCTGGGATCAAATTAGAATATTTGGGGTATTACAGCGTATTGCAGTGTCTTATTTCTTCGCAAGTATTTTGGTGTATTATGGCAAAACTAGAGGTGCTTTCTACTGGGGAATTGTTTTGCTCTTATTGTATTGGATGCTGTGCTTATTCTTTGGAACTCCAGGTGATCCTTACAGTTTGGAGGGATATTTTGGAACTCAAATAGATATAGCAATTCTTGGAACGAATCATATGTATAAAGGTGAAGGAGTTCCATTTGATCCAGAAGGTATTGCCAGCACTTTACCTGCTATTGTGCAAGTGGTGTTTGGTTTTTTGGTGGGTGAATATATTCAAAAGAAGGGCAAGAGTTTTGAAATGCTGGCTCAATTATTTGTAGCTGGTATTGTGTTAACAGTAGCTGGATTTATTTGGCATGAAGTATTTCCTATTAACAAAAAAATATGGACAAGTAGCTATGTGTTGTACACTACTGGTCTGGCTATTCTTACCATTGGCACGTTAATTTATTTAATTGAGTTTAAAGAAAGAAGAGGTGCTTGGAGTAAATTCTTTGATGTGTTTGGAAAAAATCCATTGTTCATTTTTGTGTTGAGTGGATTCCTTCCAAGAGTAACTGCATTGTTTAGATGGGTAGATCACATTAATGAAGAAACTGGTAAGCCTGTGTATACATCCATCTTTCCTTGGTTTTATCAGAATATTTGCAAACCCATATCAGATAATCCTAACAACGGCAGCTTGTTCTATGCTATTTGTATAATAGTATTTTATTGGGCAATTGGTTATTGGATGGATAAAAAGAAAATCTACATCAAGGTATAAAAAAACCGCCCGAAGGCGGTTCAACAATTTAAGCTTTTTCTTCAGCAGAATTTTCTGAAAATCCTTTCTCAGGACGCATTTGAGGGAACAATAGTACATCTTGAATGCTGGCTTGATTGGTCATGAGCATACACAGTCTGTCAATACCAATACCAATACCGCTAGTTGGAGGCATACCATATTCTAATGCTCGCAAGAAATCGTAATCAATAAACATGGCTTCATCATCGCCTCTTTCCATTAAACGTGTTTGCTCTTCAAATCTTTCCAGCTGATCAATAGGATCGTTTAACTCTGTATAGGCATTGGCAATTTCTTTTCCATTCACCATTAATTCAAAACGCTCAACTAGTCCAGCTTTTGATCGATGCTTTTTGGTAAGTGGACTCATTTCAACAGGATAATCAATTATGAAAGTTGGCTGAATGAATGTGTGTTCGCTGGTGGCCCCGAAAATTTCATCTATTAACTTCCCTTTTCCAATATTACCAGGAACATCAATATGTAATTGTTTGCATACTGCTCTTAAACCTTCTTCATCCATTTGGCTGATATCAATTCCTGTATTCTCCTGAATAGCTTCAAAAATTGAAATGCGTTTAAATGGAGCTTTGAAAGAAATGGTTTTATCGCCTACTTGTAGATCGGTGGTGCCGTGCAATTCCAGTGCAATTCTTTCAAAGAGCTGCTCGGTGGTTTCCATCATCCAATAATAATCTTTGTAGGCAGTGTACCATTCGAGAATAGTGAACTCAGGATTATGGGTTCTATCCATTCCTTCGTTTCTAAAATTGCGGCTGAATTCATACACCCAATCAAACCCGCCAACAATCAATCGCTTAAGGTACAATTCATTCGCAATGCGTAAATACAATGGTATATCAAGCGCATTATGATGTGTAATAAATGGACGGGCAGCAGCTCCACCTGGAATACTCTGCAATACTGGCGTATCAACTTCCAAAGCACCTTGCTCATTTAAAAACTGACGTATGGTATTTATCATACGCGTTCTTTGAAGAAAAGTATGCTTTACATCTGGATTAATAATAAGATCTGCATAGCGTTGGCGGTAACGAAATTCTGGATCTGTAACGGCGTCATAAACATTACCTTGATCGTCGCGCTTTACCACTGGAAGTGGTTTTAAAGACTTAGTTAATAAAGTTAGAGTTTGAGCATGCACACTGGTCTCACCTGTTTTTGTAACAAATACAAATCCGGTAACACCAATAATATCTCCTAAATCAAGCTGTTTTACAACATGATCAAAAAGTGATTTGTCCTCACCCGGACAGACATCGTCTTTTCTTACATAAAGTTGAATAAGCCCTTCTTTGTCTTGTATTTTAACGAAGAAAACTTTGCCTTTATCGTTGATACTCATTATTCTGCCAGCAACACACACATTTTTGTAGGCCTCTTGAGTTTCTTCAGAAAAGCCTGCCTTAATAGATGCAGAAAAATGTGAAACTGGATAAAGTGGTGCAGGATAGGGGTCAATTCCGTGGGTACGTAACTGGGCTAATTTTTCCCTGCGAATTATTTCTTGTTCTGACAAATGCTGACTCATACGCTCGTTTAAGGCGGCAAAATTAACGGTTGCGTATCAGTTTGTCAAAGATGCAGGTAGAACTTAGCGGTATATTTCTGCCAACATGCAACGAATTCCGCCACCACCCACGGTTTCAATAGTTGGAATAGCGGCAGAAAGAATAAGATGATGAGTGCTTAACAGTGCCATTTGAACAGGTGTGAATGCATTTCTGGCTGTTTCACTCATGATCCATGCAAGTTGTCCATCTGGAAGTGATATTTCTAAGATATTCCCACAAAACTGTTGCATCTGCCATTCATCAATTACAAGAATTTCATGTCCTGTTTGTATTAATAGTTGCTGAACTCCGTACCAGTCAAACTCTTCAGCAAATACATCTTTGCATATAATAGCTAATCTTGAACCTATCGCCATCATTACGTTGGTATGATAGACAGGCATACCAGATGATGATTTTGTAGGAAACCATATGGCTCTATATCCTTGTAGTTCAGCAAAATCTTGAAGAGCTCGGGTGTGGGTTCTAATTGAACTTGCAGCGTAGATGATCTTATTTGGATGATCTACAACCATGCTGCCTGTTCCTTCTAAAAAAAATCCGTCCACCTCCCAGTCACTCATGTCTTGAAAGACTTTGGGTTGGAGTTCCCTTTTTAAGTATTCAATAATATCCCCGCGTTTTTCTGTGCGTCTTTTTCCGCTCTGCATTGGAAACACTGTGAGTGATTGGTTGGGGAAGTGAGCGAACCAGTTATTTGGGAAAACGGCATCTGGACTAATTGTTTCAGCAGTTTGTTCAAATACATGAATTCTTATTCCAACTTGCTGTAAAAGTTGAACAACTCTTTCAAATTCTTGTACTGCTGCTGCTTGTACAACAGAAGCATGTAAGGGCTGAGACTGAAATGCGTTTGAAGAGGCAGTTTCTGGATTAAATCCAAAAACTGTTGGTCGTACCATCAACAGTTCTTTTGCAGGCATCTTAATGGTTCATTAATGAATCTATACGAGCTGCTAGTTGCCTATCTTTTTCAGTTACCGTGTTTCCTGCATCATGTGTACTTAACCATATATCTACCTTATTCCAAACATTGGTCCATAATGGGTGATGGTTTAATTTTTCTGCTTCCATAGCAACCCTTGTCATAAAAGCAAAGGCTTGAGAGAAGTCCTCAAAAAGAAATGTTTTATGCAGTGTATTATTTTCTTCTTTCCACATAAGAAATTATTTTGGATAAATTAAAATGCAAGATTGCCTTTATTTTTAAACTGTTCGTTTGTTAGTTCTGCAACAAGCTGAACACCTTTCATATTTCGAAGTATTTCTTTAATATGACCTACTTTTTCTTCATCTATATAATCACCTTTCATTAACCAAAGAAAGTCCATGTGCTTAAATTCTGGCAATAAATATTCTCCTTCCCTCTTGTTAACATAGATATAATGATTGGTATTTGCTAATTTGTCTTCATCGCTGTACACATCAAAGTGCGATGTTTTTGGTTTCGGTTGGTTCTTTTTAACATAGATGGTTTTCTGTATTCTTATATCAATGGAGGGATCCATTCTAAAATCAAAGCCTAGGGTATGGTTTACTTGCAAGCAAAACTTATAATTTTCTAAGGGTGCAACTATTCCTAGCAGCCTTGTGTTTTCAAAAAAATCTTCGTTGATTAACTCAACATCAAGTACAAAGGGTTTCATCTTAAAATGTTATATCAAATACCAATTCTTCCTTTCCTCTTAGAACTACCAATTTTGTTTGCTCCCCTTTTTTAAATTGACTGAGGGCTTGCATGTAACTGTTTACATCTACCAACGATTGGTTGCCTAATTTGATTAATACATCGCCTGCCTTTAAACCAATTTGTTCTGCCAATTTACCTGGACTCACGCCTTCAATTTTCATTCCTGATCCACTAAAGCTATAATCAGGAATAACTCCTAAACTCACAGTAAACCTAGCCGATCTTCCCATTTGGGGTTCTCTGGTAGCCGTAAAAGGAAGTTTGCCTCTTATGCTGGTTTCAGATATAACGTCAAAAATGAGCCTTATAATATCTTTTTGTGCCTTGTATTGAATTTTTTCCCAATCGTCGGTTGTTTTGTGGTAATCGGCATGACTGCCAGTAAAGAAAAACAATACGGGAGTCCCATTTCTGTAGAAACTAGCATGATCGCTTGGGCCGCTGCCTGTACTATCGAATTGAATGGCCAATTCTCTTTTAGCTACTTTATCTAGTACTTCTTTCCAGATAGGCGAAGTGCCATAGCCGCCAATGGTTAATTTTTTTACTGGATCATATCTGCCAATCATATCCATATTAATCATATAGTTAATCGGCTGTTGAGTTGTAGGATTTTGAATCCAATATTTACTACCTAATAAACCTAACTCTTCGCCAGAAAAGTGCATTAGAATATAATTCTGATTCGTTGGTCCTTTTTGTAACAAACGAGCCAGTTCCAAAACAGCAGCTGTTCCACTTGCATTATCGTCTGCACCATTGTGTATACCGTTCGTGCCATCTAAAGAGTTTTTATCTTCTCCATAGCCTAAATGATCGTAATGTGCACCAATTACAACAGTTTGTGTAGCATTGTTATTGATTTGTGCTAGCACATTGTATCCTTTTCTAAATTTCAATTCCATTTCAATACTTGCAATGACCTCAATGGTTGCAGTTTCATCTTTTAAGTGTTTATTATAACCATTATTTGTCATGTAAATGATAGGAATGGGAGCTGCCTGCGTAGTATCGGCTGGGTTATAAGTAATTACTTCTTGTCCATTTTTGCTGTTGAATAAAATTAAACCAGTTGCCTTTTTTTGAAATGCTTTTTTGGCTTCATTGCGAATTAAAGTTGAAAGGTCTGTTCCATGTGGATTCTTTTGTATTTCTTCTAGCCAAGGTTGAATATCTCGAAACCAAGGCTGGTCAGATTCTCTTAGTGCAATGCTTGGGTCGCCTTTAAAAGCTCCTGCATGACTGAATGAAAGCGGAAAATATTCATTGCCTAGAATCAAAGTATCGCTTTCAATAACCAAGTAAGTTGAGTTAGTGTAGTGTCTTCCTTCAAAAATTGAGAAACTCTGAACATATCCATCATCACCTGCTGCTGCAACACCCATTTCTTGGTATTGCTGAATTAAATAACGCATGGCTTTCTGCTCACCTGCCGTGCCTGTTCTTCTTCCTTCTAATGAATCACTTGCTAAGATTTGGATGTGCTGTTGTAAACGGGCAATTAGTGCTTCATCGGCTCGCGCCATTTCTCTTTTTTGTTTTCTAGTTTGGGCAGAAACGCTGAGGGTGCATAAAGCAAACACCAGAGCCAATAAACGTAACATAGCAAAAAGTTTGTACAAAAGTATTGTTTGTATGTTAGCTCATCTTCACATTTCGGTAAATTCTGTTCCCAATCTCGTAAAAACTACCCGACCTTCGCGGTTACTTTTGCCCATCTTTAAAATTGAGTCAGACATCTTTACATATTGCCCTCGTTGGAAACCCTAATAGCGGAAAATCTTCTTTATTCAATGCTTTAACCGGTTTGAATCAGAAAGTAGGCAATTTCCCGGGCGTTACTGTCGATAAAAAGACTGGATCTATTCAATTGCCTAACAATCAATCTGCTGAGTTAATTGATTTACCAGGGACTTATTCTCTCTATCCCCGTCGTGCCGATGAATGGGTAGCATACCGAGTTTTGATGAGTGCCGACGAAGAAGTGAAAGCCGATGTTGTGCTTTTGGTAGCAGATGCGAGTAACTTAAAAAGGAACTTGCTTTTTTGTAGCCAAATTATTGACTTGAAAAAGCCGGTAGTGGTTGCCCTAACCATGAATGATTTGGCTGCTAAAAAGGGAATTAAAATTGATGTTGAAGGATTATCGCTTGAACTTGGAGTGCCTGTGGTACAAGTCAATCCAAGGAAGAACAAAGGCATGCAAGAATTAAAGAATGTTTTGGCTCAGTCTTCAACACTTTACTTACAATCTAAGAAAACAGATTTCATTCCCAATAAGCAACTTGCTCCTCATGCAGTTGAGAAAGTTCAAAATATCCTTCCAAGTACCAGCGAATATGCGGCTTTGCATTATTTGATGCATCCCAATGAATTACTTCAAAACAAAGAGGAGCAAACAAAGATTGTTGCAGTTCAGCAAGAAGAAAAATTCAGCGCAACAAAAACACAGGCGGAAGAGGTACTGCAACGATACCAGCGTATTAAGCAGGTAATGCAGCAAAATGTAGTTTTGCCAGACCCGCTACAGAAAAAGCTTTTTACTGAAAGGCTCGATAATATTTTTCTCCATAGATTTTGGGGCTATGTTATTCTATTATTCGTCCTTTTCTTGCTATTCCAAAGTATTTTTTGGTTGGCTCAATATCCAATGGATGCCATTGAGTCAGGTTTTGCCTCTTTCAGCGGTTGGTTAGGGAGCCAATTGCCGGATGCTTGGTATACCAATCTTTTGTTGGAAGGAATTCTTGCTGGCTTAAGCGGCATTTTGGTGTTTATACCTCAAATTATGATCTTATTTGGACTAATCACCATATTAGAAGATACTGGATATATGGCTCGTATTAGTTTCTTGAGTGATCAATTAATGCGTAAGGTTGGGTTGAATGGAAAGAGTGTAATGCCAATGATTAGTGGGTTTGCTTGTGCGGTACCAGCTATCATGAGTGCGCGAAGTATTGAAAATAGAAAGGAACGCCTTTTAACGATATTGGTGACGCCGCTCATGAGCTGCAGCGCTAGACTTCCGGTTTACACCATATTGATATCGTTGGTGATTGAAGATGAATATTTTTTTGGTTTCTTAAGTTTACAAGGATTGGTGATGATGGCCTTGTATTTGTTAGGAGTGATAGTTGCCTTATTGACCAGTTATGTGGCAAAATGGTTCATCCAGATTCAAGAGAAAAGTTTCTTCATTTTGGAACTGCCTATGTATCGCAGTCCGCGTTGGAAGAATGCGGCTATCACGATGGTGGAGAAAGCAAAAATATTTGTGTTTGATGCAGGTAAGGTCATCATGATTATTAGTTTGTTGCTTTGGTTTTTGAGTAGTTATGGACCAGGAAATAGGATGGATGAAATAGCTCAGGAAAGTGCAGTGTTGGTTGAACAGCATCCTGAATGGGCCGACTCTTTATCGAAAAAACTTTCTTCTGATCAGTTGGCTGTTTCTTATGCAGGTATTCTTGGAAAATCTATTGAACCTGTTATTGAGCCGCTTGGTTTTGACTGGAAAATTGGTATTGCGTTAATTACCTCTTTTGCTGCTAGAGAAGTGTTTGTTGGTACCATGGCAACTTTGTACAGTGTAGAAGCCGATGACGATGCTTCTCTTAGAGAAAAAATGCATGCTGCTACTTTTAGCGATGGCAGTAAGGTATATACTTTAGGAACAGGTATTTCTTTAATGATCTTTTATGTGTTTGCTATGCAATGCATGAGTACCCTAGCCATAGTTAAACGGGAGACCAAGAGTTGGAAATGGCCAACCATTCAGTTGCTATATATGACTGCAATAGCCTATGTGTTTAGCTGGGTAGCATTTGTACTTTTTAGTTAAGTGCTATGCAAGTTCTGCAATAAGTTTTTATGAAACTGTGACTTTCGTCATTGTACTGGCTTTTGTAAGTATGTAATTTACATACAAAAGAAAGGACCATGAATCAAGACAGTATGTACCAAGGTGTTCGTCTCGATATACAAGCAGGCGACATCAGAATTCCGGATGAAGTAATAACAACATTGCACGAATCTATTGACAAACTCAAACGTCGCCGTGATGATATTGAGTCGCTTACGGTGTATATGAAGCGCAAGAATGCCCAACCAGAATCTCCAAAGCAAGTAGCTATGCGATTAGGTGTGAAAGGAAACGACCCTTATGCAGAAGAGAATGGACTATACTGGGAGCCGGTGATTAGAAGTTTGACCAATAAGCTCAACCGCCAGTTAGAAAAGATGGCGGAATAATAACATGCCACAGGCATGGAGGCGTAATGCCAATAAAAAGCCCCGATGCAAGATGCGCGGGGCTTTTGAATTTATACTCAAATTAAAAAGTAAATAAACAAATCTACAGTCTGAAACCAACAGTTAGATGTGCACTATGTAATGCTCCTACACCAAACTCGGCAGCAGTGTAGAATTTTTTTGTGATATTATATCCAAATCCGGTATTGAATACATGATAAACATTGCCATAGATATCATTAGGATAATTAATTTGAATTGGACCATTTCTTGGTTCTGTTAGTAGTTTATCTTTTCCTGCAAGGACATAGAGTCCACCTTGAATATATCCAATCCATTTTTCGTTTTTACTTTTTAAAAATTCATTAATAGACTCATCGAAATGAAATCTTGTGATGAGCCCTACTGGAACAAATGTTCTTTGATGGGGTTGAGCAAAAAATCCAGGGGGATTTAAGACTTGTAGGAAGCTATTGATAACTTTTCTCTCATAGCCTACAAAAACGCCAGCACTTAAATGTTTGTTGAATCTTCTTAATATCCTTATCTCTCCATATTCATTATAATTCTGACTTATTTCGAAGTGTCGTCCGGTATAGTTTGGATCAGATTGCATAATTGGATAGAACGGTAGATTACTTCCAACTTCTATTTGCCAGTTTTGAGATTGGCAATTATATGTTATCCATAAACATGCTATGATAATCGCAACTTTTTTCATAGGAATAAATTTCAATTGAAATTATAGTCAAATAATGCCCACTTGAATCCTATGAGTCAATATTTGTAATTCTTTAACAGACAAAACAGGATTGTTCGAGAAGCTGCAACAAATCGCCACCAGCTTATACAATGTATTAATCTAGTGACCTTACATATTTCTTCTATACTGTCCACCTACCTCGTATAAGGCTCTGGTGATTTGTCCAAGTGAACAATATTTCACTGTTTCCATTAACTCGGCAAATAAGTTACCTTGATCCAATGCAACTTGTTGCAGTTTTTTGAGTGCCTGTGTACTTCTTTCACGATTTACTTGCTGAAACGCATGTAGATTATCTATTTGTTGCTCTTTTTCTTCTTGTGTACTGCGAATAACTTCGGCAGGTAATACCGTTGGACTACCTTGTTTATTCAAGAAAGTATTTACACCAACTATAGGCAATTCTCCAGTATGCTTTAAGTGTTCATAGTGCATACTTTCTTCTTGAATTTTATTTCGCTGGTACATGCGTTCCATTGCACCAAGAACTCCACCACGTTCAGTTATACGGTCAAATTCGGTTAATACGGCTTCTTCAACCAAGTCAGTAAGTTCCTCAATTGCAAAACTACCCTGAATAAAATTCTCTGTTTTTGCACTACCTAATTCTCGGTTAATGATTAACTGAATAGCCATTGCTCTTCTTACACTTTCTTCGGTTGGTGTAGTAATGGCTTCGTCGTATGCATTGGTGTGTAAACTGTTACAGTTGTCGTAAATAGCATACAACGCTTGCAAAGTTGTTCTGATGTCGTTGAAATCAATTTCTTGCGCATGCAAACTTCTTCCACTTGTTTGAATGTGGTATTTTAATTTCTGACTCCTTTCATTGCCTTTGTATTTGTTGCGCATAGCTTTTGCCCAAATTCTTCTAGCTACACGACCAATTACGCTGTATTCTGGATCCATTCCGTTGCTGAAGAAGAAACTAAGATTGGGTGCAAAATCATCGATATGCATACCACGACTCAAATAGTATTCTACAAAAGTGAATCCATTAGCTAATGTAAAGGCTAATTGAGTAATCGGATTTGCACCTGCTTCTGCAATATGATAACCGCTAATAGAAACGCTGTAGAAGTTGCGTACTTTTTGATCAATAAAGTACTGTTGTACATCGCCCATAATTTTCAGTGCAAACTCTGTACTGAAAATACAGGTATTTTGAGCTTGGTCTTCTTTTAAGATATCAGCCTGTACAGTACCACGAACTTGTTGCAACGCCGCTTCTTTACAGAGAGCATACACATCAGCAGGTAAAACCTCTTCGCCACTTACCCCAAGCAGACGAAGACCTAAACCACTGTTACCTTCTGGTAAACGTTCTGGGGCTGATGGATTATAATAAATGGGTTTGCGTGCATGTGCAAACTTTTGCTGAATCTTTGCTTCAACATCTGCCCACAATCCATTTTCTTCAATGTATTTTTCACACTGTTGGTCAATGGCGGCATTCATAAAAAATGCAAGTAAGATAGGCGCAGGACCGTTAATGGTCATGCTTACAGAAGTATTCGAAGCACATAAGTCGAAACCACTGTATAGTTTTTTTGCATCGTCTAGTGTAGCAATACTTACGCCACTATTGCCTATTTTACCATAAATATCTGGGCGATGAGCAGGGTCTTCACCATATAAGGTTACACTATCAAATGCTGTGCTCAAACGTTTTGCAGGCTGTCCAAGTGAAACATAGTGAAACCTTTTATTCGTTCTTTCTGGTCCACCTTCACCAGCAAACATCCTGGTTGGGTCCTCTTCAGTTCTCTTCAATTCAAATACGCCTGCTGTATATGGAAATAAACCTGGTACATTTTCTTGTAACTGCCATCTCAATATATCGCCCCAATCTTTATATTTTGGAAGTACCACTTTTTTGATAGCATTACCGCTCAATGAAGTGGTAGTAAGTGGTTGTTGAATAACCTTATCGCGTACTTTGTATTCAAAATGTTTTTGATTATACCGCTCCACCAAACTTGGCCAATTATTGATCAGTTTTTTACATTCAGGATGAAGTTGATCTTTTGTTTCTTCTTCTAGGGTTTCAAGATGCTTAATATCTAGCCCCTTTTCTTGCATTCTTTTTTTAGTTCCTTGTATCTGATACAGCTGTGTTGCTAAAGCACACTGTTCTTCTACCCAAGCATTGTAGTTTCTATTGTTATCAGAAATTTCACTTAAGTAACGCACACGGGCTGGCGGAATAATTGCAGCGCCGCCCAAACCTTCACCACTAGGCAAAAAAGTAACAGCACCTATTGCAATGTTTGTTTTTTCTTCAATTGTTGTTATAAGCTTTCGAAATAGCATGTTCACACCTTCATCTCCAAACTTACTTGCCATGGTTCCTACAATAGGTAGTTGCTCGTCTGTAGCAGTCCATAAGCCATGGTTTCTTTTGTACTGCTTTCTCACATCATGCAATGCATCTAAGGCACCAGCTTTATCAAATTTGTTGATGCAAATCACATCTGCATAATCCAACATATTTATTTTCTCAAGCTGTGAAGCGGCACCATATTCTGGTGTCATTACATACATACTAACATTGCAATAGTCTAGAATAGATGCATCACTTTGACCAACCCCTGCACTCTCCAAAATCACCAAATCATAACCTGCTTCTTTGCAAATGTCAATTGCTTCGCGAACATGGGAACTCAAAGCGGTATTATCGTCGCGGGTTGCTAAACTTCTCATATAAGCACGGGGATGAGAAATTGCGTTCATACGAATGCGATCGCCTAACAAAGCTCCACCCGTTTTCTTTTTTGAAGGATCAACAGAAATAACAGCAATTGTTTTTTCTGGGTAGTTGTGTAAAAATCGCCTAACTATCTCATCTGTTACAGACGATTTACCCGCACCACCAGTTCCTGTAATTCCTAGTACAGGAATATTGGTATTAGCCTTTACTTCAACCTGCTGAGCATTTTCGGCAATAGTTATTTTTCTGGCTACAACACGAATATCTTTTGCTTCACCAAGCTGCAAAGGTTGGTTAGACAATGGTAGGGAAGTTACATCAAAGTCGCATTGCTGAATCACATCTTCAATCATCCCTTCAAGTCCCATTTTTCGACCATCATCTGGACTATAAATTCGGGTGATGCCATAATTGTGTAGCTCTCTTATTTCTTCTGGCAAAATCGTTCCACCGCCTCCTCCAAATAATTTGATATGTCCGCAACCGTTTTCATCGAGTAAGTCTTTCATGTATTTGAAAAACTCAACGTGCCCACCCTGATAACTTGTAATGGCAATTCCTTGAACATCTTCTTCAATTGCAGCTTCCACAATTTCCTGCACACTTCTGTTGTGTCCCAGGTGAATGATTTCTGCACCCTTACTTTGCATAATTCTGCGCATGATATTAATGGCAGCATCATGTCCATCAAAAAGCGAAGCAGCAGTTACAATCCTTACTTTGTTTTTCAGGCCAGTTCCCATATCCATTCATTTGAGAGTGCAAATGTACGTGAATGCACCTGAATGTTAACAGCTGTTAGTTTCAGTGGTTGCCCTATCTTTAACATCATCTTATGAACTATGCCTTTTGAAGTAAATATTCAGCACGATGGACCTTTTCCGTCTATTCATTTGCTCCATAGAGACAAGCAAGTGTCTGCAGAAGTGTATGCATTTGGCGCTTTATTAAACGCATATACCGTTCTCAAAAATAGCCAAACCCTGCAGTGTATAGATGCATTTCCTTCTAAGGACTATGCACTCAGTGAAATAAAGTCGGGGTTTAAAAGTGCAAAAATGAGTCCTTTTGCCTGTAGGCTCAAACATGGTCAATATCGTTTTGGGGATGAGCAGTTTCAAGTCGAAAAATACTTTTTGGGAAAGCATGCCATTCATGGGCTGCTATTTGATGCACTTTTTGAAATTGATGATATCAGTGCTACCGAGGAGGGTGCGAAGGTTGAATTATCGTATCACTATGAGGGACAAGAAGAAGGCTATCCTTGGCCGTTTGATATGCAGGTAACGTATTTACTGAATGAAGCTGGAGCGTTAGAAATAACTACAGTTGTATCACATAACCAGCCAGAAGCAATTCCAATAATGGATGGATGGCATCCTTATTTTCAATTAGGTGAATTTATAGATGATTGTTCTCTTCAAATATTTTCTGAGAGAAGGGTGGATATGGATGGGGAGATCATTCCAACAGGACATATGGTTGCAGACAATCGTTTTATTGAACCTCATTTGCTCGAAGGAGTTGCTTTAGATGATTGTTTTCAGTTGCAAGCAAGACCAGATCATTTGGCATGTGTATTCAAGAATCATGGATGGCGTTTTAGCATTTATTCAATTACTGGTTATCCGTATTTACAAGTGTACACACCCGATAGTAGAAGAAGTATTGCTATAGAATGCTTGAGTGCTCCACCCGATGCTTTTAATCACACGCAAGGGCTAATTGAATTGGAACCGCATGTCCAGCAAACCTTCAAAGCCACTTACCATTTGGAATAAGATTTTAGCATAAAAAAGCTGTTGCATTTCTACAACAGCTTTTTTGTTTTGAGTCTTTTGTTTTTATCTCGATGGCATGTTTAGCGGCATGTCTCGTTTTAACATTTCATCACGATTGGCCATTTCCCATGCGGTATGAAATACCAAGTGTACTCTTTTTTGCATGAGTGGGTAATTGATTTTATCTGGTGTATCCGTTGTACGGTGATAATCTTTGTGAACGCCATTGAAATAGAAAATGATAGGAACACCTTTTGCAGCAAAGTTGTAGTGGTCGCTGCGGTAGTAAAAACGGTTGGGATCTTTAGGATCATTGTATCTGCGATCTAATTCCATTTTCACATACTTACTATTCACAGCATCACTAATTGGTTGTAAATCGCTGCTAAGTTTATCTTCACCAATTACAAAAACATAGTTATTAGAATCGCCTTTATATGAAGGATCAATTCTTCCAACCATGTCAATATTAAGGTTAGCTGTAGTTTTTTCAAGTGGGAAGATTGGATTATTTCCATAGAATTCGGAGCCCCATAAGCCTTTTTCTTCACCGGAAACGGTCATGAAAACAATGGTTCTTCTTGGCCCATGTCCTTTAGCTTTTGCTTCAGCAAAAACCCTAGCCAATTCCATTACTGAAACTGTACCAGAACCATCGTCATCTGCACCATAATAAATATCATTGCCTCTCTTACCTAAGTGATCATAATGGCTGGTAATAACCAAATATTCATCTTTTTTATCTGTGCCCTCAATTAGGCCAATCACATTGGAGCTTTCAAGTTGAAGGGTTGTTTTATCAATAGAAGTTTTAATGCTTGTTGAATACTTACCTGCGGGAACGTCTTTCAAGCCTGCGTATTTTTCTACAACTCTGTTAAGCATTGAAGAAGCAACCTGATAAGAAACCTGAATAACAGGCACCGTTGCAGCAGTTGGTTTATTCTTTCCCATGTTCCCTTTTTGAGGAGTTGCTAATCCTTTGGGGAAGTCTTTGCTTACAACAATAATTCCTTTCGCACCGTTGGTACGTAGGTAATTGATCTTATTTTGAAGACCTGTATTGCCCACAACACGCATCCCTTGCATGGGAGCTGCAGGCTTATCAATATCGGCTGGAGTTGCATCTAAAATCATAACCCAATTCCCTTGAATAGGAAGGTTGGCATAATCATTTTTTTCATTGTCTTTTATACCAAAACCTGCATAAACCAATTCATTAATTTGCCAATTTCCGGCTGCACCTAGATTGGGTGCAACAGAGTAATGCTCATCAAAAGCATAATTGAACTGATACACTTGAAGGCTTGTTTTTCCAATGCTATCTTGGTACAATGGATATAGTTGCTGGTAGCTTCCTTTGCCTGCACCTGGTAATAAGCCATGTTTTTTGAAATGATTTTCAATATACGCTGCAGCTTTTTTTTGTCCAGGTGTAGCTGTTTCTCTTCCTTCCATTTCTGCTCCTGCAATAATGTAAAGTTCTTTCTTCAGAAGGTCTGCAGAAACCATTTTTCCGTATTTGTCTGGATTTACTTTTGGTGCTTGAGCCAAAAGAAGGGTCGTAGAAAGCAATCCGACCGCACTAAAAAACATTTGTTTCATGATGTGTATGGTGTGGGTTTATGAACAAGAAATTTTTTGAACACGATTTTCGTGTCTGCCTCCTTCAAATGGAGTTGATAAAAAGGTATCAATCATTTGATAGGCGAGTGCTAATGCTACAAAGCGCGCAGGAATGGAAATAACGTTTGCGTTGTTGTGCTGACGAGCCAATGCTGCAATATCATTTTGCCAACAAAGTGCCGCGCGTATACCAGCATGTTTATTGGCAGTTATATTTACACCGTTGGCGCTGCCACAAAGTAAAATGCCGCATGCGGCTTTTCCTTCTTCTACAGCTTGCGCTACCGGATGCGCAAAATCAGGATAATCAACAGATGCAATACCGTGCGTACCAAAGTCAAGTACTTGCCAGCCTTTTTCTTGTAAATATTGAACAATCGCTTGTTTGTATTCAACACCTGCATGATCTGCTCCAATAGCAATGGGGAGTTGTTGATTGAAAGTAGCATTCATGTCGTAAATGTAATGCTAGAATCTTAAAAGATAAGAGTATGTGGGGTTGCAATGTGACGAATGGTAGGCTTTCTTCATTAACTCCACTCTTCTTGCTCTTTCATGTCTTTTTTATGCACTCTTGTTGCAATTATGATGCTGATTTCATAGAGTGAAAACAATGGAATGAAAACCAACATTTGGCTGATCCAATCGGGACTAGGTGTAATAATTGCTGCAACTATTAAAATTACAACTATAGCATATTTGCGACTAGTTCTCAAAAAATTTGGAGTAATTAATCCAATTTTGGTAAATGCAAAAGCAAGCACAGGTAATTCAAATGCAATACCGCAGCCAATAATAATATTCAGTAAATTATCGAGGTAGTCATTTAATGTAGGTCTTGTTTCCAGCATTTCTTTCACGCCAATTGTAAAATTGCTTAGGAAATTAAATGTGAAAGGTCCGAGTACAAAAAAGCCAAACGAAACACCTAGAAAGAAAAAGAAAGACACCCAAAAAATGATGAAGCGGGTATGACTGAGTTCGCTTGGCTTTAAAGCAGGTTTAATAAATTTCCAGATTTCCCAAAATACATAAGGGAACGCCAATATAAAGCCTCCAAACATAGCAATGGTAATACTGCTTACAAATTGCCCACCAAAAGTGGTTGTTTGCATTTGAACCTGAACGGGTGGCATACAAAGAGCATCGCCCAATCCAGCCCAGTGGCTAAAGTTGCAAAACGCTCTGTAACTAATAAAATCTGGATTGATTGGGCCGGCAACTATATTATCAAACACCCAATCGCGGTAAATAAAGATAACCACAGCACCTACTAGAATAGAAATCACAGCACGAATAATATGCCAACGCAATTCCTCCAGATGATCTATGAAGGTCATCTCGGCTTGCATTTGTTTGTTTTTTCTTTGTAATAACTTAAGCGCCATGAATTACTTTGCGGGTGGGCAAAGGTAGTACGGATGCTGCTTTTATCAACGCAGTATTTTCAGTTTTACCATTTCTATGCGTTTTTCGCTTACACTTAGAATATCAAAACGGTAATTATCAATTACTATGATCTCTTTTTGAGCAGGAATGGTTTCATGTCTGCGAATAATATACCCACTTAATGTTTCCGAGCTTTCCTCTTCAAATTCAAGCCCATATTTTTCGTGAATGGTATCGAGTTCCATCCTGCCACTAAATATAAATTCATCTTCACTTAGCTGTTTTTCAACGAATTCCTCAGTATCGTACTCGTCTCTTATTTCCCCAAAGATTTCCTCAAGTACGTCTTCCATTGTAACAATCCCTGCAGTTCCTCCAAACTCATCTACTACCCATGCTAGGCTTTTTCTGTCTTTAGTAAATTTATTCATTAGATCAGACGCACTCATACTTTCTGGAACGGCAATAATGGGATGTATCACTTCTTTAATGGTAGCTGGCTTTTTGAATAGGTCTAATTGATGGACATAACCTACAATATTGTCAATATTTTCTTCATATACTACCAATTTACTCAGTTTGGTTTGAATAAATTGCTGTTTAAGTGCATCAATAGAGTCGTTGACTTCAATACATTCTATTTCAGTTCTAGGAACAAGACATTGTCTAATTTTTACCATTGGTAAGCTAAGCGCATTCTCAAAAAGTTCTGTATTTAATTCTTGCATTTCTTCATCCTGCTCAACTGTTTGTTGGAAAAAATGCTCTAAATCAACCTTTGTGAATGCTTCATTCTTTTCATTTACGCGCACATTAAACATGTACTTCAAAATCCAGAGAGAGATATTTACTAAAAAGGTAGCAACAGGCTTGAAAATGGTGTAAAAGAAATGAGCAACGGGTGCAAAAAAATCAACCAGCGAGTCGTTTTTGGCTTTAAATATTGCCTTTGGAAGGAACTCTCCTAAAATTAGCACAACAAAAGTAGACAGCAGCGTGTCAGCAATTAGTTTGATATAGTCGTTTTCGATATTGAAGGGATTCCATAAAGTTTGATGGAGAAGTTCATTAAATAGTAAACCATAAATAACCAAGAACGTGTTAACTCCAATGAGGCAGGTTCCTATAAACTTTGCTTGATTTTCTATAAATCCTGCTACTAAAAGTCCACCTCTGCGCCCTTGTTTCTTTTTTAGTTCTATGCTTAATCTATTTGCGCTAACAAATGCTATCTCATAGCCAGAAAAGAAACCCACCATAATGAGGGTGAACCCTATAGCCATAAGTATGAGGTAGATTTCGGACATGTATTGTTCTTTTTGTAAAAATAAGCATTGCTGGTTAATCGAAAGTTAGCACATATGCTAACTGAAACCTTTGAAATAAAAAAAGGGCCGAAGCCCTTTTGTATTACCATTGCGGTAGAACAGGTTTTGTTTCCATGATGGCCTCAATTTTTCCCATTACTTCTTCTGTTAAAAGCGGAAGGGCGTCAAGTGCTTGTAGGTTTTGTTCAAGCTGCTCCTTGCTAGTTGCACCTAAAATGGTTGTGCTGACGTTTGGATTTTTCAAAGTCCATGCAATTGAAATTGCCGCTAAACTTTGTCCTAACTCATTGGCTAATTCTCCCAATTTTTTTACTTTCTCAATTTTGCTTTCTACGTAAACAGAGTCTTTCAGCCATTCAAAGCCAGGTAAGCTAATACGACTTCCATCTGGGATGCCATTGTTATATTTTCCTGTGAGTAATCCAGAAGCTAACGGACTCCAAATAGTTGTTCCGAGCCCTACATTTTTGAAAACTTCCAGGTAATCATTTTCCATTTTATGGCGCTCAAACAAATTATATTGTGGTTGTTCCATACTTGGACCAATGAGTCTGTTATCGCGAGCTACCCTGTGTGCTTCCATAATTTCTACACCGCTCCATTCGCTGGTACCCCAGTATAAAATCTTGCCTTGTTGAATGAGTGTATTCATAGTCCAAACCACTTCTTCAATAGGCACTTGCTTGTCGGGCCTGTGGCAGAAGTATAAGTCGAGGTAATCGGTTTGTAAACGTTGTAAAGCTTCGTTGCAAGCTTCGGTTAAGTGCTTACGACTTAATCCGGTTTGATTGGGTTTGTTATTTTTTCCTCTCCATCCAAAGTAGGCTTTTGAAGAAAGCACATACGATGTCCTATCCCAGTTCTTTTGTTGTAATACACGCCCCATCATTTTTTCGCTTTCTCCACTTGCGTACACTTCAGCATTGTCAAAAAAGTTAATACCTGCATCATAGGCCATGCCCATAAGGGTGTCTGCAGTTTGATCTTCAATTTGCTTGTGAAATGTTACCCAACTTCCAAAACTCAATGCACTCAATTGCAGCCCTGTTCTTCCCATTCTTCTGTATTCCATATGATTGATATTTTATTTTACATGGTGCTATCAGCAACATTTTCAAATCCGCCCGTCTTGAAAATGGTTACTTCTCTAAAGTTTTGATCGGCACGCATACCAATGCCTTTTCTTCTCCCAGTTTTTTTGTGGATAGTAACAGGCTTATCTGTGAAGAAAATTCCCTGATTCTGGTCCCAATAAAGTTCATTGGTGTAAAGCGTATCGCCTCCGCGGTTAATAACTACTACGCTATCACGTAATAACACTTTACTTTCATATTCGTTGTATCGAGCAAATTTTGCATCTAAAGTGCTTTCAATTAAAAGCGAATCATCAAAAAAGTCAACATGCAAACTATTCGGAAATTCTATTCTGTTGGTATCTAATAAATAGCGGATTAGTTTCGGTGCAGTTAGTTTTGCGCTAACTTTTCCTTCTCTGCTAAATAAGCTTTCAATACCTGTTCCTTCTTCAACGCCCAGTACTTTTTTACCTAAGTTTCTAACCTCGTTTTCATCATTTTCACATGCTACCCAAACTAAACTGAAAGCAAGTAAAAGCCATGTCCATGTATGTGAAATGCGAAACATGCATTAGTCGTATTTACGTTTTTGGAACCAAAGATCACTCAGGCTAAGACTAAAATTTAAACGTATGAAGTTCTCAGTAATATTATTCACGTTACTTCCTCTTCTTCCAAAATCAATTCCTGCATTAATAAGAGTAAACTGTGTTTCATAAACGCGCCATCTGCGCATAGGCATACCTGCTCCAATGCTCACACCAAATGTTTTAAGACCGTTTCCATCTGGGTTGGCGTAGTCTGTTCCAGAGAAAAATCCAAAACGATAATTAACGTTCGACCAATAGCTGGTGAGGTTGGTAGGATCTGGGCAAAACTGTCCGCCAACTCTTACAACCCAATTATCTACCAATGCATCGGCTTGGTTATAGAAGCGATACTTACTCCACGCAGTAGCACTGTATTCAGCACCGAAGCTCCATAAGTCAAGTAAGCCCCTATTGGTATTTACTCTCTTAATAAACATGAAGCCAGCAGTATAAGTAGAGGGTAATTCTATGTTACCGCGAATATTGTTTTGTTGCGTTATACTATCTATTCTAAATGTACCACCTTGGCCATCATACTCAAATGTTTCCCTAAAGCGATCTTGTTGCGCATTTAGTGTTTGTCCAAGGGTATATGTTGCGCCTAAACGAATAGACCGTTTGTATGCAAACTTCGTTTCAGGATCTATGCGTTCTGAAAGTTCTTTTTCATACTGAAATCCTCCTTGAAAGAAAGCGCCGCCATAGCTGGTATTATTAGACATATTGGCTTTATAGTACACCACGGAGTCATTTACAAATTGAGTTCTTGTGGTAATATTTTTTCTTCCAAAATTGTAACCTGTATTTAATCCAACGCTAAGGCCATTTTTCCATTTTTTACCTATACCCACAAAAAACTGGTTAAAGCCCCCACGGCCTTCAAAAATATTGTTAACACTATCAATACCTGTTAATCGTGAGCGCTGCTCAACTTGGTAATTGATTCTACTCAATGGGCGCATACCAAATGCTAGTCCAAGTCCCTTTTTCTTATCAATAGGTGCTCCTACTGCTAAATAACTTGGGGTAAAATTGGTGCCTCTAAATGAGGATGCAGGCTGCTCTCTTCTAAGTGAACGCGTGTCTATATCAAGTGCCAAATCGTAGGAAAGCAAATAGAAATTACCATAAGAAGCCGGATTCATAAAATTGACAGTTTGGCTGTTGTTCATGGTAATACCATCGGCATAAGCTGCTGATATTCCGCCCATTGAGCGACTTATTGCATGTTGACCATGCATGAAATTTCCAAGTCCAAATCTTGAAAAAGGAGAATTTTCCTGAGACTGAAGGGTGGTGTTTATCAGTAAGGCAGAAAAAAGTATAGACGCACTACGAATGGTTGAGCTCACTAATTGCATACAGACCTTTAAAAATTAGGTAAGGGTCGGCAAATATCCTCTTTTTCAGGTGAGGGACAAAAAAAGGCATATCACCCCCGGTTAACAGCACGTTAAAGTTGGAGAATTTTTGGGCATATTGTTCAATAAAACCGTCTATTTCAGCAGATATTCCAAGAATCACTCCGCTTTGTAAATTGGTTTTGGTATCGTAGCCAATTAATGGAAATTGCTGGGTAGCTTCTACCAATGGGAGCAATGCCGTTTGTTCATGCATAGCCTTAAAACGCATATTCATACCTGGAGAAATGCTCCCCCCTAAGAACTCATTCCTTGGGCTAATATAATTGTATGTAATGCAAGAACCCAATCCAATGGCTAGGTTATGTTGATTTGGAAATAAATGAACAGCAGCCGCACAAAGTGCCAGTCGATCCGCTCCAATTGTAGAAGGTTTACCAACTGGAGTTGTGATGGGGAGGCGGCTATTGTGGTTTAATAAATGAAAAGAGGTATTGGTTTCTAGTATTTCTTGGATATTGGACGAATGATGTATAACAGAAGATAAAATGCTGAAGTTGGGCTGAAATTCTTGAATGAGACTCAATACTGAATCTTCTAAATGTTCCTCCAATACCCGTACTTCTACTAAATTGCCCTGCTTAAAAACAGCACATTTTTGGCGAGTATTACCAAAGTCGAAGCAGAGGGTTGTGTTTGACATGCTAAAAATCAAAGTTAAAGCCTTTCAACTCCCGAAAATGTCCATTCAATTGAATTTTTTCTTTCAAAGACTCACCCTGCTGCAAAACTTGAATCATTTGTGTTATGTGTCTGCGAATGTATTCGAGTCTTTCTAGCTCTTTGTTTAGCTCCAATAACTCATATTCTTGCTTAATTTGAAGTCCAATATGATGAGCAATATCAAAGCTCACCATTTCTTCTACGGGCTTAGTAAACTTCTTTTGAACATTTAATAGTTTATACAACTCTTGAATTTTAATGAAAAGATCTCTCATATGATCGGGATAGTGTACAGGATCGTAAGAAAGATAAGTTACTATAGCCCCACTGTACATTTTATCAGGAACCTGTTTGATCAATTCTAAAATTCTAAATACTTTTTGTCCCGTTACACGAATATCCATACTGCCGTCTTCATAGCGTTCAACTACTTCACTCACAACAACAGAAGCGCCAAATTCTTTGGGTTGTTGATCAATAATAACGGGAATTCCAAATGGCTTACCATTTGCGGAGTACTCTTGAATAAGTTGCTTATAACGTGGTTCGAAAATATGTAGGTTAACTGTTTCGCCAGGATAAACCACCAGCTCCAAAGGGAAAACAGGAATAAAATTGGTCATAACGGGCTAAAAATAGCAGTTTTCTCGAATTTCATTTCCTAATCGAAAAGTTTTCGGTTCTTTGACAAATAACAAGAGCAGATGAAAATTGCAGGCTTTACTATTATTCGAAATGCAGTCAAAAATGATTATCCAATTGAGGAAGCCATTCGTTCTATTTTGCCTGTTGTAGATACTATGATTGTTTTAATTGGAGATTGCGAGGATGAAACAGAAGCTCTAATTAAATCTATTAATGATCCAAAAATTCAAATTCATTATTCTATATGGAATAAGTCTCTTCGTTCGGGAGGCGTTGTATTAGCAGAGGAAACCAATAAAGCCTTTCAATTGATTGGACCGGAATATACCTGGGCCTTTTATATACAAGCCGATGAAGTGGTGCACGAATGCTATCATGCTGCAATCAAAGAAGCTTGTATTAAACATGAGCAAGATCAACGTGTGCAAGGTTTATTATTTGAATACACGCATTTTTATGGCACTTACGATTATATAGGAGATAGTAGAAGATGGTATAAGTACGAAGTGAGAATTATTCGAAACAATAAATCAATTTATTCTTATAAAGATGCCCAGGGTTTTAGAATGCCCCCAGGAAAAACTAAAATTCCAGTTAAAAAGATACCAGCACAAATCTACCATTATGGTTGGGTGAAAAGTCCTGAACAAATGATGAAAAAAGCCAAGGAGAGTTGGCAGTATTGGCATACCGACGAAGAGATTGCAGCTGCAAAAGTGGCCGATACTTTTGATTTTAGTACCTATGATTCTTTAGAAAAGTTTACCGGAACACACCCCCAGGTAATGCATAATCGAATTGCTGAAAAGAATTGGAAAGTTGAATTAGATATCAGTCGGAAAAAATTCAAAGCAAAGGATAGAATACTTTATTGGTTAGAGAAGAAAACAGGAATTCGACTTTTTGACTTCAAGAATTACAGAATTATTTAGTATCTGCGAAAAGTTGCTCCCCATAAAGGAAGCGCACACCATGCAAAAAGCCATAATCCATATTGGTAATTGAGGGTACACTCAACCAAGCAGGAAGCTATAATAGCAAACATAACAAGTACATGCTCGCCTTTTGATTTAACAATTGGATATAGTAACCACCCACTTAATATAAAACACAAAATCCAACCTCCGCCAGCAATCCAAAAGATCCATTGATTGAAAGGCCAAGAAAAGCTGTTTTGCCAACTTGGATTTTGTTGTTGTATTTTCTCGCTTATTTCTTGCTGCATTTTTTGCCAGCCTAACCCGGTTTTATTTTCTTGTATCAATGAAATGGCTGCTTCATTTACAATTCGCCTTGTTCCATCTGAGTACTTGAACTGATCTTCAGGAGATACAGATTGCCACTGGTAGAGACTATATTCAATTTTTCTTTGTACGGTGGGAACTAACCATACTGAAGAAATTATCAGTACAATAAGAATGATTAATCCTTTTAATCTTTTAGAAGATTGGCTTTTGATGATTTTGACAATTTCAACAAGACCTATGAGCAAAAGGGCCATCCATCCTGTTCTCACTCCAAGTACAACAAGAAACAAGATCAAATAGCCCAACAGTAGGTATTGCAATAGTTTGTTGAATAAATCATTTTGTAACAGCAGCATTACTCCTAAGGATATAAATAGACTGTACCGAACATGATCCTTTTCCATCCAAACTTCAGCAACTTGACCACTACCGTACATATTGCTTAATGAATCTAGTGATTGTACGAGTGATGTAATAGGTAGAATAGTGCTGCAACATGCTAGCATAATCCAGCTTTGTTTCCACCATTTTTCTTGCCAAAAATCAGGGAAGGCCTTTGAACTAATAGCTGCTATTGGCAACATTGCAGATGAAGCAATTAAGTGATTGTCTGTTTCCGACCAATGGGTTGTTAAACCAACCAAGAAATACATAATCGCTGGAATAAAGCTCCAAATAACAATTTCCGAGGTCAATACACGTAAGAATGATTTTCTTAACTCAACTATTGCAAGCAATAACCAAATGCCTTGCAAAAGACCAAGGGCAGCTCTGCTCCACAACAGTGCTGCCAGCATGCAAGTCCATGTAGTAGCTACAATCAATGGATGAATATGACGCCGCATAGCGGAACAATATACATATTCCCTTTATACCTCTTGGTTTTTTGAGAACATTTGTTTTCCAAGTACATTTACGCCATCATGTTCGACCGGTTTTTAGCCACTATACCTCAAGTACAAGATGCTGTGCTGGCCCGTTGTATTTCTCTTGTAGAAAATGCTGCGCCAGGCTATGAATCGTTTATGCAACAATTACCCGAATCTTCTTGCCCTCTTATTGGAATAACCGGCCCACCTGGAGCTGGAAAAAGTACTTTGGTTGACGCCATGATTGCAACACTAGTTGCGGCGAATAAACGTGTGGGCGTAATTTGTGTTGATCCTTCTTCTCCATTCAATTTAGGTGCTTTATTAGGTGATCGGATTCGTATGAGTCAGTGGTATACACATCCACAAGTATTTATTCGATCCTTAGCTACAAGAGGTTCATTAGGTGGCTTACACCCTAGAATACTAGAAATTAGTTCAGTAATGCAAGCAGCTGGATTTGACTATGTTTTAGTTGAAACGGTTGGTGTTGGACAAAGTGAAATTGAAATTGCTGGATTAGCAGATACTACTTTGGTAGTTGTAGTTCCTGAAGCGGGCGATGAAGTACAAACAATGAAAGCTGGCTTAATGGAAATAGCTGATATTTTCATAGTAAATAAAAGTGACAGACCTGATGCTGATATGTTTGTAAAGAACTTGCGTTATATGATGCCATCGGCTAACCTGGGTAAAGATCCCAATTGGCAAATTCCTGTTATCAAAACTGTAGCCTCAAAACATGAAGGTGTTGTAGCCGTGATTGATGCTATGAATGAACACTGTAAAACAGTACAATCTAAAGAAAGGAAGTTCTGGTTACTTACCGAAAAAGCCTATCACTTAATTCAGCAGAAAAAAATGAATCATATTGAGAAAGGAAGGCTTAAAGAACAGATCCAACTTTTGGTTCAACAAGGAGCATTTAACTTGTATCAGTTCATTCAAACCATTGATTAGAATTTATGCGTAGCATTCATAAATACAAGAATCTTTTTCAGCATATTCAAAATCCCTTTGAATACATCTTCAATAAATCAAAGCGAAGACACCGTTCTTTACAAATGGTTACTAGGCCACACCCAATTCACTTTGAAGTAACTGCTGCTTTGTATCCGGTCTTCAAAGAAGTTTTTATGGAGGATGTCTATGAAATTGATCAGCTTGCTGCTAGATTGCCAGATACAGGTATTGTATTAGATATTGGTGCAAACGGTGGTTTCTTTGATTGTATATTGTTGTCAAAAAAACCTGGCTTAAAAATTCATGCTTTTGAGCCATTACCTGCAAATGTGCAAGCTTTAGAACGGTTGGTTCATAATAATCCAACCTTACAAGATCGCATGATGGTGAGTGGTGTAGCTGTAACTGGAAAAAAAATTGATCATATAGAGTTATTCATTGAAAGTGAATCGGAGCACTCTGTGGTTGCATCATCTGTATCTCATTTTGATGAACGCAATAAAAGTTCTATTCAAGTTCCTACTATTACATTCGCAGAAATATTAGCACCGCTTAAAACGGATGAAATTGCTTTATTGAAAATTGATTGTGAAGGTAGCGAGTATGATATTTTTTATAATACACCGGTTGAGTTGATTCAAAAAGTTCCATTTATCAGTGCAGAAGTACACGATTTAGATAAAGAAACAATGAACCTGCAATATTTTTCAAATGTATTGAAGGGTTGGGGATATCATATTACTCATCGTCCTATTAATGGATTTTGTCATGCCCTTGAAGCAACAAGAAAAAAATAATTCTTCATTACTTCAAATAGTGTTCGACGGCGAACGTATGAAGTATCCTAATACAGGGTTATTTGCTTTTTGTAAATTTTTAGGTGCAGCTTTATTGCAGCGTAAAGAAATTGCCACAACTATTTACCAAGATATAAATGCATCATCTGTCTGGATGAATAGACCTAAGATACTTGAAAAAAAATTTTGGCATAAATGGTGGATGCCTAATTTGAATCAATACCATCTATGGCATGCAACTTATCAAGGAACTAATTATTTCCCTTTTTCGTTCAAGGGTAAAATCTTGCTGACTATTCATGATATTAATTTTATGCATGAGAATAAGTCGGACAAAAAGAAAGAGAAGTATTTGGCAAAATTGCAAAAAAAAATAGATCGTGCAGATGCATTAAGTTTTATTTCAAAGTATGTATATGATGATGTTTCCTCGCATTTAAATATTGCTGGAAAAAAATATCAAGTAATTTATAATGGTTGTAACAGCCTACAAGAAGTGATAGCAATTCAGCCCAAGTTTATACAAGAAGAAGTTCCCTTTTTATTTTCTATTGGCACAATACATGAAAAGAAAAATTTTGACATATTGCTTCCAATGATGCAACATAATAACTACAAGCTAATCATAGCAGGTACAATTGTTCAACCATCATATTATGAGCACCTTACAACACAAATTCAAAATTTAGGTCTTCAAGATCGGGTGATTTTATCTGGACCCATCTCTGAAGGGGAGAAAAAGTGGTTGTATACCCACACCCGTGCTTTTCTATTTCCATCAAAAGCAGAAGGTTTTGGTATGCCTGTTATAGAAGCTATGGAGTGTGGAGCTTGTTGTGTTTTGTCGACTTTTACTTGCTTACCCGAAATTGGCAAGTCTTATGCTGCTTATTTCAACAATTTTGATCCAGCAGGAATGGCTAATGTTGTTGAGACTACTATTCAACAATGGACCCATTCAAAGAAAGCCGAAGCGAAACAGCATGCTGCAAGTTTTCAGTGGAATGAAGTTGCAGCTGAGTACACACAATTGTATCAAGAACTACTTGCTTCATGAAAAAAATTGCAATCATCATACAACGTTATGGCTCCCAAGTAAACGGTGGGGCTGAAGTGTATGCGAGAAATCTTGCACAGGAACTAGCCGATTTTTATCAGGTTGATGTGCTAACTACTCAGGCTAAAGATTATGTTACTTGGGAGCCTGTTTTTGAAAAGGGAGTTGAGCAAGATGGAAAAGTTACTGTTCATCGTTTTGAAAATTCACGCAGGGGCACTCGTTCCCAATTGAGGTATTCTAGAAAAAAGTTAGGAAGAAGGCTTTGGTGGCAGTGGGTTGCAAAAAAAATGGGTTTATTGGCATACATTGAACAACTATTTCCATCATTTGGGGTGCAAAAAAAGGACCACGATGCTTGGCTTATCCATCAAGGCCCCTACACGCCATCAATGATGGATTATATCAAATCCCATCAGCATGAATATAGCTGTTTCGTCTTTTTTACTTTATTGTATTACACAGCATGTAAGGGACTTGAGGTTGCAGGAAGTAAATCTATACTGGTTCCCACTCTTCACGATGAAAAAGCCATGTATTATCCTTATTACAAGGACTATTACAATATGGCAAAACATATATTTTTCTTAACCAGAGCAGAGTCTCACATAGCAGAAAAATTATTTTATAGTCCAACTAAATCAACTAGAGTAATTGGCGCTGGTGTAACAGTGCCTGAAGTTTCAGAACCCACGCAGGCCTGGTTGCTTGAAAAAGGCATTAGTAAACCCTATCTTATTTATATTGGAAGGGTAGATCAGCATAAGGGTACAGATGATATGATTCGTTTTTTCCAAGAGTTTAATGAATCTATGCATTTGGCATACCAGTTGGTTGTGGTAGGTGCAGGAAAAGCACCTTCATTTACCGACACAGCTCAAGTAATTTGTACAGGGTTTATTGAAGAAGATGTGAAATGGAAATTACTAAAGGGGGCGCAAATGCTTATTATGCCTTCTCGGTATGAAAGTTTGTCCTTGGTTTTGTTAGAAGCGATGGCCTACGGGAAACCAGTCTTAGCGAATCAATTGTGCGATGTGCTTGCAGAACATATTAGAAATAGTGAGGGCGGGGGCACTTTTACAAATGCAACGGACTTTTCTGTAGCATTAAAGGATTTATTGCTAAATGAAAACAAATACAAAGAAGCCAGTGTACAAGCTATAAATTATGTTCGTACCCAGTATAGTTGGGATGCTGTAACTTCCCACTTTAGAAAATGCATTGATTAAAATATCTGAATATGAAACTACCAAACGTACAAAAATGTGAACCAAGTTTATTTAAAGCTGAGAAAGGAAAAACATATGCTTGGTGTACTTGTGGCTTGAGTGAAAAAGTTACCATGTGCGATGGCAAACATAAAACCCTAGCACAAGAGGAAAACGGTGAAACGGTATTTCCTTATAAAAGCTTTAAATGGACTTCAGAAGAGGATCAAGAGGTTTGGCTGTGCAATTGTAAGCATACCAAGAATCCGCCTTTCTGTGATGGCAGTCATAAAACGGTAGAGCTGACTTAGGCTTCTACATTCTTTTCATCTTTCCACCAGCGATATCCTATATATCCCATAACTGCAAAAGGTGCCAACATCAGGTAAACAATGGAGTTATTGAGGGCTTTTGCTGGTCCTTCACCTAACTGAGAGGCTGTTTTGGTGCATATGGAGCATTGTGCTGATGAATCAATTGATATCAGAATAAGCACTAAAAAAATACTAATGTATGCTGTGAACTTTCCCATCTGCATGCAAATATAACCCATGAGTCACAAAAAGGTTCTTAAAATGGACTTTGAAGCCGTTTTAGGATACCTCTTTTCATAGTTTAACAAAGATTTGCAGCTGTAGGAATAAAATCAATAATTTAGAATCACAATTCAGCGCTTGTCACAAAGAAGAGATTTTTTGAAACATTTGGGTATGTTGGGAGCCGGTTCAATTTTCCAGCAACTGCATGCAGCTAATTTTTCATTAGCAGAAAAAAAACTTTCGTCCAATGACCCAGCTAAAATTGCCTCTGATGCAGATTATTGGAAAACCATTCAACAAGCATACACAGCGTCTACTTCTGATATAGTTATTTTAAACAATGGAGGTGTAAGTCCACAGCCCCTATCTGTTCAAGAAGCTTTAGATCGATATAATGCGTTTAGTAGTCGCGGTCCTTCTTATTACATGTGGCGTTTGTTAGATAAAGGCAGAGAGCCACTCAGAAATAATTTGGCAAAATTAGCAGGTGTTCATGCTGATGAGATTGCCATTAATAGAAATGCTACAGAGGCATTAAATACTGTTATATACGGTTTAGATTTTGAAAAAGGAGATGAAGTTATTGGGACTTATCAAGACTATCCAAATATGATTCAAGCATGGCGACAAAGAGCTATGCGAGATGGTGTTGTGTACAAGCAAATTAACTTTCAATTTCCTATTGAAGATGATGATACTATTGTTGGTGCTTTTGAGCGTGCAATAACTCCTAAAACAAAATTGCTGCATATTACCCATGTAGTGAATTGGGTTGGACAAATTTTACCAGTCCGTAAGATTTGTGATATGGCACATAAGAAGGGTATTGAAGTACTGGTAGATGGCGCCCATAGCTTTGGGTTACTAAATTTTTCTATAGCTGATTTGCATTGTGATTATTTTGGTACATCACTGCATAAATTTTTAAGTGCGCCTATTGGTTCTGGCATGTTATGGATTAAAAAAGAGCACATATCGAAAGTTTGGCCTTTAATATGTAACGATCAGCCTAAGAGTGACAATATTCGAAAATTTGAAACCTTGGGTACCAGAAGCTTTGCTATTGAGCAAGCTATTAGCGAAGCAATCCAATTTCATGAATCCATTGGGGCAGCTAGAAAAGAAGCAAGAATTAGGTATTTAAAAAATCGTTGGTGCAAGCAAGTACTTGGAGAGAAAAGAGTTCGATTACATACAAGTATGAAAGATGAATATGCCTGTGCAATTGCTGGTTTTTCAATTGATGGTATGCGCCCCGGTGAAGTTGATAGTATATTGATGAATAAGTACAAAATTCATACGGTGGGAATTGAATGGGAAAATATAAAATGTGTTCGTGTTACTCCGCATGTATATACAACAGAAGAACAAGTAGATGCTTTAGCGAAGGCGATAGTAGAAATAGCTGCAAAGAAGGCATAAAAAAAATCCCGTGCAAGCACAGGATCTGTTCGTTCACCGATTCAACTTACTAATTAAGCTTCTTTTTTAGCAGCAGTTTTTTTTGCTGGTTTTGCAGGACGGCTTTTGCCGAAAGATCCTTTGAATCGCTTTCCTTTTGCAGTTTTTTTATCACCTCTACCCATGTTACGTTCAATTAAATTTTGTGATTGAATGCTGCAAATATAAAAAAATCCTGCATTTCGAAGGAAATGCAGGATAAATCAGTTGTTTGTACGGATAATTAGAGTTTACCACTCAATTCCTTACCAGCCTTAAAGCGAGCAACTTTTTTAGCTTTGATTTTAATAGTCTCACCAGTTTGAGGGTTGCGACCAGTACGAGCAGCACGCTTAGAAACAGAGAAAGTACCGAAACCCACTAAAGTAACTTTATCACCTTTTTTCAAAGTTTTAGTTACTGCATCCACGAAAGAATCGAGGGCTGCGTTAGCTTGTGTTTTAGTTACTCCTGCATCTTCTGCGATTTGCGCAATCAATTCAGCTTTGTTCATAGTGTTGTGTTTAGATTGTTGTGTGAATAATGATCAAATTTATTCGCTTTTAGATACCAACAAAATATTTTTTGATTTTTTTTTGACACATGTAATTCTTTCTAATGCTTGTCAACAAAGGGTTACAGCGTATTTCTATTTTTCAGGCACTTTGTTAAATATAACAGAATTTGCCTGAAACGCTGTGTGGCATTGAGTTTCAGCGTGTTGTATCCTGAAATCCGCATCAGTAAAGGGTTTGAAACAATATACGAAACCTCAACAATAGGGCAACTTATTGCTTTGAAACTATCCACATTCAATTCACAATGCCCATTAGACTGCGAAAAGCTATGAATTGATTGCCCCATTTATCTAATCCTTTTTGTCGAAGTAAAGGAGCATGCAGCTGTATATAGGATTCATAATTCTTTTTTTCTGCACAATAATATTGAACGGCATAAGTAATTCCTTCTGTTTCGTCGGTCTCTAATAAACGAACCCACTGGTATTTTTCAAAGCAACCTGTATTCATAACTTCTGGAATATGTTCAATTTTCATCCACTCTATCCAACTATCATGAATGGCATGTGTTACTTGAATGGTTACATTGTATATCAGCATAGTTATTATATTTCAATATCAAGGAAAACAGGGCAATGATCGCTGTGTTTTACATCGGGTAAAATTCCTGCTGTTTTGTAAAAAGGCAATAGAGAATTTGTTGTGCATATATAATCAATTCTCCAACCTTTGTTTTGTAATCGTACACTTGGAAATCTTTGACTCCACCAGCTATATGCTCCAGTGGCACTAGGATGAAGGTGCCTAAAACTATCTATCCAGCCTTGTTGAATCCATGCATCCATCCACGCTCTTTCTTCTGGTAGAAATCCACTTGAGTTTTTATTTCCTTTTGGATCATGAATATCAATTTCTGTGTGTGCAATATTATAATCGCCGCATAAAATAATATTGGGCTGTTTTTTTCTCAACTCATTTACATATTCATTCATCTCTCTAAGCCACTGGTATTTATACTTCTGTCTTTCATCACCACTGGTGCCGCTTGGGAAATATGCATTAATAAGCGTGCATGTTGGAAAGACAAGTTGAATTACTCTTCCTTCAGCATCGCTCTGAGTATGACCAGTACCGTAGATTACTTCTATTGGTTTAGTTTTTGTAAATACCGCCACGCCACTGTAACCTTTTTTTTGTGCGCTGAACCAATAAGCATGATAACCTAATTGTTCAAAAGAGCGCATATCTACATCGCCAGGATGGGCTTTGGTTTCTTGAATACAAAGAATATCTGGTGAAGATTCAGTAAGCCATTCAATGAGCCCTTTTTTTATAGCGGCTCGAATACCATTTGTGTTATAGGAAACAATTCTCATGGAGGCAAGTTAGTATTTTGAAGTATGAGTTAGATAACCTATTTTTCCATAGGTACGTTATTGATGAATCATGTACATTAAACCACAGAGTTATGTCGCCAAAAAAATCTACAAGCGAAAGAATTATTCCTGCACATGCACAAGTATATCTAGATGGACCTAAACCAAGAATGAATGAATTATGGTTTTCTTGGGATGTTTTTAAGCAGTTTATAAAAGGTATGCGCGCGCTACATTTTATGGGTCCGTGTATTACAGTGTTTGGAAGTGCAAGATTTAAAGAGGGTCATGCGCATTATGAAGCAGCAAGAGAGTTTGGGAAGAGAATTGCCGAAACTGGATTTGTTACAATGACAGGTGGTGGGCCAGGTGTGATGGAAGCTGCTAATAGAGGTGCATTTGAAAATGGGGGGAAGTCGGTTGGTGTTAATATTAAATTGCCGTTTGAGCAATACCCCAATCCTTATGTACATCAAAGTATTACGCTCAATTACTTTTTTGTACGGAAGGTGCTACTTGTAAAATATTCTTATGCCTTTATTATAATGCCGGGGGGGTGGGGCACAATGGATGAACTTTATGAAACGCTTACATTAATTCAAACGGAAGTAATCAATACTTTTCCTGTAGTTATTTATGGAAAGGAATACTATCAACCTATGGTTGATTATTTTGATGTGATGCTAAAGGCCGGGACAATTTCCCCAGACGATTTAAAACTGATTTTATTTACAGATGATATGGACGAAGCAATGGAACATATTAAAAAGTATGTACGAAAAAACTTTACTGTAAAGCCAAGAAAGCGCTTGTGGTGGTTATTTGAAAAACGTTAATTATTTGCTGCTGATTTAGTTGTCTCATGTATTTGAGATATTTTTAATAGAAACTTAGATGTATGGCTTCCTCATGGAAAAAAGGATTGATCCGCGCACTAAAAGCAACAGTTATACTATTAGTTAGTGCTGTAATTGCATTGGCTTCTATACCCTACTTTTTCCCAGATGCTATTGCAAGAAAGGTTCGTTACCTTATCAATAAGGAAATTGATGGTGAGCTTTCCTTCAATAAAGCAAGATTATCATTCTTTACTCATTTTCCATCATTAACATTAAGCCTAAACGATTTTGTTTTAACTGGATCTCAACCCTTTGATAAGGATACACTTATTGCGGGTAAAGAACTTGGATTTGGAATCAATTTAGCTGACTTATTACAACGTGAGGTTTCTATTGAGAAATTCTTTTTAGATGAAGTTTTTATAAATGTTCAAGTTAATGAACTTGGGCAGGCAAACTATAATATTTATAAAGGATCAGATTCAGCTACAACAACTACAGATACTGCTTCTGCAAAAATTGCCTTAGATAAAATTGTTGTTAGTAACAGCAGATTGGTCTATCACGATCGTACGTTGCCAATGCGCATTGAAACACAACAGTTTAATTATACGGGAAAAGGCGACTTAACAAAATCAGTTTTTGATTTGCAAACACATGTAAAAATTGGTCGAGTGGATGTTTCTTACGACAATATTCCTTACATGTTGGAGAAACAAGTGAAAGGTGAATTGATTACTCAAGTCAATACACAATCATTTGCGCTTGTGTTCAAGAAAAATAAAATTCGTATAAATCAACTTCCACTTGAGTTTACAGGAACATTAAGCTTTTTATCTTCTGGCTATGATATGGATTTTACGGCACAGTCACTTTCGACAAGCTTAGAAGATATGCTCAGTGCTTTGCCGCCTTCCTATAAAGAGTGGCTAACTTCAACTAAATTAAAAGGGAAAGTCAACCTACTTGCCAGACTTAAAGGTATTTATGATGTTGCTTCTAGTCAACAACCTGATTTGAAAGCATCACTTAGTATTCGTGAAGGATTTGTTTGTCACAATGAAGCCCCTTTTCCAATTGAACAGTTGTTCTTGGATATGAAAATAGATTTACCCAAGTTGGATGTTAACAAAATGAAACTTGATATTGATACGGTTTCTATGCGATTGAAAGAAGATTATGTTAGAGGAATGATGCATGTTGTGGGCTTTAAAAATCCATCTATCCAAACAAGGTTAGATGCGTCTATCGATTTGCATACATGGAATCAAGCTTTGGCGCTTGGTAATTTTTCAACAAATGGTAAGTTATACATTCAAACAAGTGCACAAGGAGATTTAGCTTGGGAAATGGATGAAGACGCGGTTCTTCCTACAGATTATATAAAATCTATTCCTGCTTTTGAATTAGTGGCTAAATTGGATAGTGGTTATTTAAAGCTCAATGATTATCCTCAGGCAGTAGAAGATATTCATTTGGATTTGCGTGTTTCTGCCAAAGGAGGTGATTGGCGAAATACTATGTTCGATTTCAAAAAGCTACAAGTAAGAAGCAAAAACAGTCAGCTTAAGTTGAATCTATTATATGGATTAATGGATCCTCATCCTGTAGATGGAAATATTCAAGCAAAAGTGCTTTTATCGGATATCAAAGAAATTGCACCCATTCCATATGTTAGCAAACTAGAAGGACTCCTAGAGGCTCAATTAGAATCAAAAGGCACATTTATTGCGGATACAAGAACATATCCTCCCATTCAAGGTAAAGTCACAGTTTCTGACGGTCTCATTCAAACACCTTATTACTCAAAGCCTATTGAAGCAATTCAATTGGGTATGTACTTCAATGCCAAGTCACCTTCTCCAAAAGACATTTCCGTTCAAATTCCACAACTACATTGGGAGTTTGAAGGTAAACCCTTTGATATGCAAGCGACTTTCAAAGATTTTTCGGATCTGAACTATGATGTGCAGTTAAAAGGAAAAGTTGATATCGGAAAAATATATCAAGTGTTTAAAGTAGAAGGTTATGATGTAGGTGGAAAGATTGCTGCAGATCTGGCATTCGCTGGTAAGAAAAGTGATGCACTTAAAATGAAGTATCACTTATTGAAGAATAAGGGAAAGATAGAAATGTATGATTTGTCATTAAAGAGCGCTATGTTCCCGAAACCCTTGCAGGTTGCAAAAGGTTTATTTCACTTTGAAGATGAGAAACTCATTTTTGATGAGTGCAAAGTGTTATATGGATCTAGCAAGCTGCAAGTGAATGGTTATCTGAATCATATTGTGAACTATATACTTCATAACCAAACAATGAAAGGCAAGTGGAAATTGTACTCACCTGCACTTTACATAGATGAATGGATGGAGTATAGTAAAAATGATTCAGGCAATACTGCATCTTCAAGTACAACACCAACAGGTGTTCTCATGCTACCTAATAATTTAGATATTCATATTGAAGCTTTGGCTGATAAAGTTCGTTATCACGGTATGGACATGCAACAGTTGAAAGGAAGCATGCATCTACTGCCAGGTAAGTTATTGATGGATCATCTTAGCTTTACTCTAGTTGATACTGATATTAACATGAAGGGATGGTATGAACCTGTCAAGCCAAGATTAGCAAGATTTTCTTACCAAATTGAAACATCAGAATTGGATGTCCAACAGGCGTATCGTGATTTTACCTTATTTAGAGAAATGGCTCCTGCTGCAAAACGTGCAGAAGGTAAAGTTGCTTTTGATTATACATTAGAAGGAAAATTGAATGAACAAATGATGCCTATAATGGGCTCTTTACGAGGTGGGGGTAGTTTGCGTGTTCGACAAGTTAAGATGTATGGTTTCCGATTGTTCAATGCAGCTGCAAGAGCATCAAAAAGAAATGAAATAAAGGATCCAGATATTTCAAATGTGGTTATTAGAACCTCCATTCAGAATAATTTACTTACTATTGAGAAGACCAAAATGCGTGTTGCAGGATTTCGTCCTAAATTAGAGGGACAAATGCGATTGGATGATGGTCGCTTGAATATGCGTTTTAGATTAGGCTTACCTCCGCTTGGAATTTTCGGAATACCAATGACAGTAACAGGAACGCGCGATAATCCAATTGTGAAGTTGAGAAGGGGAAAAAAGGCCGATGAACTAGAAGAAGATCCTGAGGAGGCTGATGAAGATGATGAGGTTCCAGCAATGAATGAGGAGCAATAGTCAACTAACAACCAGCATATGAAAGTATCATGTATAATCGTTGTGGCATTATTCTTTGCTACAATACAGTCAAATATTCATGCGCAAGAATCAACAGATAAAAGGCAAATTTCTAATGACTTGTTAGAAAAATCTAAACGCCAAAAAACTACTGCATGGATTTTAATGGGTACAGGTAGTGCTGCTTTCATCTACGGTCTATCTGGATTTTCCAGAGGTTTTGTTGATTTTGCTTCAGATGAAAAGGGTCCATCACAGCTTCATGGAATTGCATTAGGTTATGGATTATTAGCTCCTCTTGTAAGTATTCCCTTCTTTATTAAAAGTGGTCAGAATAAGCGAAAGGCAAACGAAGTTTTGGTCTTTCAACCCGTTTGGATGCAGCAGCCAGTTGGACAAGGGAGTCCAGGTATTAGAGTCACCTGGCAAGTTGGGAAATGATGCTTACGGAACTGGGTCATATCCGTGTCCACCTCCTGGTCTGCATTTAGAAAGTCTTTTCATGCCCATCCATATACCTTTAATAGGGCCATATTTTTGAATGGATTCCACCGTATACTGAGAACAAGTAGGTGTGAAACGACATTTCGGACCAATCATAGGCGAAATTCCATATTGGTAAATACGGATAAAAAAAATAAAGGGAAGACTAATAATCTTTTTCAATGTGTTCGTTGAGTTGATAAATGAGTTTTTCTACAAGTGCAGGAAACTTAATGGAAAGTTGACTGTGTTCTGGAATTGTTTTATCAACGTAAACCAGAAAAATATTGATATAAACCTCATTCGATTTAGCCCAAGTTTCTAAATCTTCTTTCTCTTGTCGCCAGCATTCTCGCATCAATCTTTTAATTCTGTTTCGGTCTACAGATTTTTTAAAATATCGGGAGCTAACTCCCACAGACGCTCGAACATATTCTTCTCTTGAACCCTCTAACACATCATAGAGCATCTTAAAAGGGAACATAAAAATAGATCTACCTTGTTTGAAAAGTTGATCAATTTCTTTTTTGCTTTTAAGCTTTTGGCATTTGCCGTATTTCCCCGTTTTACGCATGTAATAACAAAAATAAAAAAGCCGTTGCAGAACAACGGCTCATTCAGTGATTTATCTAAGAGGTCTTTTATTTTGCTCCTCTTTCATCAGACACAGTCAGCTTTTTACGGCCTTTCTTTCTGCGGCTGGCCAGCACTTTACGTCCGTTAGCAGACTGCATACGCTTACGAAAGCCATGCACAGTTTTTCTGCGGCGCTTATGTGGTTGAAATGTACGTTTCATAGTTTTTTCCGTTTTACTAACCTAAAAAAGATGGTTTCAACTACCAGCAGTCACCATACTACTGTCTGTGAAAGGACGGCAAAAGTAAGGGAAAATGTGGAAATAGCAGATCAAAACTTAGAAAATGGTCAGTTTTCATGTAAAATCATAGGTGAATCTGCTTACAAGCTAGTGGGCTGCCCCAGAACAGGTTCGCTTTTTCACTAAAAGATTCGGGTGATTCTGTAGTAAAGCAAGTTAATTGGCCATTTTTTGAAATTATTTGCTCCAAATATTGGTGTCTTTCTAGATAGTTTTTTAATGCTTTGGCTACCAATGGGCCCTGTTCAACAATCTGAATTTTCTCAGATATTTTTTGTTGTATCACTGGAATAAGCAAAGGGTAGTGGGTGCATGCAAGTAGTAAAGTGTCAATGTCGGAATTTTGTTGAAACAAGGCATCAAGACTCATTTGAACAAAATATTCAGTGCCTGTTCCCGATAGTTCACCGTTCTCAACCAAAGGTACCCACATAGGGCAAGCTTGTTGAAACACTTCTATTTCGGGGTAAAAATGACCAATTTCAATAGGATAGCTTTCACTTTTTACTGTACCTGGGGTAGCTAAAATGCCAATTTTCTTATTCAAACTCATTTGACCAATAATCTCAGTTGTAGGTCTTAAAACACCCAGTACTTTCCTATCTGGATAATACTTGGGCAGCATTTTTTGCTGAATATTTCTAAGTGCTTTAGCCGAGGCTGTATTGCAAGCTAAAATAACTAAGGGACACCCTTGATCCATTAGCCATTTTACCGACTCCCAAGTGTATTCAAAAATGGTTTCAAAAGATCTTGTACCATATGGCGCCCTGGCATTATCCCCTAAATACAGATAATCTATTGTGGGTAAAGCTGAACGTATAGAACGAAGGACGGTTAAACCGCCCAAACCACTATCAAAAACGCCAACAGGTGCATACGACATTGCCCTAAAAATAAGAAGCATCCGCGATATGAATCTCGGATGCTTCTAGATAAGTTTAATAACTAATTAGTTCTTAGTACCTGGCTTTGGGGTGGTAGTTGGTTTAGGTGCTGTTGTGCTACCAGTGCTTAAACCCGCTTGCTTAAGTGCATCCTCTACTTCCTGAGGTAGTTTTAGCTTAAGTTTTTGAGCAACTTTAATACTCAAATTATCAGCTAAAGGTGGTGGAGTATATGGGCTAAATGCATTACCCTGAAAAACATGGGTATATTTTTGTTCTTGAACAACCTCTCTCAATGCTGCAAATATTTTCTCTTGGTAGGGGCGAAGTAATTGACCCTGTTTAGCTTGGTAAGCTTGTTCTTGGTATTGCTGCCAGTTTACAAGTTGGTATTTAAGACGATTGATATCGTCGGTCATGATCTTTACTCTTGATGGACTCATTTTAGCGGAATCTGCCTTGAAAACACTGTCTTTGTATTTCAAATCACTCAACAAATATTCATATTCGTTTTGTAGAGAATCTTCAACATACGCATTTAAAACTGAGTCAATCTTTGCTATATCAGGAAATAAGCCTAATACAGAGTTCTCATCAAATACACCAATTTTGATTTGAGCATTGGCAGAAAACATGGTAACTGCGAAAATGGCTACCACTGTCAGAAATTTTTTCATCTTTTGAAATTTTGAGATTTTTAGTTCACAATTTGATGCCCATACTTTTCAGTATTTCATCGCTTTTATCCAATTTAGGGTCGGCAAATATAACGGTAATTCCTTCACTTTTATCCAGTATGAAGTCGTAGCCTCGGCTTACAGCCATCTTCTGAACAGCATTATATACTTTGTCCTGAATTGGTTTCACCAATTTTTGCCTTTCTTTAAATAAATCGCCTTCGTAGCCAAAACGTTTTTTCTGCAAATCGCGGATTTCTTTTTCCAAGAAAAAAAGTTCATCTTCTCGCTTCTTTAAAAGATCGGGCGGAAGGATGAATTTTTCAGCTTCAAAATTTTTATACATCCTGTCTAACTGCGTTTGCTTTTCATCAATTTCTTTTTGCCATTGTTGGCTAACTTGTTCAATCCTTTTTTCTGCAGCACCATATTCAGGCATTTTATCCAAAATATAGCGCGTGTCAATAATTGCATACTTCTGCGATATTGCGCTGAAACCCAATAAAACAAAGAGGCACAGAGAAACTAGTTTTTTCATACAAATTCAATTTGAAGTTTATTCTGGTTCAAATCCAAGCATGAAGGTGAACCTGGCAGCACTTCTAAGATTGCCACCTGGAGTAAACCTATCCAATCCTATGCCATAATCAAATCCAAGCAATCCAAACATGGGTAAGAAGAAGCGCATACCCAAACCAACAGATCGACGTAATTGGAAAGGATTATAGTCTTTGAAACTGTACCATCCGTTCGCTGCCTCATAAAAACCAAGCATATAAATAGTGCTGCTAGGGTTCAAGCTAAGCGGGTATCTCAGTTCAAAAGTGTATTTGTTAAAAATTGTAAAATATTGTCTTGCCTGCTGCTGATCGGGGTTAATTCTTGGGTTTGAGCTCTCATAAACCGGATAACCTCTGTGCGCAATAATGTCAAAACCTAACAATGCAAACTGATTGGTTAAACCTGCATCACCCACCTGAAATCTTTCAAAAGGTGAAATCTGTAAGTCGGTATTGAATCTTCCTAGGAATCCAAATTTAGCTGCTGCTCTAAATACAAGCTGCTTATTTCTTTCAGCTCCATGTGGCTTACCAAGTGGAAGGAACCATTCGCCGTTGAATCTCCATTTATGGTATTCAATCCATTTATATGGATTTTCCTTAGAAACAATTGCAGGATTAATAATCGTAAATGGTGGGGTTATTTGCAAGCTCAACAAAAAGTTAGAACCTCCAGTTGGGAACAAAGGCTGGTTAACAGATGAACGCTGTAAAGCAATTCTCATATTCAGGTTATGAATATTACCGTTATTTAAGCCTGGTAAATTAAATGGATCAATTGGATAATTACTCAATCTATAACGAGTAAAGTTGATACCCATGGTTAAACTAAAGAAGTCATCCGGCCACTTTAATTGTTTAGCAATACTAACTGTTGCACCAGTTGTTGACAAGAAATTGGTTCTACTTGCATTGATATCAAATCTTCCTGTTACCGGATCAAAAGTTTGTCCAAATCTAGTATTGAATAAACTTACTGTGAATGCATTCCTTTTTTTACCACCCAGCCAAGGTTCTGTAAATGAGAAATTCATAGAACGGAAGGCGCGGCCATTACTTTGGATACGCAAACTCAATCTTTGTCCATCTCCCATTGGCAATGGATCCCATGCAGATTTTTTCCAAATGTTTTTAATAGAGAAGTTATTAAAAGAAACACCCAGTGTTCCTGTTAATCCAATGAAACCACCCCATCCAGCACTTAATTCTAGCTGGTCGCTTGATTTTTCTTCAAGTCCATAATTTATATCTACGGTTCCATCTTCTTGGTTAGGGATTGGCGTAATTTGAATTTTCTCTTGGTTGAAATAGTTCAACTGAGCCAATTCACGGTTACTTCTAACAAGGTCGGTACGACTAAACTTCTCCCCAGGTACTGTTCTAATTTCACGACGAATAACGTGTTCTTTTGTACGATCATTACCAGAAATACGTACGTTTTTGATAGTAGCTTGTGGCCCTTCAATTAGTCTAATTTCAAAGTCTATGGTATCTCCATAAATGGCAGTTTCAATAGGATCTGTTCTAAAGAACAAATAACCATCGTCCAAATACAAGCCACTGATGTCGCCACCTTCAGGGCTTCCATCCTTACCTAGTTTTTTGTTAAGTGTTGTTAGGTTATAAATATCGCCCTTTCTTATTCCTAAAATGGAAGCCAAAATAGAATCAGAATACTTGGTATTACCTCTCCATGTTATGTTACCGAAATAGTATTTTCTGCCCTCATTCATTTTAATATCAATATTGATATCGCCACGTGAGTTGGTATATACTGTATCTTTTTCAATGAATGCATCTCTATATCCAAGTGCATTATAGTAGTCTAAAATCTTCTCTTTGTCCTCATCATATTTTTTCTCATCAAACTTAGCGCCAGCCAACTTTAAACGTACATAAGGATCCAATACCTGTTTGGTTTTACTTGGATTTAAAAAGCCCCATTCATTCATGTATTGTTTGAATGTATAACGCTCTGGAATGATTATACCACTTGTATCATAACGAGGGGTGAGTGTTAAACGCATTTGTTCTTTTGTTTCTTTCAACTGCTTTTTAAGCTTGGTTGGAGAAACTTCAACATTTCCGAAATTGATATTGTCAATTCTGATCTTTGAACCCTTAGCAATTAAAAAATCTAGGATGATGGAGTTTTCAAAAGTAGAGTCAGGAGTTTCTTTGATGTCTACACGAATGTTTCTAAAACCTTTATCGTAGTAGAATTTTTTGATAGCCTCCATGGCTGTGATTTTCATGTTTTCAGTCACAACCCTATTAGGCACTAATCCTGATTTGCCCGATAAATCTTCTTGATCACCCTTTTTTACACCACGAAAATTAAACCTAGATAAACGAGGTCTTTCTGTTACATTAATCTCTAGGTAAATGTCCTTTCCAACTAATTTAGTTATGTAGATTTCTACATTTGAGAAGTAACGCTGCTCCCAAAGCTTTTTGATGGCTTTTGAAAACTGATCACCTCCAGGAATAGTAACTTCTTCTCCAACTGTTAGGTTGGTAATTGAAAGAAGAAGGTTTTCATCAAAATATTTATTGCCAGTTATTTCAATTCCAGCAATTCTATATTTTTTGGGTGTTTTTTGGTTATAGATATTGAGCAAATCTACATCTATGGTTTGCACCATGGTATCTCTAGACTCTTGCGCCTGACTGGAAAAAGTAAATAATCCCGTTATCAGGACAAATAAAAAGAGTCGTTTCATCGAATCTAGCATCCGTTTTGTATTTACAGAACCTTTTTTTTCTAAAAAACTGGTCGTATGTGTGTTGTTAAAGAAGGTTGAAGGCAAAATAAGGGTAATATTTAAAAACTCTTTGTTAAATAGGGCATCTCTTTTCATGAACCAATACTTTCTTCGGTCAACTGTTTGCTTGTTTTGCCAAATCGTCGTTCCCTGGCTTGAAAATCGAGGATGGCTTCTACAAGGTGTTTTTTTCGGAACTCAGGCCAGCGGGTATTGGTGAAATATAATTCGGCATAAGCTAACTGGTATAGAAGAAAATTGCTAATTCTATATTCACCACTTGTTCTTATCATCAGTTCAGGATCTGGGAAATTGCTGGTTGTTAAATAGCTCTGAAGGGTTTGATGATCAATTTTTTCTGGGTCTATATTCCCTTTTTTTACATCTAAGGCTATCTTCTGAACTGCGTTTACCAATTCCCAGCGACTGCTATAGCTAAGTGCAATAATCAGATTGAGTCCTGTATTATGACTCGTTAATTCTAGTGCTTCGTATAATTCTTTTCTAGCCTGTTGAGGCAGCATATTCATGTCACCTATCACATGCATTTTAATATTGTTCTTGCTCAGAATTTCTACTTCCTTTCTAATTGTATCCACCAAAAGCGACATTAATCCATCCACTTCTTGCTGTGGCCTATCCCAGTTTTCGGTGCTAAAGGCGTACAAAGTGAGGTATTTCACACCAATTTCGGCGCATCCTTCTACAATATTTCGTACACTTTCTACTCCGTGAAAATGACCATACAAGCGTTCATGACCTTGCTCCTCGGCCCACCTTCCATTGCCATCCATAATGATTGCTATATGGCTTGGAATTCTATTTGGATCTATTTGTACTTGAAGCGCTTCTTCCATCTACATGGGTTTTGGTCGGCAAAATTAGCGAAATAAGGGCCATTTTTAGGAGAAAGCCTTAAATACCCTTTATTCAGGACAACGATAAGAGGATAAATTGAAGGAAATTCCAATTTGGAATGTAAAAAAAGCATCTTTTTGGGTGCTGTTTCCCCTTTGGCGCCCTCTTATGCCAATGGCAGTTCCTGTTTCGTAGCTCCTATCTTGTAATAGAAACCCAATAGAGGGGTTGCCGTTAGGAAGTGGAGGGAAAGCGTCTGGCGCAAAAGTGGTACTCACATCGTCTAGGTAGTCTGTATTTGTAAAACGGTAGGTAATTTCACCGAAAATATTGGTTCTAGCATTAATAGCGTGCTTATAACCTAATGTAATAGGGAAAGCCAATGCCATTGGACTGTATATTTTTCTGTCAGGATACAAAGCTGAACCCTGTCCTTCGGTTCCTAATGGACGAAGAAAGTATTTTGTATCATTCAAGAAAGCATATGGGTCAAAATTGAATACACTTACCCCTAATCCAACATATGGTGTAAATGAATGCTCCTCGAATTGTGGATTGAATAAAAAGAAATTGAATTCGCCACTTACGCCAGCCTCAAATACATTTGTATTAAAGCTAAGGTTGCGTCTTTGTTGTGTAGTATTGGTACTATAAATATCAGAATAGCCAAGTTGTGTAAAGTTGCCAAAAACTCTTAAAGAGATGTATGGATTGAATTGCTTTCTAAAAAAAGCACCACCTGCAATTTTTGGACGATCTATAGCTGCTGTATTATTAAGGTCCCCAAAATAATGCCCAAGACCAGCACTTATGCCCCATTCACCCTTATGCACAAAGCTTTGCATAAGTTGAGCTGAAACAGAATGGGTTGTAATAATCCCAATAAGTATAATCAGCGGAACACGCATAGGTATGAAAGTAAAACGAATTTGTTTCAAAGTGTTATTCAAATTGTTAATTCCTTTTATCTAAGCCCCAAGTAAGTTTGGTTCTTAATGTTGAAAGGAAACTATTTTCGTTTAAACGTAAAAGGTGCACACAGAATTGTTCTTTTTTTACAGCCAGTTGAATATCTTTTGCTACTATTTCCCTTCTAGCATCTAATGAACAAATAAATTCATCAGTTCTGCCTTCAATTTCAAAGGAAATGATGTTATTATCAGATACAACTATTGAACGAACATTTAAATTATGTGGGGCTACAGGCGTAATTACAAAGCTTGATGATTCAGGGAATAGAATAGGTCCATTACAACTCATATTATATCCTGTAGAACCAGTTGGTGTGGCTACAATTAGCCCATCTGCCCAATACGTATTTAAAAATTCACCATTAAGATAAGTATGAATCTTAATCATGGGAGAAGTGTCGCGTTTGTGAATTGAAAACTCATTCAATCCAAATGGCGCATTGCCAAAAATTGATATATCAGAATCTACATGAATAAGACTTCTTTTTTCAACTAAATAGGTTCTATTAGCGAGCGCTTCAATGGCCTGTTCTATCTCCTCTTTTACAATTGAGGCTAAGAACCCTAGTCTTCCATAGTTGATACCCAATAAAGGAATTTGCGTATCTCTTATAAGGGTAACAGCATCTAACATAGTGCCATCTCCTCCAATTGTTATCAGGCAATCAATATCTTGTTCAAGATCTGAGGATGTTTCAAATGATTTAATATGCTTATAATTATTGCTGATGCTTGGCATTTGCCAAAGTAATGTGTGAAATAAAACCGGCTCAATTTGGTTTTTTTCTAATACATCCAGCAGAAAACTGAGTGGGGCATCCATTTCTGGGTCAAGGCCTCTGCTATATACTGCTACTTTCATGCGCTGTGTTAAAACCCGTATCGGGTATGTAAAAATAGGCCACTTGTGCCTAATTGGTTGAAACTGTATTCCATATTCAGCACAAAATCATAAATACCAATCATATCAATGCCTATTCCCGCTGTACGTAATAGTGTGTTAGCCAATGCGTTGTTGCCTGGATTGTTATTTCTCACATAGCCTAAATCACCGTATGTTTTCAGTAAAAAACGAAAAGGAATTTTATCGTGGCTATTGGTTCTTATTGGGTTTTTTAAAACAAATTTGAAAAGTTCAAAATGAAAGGCTAATCCACCAGATACCCCGGCTGTTCCATCAACAACATGATAGTCTAGTCCACGCATTTGCAAGTCTCCAAATCCAATCATTCTCTGATCTATGAAAGAAACTGTTTGAAGTGGAAATCGAGCAAGTGCACTGGCTCTTAATTGATAAAATGCTTTTGGGCTCAAGGGATTTGAATATTGAACCCTAAATCGGGTAGACCATAAGCCGTTTTCACTGGTTAAACTTCTTCTATACATGTTTCCTTCAAAAAATATTCCTTTGGAGGCGTATGGAATATAGTCAACATCAAAATACTGTACAGTGTATCTGAAATCAATGAACTCCATTCTTGTAGTTTTTGAAGGATAGAAGTTGGGGTTCAGTGCGAGCACAGTATCTCCAATTTGTTGTTGATTTAACGATATGCCCCAATAATGTCTCCATTTTACATCGGGCCTAAAAGAGAAAGTGAAATCAACTTTATTTTGTGTAAACAAATTGCCATTGGTTTGTATAAACTGCTGTTTATCATCAGCTGTTTTGTATTGAACCTCTCTTTGTGTGGAATGCAAATATGAAATTGAAAATCCCTTTGTCAACTTTTTATCAATAAATGGCAAATCGTATTTGAAATTTATTTGTCGGTTGTAACCATCAATTAACCAAATATTTAAATTGTCATTTCTACCAGTAAGGTTGTTTTGAATAAACTTTAATCCATAATTCACACGATCGAGGCTTCTTTTATTTTCTACCCACCATTGGTTAAAATTTCTATCAATTAGTTTGAAGTAGGGAGTTGGAAAAAGATACCATCTTTCTTTTAATTGAATGTGTATACCTATATGATCACCTATTCTTGAATCTACTTCTACTATTACATCTACAAATAAAGCTGTATTCATGAGTAGATTTCGGGCAAGTGTTAGTTGTTCGGTGAGTTCTTTAGGAGTAAAAAAATCTCCTTCTCTAAATGGCACTTCACGCATTACAATAAATGGGCGAGTTCTTTTATTACCAGATAGGCGTATGGAGGTTATTTGTAATAACTCATCTGAAGCATTGGCATCTTTTACAGAGTTTTCAACCAACAATTCAGTTGGCTGTGAAAGGCCTTGAAAAAAGTAGCCAAGAAATAATATAGTCAATATTGCCAATCTCATAAGCGAGACAACGAATCTATCTATTCAATTGAAATTCCAATTAAATGTTCAGATAGTTCATTAAATGATGGTAGTTCTCTTTCAACTCGTTGGTATATTGTTCTTCGCCCATATAAAAAACAACATGATATTCGTATCGCTGAAAAGTAGCAACTACATCACTAACTTCTTGAGTACTTAGTTGTAATGTTATTTGCAGCATACCTGTTGAAGGATGAACAAAAGTATTGAGTTGAGTAATTTGTGCATCATTGGTTTCAACAAGTCGGCTAATTTCACCAAATGAAAAATTTCTTTGATCCATTTCTAAAACAATCATTCCTCCTGGTTCATCAGCACCTACAAATGTTGAAAGTGTTGGGAGTAATCTTGAAATGTCAATCTTACCAATTAATTGATGCTCATTGTTAATGACTGGAATAAATTGTAGCTCATAGCGAGCCATTTGTTTTACTGCAATTAAAAAAAACTCATCTTGCTTCACTGCTGCTGGAATCATCCATTGTCTTAACTCTTGCAAACTTGTGTTAGGGTCTTGATCTAATAATTCTTCTTCATCTAAAATACCCATATATTGATCTTCATGCACAACAATAATATGGGGTAATTGATGTTCTTCTAAGTGAGCAAGGGCATTCGCTACACGTTCAGTTGACTGAACGGCAGTGAATTCAGATTTCATGATATCAGCTACCAGCATTAGAGTTCTCTTTCATGCAATACTAAGGAAAACTATGCCAGAGTGGATGTTTTGGATGCTAAGCGGCTTAAAAAATCGGCTAAAATCCTGTTAAATTCTCCAGGCACTTCCATCATTGGTGCATGACCGCATTTGTCAACAAAGTGTAATTCGCTGTTTGGAATTAGTTTGTTGAACTCTTTTCCTACAAATGGGGGCGTAATAGTATCATTATTACCCCAAATTAGAAGTGTTGGTTGTTGTATTTGATTGAGTTCTTCGCCAAGATTATTTCGAATAGCACTTTTTGCTAATGAGATAATCTTGATGACTTTCATGCGATTATTGGTTATTTCAAAAACCTCATCTACTAGTTCCTTGGTTGCAGTTGCGGGATCGTAAAAAGTGATTTCTACTTTTTTTCGAATGTATTCATAGTCGCCTCTTTTTGGGTAACTATCTCCCATTCCATTTTCAAAAAGGCCACTACTTCCTGTAAGAATAAGCGATTTAATTTTTTCAGGATGTTTCAGCACATGTACCAGAGCAACATGTCCACCTAAGGAATTACCTAACAAATGAATATTAGAATATCCCCTCGCTTCAATAAACTTATGTACAAACTTGGCAAGTCCTCCTACAGTTGTATGGAAAATATCTAAGTCAAATAATGGCAAAATAGGGACTACAACTTTATGGGTATGCCGAAAATGCTCTACCAAATCTTTAAAGTTACTCAACGCGCCAAATAAGCCGTGCAAAAGTAAGAGCGGCTCACCTTCACCTTCTTCAAGGAATTGAAATTTGTCTTGATGTTTAATCTCGTAATTCATGCATTTAGTCTGGTTGCTTTATTCAAGCTTTCGAACTTGTAAATCCTTAACTAGCGGAAAATTAAGGATTTATTGGTTTACCTGTGTCGCTAAGATAACGTATTGTCTTATTTTTTAGTAAACAAACTATGCTTTTGCAGCTACTTTCTCAAAGAACTCTGTTAATGTGCTGAACATTTCTTTAAATAATGGAATAAATCGTGCTATCCCGTCCATTGCTGCAGGCCCCCATGCTTCTAAGAATGGGTAGCAAATAGATGCACTTTTGGTTTCTTCTGGTATGAGCTGTATTTGTTCAACATAAAAAAGTAAAATGCTGAAGGTGGTTGTGCTTAATAAAGCATACAAAAGAATACCACCCAATGTGTTCAACCAGCCTACCCACAACATTTTAAAAGCTGTTTCTAGCATATTGGCTCCTAATCGTATAAGAAGAAGCATTGCAACCATCACTAATATAAATGAGAAAAATGGAAGCCAAGCGTTATTCAAATTTGCTTCTTCCATGAGCCACTTCGCTGTTACAGCAGATAGTTTCATGGCAGCAGCTAAAGCAATAAAAACTGCAACAAAAGAAAACAATGCAACAATAAGACCGCGCTGATATCCTTTCCAGAATGCAAAAGCAAGCAGCAGTGCATAGGCTATATCTATGCCCATAAGCCTTTAGGGGTTCAATAAGGTTTTTACAATGGCAGAAATTGATTTGCCATCTGCTTTTCCAGCTAATTGTTGAGTTGCAGCACCCATTACCTTACCCATATCTTGTGGACCAGTTGCTCCAACTTCTTGAATGAGCTTTGTTAGCACTTCTTTCAGCTCTTCAGCACTCATTTGTTTAGGTAGGAATTGCTCAATCACTGCAATCTCTTCCGATTCCTTTTGAGCCAAATCAGCTCTTCCTTGTTGTTGAAATATTTCAAGTGAATCTTTTCTTTGCTTCCACATTTTTTGCAACAACTTGATCTCGCCTTCAGGACTAACGGTTCCATTTGCTCCCGGCTCAGTTTTAGCCTTAATAATTTCAGCTTTTATTGCTCTTAATCCTCTGAGTAATGCCTCATCTTTCGATTTCATAGCATCCTTCATGGAGCTCATGACTTGTGTTTCGAGTGACATAAGGTTCGATTTATTTATTTTCTTTCAATTGACTGTCGCGAAACTTCTTATAAAAGTCGCGTGCAAAATTTTTCATATCAGCAACCATATCTTCTTGGCGGGTTGCTCTGCCGTAGGTATCTGCCATACCCATCATAGTTTGATAAAAGAAGTCAGCCATTTCATCTACCATCATGGTTTTTGTCCATAAATCAATTCTTAAAGCCGATTTATCTGCCCCATCCCAAAAAGCCACCATCATAGCTTTAGCTTCTTGGGTCATATCAGCCGTACTATCACTTGCTTTCCATGTTAATTTCTCTGGAATTTTATCTTCATCAAGATGAACATCTATGTGTATGTTAGAAGTTTGTGCCATATATTTTTTTATGTGTGCAAAGGTAAGGTTTAGGCTCCTAAGGTTTTCATAATTGAATCCATATATGCTTTTGCTGCATGCTCCCAAGTGTAGGGCTGTACCAGTTGTGTCCCTTTTTCTATAAGCTGACTTCTATAAGTTTCATTGCTGTATAAAAAATTCATGTGCATGGCCCATTCATCTGGAACAGTTGGTGATGCATACACGGCGGCGCTTTCGCAAATAGAAGACATTGCAGAATTGGATGAGGTAATAACTGGCACACCGGCTTGCATAGCTTCTAATACTGGCACACCAAAGCCTTCGTAATAAGACGGATAAATCATAGCATAGGCTGCACCTGTAAGTTGTGCCAAGACTTCATCGGATAAATAGCCTGTTAGAATTACATCTTTTCGAAATTTAAACGATGCAAGTTTTTCTTCAAATTCTTCAATTCCCCAACCTTTTCTACCCGCTATTACCAATTTCATGCTGCTTCTCTGTCTTTTCTTGAAAATGGAAAAGGCTTTGAGTAGGGTGAGGAGATTTTTTCTGGGCTGTAATGTCCCGGTACACAAGAAAAATTCATTTCCTTCTGTGAATTGTTCTTTAACGCGCTCTTTTTCTTCCCAAGATAATGGCTGAAAAATTGGCTTAATACCGTTTGGAATAATATCAATATTTTCTTCTGAAATGCTATAGTAAGCTGCTATTTCTTTTCTTGAAAAATCGGATACAGTATTCAATCTTGCAGCTCTTTTAACGAATTTCTTATTGAAAATCTGATAGAATAGTCTTTGCTTTTTTGGAACGAACTTGGGATATTTCACAAAAGCAATATCATGTAAAGTCAATAGCTGAGGTACTTTGGTTCCAGCCGATGAAAAGCCATAAGGTTGTAAAAGAATATCTGGCTTGAATGAACGAATGGCTCTCGGTAATGACCAATTGTACCAAGTAAGAAACGAAAGAGGGTGTCTAGCTTGCGGACCCGTCATGATAGACTGTACATTTGGAGCTGATAAGTGTTTAGAGTCAAACGGACGGTCATATACTAGTAAGAACTGGTGTTCTGGGTACGACTTTATGAGTTGCTCAACAATTTGATTAGCAAAATTTCCAAACCCTTCTAAAGGATTGTTCTGCATGAATATGGCATTCACAGCTATACGCATCTCTCTAGTCTTTTTGGTAGCTGTAAAAACCTTTACCTGTTTTTCTTCCAAGTTCGCCTGCTTCTACTTTTGCTTGTTGCAGCGTTGAAGGAGTTAAGCGAATAGGGTTACCCAAATCGTTCCATACAATTTGACTTACACCAAAATTAATATCGATACCAATGAGATCCATTAGCTTACAAGGCCCCATTTTAAATCCGCTCGATTCCATCAGCCTGTCTACTTCTGCTGAGTGCATCTTGTGATCTTGCATGGCTTTCATAGATTCGAGGTAGTAATGTCTTGCAACTCGGTTCACAACAAATCCAGGTGCGTCTTTACACACAATAGGCGTTTTCCCAACCGCTTTCACCCACTCAACCGATTGTTCAATGGAGTTTGAACTACTTTGCTTTCCACTCACTACTTCAACTAGTTTCATGAGAGGCGCTGGATTAAAAAAGTGAATGCCTACTACTCGTTCAGGATGAGGAATATGTTGAGCAATTCTACTAATGGATATAGAAGATGTATTGGTTGCAAAAATGGTTGTCTCAAGATTGATACCAGCTAATAACTGAAATAGGCTGATTTTAGCTTCTTCTTTTTCTATGATTGCTTCAATAATCAGATCAGCTTTACATGTTGAGGTTTCGGTTGTGAAATGGATTCTGTTGATACAGGCATCCATTTCGGCTTGCGAAAGCTTGCCCTTATTGACAAGGAAGCTCAAATTTTTATGAATCAATTCCCTGCTTTTGTCAAGCGTAGGTTCATGTACATCCATTTGTATGGTTTGGTAGCCAGCCATGGCAGCAACCTGCGCAATGCCGCTTCCCATAGTACCAGCCCCACATACAGCAACGCTTTTTATTGTATTCATGGCTGCAAGATACTTACATCTTTTCCACTCCATAGAACCGAAAAACGGAAAAAGCTATGATAGTACTACTTTTACATATAGATGCCACAACAACTTAGTTTATTTGGAGCGCCATTGGTAGAGGAGGAAAAGCCAATTATTCAAGAGGCTATTCCACCAAAACCCGTCATTGAACAAAAGCCTGCTGAAGAAACAGCGTCTGGTACAGTAATTTTCAATGATGGAGTTATTGGTGTGAAGATTAAGAAGAAAACTCTGCCCGTTGTTGAAGTGGCTGAAAAAAAGCAAAAGGCAGTTGCACAAGTTTATGAATCGAATGGCTCATTTCCCGAAGTGCCCCCTGAAGAAGTTTTATCTCAAAAACTTTATTACTCTATAAGCGAGGTGGCTGGATGGTTTAAAGTAAATACATCATTGATTCGATACTGGGAAAATGAGTTCGACATTTTAAAGCCAAGAAAGAATAGAAAAGGTGACCGCCTATTTCGTGTAGAGGATATTAAAAATTTAGAATTGATTTACTTTTTGCTTCGCGAAAAGAAGTACTCTATAGAAGGTGCTAGAAAATACATAAAGTCGCAGAAAGAAGAATTATCTCAGCAACAACAAATACTACATTGTTTAACAAAGTGTAAAGCCTTTTTGTTAGAGTTAAAAGCTAGTTTAGCATCATCATGAAACAAATATCTTTTTTCTTTATAGCAATGCTTTTTTCTTTGGGTGCCATGGCTCAGTCGAAAAAAGCTCCTAAGACATATACTGATGCTTATGGACGTAGGGTAATGGTTGGTAAATTAACGCGCTCCATGTTGGAACAGGATACAGTTCACTTTGGATGGTTTAAAGAAAATATGCGATATGGAAGACCCGATGCAGCAGCAGTAGAAGCATTCAAACAGAAAAAGAATTCTTTTAAGATATTAGTAGTGATGGGAACTTGGTGTAAAGATAGCAGATCAATTATTCCAGCTCTATTTCGTTTGGTTGATAAAAGTGAATTTCCTCAAAATAAAATTCGTTTGGTCGGAGCGAGTGAGGATAAACTAAATCCATCTAAACTCATTGCAAAGTATAATATCACAAGAGTGCCTACTATTTTAATTCTTCACAAAGGCAAAGAATGGGGCAGAGTAGAAGAGTATGGGAATGAGGGACAAATTGATAAGGAGTTAGGACAAATTGTTGCTAAGCTCCCTCAATAATTTTTATTTGTTTGGATAGTGCAATTCTAATGCTCCCGCATCAAGTGTTGCATACGTAAAGTGTTTAATCCAATCGCCTAGGTTGATATATCTACTTCCTTCTTGCAATAGAATATCCATTGGCAAATGCCTGTGACCAAAGATGAAATAATCTATTTGCTGTTTTTGCAGCACTTCTTTTGAGTATTGAACCAACCATTCATTTTCTTCTCCTAAAAAGATTGAATCTGCTTCGCCAGTTTTTAACCTGCTTTTTCTGCTAAAATAATTGGCTAATTGTATGCCCCAATCGGGATGAAGTACTCCAAAAGCCCATTGGCAAAAACGATTTCGAAATATTTTTTTAATGAACTTATAGCCATGGTCACCGGGACCTAAGCCATCGCCGTGACCAATAAAAAGTTGCTTACCTTGTCGCTCCATCACCACCGGTTCGTGATATACTTTGCATCCAAGTTCTTGCGTGAAATAATCTTTCATCCACATATCGTGGTTGCCTACAAAAACATGCACAGGAATTCCTGCATCGGTAATAGCAGCAATAGTTCCGAGAAGTCTTGTAAATCCTTTTGGAACAACGGTTTTATATTCAAACCAAAAATCGAAAATGTCGCCTAGTATGAAAATTTCTTCAGCAGAAGATTGAATATCTTGTAAAAAAGCAACTAATTTCTTTTCGCGCTGCAAGCTCGCTGTAGCAGTTGGAGCCCCTAAATGGAAATCAGATAAAAAATAGATTTTCCCTTGTTGGCTCATGATCCCATTTTCTTTCGTAAGTACTCAATCACATCACCACTTTCTACAACAGGTTTATTAGCAACATCTCCATTGAACCAATACATCCATGCTTCAGAATTGCCTGCATCTGTTATAACAGTTACGACTTTGCGATAATATAGAGGCTCTTCATTTCCTTCAGGATGGAGTCCTTCATAATCATCTAATTGAGCTATCGCCCAATCCCACTCTTGCACATTTTTGATTTGATATAATTCACCTACAATGTATTGCTCTCTTTCACAGGGTTTTGCAGCAGGATAATCGCCCATATCAAATAAACATCCATGAACCTTTCCCATACCTACTAATGAAAAGTATTGGCTGATATAACTATAAGCGGGGTGATTGAATCCGCTTCTTAAAGAACCATATACGAATACCTGATGTGGCTGCATAATACAAAGATGGCAACTTGCGGGGAGAAAGGGAAATAAAAAACCCTAAGTATCTATTAAAAAGCAATAGACTTCTTTAGGACCATGTACACCTACCACCAAAGTCTTTTCGATGTCAGCGGTACGACTGGGTCCTGTTGCCAAAGTAAAAAATGAAGGGAGTTTGTCTTGGTATTTCTTCTCCATTTGCTTTAGGGCATCAGCAATATCATATACCAATTGGTGCTGGTACGCTACACAAACATGAATAGGCGCATATACACTGCCTGTTCTTCCTCCATCATCGGCACTACTAAGTAATAAACTACCAGTCCGAGCAACTAAGCTCTCACAGCCTGTTATAGATACATCGGCTTCCTCAACTTTATTCACCCATTCCAAAGGAAAATCTATCCAACTTTTCGATAATCCCTCTATGTCGGTGTAGCATTTCTTCCAATGTCTAGCAGTTGCTAGTTCTATAAATTGTTCTTGCCAAGTAGTTTCAGTGGGGCAGTAAAAAAACTTTCCTTGTAAACCTGTAAAATGTTCTGCAAATACCACAGCTAAATCGTCTTCTTGAGGTTGATAGAGCTCTGTTGGATGGGTTGGTGGTACATCAAACGGAACAGGCACCGGTTGTTGCAGTGCCTGTTGGATATTTTTTAAAATGATTGACCTTGAATCAGATCCTTTTTTCATGATTGGGTTGAATTTTCAGAATCAGGAGTAGCCACATCTTCAGTTGGTACAGTTGTTTCAGCCACTTCTGCGACAGCAGGCACATCATCTGGGCCTTGAATTTCATGTAGTTTTTCTACAAAAGGACGTTTCCCGATGAGTTCCTCCACATCACTTTTGTGCAACACTTCTTTATCCAATAATTCCTTGGCTAGAATTTCAACTTCTTTTTTCTTTTCAGTCAAAAGTTGAATGGTGCGCTCGTAAGCCTGCTGAATGAGTTTTCTCACTTCTTCATCAATCAGTTTTCCAGTTTCTTCGCTGAAAGGCTTCGTGAAGCTATTTTCCTGCGAAGGATCGTAGAAACTTACATTACCAATCTTGTCATTCATACCATACACGGTTACCATTGAGTAAGCCATGCGGGTAATTTGTTGCAAGTCGTTGGCTGCACCCGTAGAAATTTTTCCGAAGAAAATATCTTCCGCTGCTCGTCCACCTAGTGTCATACAAATCTGATCCATCAATTGCTCAATGGTGTACAGATATTGCTCTTTAGGAGTGTACTGTGCGTATCCAAGCGCTGCAGTTCCTCTTGGTACGATGGTTACTTTTAGCAAAGGGTAAGCATGTTCCAAGAACCATCCACAAATAGCGTGGCCAGCTTCGTGGTAAGCAATGACTTCCTTCTCTTCAGGAGAAATAATTTTGTTCTTCTTTTCCAAGCCACCAATTACACGATCAATGGCATCTTGGAAATCTATAAACTCAACGCAATCCTTGCCCTTTCTTGCAGCAATTAAAGCAGCTTCGTTACAAACATTTGCAATATCTGCGCCTGCAAATCCTGAAGTTTGTTCCGCAAGTTTGAATATGTCGAGATTATCAGCAATTTTAATTGGACCAAGGTGAACTTTAAAAATAGCTTCTCTTCCTTTCAAATCAGGCTTATCAATAGAGATTTGGCGATCAAAACGCCCAGGTCTCAATAGGGCTGAATCCAAAACATCTGGTCGGTTTGTAGCGGCCAAGATAATGATACCTGTATCGCCACCAAAGCCATCCATTTCAACCAGCAACTGGTTCAAAGTATTTTCACGTTCATCGTTACTCATGATAGCGTTTCTACCACGCGCACGGCCAATAGCGTCAATTTCATCAATAAAAATGATACAAGGTGCTTTTTCACGAGCTTGCTTAAACAAGTCACGCACACGGCTAGCACCCACACCCACAAACATTTCCACAAAGTCAGAACCACTTAGACTAAAGAACGGCACTTTGGCTTCCCCTGCCATTGCTTTAGCAAGAAGGGTTTTACCAGTTCCTGGAGGTCCAACTAAAAGCGCACCTTTCGGAATTTTACCACCGAGTGCTGTATACTTTTTAGGATTTTTCAAGAAATCAACAATCTCCATCACTTCCACTTTCGCTTCATCCAATCCAGCCACATCAGAGAATGTGATATTTACTTTCAAGTCCTTATCGAACAGTTGTGCACGGCTTTTACCAATGCTGAAAATACCGCCTGGTCCGCCAGCTCCACCGCCAGCGCCACCACCCATTTTTCGCATTAAGATCATCCATGCAAAAACAATGAAAAGAACTGAGAACAAGATGTTCAAAATAGGTCCAAACATTTCACCTTCTGTATCTACTTTGGCAGGAATTTCAGCAATGCCTTTCTCAATATAAAACTTTTCCAAGCGTGTATTGAAGCTTTCCCAATCGGTTACTTCAAACTGGAACAGCGGGTTATTTTTTACTTTATCAGTGGTTAACGTGTTTTTAAATTTCTTTTTGTAGAATTCTTTTTCAATGGCTTCAGGGTGAATGAAAACACGAACGACATCTTTGTTTTTAATAAAGAGTAATCGAGCTACATCACCTTTCGCTAGCATTTCATTTCGGAACTCCAGTTCAGTGGTTTGATAGGCATCGGGGCCCATTTTGCCAAACATGGGATAGGTTAATAAAACCACGGCTAAGATGCCATAAAACCAGTAAATGCTGAATTTTGGTCCTTTTTTCGGAGTATTTCCTTTATCTGAGAAGTTCATCTTGTTTTTGTCTTCAGGTATCATAAATTGGGTGCAAAGTCTACTAAATAATACAATTCATCTAAAAAAGTTCTGTTAAAGATCGTGGTGTGTTGCATCGGCATCGCTCCACATGTCTTCTAATCGGTAATGTTTTCTTGTTTCTGGGTGCATAATATGCACAACAATATTAATATAATCGATGATTAACCATTGGTATGCTGCATGTCCTTCTGTATGGAAAGGTTTTTCGCCACAATGCAAGCTGACCTCATCTTCCAGGTTATGCGCTATAGCCCTGATTTGAGTAGAAGATGGGGCTTGACATACAATAAAAAAGTCAGCAACAGCCTCAGGCACTTTACGTAGGTCGAGGCTAATGATGTTTTCGCCTTTTTTATCTTGAATAGCTCGGATGACGGTTTTAAACAGTTTAGAATTCTTGTTCAAACGTTGAACCTTGTTAGCTGAAGCGGCTTTTGGAGCAATGGTTGTCAAATAAAAATAAATTTGCGTTGGTGAAATAATAAAATCAACCTATTTCGTCAAAAATACTAATTCTTTGTCTATGCGAGAATCACAAGGAACTACTCTTCCACGAATGGTCATTTTAGATGAAATAGATAGTACCAATTTGTATGCCATGCAACTTATTCAAGCAAATATGGCTGAGCATGGGTTGGTGGTTATGGCAAAACATCAGACTGCTGGAAAAGGTCAGCGTGGTAAGCAATGGCAATCATTACCAGGAGAGAATTTGTTGTTTTCGATGGTCTTACAAACCCATGGCTGGCCATTGCAGCAACAATTTATATGGAACATGGCGGTTGCCTTAGCTTGCAGAGAATTAGTAGCGGAAGAAGTGGATGTGGAATGTAAAATTAAGTGGCCGAACGATTTATTTATCGGTGACAAAAAGGCAGGGGGAATTTTAATAGAAAATGTGGTGAGAGGCGATTGGACTTGGACCGTAGTAGGGGTGGGGATGAATATTCATCAAACCTCTTTCGGTGAAGAATTACAGCATAAAGCAACCTCCTGGGCAATTGAAAACAAAAGGAAAGTTGCTTGGGAGTTGGAAAAAATTGCAACAAGGTTGGGAAAAAAGTTACTTGCTGTTGCAGACTGGCAGGAAAAGCGGAGAAAAATTTGTGCTGATTATAATAAGCATTTATACAGTTTAGGCGAAGAAGTTTTCATGCAGAAAGGTGATTTTGTTGAGCGAGTTCGGGTCTTAGGCGTTGATGAGCAAGGACTTATAAAAATTATGTGTGGTGAAATCATAGAAAAGTTGGCACATGGAGAAAGGGATTGGATTACATAAGTTGTTGATTGAAGTTGTTTTATAATAGCCTAAAACACAAGCCTGATAACTTTTTTGAAGAAATTTTAATAAATTGTAGTATAAAACGTTATATTTTTGTAGAACTATTACTAATAACGATGGGTGCCCCCTCCCGTTAGTTTCAAAGAAAACGCTTTATGATGTTTAAAAGGATTGCTGCGATATTGGCAATAATATCTGTATTGGCATTAGAATCAATGGCGCAATCTGTTTTTTATAATGTGACAGGAGCAGCTAATCCGGCTTCTTTAGCAAGTTGGACTTTGAATGATAATGGTACTCCAGGAACAACTCCTACTAATTTTACTACTAACGATCAAACCTTCATCATACGAGAAGGAACTTCAATGTCATTAAGTTCACCTTGGGTTATAACTGGCGATAATGTGGCATTAGAGATTTATGGCGATTTAACTGTAAATTCTGGTGGCGGGGTCGATTTGGCTTCTAGTGTTTTTTTTCGACTTGGTACAACAGGAGTTTATAATCATAATACCAGTTCTAATATTGCAGCTCTTGGGCAGTTGATGAATAAATCCGCTGTATCTATTGATTTTGTTTTTGAAGAAGGATCTACTGTTAATTTTAATACTTCAGGTACACATACTATTGCACAAACATTCGATGATAATGCAATGTTTGATGTAAATGTTAGAGGTGTAGGTACTATCATTACAATAGCTTCGGGAGGGGCCTTACAGATAGCTGGAAACTTTGAAATTGCGGATGGCTGTTCTGTAATTTTAGCTGAAAGTTCTCTTTTGTATAATGCTCCAATATTTGGAGGTATGACAACTTCTGGTACTGGCTTATTAAGAACATTTATTGTAACGGCTATATTTTTTCCAACATCAATTACTTGGAGCTTTACAGTAGAGTTTGCCGCAAATAGCAGTCCAACTGTCAATCAAACAGTAGCAGGCGGAACTTATCAAGACATTATATGTTCTGGTTCTGGAAATAGAAACATTGCTAGTGCTACTTCAATTATTGTTGAGAATACTTGGGTAACTTGTCCGATTTTGACTTATACAATAAATGCTAATGCTACTGTTGAATTTAGTTCTACGGCAGATATTTCAATTCCGAATCTTCCGTACAGAAATTTAACCATTTCAGGTGCTGGAGTTAAAAGCTTGCAAAGTGATCTAACTGTGGCACAAACTCTAAGTATTCATGATAACGACTCAAGGTTAAGCATTAATGGAAATACGCTCAGATTACAAGGTATTGTTAATATGTCGGGTGCTTTGATTGGTTCATCTACATCTAACCTTGAGATTATAGGTAGCACTACTAATCAAGCTAACTTAAGATTTAGTGTAACTGCAGGTCACAATCAGTTAAGGGATTTCTTAATCAATAGAACAGGAACCAATGGTGGTGCTGTTCTTTATAATAATCTAGATATTATAAGACGATTTACTCTAACTAGAGGAATACTTTTCTTGAATGGTCAGGTTATGACATTGAAAAGTACATCCATTGCATCTACTGCACAAGCAGGAATTGTAGGTGCAGTAGGTACAACAAGCATTGACTATTCTTCATCTGGTAGAATAATGGTAGAGAGGTTTATTCCAAACGGAAGAAGAGCATACAGGGATATAGGTTCATCGGGAATATATACAGATCAATCAGTTTTCGTTAATTGGCAAGAAAACGGATTAGCTCCAGCTGGATTTGGTACACATATAACTGGGATTGTAGGGGCATTTAATTCAATTGACGTAGTAACTGGGTTAGACAGAACCTCAACTGGTGCTCGCTCATTTCACCAACAGATTAATGGAGTATGGTCCGATATCACCAATACAAATACCTTAAGATTAAATCCTTATCAAGGATATAGAGTTTTAATTAGAGGTGATAGAAATACAGATTTGGCAACGCTTCCAACGCCTACTAATATGTCAGGCGCTACTACATTGAGGTCGTCCGGAAGAATGGTGTACGGAAATATTACTTATACAACATCTGGCGTATCAAGTTCTCGTGGTGATATTGTAGGAATAGGTAGTAGTAGTTATCAATTAAATCCGGCTAATAATGGGTTTAGTTTAGTCGCAAATCCTTTTCCTACTATTGTTGATTGGGATGTAATTAGAACTGCCTCAACAAATATTCTAGAAACTTATTGGTATTGGGATCCTGCACTTGGGACTAGTGGTGCGTATGCAACAAGAAATGGCGCTACCAATGTAACAAGCGGCGGTTCAAGCATCAACGATTTCATACAACCTGGTATGGCAATTTTTGTTAGAAACTCTGCTACTAGTCCAGTTTTAGTTATTGGTGAAAATGCTAAAAATCCAGATCAAACTTTGCTTTCAATTTTTTCTGATGATGAAACTATTACCCATCAACTTCCCATTGTATTAAAGCGAAAAGTAGATGGAGAAATACGCAATATGGATGGTGTTACTTTGGCATTGGGGCAAAAATTTAAAAATGAATTTGACCAAAAAGAGGACGCGCAAAAGTTTACTAATCCTGGAGAAAATATTGCTATTGTACATGGTACAAGAATGCTAAGTATAGATGCTAGAGATATCCCTAACTCATCATTAAGAGTACCATTAAGGATATGGCAAAGTGTAAGAAATACAGATTATATTTTGTCTATTCACAATGAACAAGCGCTACACCCATCAACTGTGGCAATGTTAGAAGACAAGCATTTAAAAAAGATTAACTACATAAATAAAGGACGATTTGAATATCCTTTTACTGTTAGTAATGATACTGGATCACAAGGCTTTCGTTTTCAAGTTATCTACAAAAAGATGGCAGAAGCTCTGCATACACAGGCTAATGTAGAGGTGTTAGGAAGAAGAACTATTGATAAAGATGTGCTAAGTTTTAAGAACTCTATGGAAGATCAAGTACTTTTTTATCAAATTGAATACAGTTTAGATGGAAATCATTTCATTCCAGTGGGTTCAAGACTAAAGCCCAAATCAAATATGAATTCTATTGAAGTGTATAGTTTTAATGCTGAACTCGAAGAAGTACAAAGAGGAAAAGATATTTTTTATAGGGTTGTGTTGGTCAATTGGGATGCTGAAATGAAGTACAGTAACATTGTAAAAATAGCCTCAAATAAAAATCTTACTGAGCGAATAAGAATATTTTCTAATCCTATACGAACTCCTGTTTTTAATATAGAGTTATCTAGTATGGTAGAAGGTAATTATCAGATAAGACTGGTGAACGATTTGGGCCAGATTTTGTTATTCCAAAATATCAATTATTCCGGAGGTATTGTGTCACAAAGATTAGATGTGAGTAAATATCAATTAAAAAATGGCATTTATCGTCTTCAATTGGTAAACTCTAAAAATGATTTAATTGAGGTGAAGTCAATAATAGTGCAGTTGTGATAGGTTTGTTTTAAAACTAGTGAAGAGAGTGAAAAAAAAGGTGCTTTTATATCATACCGTGTTTTTATTGTTAATTAGCCTTCCTGCGATTAGTCAGTATGGAGAATCAAGTTTTGAAGTGTTAGATCCTTTTCAAAGCGACTTATTTGAAAATTCTTCAACTTCTGGCAACTTAATTTCTGATTCCACACTAGTTAATCCTGAACCCTTTAATGGTACAATAACTTTTGATGATCCAGGAGGTCCAGGGTCTGGTGGAGACAGTGGCGGTCCACCAGATGATAATAATATACCATTAGATGGCGGCATTTCAGTATTAATTGCAGTTGTAATGGCTACTGCATCAAAAAGGCCAAATAGGCATAATAAATCTCAGTAATTCCCATTACTCAATCTCTTGTGGAATAAAATAAAGCCAATTACAATAAGATAAAGAATTGCATTGTAAAATGTATGATGGTCAAATGATTGGTTAATCCAATTCTTATTAAAGGCAATTAGCAAAATTGTTATTCTTAGAATATTTAAAAAAGTGATAAAAACACTTCCACTAATTATCCATATCAATTTTCTTTTATAAGACCCATCATCAGAAAAAATTATATATATGCTCCATAAACTAATAACATCAACACCCAAACACCCATACACTAAAACAATTCCTGAACCATTTTCTATTGCTAATGTTGTGATATTTTTAAAGTATGTGGAATATCCAAACTGATTAAGAATAAATGATGCTGAATTTAACTGTAAACTTCTAAACCACTTAATATAATTTAGATTAGTTGCACCAAACTCCCAGTATAATCCTCCTTCGGCAAAAGCTGCAATAGCTAGATAATGAAATAAGTATACAAGTATAAAAGAACATGTAATTAATAGTGGCCTTTTATATTCGTTGATAAACATGGTATAAAATTGTACTTTGTGAAACATGTAAATTTAACTATGAAATTGATTCCATGTAGTAAGCTATTCTTTATATTATTTCTACTTGAAATATTTTCAATAAGGGACTTAAATTCTCAAACTTGGAGCCATCCGATTAGCCAAGGAGGCAACTATGGAAAGGTTCAATATTCAGACTTATATTTTGTAAATGACCAAGAAGGCTGGATAATTGGCGATAAAGGTCAACTTTTTAAAACAACTAACGGAGGAATAAGCTGGACTTTACAGTCATTGAATTCAGATGTTAACTTAAAGTCTATTTTTTTTACTTCAAGCCAAAATGGATGGATTGCAGGTGAACAGGGTGCGCTTTTTAGTACAACTAACGGAGGAACAACTTGGTCTAAAGTTGTTATACCAGGTGTTTCGGGAACATTAACCTCAATTAGCTTTTTTTCAGCAACTCATGGATGGATTTGTGGTTACCAAGGAACAATTATTGCTACAACAAATGGAGGCGCTACTTGGAATGTTCAAAATAGTGGCGGCACTGGAAATCTTCATAGTATTCATGCATTATCGCAAACTAATGTTGTAGCAACGGGAGCTACATGGGATTATGTTGTTACAACGGATGGAGGTAATAATTGGACATATACAGAAGGTTTTGCACCAGAGAACCATCATTCAATTTTTTTTTCTGATGCAGCTAATGGCGTTCTTGTAGGTGATTTTGGTAAAATTCAATATTCGGACGATGGAGGTATATTTTGGAACAATGCTATTTCAAATCCATTAAGTGCTGTAAGTTTTTTGTCTGTAACTATGTTTCAACAAAAAGCATGGGCGGTTGGAGCAAGTGGTGCTATAGTTTTTTCAAACGATGGTGGAGCTAATTGGGTTCAACAAAACTCAGGAACAAACGTAACGTTAAGGTCGGTATTTGCAGTAAATGATCAAGTACTGTTTGCATTGGGCGATGAGGGCGTTATTGTTAAGTCAATAAATGGAGGTACAACCTGGAGTTTATTAACCTTACCTACTCTTAATTCTTTCCAGTCCGTTGCTTTAGGTAGCTCAACTCATGCATGGGCATGTGGAAGCAATGGTTCAATATTATTTTCTTCAAATTCGGGGATAAATTGGGTCTCTCAATCATCTGGTGTATCTGAGCTATTGAGGAAAAACTATTTTTTAAATAATTCAGAAGGATGGACTGTTGGTGATCAAGGTACAATTATTCGTACAACGAATGGAGGAACATCTTGGTCAACTCAAGTAAGTGGTACAAGTAATTCTTTATTTGATGTTTACTTTGTGAACTCGCAAACAGGTTGGGTAGTAGGATCCAACAGAACCCTTCTTAGAACAACAAATGGGGGAACTACGTGGACATCAATCAATGTTTCTATTTTCGACCCAGCTGTATCTCTTAGAGCTATATTTTTTAGAAGCACTACAAATGGTTGGTTAGTCACGCAAGGAGGAAGGCTGGCAAGGACCACAGATGGTGGACTCAACTGGACTGATGTTACACCCATTTCATTTATTCAGCAAGATTTAAACTCGATATTTTTTGAATCGGATTTGAATGGCTGGGTTGTTGGAAACTCTGGAGTAATTATGCGTAGTTCTGATGGTGGACTAACTTGGTCATATGTTTCAACAAGTATTACTCAATCATTACGACAAATTTATTTTACTGACCCTATGCTGGGCTGGGCTGTGGGCAGTCAAGGTAGTATTTTTAAATCCCTTGATGGTGGTGTTACTTGGGAGTCTAATATTAGTCCAACATCAGAAACAGTCAATTCTATTGGAATAAGTGCTCCAAATTCTGTTATTGTAACAGTTAACGGAGCTTTGTTTTCAACCAGTCAAATACCAATTACTTATTATTCATTAAATGGAAATAGCCCACACTTGTTTTCCTCTTGGACATTGTTGAAAAATGGAACAGGAGGCAGCCCGATAAATTTTTCTTCTAATCAAAGGTATTTGGTTCAGCCTAACCATACTATGAATTTGCAAGGCTCTGATTCTTGGAACGTGTCAGGGACTGGTCTTTTACATATTTTATCAAATGCTACATTTAGTTATTCTTCTTCAAGTAATCTAACTGTTCCTGAAATATTTTCACATGGTATCTTTGAACAATCTTCTTCTGGACTATCTTTTCAACAAATTAGAACCTATTCTGGATCGACTTATCGTGTACAACCTTCCGCTGTAATTACACTTTCTAATAATACAATTTTTAATAACCAAGGCTCACTTATTTTGAGAAGCACTGCAAGCGGTACAGGACAAATAGGCCCACTAGGAACGGGTGCTTCTATTTCTGGAACAGGAACTTTCACCATCGAAAGATTTATTGCAGGTGGTACAGGGAGAAGAAGATTTAGATTTTTTGGACATCCTTTTCAAAATGCAATCGCATTATCACAACTTGGTAACGACGCAGATGAAATTGATGTAACAGGTGTAGGAGGAACTACCAATGGATTTACTACAACAACTGTTACGAATAACCCCTCTGCATTTTGGTACCAAACAAATAATGGTAATCCAACAGGCACATCTGTAGGAGGTAATACTGATCCGGGATGGACTCCCTTCACAGCTGCAAATGTTAGTTCTGGTGCAAATGCATGGAATCGCTATCAAGGTATTAGAGCACTGGTAAGGGGTACGCGTGGACAAGGATTAGATGGTAGTGCATATACACCCGGTAATGCCACTATACGTTTGTCGGGAACATTTAATACAGGAACACAAACTATTTCTTTATTAAAAGGTGCACAGTCGGGATTTAACCTAGTTGCTAATCCTTATCCCGCTACTATCAACTTGCGTTCAGTTTTTTCGGATGCTTCCAACAGTTCCATTTCACCTTTGGGTGTGTATGTGTTTAATGCGAATGCAGGAACTGTAGGTGCTTATGAGGTTGTTACCAATATTACTACCCAAGATTATTTTCTGCCCTCCATGGGCGTATTTTTAATAGATGTTAATAGTGCTGCTGATTTAACTATTAGAGAATCGCATAAATCCACTTCATCATCGGGGGTATCATTGTTTAATACAGATGTCTCTGCTCCATCTATAAGCGTAAACTTGATGAAGGATAACCATGGGTGGGATAGATGGATTTTGCAGCATCAATCAAGTGCAACTAATGGATTGGAACTGAATTTTATTCAAGACGTGAAAAAACTATTTAATGAGGGTGGTAATGTTTATTCAAAAGTATTGGGACAGTCATTGGCTGTTGATGCTAGGTCACTGAAAGAAGAACAGTCAATTCCTTTGCATTTAAGCAGATTACCGCTAACAGATTCATTTCAACTAAAACTAGAGATGGGTGGAGATGATTTTCAGCAAAACGTCTTCTTGATTGATAGGCTAAGAAATATGCGTATGAAAGTTCAAAGTGGATTTTCTTATTCATTCTTACCGAATGAGTCTGAACTGTCGCAACGTTTTGTATTGGAGCTTAAGAAGCCTGCTTCTATCTCACATTCAAAAGAATTCAAGCTTTCACCTACTCTTTTCCATAGTAACCAGTCTGTGCAGTTCAATATAGAATTGGAATTGCAGGAAGCTCAACTGGTGCAAGCGCAGCTGCTCAGCATAGATGGAGCAATTATTGCTCAAACTAATTTTGGAATAGGTAATTCATTTGCTACAAAGTGGAACCTTAATAAGAATTTACAGGCGGGTATTTACATTGTTCGACTACTTGTTGGTAATGAACAAATCGCACAAAAAATTATCGTACAATAAAAAAGCCCCTAAATGGCATAAACCGTTTTAGGGGCATTGTATTCTGTGAAGCTCTTAATTAAGCCGATTCCTTTGCTTTTTCTAATTGTCGCTTTAGCTTTTGTGTGGCTTCACGAATGGCAGGTTCCCAGTGGTCTGCACTTGCTTCAGCAAATACGTCTGGCCCCGGTATAGCAACTCTAAATCGTACGTATTTGTTTTCATTTTTGTGATTGTCTTCATGCTTCAAATAAATGTCTGCAAAATTGATTTCGGGAGTAAAGCGAAGCAACTTATCGAGTGATTCATGAATAACTTCAATCACACTTTCTTTGATTGTAATATCAACTGCTTGAATGTCGACCTTAATGCCCTTGTAATTTTCTGTATAACTCATAGTAATCGTTTTTGGCAATCTACAAATAAAACAAATGGACAATGATGTAAAACTTGTTAAATTGCCATTTCAATATTGAATTTAACAAGCCTATGAAGCCCTTCTTTAGACGATTCATTATTTTCAGTTCAGTTGTATTATTTCTTTACGCCTGTAATAGATCTGCTTACCATGCAACTAATAAGTCGCACAAGCAACAAGCTTATCAGTTAGCAAGAGAATTGGTTGCCGTTCCTATTCAACAACATGCTTCGCTTTCTTATTCAAAAGAATGGGTTGGGACTACTAATTTCAGTTTACGTAAACCCAATATGGTGATTATTCACCATACAGCTCAAAATAGTTGTGACCAAACATTGCGCACATTTACGCTGCCCAGAACTCAAGTGAGTTCGCATTATGTGATTTGTGCTGATGGAACTATTCATCAAATGCTGAATGATTATTTCAGAGCGCATCATGCAGGTGTGAGCAAGTGGGGAAATATGACCGATTTAAATTCTGGTAGTATTGGTATTGAATTAGATAATAATGGTTATCAGCCTTTTTCTGAAAGACAAATAGAAAGTTTAGTTGCTTTGCTTGAGCAATTAAAGAAGAAATATCAGATTCCAACAGCTAATTTTATTGGTCATGGCGATATTGCTCCTACTAGAAAAAATGATCCTAATTGGCGTTTCCCCTGGAAGCAGCTGAATGAAAAAGGATTTGGCTTATGGTGGAAAGATACCACCGGTGTAAAAGTGCCAGAAAATTTTAATCATTTACAGGCATTAAGAATTGTAGGGTATGATATAACAGATTCTTCAGCGGCTAAGCGGGCTTTTAAACGTCATTTTATGCAGGATACAACTGCTCAATTTGGTATATCTGAAAAGAAAATACTCATGCAATTGTATACACAATTTTAGGTGTTTCCTGAACATTTTTTCGGTGAAAACATTAATGCTATATGCAACATTTTAGTATTGAAACAATTGCTGCTTGGGATAGATTCTACAGAGGCAACTTTATGAATAGTTTAAGTGGATTCAAAAGTGCTAGCCTAATAGGAACTATCAATCAAGATCAACAGTTAAATCTTGCTATTTTTAGCAACATTGTTCATTTGGGTGCAGATCCCGCTTTAATTGGATTTATTAATCGTCCTTTAGCAGCAGCGCCACACACAATAGAAAATATCCAATCGACCGGTGAATACACGATTAATTTAATCACAGCCAACATGGTGAGAGCAGCTCACCAAACCAGTGCAAAATATGAAAAAGGGGTAAGCGAATTTGATGCTGTTGGATTAACACCAGTTTTTGAAAAAGGAATTATAGCCCCATTTGTTGCAGAAAGTCCAGTTAGGTATGCCCTAAAATATGAGCAAACCATTCCTATTGAAAGAAACGGAACTTTCTTAGTGATTGGTTCCGTTCAACATATGTATGTTCAGGAAAAGTTGATTCAAGAAGATGGCTTTCTTTTACTTTCTGAAGCGGGTATCATTACTTCATTGGGCTTGGACGGATATTACAGTGCTCAATTAATTGAGCGTTTGCCTTATGCGAAAGTAAAATAGCCTTACTAATATTTTAAAAGACTAGGGCGCCAAGCGTGCAATAGACCAAAGACCATCGGGTTCTTTTTGATATAAAATGCGATCGTGTAGTCGACTACTCCTTCCTTGCCAAAATTCAATTGCAGTCGGTTCAACAATATAGCCACCCCAATGAGGTGGTCGAGGAATTGATTCAACTCCAAACTGTTCTTCGTATTTCAAATAATTTTCTTCAATAGTTTTACGGTTTTCAATGATACTACTCTGAGGTGAACTCCATGCACCTAATCTACTGCCCGCTGGTCGAGAGTTAAAATAGGCATCATTGTCTTCGTCTGTAAGTTTTTTTGCTATTCCTTCAATTCTAATTTGTCTTTCTAACTCCTTCCAAAAAAAACATAATGCAACTGATGGATTATGCGCAATGGCTTGTCCTTTTTCACTCAAGTAGTTTGTAAAAAATACAAATCCATCGTGGTTATACCCTTTTAATAATACAACTCTTACAGAAGGGGTTCCGTTAGCTGAAACTGTTGCCAATGTCATTGCATTCACTTCATCAATTTTACTAGTGAGTGCATCGTGCCACCAATGATTAAATTGGTCAACAGGGTCTGGAGCAATATCTTTTTCTAGTAGGCTTCTAAGCTGATAATCTCTCCTAATAGCTGCTATGGCTTGTTGGTCAATCATGGCATAGTATTTGTCCAAATGTAATTTGTTCAGCATAGATGCAAACTGATATTCATCATGATTTCGTAACTTGTTTCAATAATTTAAATGAAGAAAGTAATCATATTAGCACTAGTCTTTGTTGGTTTCACCACTTTGTCTTGTAAAAAGACCATTCAAGAGGCTTTTGATCAAGCTGGTGGGAATATTTTAACCGACAATGCATGGGTAGTTACAAACTATACTGAAGGAAATTTGGAAATCACCTCAGAGTTTTCTGGTTGGGAACATTTTTTCTTAAATAATGGAGTATTTGAAAGTAGGCGTGGTACTACTATTGTTCAAGGCACTTGGACGAGCACCAATTTTTCGTCCGATTTTATTGTTTCTCATCCAACATCTATTGGCGCTCCAATTTCTAAATTAAATGGAACATGGCAGGTGGTTAACAGAACTGCTACATCTGCTACTTTTAGAAGAACAGCATCAGGAGTAACCCTACAGTATACTTTAGCTATTAAATAAGAGAATGTTCTTTTTTTAATTGTTGGCAGGTAAGTTGAATGGCTTCATCAATTGGTGTGTACTTGAATTCAGGCAGTCTTTTCAATAATTTACTGTTATCGAATCGAACAACGGCTTGAGCAGTTTGTGCTGTTTCTTTAGTAAGCAGAGGTTCTTTGCCTGTGAAAAATGACTTTATCATTTCAATTCGCCATACAATAGCTGCCATCCAAGGCTGGACTTTTTTATGTGGGGGCTTCTTACCAAACGCAAGAGCGATTTTAGAGAATACATCTTTATAATGCAAGTTTTCTGCACTGATAATGAATTTTTCGCCTTCAATTTCAGACTCCATTAAGAGAATCATTGCTTTTACAACATCCGCTACATATACAAACCCGCTCATACCTTCTGTAAACCAAGGAAATTCATTGTAAGCCGATTTAAATATTCCGCTTGAGCCTTTTTCCCAATTACCCGGCCCTAAAATAATAACTGGATTAACGATTACAGCCGATAGTCCTTCACTGATGCCTCGCCAAACTTCTAACTCGGATAAGTATTTGGTTTGTCCATATGCGCTGTTACTTGTTTCAGGACTCCATTGCATAGACTCTACTATAGCCTCATTTTCTCGTATTCTTCCAAGAGCTGCTACTGAACTTACAAACAATAATTTTTGTATGCCAGCATTGATACATGCATTCACCACATTTTTTGTTCCTTCAATATTAATGGAGAACATTTGTTGCCTATTGCGTGGATGAAAGGAAACGATGGCTGCACAATGATAAACATGCGTTACATCAATAAGCGCATCCTCAAGGGAAGTAATATCCAGAATATCTCCCTGAACCCATTCAAGTTTACCAGGTAAATCTTTACCCAGATCCGAAGGGAAAGCTGTTCGATAAATAGCTTTCACATAATATCCTTTGGTAAGAAGCTGTATAATTAACTCCTTGCCTACTAGACCAGTAGCACCAGTAACAAATATGAGGGGCTGTTTAATCAACTTAGGTATCGCATTTTTCACAAACACCACTAACTACAACATCAGTTTGTTTGTGCTTGAATCCACTAGGAAGTTGAACCGATGGAATGGTAACATGATCTAAACAATAGGTTGTACCACAATCATCACAAATAAAATGAACATGATTATCGTGGTGATGACCTTCTGAGCAAGCGTCTTTACAAAGAGCATACTTGACAGAGTTGTCGGTGGTTGGAATAGTATGTATGATTCCTTTTTCTACAAATGTTTGTAGGGTTCTATAAATAGTAACACGATCAAACTCTTCACCAACCTGTTGTTCAATAACAGCATGGGTTAATGCACCATCAGAATTATGAAAGCACTCTAAAATGCGCTTTCTGCTATTGGTAACACTTAGCTGATTTCTTTTTAGTAAGGTTGAAATATCAGTTGCCATGGGTTATTTTGGTGAGTTCGTAAAGATACTATTCACAAAATTACCTCCGCTTCTTTTTTCATCTAGTAATTCTTGAATGACCTCTTTCATTCTCTCCACCTCTTTTTTCTTTAATCCATCGAAAATTTGTCCTCTTACCTGACCCTTTCTATCCACTACAGCAAAGAACTGTGTATGGATAAACTGGTCTTCAATTTTTTCAAAATTGTTTTTTGGATCATCTAAGAGGTAACTGCTTCTTGCAGCTTGGTAGAGATCCACTTTATTGCCAGTTAATAAAATCCATTTGCGGGTATTAATACCTAGTGAATCGGCATAAAATTTTAATCTTGCTACAGAATCAGTTTCCGGCATACAGGTGTGCGCCGCAATTTGAAAATCGGCTTGATCCTTGAACTGTTCATAAACCGTTTTCATATTATTATTCATTTTAGGGCATATGCCTTTGCAGGTTGTAAAGAAAAACTCCACAACCGTTACTTTTCCTAACAAATCCTTGTCTGAAAACGGCACATTATCCTGATTTACAAACCTAAATGGCTTAACATAGCTAATGACAGGTAGTTTCTTTTTCCAAAAATCATTATCCCAAAATACTGCTACCAAAAAAGCTGCTGTTAAACCAACAAAAAACACCCCATACCAGAACCACTTTTTCATACTTTCTATTTGAGTTGCAAAGGTAGGCCGACTAAGTGCATTTTGATTCCTAAAATTGGGTTAATTGACCTGCAACTTTGTTGCAAAAGTTATATATTTGCATCCTCGTAACAAAAAATGGGAGTAAGATTTAATTGGGATTTCCTTGGCATTATGGCCTCTTTAGCATGTGCAATTCATTGTGCAGTGCTACCCTTATTCATGACAAGCTTGCCCTTATTTGGGGTGAATATCGTTAACAATCTATCTTTTGAAATCTTGATGATTGTGGTAGCAGCGATAATAGGATTGTATTCGCTAACCCATGGATTTAAAAAGCACCATCATAGAAAGCTACCGATTTCTCTGTTTGTTATTGGAATTGTTTTGTTACTCGCCAAGCAGATCCTCCACGATTGGGATATCTACTTTTTAATACCCGCAGTTATTCTAATTGTTGCTGCTCATTATTTCAACTATCGTTTGTGTCGTAGTGCAGATCAATGCCATGCAGACGATTGTAAACATTAATGGTATGCGTGGCTTTTGGAAGTTGATAGGGTTAGTTGGGGTTGTTTTTCTGCCTTTTTTCTCTTTGCAAGCTCAATGTGTTTTATCTGTAGAAGTGGAAGTAAAGGATGCTGATTTGAAAGAACCTTTGTCTGGGTCAACTATCCAATGGATTGAACTGAAAAAGGCATCAGTTGCTGATAAGGATGGTAAGTTTCTATTCCGTGGAATTTGTCCGGGTAGTTATACAATTAAAATTACACATGAAGGTTGCGAGCCAGTTACCATACATGTTCATATTAAGAAAGACGAAAAAATTTCTGTAGAACTCCCTCATCTTAAGAATTATTTGAAGGAGGTTCAAGTTACTGGATATACAGCTTCCAAGCCTGCTATGAATGCAACAAGTGTGAAAGGGAAACAATTAGATGCAGTAAAAGGCTCTTCCCTAGCAGAAGGCATAGCAGGCGTAACGGGTGTTACTTTATTACAAACTGGAACAAATATTTATAAGCCCGTAATACATGGCTTGCATAGCAATCGTGTGTTGATTTTAAATAATGGTATTCGACAAGAAGGGCAGCAATGGGGAAGTGAGCATGCTCCTGAAATAGATACTTATATAGCTGATCGCTTAACTGTTGTAAAGGGAGCTGCTAGTTTGCGTTATGGTGCAGATGCATTGGGTGGAGTAGTTTTAGTTGAGCCTAAGTTGCTTCGTGTACAACCTGGAGTAGGAGGTGAGTTGAACTTAGGAATGTTTTCTAATAACCGACAATTGAATGTGTCTGGTATGATTGAAGGAAATAGTTCGAAGAACCCTGCTTTTAGCTGGAGATTGCAAGGCACATTCAAAAGAGGTGGAAACGCTCGTACCCCTAACTATTGGTTGGCAAATTCTGGAGTGGAAGAAATTAATTTTTCAGCAGCAGCTGGATGGAGAGAAGAAAAAAGAGGCATAGAATTTTTTGTGAGCCAGTTTAATACTAGGCTTGCTATTTTTTCAGGATCACATATTGGTAATGTAACTGACATGTTTACGGCCATAAATAGCAAAGAGCCGCCTGATTTTATCAAGAATGTTGGATTTAGCTATCAAATTGGCCGACCTTATCAAGCTGTGCGTCATCAGTTGTTGAAAATCAAAGCATTTCAGGAGCTAAAGAATCAGCAACGTTTGCAAGCCATTTTTTCTGCGCAATTCAATAGGCGGGAAGAGTATGATGTGTTGCGCTTTCAGTCGAGTAATCCTGCGCCTGGATTAGATCTTTCAATCCTCACACTGAGTCAGGATGTTATTTGGGATCATTTTGGATCTAACAAAATAAAAGGTTCTGTAGGAATGCAAACCGCTTACCAACACAACTATTACCAACAAAGATTTTTTATTCCTAACTATGATGCATTGCAATGGGGTGTTTTTGCGATTGAAAAATTGAATCTCAACAAACTAAAAGTTGAATTGGGGGTTCGATACGATATTCGTTCTTTTTTCAATGTATCTGATAATAGCGGACAAAGAACATTTACTAATAGATTTTATCAAGGGTTATCGGGCAATCTCAATGCAATATATAGTATAGGTGGAGGTTGGGAGTTGGGTGCTTTGGTATCTAGTGCGTGGCGAAATCCTCAGATAAATGAATTATTCAGTGATGGGCTACATCATGGAGCGGCTCGATTAGAAAAAGGGCAAGCTAATTTAACTGTAGAAAGATCCAATGCCGCACAAATACAAATTGCTTATCGTGGTGCAGGATGGGAAATTGACGCAGAAGCTTATTATAAAAATATACAAGGATTTATTTTCTTAAGACCTACATTCCCAGCACAACTTACAATTAGGGGAGCTTTTCCAGCATTTGAATTTGCACAAACAAACGCAATATTAAGAGGGTTAGATTTTACAGCACGTAAACAAATAGATGCACATTGGCAAGTAAGTGCAAAAGCAGCTTTACTAAGAGCTTGGGATAGAAATACAGAGGATTGGATTATTCAAATGCCATCGGATAGAGGTGAGTTTCATATTGTTTACCAAGTTGCATCTAGTAAAAAATTAAAAGATGCTTATATAAAAGCTCAGGTACAGCATGTATGGATGCAGACAAGGGTTCCTGCAACTGGCAACATAGAAGTCCCGTTGCCCAATGGTGGAATACAGTTCGCATCTGATTATGCACCTCCACCACCTGCTTATACTTTAGTTGGATTTGAGATGGGTGGCGATTATCAATTCAACAATCGATCCGTTACTATTACATTAAGTGTTTCAAACTTAATGAATACTGCCTACCGCGAGTACTTGAATGCATTTAGATATTTCTCAGATGATATGGGCAGAAATATTAGTCTGCGTTTAAAATGGCCTTTTGAATTTACAACTATTAATAAATCAAAAAAACAATGAGTATTATGAAAAAGAACATGCAACAGTTTTTGTGGGCGTCTGTTATCGTAGCTGGATTATTTACATCATGTAAAAAAGATGATCACGATCATGATCATGATGAAGAAGAGTTAATCACAACACTACGCGTTCAATTAACAAATACAACTACAAACGCTACGCAAACATTTACTTTCCGTGACACAGATGGTCCGGGTGGTAATGCACCAACTGTTGATAGTATTTTGATTGCTCCAAATGCAACCTTTAATTGTTCTATTCAGGTGTTGAATGAGAGTGTTACTCCGGCAGAAGATAAAACTCCTGAAATTATTCGTGAAGCAAACGATCATCAGTTTTATTTTATAACCACTGGAACAACATTGGCTGTAACAAATTTGAATAATGACAGTCGTAGTTTGCCATTTGGATTGACATCAACTTGGACAACAGGTGCAGCTGGTGCTGCTGGAACAGTAAGAATTGCATTGAAGCATAAGCCTGGACAAAAAGCGGCTGGCGATCCAATCACAAAAGGTGAAACAGATATTGATGTTACTTTTGGAGTAAGGGTACGATAATAATTTTTGATACAATACAAGGCGACTATCTCATTATGGGGTAGTCGCTTTTTTATTGTGTATTTAACAAATATTTTAAGTGTTGTGAAATGCAGGCTCATTAATTTTAGTAAAACATTTTTATGCGATATTTTCCGTTTGTCTTTCTATTTACAATTGTTTCAGTTGCGCAAGCACAGACTAATTATCAAGTGCGCTTAAACTTTTCAATAACCAATAATTCTATTCAATATCAATTGCGTTTTACTGATCAAGGATTAGACAAAACAATTGCACCAGTAAAAGAATCTGGTAAATGGGTATTTAAGGGGAGTATAGAACAAAAGGACCCTATTTGGGCAAGTGTTGTTGAAATGGAAGATGGTGAGTTTTCATCTGTAAAGAGTTTCTGGCTGGGGGCTGGTATTGTTGAACTGAAGAAAAAGAAAGATGATGAATTAGATGAAGCTGAGGTGGTTTCCAAACATCCTTTTCAACAACATCAAGATGAACTAGATCGAATATTAGCTCCACTTAAGATGGCCCAAAATCGTATCGAGCTTAATTTATCTCAAAGAACGCCAGTTGAACAAGTAAGGGTCTACATGAAGCAATTAGATTCATTAGAAAAAAAAGAAGAACAATACAAACGTGATTACATCAGAAAATATCCTGAAAGATATGTTGGCTTACATGCTATGTCTTACAGTATGATGGATTGGGGTGTTGATACTACCAAAGTACTTTTCGAAAAAATGAGCGCTTCTTTGAAAGAAACTTCTTGTGGAATGAAAGTTCAAAAATTTATCAGTTTAAATAAAAATATTCAGGAAGGAAGCGATGTTGTTGACATAGTTCAGTTGAGTCCAACAGGTGATACACTCAGATTGTCTGCATTAAGAGGAAAATGGGTGTTGCTTGATTTTTGGGCGTCTTGGTGTGGACCTTGTAGAGACCAGAATCCTGAGTTGGTAGAACTTTATAGCAAATGGAAAGACAAAGGATTTGAAATATTTGCAGTTTCTTTAGACCAAACAAAAGAAGATTGGGTAGCGGCCATTAAAAAAGATAGCCTTACTTGGTTACATGTATCCGAACTCAATGAATTTGAAAATACAGCAGCGTATGTGTATGGAGTGAACGCAGTTCCAACCAATTTCTTAATTGATCCGAAAGGGAAAGTAGTGAAGAAGGATCTTGAGCCCGATGAGATTGATGAGTTACTATCTGAAGTATTTAATACAAATGCTAAACATCAGAAGGGTCTAACTCAAAAAGGTCATTCACCGGCTTCCCAAATAAGTATGATAGTTTCAAAGCCAAAACGGTAGAGGGGACATACTTATTGGCTTCTAAAGCGTTGATAGTTTGTCGGCTTACGCCAATTTTTTGTGCAAGTTCCTCTTGTGTGAGGTTATGGATTGCCCGCTCTATTTTTATTTTATTTTTCATGTATTCATTTTTCTGGCCTTGAACATTTGGTAATAAAAGCGCGCCAGGAATATAAGAGGAATGGTTGCAATATTATAAACAAGGATGTTTGCAAATGCAACTCCATACACAAAAAGGAAGCAAAATAAAATATAGATTGCATTGCACCCCACCGCCCATAGAAGCGCATTTAGCCGAATAAAGCCAATCATTTCATCTTCTTCTTTTTCTTTAGAAAAAATAAGAATGATAGAGCCTAATGTAAATAAGGACCCTACCAAAGTTGGGAAGAGTTCAGTATTCACCCAAGTGAACATCCTTGGAGCCGATAGAAACGGATCATAGTATAATGCGGGCAATTTAACTTCTATATCTAAAAACTCGATGTTTCCAATTAGGTTGCTAATTGCCAGTATAAAGCTGCTCAAAAATAAAAACCATCCAATGGGTTTATAAGCATTTGATAAAAGTCGTAGCTGTTTCATGACGTGTATATTTTACCAAATGTAAAATATATTTTACAAAATGGAGCAATTTTTTGTCATTTAGTCAAGTTTTAACTTTTTAATTTTTGCAGAAAGCAAACACGAAGGGTTTGTGTAACTGATCTCTGATAGCTTGTTGAACAAGCATAGGTTTGCGAATAATCTTATGTCGATTTACATCAATGATTTCATGACACTGGCAGTAACCAGTAAGGGTTTCAATTTCAAATAATATCTTATTTAAAATGGCTAATTCGCGGAAGTACAAAGCATCGTCTAAATGGGCTTTAGCAGATATGACCAATATATCGCGATTAGGACTGTGCATCTTAGTTTTTTGGACAGTTACAACTTAGATTTTTCTTACCGCCAGATTTATAGCCATATTGTTTTTGGCTACATCCAGTAATTGTAAGAATTAATATCAACAACAGAATGGCCGTCTGGTTCAATTTTATTTTCATATAGTATTCTAAAATAGTATTTTTCCGCTATACTATTAGTTTTGTTGAGTATATGCCCAATTTTATGACCAAAAAGGTGCTCATTATTCCGTTGGACTGGGGATTGGGTCATGCTACCAGATGTATCCCCTTAATCCAGTCTTTCAAAGACCTTGGATGGCAGGTAGACCTTGGGGCAGAGGGTGCTGTAGCGAGCTTATTAAAAGGCGAGTTTCCTGAAATTAAAATCCACCCTATTACCGGCTACCGTATTACCTATGGTACCAATGGCAAGTACTTTCTATGGAAGATGTTTACTCAATTGCCTCGCTTGCTCTTTTCAATTTATTTAGAGCGAAAATGGTTAGAGCTTTTGCTGAAGACTGAGTCGTATGACTTAATTGTTTCGGACAATCGTTACGGGTTGTATCATTCTAAAATTCCATCTGTTTTTATAACACATCAGCTTCGGATTCAGCTTCCAATAAAATGGATGGAAAATACCTTAGAAAGATTCCATGCTAGCTTGATAAAACGATTTACTATTTGTTGGATTCCCGATGTTATGCAAGAACCTAGTTTGGCAGGAAGCCTATCTCACTCTATTCATCATTCAGGATTACATAAGCAGTATTTGGGCTTGTTAAGTCGGTACTCTTCACCTGTGGAATCTACCGATTACAAATTTGAATTCTGCTTTTTGATTTCTGGACCAGAGCCACAAAGAGGTATGTTGGTGCAATCAATAAAGTCAATCGCAAATGAGTTTACAAGTCCCTCTATATTATTATGTGGTGAGCCTAATGTAGAACTACAGGAGCAAATGGGAGAACTATGTATTCAGTCTCACGCAAAAGGTGAGGAGTTATTACAAATTATTCAGCAAAGCAAATATGTAGTTGCAAGAAGCGGCTATACTACTATGATGGAAATGGCAGCACTTCAAAAAAAATGTGTTTTTATACCTACACCAGGACAAACCGAGCAAGAGTATTTGGCTCATTTACATAGTGGAAAGGGTTATGCCGAAGCCATTCAACAAGATGCATTCAGCTTTCAATTATTAAAAAAATCCTCGCAAGAATTAGTAAGCAGTTGGCCTAAATATGTCTTATTTAACAGAAATCGTCTAAAAGAATTAATTGAGCAGCTTGAAATGAAAACTGTCTAATGTTACCTTTGCGCCCCATGCAACCTATTAAAAAAGCACATTTCGCCGCTTTAGGTGCCAACCTTTGTTTTGGTATCAACTTTGCAGCGGTTAAAATGGTAACACCTTCACTCATAGGTTCATTTGGATTAAATGTGGCCAGAGTACTTGCTGCTACAGGGTTATTTTGGTTGTTGTACTTAATGAAACCAGGGAGACCCGGAATTGAGAAAAAGGATATTGGCCTCTTTATTCTATGCGCAGTAACTGGTATTGGATTGAATCAATTATTATTTATTAAAGGACTTTCACTTACCACAACTATTCATAGTTCATTGCTTATTTTAATTACTCCAATTCTTATCACTTTTTTAGCTGCATGGCTAATGAAGGAGCCTCTGAGTTGGCAAAAAATTGCTGGGTTATTACTAGGAATTAGTGGAGCAAGTGTTTTAATACTTTCTAAGGGTGCAGAAACAGAAGCAGAGCAAATGCTTTTAGGTGATTTATTAATAGTAATGAATGCAATTGTTTATTCAGTTTATTTAATCATGGTTAAGCCACTTATGACACGTTACTCTGCAATTCATGTGGTGCGATGGACATTTACAATTGGTATGTTTATGATATTACCAGTTGGATGGAATCAGTTTCAAGATGCTTTATGGAACTCTTTTACTTTATTCCAATGGGCCGCACTAATTTTTGTACTAGTTGGTGGAACCTTTTTTGCGTATTTGTTAAATGTGTATGCTATTGGAAAAATTGGAGCTTCTGTAACAGGATCTTACATTTATACACAGCCTGTTTTTGCAGCAATTATTGCAATAATTTGGTTAGGAGAAAGTTTTACATGGGTGAAGTTGCTTGCAGCAATTTTAATATTTACTGGTGTATATGGAGTAACAAGAACCAAATCAACCAGCTAAAGCGCTTTAGGGTAGTAAAAGAATAAGAAGCTTTTTTCTGAGTCTAAAAAATTCTTCCAACTTTTTACATCTGCTTCAACTCCAAATATACCACAGGTTGGGAAATTGTCTATTTGAATGTTCGTAAGTTCATTAGCCATTTCGGTAATACCAGGATTGTGAGCAAATATGGCTACAGTTGATAGCCCATCTGGAAGAGCTTGTATAACTTCTTTGAAAACCTTAGGGGGTGCGTGATAAAGCTCTGGCACTTGAATAATATCTTTTTTTTTGAAACCCATTACCTCAGCAAAAAATGTTGCTGTTTCTAAAGCTCTCACTGCAGTACTGGAAATAAGTGCGTCTGGCTTATAATTTTTTTCAATTAACTTCTTGGCCATCAAAGGAGCATCTCTAACACCTCTTTCATTCAAAGGTCGTTCGAAATCTTCCTGTCCTATATCAGTCCAACTGCTTTTAGCATGACGGATTAGCAACAATTGTTTCATGTCTTAAATGTAACCGAAAAAATGAATTTTCCCAATCCTAAGTAATCATAAAACAAAGGAGCGCAATTATTCTAGCAATAAGCCAATCCTGTTTTCTCATGCCTGCACAACAATAAATTTCTTTATTGGTTGAAATAGACATAAAAAAACCGGTGATGAACACCGGTTTTTGTGATTATTTGATTTCTTGTAGGATTGTTTTGACTGCCGCTTCTAATTGTTGGTCAACTCCTTTTTTAACTTGCTCTGGGCTATTAAGAACCAGCACATCGGGTTCAGTTTGCCAGTTTTCTAAGTATTTACCATTGTTACCTTGAACGCCTACTGTTGGTGCACCCCAGCGGATACCAGTATCCATTAAAGAGGCCCAGGCAGCGAATGTACAGGTTCCAGGAACTGGTGCACCTACAAGTTTTCCAATCTTTTGATCTTTAATCATGTAGGCATAACAATGGCCATCGCTGTAATTGCCTTCATTTGCAATTGAAACAACTGGTTTCGTCCAACGGAAGTTTGGTTCAAATCCATTACTTCTTACATCGTTGGTGTAATTCATGAATTGCTTACCGCTCAAGAATGTTGCTAAGTCAGCTACTAAATCGCCACCACCGTTATTACGCGTATCAACCACAATTCCTTTTTTATGGAAGAACTTACCCATGATTTCTTCATAGGTGGTTCTAAAGGCACCGTCATTCATACCGGGAATATGTACATACCCAAGTTGCCCATTGCTGAGTTTGTCAACTTCATCAGCATTTCTCTTCACCCATCTTCTGTATAACAACCCATTCTCTTCACCTTGCGAAACAGGCTTTACAGTTAGTTCTCTTCTTGTATTACCTTCTAGAAGCACCAGTAAAACCGGTTTACCGCTTTTGCGATTTAGATAGTGAGCAAGGTCTCTATTCGGAAGAATTGTTTCGCCATCAATGCTTTCAATAATAGTACCCTTCTTTACATTCATACCAGCTTTATCGAGTGGACCGCCAACAATTACTTCTTCAATTTTTACGCCATTGCCAGTATGTGATGCATCTATGAAAATTCCCAATGAGGCAGTTGCATCGCCATTAGGATTAAATACAGCATAGCTACTTCCACTATGACTTACATTCAATTCGCCTAATAATTCGCTCAGCATTTCACTGAATTCGTAGTTGTTTCCGATAGATGAAATGTATTTGTCGTAATCTGGTTTGTAACTATCCCAATCAACTCCGTGCATTGTTTTAGTATAGAAAGTTTTTTTAGTTCTTCTCCAAACATGATCAAGCATAGCCTGCTTTTCAATATCCGAATTGATCATCATTTCTCCGTTTATAGAAACACGGTCTTGTTTGGTTGAATTTGGATCAAGACGAGTAACACCACCATCACTACTAATGAAAATGTACTTCTGGTCTTTATCCCATGTCATAGATGCAAACCCAGCATTCAACGGCACCAACATTTTAGTTTCTCTAGTTCTGAGGTTGGTTGTCCAAAGATTCATGCCTCTTTCAAAACGAGCTAAATAATATAAAGTTTCTCCGTCTTTACTAACCAGGGCGTCGCCCATGCTAGAACTGTGAATGGTTAGCTTTACTTTTCGCTGAGCTAAGCCATCCCAATCAAAGTATACGCTATCTTTTTTTGCTTCCTTTTTCTTGCTCGTATCAGCTTTCGCTTTGTTTTCATCCATTTCTTTCATTAAAGTATATTCTTCCTTACTCAAGCGAAATTGATCAAATCCTTGTTGTGTAAAGAACATAGCATAGGCATCCGACTGTCCGCCACCACTCATAGAAGCAGCTCTTAGGCCATCTCTATTACTCATCCATAACATAGCCTTGCCATTCATAATCCACTTCGGACGAAAATCATTAAAGCCACTTTCTGTTAAGTTTACTATAGTCTTTCCATCAGCACTTACTAAACCTACCTCACCTACTGCGCTTCCGGGTAAAGCATAATCAAATAATAACCATTTGCCGTCAGGACTCCAAGTAAAGTATTGATCATTCTCAGTCCATCCAAAGAGTTGATCTTTATTTAAGATTGTTCTCGACTGTTTGGTAGCAAGATTATAAATGCGGAGGTTGTCTCTGTTCTCTATGAAAGCGAGTTCTTTTCCGTCGGGGGAATAATTTGGTTGAGTATTATCGTTGTTGTTGTTAAGAACATCAGACTCTTTTAAGAGTGTAGATGCATAAAAATACATTTCATCGCTTCTCACCATTTTCGTTTCATGAATGCTCCATTTGTTGTTTCTTTCAGCAGCATAAATCAATGACTTTCCATCGGGAGAAAACTGAACACCCACCTCTTGTCCCGGTGTATTGGTAATTCGCTTTGTAATACCACCTTCTACGCTGGTTACAAAAACCTCACCACGAAAGATAAACGCTACTTCCTTACCGTTGGGTGAAACGGAGATTCCACCTCCACTTGTAACGCGAATCAATCTTTCACTATTCGTTCTAGCATCTGACAGGATTTGAACATTCACCTTTTGAGGTTTACCACCAGCACTCATTGTATAAATTTCACCATCATATCCAAAGCAAAGTGTACCATCGTTAGCGCTGCTCAAAAAGCGAACTGGATGTTTTTTAAATTGAGTCAACTGCTCACTTTTACCACCAGCTAATTTCATTTTGTGTATGTTGTAGCTCCCACTTTCTTCACTTAAGTAGAAAAAAGCTTGGTCATTATCGGTAAAAATTGGATTGCGATCTTCACCAGCAAAGGAAGTGATTTTAGTATGCTGATCAGCTTTCGTATCATAGATCCAAACGTCTCTAGTAATAGCTGAAGTGTGGTGCTTTCTCCAAACATTTTCACCCCCTTTTTTATCGTGGTACAGCATTTTTGATCCGTCTTTATTCAGCTTAACATCTTCAGCAGGAGTTGTCAATACTTGAACAGGTCTTCCCCCGCCAACGGGTACGCTATAGAGTTCTGGCATGCTGCCTGTAGGGTATTGTCTGTTAGAAGCCATATCCATTCTTGCAGAGCCAAAAAGTATATTTTTTCCGTCGGTGCTGAATTCATAAGGATACTCATTTGCCGAATGATAGGTTACTCGTTTTGCTTCACCACCTTGAATACCAATTGTAAAAATGTCGAAGTTGCCATAACGATCGCTGGCAAATGCAATACTCTTTCCATCCTTACTCCAAACTGGCATAAAGTCGTGTGCCTCATGCATGGTTAATGGTGTAGCTGTTCCACCAGAACTGGCTACTTTGTAAATGTCACCTTTGTAGGTAAATACAATTGTTTTTCCATCGGGGGAAATGGCGCTGTAGCGCATCCATTTTGGGGTCTCTTGTGCTTGGATAGAGCCTGCTATTAATAGACCTGTCATCCAAATAGAGAGTTGGCGAAACTTTTTCATGACTTACTTTAATAAGTTACCAAGATAACAACTTATAGGATAGACGAGTTCTGAAATTGATAAACGGACACATAAATATGTGGTTTTTGGGGCTTCTTAAAATTGTGGCACGATTTCTGGAATTTGGATGTCAAAAAGTTTACATTAAGATGAAGAGAATTTTACTGATTAGTTTAACTGGCCTCCTGTTGGCAGGCTGTGGATCAAGAACGTACCAAGCTAGTAATTTTGATCGTCAGGCTATTACCCATCAGCAAATTGCTGTATTACCTTTTGAGGTTGATTTGGAGCTTCGACCTCGTGTTATGCAACAACTTGGACGTGAAAAGGTGAAAGAAATGGAATTACAAACAGGCCGTCAAATTCAGTCGAGTTTTTATAATTGGGTTCTTAGAAGAGGCGGCAAAAAGAGTCATATAAAAACACAGTTCCAGGATGTTGATGAGACGAATAGGATTCTAAGAGAACTAGCAAGTCAAGGAAAGTCGCCAGAACAAATGTCGGCGCGTGATTTATGTACAGCCTTGGGCGTTGATGCTTTAGTACGGGGAAAGGCTAATTTAGATCAACCAATTAGTAGGGAGTTTGCAGCAGTCATTGATGTGGTAAACATCAATACAGGTTTATTCTTACCACGTCCACCAGCCCAAACAAAATCGGCTGAAATTGGTGTTATTGATGGCAGGTCGGGGACAAGAATTTGGGGATATACCCATTCATTATCGGGCGGTACTTTTACTTCAGCCGATGACCTAATTAGACAAATGATGCGCAACGCCAGCAGGAAATTTCCTTATAGAGCATAACAGCTACCTTAATCTGTTCTAGACCTTTTTCATACATCTGTTGTACATTTAATGATCTTAAAACAGCCGTATGAAAAGGGTTTTTCTTTTTCTCACACTTAGTCTATCATTTCTATGTGTGCAAGCGCAAAATTTTGCCACTTTGAATCAACGTTTTTTTGACTTATTTCAAGCTGGTAAACTTCGAGAAGCATTGCCAGTTGCACTACAAGCATTGCAAGCCGCCAAAAAAGAAAGAGGGGAGCAGCATATTGATTTGGCGATTTCTTATGACAATGTAGGAGAAACTTATTTCCAATTACAATCGTTTGATTCGTGTAAACCTTTTTTTAGAGAGGCTGAACGTGTTTATAAAAAGGTTTTGGGCAATCAGCCTACAGTTGAAGTGGCTTTTATCCATTTCAAGTTTGCGTTAATTCATGATCAGCGTGAAGAAATTGATAGCGCAAATTTATTTTATGATTTGGCTTGGAAATGGTACCTAAATAATGCCAGTGAAGGTTATGAGGATTTCATTGGAGTGTTAGATTCTTATGCCAATTATTTAGACGTAACACAACAACTGCCTTCTTTAATTAATGTGTTAGAGGTCGCTCTTCCTCAGATTGAAAAAAAGCAAACCAAGCAATCTGAAACATATTATCGCTATTCGAATTTATATGCTGAAACTTTGTATCTGCAACTTCAAATTCAGAAAGCCTTACAACAATTGCAAATGAATATAGGCTTAGCAAAGCATTTATTTGGACAAAGCTCTCTGCAATATGCTAAGTCAATGGAGTTTTATGGAAATGCATTAAGGGAATCGGGGCAATTACAAGAAGCAACAACTTGGTTGGAACAGGCTGTTCAGATAAAAAAGCAAATTAAAGATTTGGACGAGGCTGAATGGATTCAGACCTATTTGATGCTAGGAAATTTGCATGCCGATAAGGCTAACTTTCAGTTAGCAGATAAATATTACAACCAGTCTTTTATACTTGCCAAACGTTTAGCTTCTGATAACCAAAATTTGTTGGTCAGCATTTTAAAGTCAATGGGTTATACCCATATTGATGCAGGCAGAATGGGAGAAGCTAAATTAGAAATTCAGCAAGCGCTTCAAATAGCTCGTAAGGCAAATATGATGGAGCAGGGTGAATTACTACTTTCTCTGGCGAATATTGATTTACAAATGCAGCAATATGGCTCTTGTACGAATAATGTTGATGCTTGTAGAAAGTTTTTAACAGGTAATAATCAAACTAAGGGATTTTATGCTGCAAAACTGAAAGAGGTTGAGGGATTGTTAGAACATAGAAAAGGGTTCTCAAAAGTTGGTTTAGCACATTTGCAAGAATCGCTTAAGTTAATGAATCAGTTGTTTGGTAATGCCAGTCAACATCAGGCCAGTGTCTTAAGTAATATTGGTATTGTGTTGCAAGAAACTGCTGATTATGCTGGTGCTGAGAAAGTCTTGCGTGAGTCCTTAGAAATTAGAACTACTGTTTTTGGAAAACAACATCCACAAGTAGCTATTTCATTGCTCAATCTAGGAGGAATTTACCTCCAACAAGCGAGGTATAAAGAGGCCGATGATGTTTATTTGAAAGCGTTACGCATGTACCAAGATTTTCAAATGGTGCAACATCCAAATTATATTCTTTTATTAAATAATATTGGATTGCTAGGAGTGAAAATGGAAGATTATAACAGTGCCCTTCAAATATTTTCAACATTGTTATCATCACTTGAAAAAGACCCGCTCACTAGTCCTCAGGTTAAAGCTACTTTTTATAATAATCTTAGTACGCTTTATATGTCCTTATTCAAAAATGACAGTGCTGCTTATTTTGCAAAGAAGGCTATGATTGTCATAGAACAAGGGTTAGGGAAAGAGAATATTTTATACATCAAATCGGCTTCCAATTACATTCAGGCTATTCAGCAAAAACAACCTTTTGTTGCGGAGAAAGAGTTTGCACAATTAGAAGTTATTATAAATAAGAGTATAGATCCCTATCATGAAATGCGGTCAGTTTTTTATGGCAATATGGCTTTCTACTATATTGAGCAAAATAACTGGTCAAAAGCTAGTAAGGCGGCAATTATTGCTAATGATATTAATCTACAATTTTTTAAGAAAAACTTTTATGTGTTATCCGAGCAGGAAAAGCTGTCGTGGTGGAAGAACGCACAATTTCAGTTTAATATTTTGCCTAGTATTTATTTACAGGTAGCAGGAACTAAGTTGGCAGATACGCTAGCAACATTCATGTTAAAAGAGCAGTTACAAATAAAAGGATTTGTTTTACAAGATGGTATTCAGTCTATACAGCGTTTGAGAAAAAGTGCGAATGCACAATTGCAATCTCAGCTCGATGAATGGCAATATGGTCAACAAGTTTTAGCAAAGCAACGCTTATTACCTATTTCAGAGAGAACACTATCAGTTGATAGTTTAGAGTTGATTGTGAGTCAACTAGAAAGAAATTTAAAGCTATCTGAATTAGTGGGCATTTCTACTGCCAATGAAATTGACTGGTTAAAGGATCTGCAAGTGAAATTACAACCTGGTGAGGCTGCTATTGAGTATGTGAAGTTTAATGATGTAACTAGTAGTGATTATCCAACGAAATATGGTGCTTTAATTTTAGTTGGGGATAAGGCTGCAGTACAGTTTGTTTATTTAGGTACTGAGAAAAAATTACAACAATGGTTGCAGCAGAAATCAGGTGCAACAAAAGAGTCTTCTGTGTCTAGGTTGTATAGAAGTTCAATTACAAAAAAAGCACCCGATGTTTTCTTGGGTGATAGTTTGTATGCATTTATTTGGAAGCCTTTGCTTCCTTTTCTTAAAGATATTCAAAAAGTTCATTATGCACCAGATGGATTATTACATCAGGTAGCGTTTCAAGCTTTACCAACAGCGAAGAATCAATTACTGATAGACTCCTATCAACTGTACTCATATACTAGCACGAGGCAGTTGGTTCAAAGTTCGTCTTCGAAGCAAATTTGGAAGTCAGCAGTATTGGTTGGCAATCCCGATTTTGGTCCAATTCCTACAAATGCAAAAGATGGTTGGTCTGCTTTGCCAGGAACCGCTTTAGAAATCAATCAACTTAAGCCTGTACTTGAAGGACAGAAAATTCAGGTGAAAACATATTTAGATCGTGCAGCAACGGAACTGGCTTTACAACAATTAGATGGGAAGTCTCCAGATATTATTCATGTGGCAACACATGGTTTTTTTCTCCCAGACCCATCGGTGCAGAAACGAAATTTAACGATTAGTAGTTCACAATTTTCTGTAGCGTCTGATCCGTTACTAAGAAGTGGGTTGGTATTTGCTGATGGGAATAAGACATGGACAGGTAAACAACCTGCTGGTGGAAATGATGGTATTCTAACAGCATATGAGTTATCGCAGCTAAATTTATCCAATACACGTATGATGGTGATGAGTGCGTGTGAGACAGCATTAGGGGATGTGTTGGATAGTGAGGGAGTATTTGGATTACAAAGAGCATGTAAGCTTGCTGGGGTTCAATATTTATTATTAAGTTTATGGCAAGTACCTGACCAGGAAACTGCTCTGCTTATGCAAACATTTTATATTTATTTATTGCAGGGACAAACTCCGCGTGAGGCACTATATCAAGCACAAAAAAAATGGCGAAATGAGTGGCCGCCATATGCATGGGCTGCATTCGTAATTATTGAATAACTTAAATGAGTTTAGTAGTTCCGCCCGATACATTTTATTTAGTAGCAGAAGAATTTCTGTTAATGGAATGGCGTTCTACAAATGCTGCAGTTGTAAAGAGTTCTATACAGTCTTACTTTCATTGGATTCAAGAACAATCATTTCCTTGGGTAAGAGATTGTATTCCGTCGCGACACCGATTGGGAGTGCAAATGAATCTTTTGGTATTTCACTCTGTATTTAGGCATACGAATATTCAAAAGTATTGGGAGGAGCTACTTTTTAAGGCAGATATTGTTTATAAGCAACAAGCTTCTAAGACGCATCTTATTCCTGTTTGTTATGATGTTTCTTTAGCACAAGATATTGAAGAGGTTGCTCGTATTAGCAAAGTAGAGATTGACTATGTTATTCAACTGCATTGTTCAGTTGAGTATGAGGTTAGTATGATGGGATTTTTACCAGGCTTTGCATACATGGATGGTTTACCTGCACCAATGCATGTACCACGATTGTCAAAGCCGCGTAGAGAAGTGCCAGCAGGTAGTGTTGCAATTGCAGGTTCTTCCACAGCAATTTATCCAGTTGCTAGTCCAGGAGGTTGGCGCATTATTGGAAGAACACCTTTATCTATGTTAACAGATGATATTGAATCACCAACAAGATTTTCTGTTGGCGATCGTGTTCGGTTCACTTCTATTGATTTACAAGAGTGGAATAATTTCATGCATCAATGAGTAATGTTCCAACCATAGAAGTGATTAAGGCTGGTCCTGACGATCGTATACAAGATATGGGCCGTTTTGGCTATCAACACTTAGGTATTCCTCCTAGTGGCGTTATGGATGCACATGCGGCCTCTGTAGCAAATATTTTGCTAAATAATAGCGCGAGTTTACCAGTTATAGAATTGGTACTATCTTTTGCAAAGTGGCGTATTTTGTGTCGCACTTATATCTCAACTGCTGGAGCAGAGGTTGAAATAATGCTGAATGGAAAAATTCAGCAAGCAGGAAAAGTATTTGCTGTTGAAAAGGATGATGAACTGCAATTCTCTCCTTCGTCTCGTGGTGCAAGATTGTATGTGGCTGTACAAGGTGGCTGGAGATCAGAGGTTTGGTTGGGAAGTGCATCAACAGATATTTGGTTGAATAGAGGAGGCCATCAAGGAAGAAGATTGCAGTCAGGAGATTTACTTATGGCTCAAGCTTCTTTTAATTTACCAGAGATTTTTAAACGACAATTTTACAGATGTGATTACTTGCCTAAACATGAAGTGATTACAACTATCAGGATTATACCTGCACCAGAATTTGATCTATGGAGTAAGCAAAGTAACTATACTCAAAATAATATCTCTGGGAAGGTTACAACACAAAGCAATCGCATGGGCTATCATGTGCAGTTGCAAAGACCCATTGCACATCAACATGAAATGCAATCTAGTCCAATTACAGTAGGTGCTATTGAGTGGCTACCTAATGGCAATTGGATTGTTCTGATGTCCGACCATCCAACAACTGGTGGTTACCCGTGGATTGGAACAGTAATTACAGCCGATCTTCCAAGGTTGGCACAAATTACACCTGGTTCTATTGTAGAATGGGAATGGGTAGATATAGACAAAGCAGTTCAATTATTATTAGAACAACGGCGTAATTTGCAAATACTTCAACACGCAATTCATGAGTCGTTTAGATAAACTACAAATTGATTTAAATGCAGATGTAGGAGAGGGGATGCTTACAGATGCTGAACTTGTTCCTCTGGTAAGTAGTGCAAACATTGCATGCGGTTATCATGCTGGTGATGAGGCTACCATGCAAGCGACTATTGAACTTTGTTTGCAACATGGAGTTGCTATTGGTGCACATCCTGGTTTTCAGGATAAGGAGAATATGGGTAGAAAAAATATGCAACTGAACGATAATGAATTGTACGGCTGCATTTCGAAACAGCTAGAGTTGATGTTATATTTGGTGGAGAAGAATGACACTACTTTGAATCATTTAAAATTACATGGTGCGCTTTACAATATGTCGGCAGAAAATATTGAAATAGCTTCAGTAATTGCAAAAGCCATTCAATCATTGTCACCCGGATTGCAAGTATACGGTTTAGCAGGCAGTAAGTTTCTTGATATCATAAGTTCTGTAGGTTTAAAGCCTGTTCATGAAGGATTTGTTGATAGAGCTTATTTAAAAAACGGTCAACTAGTACCACGTTCGCAGGATGGCGCATGTATCCATTCATTAGCATTGGCTGCTGCTCAAACTCGTAAGATGGTAGCATGTCAAGAGATTGAAACAATAGAAGGGGTTACGATTAAGACTTTTGTACAAACTCTATGTATGCATGGAGATAATCTAAGAGCGGTTGAAAGGGCCACCTATATTCGAAGTATTTTAGAAAATTTATCTGTTGAAATTAAAACACCCAATTAATTTTCGTTTATGGGCTGGTGCTGCTTTTCTTATGGCCACATCGGCTATAGGACCTGGCTTCTTAACACAGACTGCAGTTTTTAGTAAGACCTTATTGGCATCATTTGGATTTGCAATACTTATTTCAGTACTTATTGATTGGATTATTCAATGGCAGATTTGGCATACGATTATAGTATCAGGGAAACCTGCACAGACGGTTGTTGAAGAAGTTGTTCCTTGGGGCGGAAAGTTGTTAAGTGTAATCATAATAGTAGGCGGATGGGTATTTAATGCTGGTAATTTAGCTGGTTGCGGATTAGGCATTTCAATTATTACGGGCTGGGAGCCATGGATAGGAAGTGCACTCAGTGCTGGAGTAGTTTGGTTAATTTTTATTTATCCAGGCTTCACAAAAAATATGGATCGCATTACTGTTCTATTGGGATCATGTGTGCTATTGATTTTGATGTATACACTTTTCAAGACTCAACCACCTATTCAATTAGCAATAGGAAAAACATTTCTGCCTGACCAAGTGGAGCCTATGATCATATTAACCTTGGTAGGAGGAACAGTGGGAGGGTATATTAGTTTTTCTGGTGCACATAGATTATTGCAAGATGATATTTCAGGAGAGCATCACTGGTTGAAAGCACGAAAAACGGCATTAAGTGGCCTTTTTATAACTGCCTTTGTACGTTATGGTTTTTTCTTAGCGGTTTTAGGTATTGTTGCGGGCGGCTATGTATGGAATGAGGAGCAACCTGCTTTGAATTTTTTTAGCGCAATTGAAGGTAAATGGGCATCTTTATTTTTCGGTGTTGTTATTTGGGTAGCTGCAATCACTTCAGTCATTGGTTGTACTTACACATCTGTTTCCTTTGCCGATGGTTGGGTAAAAAACTTTGCAGCTCATCGACATAAATATATGTGGGCGTTTTTGGTTGCATCTTTTTTATTATTGATGATTGCTGGCAGACCAGTCAGCTGGTTAATTTTTGCAGGAACCATCAATGGAATGCTCTTGCCAATTACCCTTATCATATTGTTGATAGCAGGACAAAGATTGTCAGTCAGGCTATCAAAGATATTTCGGTTATTAGTTTTATTGGTAGCTCTATTATTGTTAGCATTAACTGTGTACACCCTACTGTAGCATTATTGTATAAAATTAAAAGTGTAGAAATAAAAAAGGCTGTCGAAAAAGACAGCCTTGAATATAGTTTTTAGGTTGAGATTATAAAGTTCGTTTCACTTCAGTTTCTTCATATGCAACCACTGTATCTCCCACAGCAATATCTGTGAAATTCTTGATGGTTAAACCACACTCATAACCTGTTGCAACTTCTTTTACATCATCTTTATAGCGCTTCAAGCTCGCAAATTCTGCAAATGCGCCTTCTCTTGGATAGAGCAAGATGCCATCGCGGAATACACGAATTTTGTGATCACGCTTCACCTTTCCTTCAGTTACATAACATCCAGCTATTGTTGCTTTATCAAATTTAAATACTTCTCTAATTTCAACAGTTGCAACTTCTTTCTCTTCCACTTTAGGTTCCAACATACCCTCCATAGCGCTCTTGATTTCATCAATAGCAGTATAGATAATTGAGTACATTTTAATTTGTACACCTTCAGTTTCTGCTAGCTTATTAGCTTGTGCAGATGGACGAACGTTAAATCCAATGACAATGGCATCAGATGCTGTAGCTAACAATACATCACTTTCAGAAATTTGTCCTACACCTTTGTGTACCACACTTACTAAGATTTCTTGTGTAGATAATTTTTGTAGTGAGTCACTCAATGCTTCTACAGATCCATCCACGTCACCTTTAATAATAACATTTAATTCTTTGAAATTACCAAGTGCCAAACGACGACCAATTTCATCAAGTGTAATATGTTTTCTAGCACGTAAACCTTGCTCGCGTAAGATTTGTGCGCGCTTCAATGCAACTTCTTTAGCTTCAGCTTCATCTTCATACATCTTGAACTTTTCACCAGCTTGCGGTGCACCATTCAAGCCTAGTATTACAACCGGCGTAGAAGGAGGCGCTTCATCAACACGTTGGTTTCTTTCGTTGAACATGGCCTTCACACGACCATAAAACTGACCAGATACAATAAGATCACCTTGGCGCAGAGTTCCGTTTTGTACAAGAATTGTTGCAACGTATCCGCGTCCTTTATCAAGCGAGGCTTCAATAATAGTTCCGGTTGCTTCTCTATTAGGATTGGCTTTTAAATCCAACATTTCAGCTTCCAACAAAATCTTCTCCATCAGTAAATCCATGTTCAAACCTTGCTTAGCACTGAGTTCTTGGCTTTGGAATTTACCACCCCAGCTTTCAACAAGAATATTCATTTGAGCGAGTTGCTCATAGATTTTTGTTGGATTAGCTCCGTCTTTATCTATTTTGTTTACAGCAAAAATCATTGGAACGCCAGCTGCTTGAGCATGGCTAATTGCTTCTTTAGTTTGCGGCATTACAGCATCATCGGCTGCAACCACAATAACAGCAATATCTGTTACTTTAGCACCACGGGCACGCATTGCCGTAAAGGCTTCATGACCAGGTGTATCTAGGAATGTGATGTATTTGCCATTCGGAAGCATTACTTCATAGGCTCCAATGTGTTGTGTAATTCCACCAGCTTCACCTGCTACAACGTTTGCATTTCTTATATAGTCGAGTAAAGATGTTTTACCATGGTCAACGTGACCCATAATGGTTACAATTGGAGGACGAGATTCCAATTCTTCTGGAGTATCATCTTCATCTTCTTCCTCTTCATCAACATCATCCACGCCCATGAACTCTACTTCAAAATTGAATTCACTGGCAACAAGTTCAATAACTTCTGCATCTAAACGCTGGTTGATTGAAACCATAATGCCAAGACTCATACACTTGCTAATAACCTCAGCAAAGCTTACATCCATAAGGTTGGCCAACTCACTTACAGTTACAAATTCTGTAACCTGTAGTTTGTTGTTCTCAACATCTTCACCCATTTGATCAGCAGCTTCTTGACGCTTTTCTTTACGATATTTTGCTTTTAAGCTCTTACCGCGACCGCCAGCTCCAGCCAATTTAGCTTGAGTTTCACGAATCTTTTCTTGAATTTCTTTAGCGTCAATCTCTTTGTCTTCTCTGCGATTGTTGTTGTTTCTATTATTATTTCCGGGACGATTTCTATTTTGGTTGTTTCCGCCTTGTCCAGGTCTATTTTGGTTATTACCACCACCGCGACCATCACGTTGAAATCCACCCTGTGCTTGTTGGCCACCACCACCTTGACCTTGTTGTTGACCGCCGCCTTCTCCAGGTTTTCTCTCCATTGGAATGCGTTTGCGCTTCCGCTTTTCATCACCACGAACACCAGGTTTTGGACGAGTATCATTATCAACTGGTAAGTTAATTTTTCCTAAGATTTTAGGACCAGTCAATTTATCGGCTTGGATATTTTCAATTACAACTTTATCTTCTGCAGGAGGTGCCGGTGGCGTAACGATGGTTTCAGTTTCTGTTGCTACAGGCGCTTCAGGTGAAACTTCCACAATAGGGTCTTCCTCTTTTTTTGTTTCTACAGTTGCAATCGGAGCCTCAACAGGCGCTTCTTCTACTGGAGTAGGAGTAGGTGCTGGTGCTTCCTTAGCCGCAGCTTTCGTTTTCTTAGGACGAGTTGAAGAATCAATACTATCAAGGTCAATTTTCTTGATAACTTTTGGCCCTTCAATTTCAGGTACAACTGGTTTAGCAGGTGCTTCCTCAACTGGTGGAGGAGTTTCAGCAATTGGTTCATCTTGAACAATTGGATCAGCCCAATTGCCTTCAGCTACAGGCGCAGGGAAATTAGCTGCTGGAGCTTCTTCCTCCTTAACACTCGATTTCTTTTCTTCCTTCTTGAAGGTGATCTCCTCTTCTTCTTTCTTTTTTCTTTCCGCGTTGCTACCCTTTGGAATTTCAACCAAGTCTGCTTTGTTTTTCGCAGCTTTATCACCCTGAAATTCTGCCTGAAGGGCATAGTACATGTCCTCATTCAGTTTTGAAGTCGGTTTCAGGTCGTCGCGGTTGAATCCTTTTTTCACCAAAAACTCAATGATTGTGTCTTGCCCAACATTGAATTCTTTGGCAGCGGCCAGGAGTCGTGGTAATTTAAGTTCTGACATAATGTGTTTCCTTTGGTCTTCGGCAGACGGCAGGATCTGTGTTATTAGTTAAGTGATCGGTTTTATTCTTTTTCAAATTCTTCTTTAAGGATACGAATTACATCTGCAATTGTCTCCTTCTCCAAGTCTGTTCTGCGCTCTAATTCATCGGCTGACAAAGCAAGTACGCTTCTAGCAGTGTCGCAACCTACGCGCTTGAACTCATCAATAATCCACTCATCAATTTCATCTGCAAATTCATCTAAGTCAATATCATACTCATCAGTTTGCTCTTCATCTTCACGGAACACATCAATTTCATAACCTGTGAGTTCACAAGCCAATTTAATGTTCACACCTCTTCTACCAATTGCCAGAGAAACTTGATCTGCCTTTAAATAAACATCTGCTTGTTTTTTATCATGATCGAGGTTCATGAAGCTAATTTTAGCAGGAGTTAAAGAGCGCTGAATTAAAAGTTGAATATTGGTTGTAAAATTGATGACATCAATATTTTCGTTTTTCAATTCACGTACAATTCCGTGAATACGACTTCCCTTCATACCCACGCAAGCACCTACTGGATCGATGCGATCATCATAGCTTTCTACTGCTACTTTCGCACGCTCTCCTGGTTCACGAACAATTTTCTTGATAGTGATAAGGCCATCAAAAATTTCAGGCACTTCAATCTCCATAAGCTTAGCAAGGAAAAGTGGACTTGTTCTTGAAACGATGATTGCTGGATTGGTATTTCGTGGGTCAATACGAGCTACTACAGCACGAACATTATCGCCTTTCTTGAAATAGTCTTGAGGAATTTGCTCGCTCTTAGGAAGAATTAATTCATTTCCTTCATCATCAATAAGCATGATTTCTTTTTTCCAAACCTGACTTACTTCGCCATTTACAATTTCTCCAATTCTACTTGAATACTTTTTCACCAAAACATTCTTCTTTAGCTCGCTAATACGGCTAGCCAAGGTTTGTTTAGCTGCAAGAATAGCACGTCGACCAAAGTCGAGGATATCCATTTCTTCATATAATTCTTCACCAACTTCAAAATCTGGTTCAATTTTGACTGCTTCAGAATAAGCAATTTCAGCAAGAGGGTCTTGCACCTGGCCATCTTCAACAATCATTCTTCGGCGGATAATTTCTAAGTCACCTTTTTCGGCGTTTACAATTACGTCGAAGTTTTCATCACTTGTGTACTTTTTTCTAAGAAGAGTTTTAAAAACATCTTCCACAACCTTCATCATCGTAGGACGGTCGATACTCTCAGTCTCTCTGAATTCCTGGAAGGCTTCCATTAAGTTGATACTTGCCATGGTTTGTTCTATTTTGCGACCTTCGAAAGGTCATTCTTTTGTTTTAAAAACTTATTTGAACTACAGTTGATTTAATTTGATCGAAAGAAAAACTCAATGTTTGTGTAATGGCTTTTTTGCCCTTACCTGAGGTAACTTCTACTTCTATACCAGTTTCTTGAGCTGCTAATAATTTACCAACTTGAGCACCCCCATCTCCATTAAGTGTTACCTCCACTTTTCTACCTATGTTCTTTTGATATTGACGTAAAAGAGTCAATGGTTCATCGATGCCTAGAGACGACACCTCCAAAGAAAATTCTCCAGCAGGAAAAATGCCCGCTTCCTCGATTGTTTTGTAGAGTTTACGATTCAGACGAACACAGGTTTCTATTGTAATGCCTTGATCTCCATCTAGATATACTTTTACATTTTGGGTAGGCTTAATTTTTAATCCCACCAAGAAATACTCGGGTGTATCGGTCAGGAGTTCACCGATCATTGCGGTAATTTGTTCAATTGGGTTGATACTTGCCATTACTTAAGGACTGATAAAAAGAGAAGGGAACGATTCCGTTCCCTTCTACTGTTTCTTTTTCCGATGCAAATGTACAATAAGCTAATAATTTCGCCAAATGGAAAACCTATTATGTAATTTAACAAGGTTGAGCTAAGTCAAGCTGTACTTTTGTACCATGGTTACTTATTTATTCTATGGACTACTAGTCTATCTTTTATACAGGTTTGTATTTCATTTCTTGTTGCCAGTCATACGTGTGGCCAGCAAGGTTAAGCAGCAGATGAACGGCATGCGTACGGCAAGTGAGCAGCAATTTCGGAACCAAACTCAGGGTAATAGTTGGCAGAACGAGTCTAAATCAAAGACAGGCTCCAATGGCGATTACATTGATTTTGAGGAGGTAAAATGAATTTAGGTAAAAGGGTGAAGTCTTTCAATATTTATTGAATTTGAAGGAAAATTGATAAAGCGTTTGATTTTTTTGCATATGATATGGGAAATCATATATTTGCAGCCCCAAAAGGGAAAGTTCTTAGTGCGTTAATCTCAATAAAGCCCTCTTAGAGGAATTTTTTGAGTTCAAAACTTAGTTTACTATCTATTTTTTGATTGACGCCACAAAAACTAGTGCGATAGTCGAGACGAAGCGAAGCTTGTCTCGATGCAGACAACAAAGTTCGTCTGCACTCAGTCTCACTACAATCGTGAGAAAGAGTCTGCACAAAAGACAAAAAATGGTGCGGTAGCTCAGTCGGTAGAGCAAAGGACTGAAAATCCTTGTGTCGGCGGTT
>CAZTTO010000001.1:0-364512 GCA_964616465.1 uncultured Hydrotalea sp. | reverse complement strand
GTAACGGAGGCTCGCAAAGGTACCCTCAGTACGGTTGGTAATCGTACGTAGAGCGTATTAGTATAAGGGTGCTTGACTGTGAGGCAGACAAGCCGAGCAGGTGCGAAAGCAGGCTAAAGTGATCCGGTGGTTCTGTATGGAAGGGCCATCGCTCAAAGGATAAAAGGTACTCCGGGGATAACAGGCTGATCTCCCCCAAGAGCTCATATCGACGGGGAGGTTTGGCACCTCGATGTCGGCTCGTCACATCCTGGGGCTGGAGAAGGTCCCAAGGGTTCGGCTGTTCGCCGATTAAAGTGGCACGTGAACTGGGTTCAGAACGTCGCAAGACAGTTCGGTCCCTATCTGTGGTGGGCGCTAGTAAATTGAGTGGACATGACCTTAGTACGAGAGGACCGGGTCGTACGTGCCGCTGGTGTATCTGTTGTGCCGCCAGGTGCAATGCAGAGTAGCTATGCACGGACAGGATAAACGCTGAAAGCATCTAAGCGTGAAACCTTCCACAAGATGAGTTTACTTTTAAGGGTCGTCAAAGACTATGACGTTGATAGGCTATAGGTGTAAAACTGGTAACAGTTTAGCCAAGTAGTACTAATTACCCGTATGCTTTATTTTTTTAAGTATGTTTCGTTTCCCAATATGTACAATATTTAGAAGTGTATACTTCAAACTTCTTATGGTGGTTTTGCCGAGGGTGTTCACCTCTTCCCTTTCCGAACAGAGCAGTTAAGCCCCTCATGGCCGATGGTACTTGGATACAGTCCTGGGAGAGTAGGTAGCTGCCATATTCTTTGAACCCTGACAGAAATGTCGGGGTTTTTTGTTTTTAGGCTGGTCTGGTATAGAGGTATACCTACACTTGGTCTTAAGTCGTTCAGTCGCTGCGCTTAGGCAGAGCAATTCTTTGAAGCTTAACAGGAATGTCGGTTTTTTTACTCATGTGCTGATTTATTTCTTTCGCTGCCAACTCACTAATTCCTTTGGAAATTTTTTAGACCATTCCGGTTTGGGTAGCCAACAACTTTCTTTCTTGCCAAACCATCTGTATCTATTTCTTGCAACCAACTTGTATAAATAGTCTCTTATATTGCGAGGTAATACATATCCAAGTAAAAGAAGATTATAGGGGAATCCTAATAATTGAACTATTCTTAATGCTGCTGTTGATTGGGTGTAAACTTTTTTCTGATATATGACCACAACTGATTCTAATAATTCAGGTTGCAGTTCATACGATTTTAAGACATCTATTGCTTGATCATCTTGTAAAGAAGCAAATACGAACGTGTTGTGCAGGTCTCTTTTCAAAATCCATTGCACTGAACCTTCACAAAGATTACAGACCCCATCAAATAATACCAAAGCCTTTTGTTCTTGCATAAAAAAAGCGGCAAATGCCGCTCTAAGTTAACCCATGTTATGGAATACTTTGGTCACATCATCGTCTTGTTCCAACCGCTCTATCAGTTTACTAACTTCTTCCGCTTGCTCATCCGAAATAGGTACGGTAGTTGTTGGAATCCACTCTAGTTCTGCACTGATCGGTGTAATATTTTTGTCTTCTAATGCTTTTTGCAATGTTCCAAAATCTGCAAATGCACAACGAGCTACCAATATTTCTTCGCCGTTCTCTCCAGTTGATTCTCCTAATTCTTCTAAACCAGCATCTATTAATTCAAGTTCCAATTCTTCTACATTAATGCCTTCTGGCTTCATTTTGAAAACCCCCATTTTCTTAAATTGAAAGCTTACGCTTCCGCTATTACCCATGCTGCCACCGCCTTTATTAAAGTGTGATTTTACGTTTGCAACTGTACGGACATGGTTATCTGTTGCAGTTTCTACCAGAATAGCAACTCCATGTGGTGCGTATCCCTCATATAAAATTTCATCGTAATTGCTGGTATCTTTTCCTAAGGCTCTTTTTATTGCCGCTTCTACGCGATCTTTAGGCATGTTCACACTTTTCGCGTTCTGAAAGCAGCGTCTTAGAGCGGGATTAGTAGCTGGATCTGATCCACCTGCTTTTACGGCTATCACAATCTCCTTACCAATTCTTGTAAATTGTTTTGCCATCCTGTCCCAACGTGCAAACATGGTGGCTTTTCTAACTTCAAATATGCGTCCCATACAGGTCTATTTTTAGGATGGCAAAGGTAGGTCTTGAAGACAAAGAATCAAAGGCATAAAAAAGCCCGCCGAAGCGGGCAAATTAGTTATTCAAAATCACTTGCTTTTGGAATAATATCGCTTGGATTTTTAAGCTTACTATGCTTTTTAGAATATGCAAAGTATACTACTAGTCCAAGTGCCATCCATGCAAACGCAACTTTTAAAGTTTGTTGATCTAATGCAACAATCATTGCAGCACATATAACAGCACCTAATAAAGAAACAACTGGAGCAGCAGGTGTTCTGAAAGGGCGCTCAATGTTTGGAGATTTCACGCGCAAGATCCATACACCAATGCTAACCAATACAAATGCAAACAAAGTTCCAAAGCTTGTTAAATCACCTGCAACATGTCCGGGTACAAATGCCGCAAATAAACCAACAAATACAAATAAAATCCAGTTTGCTTTGAATGGTGTTTTGAATTTAGGATGCAATTCACCAAAAGCTTTTGGAATTAAACCATCATTACTCATGGTATAAAAAATTCGGCTTTGTCCCATTAACATCACTAAGATCACCGATGAGAAACCTGCAAGAATCGCAACGGTAACACTGGTTCCCAGCCATTCAAAGCCCGTCATGTAAGTTTGAATAGCATACGCTACAGAAGCTTCTTTACCTGCAGTTTTAAACTCGGTATAATTAGCTACACCGGTTAAAACGTGGCCGAACAATACATAGAGGATAGTACAAACTACTAAAGAACCTAGAATACCAATTGGCATATCGCGTTTAGGGTTCTTAGCTTCTTGTGCTGCTGTACTCACTGCATCAAATCCAATGAATGCAAAGAATACAATGGCTGCGCCACCTAGAACACCGCCCCATCCCCATTTGAAGATACCATCGTGACCAGGTGTGCCTTGAGGAATCAGATAAGGGGTATGATTTTCTGGTTTAATGAACTGCCATCCAAATCCAATAAAGAGCAATACAATTGCAACTTTAATGAACACAATAATCATGTTTACAAGGGCAGACTCTTGTGTACCTCTAATAAGAAGCATAGTTAATAACAACAAAATGATTAAAGCCGGCGCATTAATATACCCTCTAGTAACCTCAACCATAGCAGATAATTCGGGAGAAAGCGCTTCATACTGAGTATCTGTCAATATAATGATACCATTATTAACCGATTTTGCTAATTCTGGTACAGCAGCTGTTAGTGCTGCAACGGCCTCGCCACTCACTTTGTGCAATGCTTCAAAGGGGGAGTGGCACCATTCGTAGGGGATTGAGCCACCCAGTAAATTATTTAGGTATTCGCTCCATGCAATAGAAACAGTTGCTGCTCCCAAAGCATATTCCATAATTAATGCCCAACCAATGATCCAAGCAACAAGTTCTCCCATAGTTACGTAAGAGTAGGCATAGGCACTACCTGCAATGGGTATCATAGCTGCAAATTCAGCATAACATAAGCCCGCAAATGCGCAACCTATAGCTGCAATTACAAATGAAATAGTTACAGCTGGACCAGCTGCTTCGGCACTTGCAGCTGCTGTTCTAACAAATAAACCGGCACCAATAATGGCCCCAATTCCTAAGGCAACTAGGTTACCTGCACCTAAGGTTCTTTTCAGACCTTTTTCGCCCTCATTGGCTTGAGCCAACATATGTTCGAGGGACTTCTTCGCAAATAGACTCATAAAAGGTGGTTTCTTGAGATTTAAGAGGCGGAAAAATAAGCATTAATTCATAATGAATTAAAACTTTTGTAAAGATGAAGGCTATGCAGAAAAACATATTGTTCATATTGACTATATTGCCGACCAATCATTGCTCCCATGAAGAAAAAAAATAGGCTCACACTTTACATCATTGCCGCAATGTTTTTGGGTATTGGTGTAGGTTATGTGATCCACGAAACCGCTTCGCCTGAATTCATTAAAGACTTCTCTAAGAATATTAAGTTACTTGGTACTATTTTCATTCGACTGGTAAAAACCATTATTGCGCCACTTGTATTTAGCACATTGGTTGTAGGTATTGCTAAGTTGGGTGATATGAAAACGGTTGGTCGTGTGGGTGGTAAAGCCATGTTGTGGTTTGTGAGCGCTTCTCTTGTGAGTTTGTTACTAGGAATGGTTTTGGTTAACTTTTTTAAGCCCGGTTCTTATATCGATTTATCGCAAGCAGACACTGACGGATTGAAAGATTTGATGGGAAAAACTTCTGAATTTTCACTAGCTAAATTTGTGGAGCATGTGGTTCCAGCTAGTGTATTTGAAGCAATGGCAACCAACGAAATTCTTCAGATTGTTGTTTTCTCAATTATGTTTGGTGTTGCAGCAGCTGCAATGGGTGAGAAAGCGAAGCCTGTGGTACATGCGTTGGATATTGTTGCTCATATAGTTTTAAAAATTGTAGGCTATGTAATGAATTTTGCACCATTTGGTGTATTTGGTACACTAGCAGCAGTTGTAGCAGAAAAAGGATTGGGCATCTTCCAGTTCTACTTTATCTATTTCGGATATTTTGTTTTAGGCATTGCTTTATTGTGGCTGATATTAACAGGTGTTGGGTTTATCATTTTAAAAGGACGAATGCGCGATTTGTTTCGTCATATGGGGAATCCATTATTGATTGCATTCAGTACAACCAGTAGCGAAGCTGTATTCCCTAAGCTCACTGAAGAGTTAGAACGTTTTGGATGCAAGCCTCAGATTGTTTCATTTGTGTTGCCATTAGGTTACTCTTTCAATTTAGATGGTAGTATGATGTATATGACTTTTGCAAGTTTGGCGATTGCACAAGCATATGGTATTGATTTGCCTATAGGCACACAGCTCACTATGTTATTGGTTTTAATGCTCACTAGTAAAGGAATTGCAGGTGTTCCTAGAGCTTCATTAATTATTGTACTAGCCACTTGCGCTATGTTTAACATTCCACCTGAGGGTGTTGCGTTAATTTTGCCCATCGATCATTTTTGTGATATGCTTAGAAGTGCAACCAATGTTTTAGGAAATGCATTGGCAACTACAGCAGTTAGCAAATGGGAAGGCGATTTAGAATCTTAAAAATGTTTTCATTGTATGTTATTGCAGATTTTTCTTGATTTTCATTGGACACAGTTATTACAGCCTCAGTTTTATATTGAAAATGGCGGTTTATGGTTGTTGCTGTTCGTGGTTTTTGCAGAAACAGGTTTGTTTGCTGGATTCTTTCTTCCAGGTGATAGTCTATTGTTTGTAGCTGGTATTTATGCTACTCAAATGGGTGATCCTTCAAATCTTCAACCCGGACTTGCATATCAATTTTTAAAGTTGATTGGATTAGGTGGGGTGCAAAATGAGTGGTTAGATTTATTAGTATTAATTGGATTGATTTCAGCGGCTGGAATTCTTGGTAACTCAGTCGGTTATTGGTTCGGAAGAAAAGTGGGACCATCAATTTATCACTGGAAGGATACTTTGTTATTTAAGAAAAAGTATTTGCATCAAGCGCATGACTTTTATGAAAAACATGGTGCTATTGCAATTGTTGGAGCCAGATTTCTTCCTCTTATCAGAACCTTTGCACCTATTATTGCTGGGGTAGTTGAAATGGATCGAAAAAAGTTTATGTTTTACAATATTTCTGGATCGTTTCTATGGGTGAGTAGTATGATTTTGTCGGGCCACTTTTTACAAAAATGGATTCTCGCCCAATTTGGATTTGATTTGAAATCGCATCTTGAAATTATTGTACTTTCAATTGTACTTATTACAACTGCGCCTGTGATTTATAAAATAATTACAGGTGGCAAGAAGAAGCCTGCTTAAATTCTTAGCTGTATGAAAACAAAAGAGTATGGTATATTCTCGGTTCCTGTAATTGTGGCAGCACTGGGATACTTCGTAGATATTTATGATCTTTTGTTATTCACAATCGTTAGAGAACCTTCACTTGCAGGAGTTGGCGTAGATCTTGCTGATAAAGCAAGCACTATTGCTGCCAGTACAAAAATTATCAATTGGCAAATGGTTGGTTTGTTAATTGGTGGAATTTTATGGGGCACATTAGGGGATAAAAAAGGTAGATTAAGTGTGCTATTTGGCTCTATTGCTTTGTACTCGGTTGCTAATTTCTTAACAGGATTTGTTCAAACTGTCGATCAATATGCATGGGCTCGTTTTGCAGCTGGAGTTGGACTTGCAGGAGAGTTAGGTGCAGGTATAACATTAGTTAGTGAATTGCTCCCAAAAACAAAAAGAGGGATAGGTACCTCACTGGTTGCAGGTGTGGGATTATCGGGTGCAGTATTTGCATACTTCACATTCCAGTTAACAGATGAAGATTGGAGACTTTGTTACAAAATTGGAGGTGTATTAGGTATTTTATTATTATTTCTAAGGATTTCAGTTGCTGAGAGTGGCATGTTTGCACACGCAAAACAGCAAGGTGTTCAGCGTGGAAATATCTTTATGTTCTTTAATAACAGAAAACGTTTCAAAAAGTACATCTTAGCTATCCTAATTGGATTGCCTACTTGGTATGTCATTGGTGTTGTAGTAAACTTGAGCAATCGTTTTGCAACTGAGTTTTATGGAGAGAATGCTATACAAAGTGGAAAAGCAATTATGTATGCTTATGCAGCCATTGCAATTGGTGATATTGCAATTGGTTTTGTAAGTCAGTTTTTCAAAAGTAGAAAGAAGGCTTTGCTGTTGTTCTATGCATTGTGCATGATTTCCTTAGTGTTATTCTACAGTAGTTGGAATAATAGTGATGCACGCATGTACACTATTTGTGCCATGCTTGGATTTAGTACTGGATTTTGGGCAATCTTCGTAACTATGGGTGCGGAACAATTTGGTACGAATCTAAGAGCTACAGCTGCTACGACCATTCCCAACATGGTAAGAGGAGCCTTGCCACTTATTAACTTCATTTTTTTAGATGTATTTCAAAAATCAATGGGGTGGACACTAACCAATAGTGGAATTGCAACTGGAGTACTTGTTATGGGTGTTACATTAATTGCGTTTTATTTTACGGAAGATACTTTCCATAAAGACCTCAACTATCTTGAAACAGAGGAAATGCTCCCTTAATTCATGCATACTGGTTTGAAAATATTAGTCATCCGTTTTTCATCCATTGGAGATATTCTTTTTACTACACCAGTATTCCGATGTTTGAAGCAGCAGTTGGAAAATGTAGAGGTGCATTTTTTATGTAAGAAATCGTTCAAAGATGTAACCCGTCATAATCCTTACATTGATAAGTTTCATTATTTCGAAGACGATTTATCTGCAACTATTCGTGCATTAAAAGTCGAGCAGTTTGATTACGTTATTGATCTACATAAAAACTTTCGGACTACCAGGATTAAATGGGCATTGAAAACACAATCCTTCACTTTTGAAAAGGAAACATGGCGAAAGTGGTTGCTCACTAAAACTGGTATCAATAAAATGACTGGTAAACATATTACTCAGCGAAGTTTGGATGCAGTTGCTCCATTAGGAGTAAAGGATGATGGGAGAGGACTCGATTATTTTTTATCTGAACAAGATGAAGTTTCTTATAGCGATTTACCTACTTCTCATTTAGCAGGATTTGTTGCTATTGTCATTGGTGCATCTTATGCAACAAAAAAATTACCAGTTGAACAGCTTCAACAACTTTGCGAAGAAATTCCTTATCCAATTATTTTAATTGGTGGTCCTGAAGATATAAAAGAAGGAGAAACTGTTGCAAGTATAGATTCAATAAAAATTTATAATGCATGCGGTAAATTTTCATTGAACCAGTCTGCCGATTTGGTGAGAAAATCTAAAGTAGTGGTTTCTCATGATACAGGATTGCAATATGCAGCATGTGCATTCAATAAGCCTGTTGTGGCTATTTGGGGAGCTACATCACCAAAGCTAGATGTTGCCCCTTATTATGGACCTGAAAGTAATCAAGGTGACAAATTTGAAAACTTTATAGTACCCAATTTAAATTGTCAGCCTTGCAGTAATTATGGAACAAGAAAATGTCCAAAAGGACATTTCAAATGTATGCGCAATCAAGATATAAAACGCATAGGTGCAACCGTTGTAAAATTCTGGAGAGCATAAAAAAACTCCGAAGATGACCTCGGAGTTTTTTAAACGAATCTTTGTTATTAGAGTGTCTTCAATACATCGTTCATGCTTCGAACAGCCTCAGCACTCTTATTGAATAACTCCTGCTCAGCTGCATTCAATTCGAAATCTACAATTTTCTCCCAGCCATTCTTGCCAATGATAACTGGAACGCCTAAGCAAATATCTTTTTGACCATATTCGCCTTCTAAGCTAACACAACAAGTGAATAGTTTTTTCTCATCGCGGACAATGCTTTCTACCAATGCAGCTCCTGCCGCACCAGGTGCATACCAAGCAGATGTTCCAATTAGTTTAGTTAAAGTAGCACCACCAACCATTGTATCTTGTACAATTTGTTGCTGTTGCGCTTCTGATAAGAATTGAGAAACAGGTGCGCTGTTCCAAGTAGCCATGCGAATTAAAGGAATCATAGTAGTATCACCGTGACCACCAATTACAACTGCGTTTAAGTCGGCCGGGCTGCACTGTAAATGCTGGCTCAACTGATACTTGAAACGGCTGCTATCTAAAATACCACCCATACCAATGATTCTATTCTTTGGTAGGCCTGTGCTTTGTAAGGCAAGGTAAGTCATGGTATCCATTGGATTAGAAATCACAATAATGATAGCATTAGGAGAATGTTGCAAAATGTTTTCGCAAACACCTTTTACAATGCCAGCATTTGTACCAATTAACTCTTCTCTTGTCATGCCAGGTTTACGAGGAATACCTGAGGTAATAACTACCACATCACTACCAGCTGTTTTACTGTAGTCATTGGTGCTTCCTGTAATTTTAGTATCGAAACCTAATAAGGTTGCAGTTTGCATCATATCCTGCGCCTTACCTTCAGCAAGACCTTCTTTGATATCAAGCAAAACTAGCTCTGTACATAATTCTTTTCTTGCGATGTTATCGGCACATGTAGCTCCAACGGCTCCTGCACCTACTACGGTTACTTTCATGACAAACGAATTTTTAATTAGTTGATGGGCGCAAAGTTAGGAGTTGCTGGCTCTGAAAAAATGATAAAATTCAACTTTTAGGAATATCTCTTAGGAATCCAGCAGCACTCTGTTTACCTTAGACTTTCCATGCCACAGCGTTATGTAGCTCATATGGATTTGGACACTTTTTTTGTGAGTGTTGCACGATTGGAAGATCCTTCTTTAATAGGTAAACCTGTAATAATCGGCGGTTCTCGAGAAAGGGGCGTGGTAAGTACTTGCAGTTATGAGGCAAGAAAATTCGGTGTTACAAGTGCCATGCCCATGAAAAAAGCTATTGCGCTTTGTCCGCATGCAATTGTAACAAGCAGCAGTCGAGGTGAATATACCCGCTACAGTAGGTGGGTTACCCAAATTATAGCCAATAAAGCACCATCATTTGAAAAAGCCAGCATTGATGAGTTTTACATCGATTTAACTGGCATGGATCAATTTTTTGATCCTTTACAATGGACAATTGATTTGAGGGCAGCCATCACCGAAGAAACCGGCTTGCCCATTTCCTTCGGGTTAGCTTCCAACAAAATGGTTGCAAAAATTGCCACAGATGAAGCTAAGCCCAATGGTTATTTGTTTGTTCAACCTGGAAAAGAACAAGAATTTTTAGCTCCGTTGAAAGTAGAGAAAATCTCTGGGGTTGGTAAGCAAAGTGTTGAAATTTTGCATGAGATAGGAATCAAAACAATTGGAGATATCTTAAAAGTACCCGTTGCTTTACTCGAAAAGAAGCTTGGAAAATGGGGAGCTGATTTATATGAGCGCGCTCAAGGAGTTCATTATGGTGAAGTAAGCAATGAACATCTAACTAAATCTATTTCAACTGAAAGAACTTACGATCAATACTTAACCGACCCAGAAGCCATGTTGGCTGAACTAGTGTATATGACTGAAAAAGTTGCGCATAATCTTCGTGGAGAAGGGTTTATGACTGGTTGCGTTGGCATCAAAATTCGATATCCCAATTTTGATACTGTTCAGAAACAAAAAACCATCGACTATACCTTCGCAGAGCAAGATATTATTCCAGTTATTAAAGAGTTATTTCAGCAGTTATATCAACCAGGAAAAGAAGTTCGCTTAATAGGGGTACGCTTAACTGAATTGGGCCAGCATGCGTTGCAAGGAAGTCTCTTCAACGATCAAATTAGGAAAGCACATTTGTATGCTGCTATTGATGAAGTGAAAAACAAATATGGGAAGTTGGCCATCAGGCGAGCTGGCGGAAAGCAAGCCGGCAAATAATTCGTATCTTAGGATCCCAAACAACCAATTATGAAGTATCTATTAGGGGCATTATGCCTCCTTTTTTCATTTCATGCCGTAGCGCAAAGAACCATTTTACATTGTGGTCAATTAATTCAGCCTGAGAAGTCGGTCATGCAGGCACAAATGTCTGTGATCATTCAAAATAAACAGGTGGTTCAAATTGAAAAAGGTTATGTAGCTGGTGGAAAAGAAGATGTGGTTATTGATTTGAAGAATGCAACTGTAATGCCCGGTTGGATTGACATGCATGTGCATATGGAAAGTGAAACAAGTCCAACAAAATATTTAGAAACCTTTACCTTGAATCCGGCTGATCATGCTTATAATTCAGTTGTTTTTGCGGAGCGAACCTTAATGACTGGATTTACAACAGTGCGTGATTTAGGTGGATCTGGAGTGAATATTTCTTTACGCAATGCAATAGCAAAAGGACTCATCAAAGGGCCTCGTGTATTTACAGCGGGAAAATCAATTGCAACAACAGGTGGACATGCAGATCCAACGAATGGTTATAGAAAAGATTTAATGGGTAATCCTGGTCCAGAAGCGGGTGTTGCAAATGGCGCAGATGAATGTATGAAGGCTGTTCGGCAGCGTTATAAAGACGGTAGCGATCTTATTAAAATTACTGCTTCTGGAGGCGTTTTGAGTGTTGCAAAAAGTGGTGAAAATCCTCAGTTTACAGAGGCAGAATTAGAAGCAATTGTTGCAACTGCTCGCGATTATGGATTTAAAGTAGCTGCTCATAGTCACGGTGCGGAAGCCATGAAGCGTGCTGTTCGGGCTGGTGTTCATTCCATAGAACATGGAACTTTTATGGATGACGAGGTGATGCGTTTGATGAAAGAGAAAGGAACTTATTTGGTTCCTACTATTACAGCAGGAAAAGCAGTAGGCGATTCAGCAAAGAAGCCCGGCTATTATCCAGAATTAGTTGTACCCAAAGCTTTAGCCACTGGTCCTAAAATTCAAGCAACGTTTGGTAAAGCATATAAAGCAGGTGTAAAAATTGCTTTTGGAACAGATGCGGGGGTTTTCAGACATGGAGAAAACTGGCGCGAGTTTGTGTACATGAATGAAGCCGGAATGCCTGCTATGGAATGTATACGAGCTGCAACAGTGTATGCAGCAGACTTATTAGGAGAGTCGGATAGATTGGGAACCTTAGAACCTGGCAAATGGGCAGATGTGGTTGCAGTTGTAGGCAACCCTTTAACCGATATGCAAGTCATGGGCAAGGTTGTGTTTGTAATGAAAGACGGAAAAGTATTTAAGAAAGATTAGCGTTTACTAGGCTGACTTCTTTTCCTCACTTGTTGCAAAGTTGCTCTCATGTCTTTTGGAAGAGGTGCTTCTCCACTAATTTCATTTCCTTTCCAAGTAAATGAAAGCTTCCAGGCGTGCAAAGCTTGGCGATTGAGCATTGGAATTTCAGCTTCTTGATTCAATGAAACTTTATAGTTCTTTTTAAGTGAAGACAGTAGAAAGGGTTGACCATCGCCATATAATTCATCGCACATAATTGGGTGGCCTATATGTTGCATATGCACGCGAATTTGGTGTGTTCTTCCAGTATGAATATTGAACTCAAGCAAACTCATCCAAGGAAAGGCTTCAATTACTTTATAAGTTGTTAGAGCCGCTTTCCCTTTAGCATGTGTAACCATTTTGCCGTTTTTGGCTGGATGTTCCATCATAGGTACATCAATAGTGTCTTCTGCATGAATGGGAGTTCCTTTTACAATGCCGAGGTATCTTTTATCAATTTTTCTTTCTTCAAACAATTTTGAGAGTTCCTGTTGACTCTCAGGATGTTTTGCAAATAGTATTAATCCTGAAGTAAATTGATCCAATCTGTGGACTGTATAGGCCGATCCTACAGTTGCTTCAGTCCATTTTTTAAGTGAAGGCTCTTTTCCTTCTCTATCTGGAATAGAAAGCATTCCTGCGGGTTTATTAATCATTACCCAATCTGCATGTTCAAGAATAATTTCAGGGTGCATATTAATCAATCACTAAAGGTTGTTTGCCCGATTTTTTTACAAAACTTTGGTTCATGAATTTCAACAGACGCACTTCTTTCTCTTTTAAGAAACGCCATTTACCTCTTTCAATATTTTTCTTAGTCAAATTTGCAAACATCACTCTATCGAGGTTGCGTACATCATACCCTAAGTGTTCAAACAATCTTCTTACAATTCTATTTCTTCCACTGTGGATTTCAATACCAATGATTGTTTTATCCTTACTATCTGCATAAGCTAGGCTATCGGCTTTAATCATGCCATCTTCTAATTCTACCCCATCTAAAATAGATTCAAAATCTTTTTTAGTGAGCGGCTTATCTAATTTTACCTCATAAATCTTTCTGATACCAAAAGAAGGGTGGGTGAGTTTTTGAGCAAGCTCTCCATCGTTGGTTAATAATAAAACACCTGTTGTATTTCTATCCAAACGACCAACAGGATATATTCTTTCCGGGGTGGCGTCTTTAATAATATCCATCACCGTTTTTCTTCCCTGCGGATCTTTTAAAGTAGTAAGATAGTCCTTAGGTTTATTCAATAAAACGTACACTAAATTTCTTTGCAAGAATACTCGTTTGCCTTTGACCATAATTTTATCATCGGCAGTTACTTTGTATCCTGGTTCTAGTACCAGATCGCCATTCACTGTTACTTTGCCATCCTTTACCAATTCAGCGGCTTCTCTTCTGGCACATACACCCGAATGTGCAATGAATTTATTCAGCGGCATTGGTTCGTTTTTCCCGTCTTCAGATTTTTTAAATTCAGAAGCAGGTGTATCGTATTTCGGACCTTTTGTTTTGAAAGTAGGTTTGCCAGTGTTTTTACCTTGAATTTCGTCTTGCTTTTTCTGCCGCATTGCTTCACCAGCTTCTCGCCAAGCGGCTTTCATTTTTCTTTTATCCTGACGAAGGGCTTCTTTCTTCTTAGCGCCTTTTAATTCTTTTTTGACAAACTTGTCAAAGTTGTTTTTTTGCATACAATAAGTTTTACTGTTTTACAACAGGGCTACAAAGGTAACTTATTCTCTGTGCAAAGGACATTAAAATATAATGGTCCTACTAGGACCATTATATTTAATTTTTCATACTTATTGCCTCATCCTTCCTCTGCGCTGCTGCATAGGTCTTTCAGTTTCTCTAACAATGCTTTGCCATTTTTTCCATTGCTCTTCGGTAAGTATTGCTTTCATTTCTTCCATGTGTTCCATACCTTTTTGTCGCATTGCTCCTGCTTCCATAGGTTCAGCCAAATTCGGTTTGTTTTTTGCTTGAAGTGCTTCAATTTTTGTAACCTGCTCAGGGGTGAGTTCTAATTGAATTTTCATTTTGTCTAAGCGTGCTTTGGCTTCAGTATTTCTAAGATCCTCTCGCTTTTGTTTTTCTTTTTTCAAAGTGGCTTGTTGTTCTGGAGTAAGTATATTCATGATATCCTGCTCATGTTGAGCAAAAAGTTCAGCAGTTTTTTTTCTTGCCTCACCTTGCGACATTTTATCATTTTTCTGTATCTCTTGAACTTTAAGCTGATGGGCTTTTCTTAGCTCTTTCAACTGTTGTTTTTGTGTATCTGTGAGCTGTAATGATCCCATTCCAATCATTTCCATATCACCCTTCTTTCCCATTTGTTTTCTTGGCTGTGCATCAATACTGGTAACAGCTACCAATATGGCAGCAATAAGTAATAAACGTTTCATGTCTTTTATTTTGTGGTATAAATAAGAGACACGAAAACGGGTAGCAGGTTTAATATTCCGAAAGGTTAAATGTATTTATTGGTCTTTGTTCGCAAGCTGTCCGCATGCTGCGTCAATATCTTTACCCCGACTTCTACGAAGTTTTGCATTCACATTTTTAGAGCCTAAATATTGCATAAATTTTTGAACCGCATCTTCTTCAGGCTTTTCAAACTTGAAAAAATCAATTGGATTGTATTCAATAATATTTACAAGATCAGCAGGTACTTGCCTGTAAATTTTTACCAACTCATCTGCATCTTTTTGACCATCATTCAAATCTTTAAATAAGATGTATTCGAGTGTGATTTCGTTCTTTGTTTTTCTATAGAAATAATTCAGCGAGTCAATGAGTACTTTAATGTTGTTTGTTTCATTGATGGGCATGATCTTGTTTCTCTTTTCGTCATTCGCAGCATGCAAACTAAGCGCCAATTTAAATCGAACTTGATCATCACCTAGCTTTTGAATCATTTTTGCAACCCCAGCAGTGGATACTGTAATTCTTCTCGCACTCATACCTAAAGCTTCAGGGGAGGTAATTCTTTCAATAGCTTTTAAAACTTGGGCGTAATTGAGCAAAGGCTCACCCATACCCATAAAAACAATATTAGAAAGACGTTGATTGTGGATGCGTTCAGACTGTTCATTAATTAGAGTAACCTGATCAACAATTTCATCAAAATGCAGGTTTCTCTTCCGATCCATATAGCCAGTTGCGCAGAATTTACAGCTTAAACTGCAACCTATTTGAGAGGAAACACAAGCTGTTTTTCTGTCTTCAGTAGGAATTAAAACACCTTCAATTAAGTGGTTGTCAAAGGTTCTGAACCTCGATTTCACGGTACCGTCGGCACTATATTGTGTAGTATCTACTTGTAAGGCTGGAAAGCTGAAATCGTTTGCTAATGAGCTTCTTAGCTCCATACTTAAATTGCTCATGGCTTCAAAGCTGCGGGCATTTTTTTGCCAAATCCACTCATAAACCTGAGCTGCTCTAAACTTCTTTTCCCCTTTTGAAATAAAGTAATTTGTTAAATCTTCAACCGATTGTTCTCTGATGTTGGGAATCTTCTGGGTCATTGAACAAAGCTACTTTAAATTTGTCTTATCAAAAATCTGAGCAGGTTATTTGTAATCCCCTTACTTTTATGCCCTATATTGCAAACCCCTAATTGTAGAAGAGATGGTTACTCCTGAAGACATCAAACGCAGGAATAAGCGATTGTTTTTGTTCTTTAAAGACTCTGGTGTAGATGAAATCCGTTTAATCGGTAACGACAACTGCCCTGCTGTCTTATATAAAGAACGATTTGTGCTTAGCTGCTATGTAAAAAATTTCGAGTTGATTTTTACAAATCAACCCCAACAAGGCGAAGAAGTGGCACGTATTAAATTGCACCACGGTGCTCGTACCGAAAAATCTGAGCTGATTAAGTTACTTGATAACTGTGAGCACAGAAAAGTTTTTCGTGTGAAAATGCGTGATGCTGATTTGTACCTGGCTGGTTACAACTTTGTTGACAAAGAGAATGTAGATGGTCGTTATCCTGTTTTTGCCCGTTTTAATACAAAGGTTTATTTCGATCGTGAGTATGCGGAGCAAATTTGTAAGGATTACGAAGACTACAACTTGGTTGTTGTATAAAGAGAGCTAAACCTTAGACTTATTTATGAAAGAAGCTTGCTATGTCGTTGATGCGGCTCGTACTCCTATTGCCCGTTATGGCGGAAAACTAAGTGCCATTCGCCCAGATGATTTGTTGGCTCATGTCATTCGTCATCTTGTACACAGAAATCCACAAATTGATCCAAACCTTATTGAGGATATTATTGCTGGTGCAGCAAACCAGAGTGGGGAGGACAATAGAAATGTGGCTCGCATGGCTGGTCTTTTGGCAGGCCTTCCAACTTCTGTTGGTGGAAATACGGTCAATAGACTTTGTGCAAGTGGATTACAAAGTATTATGGATGCTAGTAGGGCCATTCTTTGTGGCGAAGGGGCTGTTTACATAGCTGGTGGTGTTGAGAGTATGACGCGGGCACCTTTTGTTATGGCTAAATCAGATGGGGCATGGTCGCGCAAGACGGAAATCTATGATACAACAATTGGATGGAGGTTTACTAACCCGCAATTAGCTGCACTTTATCACCCATATTCTATGGGAGAAACTGCTGAAAACGTTGCCAAACAATGGAATATTAGTCGCGAGGACCAGGACACTTTTGCTTTTTCTTCTCAAGAGAAATATCAGTTAGCATTAGCTGCGGGAAAGTGGAAAGAAGAAATAATTCCTGTAGAAATTACTGAAAACAAGCAACCTACTATTTTCGATACAGATGAGCATCCTAGAAAAACAACGATAGAAAAACTTGCTGGATTAAAACCTGCATTTGCAAAAGATGGGACCGTTACTGCGGGAAATAGCAGCGGTATCAATGATGGTGCGGCTGCGCTTATTTTAGTGAATGAAACTACACTTCGAAAATTAAATCTTACCCCACTTGCAAGGGTAGCTGCAATGGCTATTGCTGGAGTGGATCCTTCCATTATGGGTGTAGGTCCTGTTCCTGCTATGAAGAAGGCTTTGCATAGGGCTGGAATTGGTTTAAATGACTTGGATTTGGTAGAGTTAAATGAAGCCTTTGCTAGTCAAAGTATTGCCTGTGTTCGCGATTTGAAATTGAACCCTGCATTGGTGAATGTAAATGGGGGCTCAATTGCTTTGGGGCATCCTTTGGGAGCCAGTGGAAGTAGAATAGCCACTACTTTGTTATACGAAATGAGAAGAAGAAAAGTTCGATGGGGTGCTGCAAGTATGTGTGTGGGTGTTGGACAAGGTGCTGCTGTAATTTTTGAAGGCTGCTAATTGCTATGTATATTTATTCCAAACATCATTATATATGAAAAAGCTTTTTATTCTTTTCGTATTGTTCTTTGCATTAACACAATCAAATTTGTTTGCACAATCAGATTCCTTGCAAGCATATGTTGGTAGATATGTATTCCAGCAAGGAGCTATCATTCCTGATGTTTCTGTTCAAGTTGATAATGGTTCTTTGGTTATGGTTGCTGCAATGGGAAGTGCTGCACTTGTGAAGACAGGTGTTGATGAATTTTCTATTCCTTCTTATAGTGGTGTTGCCGTTTTTAAAAGAAACAATGAGGGCAAAATAGTTGGGGTTAGAATCGAAGCAATGGGAAATATTTTAGAGGGAAATAAAGAAAACTTTGCCATTGCTTATTCTCGGAGGTTTACCCGTTTAGTTGTACGCTGAATGGTTTGAATCCATCTGATGTCTGGAAATTGCGCAACATGTCGGTGTGCTAATAGGTATACTCCTACAGCATTATTTTTACCAACTTGGTATTGTAAACCCCATCTGTGATACCAAATAGGTATTTCGCTGGACGGCCGAATAGCATAAACGCCTAGTTGCTGACTGAATCTTAGTCTTCCCCAAACAAATTGATGTCCACCTAAAATGCCCAATCTGCCAGCTGGTTCAACATGGTTGCCTCTACTTATTTGATGAGCAAGTGCATGGTCTTGAATCCATTCAGCGCCAAGCGTCCAAGCATGAGTTCTATTTGTGATGAATGTTTTTTGAAGTCCTAGTCCCCATATTCCAAATCTTGCTTCGCTATCAGCATCTAAACTTCGTACCGAACCAAAAGCAATAATATCCAACTCTGTGCCTTTTTCGAAAGAAATTGATTGATATTGTTTAGTCAATTCTTTAGTTGGTTGTTTTCCTGTTGGAAAAAAAGCTAAACCAAGCTCACCTGTTATCCAGTTGATTCCTTTATTGGGCATACTTAAGCCTGCATTAGAGATGTGACGGTATTGAGCTCCAGCAAAAAGTTGCCAATGCCGATTTAACTGCAGATAAGGATATGCTCCAAGTGCGAGATAACTATTAATATGGGTACTATAAGAATTGTTATTTGGGTTTCTAGTTGGGTGGAAAGGGCGATTGTGGTAACTGAAACCAATTTGTGCTCGCATCATGATTCCGGTATGGTTGGAGAAACGAATAGACGGTTCAATAAAGTAAGAAGCACCAATTGTATTGCCTAAAACTTCATTGTTATAATCGAATACATGTAGAGATATTCCTTGAGTTGGAAGTCCATTTAGCTTTTTAAAAAAAGACGAGTCGGTTCTACGCCACGCATAGTCTACTTGTATACCTGTAGGTTGAGCACCTCTTGTGTTTTCAACATCTTGTGTGTGCGCATATATAAATCCTCTCGCACCAATAACCGACCATCTGCGTTCAGGAAATTGAGCAAGAGAAGAAATTGCGAGCACTAAGCCTGCTAGAACTAAACCAAAACGATGCATACCATAAAAATAGAGTTTTGCATCGTTTTGTGTTGTTGATATTTGTTAAGAACCTGATAAATGAGCTTCAATTTCAGCTTTCAAATACATATTGCAAGAGCATAGATTGATCAATACTTTCTTGTTGTCCGGTAGTTAAATTTTTGACAACACAAGTATTTGTTTCAAGTTCTTTGGTGCCTAAAATAATTGCATAGGGAATTTGCTTTTTCTCAGCATATTTAAACTGCTTATCGAATTTAGCAGACTCATGATAGATTTCAGTTCTTATACCTGCCTTACGAAGCTGTTGCATCAAACTAAATGCAACAATCGCTGCATCTGGTTCAAGATGAAAAAACAACACCTGCGTTCCTGCCTGAACACTTTTTGGAAAACGTTTTAATTCTTCAACAACATCATAAATTCTATCCACCCCAAAAGAGATTCCTGCACCCGGAACTCCAGGTACTCCAAAACTACCAGTTAGGTTATCATACCTGCCACCACCTCCAATGCTGCCCATTGCCACCTCTGTGGATTTAATTTCAAAGATGGCGCCAGTGTAATAGTTTAATCCACGTGCAAGCGTAAAATCAACAATTATAACTTGCTCTAAATTTTCAAGAGAAGGGAATTGTAAGATTTGCTTCAGGTCTGCAATCGCTTGTTGAGCTGCAGGAATAGCACCTAAGATATTTTCTGCTGCTGCAATTTTTTCTTCATTTGAACCAGTGATTTCAAGATAAGCTTGAATTTTTTTCCAGGCTTCTTCAGAAACTCCTTTGGTTAAGAGTTCAGATTTCACTTGATCTATACCTACTTTTTCAAGTTTATCAATTGCAACAGTAATTGGCGTTATCCATTGTTCGCCACCACAAGCTTCGGCAAGTGCTGCAAGCATTTGACGGTGGTTAATTCTTATTTCAACTTTTAGATTCAAGGCGGTGAATACATCATCGTACATGTGAATGAATTCAACCTCATTCAACAAACTTTTGCTACCAACCACATCTGCATCGCACTGATAAAATTCGCGGTACCGCCCTTTTTGTGGACGATCTGCCCGCCAAACTGGTTGCATTTGGAATCGTTTAAAAGGCATGGTAAGTTGGCCATGATGCGTTGCAACATATCGAGCAAAGGGGATGGTTAAATCGTAACGTAAAGCGCGCTCAGTAATGTCTTTTGTGCTTTTTCCAGCTAAGACTTGGTCGAAAGCCTGCTGAACTTTCTCCTTTTTATCAGGGTGATTTAAGCCATTATTCAGTATTTTAAAAATCAATTGATCGCCTTCATCTCCATACTTCCCCATTAGTGTTTCCAATTGCTCAAATGAAGGAGTTTCAAGCGGTTGGTATCCATATCTCTCAAAAACTGATCGGATAGTTGAGAAAATGTATTGTCTCTTGTAAACAGTTTCTGCGTTAAAATCGCGTGTGCCTTGCGGAAGAGTTGGTTTGGGCATAAATTATTTTTCTGATAGTAAATGATCTAATACACGTGTACATGCCCGATCAAGCAGAAGAAAGACCTCTTCGTAAAGTGGTTCTTCGCCATACCAGGGGTCAGGTACTTCTTGGTCTTGACCGGGGTGAATAAAATTTAAAATAAGATGAACTTTATGGGCAGCATCTTTCCCTAATATGTCAATTGCATTTTTGTAATTTTCTCGGTCCATTACAAAAATAAGGTTGAATTCATGTGCATCTTTTGGAGCCAATTTCCTACAACGTTGATTTGAAATTGAAATTCCATGAACTGAGGCTATTTTTTGAGACAGTTTATGAGGCGGTTCTCCAATATGGTAACCAGCTGTTCCTGCGCTGTCAACGGTCCAATCAAGGCCTTTTTCATTAATTTTTTGACGCATAATTCCTTCAGCAAGAGGGCTGCGACAAATATTTCCTAAGCACACCATCAACAGTTTCATTGCGCAAAGATAATAGGCCACTCGAAAGGCTGCATGATTTATGGAAAATGAGACTTGCTGGCATCTCAATTGAAATGATTCTGTTGAACAATTTAGGTAACCGGTTAAAAAAAGGTGAAAATCGGGTACAAATCATTGCCCGTATACATTCGAATGAAAACCAACTTATCAATTTCGTTCGTCAGAATTCAATTTATTAACTATATTGCTCACCCCATTGAGAACAAGATGATAGAGCCAAGATACCAAGAAAGACGAAAGAATGCATTTAAGATCATGCGCTTGATTTATGATGTGGGGATGGGTGCTCTCATATTAGGTATGAGCGTGGTAATGTTCTTTGGAGATAAGTGGGAGATCCCACAAATTGTAGAATTGGATGCTTCATTTAAGTATTTATTTGGAGGCATTTGTTTGCTCTATGGAGGTTTTCGTGTTTATAGAGGATTTAATCAGCCCCAATCATGAGATCAGTTGTTTTGTTATTGATGTTATGGGGGATGATTTTTTTGTATTCCTGCGGAAATCAAAGTGATACTGATACCATGAAAGATACTCCATCTCGTGGTACCATTTATGTTAGCGTAGACGAAAGCTTTAGGCCAGTTATTGAGCAGCAAATTAAAATGTATGAAGCCTCTTTTCCAGGAACAAAAATTATTGCTTCTTACAAATCTGAAGCAGATTGTTTCAGAGATCTTGCCAAGGACAGCACCAGAATGATTTTGGTTTCAAGAGGACTAAAACCGCAGGAACAAGAGTTCTTTGAAGAGAGGTTGTCATATAAGCCCTTTTTTGGAGTTTTAGCTTACGATGCTGTAGTGTTGTTGCAGAATCAAAAGCGAGCTGATAGTACTTTTAGTATGGAAAGGCTAAAACAGCTACTCAGTGGGGAAGAAAAAACTACTGTAGTTATGGATGGCAAAAATGCTACAAGTACAGTGAGGTTCTTGCAGGATAGTATTTTGAAAGGAGCTGCTTTTGGATCGAATGTAGCTTCTGGAAAAAGCAGCAAAGAGGTGTTAGACCTTGTGTCTAGCAATGAACAAATAATGGGTTTTGTTGGATTTGGGTGGATTGGAGATGTGTATGATAAGGAACAAACAGATTATCTGAAAAAGATAAGAATGACCTTATTACAATGTACTGTATGCGATGATACTTCATTGTATGCCATGCCATCTCAGCAAAGTATAACATACCTATATTACCCTTTGGCACGACCCTTGTATTACATATTAAAGGAGAATGCTGCAGGGTTAGGTACAGGCTTTATGAATTTTATGAGCCTTGAAAGAGGACAACTAATCTTTAGAAGAGCTAACTTGGCACCTGCAAAAATGAATCTGAACAAACGTTCAGGAAAAATAAATGAAGACTAAATGAGCACCTATTCAGTAAACAATAAAAAACACACGATGAAGAAGACCGTTCTTGTGATGCTTGCAGCATGTATTTCAGTTTACAGTGTTACCGCACAAACAATAGCTGATGGCATTAAGTATTTGAATTACGAAAAGAACAAAAGTGCGTTGGAGGCATTTCGGAAATTACACGACAAGAGCCCCAAAGATGGCCAAACAACCTATTGGCTGGGACAAGCTATGCTTGCTAATGACGATGTAAAAGGCGCAAAAGATTTGTACCAAAAGGCCTTACAAGAAAATGGCTCAGATCCCTGGGTAGTAGTTGGTATGGGTCATATTGATATTTTGGAAGGTCGTGATATTAACGAAGCCAAACAAAAGTTCGAGCAAGCCATTACGGCATCTACTAAAGAAGGCAAGAAAAAAGCTAAGATTGAGGATGCAGGCATACTAAATGCCATTGGCCGTGCTAATAGCGTAAGCCTTCAAGGCAATAGTAAAATTGGAGATCCTTTATACGGTATTGAAAAATTAAAGCGTGCAGCCGAACTTGATTTGACCAATCCTGATATTTTTATCAATATGGGCGTTTGCTATTTAAAAATGGGTGGGGAATATGGCGGTGAAGCTGTTAAGTCTTTTCAAGAAGCCATTAGTCGTGACCCTAAAAATGCTAAAGCCAACTATCGTATTGGTAGAATTTATTACAGCCAGCAAAACAAGGACTTGTATGACACTTGGTTTGGAAATGCAATATTAGCAGATGAAACATTTCCTCCAGTATACTTCACATATTATGATTACTATTCTACAAAGAATGTAAACGTTGCTAAAGAGTATCTGGACAAGTTTATCATGTATGCCGATAAAGACTGCGCAACTGATTATTTCTGTGGTGATTACTTATTCCGTGCAGGTAAATATCAAGAGTCATTGCAAAAAGCAAATGAAATGCAAAATGGCGCATGTGCTTCATATTATGGTACGCCTTTGTTGTTTGCATACAATAATGATCGTTTGGGAGACTCTTTAACTGCAAAAGGATATTTAGAGAAATTCTTTGCAAATGCACCTGAAAGTAAAATTCAGCCTCAACACTTCGAATTTGCAGCTAATTTGTTTGCAAAGTTCCCTGGAAGTGAAATGCAGGCTATGACCTATATTGAAAAGGCTATTGAGTTTGATACCCTAAAAGCCAACAAGATCAACTATATGAACAAGGCTGCAGATATCTTCGGAAAGGCAAAGAAATACGATTTGCAGTTGGGCTGGTTCAAAAAAGTAGTTGAAATTCAGGGACAAACAACCGAATACGATTACTATAGAATGTCATTGGCTGCGTATAATGCAAAGCTATTTGAAGAGACCATGAATATTGCTAAAGGCTATATAGAGGCACATCCTGATAAGCCAAATGGATACATTTTCAATGTTCGTGCAGCTAAAATGGTAGATACAGCCAACGCTACTGGAGTATACTTCAATGCCGTTTCTTTACATAATGAGTTTTTGATGAAGGATCCTGAAAAAAATAAGCAGACCTTGGTTAATAACTTTTATATCATGCTAGGATATTACAATGACGCGCTTCAAGATTATGCTAAGGCATTAGAAGTTTGTGATAAAATTCTTCAATTAATACCTGATGAGCCACAAACAGTTAGAATTAGAGGAATTATTGAAAAGAATATGCAGAAAAAAGGTGGTACACCCCCAGCTTCAAAGTCAAGTGGAACCTCACCTAAATAAGATTTCCTTATCACATTTGTGAATAAAAGGACTAAATTTTAACCTTTAAACAACTCCCCGTTTTGGGGAGTTGTTTATTTATATGCTCAGCAAGCTTATTTTTGCGACTCAAATTGACCGTATGCTTTGGACAAACCTCCTGATGAACGTAAATACAGCAACCAACACTGCTGTTGATTATTTTCCCATTGGTATTCAATTAATCTTCGCAGTTGGCTTTGTTGCCACTATGATTGGGGTTTCTGCCCTTATTGGTCCAAAGCGTCAAACATCAGATAAATTACAAAGCTTTGAAAGCGGTATTGAGAGTGTAGGAAATGCTCGTCAGCCTATGGCAATTAAGTATTTTCTGGTAGCTATTTTATTCGTTTTATTTGATGTGGAAGTGATTTTCTTTTACCCTTATGCAATTAACTTCAGAGATCTTGGATGGAATGGATTTTTTGCTGTAGTTATGTTTGTGAGCCTCTTTTTAGCAGGGTTCATTTATATCATTAAAAAGGGTGCCCTTAAGTGGGAAGATTAAAAACCTTTTATATGGTAGGCTGTTGTAAGGTTTGAACTTCAATTAATTAAAAAAATTACACATGCGTCCGGTTCGTTTTAACATTAACCCAATCCCAGCCAATACAAAAGATTCATTGGCTATGGTTGAAGCTCCCGAAGGCTATTCAGGAGAAGGCTTTTTTGCAACAAAACTGAGTGATGTAGTTGGTTTAGCGAGAAAAAACTCACTTTGGCCACTACCTTTCGCTACTTCATGCTGTGGTATTGAGTTTATGGCAACTATGGCCAGTCACTACGACTTAGCTCGATTTGGAAGCGAAAGAGTGGGGTTTTCTCCACGCCAGTGCGATTTGCTCATGGTTATGGGAACGATTGCAAAAAAAATGGCCCCAGTTCTTCGCCAGGTTTATTTACAAATGGCAGAGCCAAGGTGGGTGATAGCTGTAGGGGCTTGTGCATCTTCGGGTGGAATTTTCGATACATATAGTGTTTTACAAGGAATTGATCAGGTAATACCGGTTGATGTGTATGTACCAGGTTGTCCACCACGACCAGAAGCTATTTTAGATGGCTTTATGAAAGTTCAGGACTTGGTTGGGCAGGAAAGTCTTCGACGCAGAAATAGTGAGCAATACACCGCATTGCTGGAATCCTATGGAATTCAGTAAGTAAATACAAAAGATATGGCATTAACATACGAACATATTCAATCGGCTCTAATTAATAAATTTGGTGAGACAATTATTAACTGGCAAATAGGAGTGGATATGGCTAGTTTTGAAGCGCCAAAAGAAGCTAATTTAAAGATCTTACAGTTTCTTTATGATGAGCCAAGTTTAGCATTTCAATTTCTTACAGATATTACAGCAGTACACTATCCTGATGATTCAGGTAGAGAACTTGCTGTTGTATATCATTTGCACAATCTTGTTGAAAATGTGCGTCTTCGCTTTAAAGTATTTACATCAATAGAAGATCCTACCATTTTTACTGCGACACAGCTGTTTTCAAGTGCAAACTGGATGGAAAGAGAGACCTACGATTTCTTTGGAATTCAATTTGTAGGGCATCCTAATCTAAAGAGGATTTTAAACGTAGATGAAATGGACTACTTCCCATTACGAAAAGAATTCCCATTAGAAGATCAAACCAGGATTGACAAAGACGACGAAATGTTCGGTCGCGGGGGATCTATCAGATAATGTAATGTTATATAAAGACTTTAACAATGAACGATCACAAACATATTATTCTAGAGGAAGGTAATATTCAAAAGCAAACTACTACCCTTAATCTAGGTCCTACACACCCAGCAACACATGGTGTGTTCCAAAATATTGTTGAATTAGACGGAGAAAGGGTTGTAAAAGCTGAACAAACAGTTGGCTATATACATCGTGCTTTTGAAAAACTAGCTGAGCGCCGTCCGTTATATCAGGTAACGCCTATTACTGATCGTTTAAATTATTGTAGTAGTCCAATTAATAATATTGGATGGCATTTAACTTGTGAGAAGCTATTAGGTGTTAAAACGCCAAAAAGAGTTGATTATTTAAGAGTTATTGTGATGGAGTTGGCGCGCATTGCCGACCACCTAATTTGTAACTCAATTGTGGGTGTAGATACAGGAGCATTTACTGGATTTTTGTATGTTTTCCAATACAGGGAATTGATTTATGAAATTTATGAAGAAATCTGTGGAAGCAGATTGACAACCAATATTGGAAGAATTGGCGGTTTCGAAAGAGACTTTACGCCTGCTGCTTTTGAGAAAATAGAAAAGTTCTTGAAGGAATATCCTGCCGTTTTAAAAGAGTTTGAAGATCTATTTAATCGAAATAGAATTTTCATGGAGCGTACTCAAGGTACAGGAGGCATTAGTGCTGAAAGAGCATTGAATTATGGATTCACTGGACCAAATTTGCGTGCGGCAGGGGTTGATTATGATGTACGTGTACATAATCCTTATAGCAGTTATGAGGATTTTGATTTCGAAGTTCCTGTAGGAAGTACTGGAGATAATTACGATCGTTTCTTGGTAAGAAATGGAGAAATGTGGCAGAGCCTTTCTATTATTAAGCAAGCCATGCAAAAACTGGAGCAGTTTAAGGGAACAGATGCTGAGGTATACCACGCTGATGTACCCGAGTATTACCTGCCAGAGAAAAAAGACGTTTACACCAAGATGGAAGCGCTGATTTGGCATTTTAAAATTATCATGGGAGAAATTGATATGCCTAAAGGAGAAGTTTATTTTTCAGTAGAGGGAGGTAATGGAGAATTAGGCTATTATTTAATTAGTGATGGTGGAAGAACTCCATATCGATTACATTTCAGAAGGCCTTGCTTTGTTTATTATCAGGCATTCGAAGAAATTGTAAAAGGTTCTATGTTGAGTGATACTATTGTAACACTCAGTAGCTTGAACTTGATAGCGGGAGAAATGGACGCTTAATAACTAAAAAAGAAATTATATTATAAATCGAACTATGGCACAATTCAATGAGGCGCAAATGGCCGAGTTTAGGAGACTCGTAGCACGTTATCCTGAGGGAAAACATAAAAGTGCTTTATTGCCAGTTTTACATTTGGCGCAAGATAGCTTTGGAGGTTGGTTGAGCACAGAAACAATGGATTATGTGGCAGAGTTACTCCACATTAAACCTATTGAAGTATATGAGGTTGCTACTTTTTACACCATGTACAATCTAAAACCTGTTGGCAAATATTTATTTGAAGTTTGTCAAACAGGTCCTTGTATGCTAAATGGAAGCGATGATGTGGTAGAGCATATTTATAACACCTTGGGTATTCGTCCGGGTGAAACTACCGAAGACGGTATGTTCACTTTAAAAGTAGTTGAATGCTTGGGTGCTTGCGGTTATGCGCCCATGATGCAATTAGGTAAAACATATAGAGAGCATTTAACAAAAGAGAAAGTAGACCAAATTATAGCAGAATGTAGAAACAATGCAGCTGTGAATAATTAATGCTAATATGATTCAACCAGCGATCACATATCTATCAATTGTTAAGAAGCAAGTTTGTATGCTTCTGTCTTTGGTATTATTGATACAATATGCAATTGGTCAAGACACGTTGCAATTGCGTAAGCAGGTAAATCAATTACACTCGGCTCTATTAAACAAACAAGTTGATTTGCTTCAGCCTTTACTTCATCCAAATTTAAGTTATGGACACAGTAATGGCTGGGTGCAAAACACTGCTGACATGAGTGCCGATATACTTTCCGGTAAAATAGTTTATAAAAAGTTGGAAGCTACTCCTGGGCAAATAATCCTACAAAATAATATTGCACAGGTTCGTTGTGAGAACGATGTAGCAGGAGTTGTTAATGGGAACAGTTTTTCGATGAAACTGCATGTATTGCAAGTTTGGATTTGGGAAAATGATAAGTGGACAATCATTGCAAGACAGAGTACAAAATTGTAAAAAGCCAAAAGCTGAAGATAACATGAGAAGAAAATTATTATTAGAAAAAGCTCACGTACCGGGTATTAGAACCTATGAGGTATACCGCAAAGAGGGGGGATATAGGAGTGTTGAAAAAGCACTTAAATCTATGTCGCCAGATGATGTGGTTGAAGAGGTAAAGAAGAGTGGGTTGAGAGGAAGAGGAGGAGCTGGGTTTCCAACGGGTATGAAGTGGAGTTTTCTTGCAAAGCCGGAGGGTGTTCCTCGTTATTTGGTTTGCAATGCAGATGAAAGTGAGCCTGGTACATTTAAAGATAGATACCTCATGGAGTTTATTCCACACTTACTCATCGAGGGAATGATTACATCTTCTTATGCTTTAGGGGCGAATACCTCATACATCTATATTAGAGGTGAGTATGCTTGGATTACAGATATATTAGAGCAAGCCATTGAAGAAGCTAAACATAATGGCTGGTTAGGAAAAAACATTTTAGGAACAGGTTACTCGTTGGATTTATATGTACAGCGTGGTGCTGGTGCTTATATATGCGGAGAAGAAACTGCTTTATTAGAAAGCTTGGAAGGCAAAAGAGGAAACCCAAGAATTAAACCTCCGTTTCCTGCTGTCAAAGGTCTTTGGGACTGTCCAACCGTGGTGAACAATGTAGAAACTATTGCTGCTGTTGTGCCTATTGTGAATGAAGGAGGTGAAGAGTATGCAAAAATTGGTGTTGGAAGATCTACAGGAACAAAATTGATTTCAGCTTGCGGAAATATCAATAAACCAGGAGTTTACGAAATTGATATGACCATTAGTGTTGAAGAATTTATATATAGTGATGAGTATTGCGGAGGTATTCCAAATGGAAAGCGTCTGAAAGCTTGTATTCCTGGTGGTTCTTCAGTACCAATTCTACCTGCCAACTTACTCTTAAAAACTGCTAAAGGGGAAACACGCATAATGAATTATGAAAGTTTATCTGATGGTGGTTTTGCTACAGGTTCTATGATGGGTAGTGGCGGATTTATTGTTTTAGATGAAGATCAGTGCGTAGTTAAACATACTTACACTTTGGCTCGTTTCTATCGCCATGAAAGCTGTGGACAGTGTTCTCCTTGTAGAGAGGGAACAGGCTGGATGGAAAAAATTCTTTTACGTTTAGATCGTGGTCAGGGTAAAATGGAAGACATTGATTTGCTTTGGGATATACAGCGTAAAATTGAAGGGAATACTATTTGTCCACTAGGTGATGCTGCTGCTTGGCCTGTAGCTGCTGCTATTCGTCATTTCAGGGATGAGTTTGAGTGGCATGTATTACATCCAGAGGAGGCACAAAAGAGAAATTATGGATTAGCGCATTATGCCGATCCAATTCATGTACCTGTTGCTTAAATGCAAAACGAAATCAATAACAAGAACCGGTTAATTTTTTGAAATATGTCTGAAAATCTGGTGAAAGTAACCATCGATAACATTACTGTGGAAGTTCCCACTGGAACAACCATATTGCAAGCTGCTCGAAAGGTTGGTGGAGAAGTTGCACCACCTGCAATGTGCTATTATAGCAAACTAGAAGGCAGTGGTGGTAAATGTAGAACTTGTTTGGTTGAGGTAAGTAAGGGATCCGAAAAAGATCCTCGTCCAATGCCAAAGCTTGTTGCTAGCTGTAGAACTACTGTTATGGATGGAATGGAAGTGAAGAATATCACCAGTGAAAAAGTATTGGATGCAAGAAAAGGTGTGGTAGAATTTTTATTAATTAACCACCCATTGGATTGTCCAATTTGTGATCAAGCGGGTGAATGTCATTTGCAGGATTTAAGTTACGAACATGGAGCAGAAGCAACTCGTTACGAATTTCAGCGTCGTACTTTCAAGAAACATGATTTAGGTGAATATATTCAGCTACACATGACACGCTGTATTTTATGTTATCGTTGTGTGTACACAGCCGATCAATTAACAAAAACTCGTGAGCATGGTGTGCTTGATAGAGGTGATCACGCGGAGATTGCAACCTTTATTGAAAAGAATTTAAAAAATGATTTTATCGGAAACGTAATAGATGTTTGTCCGGTTGGAGCATTAACAGATAAAACTTTCCGTTTTAAAAACAGGGTTTGGTTTACTAAGCCTGTTAATGCGCATCGTGATTGCGATACGTGTTGTGGTGAGGTACAATTGTGGATGAGAGGAGATGAAGTATTTAGAGTGACTGCCAGAAAAGACGAGTGGGGTGAGGTGAAAGAAAGTACAAAAGGTGGAACTGGCTGGATTTGTAATACCTGTAGATTTGATAAAAAACAAGCCAGTGATTGGATAGTAGAAGGACCTGCTGAAGTGAATCGTCATTCAGTGATTTCTCAGGGGCATTATGAAAAATTGGTTGTTCCTCAAGAAACATTCGAAGCTGTAATGGACGGAAGAAGTCCAAAGCTTCTGATGGATATTCATTCTGTGAGCGAAGTGAATCAACCCGACAAGTCGCTTTCACTATTAGATAGACCTGCACACTCAACTGATTTTGAATAAGAAATTTTAAAGCATGAACACAATTATATTAGCATTTGATTTGGCTTTATTCTTAGAAAAACTCATTCTTATTGCAGTAATTATTTTCGCAAGTTTAGGTATTGCACTTTATACCACTTTTGCTGAAAGAAAGGTGGCTGCATTGCTTCAAGATAGAAGTGGACCTAATAGGGTGGGCCCATTTGGTTTATTTCAGCCGTTTGCAGATGGATTGAAATTGTTGATGAAAGAAGAAATCATTCCCAATACTTCTAATAAATTTCTTTTTATTCTAGGTCCATTTATGGCCATGACTGCAGCGCTTATGACATGTGCTGTAATACCGTGGGGTAATCAGGTTGAGATGTTTGGAAGAACTATCCAACTTCAAATTGCTGATATTAATATTGGAGTTCTGTATGTATTTGGAGTTGTTAGCTTAGGTGTTTATGGCATGTTAATTGGGGGCTGGGCTTCTAATAATAAATTTTCTCTAATGGCTGCTCTTAGAGGAGCTTCTCAGGCTATTAGTTACGAATTAGCTATGGGCTTATCATTAATTGCTTTATTAATGCTTACAGGATCATTAAGCATGAAAACTATAGTAGAGCAGCAAATGGATTCCTATTGGAACATTGTTTATCAACCACTTGGATTTCTAATTTTCATCATTTGTGTGTTCGCGGAATGTAACAGAACTCCATTTGATTTACCTGAAGCAGAAAATGAATTAAACTTTGGTTATCATCAGGAGTATTCCTCTATGAAACTAGGGTTCTTTTTATTTGCCGAATACATCCATATGTTTATTGGTAGTGCAGTTATGTCGACCCTTTATTTTGGAGGGTATGACGTGCCATTCTTGGATGAGTCTACATTGAGTAGCAATGTAGCTGCATTGGTGGGAATAGCTTCCCTCATGGCAAAGATTGTATTCTTCTTATTCTTATTTATGTGGGTACGTTGGACTATTCCACGTTTCCGCTATGACCAACTTATGAATTTAGGTTGGAAGAGCTTAATACCTTTGGCTTTATTCAACATGCTCATTACTGGAGCATTGATTCTTGCCAAATCTGGTCTCTGATACAAAATGTTCATTCATTCAAGTGCATTTAGCTTGTTTGGTTGAACGCAAAAAACAATATTTGCAAATCTTAAAAAAGAAGAGCTACATATGCAGGCCCTAACTCAAAGAGCGAAAGCAGTAGATCGTAAACCCATGACTTGGTGGGAAAAATTGTATTTACCCTCAATTTTAAAGGGTATGGCAATTACTTTTGGACACTCATTTAAAAAACGTCCTACTATTAATTACCCAGAAGAAACACGTCCATTTAGCCCCGTTTTCCGTGGTTTACATGTTTTAAATAGAGATGAAGAAGGTCGAGAGCGCTGCACTGCATGTGGATTATGTGCTGTTGCTTGTCCAGCTGAAGCCATTACAATGGAAGCAGCAGAAAGATTGGAGGGTGAAGAAAACTTATACAGAGAAGAGAAGTATGCAGCCAAATATGAAATTAATATGTTGCGTTGTATCTTCTGTGGACTATGCGAAGAAGCTTGTCCAAAAGATGCCATTTATTTAAGTGAAACATTTGCACCTTCTAACTATACAAGAAAAGGGTTCATTTATGGCAAGGATGAACTTTTAATTCCGCATCCTATTCAAGATCCGGAGGGGTATGCAAAAGCAAAAGGATTAAACAATTAATTCAGCCTAAAAATGAGTATAACAGAGATTTTATTTTGGTTCCTCAGTGCATTGGCCTTGGTTGGTGCTTTGATGGTAGTGCTGAGTCGTAATCCGGTACATAGTGTATTATGGTTAGTTGCAACATTTTTTGCTATATCTGGCCATTATATATTAATGAATGCCCAATTTTTGGCTATCGTTAATATTATTGTTTATGCTGGTGCAATTATGGTTCTATTCCTTTTCGTAATCATGCTTATGAATTTAAATTCAGAAGCTGAGCCTCGAAAGAGTTGGATGATGCAATTAGCCGGAGTTCTTGCTGGTGGCTGTTTTATGATGGTGTTGGTTTCTTTAGTTAGACAAACTGCAGAACTAGGCGGGAAAACAGCATTAGTCAAAGAAGGAAATATTGGTCTAATAAAGCAACTTGGAATGAAGTTGTTTTCTGAATACACTGTGCCTTTTGAAATTAGTAGCGTTTTGTTTTTAAGCGCAATGGTTGGTGCAGTAGTCATTGGTAAAAAAGATTAAAAAAGAACTATGCCTATTCAATATTATATATTCCTAGCACTTGCATTATTTAGTATAGGTGTTATTGGCGTTCTTACACGTAGAAATGCAATTATTGTATTTATGTGTATAGAGTTAATGCTTAATGCTGTGAACTTATTGTTGGTAGCATTCTCGAAAATGCACCATGCAGAGGCACTAACCACTGTTGCAGATACAACAATTGGAATAGATGCACAATTGTTTGTGTTTTTTATCATGGTGGTTGCGGCTGCTGAAGTAGCAGTTGGTCTGGCAATCATTGTAATGATGTTTCGAAATACACATTCAGTGGATGTTCATTTCTTAAATAGGTTAAAAAACTAATGAAAAGGATGTATGATCTTTTTCATGTAAATGAAGATATATGAGTCAGCTTGTTTTCTTGGTTCCATTGTTCCCTTTAATTGGTTTTCTGATAACCGGTTTAGGAAGAAATTATTTATCGAAAACTGCAACAGGATATATTGCCAGTGGATCTATTTTAGGTGCATTTGTAGTTTCCTGTTTGTTGTTTAGTCAAGTGTACGAATCAGGTAATGGACAAGTATTTACACTTTTCCATTTTATACAAACAGATGATTTTTCGATTCCATTTGCATTTCAGGTAGACCAGTTATCATCTTTGTTTTTACTTATTATTACAGGCATTGGCTTCTTAATTCATGTTTATTCAACTAGTTACATGCATGAAGAAGATTCGCATCATTTCGCAAGGTTTTTTGCCTACATGAATTTGTTTGTTTTTTCAATGCTTTTGTTGGTATTGGGTGCCAACTATGTAATTATGTTTATTGGTTGGGAAGGGGTTGGTTTGTGTTCTTACCTATTAATAGGGTATTGGTTCAAAAACGGCGACTATAATTATGCTGCTAAGAAAGCATTTATCATGAACCGAATTGGTGATCTTGGATTTTTGTTGGCTGTATTTTGGATGTTAGCTAAACTAGGAACTGCATCATATGGTGAAGTTTTTGCTCAAGTAGCTACTCTTTCAACTTTCGATATTACGGCAATTACTATGTTATTGTTTGTTGGTGCTATGGGTAAAAGTGCTCAAATTCCTTTGTATACCTGGTTGCCCGATGCGATGGCTGGTCCAACACCTGTATCAGCACTTATCCACGCAGCTACCATGGTAACCGCAGGTATTTACATGATTGCCAGAAGTAATGTGATGTATACACTGGCTCCATTCTCTCAAGGATTTGTGGCTATGATTGGATTAGCAACAGCTGTTTTTGCAGCAACTATTGCTCTTCGACAAAACGATATAAAAAAGGTTTTGGCATACTCTACTGTTAGTCAACTTGGCTATATGTTTTTAGGACTAGGAGTTGGAGCTTATACGGGGGCTGTATTTCATGTAATGACACATGCATTTTTTAAAGCATTGTTATTCTTAGGGGCTGGCTCAGTAATACATGCACTGCACCATGAACAAGATATTAGAAAAATGGGAGGTTTGAAAAAGCAGCTACCTGTTACACATCTTACATTTTTACTTGGATGTATTGCTATAGCAGGTATTCCTCCATTTTCAGGATTCTTTTCAAAAGATGAAATTTTGATGGCTGCTTATGTACATCAACCTTGGATGTATATCATAGCAATGGGAGGCGCTTTGATGACGGCATTTTATATGTTTCGTTTATACAGTTTGACCTTCTTGGGTAATTATAGAGGGCATACAGATCCTGCACACCCCATTCATGAAAGTCCATTATCTATGACTTTCCCATTGATTGTTTTAGCAGTGTTATCTGTAGTTGGAGGTTTTATAGGTATTCCAGCTGTGTTTGCAGAAAATGCACATTGGTTAGAACACTTCTTAGCTCCTGTTTTTCAAGAGTCAAATAAATTAGTTCAACATGCGCATTTAGACCATGCAACAGAATATATGCTTATGGGAATAAGCACTGTATTGGTTTTAATTATGATTCTTGTTGCTGTAAAAATGTTTGGAAAACAGGATGTTGACGTACAGAAAGAAGATACTGGAATTAAAAAATGGATGGCCAATAAGTGGTATATAGATGAGCTTTATCAGGCTGTAATTATTCAGCCTTTGCATATTTTCTCGGTACTATTAAAAAATATAGTTGAAAAAAATATTATTGATGGGGCTGTAAATGGCGTTGGCAAACTAGTTCATTATGGCGCAAGACAATTTAGATTAATTCAAAGTGGGCAAGTTGGTAATTATTTGCTCTTTATGATTCTATCCATTGTTGTGTTTCTATTGATTTGGTTCAATGATGCAACAATTATAAAGACATTAAACAACATTTTTTAAAGATATTATTGGATTATGATACCTGTATTACTCATTGCACTACCCATTTTTAGCGGACTTGTGGCCTTTTTCATGAAGGGTCAATCTGTAAAATCGTGGGCGTTACTTTCAAGTTTAGCAGTACTTGGAATTAGCGTATGGTCGTTGTTTTCTAATGCATCTTTATTGTCATACGACCAAGCCTGGCTTCCATCTATAGGGAGCAGATTCAATTTGGTTATGCAGGATGGTCTTTCTAAGTTAATGTGCTTATTAACGGCATTGTCCTTCCCATTGGTATTTATATCTACTCAGCAAAATAACAGTAATCAATCGCCTCAATTTTTTGCATTAATGTTGTTAACCCAAGCAGGATTAATGGGTGTTTTCCTTTCAGCAGATGCTTTATTGTTTTATTTCTTTTGGGAGTTAGCATTAATACCTGTTTATTTCTTATGTTCTATTTGGGGAGGCGAAAAAAGAATTGCAGTAACATTCAAGTTTTTCATTTACACTTTTGTAGGATCAATATTGATGCTTGTTGGAATATTGAGTCTTTACTATATGCAGGGTACTCCAAGTTTTGCTTGGAGCAGCTTAACAGCAAATGCATCTAAAGGCATTTATCCCAATTGGGCTTTTTGGTTATTCTTCTTGGCTTTTGCTATTAAGATGCCAATTTTCCCGCTACATACTTGGCAGCCAGATGCATATGAACAGTCGCCCACACCAGTTACTATGATTTTAAGTGGCGTAATGGTTAAGATGGGGCTTTTTGCAGCTATTAGATGGTTGTTGCCATTATTTCCTAAGGCTAGCGAGCAGTTTGCATGGGTTATAGTGTGCTGTTCAGTTATTGGGATGATTTATGCTTCTTTGTTAGCTATTCGTCAGGATGATATTAAACGTTTAATTGCATATTCATCAATAGCGCATATAGGTTTAATGAGTGCTGTTATTTTTAGTGGTAATGCAAGCGGAATGAGTGGGGTAATGATACAAATGTTCCATCATGGAATAAATGTAATTGGATTATGGATTGTTGCGAATGCAATAGAGCAAAAGCTTGGCACAAGATCTTTATCTGAAATGGGCGGGCTTGCACAAAAGGCACCTATATTATCAATACTCCTAGTTGTGATGAGTTTGGCAAATGTGGCACTTCCTTTGACAAACGCATTTGTGGGTGAGTTTCTCATGTTCAATAGTTTGTTCAAGTATAATATTTGGTTAACCGCTGTTGCTGGAATTAGCATCATTCTTGCGGCTGTTTATACATTGAACATGGTACAAAAAGTTATTTATGGAGAGTTGAATACATTGACTGAGAAGGCAACAGACACCTCCTTTAATGTGAATTTCAGCTTAGCATTGATTGCAATACTAATTATAGTAATGGGTGTATATCCACAGCCACTACTTGATTTGACAAAAGATGCGGTAACACAATTATTTGCTCAACAGTAATAGAATAAGGATATGAATGCAATTATAGTATCGGCTGCTTTTGGTGTTTTAATGATGTTTGCTAGTTTTCTAGTAAGCAACAAAAATGTATATCGTTATTTGGCTATTATTGGCTTAACAGTGCTTTTACTAGCAAACATTTTAGAGACATATGCTATCTGGTCAATTAAGTTTGACTCATTTCTTCAACTTTCTTTTGAGCGATTTGGTTTGTTCTTTAATTCAATTGCCATTGCAGCAACATTGTTTTATGTTTTATTGAGTGGAAGAGATATTGTGCGAGTGGGCAACTATAGTGCTGAATACTTTGTGCTAATATTTTTCATTTTGTGTGGGGTGTCGATAATTACATCTTACAATAGCTTATTGATGTTGTTTCTAGGAATCGAGATTATTTCAATTCCTCTTTATATTTTAACGGGCTCAGATAAGAAAAACTTAAAAAGTAATGAAGCTGCATTGAAATACTTTTTAATGGGAGCGTTTTCAACTGGACTTATGTTAATGGGCATTGCACTAAGCTATGGTGCAGTTGGAAACTTTGGTTTAGAAGGGAGAGGTGTAGTTGCATTCGGAGGAAGTATGCGTGTATCATTTTTAGAAGTTGCTGGATTATTATTACTTTTTATATCAATGTCATTTAAGGCATCTGCAGCTCCATTTCATTTTTGGACGCCAGATGTATATGAGGGTGCACCAAGTGTGTTTACCTCATTCATGGCTACTATTGTAAAAGCTACTGTTTTTATAGGAATGATCAAGTTACTTGAGGCACGTACGGGTATTTTTGGGCCAACATGGCAAATCATTCTTCCTTTAATGATAGTATTGACACTAGCTGTGGGGAATATTACAGCAGTATTTCAACAGAGTGTAAAGCGTATGTTGGCATATTCAAGTATTGCACAAGCAGGATTTATGCTTTTTGCCTTATGGAGTGCTAATGATATGGGAAGAGAAGGTATTTTATTGTATTCTGTTGCATATACGCTCGCGACTGTTGGAATTTTTGCAGTTCTTGTAAAGATGAAAGACTACACTTTTGATGGTTTTAATGGATTAGCTGCCAAGCAGCCACTAGTTGCTGCAAGTGTTGCTGTTTTTGTTTTATCCTTAGCTGGGATACCTTTAACCGCTGGTTTTTTTGCTAAATACTTCATGCTAGCCTCTGCAATAAAAAGTGGTGCAGGAGTTTGGCTGTTGGTTGTAGCGGTTATATTTGCCGCAGTAAGTGTTTATTATTACTTTAGGCTTATTCAGGCAATGTATTTTAAAGAAGGCGAAGCTGAAATGTTTGAGCAACCCACCAGTTCCTTCAAAGGTATGCTTGCATTATTTGCGGTTTTGTTAATCGTGCTTGGTGTTGCTCCCTCATTATTGTTCAATTACCTCTATTTTTAACCGCTCTTCCCAAAACATAATTTGAATGGAGTTGGGCTGATGTATCTTTAGGGTAAGAAAGAATTAGCTTTTATGACCTTATTTGATACATTCTCCCTTGCATTTAGAACCATTAAAGGAAATCGTCTTCGTACGGGTATTACAGTAGCTATTATTGCCTTTGGTATTATGGCGCTAATAGGTATAATTACCGCTATAGAAGCCATGAATAAGTCGCTGAGGGAAAGCTTTTCTTCAATGGGGGCCAATGCTTTTAGTATTCGTTTTAAAGAATCGCGTGTGAATTTTGGAGGTGGGGATGATGTTAAAAAATCGAAAAGAGGTCAAAAGAAGGAAAAAAAGTCGGCTTTAGGTAAACCCATCAGAAGAGAAGAAGCTGAATTATTTAAGCAAGCATATTACTTTCCTGGAGCAGCTGTAAGTATGTATCAGAGAGGAGGTGGAGGTTGGGAGGTTCAGTTTAAAGACAAAAAAACCAATCCAAATATCAATGTGTGGGGAGGCGATGAAAATTATTTGCAAGTAAATGGATATCAGTTAAGTCATGGAAGAAACTTCAACTCAATGGATGTTCAAACAGGACGAAATGTTTGCGTAATTGGAAGCAGTTTAGTTAATAAGCTATTTAAAAGCAAACCTGAATCAGCCTTAGATCAAGTTATAAAATTGGGTAGTATTCCTTATAGGGTTATTGGTGTATTAAAAGAAAAGGGTTCTAGTGCCTTTTTACGTCAAGATGATGTTGTAGTTACTACTTATACAAATTCAAGACGATTACCCAATGCAAGTTCTTCCTATTTATTAGGAGTTTTGGTTGCAGATGTTAAGCAGCTAGATGTAGCTACAGATCAGGCTACGGCTGTTTTTAGGGGAATTCGCAAAACAACACCTATTGAAGAAAGTAATTTTGTGATTGAAAAAAGCGACAAGTTTGCGGAATTATTTATTGGTTTCCTAAGCAGCATTACTGGTTCTGCTGGTGCTATTGGATTAATAACACTTATAGGCGCAGCAATAGGATTAATGAATATTATGTTAGTGGCTGTGAATGAAAGAACAAGAGAGGTAGGCCTAATTAAAGCAATAGGAGGTAAACGTAAAGATGTGCGACTTCAGTTTTTATTTGAAAGCATGATTATTAGTATTCTAGGCGCAATATTTGGAATAATTCTGGGCGTATTGGTTGGGAATATTTTTGGATTAGTTCTAGACACAGGATTTATCATTCCTTGGTTTTGGGTTGGAATAGGAATTGTTATTTGTAGTGTAGTTGGTTTATTGGCAGGAATTTATCCGGCCATGAAAGCAGCCAAGCTAAATCCAATTGTTGCTTTACGATACGAGTAGGAATTAGTTACCTGCTCTTCTTTTATCTGCTTTTAACCGATCGTTAATGTAATATTTAACATCAAGCTCAGAAGTATGTTTTCTAAGCCATTCATAGGTTGGACGGTGTCTTTGCATGAAGTCTTGAAGAACTTCATCTTTAAATCCTGTGAACTGCTGAACGATTTTTTTAGAGAACCTGTAATTAATGTATTCTTCTCTTTCATTTTCATCAAAAAAATCAAAAGCATTACGTTTTCTTTTTTCTTTCTTATAGAAATAGTCAATATTTACACCCATACCTGCGCCAGAATTTGAATTACTCACGACAGGTAATTTGTTATTACCAACAGATGCTAAAAATTTTCTTCTTCTATCCATACTGTCCAGCTGATATTGCGACCAGCGTGAATTGGCCGTTACAGTAACATCTCCTAAATTCCCACTTAAAGTTTTCAAAAAGAATATTACTGTATCTGAACCAGATATGTACTTTTCAGTAATTCTAAGCGTATCAAAATAATATCCAATAGCTGCAAAGCTTAACAGGTGTCCATCTTTGTACTCAATTTTAAAAGTTCCATAAGAAGAAGTCATGACCGTTTTTTTAGTCATTAAGTTGGTAACACTGGCTAGTTCGATTGGAGCTTTAGAAGCACTATCAAGAAGTAAGCCTATAGCTGTTTTATTTTGAGCATAAATTGAAAGACTCAATAGACAAGCAATGGTTATGATAAAAAACTGTTTCATACTTGTAAAGATACGGGTGATAACTAAAGAAATTCGGCCAAAGATTTATAAGATAAAGAAATAAAAAAAGCCCTAGTGCTGGTGCACCAGGGCTATAAAATATAGGCTAGGATTCTTATTTAGGATCCAAAGCGGTTTTGATTTTTTCAGAAAGATCTTGCAAATGTAATTTGCTTAAACGATCTGTAGTTGCTGGAATAGCAGCGTTAATTTGACTTCTAAGAGAAATTAATTGTCCTCTTACAATTGCAGGAATATCGGATCTACTAGTAGATGAAGTTACAGTAAGTACAATACCTCCAATATTTTGAGTAGAAGGAGCAGGAGGATTTAACATGCCTGAAAGCTTATCTACATAGCTTTTTTGTAGTAGTCTTCTGTACATATCAATTGATTTGCGAGAAGCTAATTCGCTGAATAATCCTTTTTCAACATCAGCAAGCATTTCTAATGCGCTATAGGCTTTATCTGCACCAAAGCGCTCAACACTTAACTGCAAACGATTTAATCTGTCTGCAGACACCAAACCCGATAAACCGCCTTCTTGTGCAGAAGCTACTGGATCTAAGGAGGTAGGGTTGTTGAAACGATTCCAGATATCTTTATTGATTAACCATGTAGGTGTTTCAAACAATTGCTTATTTAAGAAAGCAACTGCTTCACGCTGATGTGCTTTAGGAGTTACTTCATACACAGCACCAGTTTCATCATCAGCCTTAAATGTTTCATATACACCAGCTACATTTTTGGTAACATGCCCAATATATCTTCTAAACTGACCTACAAGTTGAAGGTACATTTCAGGAAGATTTCTGGTGATTTGGCCATTTTCTTTAGTCCACTCAGGAAGATTTGGTAAAATGCGCTTTAAGTTAGCTATTCCATACTCACTAGCTTTCATAGCATTGTCGCCTAGATCTTCGCTTTGTGCTCTTGGATCATTGATATTACCTAATTCATAGGTGCCAAAGTATCTTCTAGCATTGGCTTTAATGCTTTCAGTAATTAATTTATTACTGTTACGCATCTTTTCTTCTTCAGTTTCACCAGCAATAAATCCATATCCCCAACGAATTGCCCAATTATCGTAGTCACCAATTCTTGGATATAATCCTTTTCTAGAAATATTATCTTCTGGTTGTGCTACATAGTTAAAGCGAGCATAATCCATGATAGAAGCGGTGTGTCCATTTGCTTCCACCCAAGCTTTGTCACGTAATTTTTCAACTGGAGTTTTACTGCTGCTTGCCATATTATGAAGAAGACCAATAGTATGTCCAACTTCATGGCTGCTCACAAAGCGAATTAAATCGCCCATTAACTCATCATCAAACTTCATGCTTCTAGCACCTGGATCAACAGCTGCAGTTTGAATTAAATACCAATCGTGTACAAGCTTCATAACATTGTGGTACCAACCAATATGGCTTTCCAAAATTTCACCACTACGAGGGTCATGAACATTTGGACCATAAGCGTTTGGAATATCAGAAGCAAAATAGCGCAATACTGAGAAGCGAGCATCTTCTAAGCTCATGGTTGAATCATTTTCTGGCCACTCTTCACCACGAATTGCATTCATGAATCCTGCTTTTTCAAAAGCTTTCTGCCAATCGTTGATGCCGGCAATTAAGTGTTTACGCCACTGTTTAGGAGTTGCAGGATCAATGTAGTAAACAATTGGTTTTTTAGGAACAACCAATTCACCGCGCTTCCACTTTTCAACATCTTCATCGCGTGGTTCCAAGCGCCAGCGAACAATGAATCTTTTCTCTTCTACTTTTTGTTGATCATCGCTGTACTTCACATAATCTTCTGGGAAGTAACCAACGCGAGGATCCCAATAACGACGCTCCATTGGTTTTTTAGGAAGGAGAATCATAGAAGTATTTACTTCCATGGTAACAGCGCCAGCATTGTTAGCAGCTGGTAAAGAAGCGCCGCCAAAAGGTGAAGGAGCCGATAAACCAGGTATACCTGCACCACCGCCTGCGCTAAATGTTTTAACAGTTCTCACTTCAGTATTAATTGGGAAGCTGCTAATTTTTTCAATGAACGAACGATCAGATGCGATTGCATTTAAGCTGAAAGAACGCTTTTGACGTGGACTTACGCTTACTACTTGGTTATCTAATCTAAAGAAATCTGTTACATCAATAACGTACGATTTATTGATGCTATCTTTCCCAAATGCTGCAATAGGGAACTGTGCAGCTATAGGGTTTACATTTGAGTTGGTAACTGCTTTGAAAATAGTTTGTGTACTATCGGCATAGTTCACTAAAGTGATAGAGCGTAGGAAAAGATTATTATTTGGACCTTTTTCAAAGCTCAATGTTTGTTGGTTTGAAAGTTCACCTCCGTAGCCTGCTCCAGTTGGAACCTTAGCTAATCTGGTAATTGCAAGAAACTCCCTTCCTAAAATTGAATCTGCAATTTCAAAGTAATATTTATCGTCTACCTTATGCACTGTAAATAAACCCTTTTGAGTTTTAGCCTTGTCGGTAATTACATCTTTAAAAGGTTTTGGGGATTGACGTTGACCTCCCATCATACCACCTAATCCGCCTGGGCCTTGCGTCATAGTAACGTTGGGCACTGTTGGCGGTTGTTGGGCAATGGCGGACAAAGCAAACAGCAGTGAAGCTGCAAAGAGATGTCGTTTCATAAATACAGTTGATTTTTTTAATGAGCTTTAAAGGTAAGGGGCAAAAGCAGCATTTAATGATTTGTTCATCTAAGATTTTATAAACGGTTAAATTCATTTTGTGATTGAGGTAATTTGCTGAAAACTGAGCAATTGAGGGGCTTATAAGCGGAGATAATCCTTGGATGGGCGGTTAAAAATTCATAATTTGCTGCCGTTCGTAATAAAAAACTATAATTTTTTGTGCTTTCAATACAAATTTTCATTAGCATTGCGAACCTATTTATCAACTGAAAATTCATAAACCAAAAATCAATTGAATCATGGCTGAAACTAAACCAACTGCCACTGCTGCTGCGAAGCCTCAAACTTCTGTTCAACCTAAGAAAAGCAGTAACCTTATTGCGACAATTGCCCCCTTCGTTTGTCTTGTTTTAGGTTACGTTATTTGGCGTTTCGTATTGGGGGATCCTTCAAACTTTACAAATCCGGATATGTCTGGTGGTTTCTGGCCTAATCACTTGGGTCCAATTGGTACTTGGCCAAAGATGTATGAAGGTGGTATTGTAGTACCTATTTTGATTGCAAACTTCTTAGTTGTTGTTACATTCACTATTGAGCGCTTATTAACAATTACTAAAGCAACTGGTAAAGGTAATATTGCTGAATTCATCCGTAAGGTTCAATACAACCTTGCAAACAAAGAAATCGACAAGGCAATTGCTGAGTGCGATAAGCAAAAAGGTTCTGTAGGTAATGTTATGAAGGCTGGTCTTCGTAAATACAAAGAGATGATTACCAATGAAGAACTAGAAACAGAACAAAAAGTATTAAACATTCAAAAAGAAATTGAAGAAGCTACAGCTCTTGAATTGCCAATGTTAGAGAAGAACTTGGTGTTCTTATCAACAATTGCATCGGTAGCAACCCTACTTGGTCTATTCGGAACAGTATTGGGTATGATTCGTTCGTTCTCAAAACTTGGTGACGAAGGTGGTGGTGAAGCGGCTCGTGAATTATCAAAAGGTATTTCTGAGGCCCTTTTCTGTACTGCGTTAGGTATTGGTACTTCTGCAATTGCGATTGTAATGTATAACGTATTTACTACCCGTATTGATGCCATTACTTATGGTATTGACGAGTCTGGTTTCACATTAACTCAAAGTTTTGCAGCTAATTACAAGTAATTGGCAAAAAACTGAGTTTGCTTTGTGAAAAAAATAGATTCGTGCATCTCCATTAATGGAACAATAAATTAAAAACATGGGTAGAGCCAAATTACCTCGTAAGAGTACTAACATCGATATGACCGCGATGTGTGATGTGGCTTTCCTGCTATTGTCCTTCTTTATCTTGACAACCAAGTTTAAGCCGGCCGAAGCAGTAGAAGTAAACATCCCAAGTTCAGTTGCAGCGAAAGTTGCTCCTGAGAAAGACATCGTTCTAGTGTCGATAGATAAAGATGGTAAAGTTTTTCTGTCAATTGATGACGAGGGACAGAAAGAAATCATTGCTAATGCCATCAATACAACAAAAAACCTAAACTTAAATGTAACAGCCTTTAAACAGGCTAAGTTCTTTGGTTCTTCTTTTGCTCAATTACCACAATATCTTGCAATTCCTGAAGATAATAGAAAGGCGAATGCATTAGGTGGAATTCCAGCAAAGGATAGTACTAACAATGAAATGATTGAATGGATGCGTTACGTGCAGCAAGCTTACCTAGGTAAGAAAATGAACCTTTTATTAAAAGGGGATAATGTTGCTAAATACCCAGCATTCAAAAATGTCATAGACGCATTTAAGAAAAATGACTTTCTGAAATTCCAGATGGTTACTAGTCCAACCTCTGTTCCAGTTGGTACAGATTTATGGAAAAATAACCAAAAGGGTCTCACTAGAGAAGAAGAATAATTAACTTAAAAAAATCCTTGTCGTATGGCAGAAATGGATACCTCGTCGCAAGGCGGGCATAAAAAAGGACCAGGTGTAAAGAAGTCGAAGAAATTATCAACCAGGGTTGACCTTACTCCAATGGTGGATTTGGGATTCCTACTTATTACTTTCTTCATATTCACTACAACCATGAGTCAGCCCACTGCTATGAAGCTGAATCTTCCTAAGGATACAGATAATCCGGAAGAGCAGAACAAAGCAAAGGAGTCAGGTACTCTGACTCTCTTATTGGGTAGTAATAACAACGTATTTTATTACGAAGGTGTACTGTCTCCCGACGCTTCTAATTTTAAATCGAGTAGTTTTAAGGAGATTCGTGAGGTAATTACTAACAAGAAGAGTTGGGTAATTCAGAATATGAAAGAGTCTGATTTTGTGGTAGTAATTAAACCATCTGATGGTTGTACCTATAAAAACGTGGTTGACATTTTAGATGAAATGTCCATCAACGTGGTGAAGAAGTATGCTATGGTAGATATTTCAGATGTAGAAGCCAAATTGGTGGCTATTACAGAAGGAAATCCTGCCAAATAAAATAAATTTCTTCAGTGAATATGTAATTTCTTGAATACTGCATCTAAGTAGTAAACCTAGTCAAATGGAAAAAGAAAAAATTTTAAAATCGGATGTTCTGGACATCATTTTTGATGGACGGAATAAGGAGTACGGAGCTTATCAGTTGCGTAAATCCTACAACCGCCGTATTACTATTGCTTTGATAGGAACTGTTGCAATTTGTGTGATAACAATCCTTTCAAGTGTAATAGCTAGTGCAACTAAGAAGAACGATAAAACTGAAATTTTCGTTCAGGATATGGAGTTGCAAGACGTGAAACAGGAAGAGAAAAAGCCTGAGCCACCTCCACCACCTCCACCACCAGCTCCAGAACCACCTAAAGTTGAGATCACCAAATTCACACCTCCAAAAATTGTAAAAGATGAAGAGGTAAAGGAAGAGGACGAAATCAAAGAAGTGGAAAAATTGGAGGATACTAAAATTGGTGTTATTAACCAAGAAGGTATTAAAGATGATGGTTTTGTTGCACCTCCTGTAGAAAGCAAGGGTACAGGTGTAGTGGAAGCACCAAAAGTGGAGGAAGATTACGACAAAGTATTTACAGTAGTACAAATTGCTGCTGAATTCCCAGGTGGCTTGGCTGCTTGGCAAAAGTACCTAGAGCGTAACTTGAACCGCGACTTACCTGTTGATAATGGTGCGCCTCCAGGCAAATACACAGTGACTGTATCATTTATAGTAGACAAAACAGGAGTTATTAGTGATGTAAAGGCTGAAAATAATCCAGGTTATGGTACAGCAGATGAAGCAGTTCGCGTAATTCGTAAGGGTCCCAACTGGAAGCCAGCTGTTCAAAATGGTAGGAACGTAATTTACCGCCACAAGCAAAATATTACGTTTGTAGTTTCAGAAGACTAGTTTTTAGCATCTCATATTTTAAGACCAGCCTTAAGGCTGGTCTTTTTTTGCCTATACAGCTCTTGCTAATATCAATTATTTCTTCAAATAACTATTCTTTTCATATGTATTTTGATGGTGGTATGCATCCTATATGAAAATCACTTCATATGGAAAAGGATAAAATTTTACAGTCAGATATTCTGGACATCCTGTTCGATGGAAGGAATAAGGGTTATGGGGCTTATCAGTTACGTAAGTCATATAACAAACGTGTAACAACAGCGCTCATTGGAACACTCATCATTTGTGCAAGCATTGTTTTAACGAATGTCTTTGCAAATCCAACCGACAAAAATGAGAAAACAGAAATCTTTGTGCAAGACATGGAATTGCAAGACATGCAACAAGAGGTGAAAAAGGTTGAGCCGCCTCCACCTCCACAGCAGGAGATACAAAAAATTGAGACAATTCAGTTTACCGCCCCCCTTGTTTCTAAAGATCAAGAGGTAAATGATGATGAACAAATAAAGGAAGTTGAGTTTTTAGAAGATACTAAAATTGGGCTGGTGAATCAGGATGGAATTAAAGACGAAGGGATCGTTGCTCCAATAATTGAAAGTAAAGGCACTGGCATTGTAGAAGCTCCCAAAGTAGTTGAAGCTATCGATGAAGTTTTTACAGTGGTTCAAATTGCTGCTGAATTTCCAGGTGGCTTAGCCGCTTGGCAAAAGTACCTTGAACGTAATTTGAATCGTGATTTACCGGTTGATCAAGGGGCACCATCGGGCAAGTATACTGTAACTGTTTCTTTTATTGTAGATAAAACTGGTAACATAAGCGATGTAAAAGCAGAGAATAATCCAGGCTTTGGAACTGCAGAGGAAGCAGTTCGAGTAATCAAAAAGGGGCCTAATTGGAAACCAGCTATTCAAAATGGCAAAAACGTAATTTATAGGCACAAACAAAATATTACATTCCTTGTTGCAGAAAATTAATTTCAAAAAAGTACTTAAGACCAGATTTTTCTGGTCTTTTTTGTATGTAGTTGATAGTTATGACATTAAGGTTAAGTAAAGACCCAAATTGATAAAATGCATACTTTAAAATCCTACTAAAGTCATGTTTTTGCATGACAACGCTCATATTTTAAAGAATGACAATGGGTGAACTTTATAGTGTCAAATGAAGCAAATATGCCAAGCAAGCCAACGCTTCAATTGTTCACACTCTAAAAACCAAAGTCATGGAAATCAATAAAATTTTGCAGGCAGATCTTCTCGATATTTTGTTTGACGGGAAGAACAAAGAATACGGAGCATATGAGCTACGTAAAAGTTATAGTCGCAGAATTAGTGCTGCACTTTTATACACAACATTGATATGTGTAGCGTTAGTTACTTTTTCTTATATCCCTAATATGAAGCCAAAAGAGGAAGCTATTCAAATGTTTGTTCAAGATGTTACATTAGAGGATTTAAAGCAGGAAGAGAAAAAACCTGAGCTTCCGCCACCGCCACCTGTGCAAGAAGAGCCACCTAAAGTGGAGATAACTAAATTTACTCCGCCTGTAATTGTAAAAGACAATGAGGTAAAAGAAGATGATGAAATTAAAGAGGTTGCTAAATTAGAAGACACAAAAATTGGAACAATTAATCAAGAGGGGGTAAAAGATGAGGGTTTTGTTATTACAGCCGTTGGTGATGGGAAAGGAACTGGATTGGTAGAAGGACCAAAAGTTGAAAAAGAGGATTATGATAAAGTTTTTACCAGTGTTCAAATTCCAGCTGAGTTTCCTGGCGGTTTAGAAGCATGGAATAGATACTTAGAAAGAAGTTTAAATAGAGATCTACCAGTAGATAATGGAGCTCCTCCAGGACGTTATGTTGTAGCTGTTACATTTATTGTTGATAAAGAAGGACGTGTGAGTGATGTAAAAGCTGAAAATAACCCTGGTTATGGAACTGCAGAAGAAGCTGTAAGAGTTATTCAAAAAGGCCCTAATTGGAAGCCTGCAGTTCAAAATGGTAGAAATGTAATTTATAGAAATAAGCAAAACATCATTTTCATGGTAGTAAGAGATGATGAAAAATAAAGTACTGCTGCTTGGCAGTTAATATGTGGTTTTTATGAGTGCAAGTGCCCGCTTATGCGGGCATTTGTTTTAAGCAAATGAAACTCTGTACTTTTGCGTTAAAACAAGTGCATACATCTGTTTCATGGAAAGATACTATAGTTGCATTAGCAACGCCTCAAGGGGTTGGAGCTATTGGAGTCATTCGTGTAAGTGGGCCAGAAGCCATTCAATATGTTAATCAGCTTTTTTCTTCTAAAAACTTATTAGAACAAAAAACACATACACTTCATGTGGGTGTGCTAAGAAATGAATTAGAAGAGCCACTTGATGAGGTAGTTGTATCGTTGTTCAGAGGGCCACGTTCTTATACTGGAGAAGATGTAGTAGAGATTAGTTGTCATGGGTCTTCCTTTATCCTACAAAGAGTAATGCAGGCCATCACTCATTTGGGGGCAAGAATGGCTCGTCCAGGTGAATTTACACAACGTGCTTTTTTACATGGAAAAATGGATTTGACACAGGCTGAAGCAGTAGCCGATTTAATAGCAAGTAGTAATGCAGCGAGCGCGCGACAAGCACTGCATCATATAAGAGGTGGGTTTTCAAAAATATTGATGCAATTGAGAGAAGAGCTCATCCGATTTTCAGCATTAATTGAATTAGAACTTGACTTTTCGCAAGAAGATGTTGAATTCGCAGATAGAAAAGAATTGATAGTGTTAATTTCTACTATCAAAAAACATGTACATGAATTGCTTCAATCTTTTCAATGGGGCAATGTAATTAAACAAGGAGTAAGTGTTGCTATTGTTGGAAAGCCAAATGCAGGTAAAAGCACATTACTCAATGCTTTATTGAATGAAAATAGGGCTATTGTTAGTGATATTGCTGGCACTACAAGAGATACAATTGAAGAGATCTTACAAATTGATGGAATTGTATTCCGTTTAATTGACACTGCAGGAATACGTGAGCATACAAGTGATATGATTGAGCAAATTGGTGTTGAGAAAAGTCTACAGAAAATTAAAGAAGCCGATTTGATTTTGTATGTCTATGATGTTGCAACTGAAACTAAACAAGACATTCAAGAAATGAGTACACGTTTAGCAGAGTCAGGAGCACCAGTGGTTTATATTGGTAATAAAGCAGATCAAAATCATACAACTAACTTTTCTGTTGAAAATAATATTTTTATTTCCGCAAAGCATGGAGTGGGATTAGATGAATTAAGAGCTAGAATGGTAGCTTGTGTTCAAACAGGAAAAGTAGATGGAGATACAACGTTAGTAACCAATGCGCGTCATGTTGAAGTACTACAAAAACTTTATTCAGCTTTAGTAGATGTGGAACAAGCCGCACAAGAAAGAGTGCCGGGTGATTTAATGGCAATTGATATACGTCAGTGTTTACAATATTTGGGAGAAATAACTGGGCAAATTTCTCATGAAGATCAGTTGGATTATATTTTTAGTAAGTTTTGTATTGGGAAGTGATGTTTAAAATTATAAAGTACTTTAAATAAATTAAATTACTTTCTTTTAAGAAAATAAGTATGGACACTCAAGTTTGTTCAATCAGTGAAGTTCATGGTTAAGTGTAATATTTTAAAGTAGAGACTAGATAGATGTAAAAAAGTAATGTTAAATTTTAGTAATGATTCCATAATAAACTGTTAACGTAAGCTAGCCATTGAGTAAGTACTAGGAAGATATATTTGCTTCAATTTTAAATTAACCAAGTAAACAACTCATGAAAAAGCTAGCAACATATTTAATGCTTTTTGTTTCATTTATTAGCTATAAAGCATTTACCCAATCTGGTGGTTCAGCAGTTTTGCAGATCAAAGTAACGGATGAAAATAATTTAAATCTTCCAGGAGCATCCGTTCAAATTGGTTCCGGAAATTTAAATTCGGTAACAGATGCTTCTGGTATTGCTCGTTTTTTCAAAGTTCAGAAAGGTAAATACCCAATTAAGATTATTTACATAGGTTATCAAGAGTTCAATTCAAATATTGAAATTAAAGATGGAATCCAAGATTTCGTTTTTAAATTAGAATCTGGGGTTACAACACTTAAAGGTGTTGTTGTTTTAGGCGACCGTTTAAAAGGGCAAGCCAAAGCCTTGAATCAACAAAAAAATGGGGGCAATATTGCTAATATCATTAGTGCTGATCAGATAGGTCGTTTTCCTGATGCTAATATTGGAGATGCATTAAAGCGTGTTCCCGGTGTGACTATGCAAAACGATCAAGGTGAGGCAAGGGATATTATTATTCGTGGTCTAGCTCCTGAATTAAATTCAGTTACTTTAAATGGCGATAGAATACCCTCGGCAGAAGGTGACAACAGGAGAATTCAAATGGATTTAATCCCTGCCGATATGGTTCAGATAGTTGAGGTTAATAAAACTGTTACAGCAGATATGGAACCTGATGCAATAGGTGGTAGTGTTAATTTAGTAACACGCTCGGCTCCTAGTAAATTCAGATTAAGTGGTACGGGTAGTTTCGGATACAATCCCATTCGTAATGGTGCATTAGCAAATGCAGCATTAGTTGCAGGAGGAAGAATTTTTAATAAAAAACTTGGTATAATAGCTAGTTTAAATATTAACGATAACGTTTACGGTAGCGATAACATTGAAGCTGTATGGGGAAGAACTAATTCTGGCAAACTCTATTTAACTGAGCACGATATTCGCATATATGACGTTAGAAGGATGAGAAGAAGCTTTCAAGTAACATCAGATTGGAAAATTAATAAAAAGAATACTATTATACTTAATGTTATGAATAATAGTAGAGATGATTGGGAGAATAGATTTAGAATTAGAATGCGTGATATTGCAGAACAAGCTGACGGAACTTTCAGAGGTAGAGCTAGAGTTGAAACTAAAGGTGGAATAAATAATGTTCGTGTTAAAAATGCAAGATTAGAGGCTCAAAAAGTTAATTCTTATTCATTAAAGGGGGAGCATATTCTTGGTTCTTCTATACAAATAAACTGGAGTAGTACATATTCTAGGGCTTCAGAAGTTAGACCCTTTGAGCGTTACTTAGACTTTCAAACAGCCGTGCAAGGTGTAAATATGGATATTGCTGATCCAGAGAGACCTAATATTACATTTGTTAATCAGCCTGCTTTAAGTACCTATGGTTTCAGAAGGTTATGGGAGCTTGATACAGATATTTTTGAGACAGATTGGAATAACAAAATCAATTTTAGAGTTCCAGTTAAATTGATCTCAAATCAAAAAAATGCAGTTTTGAAATTTGGTGCTAGATATAGTGTTAAGGAAAAGTCTCGTGAATTAAAATACACACAGTATAATAGAGCTGGAATAAATGCAGGTAGTTCAGGATTATTGGCAAATATGGGACAGCTATTCAACTTATTAGACTTAACAAATCCTAATTTCAATCCAGGTAGTAAATACCAAGCAGGTAAATTTGTAAACCCAATGTTTATTGGAAATTTAGATTTGTATAATACTTCTCTTTTTACTCCACAAGATAGACCAGAGGAATACTTAGCATCTAATTATGAGGCAGATGAAAAAATTGCCGGTGGCTATATAAGTATTGAGCAAAAGTTCTCAAATAAACTTACCGCTATTATTGGATTAAGAGCTGAACAAACAAATGTTAGATACGTTGGAAATAGAATTAATGGAAGTACAAGTGAAGGTAAAGTTGTTTCTGAACCTGATGCATATACAAATGTTTTACCGAACATTAATTTAAAGTATGAAATAAATAGAGATTTTGTAATTCGTGGTGCTTGGACCAATACTATGGCAAGACCAAGATATTTCGATTTAGTTCCTTTTATTAATGTGAATGTTTCAGATGAAGAAATATTTGTGGGAAACACTTCATTAAAGCCAACTGTAAGTTCAAATTTAGATTTGATGGCTGAGCGTTACTTTAAAAGTGTAGGTATTATATCTGGAGGTGTTTTTTACAAGCGATTGACCAATTTCTTTTATACATATAGAACTACTACCTATAATTCAAATAACTTCAGTCAGGAATTTCCTAATCAAACAAATCCAATTCCTGCAGGATCAAATTGGGATTATAGACAGACACGCAATGGAGATTTAGTGAATTTATACGGATTTGAAATTGCATATCAGCGTCAACTTGATTTTCTTCCTGGATTTTGGAAAGGTTTTGGAGTATATTTTAATTATACATATACCCAAAGCAGGGCTGATGGGATATTCAATGCAGATGGAGAAAAAAGGACTGGAATATCGTTACCAGGAACAGCACCTCATATGTTAAACGCTTCATTGAGCTATGAGAATAAGCGATTTATTGCTAGGATTGCTGCAAACTTTACTGCTTCATACATAGATGAATTAGGGTCAGAAGCATTTGAAGATAGATTTTATGATAAGCAATTCTTTTTAGATGCAAATGCTTCTTATGCAATTACACCTAGATTAAGATGGTTTGCTGAGATCAATAATATTACAAATCAACCTTTACGTTATTTCCAAGGATCCAAAGAAAGAACTGCACAATTGGAATTCTATCAGGTTAGGTGGAATACTGGTTTGAAATTTGATATAACCAAGTAAATAATTATTTTCATGTGTGCTTCCTAAGGGAGGCACACATGTAGTTTAAACCTTTTTTATGCGTATTCTTTTATTGATTTCTTTTTTTCTGTTAATTGATAATCAAATTAATGCACAATCTTCTGAAGAAATAAGAGGACTTAAGTCTTTAAAGAAAGGGCTTAATTTCTTGGTTGTTGGGGACTGGGGAAGAAATGGGGAGTATCAACAAAAGGAAACGGCCATACAAATGGGTAAAGCTGCTAAACAGAATGATGCAGCATTTGTCATATCTGTAGGAGATAATTTTTATCCAAAAGGTGTTAAAAGTATTTATGATCCTCATTGGACGAAATCATTTGAAGATATCTATACAGCACACAGTTTACAAGAGGACTGGTACGTAGTACTAGGTAATCATGATTATAAAGAGAATCCATATGCTCAAATTGAATATAGTTCAATTAGTAGAAGATGGAAAATGCCAAGTAGGTATTTTGTTGTAAATAAGAGGCTTAATGATAACAGCAATATAGTTTTTATTTACTTAGATACAAATCCTTTTGAGAAAAAATATTATACAGACGAGGAAGATTTGTTTAGGACAAATGTATTAAATCACTCAAGAGATACTATTATACAAATAAAATGGTTAGATTCGGTTCTTTCTGCTAATAGTAATGCTACTTGGAAAATTGTAGTTGGTCATCATCCTCTATACTCGGCAGGTAAAAGGAAGGGATTAACAGAAGATGTTGCCAATCTTTTGGAACCCATATTAATTAAGCATGGAGTTGATGTTTATTTCTCTGGTCATGAGCATCATTTAGAACATGATATGCTTAGTAAAACACTTCATCAGTTTATTTCTGGTGCAGGAAGTGAAGTAAGGCCAGTTACAAATAATTTAAAAACAAAATTTGTAGCATCAGAACATGGGTTTGCGAGTGTGTCAGTTTCTTCTTCTGAATTAATAGTTCAATTTATTAATCATTTAGGTCAAATATTATATACTACAAGTATCAAAAAATAAGCTAGCATTTATTTAATTAGTGCTGAGTTTTGACATTTATATTTTTTTCAGATTATTTTAATAGCTATAGTTTAATTCATTTTTGAATTAGATTGGATGTCAAAAAAAGTTGAAGCAATTTTGAGTTGTCTAAAAGTTCCTCTTTTCTTTTGGTAATGGTCAAAATTTATTTTGAAAATATTCAATAAAGTACTCAAAGCTTTTTCTGTGTACTTACCCTTATTAAGCATCACACATTCGGCTTCAGTTGAATGAATTGCATCAGTGATTTCAGACCTAGTTGCTAATCCTGATTTGTTTAAATTTTCAAGTACTTGGGTAGCCCAAATAACAGGGACATGTGCTGCTTCACAAATTCTTAGAATCTCGTCTTGTAATTCTCCCATTCTCTCAAAACCAACTTCTACCGCTAAATCTCCCCTAGCAATCATAATACCAAAAGCAGATTGTTGCATACCTGCAATAATTAGACTAGGGAGCTGTTCAACCGATTCTTTTGTTTCTATTTTTATAATTATTTTAGGTGGCTCAATTGAAAAACTTTGTAGAGTTTTTTGTAATAAAACGATGTCATCTTTAGATCGAACAAAAGAGTAACCTACTAAATCGGCATATTTACAAATAAAAGGAAGGCAAGAAGTGTCAAACTCGGTTAAAGAGTTTATTTCTATGGTAGAATCGGGAAAATTTATCCCCTTTCCATTTTTAATTGTTCTTTTTGATGAAGAAATTCGAGTTATTCTTATAGCTATTCTATTCTTTAATTTTTTTTCAATTATTCCTTTAATAACACCGTCATCGAAATAGATTCTTTCCTTTTCATTAAGAAAACGAATAATTCCAATTTCGGTTGGACTGATTACAATATCTTTAGAATCAAAACCGGCATTAGATTCTGAAAGCCAAACTATATCATTTTCTTTTACTTTTATTTTTCCATCTTCTTTGCCATTATTTAAAAGTTGAACTCTAATTTTTGGACCTGCTAGGTCCATATATATTTTACATTGAATACCTGTTGCTTTTGAGGCTCTTTTTATCTTCTGGATCAATTTAAGCCAAATATCCATTGTGTCATGCGCACAGTTAATTCGTGCGATGTTCATTCCATTTTTTAATAATAGCTCAATAGAATTTACATCATTTAAAAAAGATGCATCCATAGTAACCATCAAATGGGGTGTATTTTGGCCAGGCTTTTCACCAAATAAAATGTTTCTATTCAATTCTAAGCTTTTTGATGCCGAAGCGTAATTGCAATTTGAGAGTTTTTTAAAATTATTTTTATCTCTAAGTCTTTGCAGGATAACTTGTATATGCCAGTGTATGTGACTCTCTGAATTTGAGAGTGAGGAAAAGCCATTTAAGTGAAGTTTTTGTTGTAGTTCTCTAATGTCTTTACTTCTTAAGTATAAATAATGAAGAAGGTTTTTAAAGGCTAATAATTGTTTTGGATGAATTTCACTAGAATACTTTTCTTTATTTTTTGAAATCAGCTCCATTTCCTCAGAAAGAATATTAAGTTCTTTTTCAATAAATTCTAACTGCCTGTTTCTCATAATTATAGATTCTTTACAAATCTATTTATTTGAATAGCAATGATTAATAAGTGACGGGATTTCTTCAAAAAGTAACAATTAGATAATCTCAAGGACTTGTTCAATTTTAACTTGTATTAAAGTAGACTAGTGAACTTGTTTTGATTGCATTATGTAGATATTTTTTTAAATTTTATTTTTTAAGTTTTTCAGGCACCATATTTGATATTTCGAGGATATGGTTTCAAAATATACCGTCTTCAGTGTAATTTGTAGTATTTTCTTAATAAAAATCGGTCTATCGCAATCGCAAAAAATTGTCTATCCACACACAGTTCTCTGGTCTAAAATTGAGGTAAATCAGCTTGACAAAAAAGATCAGTGGGGGTGGGGTGCTGATTTGGTATATAGGAGAAAATCTGGATTTGATAACAATAATCCTTTTGCCGAACCTCTTCGCATAAGTTTCAGACCATGGATTAACTATCAGTTTTCACCTAATGCTAGACTAAGTATCAGTCCTATTGGTTATATGCGCACACATGAATATTTAGGAAAGCCAGAAGACTTTGATCGAGTTCCTTATTCAGAATGGAGAACAACCATTCAATATTTTCATCATTTTAAACCGGGCAATCCCCGTTTTATGCATACTTGGAGATATAGATATGAACTACGTTGGCAAGAAAATCCTACTTCTGATTCATGGCGCTATTTAAATAGATTTAGGATAAGATATAGACTTCGCTATACTTTTTTAGGAAAGGATTTTTATGAGAACAATAACATGTATGCAATGATGTCTAATGAGATTGGCATCAACTTTGGAAAAAATGTGGTATTAAATACATTCAATCAAAATCGTTTTTATGCAGGTGTAGGGTATCGTTTTTGGAATACTGCACGTGTTGAATTGAGATATGTTGATAGAATTAGAACAAGGGGGGCAACAGGGTTTGAATTCGATAGAGGGAGAGGCGTGATGTTCACGTTGTTTATTGATCAATTGAAGGGCTTAGGAAAAGCTGATGCTACTAAAGTTCAATTCACAGATTAAAGTTTATGAGAAAATATATTGGTTACTTACTGTTAACAATAATAATTGCATTGCTTTCTATTTGGGTTTGGAATTTAAAGCATCATCCAAATTTTGATGAGTCAAACAGAAGTGTAAGGGAAGCTATCTTAAATGAAATGAATGCGCCTTCAAACGTTTATTCTCATTCCTTGTATGATACTTTAATGTATGGGAAATGGATAGAGTTGGCAAAAGGTGCTAATGATACAATGTTGGTTATGTTATTAGAGAACTTGAAAATGATTCAAACAAATCACTCCTCATCAAATCAAGGTATGATTCTTCAAAAGAATGATAAAAATAAAATTACTGTATCGCAACAAGATAATAATAGCAGCTTTTAAAAAACATTTTCTAATGAAAAAGATTCTTTAGAGCAAGTGGCCACTTGGCTTGCAATGAAAAATGAATTAGCAGAGTCTGAATTGGAGAAGTTTAAAAAAACCAGTGATTCTCTTTTGCAAATTTTAGCATCTAAGGAAAGACAAACTGGTATCTTATTTTTTAATAGTCCACAAGGGGCCAAAATTCAGTATGTAGGAGAAATAAAAAATGGAAAGGCAAGTGGATTCGGAATGGGTATTTGGGAAACTGGCCATAAATATGAAGGGTTATGGTCGGAAGGATTAAAAGAGGGACTTGGGATTTATCGTTTTGCAAATGGTGAAATATATCATGGTGAGTTTAGTTCAAATAAAAGAGCTGGAAAAGGTGTTTACTTTTTCAAAAATGGAGATCGTTATGCTGGTTGGTGGGATGAGGATATTAGAGTTGGGGTTGGGGCAGTTTTTTCAAAGTCAGACAAAATAAAAAAAGCAGGTATTTGGAGTAACGACCGGCTTACGCAAAATAAAAGACTTGATTCGGATGAAGAACAACAAGTCCGTACAATGCTAAGTGAATTTAATGGCCGTTAAGTATTCATTTCTATGCTACATTTGGTATATGTCCTTTCAAACTGTATCATGGGAGACTTATATAGCGCAAAGTGATATTTGGCCAGTTATAGATGTAAGAAGCCCCAATGAGTATGCGCATGCACATATTCCATCTGCGTATTCACTTCCTATTTTTAATAATGAAGAAAGACATGAAATTGGGCTCACTTATAAACAAAAAAGTTCTTCAAAAGCAATTCAAGTTGGGCTAGATTATTTTGGTCCAAAAATGAAATCCTTTGTTTTACAAGCAGAGGAATTATTCCCTAATAATAAAGAGCTGTTGGTTCATTGTTGGCGCGGAGGAATGCGCAGTGAAGCCATGTGTTGGTTGTTAGCTTTGTACGGTTGGAAAGTATATCAGCTTGATGGTGGATATAAATCATTTCGCAACTGGGTATTGCAACAGTTTCATCGGTCGTATCCAATTATTGTACTAGGTGGATACACTGGGAGTAGTAAAACAGAGTTATTACAACAGTTGGCTCAAGCAGGTGAAGTCATTGTTGATCTAGAACAAATCGCTGGTCATAAGGGATCGGCATTTGGTAATTTAGGGCTGCCGCCTCAAGACAGTGCAGAGCAGTTTGAAAATAAATTAGCATTGGCATTACATGATGCAGAAAAGCTCCGTATCATTCGTAATAAAAAGTGGATTTGGGTTGAAGGTGAAAGCCAACGTATTGGTCAATTGAATATTCCATCGGCTATTTATCAACAAATGAAATCTGCTCCAAACCTATTCATGCATGTCTCTTTTGAAGAAAGATTGGAAAAAGTTGTTGCTGAATATGGTTATTATGAGAAAGAAGCGCTGGTTCATGCAGTGTTGCGAATTAGAAAAAGATTAGGAGGATTGTACACCAAAGAAGTTGTGAATTTTCTTTTAGAAAATCAAGTAAAGTCGGCTTTTCATATTTTGTTATCCTACTACGACCGTTTTTATGATAGAAGTAGTAAAGATGGAGTTTCTTCAACGTATGAAATTCGGGTTGATGAAATTCCTTATAGTAGTAGAGCAGCATATTTAATTGATTGGGTTCAGAAAAATATATAGTTATGTCGCAACAAGATCTAATAAGACTCACACAGTTTGCTCACGGAGCAGGATGTGGTTGTAAAATTAGTCCACAAGTTCTCAAAGAAATTTTAGCGGAATCACCTGCACAACATGACGTACGTTTATTGGTTGGATTTGATTTAAACGATGATGCAGCTGTATATCGGTTAGACGGTGATCGAGTATTGATTAGTACGGTTGACTTTTTTACTCCCATAGTTGACGACCCTTTCATATATGGTCAAGTTGCAGCAGCAAATGCATTGAGTGATGTTTATGCAATGGGAGGAAGACCATTACTTGCTACAGCTGTTTTAGGTTGGCCAATTGAAAAATTGCCGCCCGCTATTGCGGGAGAAGTTATAAAGGGCGCTAGGAGTATTTGTGACTTGGCTGGAATACCTCTTGCAGGCGGACATAGCATTGAATCTCCAGAACCTTTTTTTGGATTACATGTAACTGGCGAATCTAAAGATCAGTTTATCAAGAAGAACTCAACTGCCAAAGAGGGAGATCTACTTTTTCTGACTAAGCCTTTGGGTGTTGGTATTATGACAACCGCTGCTAAGCGAGGATTATTACATGAATCGCATCATGAGGTGTTGAATAATCAGTTAATAAAATTGAATTCGTTAGGTGGCGCATTAGGACAATTGGATGGAGTTCATGCCATGACTGATGTTACTGGCTTTGGTTTGGCAGGACATGTTTTAGAGATGGCTCAAGGCAGTGGTCTTACGGCTGTACTTAACTATACAAGCTTGCCTATTCTTGAGGAAGCTAAAATATATATGCAGCAACAAATAGTTCCCGATGCTACGTATAGAAATTGGAATGCCTATTCAAGTTCAATTCAAATTCAACAGGGCGTTCCAATGATGGAAGCATTTCAAATTTTGCCTGATCCTCAAACAAATGGAGGACTATTAATTGCAGTTGATCCTAATGAAGTAGAAACATTTTATTCAATCTGTAAAGAATATCAACATCATGAATTAGCTCCCATTGGAAGGATCATTCAACAAGAGGAAAAAGGTATTTTAGTTCAAGCTTAAGAACCAGCTACCGATTGAAAATGCCTGTAAAAGAAAAGTGCTTGGTGATGAATTGATTCTGCCCAATAGTTGAAGTCATGTCCGCCTGGTCGCTCTATATATTCATGCGGAATTTTTAGTTGTAACATTTTTTCATGCACAGCTCTATTCATGGGTAGCACGCGATCTTCCGTTCCACAGTCGATGATAATTTTGAAAGTTTCTATTGGTTTGTTTTCAATAATATTCAAAACACTCCAGTCTTTCCAATAGCTAGAATTTGCAGCAGGGTCGCCCAGTCTTTTTTCAACATCGTATCCTCTTGTAATGACACTTACATGTAATGCTCCGCTAGTACTTCCGCAAGCACTGAATAAATTTGGGTGACGATAGGTTAGAAAGATACCTCCATGTCCACCCATACTTAATCCTGTAATGGCTCTGCCATTTCTATTAGCAATCGTTGGATAGTTGGTATCTATGTAAGCAATAAGTTCTTTAGTTATAAAAGTCTCATAGCGATAAGTACTATCAATTGGGCTATCAAAATACCAACTTGTATGGCCTCCATCGGGACAAACAATCATCATTCCATATTTGTCTGCCAATTGTTTAATTGCGGGAACTTTTATGATCCAGTTATTATACTTTCCAAAAGCACCGTGAAGTAAGTATAGCGCAGGAACTTTTTTATCAGCTGCAATTCCTTCAGTAGGCATTACTACCACAACAGGAACATGCTTCTTCATAGAAACACTGTATACTTGAAGAGAATCAACCCTTGCGGCAAACAATGAGACGATTACAAATAGAAAACAAAAAGTAGTAGTTAACTTTTTCATACTCCGAAAATAGCATAAAAAAAGTGCAGTTGTTTACTGCACTTTGGGGGCATTGGATTTAAGCCAAGCATTTCATTCATCAATGGCAGCAGCACCTTTGTAAGCCCAAAACAGGCACAGCAGATACACGGCCAGTAAGGATACAACCAACATATTACGGGGGATTTGTTGACGTGGTTTAAAGAACTTGCTTGTGAAGTTAAACATTTCACATGTGTAATATTACTAAATTATTAACACAATGTGCATAGTGACTATCTTAAAATTTTCCTTAAATCCTATGTTCGGTTAGAATAGATTAATCATTTTACCAAAAACGAAAAAGGTACATTTGCGTAACATGTTGTGGTTCACAATTTTAGTGTTTTTAGTTGGGCTTTGGATATACAAGCTTTACTCCTGCTGCTTTCCCGTATCTACAAATGAAAGGGAAGCAATAGAAATAAAAAGCAACCTCCCACTTCCATCAGTTAACCTGATTATTCCTGCTTATCTAGACTTTCAAAACCTAAATCTATTAGTTAAAGACTGTCTTGATCAAAACTATCCACCTAATCTTATACATATTACTTTAGTGATTGACGGGTCAATTCCTGAGAACTTTAAAACTAATCTTCCAGAAAATGTTCAAGTGCTGCACTCATTAGAAAGAAAAGGAAAGGCTCAAGCCTTGAATAAGGCTGTTGCACTATCTAGTTCAGAAATGATATTTTTTTTAGATGCAAACATTCGTATAGAAGCGAGTGTGGTGAGAAAAATGGTAGACGCAATTTTAGAGCATGCAACCGTTACAATGGTGTTTGGAAGAAAGCTAGTTAAGGATAAACCAACACTGGTTGGCGCCGAGTCTATTTATTGGAATTATGAGCATCGAATTAAGTTGCAAGAGCAAAGTAATAACTGTCTTTTTGCAGCAACAGGGGAGCTAATTGCCATGAAACGAATTCATTATAATCCTCTTCCAGAGCAGATTATATTAGACGATTTGTTTCAAAGTATTAGTCATATTCAAAAAGGAGGTAAGTTGAAGTATGTGCATGAAGCTATATCTACAGAAGCTGCATCAGGGAATCTATTTCAGGAATTCCAAAGAAAAATTAGAATAGGAAGGGGCGCTGCTCAGTTGCTAACATTTATTGGGTGGTTTCCGTTTGGTTCATTTCGCTTGAACCTTCATTTTTGGCAGCGCAAGATTGCTAGATGGTTAGTTTTTCCAATACTTATTCAAGTTTGGATAGCTGTTTTTGTGTTAGATAGTTTTACGCAAAATAACAATTTCATGCAGCTCGGTTTAATAGTTTGGATGTTCTTATTTATTATTCAAGTAGCTCATTTGCGGTTACCTATTTTAAATAATATTGCTCGTTATTTGGTTTATTTTCCTTTGATGCAACTTGCTATAAGTTGGGGTTTTCTTTCTTTTTACATGGGTTTTCAATCGCATTTATGGCAGAAAATTTCCCGTTGATAACTCATTCCTACTAGATTTCACTTTTTTAAGCCTTTTAACCCATTTCGATTTAAACCTTAATAGTTTCATTTACTTTTGGAATATGCAAGTAACTTCCCAAGAATTGCACAAATTGGCTAAGCTAGCGCAGATTGAGATATCTGAGCATGAGGAGGAGCAATTGTTGCAACATATGCATGCCATGTTTACAATGGTAGAGCGCTTGCAAGAGTTAGATACAACTGGTGTGGAGCCATTAACTCATTTGGTTGAAGAACAGCAGCAAAGGCTTAGAGCAGACGAGCTTCAGCCAACTTTAAATAAAAAAGAAGTGGTAAATCAGGCACCAGTTTCGGACGGTTCATTTTTTCAAGTTCCAAAAGTCATCAGAAAATAACAGTTATGAGCGGCATCATTCACTTAGAAAATATTCAAAAAAGCTATTACATGGGGGCTCAGGCTATCCCTGTTTTGAAAGGATTGTCATTAGATATACATAAAAATGAATATGTTGCTTTAATGGGGCCTTCAGGGAGTGGAAAGAGTACTTTAATGAATATTCTTGGATGTTTGGACACACTTACTGACGGTAAATATGTATTGAATGGTAAGGATGTTTCAAAAATGAGTGATGATGAATTGGCAGAAGTCAGAAATAAGGAAATTGGATTTGTATTCCAACAATTTAACTTATTGCCCCGATTAAGCGCAGCTGAGAATGTTGCATTGCCATTGATTTATGCCGGGATCAGTAAGAAAGAAAGAATGGAAAGGGCATTGGAGGCTTTAGGTAAAGTAGGCTTAGCGGAAAGAAGCCACCATAAATCAAATGAGCTTAGTGGGGGACAAATTCAGCGTGTGGCTATTGCGCGTGCACTGGTGAATAGACCATCTATTTTGCTTGCAGATGAGCCAACAGGAAACTTAGATACAAAAACTTCAAAAGAGGTAATGGAAATTTTCGGTCAAATTCAAGCTGCCGGAAATACGGTTATCTTGGTTACACATGAGGAAGATATTGCGGCTTATGCTAAAAGAGTAGTGCGTTTGAGAGATGGGGTCATAGAAAGCGATACCCTACAGGAGCAACGCGTTTTTGCTCACTAGGCTTCAAACACATACTTTCCACATTCATTGTTTTTTGTTTTTCATGAACAATCGGTCATTACTTTTGTCTCTTATCCCTAGGAGAAACAATTATGGCTTTTAAGATTTATACCAAAACTGGCGATCAAGGTAAAACTTCATTAATTGGAGGTACCAAAGTCCCTAAGTCACACGTTCGCATAGAATCGTACGGAACTATTGATGAGCTTAACTCATATATAGGCTGGGTAGCAGATCAGATAGAAGATTTACCCAGCAAGGCAACATTAAAAGAAATTCAAGATAGATTATTCACCATTGGTTCATCTTTGGCTTGTGATCCAGATAAGGAGCCACTCATGAAAATTCCAGATTTGCTGGGTTCTGATGTGCAATTTCTTGAACAAGAAATTGATCGTATGAATGAATCTCTTCCACCGATGAAATTTTTCATTTTGCCTGGGGGGCATCCAGCTATTTCAACAGCACATGTGGCTCGCTGTGTGTGCAGAAGGGCAGAACGAATTTGTGTGCAAATGAAAGAAGAGGGTATGTTTATTGAGCCCTTAGTAATTCAATATATCAATCGCTTAAGCGATTATTTGTTTGTATTAGCTCGGTATATTGGACACCTTTTACAAGTTGCTGAAATTCCATGGAAGCCTAGGGTAAAGAGCTAATTCTTCCGTCTTTCATATGAATAATACGGTCACTTATACCTGCTAGTTCCTCGTTGTGCGTTACTAACAGGAATGTTTGACCAAACTGTTTTCTGAGTTTAAACAGCAATGTATGAAATTCATGTGCAGTACCACTGTCGAGATTACCTGTTGGTTCATCTGCAAAAATAATGTTGGGTTTGTTAAGCATGGCTCTAGCTATAGCAACTCTTTGTTGTTCACCTCCACTTAATTCACCAGGCTTGTGCTGCATTCTTTCTGAAAGTCCAAGTTCAGCTAAAATAGTTTTTGCATGTTGTTCTACCTCACTGTGCTTTTTACCAGCAATCCAACCAGGAATAGACACATTTTCTAAGGCTGTAAATTCGGGTAATAGGTGATGGAATTGAAAGACAAAACCAATATGTTTATTTCTGAATTGAGCCAAATCTTTTGGACTCAATTGATGAAGGGCTGTACCACAAATTTCTAATTGACCACTATCTGGCTTATCAAGGGTGCCTAAAATATGGAGTAAGGTACTTTTTCCAGCTCCAGAGCTACCAACAATGGAAACAATTTCTCCTTCCGCAACTTCAATATCTACACCTTTCAGCACCTGTATAGAGCCGTATTTTTTTTGAATATTAGTGGCTTTTAAGATCATTTCTGCATTTCTTTTCGCTGTAAACTTACAAGATACAAGTCACCACAGCTTTATTTTATCAAAATCTTTACATACTGTGTGTAAACCTAGATTTGGAAATTTCGTTTATACGGTTACATTTGCACAAAAATCAAGGCGTATGTTTTGGACACTCGAATTAGCTAGTTACCTCGAAGAAGCACCCTGGCCTGCTACAAAGGATGAATTAATTGATTATTCTATACGTTCGGGCGCTCCTTTGGAAGTGGTAGAAAACTTACAGGAGTTAGACGATGAAGGAGAAGTGTACGAGAGCATTGAAGATATTTGGCCTGATTACCCAAGCCAAGAGGACTTCATGTTCAACGAAGACGAATACTAAAAGCAACCAAATTATAAAGAGAACCGCCCTAGGGCGGTTCTCTTTTTTTAGGTTATTTTGCAGCATGCAATTAAGCAAAGCAGGTGGAACCTTATTTTGGGCACTAATAGGTGCTCTGCTGTTTATTCCTTTCAATGGAAATGTGCATCTGTTCGATTGGGATGAAATTAATTTCGCTGAGATTGCTCGTGAGATGGTTTTGCTCAACAATTTCCAAGAGCCCTTTATCAACTTTGTTTCTTTTACTGAAAAGCCTCCGCTGTTTTTTTGGCTTCAAGCGGGCAGTATGATGATTTGGGGCGTAAATGAATTTGCTGCACGTTTTCCTAATGCAATTTTAGGAGCAATAACACTAGCTTGTTTGTTTAGATGGGGGAGTGGAATGGGAGGCGCAAGATTAGGTTATTTGTGGGCGCTGGTATACACTGGCTCTGTATTACCCCATCTTTATTTCAAGAGCGGTATTATAGATCCTTGGTTCAACTTTTTTATTTTCTTAGGAATATTAGGACTGTTTAGAGGTGTACAAGAAAAAAAGAAAGGCAATAGACATCTCAAATGGATGTGGTTGGCTGGAGTAGCAACGGGACTAGGCATCCTTACAAAAGGTCCTGTAGCTCTGTTAATTACTGGACTTATGGTGTTTGTGCTCTTGGCTATGAAATTATTTAGAGGGCCATTTAGTTTTGCTCAACTTTTTCATTATGGTTGCTCGGTTATCCTAACAACAGCGCTGTGGATGGGATATAATTTTATGGTGAATGGAGAAAAGTTTATTGTTGAATTTACCATTCGTCAATGGGCATTGTTAACTACTCCAGATGCAGGTCATGGTGGATTTTTAATGTATCATTTTGTGGTGCTTTTGTGGGGTTGTTTTCCAATGGCTGCATTTATGATTTTTGGTTTCTTTCAAAGAGAAACGAAAAGTGAATTGTTAGCAACAATGAAGCAATGGATGCAGGTTTTGTTTTGGGTGGTACTAATCCTTTTCACTTTGGTGAATACAAAAATTGTTCATTATTCATCGCTCTGTTATTTCCCAATGAGCTTTTTAGCTGCTTTGAGTATTGATAGAATTATTGCAAATAAATGGCGCTATGCTGCATGGGTTAAATATATACTATGGTTAACAGCATTACCATATCTGCTGGTTCCAATAGCGTTTGCTTATTTGGGACAGAACATTGATGAACTCAAGCCCTTGTTAGAAGCAGATCCTTTTGCACAGGCCAATCTTGCGGCTGATGTTACATGGTCAGGCTGGGAATGGCTGCCTGCACTCTGGATGTTGGTTGTATTGATGTTGTTTACCTGGTTGCAACAACAAAATAAGTGGATGCGAGCTATACAGGTTCTTTTCTGGGGAGCTGCAATTTGGGTGCAAGCGGGATTGTTTTTCTATATTAAACGTGTAGAAGGCTACAGCCAGCGTGCAAACATTGAATTTTGGGAAAGCAAGCAAGGACAAGATGTGTATTTAACATCCTTTGGCTATAAAACCTACACACATTATTTCTATGGGAAAATTCAGCCACCTAAGAATCCTAAGTATCATGAATCCGAGTGGCTATTAAAAGGTGCAGTAGATAAGCCGGTTTATATTAGTGTGAAGATTACCCAAGAAGAGGAACTTAAGCAAACTTTGCCTGATGCAAAATTATTATACAGTAAGAACGGCTTTTCCTTTTATGAACGTCGACCTGTACTGCCTGCCAAGTAGTGTGATTGAATGATGCCCCACTTGTTAAGTCTATATTGAATACTTACCCAAATAACACCAAGGCCATAAATAGCACTGCGCTTTAGGTTGATAGATGAGGCTTCCTCAAAATATTTTGTTGGACAAGTAATTTCTCCAATTTCAAATCCTTCATAAAATACTTGTGCAACCATTTGATTATCGAATACAAAATCATCTGATAAGCAGTTGTAGTTTACTTTTTCCAACACTTCTTTTGAAAATGCACGATAGCCAGTGTGGTATTCACTCAGCTTTTGCGACATCAAAATATTTTGAAATAAGGTTAATAAACGATTGGCTACATATTTGTACCAAGGCATTCCGCCTTTTAATGCACCTTTTCCTAAAATACGACTGGCAAATACAACCGGATACAATCCCTGCGCTATTACATAAGCCATACTATGTATTAACTTAGGGGTGTATTGATAATCGGGGTGAAGCATGATAACTATATCAGCTCCTAATTCTCTTGCTTTGTTGTAACAGCTTTTTTGATTTCCACCATAGCCTTTGTTCTGCTCATGCTGTACAATATGTTGGATCCCTAAATTTTTAGCAACAGTTACAGTATTGTCTTTACTAAAGTCATCAACCATAACTACTTCATCCACAATATCGAATGGAATTTCTTTATATGTCCTTTCGATGGTCTGAGCTGCATTATAAGCAGGTAATACAATTACAAGTTTCTTTCCTAGTATCATGCTTGGTTAGACGAATCTTTGCTAAAGCTTATTTTAAAATAAATGAGTAATGCACTTAATACCATTATGATACTGTTGCAAATAACAACTGGAAGTAAAATGCCTTTCTCATTAAATAGACCGTAGGCAAGCCAAATAATAGTGCTTGTAAAAACGATCAGCATCATCGACATGCTGAGATCAGCAACTCTTCGGCTTTTCCAGGTTTTGTAAACCTGAGGTAGGAAAGTTATGCTACTTAAAAAAGCTCCTGCATGTCCCACCCATTCCATTGTATCCATTGAAAAGAATTTAAATTAGTCTTCCATGCGCTCAATTACAGCGGGTGTTACTCCAGTAAAGCTGAAGCCGCCATCATGGAATAAATTTTGCATAGTTACCATTCTCGTATAATCGCTGAAGAGACTTACACAATAAGCTGCGCAATCTTCAGCAGAAGCGTTGCCCAATGGACTCATTTTTTCAGCATAGTTGATAAATCCATCAAAACCTTTCACGCCACTTCCTGCAGTTGTTCTTGTAGGCGATTGAGAGACCGTATTAATACGAACTTTGTTTCTAACACCAAAATGGTAGCCAAAACTGCGAGCAATACTTTCGAGTAAAGCTTTTGCATCAGCCATTTCGTTGTAGTCTGGGAAAACTCTTTGTGCAGCAATATAAGTAAGGGCAACAATACTTCCCCAATCGTTCATAGCATCAAGTTCATAAGCGGTTTGGCAAACCCGGTGTAAACTCATTGCAGATATATCTAAGGTCTTATGCTGAAACTCGTGATTAAGTCCAGTATAGGTATTCCCTTTTCTAATATTCATACTCATGCCAACGCTATGAAGGATAAAATCAATTTTGCCGCCAAAGTGCTCCATAGATTTCTCAAAAAGGTTTTTGAGATCATCCATGTTGGTAACATCTGCTCCAATAACGGGTGCATTATTACAAGCTTCTGCAAGCTTGTTGATTTCGCCCATTCTTAAAGCTATTGGGGCATTACTTAACACAATTGAAGCACCAGCTTGGTGACAAAGCTCGGCTGCTTTCCATGCAATAGATTGGTCATTCAATGCTCCAAAGATGATTCCTCTCTTACCTTCAAGTATTTTGTGTGCCATAGTATTCATTGATTTGTTCAGCAAATATGCTACAAATATCTCATTTGAACGAACAGCACCAGCTTTTAAGCCATTATCGCATCATTTCCCGGGCATTATTTAAGGCTGCTTCACTTGGATTTTCTCCGCTAAGCATTTTTGCAATAGCCATGGTTCGTCCTGCCTCATCTAATGTGCGAATGCGCGTATTAATGACCTTGTTTTGTTCCTCTTTATACAAATAAAAATGCGCATCAGCTTTTCCCGCTATCTGTGGCTGGTGGGTTATACAAATGATTTGTCGGTTTTTACCCATGCTTTTCATAATGTCGGCTACTTGTTTGGCAGCTTCTCCGCTGATACCAGTATCAATCTCATCAAAAATCATGGTTGACCAAGCTACTTTTTCAGCTACAAGCGATTTAATGCAGAGCATAAGTCGACTTAATTCGCCTCCGCTAGCAACTTTTTGGATCTTCTCAAATTTGCCACTCTTATTGGCATCAAATAAAAAATCAATTTGATCTAGGCCGTCTAATTGTTCAGTACCTCTTTCTAATGCTACTTGAATAGAGGCGTTTGGCATACCCACTTTTTTTAATAGTTGATCTAAGGATTTTGTGAGTATAGGTATTTGTTCCTTTCTAGCATCAGATAATAGTTTTCCTTCTTGCAGCAATTGCTGATGCGTTACTTCAGTTTGTTTTTTTGCTCTCTCTAAGTCCTCATCTAAACTGGCGTGCGCTTGTAAAGAAGCATCAAGTTTTGATTGTATAGCCAACAAATCATCGGTTGTTTGAACGCCGTGTTTCTTCAATAATTTATAACCAGCATTGAGACGCTCTTGCATCTGATTAATTTTTTCGGCGTCATAATTTATGTCATCATTGACAGTTTGAATATCAGATGCAATATCAGTCCACTCTGTATATAACGATTGTAATCTTTCGTAAGCTTGTTGCAAGTTTGGCTGATTTACGGCAAAGGGTTGTAATTGTTGGATTTGCTGCTTTAGTTTTGGAAGCAGTGCATTATCAGAATCAAGCCAAGCATCTTGTAAAGATGCGAGAACTGCTTTTACAGATTCGGTTTGTGAAAGCCATTGTAGTTCTTGGTCTGTTTTTTCCAGCTCGTTGGGTTGGAGGTTGATTTCAGTTAACTCATCTAAAAGAAATTGGTTATAGTCAATTTCTTTTGATTGTTGCATTTGCATAGACTCTAATCGCTTCCATTCATCTCGATACAATTGCCATTTTTTAAATGTTTGCTGATAATTATTTAGCCGTGGTTGGTTACCCGCCATTGCATCTAGTACTTTCAATTGAAAAGCAGTAGAGGCAATTTCTAATGTATCGAATTGCTGGTGCAAATCTACCAATGAAGCACTCAGTTCTTTTAGTTGCTGCAAATTCACAGGTGTATCATTGATAAAAGCCCTTGATTTGCCTTGAGCGCTTAGCTCGCGTCTTACAATAAGCTCCTCTGCATCTTCTATTTCCCATTTTTCTAGAAGATGAGATACTTGCTCTGCCTGGTCTTTAATATGAAAAATACCTTCAACAATACATTTTGCATTTGTTTGCTTCAAAACAGAACTATCTGCACGTTCACCAAGAATCAATGAAAGTGCTCCTAACAAAATACTTTTACCAGCACCGGTTTCTCCGGTCATGATGTTTAATCCTGGATGAAACTGGATATCCAATTCGTCAATAATAGCGTAATTCTGAACGTGGAGTGAGTGCAACATGCCACAAATTTTTATGTTTTTAACGGATATGCAATGATAGTTGAAGTTTTGATTCTAAGCTGAAATATCAAGTATTCCATTGATCCATTCAGGATCTAAATTGGCATTGTACTTTTTATAAAAATTGATAGCTGGTTCATTCCATTCTAAAACCTGCCATACCATCCTTTTTAGTCCTTTTCGTTTTACTTCTTCAAGCAATTCGTCGAATAGTAGTTTTCCAACACCTTTTCCGCGCATTGATTCTGTTACAAGTAAGTCTTCTAAATATAAGCATTGACCTTTCCAGGTGCTATAGCGGATATAATAAAGTGCAAATCCAACAACTGTTTTATTTCCAGATTCTTCGGTCTCTGCTACAAATGCCCACCAAACTGGGTTTATCCCAAAACCACTTTCTTCAAAATGCGATAAAGTCACTGTTACTTCATTGGGTGCCTTTTCATATACAGCTAGCTCCTGAATGAGCTCTAATAGCCTTGCACAATCTTCTTTTACTGCTCTTCTAATGATTATTTCCATTTGCTTACTTTTTCTTCTTGGCTTTAAAAGTTCCATTTGGCTGGATGAAGGAAACTGCAATAGCATTTCCATCTTTATCCATTTCAAATTCCGTATAGAAGCCATTCAGCACTTTCAGTGCAAACTTATTATTACCAGCGGGTACCAATTCATATTCAGGTTGCCCAGCAATGAAGGCAAATAGTACGTTGTTCTTTAAGTAAAATTTTGCCTCGGCTCCAGGAGCAAATTCAAAAGTGCCTTCAAACTTTTTTAAATTATCAGCAGATACTGCAACTTCTCTCACTTGGCGTTTCCATTTTAAGGCTTCTAAGGTTGGTTCAAGCTGAAGCAATAATCCGTCTATATCGCCTGCATCATTCATAGTAAAATGAATTCTGGCTGGACTGTTTTCTGATGTATCTATTCCGCGAATTGGATGTTTAGTGAAAGGCTGAAATATGTTGTAGTGCACATGTTTTAGCCAATCGTTGTGTTTACCAAAACTGATATTTAGAGAATCATTTTTATAAGCCACGTCTATTGTTCCATAACCTGGATGACTATAAAGACCATCGAATGCAGATAAGGGATGAGATGTTTTAGTTCCTTCCTTTTTGTTGGAGGAAACCGTTGATTGAACTGCTTTTGCAGACTCTTTAGCTTTTTTATCGGCATCTAATTTTTCACCAAGCCAATCGTGTTGTTTCAGTCCTAGCATTCTATCTGCCAACATATTTCTAACAATACTGTTTACAGATGAACCATTTTGATTGGTTAGCACAATGATGCCAAGACTATCTGATGGGAAGAAAGCGATATTGGCACTAAATCCGTCAATATTACCACCATGTTCCACTCTGTAATGGCCTTTATAAGAACTCATGAACCATCCGAAGCCATAGGTTGAAAAATGCAATTCAGGTTTTTCTTTTCCAGGTAGTCCTGCACTGATGATACTTTGAGCACTCATTGCTTCCTGTACATAAGTTGTTGGAAGTACTTCTTTATCATTCCACTTACCGCCATAGATCCATAATTGGAGCCAATTGGATAAATCTTTTACATTGCTAATAATACTTCCTGCGGGTCCCATAGCATCAATGTCGTAGTAAGGCATTCTTTCAATAAGGCTATCTTTCCAAACTTGATAGCCTCTTGCACCTTTTGGATCCTTACTAAGTTGGTTGACAGAGAAATATGTTTGTTTCATTTGTAATGGGTCAAATAAGTGATTTTTTACATTTTCTTCCCATGTTTTTCCCATCAGCTTTTCACTAATCATTCCCTGTACCAGATACATGAAATTATTGTACTGCCATCTTTGTCTTAAACCAAAAGTAGGTTCTTGGTATTGTATTCTCTTTAATAAACTATCGCGTGATTTGCTGGGAAAACCATACCATGAATAATCGTGGCGAGGTAATCCAGTTCTGTGGGTAATTACATCACGTACAGTGGTGTATTGATTCATTTCATCGTTGAAGAAAGTTAACTCTGGAAGATACTTGCGTACTTTTTCATCTAGCTTTAATTTTCCTTCTTTATCTAACACACCCATGAGTGCAGCAGTAAATGCTTTTGTACAAGAGCCAATAGCAAAGGGTGTTTCATTAGTTACAGGTATTTTATTTTCCCAATCGCTGAAACCATAACCTTTCGATAATACAATTTGGTTCTTGTGTACAACTGCAACAGCCATTCCTGGTGCTTTCAATTCTCTTAGTACACGTTCCAGTGCTGTATCAATTCCCTGTAAAGGCTCATTATGAGTTACTGTTTTTTTCTTTTGTGCAATGCTGGTTCCAACAGTAAGTGTGAATAACAGAATGAGTAGATGGCGCATAGTTTAATTTTTATTATGAACGTTGACTAATCTCTAATGCTTGATCAAGATCATCTTTGATGTCTTCCACGTATTCAATTCCAACACTCATACGAATCAGTCCATCAGTAATGCCATACTTCGCTTTTTCCTCAGCAGATACCCCAAAATGTGTCATAGATGCTGGGTGAGAAATTAGGGTATCAACCGTTCCTAAGGAAACAGCTCGAACACACATTTGTAGTGCATCAATAAATTTCTTTCCCGCTTCAAGTCCGTCTTTTAGTTCAAAGCTTAACATAGGACCAGGGTGTTTCATCTGCTTCATACAGGTTGCATGATCGGGATGAGAAGCAAATCCAGCATAATTCACATGTGCAACCGCTGGATGTTGTTGTAAATATTCTGCTATAGCTAGTCCATTGCTGCAATGTCGTTCCATACGAACTTCCAAAGTTTTCATGCCTTGAGAAAGTAAGAATGCATCAAAGGGATTGCTATTACCCCCTAAAAGAGCATACCACTTCCAGGCCTTGGTTTTCATAAACTCAACATCTTTCCCAAGCAACACGCCACCAATTGCGTTGCCATGTCCATTTAGAAACTTTGTTGTTGAGTGAAAAACAAAGTCAACGCCATATGCAAAAGGCTGTTGTAAATAAGGAGTTGCAAAAGTGTTATCCACTGTCACCAATTTACCGTATTGGTGAGCAAGTTTTGTTACAGCTTCTATGTCCACACACTGAATAGTTGGATTAGCTGGTGTTTCAATATGAACCAATTTAATTTTTGGATATTGTTGTAAAGCCTGCTCCAGCAATTCAAGGTTGCGTAAATCTTCAATGATTGTTTCCACTCCTGTTTGAGCAAGCACTTTATGCATAAGTTCGTATGTGCCTCCATACAGTGAGTAGTGAGAAAGAATTGCATCACCCGCTTGTAAATTGCTCATGAACATGGTTGTCATAGCAGCTTGTCCAGAAGCATGCAGCAATGCTTTCACTTGAATAGGTTCGCCAGATGAATCTTTTAGTCCAAAAGTTTCTAGCTGTTCTATTGTTTGCTCTGCTGCTTTGAAAGTTGGGTTTCCCCAGCGAGAATAAATTTGTGATTTATCACTGTTTCTAAATCTTTCCATTCCTTCTTCTGCAGTAGGAAATGTAAAGGTTGAGGTAGCATATATTGGAACTAAATGTGCGTCGCTGTCATGTTCGTTGCCATTGGCATGCATGGCTACAGTACTGATTCCTTTCCAAGGATTCTTTTTTGGTTTCATCTTTTGTTTTCTTGTGATACAAATGTAGGTATCCTATTTGCTTAGACTGAGATTTGTGAATGGTCGGTGAATAAAAATGATGAATATCATATGTGGCTTAAAAATGATTGGTTAGGTTGCAACAAAAAATATGCTTTCAGATATAGCTATTGCACAGCAAGCCAAGATGTTACACATAAAGGAAATTGCAGCTAAACTGGGTGTTTCGGCAGACGATTTAGAGTATTATGGCAAGTTTAAGGCAAAGCTGCCTTTATCATTCAAAACAAATGCCCACAAGGGAAAGCTTGTATTGGTAACAGCTATGACACCCACACCTGCAGGTGAGGGAAAAACCACTACCAGTATTGGACTGGCCGATGGCATGAATAGATTGGGTCATAATACGGTGGTCGTTCTTAGAGAACCATCTTTGGGTCCTGTGTTTGGTTTAAAAGGTGGTGCAGCCGGTGGAGGCTATGCCCAAGTAATACCTATGGAAGATATTAACCTTCACTTTACTGGAGATTTTAGTGCAGTAGAAAAAGCTAATAACTTATTAGCAGCAATGATTGACAATCATCTTCACCATAAAAAAAGTGCAGATGGATTAGATCCAAGAACAGTAGTTTGGAAGCGTGTCATGGACATGAATGATCGTTCTCTCCGACAAATTGTTGTTGGTTTAGGAGGTAAGCAGAATGGTTTGCCAAGAGAAGATGGGTTTCATATTACGCCAGCTTCAGAAATCATGGCTATTTTATGTATGGCCGAAGATTTCATAGACCTCAAAAAAAGGTTGGCAAATATTTATATCGGACAAACCTATGCTGGTGACCCTGTTTTTGCGAAAGATTTAAAAGCAGTAGGCGCTATGGCAGTTTTATTGAAAGATGCTATTCAGCCTAATTTGGTTCAAACACTGGAGGGGAATCCAGCAATTATTCATGGCGGACCATTTGCGAGTATTGCTCAAGGAACAAATACAGTTATTGCAACTAAAATGGGCTTATCGCTAGCCGATTGGGTTATAACAGAGGCTGGATTCGCAGCAGATTTAGGTGCAGAAAAATTCTTTGATATTAAGTGCAAGTCGGCGGGACTGCAACCTGTAGCGTCGGTATTAGTGGTAACTATTAGAGCATTGCGTCATCATGGTGGTGCTTTAAAAAAGGAATTGACAACACCCAGTATTGATAAAGTGAAACTAGGTATGTCGAATGTGGAGAAGCACATAGAAAACATTCAAAAATTTGGTATACAACCACTAGTGGCTATAAATATGTTTCCTGGAGACACAGAAGAAGAAACACAATTAGTGATTGATATGTGTAAGGAATTAGGTGTTCAAGCTATTCCATGTACAGCTTTTGCAGAAGGTGGGAAAGGGGCGGAGGCATTAGCAGCAGCCTTGGTACAACAAGTTGAACATCGGCCAGGCAATTTTCAGCCTTTATACAATTGGAATTTATCTATTGAAGAAAAAATTCATTGTGTAGCTACTGAAATATATGGTGCAAAAGAAGTTGCATACTCAGTAAAAGCATTATCGCAATTGGAGCAGATTAAAGAACTTGGTTTTTCCAATTTACCAGTTTGTATTGCAAAAACACCCAAGAGCTTAAGCGATGATGATCGTAAGCGGGGAAGGCCAGAAGGATTTACGATTACGGTAAGAGAATTCGAACTCTCATCAGGTGCTGGATTTGTGATACCTGTTTTAGGAGAAATGATGCGTATGCCTGGACTGCCTCAAGTTCCTGCCGCAGAACAAATTGATATTGATGAGGCAGGAACCATTTCTGGTATGTTTTAATGATTAAGTTATAGTGCATCCAAGTTGTTGCAATGCTTCATGTGGCGTTGCAGCAATTTTTATTCTTTTATAAACAGGCTCATACAAAAATTGCTGTTGGTGCATTTGCTCCAACAGGATGATAAGTGGACGATAATATTGTGCGGTATTTAAAATCACAATTTGTTTATCGTGTATTTGCAATGTATTCCATGTAAGCATTTCAAAAAACTCATCCATTGTACCGTAGCCACCTGGTAAAATAATAGCAGCATCGCACATTTCATACATCATCTTTTTTCTTACATGCATATCTGCTACAATATGTAATTCAGTAATTCCTTCATGATGATGTTCCCATCCTTTTAATACTTCAGGAATAACACCTACCACTTCGCCGCCTTTTGCCATCATTTCATTTGCTATGGCACCCATTAAGCCTTTGTTTCCTCCTCCATAAACCAGCCGAATGCCTTGTTGAGCAATGAGCTTACCTAAACTTTTTGCATGCTCTTGATAAATTTCATCTTTTCCAGGTTGTGAACCACAAAATACTGCAATACTCTTTGGTGTCATATTCAATGATTTGGCAACCAATTTAGGTGAAATATTTTTACTACTTTTCCACTTTATTCCATTTCACACAAACTTTTATGAGTCCAACATTGCTGTTTTCATTTGTATTGGGTTATTTCTTAATCCTATTAGTTGTTGCTTGGTATACCAGTAGAGGTTCCAATAACGAATCTTTCTTCATTGGAAATAGGAGCAGTAACTGGATGTTGGTGGCTTTTGGAATGATTGGTACATCATTGAGTGGTGTAACATTTGTGAGCGTACCCGGAACAGTAGGAGCGGGTGCATTTCAATATTTTCAAGTAGTGATTGGTTACTTTATAGGTTATCTAGTAATTGCGTTCATTTTGCTTCCATTATATTATAAGCTCAATCTAACTTCTATTTATAACTACCTAGAACAAAGATTTGGAGTAACTAGCTACAAAACTGGTGCTAGTTTTTTTATTCTTTCAAGAACACTAGGCGCAACGGCTAGGATGTACTTGGTGGTAAACATCTTGCAAATTTTCATTCTTGATAGTATGGGTATTCCATTCTGGTTAACTGCTCTTGTAATGCTCATTTTAATACTTCTTTACACTTTTGAAGGGGGTGTTAAAACCATTGTATATACTGATACGCTGCAAACTAGTTGTATGCTCTTAGGCCTAATTGTCTGCATCATTGCAATCATGAATAAGATGGACTTTAGTTTTACCCAAACTATGTCGGCGTTGCAGGATAAAGGAATGACTAGAATCTTTAACACCGATGTGCAGTCGCCTGCATTTTTCTTCAAGCAAATATTAGGTGGTGCATTTATTACAATAGCCATGACGGGTTTAGATCAGGAAATGATGCAGAAAAATATTAGCGTAAAAACTTTGAAAGGCTCTCAGAAAAATGTAATGACTTTGAGCTTTGTGCTTTTGTTGGTAAACTTCTTATTCTTGCTCATGGGTGGGCTGTTGTATTTATATGCTGAATACATGGGCTTATCAGTCAAGGGCGATGATTTATTTCCAACAGTTGCATTAGGCAATTATCTTACAGCAGGCATCGGCGTTATTTTTATCATTGGCTTAATTTCAGCTCTTTTTCCAAGTGCTGATGGTGCTTTGACAGCGTTAACTTCTTCCTTTTGTATAGATATTTTGGGATTGAAAAAAAGAGATGATTTAGATGAAAAACAGAAGAAGAGAACTCGCTTAACGGTTCACCTCACTTTTACCGTTGTATTTTTTCTTTGTGTAATGGTATTTAAATGGATCAATGATAAATCGATTATTGATGTCATTTTAAAAGTTGCAGGATATACTTATGGGCCTTTATTGGGACTCTTTGCCTTTGGAATTCTTACGAAAAGAACCATTCGCGACCAGAAAGCTTTATTGGTTTGTACTCTAGCGCCTGTTTTTGTGTTGGTGCTCGATTTATTTAACAATCCTGAGTGGTTTGTAGCAAAATTAGGCATTGGGGAAGAGACGGCACAGTGGTTATTGAGTCAAAGTGCCTCTATATTCCAAGGATATAGAATAGGAATTGAAATATTGATAATCAATGGATTATTTACGTTTATTGGGCTTTGGTTCATTTCCTCACAGCAAAGAAAGTTGGCATAATGGAATGGATGGATCCGCTGGTGCAAGCATATGCAGACCAGTTTACTTCGCCTGACGATGCACTACTGGCTGATATTCAACAACAAACAAAAGAGTTGCATCCTCATGCCCACCTCATGAGCAGTCCACTTCAAGGTAAATTATTATCCTTCCTAAGTAATATGATTGCACCCCAGTTCGTTCTAGAACTAGGAACCTTTACAGGTTATAGCGCATTATGCCTGGCATCGGGACTGGCTGAAGGGGGTGAACTACACACAATTGAGTGTAGAGAAGAGGACGCAACAGTGGCTCAAAAGAATTTCAGCAAATCATTAAGAAATAAGCAAATACATTTGCACCTCGGAAATGCGGCTGACTGGATAGACAAATTGGATAAGCCATGGGATTTGGTTTTTATAGATGCAGATAAAACTGCTTATATCAATTACTACGAGTTATTGGTACCTAAAATGAAAGCTGGTGCATGGTTGATTGCTGATAATGTACTTTTTCATGGTCAGGTTATCCAAGAGCCGCTAAAAGGAAAAAACGCTAAAGCCATTCATGCTTTTAACGAATGGGTGGCAAAGGATACTAGAACAGAGCAAATTTTATTGCCAGTTCGAGATGGATTGATGATCATTAAAAAACGCCCCGATGAAACAAATTAAATATTGGTTTTTGATTCTTGGACTTTGCATGGTGGAGTTCTTGCATGCGCAAATTAATCCGAGGGTAACTGCCTATATTGAGCAATATAAAGAGTTGGCAATGCAGGAAATGATTAGAACAGGTGTTCCTGCATCTATTAAATTAGCACAAGGAATTTTGGAGTCTCAATTTGGAGAAAGCGAGTTAGCTGTTAAAGCAAATAATCATTTTGGCATTAAATGTAAAACTGAATGGACAGGGGGACGAATCTTTAAAGATGATGATGCCAAAAATGAATGTTTTAGAGCTTATGATGATGCAGCTTCGTCTTATCAAGACCATTCCAACTTTTTAAAAACACGAGCACATTATGCTTTTTTATTTCAATTAGATCCAACTGATTACCAGGCTTGGGCACATGGATTAAAAAAAGCAGGATATGCGACCCTGCCAACATACCCACAGCGACTTATAAAAGTTATTGAGGATTATAATTTACAAACCTTTACACTCTTAGCAATTTCAAGAAGTCAACAGTCAGATTTTGCAAAAAATGAATCAAAAGTTGTAGATAAGCAAGTAGATACAATCGTTTCAAAAGAAGAAGAGGCAGTTGAGGAAGCAAATGTTATAGAAGAAGAGCCTACAACCAAAGTAGTGGAGGAAGTTAAAGTGCCTGAACTTCAAAATATGAGTGCCCCTTCAAAGTCAAACGCAGTTGAAGAGAAAAAAAGAAACTATCCAACAGGCATATTTGTAATCAATCATGCTCGTGTAGTATATGTAGAGTCTGGAACTTCATTACTTTCAGTTGCAAGACAGCATGATATTGCAATGGCTAAATTAATTGAGTTCAATGATAATCAGTTGCCAGAGATTTTGGAAAAGGATTGTCTTGTCTTCTTAGAGAAGAAGCTTAAAAAAGGAAGTGTAGAATCCTTTGTTGCTGACGAATCTTGTAGCTTGTTCGATGTTGCACAAAAAACGGGTGTGCGTTTAGATGTCTTGTCAGAAATAAATAAAAAACAAATATCTGATCAGGTAAGGGTAGGCGAGAAAATTTTATTGCGCACCCCTTCAGAAAAATCAAAATCAGTTAAATAGTATCTATGAGTAATGTTGAATTACATGGGAAGACTTTTGTACCCTATTTAACATCAGAAGAAATTCAAGATGCTATTAGGAAGCTTGCCAGGCAGTTAGATGAAGAGTACGCAGGTAAAAAACCCCTATTCATTGGTGTTTTGAACGGCTCATTCATGTTTGCATCGGATTTGTTCAAGTATCTTACTATTGAGGCGGAGATATGTTTTATTAAATTAGCTTCTTATAAAGGCACCAAAAGTACAGGTCATGTTATTACCGCAATTGGATTAGATACCGATGTTACTCAAAGGCATGTAATTATTTTAGAAGACATCATTGATACAGGTAAAACCATGCATAGTTTTTTGCCGCAGCTTTTTAATCAGCAACCACATAGTGTAAAAGTGGCTGTTTTGTTACACAAGCCGGAAGCTACTGTATTTGAAGTACCTATTCATTATACATGCTTCTCAATTCCAAATAAATTTGTTTTAGGATACGGACTAGATTTTGATGGTTTTGGAAGGAATTTGCCTGAGATCTATCAACTAGCAGAAGGCGAATAGTTCGAGCAATCGCCAACGCCCTTTTCCTTATCTTGCGGATAAATATTCATCGACTTAAATAAGTTGAAAACCTTGTTTTATGAAATTTCATCCACTAGATCCCGATATTTTTATTCAGAATAGAAAGCGTTTTCAAAAGCGCATGAAGCCCAATAGTATTGCTGTGTTCGTAAGTAACGACGAATGGCCTTCTAATGGGGATGCATTGCACAGTTTTAAGCAAAACAGCGATTTATATTGGTTAACAGGCATTACACAAGAAGATTCTACCTTGATGTTGTTTCCCAATCACCCAGATCCGAAGATGCGTGAAGTGTTAGTGCTAACCCGTCCAAATGAAATGAAAGAAAAATGGGATGGAAAACGCTTAAGAGCATCAGAAGCTACAGCCATTTCTGGTATTTCTACAGTGATATGGTCAGATAGCTGGGAGCCTGTTTTTCAAACTTGCATGCATTTAGCCGATAACATTTATCTCGATTCGAATGAAAATGATAGAAAAGCTAGTTGGATTGTAACCAGAGAGTACAGGTTTATTGAAGAGATGAAGCGCAAGTATCCCTTGCATGAGTATATGCGGGCAGCTCCTATTATGCGTGACCTTAGAGCAATAAAGCAACCTAAAGAAATTGAAGTGGTGAAAGAAGCCATTGCAATTACTGAAGCTACATTTCGTGACCTACTTGGATTAATTCGTCCAGGTATTTTTGAATATGAAATTGAAGCTGCTATTTATTTTGGATTCTTAAGTAGAAGAGCAACTGGTCCTGCCTATGGAAGTATTATTGCCAGCGGCGATCGTGCCCGAACATTGCATTATGTTTCAAATAACCAAGAGTGCAAAGATGGTGAATTGTTGTTGATGGATTTTGGTGCTGAATATGGCGGATATTGCGCAGATTTAACTAGGACTATTCCTGTTAATGGAAAGTTTTCAAAGCGACAAAAAGAAGTATACAACGCTTGTTTGCATCTACACGATTATGCAAAGTCAATTTTAAAGCCTGGCATTAGTGTTGTTGATTATACAGAGAAAGTAGGCGATGAAGCAACAAAGCAATTTATTAAAATTGGCTTACTTCAAAAATCGGATGTGAAAAATGAAGATCCAAATAACAGGGCTTATAGAAAGTATCTATATCATGGTATATCGCATCATTTAGGAATAGACGTTCATGATGTAGGCACTAGAACCGAGCCTGTTCAAGCAGGTATGTTGTTTACTGTAGAACCCGGAATTTATATTGAAGAAGAGCAAATGGGTATTCGTATTGAAAATAATATTTGGCTCACAAAAACTGGACATATTGATCTCATGAAATCAATTCCAATTACTGTAGAAGAGATTGAAGCTTGCATGAAAAAAGGAAGAAAATGAATTGGGTAAAACAAATACCGAATCTGGTTACATTAATGAATCTGTTTCTTGGTTGTTGGGCAATTGTATGGATCATGCAACCTGGATTAACAATTAGCTCAAGTGTAGAGGGCGATACTGTTGTTAATTTGCCAGAATCAATGGTATTAGGAAGCTTCTGCATTTTTGGGGCTGCTATTGTTGACTTTTTCGATGGCTTTATTGCAAGACTTTTAAAAGCAGATTCATCACTTGGAAAGCAACTTGATTCACTGGCAGATGTTGTGAGTTTTGGTGTTGCTCCATCACTTATCATTTATCAATTCCTTCGTTTAGCGTTTGCAGGAAGAGAAGATGGGTTGGATATTGATATTATATGGTTGTTTCCTGCCTTTTTGCCTGCATTGGCCAGCGCGTATAGATTAGGAAGATTCAATATTACCGAGTTAATTTCAACAGGTTTTAGCGGTGTTCCCGCACCAGCAGCAGGTATTACAATAGCTGCCTTTCCTTTAATTTATTGGTATGCCTCTAGCATGGCTTGGGTAGTAGAAATGTTGATGTCGGAATATTTCTGGTATGCATGTATTCTAGTAGTTGCCTACTTACAGGTTAGCACACTTCCTATGTTGTCGTTAAAAATCAAGCAGTTTAACGTAAAAACCATGTTGCCTTGGGTGATATTGGCATTTCTCGGATTAGGAACGGCTTTCTTTTTTTCCTGGTTAGCAGTTCCGGTTGCCTTTCTTGCCTATGTAATTATATCTTTGACCTTTCAAACAAAATAACATGTTATACCACGTTCAAATAAAAGTAATGCCGCTTAAGGACTTATTAGACCCTCAGGGTAAGGCGGTTTTAGGCGGTTTGCATAATCTAGGCTTGCAATCGGTTCAAGATGTGCGCGTAGGCAAGCATATTACTTTAGATATAGAAGCCAACGACGCAGACTCTGCAAAAGCTTTAGCAGAAGAAGCTGGAAAAAAATTATTGGCAAATCCAGTAATGGAATTCTTCGAAATTGAATTGATTAACTAAGGGGGTGGACAAAGATGTTGTATCTGGTCCCAACACCTGTAGGCAATTTAAAAGATATTACCCTCAGAGCACTTGAGACACTGCAAGAGGTTGATTTGATTCTTTGTGAAGATACAAGAACGTCTTCCAAATTATTACAACATTACCAGATTCAAAAGCCACTCAGCCCTTTTCACCAACACAATGAGCACAAGGTAGTACCCCATTTAGTAGAACAACTAAGTGCTGGGAAAAAGATTGCTCTAATTACCGACGCAGGTACTCCTGGTATCAGTGATCCAGCTTTTCTTTTGGTGAGAGCTGCAGTGCAGGCTGGTATTCAGGTCCAAACACTTCCAGGTGCAACAGCATTTGTGCCCGCATTGGTCAGCAGTGGTTTACCAGCGCATAGCTTTTTCTTTGAAGGCTTTCTTCCTGTTAAAAAAGGGCGAAAAACAAGGCTCACTGCATTGGCGGCATTACCAGTTACCTTTATTTTGTATGAGAGCCCATTAAGGCTGCCTCGTACAATTGCAGATTTAATTGAACATTGTGGTGGAGATCGGAAAGCTTCTGTATCGAGAGAGATCAGTAAAATGTTTGAAGAGCACGTACGCGGAAGTTTGCAAGAGTTGGCTGATCATTTCAAACAGCATCCTCCAAGAGGTGAGATTGTGATGGTGATAGAAGGAATTGAAGACTAAAATATAGAAACTCGAAAATGCAGCATATGAAAAGAGTATTATGGTTATTACTGGCTTGTATGGGAATTGCAAGCTTGCAAGCACAAGTAAAAAAGCAGCCTGGTGCTAAAAAGCCAGCCACAGCGAGTACATCGAAATCAAGCGCCCCAACATGGGAGCAAGAGTTGCCACAAAATCGTTGGCAACAAAAAATCAATTATCAGATTGAAGTAGATATGGATGTTAAGACCAATAAGTTTTCTGGAAAGCAAAAGATTACTTATTGGAACAACTCTCCAGATACACTTAAGCAAGTTTATTTTCACACTTATTGGAATGCATTTCAGCCCAATAGTAGTATGGATGTGAGAAGTCGCGAGCTAGGTAAATTAGTACTTCGAAGAGATGCAAGAGGAAATGAAGTGCGTGACTGGGATGCGCGCGTACGCGATAGAATTGCTAATTTAAAAGAAGATGAAATTGGCATTCAGAAAGTGAATACAGTGCGTATAAATGGAGTACCCCAAAGAACGAAGTCATACGAAACCATTCTTCAGGTTCAGTTGGAACAACCTATTCTTCCTAAGTCAAAAGTAGAGATGGAAGTAGATTTTGAAGCACAAGTGCCTATTCAAATTAGAAGAAGCGGCCGAGATAATGCGGAAGGTGTTCGTTATAGCATGGCACAATGGTATCCTAAATTGGTTGAATACGATTATCAGGGATGGAATGCTAATTTTTATATTGCCAGAGAGTTCTATGGTGTTTGGGGTGATTATGATGTGAAGATTAGTATAGATCGTGATTATATGATTGCTGGAAGTGGGGTGCTACAAAATGCACAACAAATAGGTTTTGGTTATGAAGCACCGGGCTCTAAGGTGGAGCGTCCAAATACGCCTAAGTTAACCTGGCATTTTGTTGCAAATCAGGTGCATGATTTTATGTGGGCAGCCGACAATAACTATAAGCATATTTCCAAGCAAATTAGAAAGGATTTAACCATTCATGCTTTTTACAAAGCCGGTACACCCGCTCAAGACAGTGCTTGGAACAATGTATTATGGGCTGCTGAAAAAGTATTGCCTTATATGGAAGAGCGTTTTGGAAGATATCCTTATCCGCAGTATTCATTTATTCAAGGTGGAGATGGGGGAATGGAATATGCAATGGCAACATTGTTAAAAGGTAGCGGTTTAGGAACTGTATTTCATGAGTGGGCACATAGCTGGTATCAAATGTTGATTGGAACCAATGAAAGTTTATTTGCATGGATGGATGAGGGCTTTACGCAATATGCAACAGATGAAATAAGTGCACATTATTATCAAAATTTTGCGGATCAATCGCCTTATATCAGTGAAGCAGCCAAGAAAGCAGTTGTTAATCAAAGAGAGTCTTACAAGCGTTTACCAAAACATCAAGCATCGGCATACAGTAGCTACATAGCATTAGCAAAAAGTGGAGTTGAAGAACCTTTATCAACTCATGCTGATCATTTCAACAATAATTATGCGTACAGTACAGCCTCTTATTCAAAAGGTGCTGTTTTTATTAATCAACTTGGATATATAGTTGGTGACCAAGTGCGCGACCAAATTTTATTGGCTTATTACGATACATGGAAATACAAGCATCCAAATGCAAATGATTTTATTCGTGTTGCTGAAAAAGTAAGTGGTATAACACTTCAGTGGTACAAAGAATATTGGGTGAATAGTGTGAAGACTATTGACTATGCCGTTGGTGATATCAATACAGAAGACGGCAGAGCTGTGGTTGAAATTAAAAGAGTAGGATATATGCCTATGCCAATTGATGTATTGGTGACGTATAAAGATGGGAAGGAAGTATTACATCATATTCCTTTAGATATGATGTTTGGTGCAAAGGGAGATGAAGGACTTATAAAGAATAGAAAGGTTCATCCGCATTGGAAATGGACACATCCTGTGTACGCTTTTCCAATTGAAGGAAATGTGCGTGATATCAAATCGGTTGAAATAGATCCAACTCAACGTATGGCTGATATTAACCGAAATAACAATAAGATTGTGATACCAGATTAAGTCATTGTACTGCAATAAAAGAGCCTCCTATTTTAGGGGGCTCTTTTATTTATGATAGGATAAAAGCTATTTATAATTTGGCTACATGTACAATGTACTTCTCTTGGAAGTAGGGTTCTTTAAATAATTCAGAGATAGGCATCATACGTGGACGAACACCACTTTCAAAAATTTCCTGAGCTAAATCGCCGCCTTTCAAACAAATTAAGCCATTTGCTAATAATCCGTTCTGTCCCTTTTTAATAAGGGGTTTGCCCCAACTCCATAGTTCTTTCAAAGGGGCGACTGCACGACTAACAGCGTAATCAAATTTGCGATCACGAATTGCTTCTGAACGAATATGTTGGGTGGTTACATTTTTTAATTGCAAAGCTTCTACAACAGCATCTACAACTTTTAGTTTCTTTCCAATACTATCAGTTAAATGAAATTGTACTTCGGGAAAAAATATGGCGAGAGGAATTCCTGGAAATCCACCACCTGTACCAATATCAATCACTTTTGTACCTGGCTTCCATTCAGCAATAGCTGCAATGGCTAAACTATGAAGAACATGATGCTCATAAAAGTGATCAATGTCTTTTCTGGAAATCACATTAATCTTTTCGTTCCATTCAGTATAAACACCTTTCAATAAACTAAATTGATGTTGCTGTTCAGAAGTGAAATCATCAAAATATCGTTGCAATAATTCAATCATCAGTTCCAGGTTTTCTTAGGTTGTTTGAACAATGCAGGGAACATCAATAGACTGTAGAAGAATTGCCAAATATCAAAAAACAAGAACCAAGGCCATAAATCAGATTCATTTAATTTTTTCATAGCATTGAACCAAATAATAGCTTGAACAATAAGGCGAATTCCAAATGCTATTAATGCCCACCACCAAATATGAAAGATGATGGCTGCAGCCATGGCTGGGTAAAACAAGAATTGGCTGCTTGAAAACAATCCTAGTAAAAACTTATGGATGGGTTTGTAATATTTTGATGTGGTATAATGGCGATACTTCTGTTGCATCCATGCCGACCAAGTCTTTTTAGGTTCACTCCATGTATGTGCTTCATGATCTATCATGATAGCTGTGTTTTCGGCAGTTGCTACTTGATTAATGAATAAGTCATCATCGCCGCCAGGAATCATGTTAATACTAGAAAATCCTTTATTCCTAATGAATACGTCACGCTTATAGCTTAAGTTTCTTCCCACTCCCATGTAGGGTAAGCCTTGTAAAGCAAAGGACAGATATTGTAATGCAGATAAGAAAGTTTCAAAACGAATCAGCTTATTTAAGAAACCTTTTTTCTTATGATATGCGCCATATCCCAATACAATTTCTTTCCCCTCAACATAAGCCGATTGCATTTTTTGTATCCAGAATTCAGTTGCAGGTACACAATCAGCGTCGGTTAATAAGATGGTTTCATGTTTAGCACTCTTAATGCCCATAGAAAGAGGGAACTTCTTGCCTGTTATCAACTTAGCTTCCTGAGAAAGATCAATAGGATTAATTTGCTTGAAAGACTTTTTAAATTCTTCAATCACATACTTTGTTTCATCGGTTGAATTATCATTCACCAAGATGACCTCATGTGTAGCTGGATATTCCTGAAACAACACACCTGGAAGATTTTTCACCAAGTTACCCGCTTCATCGCGCGCACATATTACCACCGATACGGGTTGTTGTTGCTCTTCTACAAATTCAGGCTGTTTGTAAAAAGCCAGTTTCCTGAAAAAGTATAGATAGTAAAATAATTGTATGAATGTGATGAGGGCAAAAAATCCAAAAGCCGCCCATCCTAACCAGGGTACTAAATCGCTCATGGAACAAAAATAATCGTATTCCAGTCTTTCCTTCTTTTTTTCATTGAATGTGGAAAAACACTTGACTACCTTTGCACATTAACATGGAACATTTTACTTTTCAATTAGAAGCGTCAGATAATAATGGGAAGGCTAGGGCTGGCACTATTACTACAGCACATGGACAGATTCAAACACCCATATTTATGCCAGTGGGTACTGCTGGAGCGGTAAAGGCAGTTACCCAACAACAATTAAAGCAAGTGGTTGATCCACACATCATTTTGGGAAATACCTATCATTTGTATTTGCGTCCAGGAACTTCGGTTTTAGAACAGGCTGGGGGCTTACATCGTTTCAATGGTTGGGATAGGCCCATATTGACAGATAGCGGAGGGTACCAGGTGTTTTCGTTGGCCCAGAATAGAAAGATCAAAGAAGAGGGTGTTGTTTTTCAAAGTCATATAGATGGCAGTCGACATTTATTCAGCCCAGAATCGGTGATGGATATCCAGCGCTGCATTGGCGCCGACATTATTATGGCATTTGATGAATGTCCGCCTTATCCAAGCGAGTACAAGTACGCAAAAGATAGCATGGAACTTACCCATCGTTGGTTAGATCGTTGTTTTAATCGTTTAGCTGAGACACCGCCCAAATACGAATATGCACAGCATTTATTTCCAATAGTACAGGGTAGTACTTACAAAGATTTGCGCAAAGCATCTTGTGAGTACATTGCTTCCAAAGGGGCAGTTGGGAATGCTATTGGTGGACTGAGCGTAGGCGAACCTGAGGATATGATGTATGAGTATACAGCATTATGCACAGAGCATTTACCGGCTGACAAGCCTCGCTATTTAATGGGTGTAGGAACGCCATGGAATATATTAGAGTGTATTGATTTAGGTGTTGATATGTTTGATTGTGTAATGCCCACTAGGAATGGAAGAAATGGAATGTTATTTACAACCCAAGGGGTGATTAATATAAGGAATAAAAAGTGGGAGAAGGATTTCTCTGTTATAGATCCAGGTTTAGAAAATGAAGTAAGTAGTTACTATTCCAAAGCCTACCTAAGGCATTTATTTGTTGCACAAGAAATATTGGCGCTAACCTTAGCAAGCTTGCAGAATCTTTCATTTTACTTGTGGCTAGTTAAACAAGCAAGGAAGCATATTTTAGAAGGTGACTTTTCTACTTGGAAAAAAGCGATGATCCCTATTTTAAAGCAGCGATTATAAATTCCTTATTTATCTATTAAGAAGTTTGTTTGTGGATAACAGGCGCCGGAAAATATATTTATTCACTTTATACAATATGCAACGGTAGCGAATTGGGTATTTCCTAATTTCATGTTCACTTACTAATCCGTTACCTTTGAAGCCCGCTGAAGTACATCCATGTTTCATGGATGTATTTTTTTGCAATTTCTATAACCACTGATGCTGTTATCTTTGTTGCAGCATGAAAAAGCTCGATTGGTATATACTTCGGAAATTTCTAACCACTTTCTTCTTTTCAATTTTTCTATTTGCTGTTATTGCAGTTGTAGTAGATGTAAGTGAGAAGGCGGACGATTTCGTAAAATCGGGCTTATCCTTTTATGGCGTTGTAACTCAATATTATATAGGTTTCATACCGCATATCATAGCCCTGTTGTTCCCTTTATTTGTTTTTATAGCTGTTATTTTCTTCACCTCTAAAATGGCTGGAAAAACAGAAATTATTCCAATTTTAGCATCAGGTGTTAGTTATCAAAGATGGCTTAGGCCCTATTGGCTGGGTGGTATTTTTTTGGCTGCGGTACTTTGGTTTGCAAATAGGTATGTTGTTCCAAAAGCCAATGTAATTAGAAGCTCTTTTGAAGTTACGTACATCGATAAGAATAATGCCTATAACTCCCTTTTAGGAGGGAATAACAGCGTATATATGCGCGTAGATTCATTTTCTTACGCAGGTATTAATTATTATGATACTTCAAATAGACGAGGTAGTCCTTTTTTTATGAGTAGCCACCGCGATAGTCAAATTGTTTACAATGTAAGAGCTGAAACCATTTTATGGGATACAGCTAGAAAACAGTGGAAGCTTGAAAATGTGGTTGAGCGAAAAATGGATTTGTTGCATGAAGAAATAGCTTATTTCCATGAAAAATGGGTAAAGTACAATTTCAAACCAACTGATATTAGTCGCGATAAGTACACCAAAGAACGTTTAACCACTCCCGAGTTAGATAGATTCATTGAATTAGAGGAACTTCGTGGATCAGAAGGGTTGAAAAGTTTAAAAGTAGAACGTTATAGACGTGATGCTACTAGTGTTACGGTACTTCTATTAACCCTGATTGGTGCCATTGTAGCTGGGCGTAAGGTTAGAGGAGGAAGTGGGGTACATTTAGCAGTTGGATTTATTACAGCAGCCATGTTCATTTTAACCGATCGATTTTCCACCATATTTTCAGTCAAGGGCAATCTTCATCCCATGATTGCCGCCTGGATTCCCAATATGATTTTTCTTTTGGTAGTAGTGTATTTATACAGAAAAGCACCAAAATAGCTAGAAGCTATAGATTTTATCAGAACATTGACATAAATCATTTGTTGTACCAATAGGCTTGTTTTAACTTTAGCCGCCTCTAAGGAGGTTTTTTAAAACATATTATCAACACCCTATAAATTGTAGAGCACATGGGCATTATTAAGGACAGGTTTGTAGCTAAAGCAACAGCTGCAAATGCCGAAATCAAGGACTTGCTGAAAGAGCATGGCAATAAGAAAATTGGTGAGGTTACACTAGCACAGGTTTATCAAGGTATGCGTGGCATTACTGGATTGGTAACTGAGACCAGTTTGTTAGATTCTCACGAAGGAATCCGATTCAGGGGATATTCTATTCCAGAATTACAGGAAAAACTACCTAAATCAGCCCATGGAACTGAGCCTTTGCCAGAAGGTTTGTTCTACTTAATGTTGTTGGGTGAGTTACCTACCAAAGAAGATGTTGATCATGTTTCTGCTGTTTTACAAAGAAGAAGCCACGTACCTAACCACGTATTTGCTGCAATTGATGCCTTGCCATTGCATACCCATCCTATGACTATGTTTGTTACTGGAGTGATGGCTTTACAAACTGAAAGCTATTTTTCGAAAGCTTATGCTGAAGGAATAGCTAAGAAAGACTATTGGGAACCTACTTTTGATGATGCACTTATTTTAATTGCTCGTTTGCCAAGAATTGCGGCTTATATATATAGAAGAAAATATAAAAACAATGACCATATTCAGCCGAACGGTATGTTAGACTGGGCTGGTAACCTTGCTCATATGTTGGGTTATGAAGATCATGGTTTCAGAGAATTGATGCGTTTATACATGACCATTCATGCCGATCACGAAGGCGGAAACGTTTCTGCTCATACTACACACTTAGTAGGCTCCGCATTAAGCGATCCTTATTTGGCTTATGCAGCAGGAATGAATGGACTTGCAGGTCCTTTACATGGATTGGCAAATCAGGAAGTAATTAAGTGGATCTTTGAAATGCAGAAAGAGTTGGGAACAGATGAGCCAAGCAAAGATCAAATTGCTGAATATGTTCGTAAGACCCTAAGCGCAGGAAAAGTAGTGCCAGGTTACGGACATGCTGTTTTACGTAAAACAGATCCACGTTTCACCGCTCAAATGGAGTTTGGTAAAACCCATATGCCAGATGATAAATTGGTCAACACTGTTTGGAATATATATGAAACAGTTCCGCCAATCTTGCAATCGCTTGGAAAAATCAAGAATCCTTGGCCAAACGTGGATGCGCATAGTGGAGCTTTATTGGTACATTATGGAATGGTTGAATATGAATTCTACACTGTACTATTTGCTGTAAGCCGTTCTTTGGGTGTATTGGCTAGCTTGATTTGGGATAGAGCTTTAGGCTTCCCGCTAGAACGTCCTAAGAGTGTAACTACTGAATCTGTAAAGCAGTGGTTAGAGGGCAAGGCGGAAATTTGGGGCGATTAAGCATGAAAAATCACCATAATTCAAAGCGCTCTTTATGGGCGCTTTTTTTATTAAAAAATTGGTGAAGATATCCTCACCAACTACATTTGCAGTCCTTTTACGGGGAATTAGCTCAGTTGGTAGAGCGCTTGCATGGCATGCAAGAGGTCAGCGGTTCGACCCCGCTATTCTCCACAAGCCTAACACAAATAAGTGCTAGGCATTTTTTATTCAGGGTTGAATGTTTAGTTTTTCTACTATTGTTAGATTAAAAGAAGGTAGAGCGTCCCGACGCAGGGTCGGGAAGGTCAGCGGTTCGACCCCGCTATTCTCCACAAGTCTAACGCAGTAATGAGTTAGGTTTTTTTATTGTAGAGAGAATCTTTAGTTGTTGCTCAAAGGCAAAAACAAAAGAAGGTAGAGCGTCCCGACGCAAGGTCGGGAAGGTCAGCGGTTCGACCCCGCTATTCTCCACAAGTCTAACGCAGTAATGAGTTAGGTTTTTTTATTGTAGAGAGAATCTTTAGTTGTTGCTCAAAGGCAAAAACAAAAGAAGGTAGAGCGTCCCGACACAAGGTCGGTAAGGTCAGCGGTTCGACCCCGCTATTTTCCAAAAAATGAAGAGATAGATAGTATCTTTTCTAGGTTTGAATCAAATGATACTTTTAAAAATGATCGACGAAGAAAGTATCCTTTTAAAAGATCCGGAAGATCAAGTTCTAATTAATCGATTGAAAAATTAGTCACTTCAAGATTATCTTTTTAATAGTTTGAATCCAATTTCTCTTCCTTGTCCCTGAAACATAGCAAGGTTTATCCAAAACCAAGCGAATTGTTCCATCAATTGAAATTTATCATTGCCGCCTATTGAATAGCACTCTGCAAATCCTGCATCTTTGGCAAGCTGAATAGCAGCTTCTTTTCCACGCTTACTATCGCCAGCTACAAACAAATCGATTGCTTCTGAATGATAGACTGGGTTTCTCATATTATTAAATCCAGTTGTGTTGAAACATTTTACTATATCTCTGGTTTGAGTATTAGCCAAAATGGCATCGGCTGTATTTGTAAAGCCTTCTGGACCTCTACCCATTACAATATTCATTGCATCTATAATGATTTTTCCAGTTGTATCACCCAGACTTTTTGCAACTTCAATTGCAGCAGTAGCTGGAGTTGATATTAATATAATTTCAGCTTGTTGTACAGCTTCATGAATTGTTGTTATTAAAATTTGAGCTTCTGCCAATACTTCTTTCCCTTTAAAGTTGTTTGCATCTCTAACACCTGCAATAACTGTATGTCCTTTTTTCGCCCACTTTGTACCCAGGGTTCCTCCTATGTTGCCAGTACCTATAATTGCTATTTTCATAATTTCTGAATTTAGTCGTTCATTTATTAAAACTGTTTACGGAAGGTAGCCATCTTTTTGTTCAATCTTCGTAGGCAAATTGGTTTCTCCTAGCATCTCTTTTAGATCTCTTTCTATAGTATTACAAATTGCTGATAATGGGATATCTGTTATTCTATTCTCAAATGGATCTTCATTTACTTCTCCTACCTTACCCATCACAGAGAATATGAAAGCTATTAATAGGGATAATGGGATTATTAAATAACCAGACTCCAGTTGCATGAAATCCTTTGCAATGGCAAATGGAAATACAATAATGAAGGCGTATAAAAATATTCTCGTAAAAAAATCATATTGACGAAGGAGTGGTGTGTTTTTAATTCTTTCACAAGTGCCTTGGTGATTTGTAAGAGCTAAAAGTTGTCCTTCTATTTGAAAGCTATCGAATCCGCCTAGCGTTCCATTTGACATTGCCTCATAAATTTTTTGTCCAATGTAAAGTTGAATTTGATTTGGAATATTAAAAGCATTTTTAACTCGACTAAATATTTCATTTGGTAGTAACGATTCAATTTCATTCCAATTATTTTGTTTTCTAAGTTCAATTCTCATGGCATGTACATACGCTATAGTTGCATAGATCATTTCTTTTTTGAAATCCTCACTTCTTTTCTTATCGTAGTTGGTTTGATGTTGATGGCTGTCTGTAAAAGTTATAATGAGTCTTCCTAAAACGCGACAAGCATTTGTGATGCCTGACCACGCAGTTCTTGCTTCCCACCATCTGCTATATGAAGTGTTATTTCTAAATGCTATAAAAATTGCTAAAGCGCTGCCCATAATTCCAACTATGGAAAATGGAAGTCCTGTATTTATGATTTGATATTTGAATGCTACAAATACAAGAAGAGATATAGCTAGTGAAATGAAAAGCTCAAATTGAATGTATTGAGCAACTTTCAACGGATTGAAATTTCTTTTTAGTATCATAAACTAAAATTCATGACGAATAAAAATGCCTATGTTTTCACTAGTTGTCATATTACTCCTACCAAACTGGGAGAAATCGCCCCCTAAACCAAATTGAAGCGTATTCATTTGAATCCCGAATCTTACTCGTTGCACAAAATTTCTTAGTTTATTTAAATCCGTTGGATGGGCTTGTAAACTTTCAAACTGAGTAAATAAGTCAACTGATTTAGAGATTTTTGGGGTATATCTCAATAAGATAAAATGATCAATATCTGGCTTAGCTGCAGTTTGGCCTACCAGCCAAGTGAAGATGGTAAAATCTTTTTTTATGTAGGCATATTGAATACCCAATTTCGCGTAGACTCCACTGTTTAATACTTGTGCTACCGCAACAGGTGCTATTCCTTTTAGAGAAGGGTGGTTGTAAGATATTGCTTCTGTAAAACCAAACTGTGGTAAGTAGTTATTGCTGCTCATTCTATAGTCAACACTAGCTCGATTTCTATTAAAGAATAGCCAATTGCTGTTTTTGCTTTCTTTGTCTTTAAAAAATTTGAAAAACATTATATCAAATGTTGCTCTTTTATGTCCTGCAAAAACTTCAACTGGAATTTGAGAAAAACATTTTGCAGATAAAAGATGAATGGTGAGTACAAAACAGATGTATAGTTTTGTTCTATTGATCTTTGGTAAGTAATTCAAAGCTTGATATTGTACAGTCGAAGTTGTCTGCATTTCACCATTCATCTTTGAAACTTATTTTGATAAGAGTTGAACAACCATTTCTGCAGCAGCTGCTCCGGAGTTTTGTTGTTGTCCAGTAATTAAGTTTCCATCTTGAATGGCATATGAAGAAAATGGAGCTGCTACTTTAAATGTTGTACCAGCTATTTTTTTAGCTTCAGTTTCAATTCTATATGGCTGAATTTTTTGTCCAACTGCTTGATCTGCATATTCCTCTTCTGCATCAGCAAATCCAGTCCAAGTCTTGCCCTTAACTAGTAATTCTCCGTTTGTTTTTTTTGCTTCTAACAGTAGAGTGGTAGAGTGACAAACGGCAGCACTTGGTTTGCCTGATTCATAGAAAGCAACAAATAGTTTTTCTAAATCCTTATTTCCTCTAAAAGTAAACATTGGCCCCTGTCCTCCTACAAGAAAAATTGCTACATAATCTTGTGGGTTTACAGAGGTTAATTTTTTTGTTTGTTCTAACATTTTATTAAACTCTGGTTTTTGCATATATCCTAATGAGATTATATCACCTGACGAATATCCACTGGCATCTGTTGGATTTGAATAACTATCCATTTCTAATTTTCCACCTTCAGTAGAAACCAGTTCAATATCGTAACCTGCTTCTTGAAATACACGCATAGGGTGGGTTAATTCAGCTGCCCAGAATCCAATTGGCCAACCTGTTTGTTTTGATACAGCAGGTGAACTCGCAACCATTAAAATTTTTCCTTTTGCCGGCACACTGTGTGGATGTACATAACTTTGTTTTTCTCGTACTTGCATGTTTTTTTGTGTTTGTTGTTGATTAGTTTTTTGTGCATGAAGAGTGCAACTCGCATAGATTGTAAATGCTAATAAGCTGAGTATGATTTTTTTCATCTTAGATTTTTTTGTGAATTCAAAGATGAACTTATATGCTACCTTCGACAATATACTTTCGGAAAATAGTGATACACACTTTTGAGAAAGTATATTGATAATCAAATATTTATATCATGCCTGAGTTCTTGTATAAAAACAAGTTATACTACAATCCAGTCGAATTTGCTATGGATAGAATTGGTGGTACCTGGAAAATGCCAATTCTTTGGCGTTTAAAAGATAAGGTGATGCGGTATGGTGAATTGAAAAAAGATATTCCTCACATCACACATAAAATGCTGACTAGTCAGTTAAGAGAATTGGAGGAAGAGGGGTTTATTCATCGGGAAGTTTTCCCAGTTATACCTCCCAAGGTGGAGTATTCAATAACTGAAAGAGGAAAAAGAGCCATAGATATTATAGTTGCAATCAGAAACTATGGTTTAGAGTTGATGGATGAATTTGGAGTTATGCATCCATCTGATAATACCACTAAGAAGAAAAATAAATAGTTGCTTTACGGAGGTTAATATTTCTTCAGCAACTCAGCATATTTATTGGGCATGTGGTGTAACCAAATGTTTTTTATGGATGCTTCTTGTTGATATTTAAGGATATAATCACTATCCGCATAAAGTACAATTGTTTGCCCTGTTCTTACAAAGTAGTTGCTCTTATAATATGCTGGTGATTGAAACTCAGGAAGCTGTTTTGCTACTGCTTTCGATACCATTTTGCCTAAATATTGCTCGTATTTTCTTTGTGCTTTTTTTGCTGGTTTACTTAGTTGATTATACACGTGTTTGAGTGCGACATTTTTGGGGAACTTTTGCTGCTTAATTAAATCTTTGGCGAAAGGGAAAGGATTTACATCGGTAAAATCATCAGTAGTTTGAATAGAGAAAGGCACATCAGGAACCCAATCAGCTGTATTAACTACATTAAATGCCCAGCCTCCTTGAGTCATTTTTTCATACTCGTATGCAAAAAATAAATTACCAGGTTTGGGGCCTGCACTACAATATGTTTTGAATTGTATATCATTAGGTAATTGCTTATTTAGCTGTAATTGTCGTAGATAAGCTGTAAGCATAAAAGCAATGCCACCCCCTTGACTGTGTCCAGTTATTAAAAAATCTTTCATTCCCTTTTTGTAAGCAGAGTCAATAGTAGGAATAATTGATTCAGATACATGTGCCATTGCTATGAGCCAGCCTGCTTGAACTGCTGCATTTGGGTGGGTTGCAAGTTGATAGGAGAAGGATTTTTCCTTAGATAATTGAAGTTCTCCTTTAGCAGGAATCATAGCTGCGTAGAAGTTTGCTAAAAAACTTGCTTGAGTTAAAATACTTCCTCTAATGGCTATTACTCCTACTAGCTGTTGTTCGTTCGCCCAAAAATCCCATCTGTTATCAAACCCTACCACATTTGATCTATGAATGAGCTTGTAATTCATTGGCATTGGAAGCGCAGTATCCGTCTTCCATTTTTCGAATTCAATATGTACTTTCTGATTGATTTTTAGTAATTCTTCATATTCATTTTTAATAAATCCTGGTTGCAGTTTCTGTGCTGATATATCCTTTGTGAAAGAAACATACAGCATTATAAAAAGATAAAATCTCAATATTTTATGACTGGTCATAAGTAAGTAATTGTGCTGAAAAGATATTTCATTTTGGTTGAATAGTTGGTTTGTGTGGAATGCTTGTAATTATAGTGGTATCTTGAGGTAGAATGTATAATGATTAGTTGTGTGACTTTTGTAACAGTAAATCAATTTTGAACCAATCACCTTTGCATCCTACAAAAATAAACATATGGAAATCGTAGGTTATTTATTGGCTGCATTAGTTGGAATATCGCTTGGATTAATTGGAAGTGGCGGATCTATACTCACAGTACCTATTCTTGTATACATTATGGGGGTTAATCCTGTGTTAGCTACTGCTTATTCTCTGTTTATTGTTGGAACAACAGCTTTGGTAGGTGGGGTACAAAGTTCAATTCAAAAAAAGGTCGACTTTAAAACAGTTCTCATTTTTGGCGCACCATCAATTGCTGCTGTTTATGCAACACGCTTGTGGTTAGTCCCTTTGATTCCAGACATTTTGTTTGAAATGAATGGATTTGAAATGACGAAACCTATCGCCTTAATGGTTTTGTTTTCAATTGTAATGATATTAGCTTCAATAAGTATGATTCGTCCTTCTGATAAAAAAGAAGAGTCTGCGGAAGATGTTCAATTAAGCTATAATTATCCAATGATTCTGGCAGAGGGTGCATTGGTGGGTGTTTTAACCGGACTAGTTGGTGCAGGGGGTGGATTCCTAATAATTCCAGCATTGGTTTTATTAGCAAGAATGCCAATGAAGCTTGCTGTGGGGACTTCACTTTTTATAATAGCAGCAAAATCTCTTATTGGATTTTTGGGTGACCTACAAACAACTAGTGAAATTGATTGGATATTGCTATCTATGTTTACATTATTCGCTGTTATTGGAATTTTTATTGGCATCATGTTATCAAAAAAAATACCAGGATCAAAGCTCAAAACTTCTTTCGGTTGGTTCGTTTTAATTATGGGTATTTACATCATCGTTAAAGAACTCTTTTTGTGAGATTTCTTTAACAAATCACTGCGACAAAAGTCACAGTATTTCAGCATTTCAATAATCAACTTTGCATAACTAAAAAAGAAAAATTCAAGCTTATGTTTTTTCAACACATTTACGACAAAACTTTGGCACAAGCCAGTTATTTTATCGGTTGTCAGAAAGCGGGTGTTGCCGCAGTCATTGATCCTAAAAGAGACGTTGATACCTATTTAGAAGTAGCAAAAGCAAACAACATGAAAATTACGCATGTGTTTGAAACACATATTCATGCCGATTTTCTTTCGGGTGCAAGAGAGTTAGCTGCTCTAACAGGTGCCGAAATGTATTTGTCGGCAGAAGGTGGTGAGGGATGGGAATATGAGTTTCCTCATAATGGGTTGAAAGATGGTGATAAAGTACAGGTAGGTAATCTAACATTTGAGGTGTTACATACACCAGGACATACGCCAGAAAGTATTAGTTTTTTGTTGACTGATAATCCTGCTTCAAAAGAGCCTGTGATGTTCTTTACTGGTGATTTTGTATTTGTAGGGGATATTGGAAGACCAGATTTGTTAGAAAAAGCTGCTGGAGTTGTTGGTACAATGGATGCTGGGGCTAAACAAATGTATAAGTCTATTCAACGTTTTGCTTCTTTACCAGATCATTTACAAGTATGGCCAGGTCACGGTGCTGGATCAGCATGTGGTAAAGCATTAGGTGCAGTTCCTAGCACCACAGTTGGATATGAAAAAATTAGAAACTGGGCGCTACAATATGGTTCTGACGAAGCTGGGTTTACAAAATTCTTATTAGAAGATCAGCCAGAGCCTCCACGTTATTTTGCTATGATGAAGAAGTTGAATAAAGTGGATAGACCTTTGTTGACTGAAGTGCCTAAACCTAAGAAGTTATCTGTGGTTGATATTAAGGAGGCTATCGCAAAAGGAATTCCTGTTATTGATGTGCGCTTGAAGCAAGATTTTGCAGCAGGCTTTATTCCAGGAACCATCAATATTCAAGGCAATAATTCTTTTGCAACTTGGGCTGGATGGTTTTTAACCTACGACCAACCGTATATTTTAATTGCACCTGAAGCACAGCACGACGATTTAATGAGAAAACTAATGAGAATTGGTTTAGATCAGGTCATGGGTTATTTACCAAATGTTGATGAGTGGGTTGCAGCGGGTGGAAGTTTACAGACCGCAAAGGTGGTTACTAGAGAGGAAGTAAAGAAAGTGATGGCAGAAGCAGGAACTCAGATTATTGATCTAAGAGGAGCTTCAGAGTACAAAGCTGGACATATTGCAGGTGCTGACAATATTTTTGTAGGTAACATAATTAAGCAACTTGATCAAGTGAAAAAAGATGGCAATGTTGTTATTCATTGTCAGGGTGGCGATAGAGCTTCCATTGCTCATTCTCTGCTGTATAAGCATGGGTTAGATCATGTTATCAATTATAGTGGTGGAATCAATGATTGGACAGCCAATTCAGAGCCACTTGTTTATGCATAAAGTAGGCCCCTTTCGAGGGGCTTTATTTTCAATGTAATAAAAGTCACATTATGGCTTTTCCCGAATAATTACTTTACAACCTAAATCAATCGTATGACAAGCATAGAGATACATGTAGAAAATATTAAATGTGGGGGTTGTGAAAAGTCAATTCAAAAAGCACTCCTTGTAAAGCAAGGTGTGGTTGATGTTTCTATTCATAGAGATGAACAAAAGATTGTTGTAGCCGGAATAGGAATTGATCGTACTGAGATTTTGGAAACACTGGATCAGCTTGGATATCCAGAAGCCGGTCATAATAGACTTACGAGCAAAGCAAAATCTATTGTAAGTTGTATGATTGGTAATATAAGTTAAAAAATTATTCTATGAATACAATTGGTTTAGATCAGGAAAAAAGTAAAGTGTTGGCTGAGCACTTAAATGATTTGCTGGCCAACTATATGGTATTTTACCAAAATGTGAGAGGTTTTCATTGGAACATTAAAGGTGAAAAATTCTTCGAATTGCATTTAAAATTTGAAGAACTGTACAATAATCTGTTATTAAAAGTGGATGAATTAGCAGAGCGAATATTGACGCTAGAAACAACCCCACTTCACAGTTTTGAAGATTACTTACAAATATCTTCAATAAAAAGCACAAAAGATTTATCTGAAGGTAAAGCAGCGCTTAGAAACATTGTTGGAGCATTTCAAACCATTATAGTTAAGCAGAGGAATATCCTTTCAATTGCTGGTGAGGCTGGCGATGAAGGAACCAATGCTTTAATGAGCGATTATATTAGAGAACAAGAAAAGCAGGTATGGATGTACCGTGCTTACTTAGGATAAACAATTGTTAGGTTGTCAAAATTTCAAATCATGAAAGAAGTTAAAATTTTAATTCCAACGGACTTCTCAGTACAGGCAGAATATGCCTATCTGATGGTCAAAAAGATGCAAGAGAAAATGAATGCTCAAATTCATTTTTTGCATGTATTGTCAGTACCAGATACAGTAACTATGGGTGCAGATGGAAGTATTCAAACCTGTGGCGAAATTGATGTACGTTATGTTGAGCAGCAAAAAAATATTGCTGAAAGAAAACTTGCAAATTTGAATACTCAGTATGGAAGTGACATACAAATACATTTAGTTCTTGGTAAAGTAACAGATGCAATTGTACAGTTTGCTTCTGCAAATGAATTTGATTTAGTTGTAATGGGTACAAAAGGTGCATGGGGACTTAAAGAGAAAATTTCTGGCACTGAAACCCAAATGGTAGCAAGGCGATCAACAGTTCCTGTATTGCGCTTAATGTGTGATCGTTCGGACTTGGACATTCAGCATGTTTTATTAGTGCATCAATTTGATCAGCCTACTCATGAAAACCTTAGGTTACTGCATAGACTAATATTGGATTTTGCTGTACAAATTCACTTTTTACAAATTGTATCAGGCAATGTGGAAGAGAAGAGGGAAGAGGTTGAAATGAATATGAAAGCTTTTGCTGAATTAAACAATATTTCATCTTATCAATCACATATCGTGTCAGATATTGATGTAGAGAATGGAGTTGTACATTTCAATCAAATGCAGGATATGGATATGATTTGTATAGGTACGCACGGAAAGGGTGGATTTTTTCATCACAGTGCTACTGAAAAATTAATTAACCATTTGTTTAAGCCTATTATTTCATTTCACCTTCAATCAGCAAAATAAATTATGAGAGAGTTTATAACACAACCTTGGTCTTGGTGGTTTTCAGGTGCTATGATTGCATCTATCATGTTTTTCTTATTATACTTTGGAAAGTCATTTGGCTTCTCATCAAATCTTAGAACAATATGTGCAGCAGCAGGATTGGGTAAAAAGACTAAATTTTTCGATTTCGACTGGAAAGCACAGCGATGGAATTTGATGTTTTTAATTGGAGCAATTATAGGTGGGTGGATATCTGGGCAATTTTTGTCGAATGGGGAACCTGTGGCAATTTCTGCAGCAACAATTGAAGACTTATCAAAACTTGGTATTGCGGCTCCTGAAGCATTACAGCCCAATGAGCTATTTAGTATGGAAGCTGTTTTTTCGTTGAAAGGATTTCTATTATTATCATTTGGTGGGTTAATGGTTGGATTTGGTTCGAGATATGCAGGTGGCTGTACATCTGGTCATGCTATAAGTGGGTTGTCTGATTTACAATGGCCATCTTTAGTAGCTGTTATTGGTTTCTTTTTAGGGGGTTTACTGATGACCCATTTTATTCTTCCACTCATTTTTTAATCAATGAATCATTCGTGTAGAAAATATTAAAATCATGAAGTATATCAAATTTATCATATTGGGTATTGTTTTCGGAGTAGTTATGTCAAAGTCGGAAGCCATTTCTTGGTTTCGTATTCAAGAGATGTTTCGATTCCAAGCATTCCATATGTATGGAATTATCGGAACCGCAGTCACACTTGGTGTAATTGGTGTTTTTCTGATTAAAAAATTCCAAGTCAGAGATTTTGATGATAACCCTATTCAATTCTTTCCAAAAGAAAAATCAATTTTCAGGTACTTAGTAGGGGGCACCATTTTTGGATTAGGTTGGGCATTAAGCGGTGCATGTCCAGGACCAATGGTTGTTAATATTGGATATGGATATTTTGCATTAATAGTGGTTTTCTTCTTTGCTATTGTTGGAACTTATTTGTATGGAGTTTTAAAAAATAAATTACCGCACTAATTATTTGTTCGCTTTATAAATCAAGTGTATGGAACAAAATACATCTAGTACAAATTCTTTATTAAAAATTGTTCGACAATTGGTAAGAACAATTTGGGTGCTTGTTGCTTTATTAATTATTGTTCCGGTCCTTGTATATTACGCACCAGATTTAGTTGGTATAAAGTCAACTCAAAATAGGGCTGATATTGATGAACAGCTGGTTCGTGGTATTTCTCTTGAAGATACAGCATGGAAAGCACCACCTTTATCAGAGATTGACGATAATATAGAATTGGAGAAAGTATCTTATGGAAAGGAATTGATTATGCATACTGCCTATTATTTAGGACCCAATGGCGTAGTTCAACAAACTTCTAATGGACTAAATTGTCAAAATTGTCATTTAGATGCAGGAACAAAAACCTTTGGTAATAACTATGCTTCAGTTGCTTCTATGTATCCAAAGTTTAGGGCAAGAAGTGGCTCAATTGAAACATTGCATAAAAGAATCAATGACTGTTTTGAAAGAAGTTTAAATGGAGTAGCATTAGATACTAATAGTAAAGAAATGCAATCAATAGTTGCTTACATGAAGTTCTTAGGATCAAATATACCTAAGGGGAAAAAAGTGTTGGGCTCTGGATTTAAAGACATGGCATATTTACAGCGAGCTGCAGATCCCGCATTGGGAAAAATTGTTTATCAAACTAAATGTCAAAGTTGTCATCAAGAGAATGGAGAAGGAGTTGTAGCAGCACATAAAAGAGAATTTTCATATCCAGCTTTATGGGGAAATCAGAGCTATAATGACGGAGCAGGGTTGTACAGAATGAGCAACTTCACAAAATATGTAAAGTATAATATGCCCCAAGGCTCAGATTATGAGCATCCGCAGCTTACAGATGAAGAGGCGTGGGATGTAGCTGCCTTTGTAAACTCGCAACCTAGACCTCATTATGATATAAGCAATGATTGGCCAGATATTTCTAAAAAGCCAGTTGATCATCCTTTTGGTCCTTATGTTGATCCATTTACAGAGCAACAACATAAGTATGGTCCCTTTAAGCCTATCGTAGAGTGGTACAAGAAAAATCAACCAATTACAGCTTCAAAAAAATAAACGATATGTCTGCCAATAGAAGAAAGTTTCTCCAACAAATGACTACTTTAGGTGGGATTGGAATGATATCTAGTTTGCCATCTATTGTGGCAGAAGGAAAAGAAGTGTCTACTTCTATTGAGCAAGACAAGGATAATCAAATAACAGAAGTTACAATTCTGCAAACCACAGATGTGCATTGTCAGATACATGCACATGATGAGTTTTTTTGGGAAAATAATCAAGCGGTCTTTAGGAAGACAGGTGGATACCCTCACTTGGCGACTTATCTTCAACAAAGAAGGAAAAAACTACAACATAGTTTCTTAATAGATACAGGAGATATGTTTCAAGGAAGTGCCTTGTCTGTTAAAACAACAGGTAAAGCAATGGTGCCTATTTTGAATGCTTTGAATTATGATTTATATCTACCAGGAAACTGGGAGGTAATTTATTATAAGCAAGCCATGCAAACCTTATTAGGATCATTATCTGCGCCAAAAGTATGCGCTAATATGTATCACGATTTGGGTAACGGTGTTAAAGGTGAATTGGTATTTCCTCCTTACTATATATGGGTAGTAAATGGAATAAAGATTGGGTTTCTAGGGTATACAGATCATTTGGTTCCAATTCGTCAGTCACCTAATTACAGCAAGGGGATTGTTTATACGCCCCCAGAAGAGAATTTGGCGCATTATGTAAAAGTTCTAAGAGAACAGGAACAATGTGCTGCACTCTTAGTTGTTGCTCATTTAGGACTGTCACAGCAAATTCATTTATCAAATTTACCCGCTTGTGAAGGAGTAGATTATATTTTAGGCGGAGATACACATGAGCGGGTTAGAGTACCAATACAAGGTAAGTATGCGAAAGTTGTTGAACCAGGTGCTTTTGGTTCTTTTGTAGGAGAGTTGACTCTCCAATTTATTAATGGCAAGTTGGTGAAAGACACTTACTCGCTTGCTGAAGTAGATGCTTCTAAATTTCCTGCTGATAAATCAATGACAGCTTTGATTCAGCAGTTAGAGAATCCCTTCATGCAATCATTGCAAGAGGTAGTTGGTTATAGCACTATACCACTTTACAGATATTTTGTAATTGAGAATCCAATTGATACCCTCATTTTAGAAGCTTTAAAATGGCAAATTCAAGATGTAGATATTGTTTTAAGTAATGGATTCCGTTTTTGTCCACCTAGAACGACTTCGGATAAGACAGGCAATATACCAATTACAGCGGGGTTCATTTACGATATGCTTCCTGTTGATAGTACTGTTCGTACAGCTCAAGTAACAGGCGCACAATTAAAAGATTGGCTAGAAAAAGAATTGCATAATGTATTTGCCGAAAATGCAGTTGAGCGATTTGGAGGATGGGTTATTAAGTTTACTGGAATGAAAGTTACGTTTAATGCATTTGCTCCTAAAGGTAAAAGAGTTGTTTCTGTTTATGTTGGAGGAGAGGAGTTACGAACTGATAAAACCTATAAAATTTGTGCCTGCGAAAGGGACGGTGATCCTGATGATATGCTCTGTAGGATTAAACAAGTGAAGCAAGCTAAGAATACACAGTATACACTTCATAGTGTTATGAAAAACTACTTGGCTGTTAACTCCCCAGTAACTCCTACACCTAAGAAATCAGCAATCGTTTTAGATGCACCGCAGGATTTATTGACACAAGTGCATGGTGTTCCCTATGAATTTAAATAATTATGAAAAAGACTTTCTTATTGATTGGTTTTCTTCTCATAATGGTTGTTGCAATCAATGCTCAAACAACTGAGACGCATACAAAAATTGTGTTTCAGATGAGTTCGTCAGATACTTTGGTGCATAAATCTTTGATGAAACAATTGAATAATATTTTATCAGTAGCACCACAAACAAAAATTAAAGTAGTATGTCATGGTCCTGGCATTTATATTCTAGTTCCTGATCAATCCAATGCAACTTTAGCAATACAGCGTTTGCAGTTGCGCGGAGTTGAATTTATAGGTTGTGAGTTTTCAATTGAAGAAAGAAAAATTTCTTCTGATAGAATGCTGAGAGGTATTAGCTATGCTAAAGCAGGAATTCTTGAGATTGCAAAATTGCAAGATGAACAGTGGCGATATATTAAATCTGGATTTTAGATGAAGCACAAATTTTTATTTTTAATAGTTGGACTAAATTTTTTAGTTTTTGAACATAGTCATGCACAACACCAAGAGATTGGTGAGAAAGCAACTATGTATAAGGGGAAGCAGGTTGTTCAGTCAGATTCTAGTTCTTTGTTGCATGCATTTAAAGCAGGAACAACTCATGGTCATTTTCGATATTTTTTTATGGCAACGAATAATCAGCCTGGATTAACAGATTTTTATGCCAATGCAGCAGGTGGTGGTTTGAAATATGAGACAGGAAGATATAAAGGCTTTCAATTTACCGTAAGTGGGTTTTATATTTTTAATATGGGTTCCACAGATCTTTCAAAATTAGATAGTGTAACGGGACAGGGAAATAGATATGAAGTTGGATTATTTGATATTGAACAGCCGAATAATACACGAGATATGGATAGGCTTGAAGAATTAAATATTAAATATCATCTTAAGAATGCTCATTTTACTTTAGGAAAGCAACTGATCAATACACCTTTCATTAATCTACAAGACGGAAGAATGCGACCTACTGGTGTAGAAGGAGTATGGATTGATTGGCAAGCAACTGCTTCAACCCGAATTGAAGGGGGTTTGATTTATGGTATTTCGCCAAGAGGAACAGTTAGGTGGTTTGGTGTTGGTGAATCAATAGGCGTATTGCCTGGTGGAGTGAATCCTGATGGATCTAGATCTGGCTATCCTGGCAATGTGCATAGCAAGCATATTTACAATATAGGTATTCGTTCCAAGTTAACCAGTCAAGCTGATGTTGAATTATGGAATTTGTATGTTACCAATGTTATGCATACATCTATGTTGCAGGCAACCTATCGATTTAAGGACTCTAAATGGTATGCATCTGGACAATCTATATTTCAGAAAACGGTTGGCGAAGGAGGAAATGCTGATCCATCAAAAGCATATAGAGAAAAAGGTGCCACCACATTTACTTTTGGTGGAAGATTGGGGTATAAAACTTCGGAGCTCGATTTGACTTTAAACTTCAATAGAATTACTGCCAATAGTAGGTATTTAATGCCAAGGGAGTGGGGGCGAGATCCATTTTTTACATTTATGCCTCGTGAAAGAAATGAAGGACATGGAGATGTTACAGCATATATGGTAAAAGCAGATTATAAGCCGAACCAAACACCCTGGAGATTTATTCTTTCAGCTGGATTGTTTGATATGCCAGATGTTTTAAATACACAATTGAATAAATATGGTATGCCATCTTATAGTCAAATAAACTTTGATGTGCGCTACCAATTTTCAGGTTGGTGGAAAGGGCTAGATGCACAGTTTCTAATGGTTGCAAAACAAAATAGGGGCAATACACACAATAATAAACGGTTCGAGTTCAATCGTGTGAATATGCAGTTATTCAACCTAGTTTTCAACTATCACTTTTAATGTTATTGTGGGTGATATACTTTTATTGCCTCTTTATAAATAGTTGCTTTATCTAAGGTCATGCTTTTTGTTTTCTTTTCTAGATATAGGGGAACTTGGTCTGCAAAATGCGGACTGCTAGGCTTTGCGGAAGCCCCATACATATTTACTGTTTCTAAAATGGGAAGTCCTGCTTTTGGAAATCTTGCAAATACAATGTAACCATCACCACCGGTTGATTTAAATATGCCATCTTTATAAGGTGCAGTCCATTGAGGAGCAAGTAAATCTTGAAATCCATCAAGTGGCCAATCGCGATTACCACGAACTAGTTTTTGTAAATCTCCTAAAGTAATATTTGTTCTATTAAAATGTTTCATCATGTAGTCGAATACATATTGATAAGTAGCTCTGCATTCCGACATGGTTAATTTTCTTGCATCTTGTCCGTCCATTAAATCGCTTACAAATCGGTATGTTAAAAAGAAAATTGCTGCACCTTCACTATTTGCATCGCCTCTTTTATTCCATGCTTTGAATGTGTTAATTAAAGTTGCAAGCTGTGGTTCAGAATCTGGTTGCATTAAAAACATAGAATCAATGCCATACCAGTATTGTAGTTTATCTGGAAGCTGAATATCAAATTTGATTGATTTTAGCTGATCCATTGAAATGCTACCTTCTTTTGGCATAAGTTCAAGGAATCGTTCGCTTCTATTATTAATATTTATTTCCCATCCATCTTGCTTGGGATAATTTCTTGGCGAAAGATTATAGCCTCTTGCTGTTGCTTGGAAAGAAGAATGATTGGTATTGTACAAAAATCCTGGAACGGGATTGATATATTGTGGCAGTTCTTGAAGCTTTCTAAAACTCTTCCACAGGGTTGCGCTTGTATTACCCGGAAGTGTTTTTCTCCAATTGTATTTTGAAGCACTATCTCTTATAGGAATGAGTCCGTTGTTGACATAAAAAATGGTGTCGTATTTATCAGCATACATGATATTGAACATGGAAAGCTCTTGCTTTTTAAGTACTTCATAAAACTCAGAAAAGTTTTTCGCTTTACCCATGTGGTACCATTGTTCCAAAGCTCCTATTTTCATATTTGCACCCAGTCTAATTGAAAAGAAGCCTTGTTTATTTTTCATAGTTGCACCATATTCACTCCAGTATACATCTCTTCCAACTCCAATTGGAATTCCTTTTATACGTAGCTTAATCTTTTTCTTTTCAAGTTTCAACCATTTGCCATCCAATTCATAATAGTACTTTTTGGTTGGATGCATTTTTAATTGAAATTGATCAACTCGGTCAACTAAATTAACAGTATGAGCCCAACCTAAATGTTCATTTACTCCATGTAAAACTGTTGGTCCACCTGCAAGTAATCCACCTAATATGTTTAAGCCTTCATCAGAATATAAATGTGCTTCATAAAAAGCTTGAGGGCCAGTATTAGGTTGATGCGCATTGATTACTAAAAATGCCTCTCCGGTGTTTGTTTTTTTAGGATGAACAGCAATAGCATTACTTCCCTTGTCTTCAATCTCTTGAATCATAGGCATTCTATTTGCAAAGATGGAACGTAACACTTTGTCGGCTCCATTGAAAACTGTTAGTGCAAGTACGGAAGATGCTATATAGTCCTTAGCTGTCATAGGGAACAGCTTTTTATGTAACACCTCACTAGGATGTTTTTTTGCGTAATCGTTAAGAGCTTGAACATAAGCTTCAGCAATTGCAATAAACTGAGGCGATAGTGTGTGCCATTTTTCTTCTGTAATTTCTCTGCATCTGAAAAGTGCGAATGCATAATCACCAGCAGCACCTTCTTTTCCTAAAACCCTCCCCATAAGACCTTTTGCGGGCAGTGCAACCATCTGTAAACTGGCAAAATCGTCTTCAGCATGTGCCCAAGCCAACCCATATGAAGCAGCAGCATCAGTTGGGGCGAAAATGTGCGGTACACCCCATTTATCTCGAACAATATCAATTGAGGCTGGATTAATTTGTGCACCTATAGATTTTATCAGTAAGATTGCTATTAAGCAGGAAAAAAATGATTTCATATCTTTAATTTCGGTGTTAAATTAACAATTAAGTTGACTTAGTTGTTATGATAAAAATTAAATTATGGGCATCTGGAAACAAATTGCTGAATATTTATATATCAAGAAACGAGATCCGAATGAGCCAGTGACTCAGTGGATGAAATACATGCATGGCATGAACAGGATTTCTATCTTATTATTTTTAACCGCCTTGACTATTTTCTTGATTAAGCAGGTTGTACTTCCTTTATTTCGATGAATTATTGCATGAAATGATGGATACTTTTGGCAGCTTCATAGGAAGCGTCTTGGTTGCTATGTAACAGGGCTTGCAATTCTTGATAATTCTTTTGGACTGCTTCTTTTCGATCTTCATTAAATAGAAGATCCTGTAATTCTGTTACTAAATTATTGGCAGTGAGTTCCTGTTGTATTAATTCTCGAACAATTGGTTTATCCATAATTAAATTCGCCAACGAGATAAACTTAATTCTAATTAAACGTTTAGCTATTTGATAGCTAAGGTTACTTCCTTTGTAGCAAACTACTTCTGGTACTCCGAAAAGAGCAGTTTCTAAAGTTGCTGTTCCACTTGTTACCAATGCTGCACTTGCATTGTTTAATAGATCATAAGTGTTTCTAGTAGTTTGAATGTTTTTATAACCACTTAGAAATGCTGTGTAGAAAGAATCTTCTTGTCCAGGTGCAAGTGCAACTACAAATTGAAACTGCGGAAATGCTCTACTAGCTTGAAGCATAATTGGCAACTTCAACTTAATTTCTTGTTTTCTACTTCCAGGTAAAAGTGCAATGATTTTTTTGCTTTTATCAGCAGAGTGGTTGGCTTTATAAGTTTCAATTAAATGTGCGAGAGGGTGACCAACATAAGTCACATCCCAATCCCATCGTTTTTTAAAAAATTCTTTTTCAAAAGGAAGAATGGTGAGCATGAGATCAATATTCTGTTTCATTGCTCGAACGCGGTTCTCTTTCCATGCCCAAACTTGGGGAGCGATATAATAAATGACTTTAAAGCCTTTTTTCTTAGCCCATGCAGCAATGCGTAGGTTGAAACCCGGATAGTCAATTAATACAATGGCATCAGGTTGAAAAGCCTCAATATCTGATTTACAAAATGAAATATTTTGAAGAATAGTTGGCAGATTCTTAATGACTTCGGCAAATCCCATAAAAGCTAGATCGCGGTAATGCTTTACTAGTTCTGCACCTTCCGCCTGCATTAGATCGCCCCCCCAACAACGAATAGTGCTAGTAGGGGATAATTGACGAAGGTATTTTACAAGGTTACTTCCATGTAAATCGCCACTGGCTTCTCCTGCAATGATGTAATATTTCATTCAGCAGCAAGTTAGTTTTTTTATACAAGTCAACTATTAATTAATACAGCCATTTAATGAGCAATACAAGAATTGCATACAAGCAAGTTGAAATAAAAACACCCCTAGCTGTTTTGTCTTTTTTTGAATTGGTGTAAATTGTAAATACCAAAGCATTTGCTAATAAGGCTAAACTAAGCATAGCTGTTAAAAGCGACTTCTGCCTAAGCATCACATCTATATATTCTTGGAATGAGAAAAGGCGAAATTGAATAAAATAGTAAGCAATCCAGCCTATCACAGGAGATAGTATTCCGAGTATAAGACCAAATATGAGGTTGTCTTTTTTAAACATATAATATCCTTTACCAGCGTATGTTTTTCTCCAATTGCTTCTTCAGTAAGTAATTGGTTAAATCGAACTGAACAGGTACAACGCTTACATAGTTGTGTTTTAACGCCCACACATCTGTATCTTTTGATTTATCGAAGTTGACAAAAGCGCCAGTGAGCCAGAAATACGATTTGCCATGGGGATCTTTTCTATCAATAAAATCCTCTTCGTATTTAGCATAGGCTTGTCTGCATACTTTAATTCCTCTTATTAAGCTTGTATCAACGGCTGGGATGTTTACATTCAAGCAAAGGTGTTTGTCCTTTATTTTTCCAGCAAGCACTTCAGTTACAATTTGTTTGATGTATTTTTTTGAAGGTTCAAAATTTGCTTCAATGCTATAATCCATCAAACTAAAACCAATACTTGGTATGCTTTCTATACTTGCTTCAAGTGCAGCACTCATTGTACCAGAATAGATAACGTTAATGGAGTGGTTAGCACCATGATTAATTCCGCTCAAGCAGATATCAGGTTTTTGATGTAAGACCTTGTCAACTGCCAGCTTAACACAATCAACAGGAGTTCCGCTGCAGGTATATGCTTCAATATCACCAAACTCTTTGGATTTTGTTAGTCGAAGTGGCTGTCCAATGGTAATGGCATGCCCCATACCGCTTTGGGGTTTGTCGGGCGCAACAACCACAATTTTTCCAAGGTCCTTTACTGCTTCTACCAACGCACGAATACCAGGTGCTGAAATGCCATCGTCATTGGTTATCAATATAGTAGGTGATTTTTTCTTCGGCATATATTTATAAGGAAGTCAATTTGTAGCTCCTGCGCAAGGTTACACAAAAAAGAATTTGGAAAAAAGGTAAAAAAATTTGGAAAAGCTAAAATATTTAGTATTTTGCAGCTAAATGCATTAGCTATGAGTTTTGCAGGAAAAAATTTGCGCTACTTACGCAAGCAAAAAGGATACACCCAAGAAGCTTTTGCCCAGCGACTTGGAATTAAGCGAAGTTTAGTTGGCGCTTATGAAGAAGAGCGTGCCGAACCTCGTTTAGAGGTTGCAGAAGCAATCTGTGAATTATTTGGGTTGAGTTTGGATGAGTTTCTACTAAACGACTTGTCCGAATCAGTGCAAGAACAGTCATACCTTCAAAAACGCAGGCGATTAAAAATGGAATCTGAATCGACTGGACTTATTCATTTTGTACCTCTAAAGGCAGCTGCGGGGTATATGAATGGCTATGCAGATCCTGATTTTATTGACGAGTTGAATACGTTTACATTGCCCATGTTAGCTCCTGGTGATTATCGAGCTTTTGAAATTGTAGGTGATAGTATGTTGCCTACACCAAGCGGCAGCGTGATTGTTGGAGAGAAAGTGCAGGGTTTGGATGAGGTTAAAAATAGCAATGCATATATATTATTATCAAAGTCGGATGGCATTGTGTATAAGCGTATCATCAAGAATGAGCATCAGAAGAATAAGCTCACTTTAGTGAGTGATAATCCACAGTATGAACCGTATACGGTTTCTGCTGAAGATGTGCTAGAAATGTGGAAGGCGGTTTATGTACTGCAAAAAGCTCAGCCAGTTCCTCATTGGGACGTACAGCAACTTGCGGGATTGGTTTCTGATTTGCAGCAACAGGTCTCTCATTTGCAACAAAAAATTCATTAATACACTTACGGATGGGTAAGTGCGTATATACCCGGCCAGGCCGGGTTTTTTCATTCAATCAACTTAAACTGCAAGAAATGTAGGTTGAATCTCAGGAAGTTTCTTTTCAGCACTACCTTTGTATTATGTCAAACACCATTTCGTTAGACCAATGGGAGCCCAAGGCAAAAGCGCTCAGCAAGACTTATGGAAGAATGTTAAAGCAGCTAGAGCCAAGAAAAACTTTGCAAAAGCTACCCGAGCTTCACGAAGAAGCGTTTGAACAAATCGATTGCTTAACTTGTGGAAGGTGTTGTAAGGGCTATTCGCCTCGGTTCAAAACGCCTGATATTAAGCGCATTAGCAAAAGTTTACGCTTGAAAGAAGGTCAATTTATTGATCAGTACCTTAAAATAGATGATGAAGGCGATTATGTTCTTCAACAAACTCCTTGTCCTTTTTTAGGGGCCAATAACACCTGCTCCATTTATGAAGATCGACCTTCAGACTGTAGAAGGTTTCCTTATACAGATGAGGATGTGCTCCTAAAACGACCGCAAATCACCCTCAAAAATGTAGAATTTTGTCCAGCGGTCTATTTTGTTTTAGAGCGACTGAGGACTGAGATTTACGAAACATCTAAGAAACCCAAATAACAATTTTTCCATTTAGTCGTTCCTGCTTACCTTTGCCGACTCAATCGTGTAGGCGCCTTGTACTTTATTTTTGTAACTTATTGATTTTCAATTAACTGGTAATTGGTTTGACCCAATTAAACCCAGGTGAAAATTTATTGCTGTTACGTGAAGATGGGGTGACTCGCGAATAAAAAATTGCAAACATAGATATGGCTATCAAAAAAGACAACCGCAACCGAGCTGCTTTTTCGAAAATCACCATTAGTCTGGCGTCTCCTGACACCATTTTAGAAAGAAGTTTTGGTGAAGTACTTAAGCCCGAAACCATTAACTACAGAACCTATAAGCCAGAAAGAGACGGCTTGTTCTGCGAGCGTATTTTCGGACCTGTAAAGGACTATGAATGTGCTTGTGGAAAGTATAAGAGAATTCGTTACAAGGGTATTGTGTGTGACCGTTGTGGTGTGGAAGTGACTGAAAAGAAAGTTCGTAGAGAAAGAATGGGCCACATTAAGTTAGTGGTACCGGTTGTACATATTTGGTACTTCAAGAGCTTACCTAATAAAATTGGTTATTTATTGGGAATGAGCTCAAAGAAGCTTGAAACCATCGTTTATTATGAGCGCTACGTTGTTATTCAAGGTGGTGTTAAAGAAGGATTGGCTACTGGCGACTTGTTAACTGAAGAAGAGTACTTAGACATCCTAGATACCCTTCCAAAAGAAAATCAGTACTTACCAGATGAAGATCCAAATAAATTCATTGCCAAAATGGGTGCTGAAGCTGTACATGATTTGTTGGCTCGTCTCAATTTGGATGAACTCAGCTTCTCATTGAGAAATGCTGCTGCTAATGAAACCTCACAGCAACGTAAAGCAGATGCTTTAAAACGTTTGAGTGTGGTTGAAGCATTCAGAGATGCATCTACTCGTATTACCAACCGTCCTGAATGGATGGTTATGCAATATATTCCTGTAATTCCACCAGAACTTCGTCCATTGGTTCCATTGGATGGAGGTCGTTTTGCTTCTTCAGACTTAAACGACTTATATCGTCGTGTTATCATACGTAACAACCGTTTAAAGCGCTTATTGGAAATTAAAGCTCCAGAAGTGATCTTGAGAAACGAGAAGCGTATGTTGCAAGAAGCAATTGATAGCTTATTCGACAACAGTAGAAAAAGTAACGCTGTAAAGGCTGAAGGCGGCAGAGCATTGAAGTCATTGAGCGATGTATTGAAGGGTAAGCAAGGTCGTTTCCGTCAAAACTTATTAGGTAAGCGTGTTGATTATTCTGGTCGTTCTGTAATTGTGGTAGGTCCAGAACTTAAAATGCACGAGTGCGGATTGCCAAAAGATATGGCTGCAGAATTATTCAAGCCATTTATCATTCGTAAATTAATTGAGCGTGGTATTGTAAAAACTGTGAAGTCGGCTAAGAAATTAGTTGATCGCAAAGAAGCAGTGGTTTGGGATATCCTAGAAAACATTTTGAAGGGTCATCCGGTAATGCTAAACCGTGCCCCAACACTACACCGCTTGTCAATTCAAGCGTTCCAACCTAAGTTGGTAGAAGGAAAGGCAATTCAGCTTCACCCATTAGTTACTGCGGCTTTCAACGCCGATTTCGATGGTGACCAAATGGCTGTGCACGTTCCATTGAGCCATGCGGCAATTTTGGAAGCACAGTTGTTGATGTTGAGTTCTCATAACATTTTGAACCCTCAAAATGGTACACCAATCACTCTTCCTTCTCAAGACATGGTTCTTGGTCTTTACTACATTACTAAGCCTAAGAAATCAACTCCTGAAGAGCCTGTGAAAGGTGAAGGAAAGGCCTTCTACAGCTTGGAAGAAGTAATGATCGCATACAATGAAGCTCGCGTTGATTTACACGCACAAATTAAAGTGCGTACCATGGTTCGTGAGAATGGAACATTGGTTAAGAAATTAATTGATACAACTGTAGGTAGAGTATTATTCAACCAATTTGTGCCTGCTGAAGTAGGTTATATCAACGCATTGTTGACTAAGAAAAACTTGCGTGAAATCATTGGTGATATTATTCAGTTCTCAGATATTCCTAAAACGGCTAAGTTCTTGGATGATATTAAAACACTTGGATTCCGTATGGCATTCAGGGGTGGTTTATCATTTAGCGTAAACGACTTAATTGTTCCTGAAGTAAGGAATGATATGTTAGAAAACGCGAAGAATGAAGTTGAAGAAGTTTGGGAAAACTACAACATGGGATTAATTACCAATAACGAACGTTATAACCAGGTAATTGATATTTGGGGTAGAGCGGATATGAAGATTACTGAAACTTTGATTCGCGAAATGGCTACCGATAAGCAAGGCTTCAACTCTGTTTTTATGATGTTGGATTCTGGAGCGAGAGGTAGTAAAACTCAGGTGAAGCAGTTGGTGGGAATTCGTGGATTGATGGCTAAACCTAGAAAGAGTGGTAGCACAGGTAGTGAAGTTATTGAAAACCCGATCTTGTCAAACTTTAAAGGTGGCTTGAACGTATTGGATTACTTTATTTCTACCCACGGTGCTCGTAAAGGTCTTGCAGATACTGCCTTAAAAACAGCTGATGCAGGTTACTTAACACGTAGGTTGGTTGACGTAGCTCAAGATGTTGTTATTACCGAAGAAGATTGCGGTACTTTAAGAGGTATTGCTACTTCTGCATTAAAAGAAAATGAAGATGTAATTGAGGCGTTGGCCGATCGTATTGAAGGTCGTACTTCACTGCACGATGTGTTACATCCATTAACCAATGAAATCATTATTGAAGCAGGAACAGAAATTTCTTCTGCTGTTGCTAAGCAAATTGAAGATTCAGGTATTGAAACTGTAGAAATTCGCTCTGTGTTGACTTGCGAAAGCAAGAGAGGTGTATGTGTGAAGTGTTATGGTAAAAACCTAGCAACAGGTTATATTGCTCAGCGTGGTGATGCTGTAGGTATTATTGCAGCTCAGTCAATTGGTGAACCAGGTACACAGTTAACCCTTCGTACATTCCACGTAGGTGGTGTTGCTGGTAGTGCATCTGTTGAATCTACATTGCCTGCTAAGTTCGATGGTACCATTCAGTTCGATGGTTTGAGAACTGTTACATCAACTAACAATGAAGGTAACAAGGTTCAAATTGTAATAGGTCGTACAGGTGAAGTTCGTATCATGGATGTGAAGAACGATCGCTTGTTAATCACGAATAACATTCCTTACGGTTCTACATTGAATGTGAAGGATGGTCAAGAGGTGAAGAAGGGAGATGTGATTTGTACATGGGATCCATTCAACAACGTAATTGTTGCTGAACAGCTTGGTAAAATCAAGTTTGACAATGTAATTGATGGTATCACTTACCGTGATGAAGCAGATGAACAAACTGGACACCGTGAAAAAGTTGTTATTGAAACAAAAGATAAAACCAAACTTCCTTCTATTATTATTGAAGGAAAAGACTTGAAAACATACAACTTGCCTGTAGGAAGCCATATTGTGGTGGAAGAAGGCGACGATGTAGTTGCTGGTCAAGTATTGGTGAAAATTCCTCGTGTGTTGGGTAAACTAAGAGATATCACCGGAGGTCTTCCTCGTGTAACTGAATTATTTGAAGCACGTAATCCTGGTAACCCAGCGGTTGTGTGTGAGATTGATGGTGTGGTTGCTTTCGGTAGCATCAAGCGTGGTAACAGAGAAATTATTGTTACTGCAAAAGATGAAACTGTGAAGAAGTACTTGGTTCCATTGTCTCGTCAAATTCTAGTTCAAGATGGTGACTTCGTAAAAGCGGGGGCTCCATTAAGTGATGGACAAATTGCTCCAGCCGATATTCTTTCAATCAAAGGTCCATTTGCTGTACAAGAGTACGTTGTAAATGAAATTCAGGAAGTATATCGTTTACAAGGTGTGCGTATTAACGATAAGCACATTGAAGTAATCGTTCGCCAAATGATGAAGAAGGTTGAGATTGTAGATGCGGGTGATACTAAATTCTTGGAGGAGGACTTAGAAGATCGCTTTGACTTTATAGATGAGAACGACCGCATTTTTGATAAGAAAGTAGTTACCAATGCTGGTGACAGTACTAAACTACGTGCTGGTCAAATTATCACTGTTCGTGAATTACGTGAAGAAAATTCCATCTTGCGTCGTTCAGACAGGGCATTGGTTGAAGTGCGTGACGCTCGTCCAGCAACTGGACGTCCAGTATTACTCGGTATTACCAAGGCTTCTTTAGGTGTGCAGAGCTGGATTTCAGCTGCTTCATTCCAAGAAACTACCAAGGTATTGAGCCAGGCAGCAATCAATGGTAAAGCCGATGCTATGATGGGCTTGAAGGAGAATGTGATTACTGGTCACTTGATTCCTGCCGGTACAGGATTAAAAGAGTTCGAAAACATGATTGTAGGTAGTAAAGAAGAGTACGAAGTACTTGCTACTACCCGCGAAGCAATGAGTTTCGACGACGACGAATAATTAGCCTTCAGAATAAATTTTTATAAGCAGAAAGTCAAACACTTTCTGCTTTTTTTATGATTACCTCCCTATATTGCGCACCTATTATTTAACAGTCTGGTTCAAATAGCGGCCAGTATATTTACAAAAACAAGATTGCATGAAAAACGCAACAATTATCTGGAACATCCTGCTTACAATAGTGGTAGCGGTGTTATTATTTTTTCAATTTGGTAAGAAGGATGGTTCACAAAGTGCAGGAGCAAAACCTGTTGGAGAGGCAGGCCCTTTTCGCATAGCTTATTTTGAAATGGATTCGATTGAAAATAAGTTCGAATATTTCAAGGGTGTACGTGAAGAATTGGAAAAGTTAGAACGTTCTAAAGTTGCTGAGTTGAATGGTTTAAAAAATGCTTATATCAGTAAGATGAAAGGTTACCAAGAAAAAGGTCAAACTATGACAGAGCAAGAAGTAGCAAAAGCGCAGCAAGAATTGGCTCAATTAGAAAGGACCTATCAAGGTAAGGAGCAGATGGTTAATCAAGAATTGCAGGATGAGCGCTTTAAGAAACTGCAAGACGTACGTAAAAAAATTGAAGATTATTTGAAAGAGTATAATAAGGATAAGTCGTACTCTTATATTATGTCAAGTGCAAGTGAAATCATGTTCTACAAAGATTCAGCGTATGATATCACTGAAGAAATTTTACAAGGTTTAAATAGCTTGTACAAGAAAAAGCAATAAACGCATTTTATTTCTTAATTTCATTTCCCGCCTGTAAACGGCGGGATTTTTTATGGAAAAACAATTTAAACCTACGCTCGGTCTATTTGATGCAACCATGATTGTAGCTGGAAGCATGATTGGATCAGGAATATTTATTGTTAGTGCCGACATTACTAGAAATGTTGGTAGTGCAGGATGGCTAATTGCTGTTTGGCTCATTACCGGTTTTATGACATTGACTGCTGCTGTAAGCTATGGCGAATTAAGTTCTATGTATCCAAAAGCTGGAGGCCAATACGTGTATCTTAGACAGTCGTATAATCCTCTTGTTGCATTCTTATATGGATGGAGTTTTTTTGCTGTTATTCAAACAGGAACAATTGCTGCTGTTGGTGTGGCCTTTAGTAAGTTTGCAGGCTATTTTTTTCCTGTATTAGATATGAAACCTGAGAACGCCTTGTTCTCTATTAGTAGTTTGTCTATTTATCCAGCTCAGTTATTAGCAATTGGAACTATTGTTCTTCTTACTTATATCAACACAAGAGGAGTTAAAGAAGGAAAACTCATTCAAACCACTTTTACAGTTACAAAGCTGCTCTCTTTGTTTGGATTGATATTATTTGGATTTCTACTAGCAGCTAAAGGTGAAGTTTGGCAAGCAAATTGGACAGATGCATGGACTATGAAGAAAATGACTGCAGATGCAGAGACTGGATTCATAGTGCCATTATTAGGTGCAGCTGCTTTTGGTGCAGTGGCAGCAGCAATGGTAGGTTCTATTTTTAGTAGTGATGCATGGAATAATGTTACGTTTATTGCAGGTGAAATAAAACAGCCTCAAAAAAATATTGGTCTTAGTTTGTTCTTTGGAACCTTATTGGTTACACTTATTTATGTGGCAGCTAATCTCATGTATCTAGCAGTGTTACCGCTCGATCAAATTGCAAATGCTCCCAGCGACCGTGTAGCTGTTGCAGCTTCACAGGTCATTTTTGGGGATGTTGGGACTTATGTCATTGCAGTTATGATTATGATATCAACATTTGGGTGTAATAATGGATTAATTCTAGCTGGTGCAAGGGTATATTATACTATGGCAAAAGATGGATTGTTTTTTAAGAAAGCAGGTACCCTCAATCAATTTGCAGTTCCAGAATGGGCATTATGGGCACAATGTGTTGTGGCTTCCTTATTGTGTTTGAGTGGCAGATATGGTGATCTTCTTGATATGGTTTCTTTTGTGGTAGTCATTTTTTATGTGCTCACTATTCTTGGTATATTCTTACTCCGAAGAAAATATCCCAATGCTGAACGTCCATATAGAGCATTTGGTTATCCGGTACTACCCGCTATTTATATGATCATGGGGTTGAGTTTTTGTACTTTATTAATCATCTACAAGTCTGAATATACTTGGCCAGGCTTACTCATTACATTATTGGGTATTCCTTTGTATTATCTTGCACTGAAAAATAAATCTCAAAAGGATGATGGAGTGGTCTAAACTGTTTTCAAATTTTCAGTCATGCGAAGTACTCGTTTTAGGTGATGTAATGTTAGACACCTATTGGTGGGGACATGTAGACCGTATTTCACCCGAAGCACCTGTGCCTGTGGTTGCAGTTGATAAAAAGGAAATTCGTGCTGGTGGTGCAGCTAATGTTGCATTAAATGTTCGAGCATTGGGTGCAGTTGTACATATGATAAGTATTGTTGGTGAAGACGAGGCTGGAGATGAATTGATCAATCTTCTACAACAGCAGGGTATTCAAACAAATGGAATCATTCAAACAACAAAAAGAAGAACTACTAATAAAACGAGAATCATCAGTCGTAATCAACATATGATGCGATTGGACGAAGAAGATGTATTTGATGTAGATAGTGAAGATTCTAATTCTTTACTAACGCACATTGAATCTCTATTTTCTGCGGAAAAAATTAAAGTCCTCATTTTTGAAGATTATAATAAAGGATTGCTAACTGAGCAACTCATTCAGCATGTTTTAGACTTATGTAAAAAATATCAAGTAATTACAACTGTTGATCCAAAGCAGAAAAACTTTTTATCATATAAGGGAGTTCATGTATTTAAGCCCAACCTTAAAGAAGTAAAAGATGCATTGGGCATTTGGATAGATCAAGTTCATTTAGCTGCATTGGAAGAAGTACATCAGCAGTTGAAGCAACACTTGCAACATAGTGTATCGCTTATCACTCTTTCAGAAAAAGGTGTTTTTTGTAAAGATGATCAGGATGCATTTATCATTCCATCTTATGTTAGAAATATTGCTGATGTAAGTGGGGCTGGAGATACTGTTATTGCGGTAGCATCATTGGTATACGCGCTTACAAAAGATATTAAATGGATGGCTGAAATTGCAAATGTAGCAGCAGGACAAGTATGCGAGGAAGTTGGAACAGTTGCTGTAAATGCAGATCGTTTGTTAGATGAGTTGCAAAATTTATATCCCAACGGATTGGCCTAATGCAAGTTTCTACCCAATCTAAATTTATGTTACATGATGGGACTTGGGTTCCCATGGGAACTGCCATTGTATCTGGCGATGCTGGTGGATTTAGATATGGGTATGGATTTTTTGAAACCATACGTGTAGTTCAAGGAAAAGTACCGTTATGGAAATATCATGTTCAGCGTATTGAAGAAAGTTTACACTTACTTCAACTTGTATTACCTGCTCATGTATCGTATGATTCTATTTTAGAAGAGATTCAGTCAGTCATTCAAAGGAACTATCATTCAACAGCTAGGGTCCGATTAAGCTTTTATAAAGGAGATGGGGGAGTATATGATGATGTTTCTAATACAGTACATAGACTCATTCAATCCTGGGAGCTCCCAAAAGCGAATTTGGAATTCAATAGCAATGGTTTAGATATTGGATTGTATAAGGACTCTTGCAAGTCTATTGGTACATGGAGTCATTTAAAGACTAATAATTATCTGCTCTACGCTCTAGCAGCAAAATGGGCCAAACAGCAGAAGTGGAACGATGCAATTGTTTTGAATCAGCATGGAGCTATTGCAGATACTACAATAGCAAATATTTGGATTGTCAAGAATGATATCATCTATACGCCAACTATACAAGATGGGGGAGTAGCTGGAACCATGCGTGCTTTTTTATTGGGTGAAATGAAATTGAGAAAGATAGAGGTACAGGAGAAGTCGCTGTATTTGGAAGATCTTATAAGCGCCGACGAGGTTTTTCTGTCTAATGCTATTTATGGCGTTCGCTGGGTAAAGCAATTTGAAAAAACCACTTTTAACTTAAATTGGTCTATGCGTATTCACGCAATGTCAAAACAACCGCATCTTTAAAACATTTTTTCGTATTAGCTGTTGAAATTGCCATGAAGAAGTCAATTCATATTATGTGGTTTCGTCGTGATTTGAGGTTGCACGATAACGCCGCTTTGTATCATGCTTTGAAAAGCAATTTACCAGTATTGCCACTTTTTATTTTCGATACAGATATTTTAAATAGGTTAGAAGATAAAGCCGATGCTAGGGTTTCATTTATTCACCAAACAATTATTGGTATTCAAAGGCAATTACGTGAAATTGGGAGTGATATAGAAGTTAGATATGGTAGGCCTCTGGAAGTTTTTCGACAACTTTTAACGCAATATGATATTAAAGCTGTTTACGCGAATCGTGACTATGAACTGTATGCAAGAAATCGCGATCAGCAAGTAGAGGCTTTGCTTCTTGAACATGGAGCCATTTTTTATCATTTTAAAGATCATGTTGTATTTGATCAGTCGGAAGTGGTAAAAGATGACGGCTTACCTTATACTGTTTTTACGCCTTATAGTAAAAAGTGGAGAGCTAAATTAGAACTGAGTCCTATTGAATATTTTGATACAAAAGCCAATTTTGCTAACTTTTATACAGGTGCTCAATTTGAAGTACCTAGCTTAGCAAGTATGGGTTTTACTCAAAGTGATATTCCCATTCCTTCTTCTGTTCTACCTGAGGATATCGTAAAGCATTATTCTGAACAGAGAGATTTTCCTGCTATTCAAGGAACAACAAGATTAGGAATACATTATCGTTTTGGTACAATAAGTATCCGCGAGATGGCAAGAAGAGCAGTTGGATTAAATCAAACTTATCTGAACGAATTAATATGGCGAGATTTCTATCATATGATCCTCTGGCATTTTCCGCATGTTTGTGAAGGCAAAGCTTTTAGAAAGGAATATGATACCATTGAATGGAGGCGAGATGATGGAGACTTTGAAAAATGGTGTCATGGAAAAACAGGATATCCAATTGTAGATGCCGGTATGCGAGAACTAAATGCAACTGGATACATGCATAACCGCGTTCGTATGATAGTGGCGTCCTTTTTAACTAAGCATTTACTGTTAGACTGGCGTTTAGGAGAAGCTTATTTTGCAGCTAAGCTGCTTGATTTTGATTTTGCTGCCAACAATGGTGGTTGGCAATGGGCGGCAGGAAGTGGGTGTGATGCTGCACCTTATTTTAGAGTGTTTAATCCAACACTTCAAACCGAAAAATTTGATAAGAAACTGCAGTATATCCGAAAGTGGGTACCAGAGTTGGATTCCTTTGATTATCCAAAGCCAATGGTAGCGCATGAATTTGCAAGAAAACGTGCACTCGAAGTTTACGGAAAAGCACTTAAGAAGTAGAGCGGATCCATTGAAGGTTTCGTTGAATACCACGCAGCTTTGAACGTTTGATGGCCGATTTGCCAAAGATCTTTTGGAAACTATCTTCTGTTAAGGCTTCCCAATCTTTAAATGAAAAGCTCATGATTTCTTGTAGTGGTATAAAAGCTGGTTCTTTATGAGGCTCACTAAATCGGTTCCAGGGGCAAACATCTTGACAAATATCACATCCAAATAGCCAATCATTCCAATTCGGCTTATCGTTATTTGGGAGTACTAGCTCTTTTAATTCAATGGTGAAGTAGCTGATACATTTACTTCCATCAACTACTTTGTTGGGTAGGATGGCTTCTGTTGGACAAGCATCGATACATTTGGTGCAGGTGCCGCAAAAGTCTTTAGGTAAAGGACTATCAGGCAGCAATTCCAAGTCAGTAATAAGTGTTGCAATAAAGAAATAAGATCCTGCTTTAGGATGAATCAGATTCCCATTTTTGCCTACCCATCCTAATCCAGATTTTTGTGCCCAGGTTCTTTCCAATACAGGGGCAGAATCAACAAATCCTCTTCCTTGAATATCGCCAGCTATTTCTTTGATTTGAGCTAGAAGTTGTTTCAGTTGTTTTCTAATTACTACGTGATAGTCTTCTCCATATGCATAGCTGGCTACTTTAGGCTGATTTGTTCCTTGCTTAATGCTTGGATAATAATTTTTTAGGAGAGTTATAACCGATTTTGCGCCAGGCACCAACCGACTTGGATCAATTCTTAATTCAAAATGATTTTCCATGTAATGCATGCTGCCATGCATTCCTTTATTCAGCCATGCTTCTAATCGTCTTGCATCTTCATCAAGTGGCTCTGCTTTAGCAAAACCACAAAATGAAAACCCCATTTCTAATGCAAGGTTTTTGATTCGATGAGAAAGGGCATCGGGTTGCATGAGTTTACTTTAAGTCAATGGCTTGTTCAACCAATTGTTGAATTTGCAACATAATTGGTCTTTTGTCTTCGCCAGAAGTTTCCTTCGTCAAAAAGACAGCGGAATAATTTCTTTTCTTATCGACCCATGCCCAAGAGCCATTCAAGCCTAGTCCAACTAAAATTGGTCCATCACCATTCATTTCAGGTACAATCCATGAACCCAATCCAAAACTCATTCCTTCAGCGGTTTTTGGAACAGCTCTCATGGCACTATTTTCTACTTGTACAGACCAAGAAGCTTCAATAGTTGATTCACTTAATACCTTTTTACCATTCACCATTCCTTTATTCAACAACATTTGTAGAAACTGAGTTATATCAACAGCAGTTGATTTCCCACCTGCAGACGGATTAGGTGCACCGCCATCTTCGTTATAAAAAATAGTTGAACGCATCATTAATGGACGGGTAATTTTTTCCTGCATCAATTGTTCAAACTTCTTTTTAGTTGCAATTTCTGCTGCACGCGCAGCTAGGTTCACACCAACTGATCCGTATAAAAATGATTCACCAGCATTAAAGTCAATATCACGTTTTATAATGTCATTTGCTTCTTCTTCCAAGTTGTTGTATTTTTTTCTTTTAAACATGCCTGCAATGCCCGACTTGTCTTGCATCAATCCCGTTTGATGGGTAATGCAATGTCTAAACGTGATGAAGTTTCTAGAATACTTTGCCATTTCAGGAAGGTATTGCACCAATTTATCATCTAAATCAATTTTACCTTCATCGGCAAGTTGAAGAATTAGTGCACTGCTCAACCACTGGCTCAGAAAGCCAATTGGCACTTGTAGCTTAGGATCGAAGTCCCCCATTTTTTTGGTGTAAATAGCTTTCCCATCTTTTACAACGTAGAGAACAAATTGGCCACTAAAACTCTTCTTAGACCCTTCTAATTTAGCGTCTAAATAGCTAAAATCATATTGTGCATTAGTAAACTGAAATAAAAGCAGAAGGCTGCAAATTATTATGACTTTTCTGCGTAAAAATACTGTTGGGACTGACATTTTAGCCGAATTAGAGTTGTGGAAAATAGTTTGATGCATAATAGCTAGCAAGTTAATCAGCTTGTTTGAAAACAAAAAACAAAGATGTATGAACTTAAATAACTACACTATTAAAGCACAAGAAACAGTACAAGCTGCTCAACAGATAGCTTATAATGCTGGTCATGCTCAAATTGATACCGCACATATCTTATTGGCTTTATTAAAGGATGAAGATAATGCCATTGAGTATTTGTTAAAAAAGAATAACACATCTTCTCAATTCATTCAAAAACGATTGGAAGATAGGCTAAAGCAATTACCTAAAATGCACGCTGGAGAGCCTGCTCAAACCCTGAGTAAGGATGGTGGAAATGCCTTATTAAAAGCAACTGCTGCCTTATCAATTTTTAAAGATGAGTTTGTAACACCAGAACATTTATTACTTGGTCTAATTCAAAATAATGATGCAGTATCATCTATTTTAAAAGATGCTGGAATGACTGAGAATGGATTAATTACAGCTATTAAAGAATTGCGCAAAGGCGAAAGAGTTACCTCACAAACATCTACACAATCCTTCCAGTCATTACAAAAGTATGCAAAGAATTTAAATGAGTTAGCAGCTCAAGGAAAACTTGATCCTGTTATAGGAAGAGATGAAGAGATTAGGAGAACGCTGCATATTTTATCAAGAAGATCAAAAAATAACCCCATTCTGGTTGGTGAACCTGGCGTTGGTAAAACTGCAATTATAGAAGGATTGGCTATGCGTATCATCAATGGTGATGTTCCAGAGAATTTAAAAAAGAAAGTGATTTATGCGTTAGATATGGGTCAGTTAATTGCCGGTGCAAAGTATAAGGGAGAGTTTGAAGAAAGATTAAAAGCAGTTATTAAAGAAGTGACTGATTCTGATGGAGATATTATTTTATTCATAGATGAAATTCACACACTTATTGGTGCAGGAGGAGGAGAAGGTGCAATGGATGCTGCTAATATTTTAAAGCCAGCTTTAGCAAGAGGAGAGTTAAGAGCTATTGGTGCAACTACCTTAAATGAGTATCAAAAGTATTTTGAAAAGGATAAAGCCCTTGAGCGAAGGTTTCAGAAAGTAATGGTGGATGAACCAAGTGTGGAAGATGCTATTTCAATTTTGCGCGGATTAAAAGATCGTTATGAAAGTCACCATCAAGTTCGTATAAAAGATGAAGCTATTATAGCTGCTGTTGAATTATCGAACCGATATATTACTGATCGTTTTCTGCCAGATAAGGCAATAGATTTAATTGATGAAAGTGCAGCAAAATTGAGGTTGGAAATGAATTCAATGCCAGAGGAGCTAGATACATTAGAGCGCCAGATTCGTCAGCTTGAAATTGAAAGGGAAGCTATTAAGCGTGAAGATGACCATGAAAAACTAAAAGAGTTGAATACAGAGATTGCAAATTTGATGGTTAGTCGTGATACTTTTAAATCTAAATGGAAAGCGGAAAAAGAATTGGTTGATCAAGTACAAGAAGCGAAAAAGAAAATTGAATCATACAAACTAGAAGCTGAACGTGCGGAGCGTGATGGTGATTTTGGAAAAGTAGCAGAAATCAGATACGGAAGAATAAAAGATGAGGAGAAGAAAATTGCCGATTTAAGCTTACAACTATCTTCAGCTTCAGAAAAAAGATTGTTAAAAGAAGAAGTAGATGCAGAAGATATAGCTGAAAACATTGCAAAAGCTACGGGAATACCTGTTAGCAAAATGATGCAAAGCGAAAAGCTTAAGTTGTTGCATTTGGAAGACGAATTACATGGTAGGGTTGTAGGACAAGAAGAAGCTATTACAGCAGTTGCAGATGCTATTAGAAGAAGTAGAGCTGGATTAAATGATCCTAGAAAGCCAATTGGATCATTTGTATTTCTTGGAACAACTGGGGTGGGTAAGACTGAATTAGCCAAAGCATTGGCTGAATATCTTTTTGATGATGAATCGATGATGACTCGAATAGATATGAGTGAATATCAGGAAAAGCACACTGTAAGTCGTTTGGTTGGGGCTCCTCCAGGATATGTAGGGTACGATGAAGGTGGACAATTAACCGAGGCCATTCGAAGAAAGCCATATAGTGTTGTATTACTAGATGAAATTGAAAAAGCCCATCCAGATGTTTGGAATGTTTTGTTACAAGTTTTGGATGATGGACACTTAACAGATAACAAGGGTAGGGTAGTTAACTTTAAGAATACCATCATAATCATGACAACCAACTTAGGCAGTCACATTATTCAGGAAGCTTTTGAAACCGTCAATGAGTCAAATAGAGTTGCCACCACACAGAAGGTTAAAACTGAAGTGATGCAATTGTTAAAGCAAACAATACGACCAGAATTTTTAAATCGTATTGATGAGATTATTCTTTTCCAGCCTTTATTGAAAGATGAAATCAAAAAAATTATAAAAATTCAATTCGAACAGTTACAACAAATGGTTGCAAAAAATGGAATAGAACTCAACTTTAGTGATTATACTTTTGATTTTATTGCAGACCATGGTTTTGATCCTCAGTACGGCGCTAGACCGCTAAAAAGGCTCATACAAAAAGAGATTGTTAATGGATTGAGTAAAAAAATTCTAAGTGGAGAAATTGATCGGCATGCTCCTGTTTTGGTAGATGTTTTTGATGGAATTGTTGTATTTCGGAATCAATAAGATTGATTCAAATAAACTCAATGCTTCTAAGCCTGCATTGCTATATTTGCAGGCTTAAACTTTTTATATGTCAATACTCATACAGCAATTACAAGAGTCGGCCAATTTTATTCGCTCAAAATCTGGTGAATCAGCAGAAATTGGAATTATATTAGGAAGTGGATTAGGGAATTTAGCTAATCAAATAACCACCGAATGCAGTATTGATTATAAAGACATTCCTCATTTTCCCGTTAGCACTGTAGAAGGACATACAGGAAAACTCATTCTTGGTAAACTAGGGAGCAAAAAAGTTTGGGTTATGAGTGGGCGTTTTCATTTTTATGAAGGATATAGTCCTCAGCAAGTTGCTTATCCAGTAAGAGTGATGAAAATGTTAAGTGTGCAAACTCTTTTGTTATCAAATGCTGCCGGAGGAGTTCATCCAAACTTCAAGGTGGGCGATTTAATGATTATTCGTGATCATATCAGTCTATTTACAATTAATCCATTATTGGGAAAAAATGAAGACCAACTAGGTACCCGTTTCCCTGATATGAGCGAGCCATATAGCAAAGAACTCATTCAAAAGGCAAAATTAATTGCAGCAGAGCATCAAATATTAGTTCATGAGGGTGTTTATTTGGGTGTAACTGGTCCAACTTTTGAAACAAGAGCCGAATATCAACTGATTAAAAATGTAGGTGGGGATGCAGTTGGAATGAGTACTGTACAAGAGAATATTGTTGCGGTGCATTGTGGTATGAAAGTATTTGCTATTAGTGTAATTACAGATTTAGGAATACGTGAGGAAGAAAATGTAATTACGCACCAAGAAGTACTAGAAGCTGCAAATGCTGCTGAGCCGAAACTTACTACACTATTTAAGGATCTTGTAGAGCAGATTTAATCAACAAGAACTGCTGTTTAAAGTCCGTTTTTAACGGACTTTTTTATTACCCCTATTTCAAGGGATTGCTGGAGCCCTGTAAAGGCAGGAAGTTTGTATTGTTAAACACCCGTTTTAACATCCAAGAAAAATCCTAAAAAACCAAAGTTCTTTGAATGATTTATAGACCCCTATAATAAGGGATTGGACAAACACGCAAGATTTGTAAGCTTTGTTCCATCATTTGATAAAGCCCCTTTATCATCTGATATCCTTAGGAAAACCCTCTGATATCTATGAAAAAATCTGTGTTTGAATCCAGTATCAACGAGGGGGGAGTTTCGTCTTCTCCCTCTTTCTCTAATTTCTTACAAATAGGAAATCCTACTTTTACCCAAAAAAGATGATACAAGTCGGCATTATAGAAGATGATCCTAAACTGCGGAATAATTTCGAGCAGTTTTTTAAACTAGATAAGGAGGTAAATCTGCTTTTTTCCTATTCTAGTATGGAGCAATTTTTGTCGAATAAAGACCAGCTCTCTGATACGCCATTTTTGGTGTTTTTAGATCTGGGCTTGCCAGGCATCAATGGACTAGAAGGAATTGCGATAGTGAACAAATCCTTTCCAGAAGCTCATTTGGTTATTCTAAGTGGTAATACAGATGAAGATATGATTTGGCAGGCTATGGTGAAGGGAGCAAATGGATATTTGATTAAGCCTGTTTCTCTCAACGATTTAAAGAAGCAACTTGATGTGGTTAAGCAAGGCGGTGCTCTTATATCTCCCGAAGCTGCTCAAATTTTAGTAAGTAGGGTGAATCAATTTCATGCGCCCAAGAAATCATTTTCTAATGATAAGTTAACACCTCGTGAAAATGAAGTCATGGAGCAACTTGTTAATGGATTTACCTACAAAGAAATTGCATCTGTATTAGGGATATCTTCTACTACGGTCAACGATCATTTAAAGAATATATATGTTAAACTAGGAGTGAATTCCAAAGCGGAACTCATTTCAAAAATTTTATCAGAAAGAGCAGGATCATGAAAACCACTGTTCCACATATTACAGGTACTACATCAGCATATACTGAGAAGCTTTTATATCTGCTGATGCAATTGCCTTATCCAATATTGATGGAAAATAAAGGTTTACATGTTGAGTTGGCAAATCAGGCTTTTTCTAATCTTTTCCAAATTCCTGCATCTACGGGTTCTCTTTTAGGAACATATGCAATACAATTCACCCCAGATATTTTTCAATATTTAGCGAATCCCTCTGCTTTTCAAGAAGTAACAAGATCTCAAATGCAGCAAGCAAAGTCTGCAAAAGTTGAGCTGGCTTTTAAAGATGGGAGAACTTTTCAAAGAAGCTACATACCTTATATTTTAGGTGATGAAACAGTTCGATCGCATATTTGGATTTATGAAGAAGTCTCTCAAGCAACAGAGGGTTCTACCAAGGCTATTTCTTATGCAGCATTGTTGGAGCAATTACTTGATGTGCTTCCATTAGATGTTAGAATTACAGATGATTCCCATAAATATGTTTATCTCAACAAAATAGCAGAGCCAAATGATTCGTTACGTAGTTGGCTAATAGGAAAGACCGATTTTGAAAAAGCAGGCTTAGAAAAAAGCGGTATGGAAGGTGCATTGTCTAGGATGAAGCAACTCAACGAAGTTCTTACGTCACAACATGCAATTTTTGAACAGAAAAGCACTTCTAGTGGTACTTTTCAATTTCAGTTATCCCCTTTAATACCGCCAAACCAGACAAAGCTTCATGTAGCAAGTGTTGGTTGGAATATTAGTCAGCAAAAATTAAATGAAGAGCTGTTGGGACAAACTATGGAATTATACCAGCAATTGATGAATGACCTCGATGAATTGGTTTTTACAATTGATCGCAATGGTGTTATTCGTTATGTAAATCCAGCTTTTGAAACTGCTTTTTCATCTTCGTACACCGAATTGGTTGGTCAGCCTTTAAAAAATTACATTGCAGGTAATTCATATGATTGGATTATTCAGTCTTCTCAAGAGGTATTAAATGACTCTGAGATAAATGGTCATCAAAAAAAGACCGGCACTTTATCGATTACCCTTTCAATGGGTGTAGAATCTATTTTTGATATAAAAGTTCAAAAATTTTCACAAGTTGGTTACTTAGAACCATTGACTGTTGTATTCTTGGCAGATGTTACCAGTCATGTTCAAACACAGAAGGAGCTAGAACAAGTTCTAAAAAAAGAGCGACAGTTGAGTGACATGAAAACCGTTTTTGTAAATATGGTTTCTCATGAATTGCGTACACCACTTTCTGTTATTCAATCAAGTGCAGAAATTTTAGAAATGCTATCAGCTGAGTCTGAGTTATCGTCTGATGAAGTAAAAAACTATGCACAAAGTATTGTTGAGGAAGTAACTCAGCTTAAAAGCTTAATGGATGAACTTCTTCTTATAAGTAGAATTGAGTCAGATAAAATGAAGTTTGATCCTGCCGAAATTGATGTAATTGAATTTATTCATCAATTGGTTCAAACACATTTCTCACCATGGAAAGATGGCAGACGATTATTTGTGGAAGCAAGAGGTGCAGAAAAGCTTGTAAAAGCAGATACTTTCATGCTTCGACATATATTAATGAATGTTATTGAAAATGCCTTTAAATATTCACCGCAGGCAGAAGCACCCCATTTAAGAATATTTTTTGCATCAGACCATTGGTCATTGGTATGTAGAGATTTTGGAATAGGTATTCCAGAGGCTGATTTACCACAGCTTGGCACCTCATTTGAACGTGCAGGAAATGTGGGTGATATAGAGGGTACTGGGCTTGGATTGGTTGTTGTTCGTTATTTCATAGAAAAGCACGGTGGAAGTTTGCATTTTGAAAGTGCTGAAAGCATAGGTACAGTTGTCACACTTACTTTTCCTTACTAATCATGTTCTTGATAGTTGTTATAGAAGATGAAGCTATGTTAAGAGCCAACTTGGCTAAAATGCTCCAGATAAAAGGATGTAAGGTAATAGAAGCAGCCGATGGTAAAGATGCTGTGCAACAATTAGAATTGGTGCAGCCTGACTTAATTATTTGTGATAGAATGATGCCTTTAATGGACGGAATGGAGGTTCTGGAATGGGTTCGACAACAAGAGCGTTTAAATACAGTTCCTTTTGTTTTTTTAACAGCAAGAGCTGAGCAGCCAGATCAAGAAATGGCTATGCAGGCTGGTGCGCAAGCTTACATTACCAAGCCTTTCGTTTTTTCTAATCTTTGGGCCACTGTTCAAGAGCTTTTGGCCTAGCATATAAAAATCCGCTGAATAAGCGGCTATCTATGTATTTTGCGGCCAGTAATTAGGCATGAAATCATTTGTTTTTACATTTTACGCAGCTTTAATCTGCTCACTGGTTGTTGCACAGAACAGGCCCGTTGTGCGTGCTGGAGGAGGTGGAAATGAGGATCCTCAGATACAATATGATAGAAATGGCCGTCCAATAAGAAAAACTCCAGGTAATGATTCCCTCCAAAAGAGAGATCGTTTTAAAGATTCTATAACAATTTTTTACAACTACTTCGATAGTACACGTTTACGTTCATTGGATACTACAATCAACGATTTTAACAACAAGTTTCCCATTCCTTATACTCATCAACATTTGGGTAATTTGGGTGGTGCAACAAGAAATCTTGTTTTTAAGCCCAATATGAGGGCTGGATTTGATGCTGGATTTCATCAATTTGATGTTTACAAATACACAATTGAAGGAGCTAAATTTTTTCAAACTACTCGTCCTTATACCGAACTCGGCTATATGTTAGGAAGTAAAGCGGAGCAGCAAATTGAACTGATCCACACCCAAAATAGAGGTGAAAATTTTAATATCGCAATAGAGTATCGATTTATTAATTCGCCTGGAAATTTACGTTTGCAAAATGCTAGTCAGAATAATATGCGAATAACCTCGCAGTATAGGTCAAACAATAAACGGTATGGTCTTTATTTTATTTATGCAACAAATAAAAGTGCAGCATCTGAAAATGGAGGGTTGCAAGATATTAATGCTATAAGAGATGTTGCACTTAATAACCCTTTTGATTTACTTACAAGAATTGGATCACCTACTGTAGTCAGAAGAAATCCGTTTAACACAAAAGTTTCAATTGGAAACATTTATCAAGATCAATCTTTAGTTATTCGACAGCAATACGACTTTGGTCAAAAAAAGTCGATTATGATGGAAGATTCATCCATGGCAACTATTTTTTATCCAAGATTTAGATTTGAACATACTCTTAGATATACCCAATCTCAGTTTCAATTTTTTGATGAGGCCTATATTGATACTTTGTACAATAAATACTTAGGATATCAGCATCCTGGAGTAGTAACTCAGATTCAATTTCAAGATGCTTGGCGGGATTTAAAAAATGAATTGGCAATTATTACCTATCCCAATAAAAACAATCAAAGTCAGTTCCTTAGATTAGGTGCAGGTTGGCAACAAGTGAGGGGTAGATTCGATACAGGATTCACACAATTACGAACAACTCAATTTGATAATTTATATGCACTAGGTGAATATAGAAATAGAACTAAAAATCAAAAGTGGGATTTAGAATTAGCAGCTAATTTATTTATTACTGGTTTTCATGCAGGCGATTATCAAGTATCTGGTTCTATTTTCAGAAAGTTAAGTCAACGTGCAGGCAGTTTGCGTTTAGGAGCAGCAAATGTTAACAGAACCCCTTCATTTATTTTTGATCGAGTTTCAGCATTTCCTGTACGAAGAACTGGTACATTCAATCAAGAAAATACATTACATTTATATGCAGAGTATAGTAATGAAGCTGCAAATTGGTCTATTAAAGGAGATTACTATGCTGTTTCTAACTTTATGTATTTTGATAGCTTTTTTAGCCCAAAACAAGAGGCAACCCTATTTAATATGTTGCATATCAGTGCCGAAAAAAAGTTTAGGTTAAATAAGAGATGGAATTGGTATACAGAAATTCATGTTCAGCAAGCTACAAGCGGAGCACCTGTAAATGTACCTTTAGTTTTAACTCGAAATAGAATTGCTTATGAAGGCAATTTTTATACGAATTTGTTTCTTTCAGCTGGATTAGAAATTCGTTACCATACTCCCTTTAAAGCCGATCAGTATTCGCCTATGTTAGGACAGTTTTTTTTACAAAATACCTTTACGCTTAACAATAGGCCCGACATTGCTTTGTTTTTTCATGCGAGAATTAAACGATTAAAAGCGTTTGTTCGATTGGAGAATCTAAATAGTTTAAACCTGTCACAAGGGTTTGTTTTTAATAATTACAATTTTGGAGCTGAAAATTATGCTTATCCAGGTATGTGGTTCCGCCTAGGCTTATGGTGGAATTTCGTAAATTAGTAATTTCTCAAATTTTACTTCTACCAGTTCATTCAAGTTTTTAACTTAATAAACACAGTTTCTATCTTCTGTGGAAGCATTTCCTTTTTTTTCATAGACAAACTGTGGTTTAATCTAATAAAGGCCTTATTATGCACTGCAAACATTCGATTTTCCACCTATAAAAGTTTAGCGATATGAATGCATCAGCATCTCAACTTTTGTATAATGTTTTACATGAATTAGGATATAAAGAATTGGCTGAATCTCTTAATCAGAAAAAGTTATTGAGTGATTTTCTTTCTGAAGAAGATATTATTCAGGCATTGAGTATTCAGTTTCAAATTTGGAACTTAGAAGAGCAGAATAATGCTGTTCAGTACAGAAGAAAGCTTGAACAACAAAATGGCCCATCTTCAATTAGAGGTTCATGGGCTGAAACATTCGAACGATGGAAGGACCAAGGACTTACTCAGGAACAAATGATAGAAGCTTTAGGTCGAGTAGAAGTTCAGCCGGTATTAACTGCACACCCTACAGAAGCAAAACGCCAATCCGTTATAGATCTGCATAGGTCATTTTATTTGTTATTGGCTAGAAAGTCTCATCAGCATTTAACCAAGCGAGAGCATGATCAAATTGATGAATCTTTACAAGCACTTGTAGAAAGATGGTGGAGGACTGGAGAGGTTTATCTGGAGAAGCCAACAGTTGCTTCAGAAAGGGCGCATGTTATTCATTATCTATCACAGGTATTTCCTGAAGTACTAAAAAGACATGACCAGCAATTAAGACTGAGTTGGAAGCAGGCTGGATTTGATGTTTCACTTCTAAACGATGCAAATAATTATCCTAAAATAAAATGGGGTACTTGGGTTGGAGGAGATAGAGATGGACATCCATTTGTTACGGCAGACGTTACTAAAGATACTTTGAAAATTTTAAGAGAGACTGGAGTTGCCTTAATTCAAAAGTCTTTGCATGAATTAGCAGTTGCTCTGAGTTTTTCAATTCAAAGAAATAAAATTCCATCTTCACTGTTAACGGCCATACAATCAGAAACAGAAAGGCTAGGAGAGTGTGCCGCTATTGCAATAAGAAGGAACCCTTATGAGCCATGGCGACAATGGGTAAACCTAATGTTGCTGAAATTACCAATTGAGAGTAATTTGTATAATGAAGGCATTTATAGAAATTCTGAAGAGTTGATTTCAGATTTGGAAGTTTTAGAACATTCTTTACTTGAGCTTGGAACAAAAGATATTATTCAAGAATTTATTTTTCCTGTTAAGCGACAGCTATACTGTTTTGGCTTTCACTTAGCACAACTTGATATTCGTCAAAATAGTGCTTTCCATGATATTGCTCTCGACCAAATTATTTCTGCTGTTTATCCCGATAAGCCTTTGTATAGTAGTTTAGATTGGAATCAACGTGTTGAGTTGTTGTCTGCTGAGTTAAGTTCAAAAAGACCATTTGCTGTTAGTGGTACCTCATTTGGAGAAGAAGCAGACAAAGTGTTAGCCTGTTATAGCGAAGTTGCAGACTATGTTAAGCAGCATGGGAAAGAAGGTATAGGGTCTTTTATAGTGAGTATGACGAGAAATCTAGCCGATTTATTGGCTGTTTGGATTTTTATGAGAGAGGCTGGATTGCTACAATATAAATTTCAAGTTGTGCCACTATTTGAAACAATTGAGGATTTACAAGGTGCACCAACAATTCTGTCCTCATTTTTAGATCATCCTTTTTGGAAAAATCACTCGAGTAGTTTTCAAGAAGTTATGTTGGGATATAGTGATAGCAATAAAGATGGCGGTATTATTGCCAGTAGATGGAACATATATGAGTCTGAGAAAAATTTGACTCATGTTGCTAAAGAACGAGGGGTTGAGCTGCGCTTTTTTCATGGAACAGGTGGAACAATAAGTAGGGGTGGAGGTAAATACCATCGCTTTTTAGAAAGTATGCCTGTAGGATCTGTACAAGGTAAAATTAGAATGACTGTACAGGGAGAAACTATAGCTCAACAGTTTGCGAATCTTCTCAACGCCTCTTACAATGTAGAAATGTTAACATCTGGAGCCGCAGTGCAAACGGCTCTTTCTTTATATCCCCCCAAACATTTATCAATAGCAGAAGAAGCTATGCATCACTTGGCTCAATTTGCATTTAATCATTATAGATCTTTAGTGTCGCATCCTTCATTTTTTGTATTTTATGGTCAGGCAACACCTATTGATGTATTGGAGCAAAGTAAGATTGGATCTCGTCCAGCTAGAAGGACAGGTAAAAGAAGCATACAAGATTTAAGAGCAATTCCTTGGGTATTTAGTTGGCACCAAAGTAGATTTAATATAACTGGTTGGTTTGGTATTGGTACTGCACTGCAACAATTAAAGGCCTCTTATGCAGAGGAATATAATCGCCTGCAATCGCTTGCTAATTCTTGGTCATTTTTGCGATATACCCTTATTCAGCTTGAAACCAACTTAATAAATGCAAATCGTTCAATGATGGAAGTTTATGCAGACTTAGTTCAGGATAAGGAAGATAAAAATGCAATTCTTTCAATCATTTTAAACGAATACGAGCTATCACTTAAAGAAGTAGATGTCTTACTAGGAGGAAACAGATTGGAAAGAAGAAAAACCTTACTCGACAACAATCATTCACGTAAAGAGTATCTTGAAATGCTACATCAACTTCAAATAAAGAATTTACGGAAATGGAGAAATCTACCTGATCCAAGTTCATCTGAAAGTCAGCATCTATTAGAAAAGCTTTTAATGATTACAAATGCATTAGCGAGTGGTTTAAAGCAAACGGGCTGATCTTTAGATAAAAATTATATTTCAAATCACTGTCTGATGTAGATTTGTTGCATGGCATCATTAATTGAAAGAGATAAGCAGTTTATATGGCATCCATTTACTCCACAAAAACAAATGCCCGACCCCATTGCTATTGTAAAAGGTGCAGGTACTTTACTCTTTGATGAGATAGGTAACTCCTATATAGATGCTATAAGTAGTTGGTGGGTCAATCTTCATGGTCATGCTCATCCTTATATTGCCGAAAAAATATATCAACAAGCGCTTACATTAGAGCAAGTCATTTTTGCTGGGTTTACTCATGGTCCTGCTGTTCAGTTAGCGGAAAGATTGCTCCCTTTATTGCCCGGCAGCATGTCAAGGATATTTTATTCTGATAATGGCTCTACTTCAACAGAGGTGGCTCTGAAAATGGCTTTACAGTATTGGTGGAATTTAAATCCGGAAAAGCCAAGAACGAAAATTCTTTGCTTCGAAAACTCTTATCATGGCGATACTTTTGGAGCAATGAGTGTGAGTGACAGAAGTGTTTTTACCACGCCATTTATTCCATTACTTTTTGATGTCATTGCTATTCCTCTTCCAAATAATGAGAATATTGATTCTGTTAAATCGATTATACATCAGTATGGAAATGAAATTGCAGCTTTTATATATGAGCCAATGATTCAAGGGGCTGGGGGTATGAATATGTATGATCCATATTTAATGAATGAGCTGCTCAATTCTGTAAAACTATATGAGGTTATTTGTATTGCAGATGAAGTCATGACTGGTTTTGGAAGAACTGGATCTTTATTTGCAAGTGAACATTACCATAAAAAGCCAGATGTTATTTGTCTTAGTAAAGGTTTAACAGGTGGTACAATGGCTTTGGGAGTTACTGCTTGTAACAATAGAATTTATACTGCTTTTATTGATGATGATAAACGAAAGACTTTTTTTCACGGACATTCATTTACTGCAAATCCCTTAGCTTGTACAGCAGCCTTGGCTAGTCTTGATTTGTTGCAGCAGCAGTCAACTATTGAACGCATAGAATGGCTATGTAATGAGGTTGACAGCTTTGCTAAAGAACTAGTTGAGCTAAATCTTCCTATTAAAAATATTAGACAAGTTGGAACTGTATTAGCTTTTGAAATGCATGATGTTGCTAAAACTTATTTGCATCAAATTGCACAGCCTTTCACAAAAGCATGTTTAGAAAGAGGGGTGTATATTAGACCTTTAGGAAACACGGTGTACATTATGCCACCTTATTGTATAACTGATGAGGAGTGGAAAAAAGTAAGGACTGTAATTATTGAGGTTATCAAGTTATTTATTTGATTGCTCAATATACGACTTCAAGTTTGCAAGATTTTTTTCTAGCATCGCACCTAATATCTTATCGTGCATCATTGAGCCAAACCTCTCCCAAGGCAGCCATCCAATTTCTTCTTCAAACTGCCACTGAATTGTAGTTGTATTTGGACTACTTTCATGTTGAATGATACGCATGGTACTTAACATTTCACTACCATCTTTCCCCTTCCATTTAGCAATTACTTCTCCATTCTTATTACTAAGTAACTCAACAATATGGTTGCCTATTTGTGCAATATTATTTTTATTATCGCTAAAAATAGCCTTATCCATCCCTTCAAGCCAGCCATTCCATGCAGTTAAAGTACCTACATGTGCTTGTGCTGTTTCTGCGCTTGCCTGCATATCTATGGCCCTTGATACTAAAACTTTTGAAGGAAATAGTAATCCCATTGCTGTTAAAAGCAAGAACAAAAAGACAAAGCTGAATAATATTAGTTTTAAGAATCTCATTATTCCCATTTAAATGTTTTTATGGCTATTGCATATACAACTATAGTCCATATTGCTAGAATGCCTAATTCAAAACCTACATCAGTAATACTTGCCCCTTCAAATGCAATATTTCTCATTGCATTATTAAAATGTGTGAGGGGCAATATGTTACAAAATGGTTGTAGCCATTTTGGGAAAGCGTCAATTGAAAAAAATGTTCCTGCTAATAAAAATTGGGGGAGTGTAATCATATTAGCGAAAGGAGGTATGGTGCTTTCAGTTTTCGCTAGACTGCTTACAATAAATCCAAAACCCATAAATAACAGTAGGGAAAAACTACTAAGTAGTAAGATATCAATAAATGTTCTTAGTCCATGTACTAATGTAAAATTAAAAGCAAAATGTCCAATGCCAACAATAATGACAGCTGTCATTAGTTGAAAAAGCATTCTTCCTAAACCTTCTCCAACAACGATATATCCTCTTCGAATTGGAGTTGCATAAAATCTTTTAAGCACCAATTGTTGTCGAAGATTGAAAAATAAAAACGCTACACCAAAAACCCCAGCACTTAATAAAGAAAAGCCCAATTGTCCAGGTAGAATAAAATCAATTGTACGATAAATTCGACCAGGAATTTTTTCTACTTGTTGGTTTATTGTTGCAATAGTAGAATTCTCTGGGAACTGTTGCTGATTAAGGCCAGCAATAACAGCCTCAAGCAGTGATCGAAGTATTGTTAAGTTCTGTGGTTGAACAGCTTCAGAACTTTTTATATTAATCTGATATGGACTATTGTTGGAGGGTTTTTCTTCGATATGAAGGAGCGCTGTAATTCTACCTTTCTCTAAATCTTCTCTTATAAGATTCGTATCTTTTTGTACAATCTTTAGAGATCCAATTTTTTGAAGGCTTTGGTATAAAACATTAGCAGTGTCTGTAGCGGGTGTAAATGCAATTTGTACAGAAGTGCCTCTATTGTTACCTAAAAATCCAAATACAAGTATAAAAACAAGCGGGAAGCCAATTGAAAATAAAACCGCAGATGGTGAACGGAAAATAGCTTTCAAGCTGGCTTTTGTGACAGCCAGCATAGCTTTTAATTGACTATAGGACTTGTTTTGCATTGTTCTTAATAAAGGACAAAGCTATTTGAATAATTGAACTTGACAATTATTTGATCTTTACCTCAAATGGCAGGCGAGCTTGAGGCCCATTTCCCATAAACTTGATTTGCTGAACATATTGGAAAAATGGGTACAACTCTGGTCCTAACGTAGTTGCAGTAGCATTTTCACTAATATTTTTTTTGTACTGTCCAGTTATTTGCGAAACAATATCTACTGGCTCAGGATATTCACGAAGTTGATAGCTGCTTAATTTAGCAAGTTTAGCAGCCGATGAGATAGCATCTTGTAATCCACCTATTTTATCTGTTAAACCAATTTTTATAGCTCTTTTTCCTGTCCACACTCTACCTTGGGCAATAGAATCAACCTGAGTGGCTTCTAGTTTTCTACCATCTGCAACTCTTTTTGTGAATACTGCATAAACTGTATCAATACCATTTTGGAAAATTTTTCTTTCACCTTCATTCAATGGCCTATCAATTGAGCCAAAATTTGCATAAGGTCCTGTAGCTACTCCATCAAACGTTATACCAAGCTTGTTATTGAAGAATCCCCTCATATTTGGAATCATTCCAAACACGCCAATAGAGCCAGTTAAAGTATTATTATTTGCAAATACTGAGTCTGCAATACATGAAATATAGTAACCGCCAGAAGCTGCTAAATTTCCCATACTAACTACAAGGGGTTTTTCTTGTTTCAATAGGCTCAATTCTCTCCAAATTACATCACTTGCTAATGCACTTCCTCCAGGAGAATTAACTCTCAGGACGACAGCTTTGATTGATTTATTTTTTCTAATATCGCTTATTAAAGATCTGTACTTGGAACTCGCAATGTAGCCATTCATATCGTCTCCATCAATAATGTCTCCATCTGCGTATATAATTGCAATTTTATCAGTTGCATTATTACCTTCATTCAAATTAACTGCAGCAGCGTATTCTCCTAGGCGAACAAAATTTATTTTTTCAGAACTTTTTTTGCCAAGTTTATTCAGTATAACTCCTTTTACTTCATCATCGTACTTTAAGCCATCTATAAGGCCATATTTTTTTGCATCATAAGAGGTTTGAATTGCAGCAGTATTTGCCCAATCTTTTAAGTTATTATCACTTATTTTTCTATCGTTAGCAACGGTTTGTATAAAGTGGTCGTATAAATCATTCAAATAAACTGAGGTTTGTAATTTATTCTCAGCTGTCATTGCAGTTGCCCTAAAAGGTTCGGTAGCACTTTTAAATTTACCTGCGTAAAAAACCTGTGCTTCAATTCCTAGTTTATCCAACATACCCTTAAGAAAAATAATATTGGAAGAAAAGCCAAGCCATTCCATCCCACCTTGTGGGTGTAAAAAAATACTGTCTGCTGCACTTGCTAAGTAATAGCCACTTTGCGGCATGACTTCGGCATATGCAAATACAAATTTTTTTGATTCTTTAAATTTCGAAATAGCTTTTCTAAGTTCTTCACTGCTTCCCCAGCTATTTGCGTTATAGCCAGTTTTTAAATAGATACCTTTTATTTTATCATCTTTAGCTGCATGTTCAATGAGTCGAATGGTTGTAAACAATGAAGGAATATTCGCACTTGGGTCATCTTGCAAAAAGAGAAGTGGATCTTCTTGAACAACTTCGGGATAATTTTCACTTATATCAACAACTAAAACACTCTTATCACCTATGGAGGTTTCTGTTCCAGATGAAACAACAGCTATCATTCCAATTACTGTAAAAATTGCTGTCAATGTAAAAACTACCAATGCTAAAAATGAAGCAAAAAATGTCTTAAAAAAACTGCGCATATCTTTTAACTAAATTGGATGTGAAAATAAAGATATTTGTCTGCTTAAAACACGGTCTTTTTATGAATCTGGCTTATTTGCTGACAGGAGGTAATTTGGGTAATCGAGAAGAGTTATTGTCGAAGGCTGCGCACTTGATTCAACAAAAATGTGGCAACATATTACGAAAATCTTCTATTTATGAAACTAGTCCCTGGGGTCTTACAAATCAACCAGGATTTTTAAACCAAGTACTGGAGGTTGAAACTAGTTTAGGCGCAGAGCATCTAATGGAAAAATTGTTGCTGATTGAAGAAGATATGGGGAGAAAGAGGGCTGAAAAATATGGCCCTAGAACCATAGATATCGACATTCTTCTGTTTAATCAGGATCAAATTCATACCGAATCTGTTACTATTCCTCATCCTAGAATACATGAAAGAAGATTTGTTTTGGTACCACTTTGTGAACTTGATTCTAGTTTGAAGCATCCTGTTTTTAACCAAACTATGAGCAATTTATTAGAGAACTGTTCAGATATAGGAATTGTGAAAAAGTTCTCTTCAAACAACTAGGCCACATTTGTATTTTTGACGCCTGCATGAAGCATCATTTTATTACAATTGAAGGGAATATTGGAGCAGGTAAAACAACCTTGGCTCATTTGCTTGCGAAACATTTTGAAGCAAGATTGATTTTGGAAGAATTTGCTGATAATCCGTTTTTGCCAAAGTTTTATGATAATCCACAGCAGTATGCTTTCCCATTAGAGCTTTTCTTTTTAGCTGAGCGATATAAACAAATGAAGGAACAGTTGCATACAAACGATTTGTTTCAAACAATTACCATTTCAGATTACTTGTTTACAAAATGTTTGCTTTTTGCTAAAGTAAACTTACCCGAAGAAGAATTTAGACTTTATCAGAAACTGTTCGATATTATTCAACAGCAAATGGTTTTTCCAGATATTTTAATTTATCTCCATGCTCCTGTGAATAAGTTGCAGTCTAATATCAAGAAAAGAAATCGTCCTTACGAGCAGCATATTCCGGATGAGTATCTGTTCAATATTCAGGAAACCTATACGAGTTACATCAAGCAGCATCATATTAAAACTATTTTTATTGATGCTTCTAATGCCGATTTTCTTGGCAATGAGAAGCACCTTCAAGTGGTATTAGAAGCGCTTGAAAAAGATTACGAAACAGGGCAACATTATTTTAGTCTTCCTTGAGTGACCAATCATCCATACATCCCTTAAAAGTACTTCGTATTCGTGAGTACCGTTTTCTAATGATAGGCAGGTTTTTTTTCATTATGGGATTGCGTATGATGGGAACTTTAGTTGGATGGTGGGTATATGAGTTAACGGGTAATCCTTTTGCAATTGGATTAATTGGTTTAGCGGAAGTAATTCCAGCAGTTGGATTGAGTTTGTATGCTGGACATGTGATTGATATAGGAGAGAAAAGAAAAATTTTGCTAACTGGTGCAGGGATGTATTTTCTGATTGCTGCTGCATTGTTGTTATTATCATGGAAGGGAAGTTTGTATTTCTCTGATCAGCAAACAGTCTATATCATTTATGCAGCCATATTTTTAACAGGTGTTTTTCGTGCATTCACTGGTCCGAGTTTTGGAGCTATGCTCGGACAAATTGTTCCTAAAGAATTATTACAACAAGCAACCACATGGAATCAAGGCACTTGGCTAACTGCATCAGTTTTTGGTCATGCTGGTGCTGGATTGCTAATTGCATTTTTAGGAAACACAGGAACCTTGGCTACTTTACTTATGAGTGTAGGTATTGGGTGGATTTGCATGACAGGCTTACTGCCTAAGCCGCCATCGTTGCAATCTGTTGAAAGTAAAACATGGGATAGTGTTAAGGAAGGCTTGCAATTTGTTTTTAAAACAAAAGAAATTTTGGGGGCACTTTCTTTAGATCTTTTTGCTGTTTTATTTGGAGGTGCAGTTGCAATGGTTCCAGTTTTTGCTAAAGATATTTTGAAAGTGGGCCCAAGTGGATTTGGATGGCTAAATGCAGCAGTTGATATTGGAGCAATTTTAGTTGTGGTCTTGTTAACATTGCGCCCCATTCAAAAGCAACAAGGGAAAAAACTAATGTTGGCTGTCGGTGGATTCGGACTATGCATAATTCTCTTTGCCATCAGTAAGTCATTTTGGTGGTCTTTTGTTTTATTAGTTATAGCAGGTATGTTAGATGGAATTAGCGTAGTGATTCGGGGCACAATTCTTCAGCTAAAAACACCGCAACATATGCGTGGTAGGGTGATGAGCGTAAATTCAATGTTTATTAACAGCAGTAATGAATTAGGTCAATTTGAGAGTGGTGTAGCTGCTCGATATATGGGCGTAGTGCCTTCAGTAATATTTGGAGGAAGTATGACTCTATTAGTAGTTTTAGTTACTTGGTTAAAAGCACCTACTTTGAAAAAATTAGAATACTAAGTACCATAGCTTCTGAGTAAGGCTTTTAAATCTTCAATGGTATTTGCCTCTTCTTTTGTCTTGTCCTTACGCCATCTGTGTATTCTTGGAAATCGAACGGCAATGCCGCATTTATGTCTCTTACTTGCTGCAATTCCTTCGAAAGCAATTTCAAAAACAAGTTCTGGAGGTACAGTTCTTACTGGACCAAATTTTTCAATAGCATATTTTTTTACAAATTGATCTACTTCATTGAATTCTACATCTGTTAATCCACTATATGCTTTTGCAAATGGAACCCATTTTTCTCCATCTTTAACAGCAAAAGTATAATCGGTAAAAAGATTACTCCTTCTGCCGTGTCCTTTTTGCGCATAAATCATAACAGCATCAATAGTTAGTGGTTCCACTTTCCATTTCCACCAGTCACCTCTCTTTCTGCCTGATAAATAAGGAGAATCTTTTCTTTTTATCATGAACCCTTCTGCCAACATCTCCCTCGATTTTGATCGAAGAGTTCCAAGTTGATCCCAGTCATTAAATTGAACAATCGGTGAAAGTTGAATATTAGGTGCAGAAATATTTGATAAATACGATTCGAGCAAATTTTTTCTTTTTAAAAGTGGCATGTTTCTGATATCTACTCTATCTGCTTCTAGTATATCATATGCAAAGAATCCAACGGGTGCATCTTGCAGTAGCTTTTTTGAAACTTTTTTTCTTCCTAGCCTGGTTTGTAAAAGTGAAAAGGGAAGTGGTTTACCCTCTCTCATACAAATAATTTCTCCATCTAAAACTGTCCCGTCAGGCAGTTGCATTGCTTGCTCTTTTAACTCTGGAAATTGATCTGTTACTAGCTCCTCACCTCTGCTCCAAATATAACATTGCTGTTGTCGAATTATGATTTGTCCTCTAATGCCATCCCACTTCCACTCTGCTAACCAATCATTTGGCGAGCCTAATTCTTTAGCCCATTCTTCTAAAGCATACGCTAAATAAAAAGGGTAAGGTTTTGATTGATCTGATTCTAAAGTGCTTTCATCAAAAAATGTTGTTAATTCGGTTGTTGTTGGTTCCCATTTACCAGATAGTCGATGTGTGAGTGCACTAATCTCAATTCCTGAAAATTTTGAAAGCCCTTTTATAACCATTTGTTGCGATATACCAATTCTAAATCCGCCTGTAATGAGTTTATTGAATATAAATTGAAAAGTTGGATGAGGAATTGACCAATATTTTAAGACCAATGCGTGTTTTTCATCTTCACTACTTTCAGCTAAGCCAATCATTTCTTGTATTAACTCAGTTAATGTTTCGGGCAATTGAGTTGAATACTTGTTGTCGGTTGTATTCAATAAAGCAATTGTTTCTGCTAAGTCACCAACAGTGTGATAGCATTCTTCGAAAAGCCATTCTTCGATCTTATTTTTTTCACAACACCAGTATTTTAAGAGTGTAGTATTTACAAATCTTTTTGGTCTTCTTCCACTAAACAATGCAATGGTCCAAACAATATCTTTGGCACTTGCTTCATGGCAATAATTTACAATAGCATCTATTTTATCGTTGGTGCCAGTACTTTGATCAAGTTGCTGAATAAGATGAATGAAATGTTTCATGAAGGCTCACTATTAATTTGTTCTTCTTCATCTTGACCAAATAAAGTTGAAAGAGTTTCAGCTTGATATCCCCTTTCATTGAGATACTTGGTTAAAATATGTGTGAAACCATGTGTAGCTAAAATATGCTGAGCGCCAGTTGATTCAATAGCATAAAGTAATCCATTCCAATCGGCATGATCACTTAATACAAATCCTTTATCCACATTTCTTCTTCGTTGGTTGCCTCTTACTTGCATCCATCCACTGCAAATTGCTCTTTGAGAGGGTCCTATTTTTTTGAGCCAGCTGCTTTGATCTGCGGAGGGAGGTGCTATCACAACACCTTTAACAAAGTCAATTGGTTTTAGTCCAGCATGAATACGTATAACATCTTGCAGGGGATGTTTTTGCTGAATTAAGACTTCTTGTGTATTTGCAATTGCTCCGTGAGCGTATATAGGAATATTCAGTGGAGCCAACGCTTCAATAACTCTTTGTGCTTTTCCTAGACTATAAGTAAATAATACAGGAGTTTCGCGTTTTTCATGTACCTCTTTTAACCAATTTCTTATAGAGGTATACACATTTTCTTGTTCTTGCCATTGATAAATAGGTAAGCCAAATGTTGACTCGGTTATAAAATGATTGCAAGGAATAGGTTCAAATGCTCCACTAATACCATCATTTTTTGTTTTATAATCACCGCTCACAACCCATGTATCGTCTTTATAGCGAACTCTAATTTGAGAAGATCCAATAATGTGTCCAGCTGGGAAGAATGTAATTTCTACATTATTGATATAAATCGATTTGCCCCATGTAGTTCCTTGATAATGATGGTCGCCTAAACGAAGTTTGAGAAGTGGGACTGTGTGGTCGTGACACAAGTAAGATGTGCAGCCCCATCTGGCATGATCGCTGTGTGCATGTGTAATTAAAGCCTTTTCAACTGGCCGCCAAGGATCAATGAAGAAATCACCTTGTTCGCAATACAAACCATGACTCGTTAACTCCAATAGTGGTTTCACGGCAACTACTTTTTAGTTTGATTTCTATTGCCTCTACACTTGTCGCTGCAATATTTAACTTCATCCCATACTTTTTCCCATTTCTTTCTCCATGAAAATGGTCTCTTGCAAACTTCACAAATCTTGGTAGGTAAATGAGGTTTCTTGTGTGCCATACACAACTAACCAATAAGTTTGAAATTAGTTGACTTGTCTGATGACTCCGTTGAACCTTCTAATAAAATAAAGTTTTCTATTCTCAATATAGTCTGGCTCATTTTTAGACTTATCTGAGAAATATGGCTTAAACTGAAACTCATGAAACACTTTTGCATCGGTATCCGATAAGTGTTTCATAAAATCACTCTTATGTTTCATCAATAAGACACCAAAATGATACATAGCCTCATATCCTTTCCAAACCATATCGCTTGGTCGGCCAGCATATTTTTCTTTAAAAGTTTCAGTGAGTCGAATAATGGTACTGTCGTTTGTTTGAAAGTAATATGGCGTAGAATGTACCAATTCTATGTCTTTGAATTCTGGTCTCTGTAAGTTCTTTAAGCCATCCCAAGTCGGCATACCAATCATACTAAGGTTATACTTTTTGCCAAAAGGACTCAACTGAGCAATTAAACGTTGTGCAAAATTTTCTTGAACAGACCCAACAAAAACAGTGTTTCTTTTAGTGCTATCTAGTAATGGAAGTATGTCTTTCGATTGGACACTATCGTTAACCTGTATAATCGTATAGTTTAGACTAGTTCCTCTACTATTCCTCTTTGCATCTGCTAACATATCCAGTATCATCTTTTCTGTTGATCCATTTTTTGTAACCAGTACCATTTTCCCGAGAGAATAATACTTCTGCATAAATTGGTATAGCTCTTCTATATGTACACGAAGAGTTGGGTTCATCATAATAAATTCTGGATGATTGGTCAGCCCTCCATCATTTGGTAATGTGGCAGAAAGAAGTGGGATGTTCTTTTCTCTAGTGAAATCTGCAAGAGTTTGAATGTCGTTTCTCGATGAAAAGTGAGCAATGATTAAATTAACATCTTGAATTGTAGCTAATTCCTGATTAATGCCTCTTGCTGATTTGCTATCTACTACAATCACCTCTAATCCTTCCCAATTCTTTTTTAAGTCATCTAGAGCTAGCATTGCTCCATTATAAAATTCTAATCCAGGTATCATAACCCTTGGTAATGCCGTTGCATTGCCTTTGTAAACTCCATTAGCATCATAAACAGAGTCAATATATAGTGGAAGTACCAATCCAATTTTAACTGGCTTTTCATTTTGTGCAAAAGCAGTATGACTTATAATTAGCAATAAAAGAAATGCAATTAGTCGTACTATATTTTGAATAAAAGCTTGTAGCATAAAAAAAGTTTATCAAATACAATGCCACTATTCCCATTCTATAGTTGCAGGTGGTTTACTGCTAATGTCATAAACAACTCTATTAATCCCTTTCACTTGATTAATAATATCATTGGAAACTTGTGCAAGAAATTCATAAGGTAAATGTGCCCAATCAGCAGTCATACCATCAGTGCTTGTTACAGCCCTGAGGGCAATTGTGTACTCATATGTTCTTTCATCACCCATAACACCTACACTCTTAACTGGTAGTAATATGGTACCTGCTTGCCATACTTTTTCGTAGAGCCCAGACTTCTTAAGGAGTTCCGTATAAATAGCGTCTGCTTCTTGTAAGAGTTGAACTTTTTCTTCTGTTACTTCACCCAAAATACGAATTGCTAAGCCTGGACCAGGGAATGGATGTCTATATAGCAGATCGTAAGGAATTCCTAATTCCAATCCAACTTTTCGAACTTCATCCTTAAATAAAAAACGCAATGGTTCTACCAAGCCCAACTTCATTGTTTCTGGTAGTCCGCCCACATTGTGGTGCGATTTAATTGTTACAGATGGGCCGTGCACACTTACGCTTTCAATAACATCAGGATAAATAGTTCCTTGTCCCAACATTTCTATCCCTTCAACTTTTTGCGCTTCTTGATCAAAAATTTCTATGAAACAGTTGCCAATAATTTTTCTTTTTTCTTCTGGATCTGTTTTGCCTGCGAGTTTAGTATAAAAATGTTCTCTGGCATCAATACCTTTTACATTTAAATCGAGTTGTTTGTAAGTTTCTAAAACTTGTTGAAACTCATTTTTTCTAAGCACGCCATTGTCTACAAATATGCCAAAAAGGTTCTTTCCAATAGCTCTGCTAATAAGTGTAGCAGCAACTGTACTATCAACACCTCCGCTTAATGCCATGATCACTTTGCGGTCACCAATTTGTTTTTTTAGAGCAGCAACTGTGTCTTCAACAAAATGAGCGGGAGTGAAGTCGCAACTGCATCCACAAATTTTGGTCAAAAAGTTATGAAGAATTTTTTTGCCTTCTAAAGAATGGTAAACCTCTGGATGAAATTGTAAGCCATATAGTGCATTTCCTTCGTTGAGGTTTCTTTTAAAAGCTGCAACAGGAATACTATCGGTATTAGCCAAAATAGTAAAATTGGCTGGAAGTTCTTTGATAGAATCGCTGTGGCTCATCCAAACCTGACTCATATCTCCAACTCCTTCAAGCAAAGTATCATTTTGAACGATATGCATATTTGCCCTTCCGTATTCTCTTTTATTGCTTTTCTGCACTATGCCGCCAAATTGTTTAGCAGTTAATTGCGCTCCGTAACAAACCCCTAAAACAGGGAGTTGAGCAAGGATGGATGCAATATCTGGGTTGGGAGCTTGCTCGTCATTTACGCTAAAAGGAGAGCCACTAAGAATGATCCCTTTTAATTCGGGGGTAAAATTGAAACTTTGGTGAAACGGTATGATTTCACAATAAACATTCGCTTCACGAACAGCCCTAGCAATCAGTTGGGTATACTGGCTACCAAAATCGAGGATCAGGATCTTTTCTGTCATGCTGCGAAAGTAAAACAATGCCTTCAAATAGGGTATAAAACTCCATTCCTCCATCTATTCTTTCATTTATCCCCATTTTTCAAACTTCAAATAAGTATGGTCGAATTGCTCCTTTTTTATTTTACTTTCGTAATGGCATAGTCAAGTTTAGAACCCTGAGGTATTTTCAAATAACTATGTCATAATGCAAACAACATGAAAGCTTTATTATCGGGTCTTCTCTTTTTTGCCCTTTTCTTCCAAGGCTGTATTTACACTGGCGATGTTATCAAAGGTGATGGTAATATTGTTAGAGAGGAAAGATCGGCCAAAAGTTTATCTAGGTTGCAATTTGATGGCAATTTTGACGTAATTATTACATCTGATAAGCAACCCAAATTAGAAATTGAAACAGACCTCAATGTACAGAAATATGTATTGGTTAAGGAGGATGAAGGTACTCTAAAAGTAAAAATTAAAAAGGATGTTTCATTAGAAACTAACAGTCCAATAAAAGTATTTATTAGCACACCCCTGCTAAAATATCTTGCTATTGATGGTAGCACAGAAGTAAATGGGAATGGAGTTTTCTCTGGAGCTGATGAGGTGAAGATTAAAATTGCAGGTTCAGGAAAAGTAAAGTTAGACGTGAATACTCCAATTACTCAGGTTGAAGTTGCTGGCTCTGGCGATGTTATGATGGGTGGACAAACCCGCGAGCACATTATTAAAATTGCTGGTTCAGGCGATATAAAGTCTGAAAATTTACTGGCTGAGAAAGTTAAGGTCAAACTGGCAGGATCAGGTAATGTTCGGGTACACGCCGCTGATGAGTTAGATATTAGTATTGCTGGTTCAGGTGATGTATTTTATTTGGGAAACCCATCAATTAAGCAATCTATTGCAGGTGGTGGTCGTATTAAGAGGATTGATGAATAATTTGCAACTTCCTTCTGATTTAAAGTAATCCATGAAACAGAAAAAGATTGTTTTATGGTTATTAGCTGCGTTAAATTTTACGCACATACTAGATTTTATGATTATGATGCCATTAGGTAATTACCTAATGCCATATTTTAACATCAGTCCAAAGCAGTTTAGTTGGTTAGTTGCTGCTTACACCGTTAGCGCAGCTATTACGGGATTTTCAGCAGCATTTATTGTTGACCGTTATGACAGAAAAAAAATCTTATTAGTAGGCTATGTGGGTTTTTTGATAGGAACAATTGCTTGTGGAATTGCGCCTACGTATTGGCTTTTGGTGGTTTCAAGAACCGTTGCTGGATTATTTGGTGGATTAATAGGTGCTCAAGTACTTTCTATTATTGCAGATTTATTTTCCTATGAAGAAAGGGGGAAAGCAATGGGTACAGTAATGAGTGCTTTTGCAGCAGCATCAACTCTTGGTGTGCCATTCTCATTGTATTTAGCAAATCTAATAAGTTGGCATGCGCCTTTTCTTTTCGTAGGTGTTATAGGTATAGTTTTAATTCCACTTTTGAATAAAAATATTCCTCGAATGACCAAACATATTCGCTCAAAAGAAGATACGGAGCGTATATGGGAGGCTCTGTTTCAAGTCCTTAGAAACCCGAAGGCTATTTGGGCATTGGTGTTTTCGTTTTTATTACTTACCGGACATTTCCTTATTATTCCCTTTATAAATCCATTTATGGAATTCAATATGGGATTTTCTAAATTACAAACACCTATGATTTATCTGGTTGGAGGAATTGCTTCGTTGGTAACTTCTCGATGGCTGGGTAGAATGGCAGATCAACATGGTAAGTTGAAGGTATTTTCTATTTCCGTATTCTTAAGCTTAGGACTAGTTGCAATTATCACTAATATGCCTCCTATTTCTTTCTTTTGGATTTTGCTTGTGTTTGGAGTTTGGTTTATAATGGGTACAGGAAGGGGTGTTACAGCTCAATCTATGATTAGTAATGTAGTTCCACCCCAACAAAGGGGAAGTTTTATGAGCTTTAACAGCAGTATGCAACAGTTGGGTACGAGTTTTGCTTCATTCATAGCTGGATTTATTGTAACAAGTGATCCTATTACTCACAAAATTAGTAATTACCCTTGGCTGGGGTTCATGAGTGTGATAACACTAGGTATTGCATTACTAATAGCTAGAAAGCTATTCATAGGAATGGATGCCCCAAAACAATAGGATCTACTTAACCAGCCTAAATACTGGATACCTCATATGTGCAGGTTCATAGTATGGCGAATTCTTATATACAAAATCTAGCTGTGCTGCAGCATTTGCAGCAAATTTTGGGTCTTCGGCTTTCTTCTGATCTAATAGCTTTCTTATATTAGGATTCTTGCTAATGAATTCTGCTGCAACATCTTCCCATCTATAAGAACTGTAACCTTCTTTCTGCTGTAAGATGGCATCAAAAAAGTTCCAACTAAAATAACTATCATCCCCTAATGGCTCTAACACCTCCATTAAGAATCGGTCAGCGGGTTGCCCCGTATATATTAGGAAGTCGCCTTTTCTTAGGGCTATTTGCTGTGTTACTGTGGAAATTTTTGTATCGAAATGACGGTAGTGTTTTTCGTAAGGTCTTGTTTGTGTTTTTGTATCATCAATTTTATATACTTCTAATGTAAGAACGGTATCTTTTTTAAGCGGGGTTAGCTGAACTTGGTTATTTTTAAGAAGATCAATCACCGCATGCCAGCCCTGAGGAATGACATATGCAATAGGCTTTTGTATAAAAGAGGCTGGTTGGAAAAAATTAAAAAAGCGAATATCTTTTGAATAAGGCTTGGTTCGATCGTAGTACATTCTTTCCATTCCTGTTACTAGGCTAGGCTTTTTCCCTGTTTCATAGCCTTCAAAAGTTACTGTTTGCCATTTGGTTGTATCTACTTTCCAATTCAAGGGAAGTTGAGTGGCTTTCTGCATTTCTTCACGACTATTTTTTCTTTTTTCCTTTATTTGAGCAGCTTCCTTTGAGGCAATATCGGCAAAACTCACCATCAAATCATAAGTACTTTTAACCCTCTCAGCATAAGGTTTCAGCATATGTGTTTCTGGCACAAATGCCATTGTTTGAAAAAGAGCAGCATAACCACTGCTGTAACGTGGACCTTCAAAATAAGCAACCCATCCTCGGTCGGGGTTTGAAATTTCAAAATTCACATATGGAATCAAGTTCCATCCTTTTTTCTTCATATCACTATAAATCATTGGCTCAAAAACTTGATTCATATAAGTGCCAATTTGACCCCCTAATTTATTATGCTGTGTTGTAAGTAAAGTCATGGTATGCTGATAATCGGCACCATCACTAACGTGGTTATCAATGAATATATCTGGGTTTAAAAAATGGAAAATTTTAGAAAACTCTTTTGCATTTCGGCTATCATTTTTAATGAAATCTCTATTCAAGTCGAGGTTCTGTGCATTTCCCCTAAAACCATATTCTTTTGGTCCGTTTTGGTTAACCCTCGAATAAGCAGTTCTATTCAATGATCCGCCAATATTATATACTGGAATAATAGCTAATACAACATTTGAAGGGAGCTTGGTTTTATTGGTTACAATGTCTCGTAAAAGCATCATACTTGCATCAATTCCATCTGGTTCGCCAGGGTGAATTCCATTGTTAACAAGAATTACAACCTTTCCTTGTTTGTGCCAGTTGATAGGATCAAATTGCTTGTCGGCACTATACATGACAATTTCTAGTGGCAATCCTGCATCGGTCGGACCAAATACTTTTCTCTTAATTGATGGAAACTTTTTTTCTAACGACTTATAAAACTCAATACACTGCTCATACGTAGCAGTTTCCTCTGTCTTTGAACGTTCGTATGGAGTAATAAAAGATTGAGCCCAAATAATTTGGACAGATAAAAAAAAGCTTAAAAGTGTAATAAATTTCATTAATTTGGAATTGAATATGGAGACCCAAAATATGCAAAATCCTTATAAGATTTTACTGTTAGAGGATGAGCGGATGTTCAGCGAAACAGTCAGGCGTTACCTTACCCAACATGGATTTGATGTTGAAGTAGCTTTCGATGCCGATCAAGCAAAGAAAATGTTTGCAGAAAATCCTTATCAGGTTTTACTATTAGATGTTTATGTCCCTGGTGATACAGGAATAGAGCTTTGCAGATCTTTCAGAGAGGTCAATTCAAAGGTTCCAATCATCTTACTGTCTTCCAGCAATGAAATGCAAAATAAAATGGATGCTTTCAGTTTAGGAGCAGATGACTTCATTATTAAGCCGGTTAGTATGGAAGAGTTGCTAGCTAAGGTTAAGGTTTTCATTAAAAGAACTTACGAAGAAACCATTGAAAAGAAAATAGTAATACACGACTTAGAAATAGATACCCAACACAAATCTGTAAAGCGTCAAGGTCAAGAAATTCAACTGACCGCAAAAGAATATGCATTATTGCTTATGCTCGCTAAAAATAAAGGTGTGGTTGTTTCTAAGCACGATATCATGGAGAAAGTGTGGGATTTGAGTTTTGATACTGGTACCAATAGTATTGAGGTATATATCAATTTCTTAAGAAAGAAAATTGATCGTCCATTCAATGAAAAGCTTATTCATACGAAACCTGGGTTTGGCTACTATATTAAATAAGCCATCTTTGCGTACACTATAATTTTTGCATGCTGCTACAGCTAAATATTTTAGATGGGTTACTAAAAGCTGACAGGGAGTTATTCTTACTGTTCAATCGAACGCTAACACACCCATTACTTGATGGTGTTTTCCCCTGGTGGCGTCATGAATTTACTTGGGTACCATTGTATATTTTTTTATTGATGTTAGTTATCATCAACAATCCATCCCGTTGGTTGGGTTGGTTATTAATGGCTATTATAACCATTACAATTACTGACCAAGTGAGCAGTTCAATCATGAAACCCTTGTTTGAAAGAATTCGTCCATGCAACGACCCTAGTCTAATAGGGCAAATGCGATTATTATTAAAGTCATGCTCAGGTGGATTTAGTTTTACATCATCACATGCGACTAACCATGTTGGTTTTGCGTTTTTTTTAATCATTACACTAAAGCCAGTCTTAAAAAAATGGAAATGGCTTTTGTGGGCTTGGGCTGCATCTATTTGCTATGCGCAAATTTATGTGGGGGTGCATTATCCACTAGATGTAATAGGTGGAGCATTGTTGGGTGTATTACTAGGTGGAATGACGGGATATATATCTGTTCGTTTTTTTCCTTTGACTTGGCTTTATCCAAATGAAAATAAAGTGGTAGGTTAAGGTTAGAATTTTTGAGATTGTTTCATTTGTTCTATTGCTTTACCGAATTGATTGAGCATGAATTTACTTTGCTCAACCCATAGTTTTACAACTATAAATACTGCAATAAAAACTTTTGCAGCTCCAAAAAGGAGAAAAAAGGATCCAATAATAACTACAAACTGTTGCACAACAACTCTTGGATAAGGTCGAAACATTTCCATATAAATGTTTGTTTCATGAAATTTTTTAGGGATCATGAAATTCATAACAAGATCCATCATATAAGCAGCCCAAAGAGCAAGTAGCATTATCCAACTCTGTAAAGACATTACAGAAGGAATTGCTTGTATTGTTTCAAAAGGTCCTCTAGCTCTAGGAATCATATTACTCACTCCAAAGAAAATACCCATTTGAATGGCTAAAAAAAATCCATAATGAACAATAAAAAAAAGAACTAGTCCCACCCACGAGAAATCTCCTTTGGCAGAAGTTTGACTCGTTCTAGGCCCAAAAAGACCGGTTAAAGTCATTCTGCCAATAGTCATTAATCCTACTATTATGCTTTCCATACAATACACTAGAAATATCTGTTTGGCATCCCAGTTACAGAACCATACGCCGTATAATGGCAATAGATTAGCAAGTATGAAAAATAACTTAGTAAGATAAGAAACAAACTGTTGGTTGCGGGTTGAATCCATAACCTAAAATAAGTACTAATTTCGAGCCTACAAGAAGAATATATGTTTACAATTGCTATTCATGGTGGTGCTGGAACCTTATTGCCAGGCGATATGTCGGCAGAAAAGGAGGCTTTATATAGAGGGGGATTACAAAAAGCGCTGGATATTGGTTTTGGAATACTTGAAAAGGGTGGGTCATCTCTTGATGCGGTAACAGCTGCTGTTGTAGAACTAGAAAACAATCCTTTGTTCAACGCTGGTAAAGGGGCCGTTTTTACAAATAGAGGTACACATGCATTGGATGCTTCTATTATGGAGGGAAAATCAAAATCCTGCGGTGCAGTAGCTGGGGTAATTGGTGTTCAAAATCCAATTGTACTTGCGAAATTAGTAATGGAAAAAAGTGGACATGTATTTCTCTCTGGGAAAGGGGCTGAAGAGTTTGCTCAGCAAGAAGGATGCGTTTTTCAGCCAGAAACCTATTTTTATGATGAGTTCAGGTACAATCAATGGCAGTTGGTGAAAGACTCAGATCGATATCAATTAGATCATACACCTGAGGATGCTGCAATTAGAGAAAAAAAGTTTGGAACTGTTGGGGCTGTTGCCTGTGATAGTTTTGGAAATATAGCTGCTGCTACAAGTACCGGGGGAATGACTAATAAGCGGTTTGATAGAGTAGGCGATACGCCGATTATTGGAGCAGGTAATTATGCAAATAATGCAACATGTGCAATCAGTTGTACTGGACATGGTGAAAAATTTATTCAAGCTGTAGCGGCTTATGATGTAAGTTGTTTGATGGAATACAAAGGCTTGAGTTTACAATCGGCCATGGAAGAAGTGGTGATGGTAAAACTGAAGAATATAGATGGTGAGGGTGGAATGATTGGGGTTGATGCAAAAGGTGCACATGCTCTTATTTTTAATAGTGAGGGAATGTATAGAGGCGTTCGAAATAGTTCGGAACTGAATGAAGTAAAAATTTATAGATGATTAGGAAAAGTGCATACGCAGTTATAGTTGCAGGTGGTTCAGGTACAAGAATGGGTTCTTCTGTTCCTAAGCAATTCTTGGAAATTCTTGGAAAGCCTGTTTTATTATATACTCTAGAAGCTTTTCTGAATTGTGGAGTAGATTGCTCAATTATTTTAGTGGTCCCAGTTGAACATGAGTTACTTGCAAAGTCAATTGTAGCAACATCCTCAAAACCAAGTAATGTTCAAGTTGTACATGGGGGTGCAACGCGATTTGAATCAATGAAGAATGGATTGTCTTTTGTTCCGGATGATGCTATTGTTTGGGTGCATGATGCGGTAAGATGTTTGGTAGATCAGTCGCTTATAATTAGGTGTTATGAACAAGCTGTAAAATTTGGTAGTGCTATTCCTGCAGTTGCTGCAACCGATAGTATTCGGGTTCTAGATGGTAATAAACATAAAGTGATTGATAGGAATAACATTCAGTTAATTCAAACTCCGCAGACTTTTCAAGCTGTTATCTTGAAACAAGCTTGCCAACAAGAGTTTAATCCTTCCTTTACCGATGAGGCTACTGTAGTTGAAGCATCAGGTAAAGAAGTTTTTTTATGTGATGGTTCCTACGATAATATCAAAATAACCCGTCCAGCAGATTTGGTAATAGCCGAACAAATTCTAAGTCAACGTTTAAAATAGTTGAGAGGAAAAGGAAGTGCATTGATGTGATAGTGATAATAATTGTGTTTTTCTGATCCCCAGCCTTCATAAAATCGAGCTATACCTGGTATATCAGAACCTTCCCAATCTAAATTGAGTTGTTGTATATGGCACCTGTCTAAAATATATCCATACAAACTATAATTCGCTCTAGAAACTTTGCCTGCTTCTGTAACTACGTTAATTATGTTGTAGAGAGTGTTCCGATGGCAAAAAAGAATAGCTGCAGCGTGTATTTCGCCATGTAAATAAAGGCAGTATGTTTGAATTGTATTGGTTTGCTGCTCACACCATTGCAATAAACGATTATAATCATTGTCTGTCACATGCGGCATTTTCTCTGTATAAACTTCCTTGAACAAATCAATGATTACTTGTGCTTTTACCTGTTCTTGAATGTTGAAATCTTGTTTGTTCGCTTTTTCTAATGCTCTTCTGTGGTGGTCGTTGATTTTATTTTCCCAATTAGTAGCGTCAAGTGTAAAATTTGTCTTTAATGTTTGCCTTATTTTTTTGCCAGATAATAACCTGCCTTCTATAAACAAATCGCCATAATAAACAATGCTGAGTAATTTATTTGTTAAGCTTGAAAAATCATTTTCATTATACTTTCCAATTACACTTGTTTGCGGAAAAAAGGAAGGTGTATAGACATATGTGATGCCCATTTTTTTTCTAATAGGTACTGGAAGCAAAAGCGTTTGATTGTGATTGCTAATACAGATCCAATCATCGCAAAAATGTTGAAGGTATTCATGTCTGCAATAAAGCCCGAAATAGTTTAACTCTTCAATACGATTATTCCATTCTTCTTTTGACCATTGTTCAGCCGGAATGATATGGAAAGATTGCTGTTGCATGTTATTTTCCCTTGCCTTTAGCAATGATTAAGAAAGTATGCAACATTATTTTAATATCGAGTAGGAGAGAAGCATTTTCAACATATGCAAGATCATATTGCATGCGTTCTATCATTTCTTCAACTGATGAAGCATATCCAAATTGCACCATTCCCCAAGATGTGAGTCCTGGCCGCATTCTAAGTAAGTATTTATAGTAAGGTGTTTTTTTACTAATTGCATCTACATAATAAGCTCTTTCTGGTCTTGGACCAACAAAGCTCATATCGCCCTTTATAATATTCCAAAGCTGCGGAAGCTCATCTATACGCCATTTTCTCATGAACTTACCCCATGATGTAATTCGTGGATCATGATCAGAAGAGAGTGCTGGTCCATTTGGTTCTGCATCTTCTATCATGCTTCTAAATTTATAAATCACAAATTTATTTCCCTGCAGACCTAATCTTTCTTGCGCATAAATAATGGAACCCTTCGATGAAAAATAGGTTCTAATAGCTGCTAATAATAAAACTGGAAAGAGAATGATAAGTAATACAAATGCACCAGTTAAATCCATGAGTCTTTTAATATTTCGTTGCCAAGCAGGTAGTGGACTAGGGTCGAGGTCAATTAATACATCTCTAAAGACATTGGTCGTTCTTACTGAGCCCGATAAAATGTCCAATGTTTCTGGTGCAAGTTTGATAGCAATTTGAAAAGGGGAAAGTAAACTGATACAATTTTCAATTTGCTCCTGTTGTTTTTTAGGAATTGTGATAATAACTTGTTCAATATTGTGTTTTTGAACTGCATCTTGGATAGCATCTAAATCACCCCAATAAGGTAGCCACTTGCTCAAACCATTTTTTGCATCCTGCTGAGGCGCAATAAATCCCATAAGATGATAGCCAATAAAATAATTCTGGTCGTTTAGTTTCTTGAACAATTTCACCGACTGTTTGGTGTTGCCAATAATTAGCGTTCTTACAACTATCTGTCTGGTTTGTAATTGGCGTTTAACAATCCAAAGAATAATAGATCTTCCAACAGAGAATGATATTAGATTCCAAAATGAGAACGATAAAGCTTGGCTTGAGAAAGAAACAGAGGTGTCTGTATATAGTAAGAACCAGTAAATTAATGTAGAAATTGGAAGCCCTATAAACAGGGTTTGCAAAAATTCTTGTAATCTAGATTTTTGGTAAAGCGATTGTGCGTAGGCGCCTGCAATAGAAAATGCAATTAGCCAAACAATGCCTATACCCCCAGACATGAATAGCTTATGTAATGAATTTTCGGGTGAGGAGTTTGGATAGTAATTCATCCATAAAAACGCCGTGAAAGATCCGGCCAAAAAATCCCAGGCACCGTACCATATTACCCGAAGTTTGGTGCCTGCCATATTACACTAAAATATTAGTATGATTGATTTTGTCAAGAATTTGATGAGCCACTTCCATTGCTAAAAATCCATCAATTTCACTTACAATAGTGGGTTTGTGTTGTAAAATAGAGTCTACAAAAGCAGTCAGTTCGGCCTTGATTGCATTGTTTCCTGCAATTTCTGGATTCGCAATAGCTATCGTTTTTTTACCATTGGGAGTTTCTAAATCAAATGAAAATACTTTTTCATCGCTTGGCTGTTTGAGCTTAATAACTTCAGCTTTCTTTTGAAGGAAGTCAACGCCTATGTAGGCATCTTTTTGAAACATGCGCATTTTACGCATTTTCTTCATACTTATTCTGCTGCTGGTTAAGTTAGCAACACATCCGTTATTAAATTCAATGCGCACATTGGCTATATCTGGTGTATCAGTAATTACTGCAACGCCACTCGCTGAAATATTTTTTACGTCACTTTTAACTATGCTCAAAATGATATCAATATCATGAATCATTAAATCTAGAATTACACTTACCTCTGTACCTCTTGGATTGAACTGAGCTAGTCTGTGTACTTCAATAAACATGGGCTGTATAGCCATTTCTTTAACAGCTAGAAAGGCAGGATTAAATCGTTCTACATGTCCTACTTGTAACTTTACGTTTGCTTCTCTAACAGTATTTACAATGTCTCTTCCTTCCTGTATTGTATGAGCCAATGGCTTCTCTACAAAAACATGTTTCCCTTTTCTTAGAGCCTGCATACAAACGGAGTAATGCTGATCAGTGGGCGTAACAATATCAACTATGTCAACAGCATCCATAAGTTTTTCAGGGTCAGTAAATCTTTTGATCTGATATTGAGAGATTACCACAGCAGCATGCTCATTGTTGGGGTCATAAAACCCCACAATTTGAGCTTGTTCAATTTCTTTCCAGTTTGCAATATGAAACTTTCCTAAATGGCCTACTCCAAAAACTCCAACTTTTAACATACCCACTTTTTCGTTTAGAGGTCAAATATAAGCAAGCTGTGAAAGCTTATTTCACAAAACGGCTTTTTTGTTGATAAGCAGTGTATGGAGCATAGATGTAAAGGCAGGAACCACCTTGTATATAGTCAACTATCCAGTTATTTAATTCCTCGGGTAAAGCAGGACAACCGTGACTTCGACCTAAATAGCCTTGGGTACTAATCCATGATTCACTCACATATTTAGCTCCGTGAACCACAATAGCTCGTTTATAAGCCATATCATTGATTCCTTTTTCTACACCTTTTAATCGAAGCGATTTGCCATGTGCTCCAAAATAGGGTTCTTCGGTAATAAAAAGGCCTAAACTGCTTTGATGGGAATTAGGTTGATTCGAAAATCTGTTGGCTATCTCTTTTCCAGAGTTTTTTCCATGTGCAACTAAGCTGTGTACCAAAACCTCCTTTGATTCAACATCTAAGGTAACCCACCTTTTGGCTGAGCTGGGTAGGCTGAAATCTATGATGGTTAAGTATTTTGAATTGCTTACCCAGTTGCGTTCTAGCGCTTTATGATATGCATTCCAAGCTTGTTCAAATGCTCGTATTGAAATGCCCAACTCGTGAAGACCAAATGCAGTATAGGCCTCATCAATGCTGTTGCTTTTGGATACCACAACATTTCCTTTGTCAGGCGCTCTTTCGGTTGTCAATTTTGCATGATGAAAGGACAATGATAGTAGTCCAAGTACAACACTATGTCGAATTTTTTTTCGCATGGAGGGTGCAAAGGTACGACAGAATACGCGGGTAGGAGGTTAAAATATGCCTAAAACGAACTTTGCTTTTTTGTATAAATCATTCAATTTCAGTGTATTGTATTTCCTGCTTGCTGCTAGTGTTATTCGAGTCATTAGATGGGGTACAGCCGTCTTCCAAACATCTTTTTGGTCTGAAAAATCCAGTAATAATAAGAATGGCACCTAAAATCATGGCTGGCCATGCGCCTTCGGTGCGAAAAGCATAGCCAAAGTAAATAGCAGCCGCACCCAATGTCCACCTGAGCAAACTACTAAACCAGATTACTATTTGTGTGTCGCGGCTATCTGTAGATTGAAACATGTTCATTTATTTTTGCAGTGTGCCATCCCAACTTATTATACCCCATTTTAAGTGAAAGACATGTGGTATTCCTTTTTGCTGAAACAGTTTTACAGCTTGTCCAGTTCTATTTCCAGATCTGCAATACAACAAATAAGTTTTTGAAGTATCCAGCTGGCTGATTTTCTGAACGAAATCATTTTGGTAAAAGTCAATATTAATAGCATTGGCTAGATGTCCGCCTTGAAATTCTTGAGGAGTTCTTATATCCAATATAACCACGTTGGCTTCTTTCATTTTTTTCAGAAATGCTCCATTGGTCAAGTGTACAGTATTCTGTTGCGATTGGGCAGAACAACTCCAAATGTGTAAGCTGAAAATTATTAAAAAAGTCCAGCGTGCTATTATAAGAAAATGCTTAAGCATGACTAGGTGTTACAATAGAAACTGTTGGTTCAAAAATGATTTTTGATTTCACAGAATTAGAGATTAAGCATGCTGCTTCTGATTTGTGTAAAACGCGCAATGCTTTTTCTTGGTCATTATCATCTTCGATAACTAGAATGGGCTGAAGTACAATTTCACTAATCATATATTTACCTTCAACAACTTCTAATTTGCCAACTGCTTTAGAATGGAAGCTTTGATAAGATAATTTGAAGTTTTCAGCAATTGCAAGAAAAGTAGTCATTAAGCAACTGTTCACAGCTGCAACTAACAAGTGCTCAGGCGACCAAATACCTGGTATTCCTTTAGGAAATTCTGGGGGAGTAGCTACCTCTAAACTATGCTCTAAAACAGGTGAGCTGAGGTTCCCTTTCCTGTCGCTGGTCCATTGTAAATTAACTTCGTAGTGATGAATATTAGACATATAAATTATTTAAGGGTTATGAATAGGTTTGAATAACCTGTTTAAGTTGTGCAGCAGGAACTACACCAGATTTTCTCCAAATGGCTTGGCCTTTTTTGAAAAGTATTAAAGTGGGAACTCCTTGTATTTGGTATGCAGAAGCTACTTGTGGGTTCACGTCTACATCAACTTTAATAATTTTTATCTGGTCTTGTAAATCCTTTTTAACATCTTGTAAAATTGGTGACATCATTTTGCAAGGTCCACACCAAGTTGCAAAGAAGTCGACCAAAACAGGTTGATCACTTTGAATAAGGTCTTGAAAACTAGGATTTGTGTTTTGCATGAGTTCTTTCTTTTGAGTTAATCTGAAGTGTTCCAACTACCACAGCACCAGTTACAGCAAAGTAAATAGTACTATTAACAGGATTAGATGTAATAGCACATGTTCCGGTTGTACATCCTACAAAATACCAATAAGCATATCCACTTATGGCCCCAATCGTTGCACCAATGATGTACAGTTTATTTTTTTGCATCCACTTCTTCATAGCTAATAGGTTGATTTTCGTGTATAGTTCTTCTATTTTGGAAGTTGGTACTACAGCCACCAACACCACAACATCCAATATTTGCTAATGCCATACCGGCAATTAAAAGTCCAGCCATTCCTAATACCCATTCTCTCATGCCAATAGCTTGAATAATTATTACAATACCAAGAACTAATCTGAGTAATCTAACAAAATCCCAGCCCATTACATACCATTTTATCCTTTCTAGCATTTGCTTTATTTTAAGATTGAATTTGTTGTTGTAAAACATTCCATGGCCCACCATTCACAGCTTCCACTCCACCAGAAAGTAAAATTGATTTTGCAACCCCACTTCTGTTACCACTTCTACAAACTGTGATGACAGGCTTGTTCCATTTTTTTATTTCCTGCAATTTACTCTTTACTTGTTCAACTGGAATATTTTTAGAGCCCTTAATATGTCCCGATTGAAACTCTCTAGGTGTTCTCACATCTAAGATAATAGCACCTTCATGAATCATTGAATTAAAATCAGGTGGTGGCGCTGAACTAAATAGTTTTTTCAAAAAATTGAGCATAGGTTTCGTATTAATTCATGTAAAATTTTACGTCTTCAATTCCACCTGCATTGTACACATCTGTAAAGCCAGATTGCTTAAGCATTGAAGCTGCCATGCCACTTCTGTTACCACTTCTGCAATATAAAATGTACGGTGCTTGTAATTTTCTCATTTCTTCAATTCTGTGTGGAACTTCATCTAAAGGAATATTAATAGCTCCTTGTATGTGCTCCATTTCAAATTCCATTGTACTGCGCACATCAATTAAAGTACCCGAATTGTTAACGATCATTTCTTTAAGTGTTTCCATAATTGCTTGTTTTTTGGATGACACAAAGGTAAAATGGTCATTTTCTATGAACAGTGACTCAAATCACTTATACGATTAAAGCAAATCCCAGCTTAGACGAATGATTAGAACCGACATGACAAAAAGGAAAACATATCGAATAAATTGATTACCTCTTAACATTGCTGCCCTACTTCCTATAAATCCACCCAACATATTTGCAGCCATCATTGGAATTGCCAACTTAAATAACACAGCCCCTGATAATAAAAATCCTATTAGTGATGCAGCATCTGCCATAGCATTGATTACTTTACTTTGGGCAGACGATTCCAGAAATCCCATACCAAGAACACTTACAAAAGAAAACACCAACAAGGTGCCTGTTCCTGGGCCAATAAATCCATTGTAAAATCCCATCGTTGCACCAATCAAACTGCTGATTAAAATGAGCTTGTTTCCTTTGTACTTCAGTGCATGTTGATTGCCTAAATCTTTTTTTATAAATGAGTAAATGGTGAGTGCTATTAGAATGACCAACAACATAGGCTTGAAAGTGGCAGAATCAATGCTTCTCATTGCAAATGTACCTCCGTATGCTGCAAGAGCTGTGAAAACACCAGTTATACCAATGATTTTCCAAGGCATTTTCATTTTTCTTCCATATTGAAATGCGGCAACTGATGTTCCAGATAAAGATGCAAAGCGATTACTTGCAATAACTTGAACATGACTTAATTCGGGGAACAGGATAAACAACAAAGGCACTTGAACCAATCCACCACCGCCGACCACTGCATCTATAAAACCTGCAAACAAAGCACCAATAGTTGCGGCTGCAATTAACCAAACTGAAAGATCATGAACATCCATAAGGCAAGCTAATAAAGAATGTTCAATAAGTCCCAAAACTGATATAAATCATATTTGAAAGTAACTAAAATCACCAGCCAAATTTTTACAGTCAGATAGCTTTGAACTCTTAAAACAACCACATGAAACGTCTTGTAATATTAGGTGCAGGAACAGGTGGCACAATGATGGCGAACCACTTGCGCGATAAGCTACCTCAATCGGATTGGGAAATCAATATCATTGATGAAAGAACTGAGCACCACTACCAACCCGGATATCTATTTCTACCATTTGATATTTATTCCCCGGAAGATATCACCAAGCCAGTTGCCGATTTTATTCCAAATGGAGTACGATGGGTAAACGATGCTATCGAGTTAATTGATCCAAAAGAGCAACTGATTCATTTAGGTTTCGGCGATCGGCTTCATTATGATATTTTGATAGTAGCAACTGGATGTAGAATTGCTCCTGAAGAAATAGAAGGAATGAAAGGAGCAGAGTGGCAAAAATCAGTTTTTGATTTTTACACTTTTGAAGGCGCTTTAGCACTTCGAAATCATTTGCGCGATTGGAAAGGAGGAAGATTGTTGGTACACATGACGGAAATGCCTATTAAATGTCCAGTAGCCCCCTTAGAATTTTCATTTCTAGCCGATCATTATTTCAAAGAAAAGGGGATAAGAGATCAGGTTGAAATTGTTTATGTAACTCCTTTAAGTGGAGCATTCACAAAGCCAACTGCTGCCGCAACTTTAGGACATTTACTTGAGTCAAAAGACATCAAAATTGAACCCGATTTTGCTATTGCTGAAGTGGACAATGAGAGAAAAGTGATTGTAGATTATGGTGGAAGAGAATTGGCTTTTGATTTGTTAGTAACAGTTCCAACCAATAAAGGAAGTGATGTGATTGAGAAGTCGGGTATGGGCGATGATTTGAATTATATTCCAACTAATAAAGCAACACTTCAGTCTAAAGAGTACAGCAATATATTTGTAATTGGAGATGCATCTAATGTACCCACTTCAAAAGCGGGATCAGTAGCACATTTTGAAGCAGATATCTTAACGGAAAACATCATTCGTTTTATAGAGAATAAACCTTTGCAAGAAGAGTTTGACGGACATGCGAATTGCTTTGTTGAAACTGGTGGTGGTAAGGCTTTATTAATTGATTTTAACTACACCCATGAACCCGTTGAAGGCACATTCCCTTTTCCTGGAGTTGGGCCGTTGCGACTTTTAAAAGAAAACAGAATGAATCATATGGGTAAGATGGCGTTTAGATGGATTTATTGGAATATGCTTTTGAAAGGAACACCTATTCCTTTCGTATCAACTAAGATGCAAGAAGCAGGTAAAAATTTTGTTCAAGCATAAAATAAAAAATCATGGAAAAAGTAATTGCAGGAAAGCAAATTGATGTAACCGAAGAGGGATTTATGACAGACTTTAGTCAGTGGGATAATACTGTTGGTGAAGCTTTAGCACAAGAATCAAGTATTCAATTAACCCCTCGTCATTGGGAAGTAATTACATACTTGCAAGAACAGTTTAAGCAAGAAGTACCCTTAAGTATTCGAAAAATTGGTAAAAGTGGCGTTGTAGATATTAAAGAGTTCTATGCCTTGTTTCCAAACGCACCGCTTAAGACAGCCACCAAAATTGCTGGTATACCTAAACCAGTTAGTTGTATTTAACTTTAAAAACACTATTTATGGAACAAAATAATTACCAGGGTGAAATTAGAAAGATGATGATCATCCTGTCAAAAGCAACGCTCGATAATGTGTATGCAGCTTTTGTATTGGCAAATGGCGCGAGAATGGAGGGTATAGAAGCTGAAATGTTTTTTACATTCTTTGGATTAGAAGCGGTTCACAAAAAGAAGCTAGAACATTTACACATTGCAACAGTTGGTAATCCTGCTATGCATATGCCCACTTTGCTGGGCGGATTGCCAGGAATGGAAGCGCTTGCAACAAGTATGATGAAAAAAGAAATGGAAAGATTAGATATGCCCGATGTGGCTGAATTTCTCGAAATTCTAAAAGCGTCTGGCGTAAAGCTTTGGGCATGTAAGCTAGCGATGGATATGTTCCATTATCAACGAGAAGACTTAATAGACGACTTAGATGGGGTGTTGACTGTGGGTGATTTTTATAAGCAAGGATCAGGCTTGGGAACGCATATGTTGTTTATATAATTTTTAACATTTGAATTTAAAAGGCGCAAAACTTTGGCGCCTTTTTTGTTTAGAATTTTATAAAATCTGCTATGAAAAAAATTATATTATGCTCAATCTTTATAGTTTATGTGCAATCAATTTTTGCACAAATCACTGGAAGAATAATAGATGCGTACAATCAATATCCAGTTATTGGTGCTAATGTTTTTTTCAATAAAACGACAAAGGGAACAGTAACCAATAGAGATGGAAATTTTCAGTTATTACTTCCAGAAGTTGGCAGCTTTAATTTAGTAGTAACTGCCCCTGGTTATGAGACTTATACAGCTAACATTCAATCAAATAAGCTTCCTTTAAAACTAGATATCAATTTAAAGCCAAAAACAAACGAGTCAGTAGAGTTTTCCTCAGAACCGTATGAAAAAAATGGTTGGGTAAAATGGGGCAGAACTTTTAGAGAAGCATTTTTAGGATCAGTCGAAGAAGCCAAGCGATGCAAAATAGTTAATCCAGAAGTGCTAAAATTTAGATTCAATAAAAATTCTCGAATACTAAAGGTTACTGCGACAGCGCCACTTAAAATTCAAAATAGTGCTTTAGGATATAATATTATTTTTCATTTAGAGGAGTTTATTCTTGATTTTTCAGTAGACTATGTACTGTATCTTGGGTATCCATTTTTCGAAGAGATAAAATCCCAGCCTTCTAATAGATCTAATACTTGGGCTCAAAATAGGGCATATGCATACGACGGATCTGTGATGCACTTTATGCGGGCATTATATCGAAACCAACTTGAGGAAGAGGGATTTGAACTTAGAAAAGTTACTAAGATTCCTAATAGCAATAAGGAAGTTAAAAGGGCAACTGCTCAAGGATTCTTAATTAAAAATGATTTTGTTGTTCTACAACCTTCTTTTGCTTTTTATGCAACTCCATTTTTGTTAGAGCCTGATTCTCTTTATATAGCTAGTAATTCTCTATTGAACTCAAAGAGCATTGCATTCTCAGTTGATTCTACAACCTGTGGTTTATATTTTGATGATTACATTGAAGTTAATTATACAAAAAGGGTAGAACCAATAGTTTATTGGCAAACAATAGGAACTAACTTTAATAGTAGTATAAATCATCCGGATGAAGAGAAAACTCTTTTATCTAAAATTCATATTACAGGCGACAAACCTATACTTATATTTAGTAACGGAATCTATCTTGATCAAAGAGATTTTGTCTATTCAGGCTTCTGGGCTAATTATGAAGTTATTTCAAGAATGCTTCCTTATGATTATAAACGGAAAAAATAAAATAACCGAAGTTATAGAGGGATGACTTTTTATAAAGTTTATGGGTTGTAAGATATTTAAACTTACTGCAATAACTGCGGTATATTGGTTGCACATTTATCTTAATCATTTGACGAACATGCATTATTGTGATTGGTAAACTCATCACTCATATGGCAGTTCTTGTATGCAGGTTTGCAGGGAACTGAGGGGATGAGTCAAATTTAGGTTCTTGAGCAACATATTTTGTTTAATAGCTTCATTAGAAAATTGAAAAGTGCCAATTAGATTTTTAGGCACTTTTTTTGTTGTATATTTCAATATGAAGAAGGTCTGGTTTTTTTTCATTTTTATTTTATTGGCACAAACCATCTTGGCTCAAATTACTGGGCGGGTAATTGATGCGAGCAATCAGCAACCAATTTTAGGTGCTAGTATTTTCTTTAGCAATACTTCTCGTGGAACAGTCACCCAGCAAGATGGAAGTTTTCAGTTGTCATTACCCGGCAATGGCCGATTTGAGTTAGTAGTTAGTTTTATAGGCTATGAAACCTACACAACTACAATTCTTTCAAATCAAATACCCTCCAAATTAGAGATCAAGTTAAAACCCAAAGCAACAGAATTGGATGAAGTAATTGTTGAACCGTATGAAAAAAATGGTTGGGCAAAATGGGGAAAAACTTTCATTGAACTTTTTTTGGGTACAACAGAAGAATCAAAATTGTGCAAGCTCTTGAATCCAGAAGTACTTAAGTTTAGATTTAGTAAAAAAACTCAGACTTTAAAGGTTAGTGCGAACTCTCCACTTATTATTGAAAACCGTGCTTTGGGTTATAATATAAAATATCAAATGGAAGTTTTCTCTTATGATTTTTCAAAGAGGTATTTGTTATTTGTAGGCTATCCTTTTTTTGAGGAAATGAAAGCTAAGCGTAATAGACAAATTGAGAATTGGAGAAGTAATAGGGCTTATGTATACGAAGGATCTGTGACACATTTTATGAGAGCCTTGTATAGAAATCAGCTTATTGAAGAAGGTTTTGAAATAAGGAGTTTGGTCAAAATAGTGAATCAAAATAAAGCACAACGAAAAGCAGCAATAAAAGAGTCAATGCTCAAATCAAATCAAGTTGTTGTTCAATCTGCTCCTACTGCTCCAAGTCAATCAGTCTATAGCGGATCTCCCTTCTCAGAACCTGATTCTTTCTCTGTAGCGAGCTCATCACTGCTGCCTGCTGATAGTATTGCATTTGCTGTGGACTCAACGGTGTGTGGCTTATACTTCAAAAACTATGTACAGGTAATTTATGTGAAGCAGCCAGCACCAAAATTATATCAACAGCAGCAGGGGAGTGATGCTGCAAATAGTAGGCAAATTTCTGAAGTACGTATTATAGGAGATCGTCCAATTCTTCTTTTAAGTAATGGAAGCTATTTTGAGCCAACTGAATTGGTGTATCAAGGATTTTGGGCATGGTCAGAGAAAATATCTAGGATGCTTCCTTTTGACTATAAGCGTAAGAAATAAAGAAGCCATGCTGAATAGCATGGCTTTGAGTGAGTATGTTTGTTACTTAGATAATTAACAAAGCATCTCCGTAACTGAAGAAGCGATACTTATCTTTAATGGCTTTCTTATAAGCTTCCATAGCCAAGTCGTATCCAGCAAATGCGCAAGTCATAATTAGCAAGCTACTTTTTGGAATATGAAAATTGGTAACTAAGCTATCAGCTACATTAAAATCGTAAGGTGGATGAATGAAATGGTTGGTCCATCCCTCGCTTGGTTTTAATAATTTTTGAGCTGTAAAGCTGCTTTCCATGGCACGCATAGTGGTTGTTCCTATAGAACAAATTCTATGGCCATTTTCTTTAGCTTTATTAACAATTTTACAAGCCTCTTCATCTATTCTGTAGTACTCAGCATCCATTTTATGTTTGCTTAAGTCTTCTACTTCAATTTGTCTGAAAGTGCCAAGTCCTGTATGAAGTGTTACTTCTGCAAAGCGAATGCCTTTGATCTCGCAACGCTTAATCAACTCTTTGCTAAAATGCAAACCTGCGGTAGGTGCAGCAACTGCCCCTTCGTATTTTGCATAAACTGTTTGGTATCTTTCTTTATCCTCTTCGTCTGGTTTTCTTTTGATGTATTTAGGAAGTGGAGTTTCGCCTAGGAATTCAAGCATTTTTTTGAAACTAGCTTCATCTTCATCCCACAAAAAGCGAATGGTTCTTCCACGACTGGTTGTGTTATCAATGACTTCAGCAACTAGTTCTTCGTTTTCTCCAAAGTATAATTTGTTACCTACACGAATTTTACGTGCAGGGTCAACAATAACATCCCATAGTCTATTGGCTTTATTCAATTCACGCAATAAGAAAACTTCAATTTTTGCACCCGTTTTTTCTTTTCTACCATACATACGAGCTGGAAATACTTTGGTGTTGTTCACCACAAATACATCTTTGTCGTCGAAGTAGTCTAAAATGTCGCGGAAGTTTTTGTTTTCCATATTGCCCGTTCTGCGATCTACAACCATCATGCGACTGTCTTCGCGCTTTTTAGCAGGTTGCTGGGCAATTAAATTCAAAGGGAGGTCGAACCGGAACTGTGATAATTTCATGTGTCTATTATATTTTTTAAAATAGGTCACATGCATTTCACCGCCGCCTTACGGGGCGGGTCGTGACATGTAATTTTGAAGCGTGCAAAGGTAGTGAAAAGCCGGGAGAAGCCCAAACCTCATTCCCGGTAATTGATTAAAGCTTCCATTGAACTCCCAACATCCAGTTGGTTCCAGCCATGGGAAAGAAAAAGTTTTCTTGTACCCTTGCTCCGCCTGTGATATAGCTAAAAGTATAGCCATTTGGCTCATACATATAGTTGAACAGGTTGTTGACTTGCAGTGTCATAGATGCGTCTTTCCACCATTTCGATGCAATTTTCCAGTTGATTCTGAGATCATTTACCCAAAATGGGTTCAAGCTGCGACTGGCATTTTGTGTGTTATCTAAGTATTGTCGGCCTACATACTTTTGAATCCAACTAGCGGTTAATCCTCTAGCAATTTGAGCATCAAATGTAAATCCGCCCACCACATTGGGTGAAAAAGCAATATCTGTACCTCTGTGTTCGATGCTCTCTTGGTTACCTGTATCAAAATTGTCTATAAACTCGGTGAATGAAGCAATCTTATTTCTGCTGATTGCCAGATTTCCTTGTACTTGAAGCCAATTGTTGAATGTATAGCTTCCTTGTAGCTCTATACCCATTCGGTAGCTAGATGCAATATTCTGTCGAGCATAGGCACCTACATCATTTATTTTACCAGTTAGTACTAATTGATTCACATAGTACATGTAAAAGAAGTTTGCTTGAATTTGACCCTTGCTCCATTTCTTTTCCCATCCACTTTCAATATTGTGTAAGGTTTCATGAACAGGCTGATTGGTTGCTCCTGCTTCAAAATCATCTCGATTGGGTTCGCGGTTGCCAACTGCGTAACTCAAGTACCACTGATGTCCATTCTTTTTGTAAGAGATACCTGCTTTAGGGTTTACGAAGAAAAACTGCCTTTGTGTGAACAAGGTTGGATTGTCTCTGAAGCCTGTCATGGTATAATCAACATCCCTCACTTGTAAGTCAGCAAATGCTTCCCAAGAATGATTGATTTTTCTTTGCCATTTTACATAAGCATTGGCATCTTTCTTAATGGCTGGTAAGTCGTACCAACGATGACCAACCGGCACTTGTCCAACCGACGACCAAATAACTGTTCCAAAATGATCGCCCATATAAGTGTTCCATCCGCCACCAATTGTTACAATATTTTTTTCATCCTTGTATTCGGTAGAAAATGTTTGTCCATAGAACCAATTGTCTAACCATAGCTGACGAATGATATCCGTTCTACTAATACTCACTCCATTGATAACCGGATTAGGTAAACCAATACTACTAAAGCGACGGTTGGCTTTGTATTGTTCGTAATAACCCCTGCCTCTGGTGAAAAAAGTAGCTGCTTGAAACGACCAGTTTCTTTTCAAACGATGGTTAATGAAAAGTTGATAATGGTCTTGCTGGTAATTATCAGTTTCATTTTCATAAGGCTCGCCAGGTTTTTCTGTCCCTGCTGAATTAAAGCGTCTATTGCTTCTCAACATAGATTCTGGAATCCCATACCAAGCTTGGTATGTTTTTTCTGCGCCTGAAAATGCATTAAAACGGATAGAAGTCCTATCAGCCACATATGCACCCGACAGGTAAAAAGAGCGTAAATCCGTTTTTCCTCTATCAATGAAGCCATCACTGTTAATTTGACTCAGCCTGGCATCAATGGTAAAATGATTGTTCAGTAATCCACTTCCTGCTTTTACGGTACTTTTCCAAGTATTAAAAGACCCGGCACTTCCACTAAATTCAGCATAAGCCTGATCATTGAACTCATTTGTACTTAAATTCAATGTTGCACCAAAAGCGCCAGCTCCATTAGAAGAGGTTCCCACACCTCGTTGAATTTGAATTGATTGTACGGAAGAGGCTAGGTCGGGTAAGTTTACGAAGAATATACCCTGACTTTCAGCATCATTATAAGGAATTCCGTTGATAGTCATATTAATACGTGTAGGATCGCTGCCACGAATACGAATACCAGTATAACCAACCCCATTACCGGCATCTGAGTTCACCACAACCGACGGAGTCTGATTTAATAAAAATGGAAGATCTTGTCCTAAGTTGTTTTTTTCAATTTCAGCTTTGCTCAGGTTGGTTTTGGTGAAAGGAGCTCGGTCAGATGCTCGAATTGCCTTCACTTCAAGCGGTGCTAAGAGAAGTGAATAGGGTTGCAGTGCTATTTTCAGTTCATTCGGGAAAGGCGGAGTCCATTTTCTTTCGACGGTTTTATAGCCAACAGCCGAAATGCGAAGTGTTAACTCATTTTGTGATCCAGTAATAGTTAGCTGTGCAGTGCCGTTTTCAGAAGCAATTCTAGTTTCTTGCTTCCACTGAATGGTAGCGCCTGAGATAGGCTGCTGATTCAACTGGTCAACTACTTGTAATTGAATGGTCTTGTTTTGTGCCGGAACGGATGCAGCAAATAATAAAGCCGCCAGCGTTCCCAATGTTTTTTTCATTTTCTTTTTTTTGAAAGTGATACAATGGGAACAGGGAGTTTGCAAAAAGTGCAGGAATTCTTCCTTTCCTTCGCAGGCATTACCCTGTTCAGGTTCAACGGGTATGATCTCAGCCAGTTAGGCACCCCGGGAACGACCGCAAAAGTAGATGGATAAATTTAATTTCAAAACTGTAACCTTTTTTTTTAGTTTCCGTTTTACGAAAAAACATACCAATGAGAAAAATTATCATTCTAGCATTTACCCTGGTGTTTTCTGGCTTTTTAATGGCTCAGGAAGAGAAAACAGTGGTATTCGATAAAAATGTGCAGCCAAGAAGTGCAAGTGGTTTCAACGCTATTCAGGTTTCATCGGCTATTGATTTATATCTGTCTCAAGGAAAAGAAGATGCAGTAGCAGTAAGTGCAGGTTCTGATGAAATTAGAGATCAAATAAAAACGGTGGTGAGCAATGGGGTACTCAAAATTTATTTTGATGGAAAGAGTATCCGCAATTGGTCGAATACAAAAATGAAGGCCTATGTTACTTTCAAATCTTTGCAAAGAATTGAGGCAAGTGGCGCTTGCAATGTGCGTTTGGTTGATCCACTTCAAGGCGAAAGCTTAATTATTGAGTTATCGGGTGCGAGCGATTTCCGCGGAAAAGTTACACTTGCTAACTTGGTAGTTGAATCGAGTGGCGCATCTAATATGACACTTGAGGGTAGGGCTCAAACAGCAAAATTTGATTTAAGTGGTGCAAGTAGTGTTAAGGCTTTTGATTTAGAAATTGCAAAGTGTAAGGCTTTGGCATCAGGTGCTTCTGTGCTACGCATGTTTGTTCAGGAAGAACTAAGTGTACAAGCATCTGGTGCAAGTAGTGTGCAGTACAAAGGAAATGGTGTAATTAAAGATGTGAGTTCAACAGGTGGAGCAAGTATAAAAAGAAAGGAAAACTAAGATTGCTTCAATAAAATTTGGATAGAAATTGGGAAACGCCTAATTTTGCAACCCAATTACATCGCGAGGTAGAGCAGCGGTAGCTCGTCGGGCTCATAACCCGAAGGTCGGTGGTTCGATCCCATCCCTCGCAACTAAGTTCCCGCACAGCGGGAATTTTTATTTTCAGAGGTTTGGTTACTAAGTCGGACCTTTGTTGGTCCAATCAAAAAACTAGTTGACCCATCATGAAAGTAGGCTTCGTAAATATTTTTGGTAAGCCCAATGCAGGTAAGAGTACCTTATTGAATGCATTGATGGGGGAGAAGTTGGCTATTGTTTCATCTAAGGTTCAAACAACCAGGCATCGCATTAAAGCATTTCTTTCTAAGCCGGGTGAGTACCAAATTATTTTTTCAGATACTCCAGGTATTATTGAAGCCAAATATAAGCTGCATGAAAAAATGATGGCTGCTGTGAAGAGTGCATTGGAAGATGCAGATGTGGCTTTACTTTTAGTGGATATTACTTCATCTTGGGAGGAGTCGGATGAATTGTTTCAGAGTTTGCGGTTGAAAGTACCCAGTTTGGTCATCATCAATAAAATTGATCAAAGTAAAAAAACCGATGAAGCCATTCGTTTTTTTTCAAGTAAGCCCTATGCGCAAAAAGTAGTTGCTTTATCAGCACTTCAAAATACAAATACGCCAGAATTGGTAGCGGCTATTTTGGAATTACTCCCAGAAGGCTTTCCTTTTTATAGCGAAGAAGACTTGAGCGATTTGCCTACTCGTTTTTTTGTATCTGAACTGGTGAGAGAAAAAATTTATGAGTTGTATGGTGATGAAATTCCTTACCATACAGCAGTTTTAGTAAATGAATATAAAGAGAAAGGACATTTGGTGAAGATTCAGGCAGATATTATTGTGCAGCGTGAAACACAGAAAATGATTGTGTTGGGGGAAAAAGGGAAAATGATACGTGAGCTGGGTACAAAAGCTAGAATTGACATTGAACAGTTCATTGGTTCCAAGGTTTTTTTGGAACTTTTTGTGAAAGTTCGACCAAAGTGGAGAGATAATGACACCCATTTGAGAGAGTATGGGTATTTTGGATAAGAAAATAAGGGTATGAGTTATACAGTTGCAATTGTTGGAAGACCCAATGTGGGCAAGAGTACATTTTTTAATCGTCTTTTAGAACAGCGTAAAGCTATTGTAGATGATTTGAGTGGTGTTACGCGCGATCGTCAGTACGGTGTGGCCGATTGGAATGGCAAGCATTTTAACGTAATTGATACAGGTGGATTTGTTCCTGATAGTGACGATATTTTTGAAAGAGAAATTAGGAAGCAGGTAAAAATTGCTATTGAAGAAGCCAATGCTTTGGTTTTTATGGTGGATGTGGTAACTGGAATTACCGATCTGGATGAATCTATGGCTCAACTGCTGCGTACTTCCAATAGGCCTGTTTATTTAGTGGTGAATAAAGTTGATAACCACGAACGTCAGTTAGATGCTACAGAGTTTTATGCTTTGGGGTTTGATGAATTGTTCATGGTAAGCAGTATCAGCGGTAGTGGTACAGGTGAATTGCTAGATGCAATTACAAACGCAATTTCTGAAGAAGATGCACAAGAAACTATTCGTGAAAGTGAACTCCCTCGTATTGCAATCATTGGTCAGCCTAACGTAGGAAAATCATCTTTACTAAATGCAATGGTAGGTGAGGAGAGAACCATTGTGAGTGATATTGCTGGAACTACAAGAGATACCATACATACCCATTATAACTTGTTCCAGAAAGAGTTTATATTAATTGATACTGCTGGACTTAGAAAGAAAACGAAGGAGAAAGATGATCTTGAATTTTACTCTGTTATTCGTGCTGTGAAAGCAATGGATGAAGCCGATGTTTGTTTATTGGTGATTGATGCAGAAAAAGGTATTACTGCGCAGGATGTGAATATTTTTAGTCTTGCTTCAAGAAAGGGTAAGGGTATGGTTGTGTTGGTAAATAAGTGGGACTTAATACCAGATAAGCAAACAAATACTGCGCGCGATTACGAAAAGCTTTTGTTGCAAAGAGTAGCACCATTTACGGATGTGCCAGTTTTATTCATTTCAGCAAAAGAAAAAACCAGAATTTTTAAGGCAATTGAGTTAGCACTAGAAGTGTATGAAAATAAGCAAAGAAAAGTACCAACATCTAAACTCAATGAAGTGATGTTGAAAGCTGTACAATCTTATCAGGCGCCTGTTGTGAGGGGGCATCAAGTGAAAATTAAGTATATCACTCAATTACCAACAGTAGTTCCATCTTTTGCATTCTTCACGAACTTTCCAGACGATATAAAGATGCCATATAAGAATTACTTGGAGAACCAATTGAGAAAGAGTTTCAATTTCAGAGGTGTTCCTATTAGGATCTTTTTTAGGAAAAAGTAGCGGATTATTTACGGCCTCTTTTTTTGCTTACTAAGGGCGTGCCCATCATAAAACACTCTTTATTCCAGGCTGCACCAGCTTCAAGAAGTTGAAAGATTTCTTTTTCTACAATTTCTTTTTTGGACCTGAGGGTTATTCCTGCAATAAGTTTTCTCTCTTTTTGTTCTAATTGCGGAAATGCAACAGCTAGATCTTTGCCTCTACAAAAGCAAATCTCTAAACCTCCCTTTACTTGATTCATGTAACAGAACATGCCATAGTAGTGATAGAAAGGTAGTTTGAAACTATATCGTTCTTCAACGCCTGCTATATTATGAAAAATATAATTCCTAATTGCTGAAGCCACTTCAGCTAAGGGTTCTGGTAAGTCATCAATATATTGATCAACTTTTGGATTCATACTTTTTATAGCTTGTCCAAAATACCTTGAATATTTGCTTTTGTTTTAGCAAGTAATTCATTTTGTTGTAGGATGAATGAGTTGTCTTGCAATTTACCCAAAACAGCATTCATTTCTGCATTAGAGTCGTAAGTCATTTTTCTAAATGGGCTCACATAGTCTTTTGCCCTTGATTCATAAATTGATTTCGTCAATCGCTCATAAATTGAAAGTGTTCTGTTCAACCAGGTTTGCACAATATGCTGGTCAATTTGTTCTTGAGTTACATTGGTAATTTCTAACAAACATGCAAGTGCGTGTGATTGCTTGAGTTGAGCATATTTATTCGATTCATCTAAATAGAAATCATGCACTTGATCCCAAGAGGAAATTTTACCGTTATAAATGTCCTTTCTGAAATTTTCAAAATGTAGTGTAGGGATTAACTGTCCGCCTATATTCATCCATTCACCAACATTAACCAAATGATTAAAAGCCGATTGAAGTGTCTTTTGATTGAAATCACTTTGTGATTGCAAATAGCTCATGAAGGCTTCCATACCATACAAGAAAATCATATCCTCATATTGATGGAATGCTTCGTATGCCTTTTTAATGACTACTTTTCTTTTGCTATTTTCAAATCCATCTGCAAGCACTTCTAGTCCTTTTACTACATCTGCATTTGCTTTAAGAAGTTTTAGGCCAGTTTCTATTGCTTCTGAGTCAGCAACCTTTTTCTGTTGACTTCTCCAGTAGGCTTTGCCAGTAAACAATGCAAGCAGTTGCATCCCTTTTTGCATTTCAAGGATGGTATCAGGTGCTAGATAATGATAATCGAGGTGTTGAACAATTTCTGTCCTCTTATCTCGGTCTTGGTATTTCCATGCATTTCGTTCAAGGGCGTACATATTGTACATAAACCAATATGCAGGCATTACCACTAACTGATCTTTACTTAGATCATTGCTCACTAAACTGAATGGTAATTGAATATTCAATTCAGTTTGATAATCGCTTTTTGCTACAATGGTGAAGCTGGCAAATTTTGAATTATGTTTCAAGCTAACACATAGTCCGGGCCAAAAACCTCTGCCTGCAATAATTTCTCCATCAGCTGCACGACTATTATGATTAGAACCTATCGTGGCTCCTGCAGCAATATTGCTTTGCCCCATGACCATAGCAGCACATAAAAACGAATTGTTATGGTGTTGCTCATGAGCAGGGAAGATTAATGAGTTCAATACTTCGCAACAAGAGATGGTAGCATTATCCCCTAAAAAGCTATTAATTAATCGGGCGCCGTATTTAAGCTGACTATTATCTGACATGATAAATCGAACAGCTTTTGAGCCGTAGAAAATTCTACATCCATAGCCTATAATTCCGTTCACTAGTTCAACGCCTTCGCCAATTTGTGTTCTTCCTTTTTCCCCGGAGTTAATAGTTAGATTTTTTAGTTTGTTTGCACCCTTCACATAACAATCGCTTCCAAACCAAACATCTTTAATAATCTTAGAATTTTTAATCACACTTCTGTCACCAACTTTCCCATAGTAACCTCTGTTAGAAGGAAATTTGTTTTCAGTAAATTCTTTGAGTTTTTCTTGCAGTACTTGGTCATCTTTGAATTTACTCCAGATATATGCATCACCAGCAAGCATGCCATTAAAAGGCATAATTTTTCGACCTGTATTTTCATTGCAAAGTTCCAACCAAATTCTAACTTCTTCTTTTTCTCCCTGCTTAACAATACCATTCCCAAACTTAGAATGATTGGTATTGATCATTTCATTGATGTTGCTAATTATAACATCGTTGCCAATGATATAGTGCGATAAATAATTTACATTGTCAATTACAACATTATCGCCAAAGTCGCAGCTAATGATTGTAGAATTGTACAATCCAACAGGAAGTCGTAAATCGCTAAACCCCACACAAAAAGGCTCAAGTTTTCCAATTCTTACAAGTCCGAAGAACTTACAGTTTTTTACAAGCTCTGGATTAAATGCATCGGATACAAGTATATTATTCCAGTCGTCGCTCGTATTTCTGTTTCTTACGAGTACTTCAATTTCATAAGCATTGAGTCTTCTGTAGTGAATACCATTATTAATCTGACGATTCCTCAAATAGTATTCATTCTCGCCTTCCGGCAAGTAATCGCCTGAAATAAAATCGTATCCTAATGAGGATAAAGGCGTTTTCTTGATGATATTTTGAGCCATAGTTTCCCTTTTATTCCACCGTAACACTTTTTGCTAGGTTACGAGGCTTATCTACGTCTAGTCCTTTTGCAACACCAGCATAGTAGCTTAACAGTTGAAGAGGAATGACACTGAGTAGGGGGGCAATAATTTCATCGCAAGCAGGAACAAACATTACATCATCTGCCATATGGCTTATTTGCTGATCGCCTTCGGTTGCAACAGCAATGACTTTACCTTTTCTAGCTTTAATTTCCTGCACATTAGAAACAATTTTTTCGTAGTAAGAATCATGTGTTGCTACAAATACTACAGGTAGTGTTTCTTCTACCAAAGCAATGGGGCCATGCTTCATTTCTGCAGCAGGATAACCTTCTGCGTGTATGTAAGATATTTCTTTCAATTTCAAAGCACCTTCTAATGCTACCGGGAAGTTATAACCTCTTCCTAAAAATAAGAAGTCAGAAGCAGTGGCATACTTTTCAGCAATCTTTTTGATATGGCTAGTATCAGCTAAAATTTCTTTTACTTTTTCAGGCACAGCATAGAGTTCACGAACAAGTTTCGTATAGCGCTCTTGGTTAATAGTTCCTTTTTTGTAACCAATTTTGAGTGCCATCATAGTTAGTGCAGCAAGTTGACCAGTAAATGCTTTGGTACTAGCAACACCAATTTCTGGTCCTGCGTGTGTATAGGCTCCAGCATGGCTTAATCTTGCGATACTGCTACCGACAGCATTTACTACGCCAAAAATGAAAGCACCTTTTTCTTTTGCGCTCTCAAGGGCTACTAAAGTATCTGCCGTTTCACCACTTTGAGAGATAGCAATAATAACATCTCCTTCATTAATAACGGGATTTCTATACCTAAATTCTGAAGCGTATTCTACCTCTACAGGAATGCGACAGAGTTCTTCAAAAATATATTCAGCAATAAGTGCTGCATGCCAACTAGTGCCACAACCTACCATTACAATTCTAGAAGCATTCAAAAAAGCATCTAAATGATTGTCAATTCCACGCATCACAATTTCATCATGTTCAGGCAGTAGTCTTCCCCTTAAACAATCGTAAATAGTTTGTGGCTGTTCAAAAATTTCCTTCAACATGAAATGGTCATAACCACCTTTTTCAATATGGGCCAGTTCCATGTCGAGCTTAGTAATGAATGGCGTTTGCTTTTCATTACCCAAGTTCTTTAAAATAAGTTCATCGGCTTTGACAATAGCAATTTCATAGTCATTTACATATACTACTTCTTTGGTGTATTCAATAATAGGGGATGCATCACTTGCAAGAAAGTGTTCACCCTTTCCAATACCAATTACAAGGGGACTGCCTTTACGTGCTGCAATGATGGTTTCAGGATCATTTTGGTCGATTAAAAGAATACAATAAGCGCCAACAATTCTACGAAGTGCAATTCTTAAGGCTTCTTCTAAGGAGCACTGATTATTGATTTTAATATCTTCAATAAAGTTCAATAAAACTTCTGTGTCAGTATCGCTGTGGAATTGATAGCCGTTGTTGATTAATTCTTGTTTAATTGAGGCGTAGTTTTCAATGATTCCATTATGAATCATTGCTAGCTCGCCATTATTGGAAACATGTGGGTGAGAGTTTCTATCGCTTGGCTCACCGTGGGTTGCCCAACGTGTGTGACCAATACCAACTGTGCCATCTAAGTTTTTTCCTAAAGTGGCTTCTTCCAAATCGGCAACCTTGCCTTTTTTCTTATGAACCTTAAGTCCACCATTTAAGAGTGCTACACCAGCACTATCATATCCTCTATATTCTAATCTTTTGAGTCCTTTAATAACAACGGGGTAAGCATTTCGATGGCCAATGTAACCGACAATTCCGCACATAAGGGTCTGATTTTAAGGCTGCAATATCATTTTTTTTTCTCATACTTAATTTATTATGCCTCACAAGTTCAATGCAGGCATACAATCTTGCATAAAGCTGAAATATTAACGGTCAATAACCGCAGAAAACCGCAATTGGGAGCATTTTTTACAGAAGGGTACCTTGTAAGAACCAGTATGCTAAGGTAAAATAGATAATTAAGCCTGTTACATCTACTAGCGTAGCAACAAATGGGGCCGATGATACAGCTGGATCTGCGCCAGCTTTTTTGAGTAGAAGGGGTAGCATAGAACCTGTGAGTGTGCCCCAAAGAACAACACCCAATAGTGAGCATCCGATAGTTAAGCCAATAAAGAAATAGTGTTCTCCATAAATTTCAGGAGCAAACTGATGCCATATAACAACACGCATTAATCCAATTAAACCAAGCACTGAACCTAGTAGTAGTCCACTTACAATTTCTCTTCTCATCACCCTCCACCAATCAGACACTGTAATTTCTCCTACAGCCATAGCTTGAATAATGAGTGTAGAAGCTTGAGAGCCACTGTTACCGCCACTTGAAATGATTAAAGGAACAAATAACGCCAGCACAACTGCTTTTGCAATTTCATCTTCAAAATAACCCATAGCAGTTGCAGTCAGCATTTCGCCCATAAATAAAACAATGAGCCAAATTACCCTCTTCTTAAACAGTTTGAAAATAGGAATATCTAAATAAGGCTCATTCAGTGCTTCGGTACCACCAATCTTTTGCATGTCCTCGCTGAACTCCTCATTGGCAACCCATAAAATATCATCAATGGTTACAATACCTAAAAGAATATTTTGATCGTCGGTAACAGGAAGTGCCACCCGATTATTCATTTTGAAAACCTGACTTGCATGTTCTTGGTCGTCGTGAACATGAAGTGCAACAACCCTTCCATCTATGAGTTCGTCCATTCTTTTCTCTGGGGATGCAAGAATGATGTCTCTAATACGGATGTCATCAACCAATTCTCCCTTAGAATTAATCACATAAATCACATCAATGGTCTCACTGTTCTTCGCATATTTTCGAATGGTTGCAAACGCCTCATCCACCGTATTCTGCTCATACACATATACATAATCGGGGGTCATGATTCTTCCCACGCTATCTTCAGGATAACCCAACATTGCGAGGGTTATTTTTCTTTCTTCGGGGTCTAGCAATTTTATTAAGTCGCGAATAGCTTCTTTAGGTAATTCCTCCAAAAAATCGGTACGGTCATCTGGCGATAATTCATTCAATAATTCAACGGCCGTATTACTCGGTAGGCTTTGAATGATTCTCTTTTGGGTAGAAACATCCAGTATTTTAAAAACCTTCGCAGCTCTATGAAGTGCAAGGTGAGCCATTATCTGCGCTTCATATTCCTCATTTTGGTCAATGAGTTCAGCCACATCGCTGATATTCAGGTCGTTTAAAAACGCCCTGATTTCCAACTTATCCTCTTTAGCGATGAGTTGCTCAAAAAGTTCCTGAAAGCTGATTTCTTCCAAATCGAGTGACATGGACGCAAGTTACATATTTGTATCTTGCGAATATGATATTACCCTCTTTATTCATAGCTCCTTCGGAATTGGGTGGTCGAGGTGTATTTACCGCTGAAGATTTAGATGCTGGATTATTGATTGAAGTGTCTCCTGTGCTCATATTAACAGAGGAACATCGATCAATTGTTGAAAAGACTGCATTAAACAACTATATTTTTGCTTGGGGTGATGATGAAAAAAAAGCTGTGGTGGCATGGGGATATGTGAGTATTTATAACCATTCTTATACTCCCAATTGTAGCTATGAAATGGATATGGAGGATGATTGGATTCGAATTGTTACCTTGAAACCGATTTCTTCAGGAACTGAACTAACCATTAATTATTTAGGAGATGATCCAAAGCCTGATGAAAAGGTTTGGTTCGAAGCAAAATAAAAAAATATGAAACGTTTATTGTTGGCTTTATTAGTTATTCCATTTGGTGTTATGTGTTCTCATGCACAAATTGATACAACTTTATCTTGGCAAATACCAGATTCTGTTAGAGGCTCCCAAGTACTAGTTCAATGGAAAGCTTCCAAATTAAATAAGTGGGAAATGGAAGTGAAGCTCCATGACTTTGAATTCGAGTTGAAGTCGGAAAAAGGCCGATTAAAAGTAGAACTTGATCTTGAAAAGTCACATCAATTAGTAAGTTCTGGCTGGCAAGTAAAGAAGTCGAAAAATAAGCTCAGTTGGAATATTCCAGATTCTATGTCGGTCCCTTCTCAGCTTTCAATTAGCGTGGTGCCCGATACATCTGTGAAGCAAACTTTGTATAGTACATATTTATACTTTCCATCATTGGGAAGATGGAAATGGATGGGTAGTTTTTTGCACAAAGACGAAGCATCATGGGTGAAGAAATTGGATATTGATTGGGAGACTGCTAGTGAAACTTTAGCTGATCTTACCCTCGAAACTTGGGTGCAAAGACCTAATGGTTCATGGAAAAATTTATTAGCTAAAGGAAATCCACAATTGGTACCGGTTACGAAACATGTTGATAGTCTTGCTTTTCAGATTCGAGATAGAAATCTGTTGAATAGGGCAGTGAAAAGACGCCAGATAGATACTACCGGAACAATAGAGGGAGTTTATTATTATCACCTTGTAAAAGGAAATGGTCGTCCTGTTAACGTGACTGATACGGTATCTGTTCATTACAAGGGTGAATTGTTTTCTGATGGATCAGTATTTGATGCTACGAAGGATAAGCCAGCAACTTTTCCTTTGAACCGATTAATTAGAGGATGGCAGTTAGCAGTTCCAACAAATTCGGTAAGCGGAAAAACTAGAATTTATATTCCATCTGAACAGGCATATTCAATCAGGTCAAGAAGTTTTAAAATACCGCCCGCAAGTATCTTGGTCTTTGATGTAGAAGTGCTGGAGGCAAAGCCTACTTCAAATCGATAAACTCTGCAAAAACAGGGTAAGGTATTTTAATTTGGATATTTAAAGGATGAAGTGAGCCATTCGATTGATCTCTTTTAAATAGTTCAATGAAATTGTTATGCTGATAAGCCACTGCAAGAAAGGATTCTGAAGCATCTAAAGAAAAATGGCGTGGCCATTTATAATTAAGCGGATAGATTGTTGGTCTACTCACCCTGCCATTGGGTTCAATTCTAAAATGCGCAAGTGTATTATTATCTCCTCGATTGCTACAATATAAATCCTGTGCATTCTTGTTAATAACAATATGTGCAGATGCCTTTATACCCTTTTCTTCCTTATTGTATAATTCGAATCGTTGAACCAGGTTCCAAATTTGATCAAGTTTCTCATAAACGGCAAGTGTACCACTCAATTCTTCTAGAACATACATGATTGGTTGATTTGGATGAAAGCTAACATGTCTTGGACCAGCACCTCGGGTTGTCTTAACTGTTTCAACGTTGCGCTCACTGACTGGTTGTACTTCTTTATGATTGATTGAGTAAAATTTTATTTCGTCTGTTCCTAAGTCAGTCGCTACAAGTTGGTTTTCTTGATTTTTAAAAATAACCTGATGTGCATGTGGACTACGCTGATATATGGTATCTAAGCCTGCACCTTTATGTTGAATAACCTGTTGTATATTACCAAGCTTCCCTTTTTGTAAAATGGGTATTACACCAATATTTCCTCCACTATAATTTGCGGTATACAAGTACTTGTTTTTTAAATCAACAAAAAGATGACAAGGATGATCGCCGCCAGAATAGGTTGTATTAATTAGAGAAAGAGTTGCTCGCTTAGGGTTGAATTTCCAGCTTACGGCTAATGCTTTTTCTTTACCGCGACCTTCACTTACACCATACAGTATTTGCTCTTTTTTTGCATAAAACAGGTAGGAAGGATTAGCAATAGAGCTATCCAATGGACTAATCTGTATGTTTTGATTCGCTAGGTTTATTGTGATGAAATGAATACCTACTTTATTTTCTTTAGTATAGCTGCCTGTGATTAAATGTAATTTTTGTGCAAATAATTTTTGTTCAAATAAAATTGCTAATATGGCTATCGCATATATTGTGAAAGTTGTTAAAGATTTTTTCATTGTTGTAAATGGTTGTTTATGATAGGGTGCTATTATGTATCTTTATACAGTGTTCAAATTACTTGATTTTAGATTGTTTTCCGCAACATTGTTCATCTTAATTGTTGTATTTGCTGGTTCTGTTCAAGCCCAGAATCTAATTAGTAATGGTAACTTTGAATTAGAGGGTAGCAGTGGGTTTAAATACACAGAACCTCCCTATTTCTGGCGTACGCCACCTTTTGCACTCACTTCTCAACCGGGGGATATTGCTTTTGTAGCATCGCCTCATATTTTTAATAGAGATTTTGAAATTGATGGTGATCATTCTACCGGCTTTGGTAAAATGATGGTTGTGGATGGTGCAACCGTTACTGGTTCCAATATGTATGTTTGGCAAGCGGGGTTAAATGCAGAAGGGGTATGCAATTTACAGGTTGGGCAAACCTATACTTTTAGTTATTGGGTTCGATCTGTTTCTCAAGAGGTAACTAATAACGCCACAAGGGCTAATTTGGTAATTGATTTTGAGAATGCATCACAAATAATTTTAGTAGAAGGAGCCACTATGGCTCCACTTCCAGCAGACAAATGGCGCCGCGTGGTGTATAGATTTAGAGCTGATCAGCCTTGTGTGAAAATTGGATTGAGAAATACGAATACAAGTGCTTTGGGGAATGATTTTGCTTTAGATGATATGGAGCTTTTTGCACCAGCCGAATTTTTGAATTTAGTATATAACGCTATTCCAACATCTTGTTACAATACCAACGATGGCGCTTTGGTGGTATATGGAATAGGGGGGCGACCGCCTTACCAATTTCAGTTGAATAATCAGGGTTGGTCCGATAAATTTATATTTAATGATCTTTCCGCACAAGGAACATATTTGTTGCGTGTGAAAGATGCAAATCAAACAGTTGTATCAGTTGCAAATGTTGTTGTGAATGCTCCTATTAATCCACTTCAAATCTCTTCATCATTAGCAGATCCTGCCTGTGGTAATACACCCATCAATTTATTAGCGATGGGTGGCTCTAGTTACACTTGGACTTCTAGTCCAACCGATCCCAACCTCACTCCACTAATAGGCTCATTGGTTCAGGCTCGTCCTGTTGTAAATACAACTTACACAGTTTCCTCCACCTCAAATGGAAACCGAAATTTAATCTTTAATGGCGATTTTAGTTTGGGTAATGTTGGTTTTGTTACAGACTATACCTTTTATCTAGATGGCACTTCAGGAGGAATTCAAAAAGCTTATGGTATTACAACGAGTTCTCGACAATACTTTCAGTTTTTTGTAGATTGTAAAGACAAATCTGGTTCAGGTCAAATGATGGTTATTGATGGATCATCCAATGCATCGGATAGGGTTTGGAGTCAAACAATTCCGGTTACACCTAACACTCAATATAGATTTTCTTATTGGATTCAAAGTGTAGTTAGCACTAGCCCAGCTAGAATTCAGACGAATGTAAATAATGCACCAATAACTGGTGATCCTAGTACAAGTACTTATACGGCTCCATCAAGCACTTGTCAATGGCAGCAGGTTGTTTACAACTGGAATTCAGGAAATAATACTGTAGCAACAATAACATTATTCGACAGAAATGAACAAACCAATGGAAATGATTTTGCAATCGATGATATAAGTATGGTAAATAATTACAATTGTAATTTATCAAAGAGCATTGCTATAACTGTTTTACCAACACCTGCAACAGCAACCGTAAGTATTCAGTCACCAGGTTGTGGAGAAACAGTTGGGTCTTTTCAGGTGAATTCACCAATAGGTGCAGGGTTGAGTTACAGTATCAACGGAACTACTTACAATAACACAACAGGCTCATTTAGTGCTTTAGCTCCGGGTACTTACTCATTAACCACAAGAAACGGTATAGGCTGTATTTCAGCACCCTTGTCGGTTATTATTCCTCAGCCACCTGATATTCCTGTTCAACCTGTAATTCAAATTTTAGATCAACCAACATGTAACAATGCACAAGGCCGATTGCAAGTGACACAACCTGTTGGAGCAGGTATCGTTTATACCATCAATAATCAACCTACACAATACCCATCGGGACAAGTTATAAACTTGCCTCCTGGAACTTACACAATACGAGCTAGAAACGCAGCAGGATGTATATCGGCTGTTACTCAGTTCATAATTAATCCAATCCCATCTCCACCAATTGTTGCTCCAATTATTGGGTTAAATGAAATTTGTAGAAGGGGTAATAATCAAACCCTTTTCAGTTCATCAACTGCTGGGGGAATTTGGACTAGCTTACAACCTAATATTGCAAGAGTTGATAATGGGGGAAGAGTGACTGCAGTAAATAATGGCACAGCAACTATTCAATATACGGTTGTAGTCAGTGGCTGTTCTACAACAGTTAGCAAGAATATTCTTGTGACTGATTTTGATGTTCAATTATCTGCAAGTCCACAGCCCGTTGTTGAACAGCAATTGTTGAGGCTAAATAGCAGTGCTGCTGAACCTTATCAGGCTTTAAGCTGGATCCCATCAGATAAATTTACTCAACCTTTATTACTCAGTCAGCAAATCACTGCTGATAGCACATCTAGATATGGCATTGTTGCCCGTTCTGCTAAGGGATGCATAGATACTGGATTTGTAGATGTGACGGTTGTGCCAATTTCTCGTGACGTTTTTGTTCCAAATGCATTTACTCCAAATGGCGATGGGAAAAATGATGTTTTTAAAGTGTATGGAAACTTCATCAACAAAATGGAATTGCGTGTTTTTGATGCATGGGGGCGATTGTTGTTCATATCTACTCAGCCTGATAGGGGATGGGATGGAAGGCATCAAGGGCAAAATCAACCATCAGGGGTATATCTATACACGCTAATTGCTGAAATACAAGGTGGTCGTGAAATAAGAAAGTCTGGCTCATTTCAATTGATAAGATGAGCATTAAAACTATCTATATCATTTTATGGGGCTATCTGCTGACTAAGTCTGTTGCGTTTGGACAACTAGATCCTATGACTTCGCAATATTTTAGATTTCCGATGCAAGTCAATCCAGCCTTAACAGGAGCATTTGGAGGAGATCTAAGAGCATCAGCAATTCATAGAAATCAATGGCTTGGTACAATATCACCTTTGCAAACTGCTGCTCTTTCTGCTGATCTAAGAACAAATTCAAGTTTTCATCCCGGTGTTCAGGTACTTCAAATGCAAACGGGTGGAGGTGCATTTAGATATACACAAGCATATGCTACGCTTGCTTATGACGGAATTAGATTTGGAACAATGGGTCGACATCAAATTCGTGTTGGCTTTTTAGCAGGAATATTAAATAGAAGCATTCAGCCAGGTCGATTACAATTTGGCGATCAATGGAACCAAATAACTGGATTTCAACCAGGTAATCCAACTACAGAAGTGTTTGATAGAACTTCTACGCTGGTTCCAGATCTTGGTTTTGGTTTAGCTTATTTTGATACAAAAGAAGATGGGGTGCTACAATTCTTTGGAGGTGGCTCTGCATTTCATATCAATCGTCCAGAAGATAAATTTATTGCAGGATCAGGAATAAGTCGTGTTCCAATTCGTTGGGTAGCACATGGCGGATTTTCTTGGCGGATGACACCTGATGTATATATTGTGCCGCATGCTGTTTGGATGCGACAAGGAACAGCAGAGGTAAGAATGGTAGGTATGTATACCATGTTTCCCGTGAATGAATCCACTGACTTTATGATAGGTGCTAATTTTAGGTGGAGAGATGCGCTGGTGCCTTATGCTGGATTGACTATTGGCAATTTTACGATGGGAGTGAGCTACGATATTCCTGCTATGACAACTCGACAAGCATTCCAAAATACATCGGCATTTGAAATCACGCTTTCATATATGCGTAAAAAAAGTTTTTCTGAAGGCCCCAGCTATATGCGCTGTCCAAGGTTCTAAAAAAAAAGGCTGTCCATATGGACAGCCCTACATAGTTTTAGTGCTAACTTGATTTATTTAGCATTCTTCACATACTTTTCCAACCATTGGTGTTGTTCCCAAAGCATGTGTAATACATTCTCTCTTCCTCTATAACCATGCGCTTCGTAAGGCAATACAACATAGCGACTGGTGCCACCATGACCTTTAATTGCACTATAATATCTTTCACTTTGAATAGGGAAAGTACCTTGGTTGTCATCCATTTCGCCATGAATTAATAAAATTGGCGTCTTTACTTTGTTGGCATAACTAAATGGACTCATATCAAAGTACAATTGAGAAGCTTGCCAATAAGTTCTGTCTTCATTTTGGAAACCAAATGGAGTTAAAGAACGATTGTATGCGCCACTTCTTGCAATACCTGCTTTGAAAAGATTGGTGTGTGATAGCAGATGTGCAGTCATAAATGCACCATAACTATGTCCACCTACTGCCATCCTGTTTTTATCACCCACACCCAAATCAACTAGTTTTTGAACTGCAGCTTCTGCATTCAACTTTAATTGTTCAATAAAATTATCGTTTGGTTTTTTATCGCTAGAAGTAGCAACGATTGGCATTTCAGCATTATCTAATACTGCATATCCTTGCGTTACCCAAAATATTGGTGATCCCCAGCTAATATTTGTAAAACGGTCTTTACTTCCTCTTACTTGAGCAGCATCGGCAGCACTATTGAATTCACGAGGATAAGCCCACATGAATACGGGTAAGGGGCCATCCTTAGCTGCATTGTATCCTTTAGGTAAATAAAGGTCGCCAGTTAAATCAACTCCGTCTGCTCTCTTGTATTTAATTTTCTCTTTTGTAATACCCTCAAGTTGTGGATAGGGATTGGTGAATTTTGTGATAGGTCTATCAGCAATTTTTTTCAAAAGATCTTTCATGAAGTAATTAGGCGTACTTGTTTGTGTTTCTTTTCTGCTGATGAATGTCATTGTGTTTGCATCAACTACGTCAGAAATAAATTCAAACTGTCCAGGACTACAGCGCCAAATAATTTCTTGTTGTTTGGTTTGTAAATCAAACTTTGCTAAGAAAGGTAGGTCACCATTGGGTGAGCTACCAGTTGTATTATTCATTAATAGTTTAGTGCCATTATCAACTAACATCAAAACCTGACGTCCAAATTGATTTTTAGTAGTTACAGGTGATCCTGGGTTATTATAGGCATCTGTTGTATTTCTTTGCATAAGCATTTCCAAACTTCCAGTAGAAGGGTTGAAACGATGCATTCTTGCAACCTGCTTTCCTGTTAATCCTTCCATAACCAACGCTAATTGGCTAGTTCCCCAAGAAACTCCACGAAAACGCATAGTAGTTTTAAAGAGTTCAGTTGCTTCACCTTGGAAAGGCGCTTTTAATGCATATACAGCATCATGAAACTCTACTTTTTTTGCAATCATCCCGCTATCCAATGGCATACACCAAGTTATGGTTGCAGCTTCGTCATCTCTCCAGTCAAAACTTCTTGGAACATTCTGCACATTGTCGAATCCAGATGGAGAACCTTCGCCAGATGGAAGATCTGCCAGTTTTTTAAGTTCTTTTCCTGTTAGATCAATAATTGATACAGTTGAGGCAAATAGTTGCGCTGGAACAAGATATGAGAAAGGCTTTCTCAAAGTTCTAATCATTAAATATTGCTTATCAGGAGAAGGACTAATAGTAGTGTAAATATTGGGTTTTCCAATTTTAGTTTCAACTCCATTTTTGTTCATAACTAGTTGCACAGTAGCCATGAAACTAAACAATTGTTCATCGTATGGAGTCTTCATGAGATCTTGATAAGTTCTAATAGGTGCAGCCTTTCCATAGTTCTCTTGAATAGAAGGCCCCATAGGGGTAATAGGACGTTTTGGTGCTGCGCTAGCTGGTTGAAGAGTAGTCTTGTAGATAAGTGTGTTATCATCCAGCCAACTATAGGCACCCCCCATTAAAGTATTTAAAGGACGTTTGTTTATTTTCTTTGCAGTCTGCGTGGCAACATCAATCACATATAAATCAACCGCATCAGCATTATTTTGAAGAAAGGCAATTTTAGTTTGAGATGGGCTCCAGCTTACCGATGATGCCAATAAAGTAGCGGGTAGTCCTTTTACTTGTAATTCATTTTCTTGATTCACTTTTCTCAACTTAAAATTATTGATGAAAGTTTGACGGCTTAAAGAGAAATTGTTGGGATTGATTCGCATGCCAGCAATACGTGCTTCTGGCTGACCCAACTCTTCAACTGTTGGATAGCTATTTCTTTCACTAAGAAGCATCCAATTAGCTTTATCGTCAAAACTAACAGCAGGGGTTGGCTTAGCCAATAGCATGTCGGCCATTAGTTTTGGAGGTTGTTGGTATTGGAATGCATCTTGAGCAATTCCTAAATAAGTTAGGCAAAACACAACAAAGACCATCAAAATTTGTTTCATGTGCATGATTTTAGGAGGTTGAAGTTACTCGCTTCAAGGAATTAATAAAACCGCTCATAAAATTTTATGACTTCAACATACTATCACCCTATATTTGCAACGTGAAACTTGTATTAACACATCATCACCATCATTTCTTGCCCAACGGGTAAGCATCTTGGCGTGTTTATACAGGATAAAATAACTGCCGGGCTTACCTCAATAGGGTGAGCCCGGTTTTTTTTAAACCAATTTACATATGTTAAAAATTGCTATTCAAAAATCTGGTCGACTATCAGAGGACTCTCTGAAACTGCTGAAGGACTGTGGTATTGACTTGAGAAATGTAAAAGATAGGTTGAGAACAGAGTCGGATAATTTTCCGGTTGAGGTTTTTTTCCTTAGAGATGATGATATTCCTCAATATGTAGAAGACGGCGTGGCAGATATTGGATTTGTGGGTGAGAATGTCGTGTACGAGAAAAAGAAGTCGGTACAGGTGCGCGAGAAACTTGGATTTGGAAAGTGTCGGTTAAGCATTGCGGTTAAAAAGTCGGACGAATACGCAGATGTTTCTTTTCTACAAGGCAAGAAAATTGCTACTTCTTATCCTGTTTTGGTGCAAGATTATTTAAATAAGAAGGGTATTTCTGCTGAAATTCATGAAATCAGTGGCAGTGTTGAAATTGCTCCTGGAATTGGATTAGCTGATGCTGTTTGCGATTTGGTGAGTAGTGGTTCCACTTTGTTTATGAATGGGTTGAAGGAAGTAGAAAACATTTTACAGTCCCAGGCTGTTTTAATAACTGGAAAACATTTGGATAAAGAGAAAGAACAAATACTTGAACGATTGCTTTTTAGAATGCAAGCAGTAAAAAAAGCAAAAAACAACAAGTATGTTTTACTAAATGCTCCAAATGATCAACTTCAAAAAATTATTGCTCTTTTGCCTGGTATGAAAAGCCCAACTGTTTTGCCTTTAGCAGAGCCGGGTTGGAGTAGTGTTCATAGTGTAATTGAAGAAAATGATTTTTGGAACATCATTGAGCAACTCAAGGATAATGGCGCTCAAGGCATCTTAGTGGTTCCAATTGAAAAAATGATCGTGTAAATGAAAGTATTTATCAATCCTTCTAAAGCCGAATGGCCGTCTGTACTAGCACGGCCAGTTATGAATATTCAGCAAGCGCTTGAAAAGGTTCGCCCTATTTTACAAGATGTTCAATCTCGAGGAGATCAGGCGCTAAAAGAGTGGACAAAAAAGCTGGATGGCGTTGAACTCAACGAGCTTGCTGTTTCTGTTAATGAAATTGATATTGCAGCTAACAGTTTGAATGATGACTTAAAACAAGCTATTCAAACTGCAGCTAAGAATATTGAGAAGTTTCATGCACATCAGCTTTCTGAACCTGTAGTTATTGAAACTATGCCGGGAATTCGTTGCTGGCGAAAATCAATTGCTATGGAATCGGTTGGAATTTATATTCCAGGTGGTTCTGCTCCATTGTTTTCAACGGTTTTGATGTTGGGTATTCCTGCAAGTTTAGCAGGATGTAAAGAAGTGGTTTTATGCTCTCCACCAAATTCGGAAGGTGAATTGCACCCTGCAATTTTGTACGCAGCGAAATTAGTAGGTGTAACAAAAATTTTTAAAGTAGGCGGAGCGCAGGCAATTGCAGCTATGGCTTATGGTACAGAAAGTATTCCATCTGTAGTGAAAATATTTGGTCCGGGTAACCAATTTGTAACTGCGGCAAAACAATGGGTGCAAAGTGAAGGTGTTTCAATTGATATGCCAGCTGGTCCAAGTGAGGTTTGTGTTTGGGCAGATGAAACAGCTAATCCCGATTTTGTTGCGGCCGATTTATTGAGTCAAGCTGAGCATGGTCCTGATAGCCAAGTTCTGCTCATTACAACTGACCCGAATTTTTCTAATAGAGTACAATCAAGCATTCATGAACAACTAAAAAAACTTTCAAGAGCTACTATTGCAAATGCAGCATTAGACAATAGTAGAATTGTTGTTGTAGAAGATAATAATTCAGCTATTGCAATGGTGAATGCTTATGCAGCGGAACATTTAATTATCGCGACTAAGCAAGCTTTACAAGACTCTGAACTGGTTACTAATGCTGGTTCGATATTTATAGGGCATTACTCTCCTGAAAGTGCAGGTGATTATGCAAGTGGTACCAATCACACTCTGCCTACAAATGGTTATGCAAGAGCATACAGCGGAGTAAGTGTAGATAGTTTTGTAAAGAAAGTTACTTATCAGGAGTTGACTAAAGAAGGAATTGTAGGACTGTCAGGTACTGTTGAAGCAATGGCGCAGGCTGAAGGGTTACAAGCGCATGCATATGCTGTTACGGTAAGAGTTGAACATATTAAAAACAACAATTGAATTTAGATTCATGACATTCGATTTACAAACATTGGTTCGGCCAAATATCGCAGCTCTAACACCTTATTCATCTGCCAGAGATGAGTTTTCTGGCACTGCACAGGTATATCTAGATGCGAATGAAAATAGTTTAGGAAGTCCACTTAAAAAATGGTTTCATCGCTATCCCGATCCGCAACAAAAAGCAGTTAAAGAAAAGTTGGGGGCTATTAAATCGGTTGATCCATCTAATCTTTTATTAGGGAATGGTAGCGATGAATGTATTGATATTTTGTTTCGCTGTTTTTGCGAGCCTGGTAAGGATAATGTGGTGATTTGTCCGCCTACCTATGGTATGTATGAAGTAAGTGCCGATATCAATAATATTGAAATCAGAAAAGCAATGTTGCTCGACGATTTTCAATTGAACTTGGCACATATTGAACAATTGGTTGATGCAAATACGAAGATTATTTGGTTGTGTTCTCCTAATAATCCTACTGGAAATTCATTGCTTCGTGGCGACATAGAGTATGTGTTGAATAATTTTAACGGGTTAGTAGTAGTGGATGAAGCCTATATCAATTTTTCCAAACAAAAATCATGGATTCAAGATTTGCAGGATTATCCTAATCTCGTAATTCTTCAAACTATGAGTAAAGCTTGGGGGTTAGCAGGACTGCGATTAGGTATTACAATTGCATCGAAGGAAATTATTTCAATTATGAATAAGGTGAAGCCGCCTTATAATATAAGTCAGGCTACACAAGATTGGATGTTACAAGCATTGGATGAAGTAGGTATGGTGAATGATATGATTCGTGAAATTGTTGCTATGCGCGACGCCCTCATTCCTGTCTTTGAAAGTATGCCAATAGTTGAAAAAGTGTATCCAAGTGACGCAAATTTCTTTCTTGCAAAAATCAAAGAAGCTAGGGCTGTTTACGAGTTCTTGCTAACAAAAGGTATTGTGGTAAGAGATAGAAGTAAAGTAGTGCTTTGCGACGATTGTTTGCGTATTACAGTAGGCACCGAACAGGAAAATACATTACTTGTTGATGCATTTGCAGAGTGGATCAATCAAAAACAATAACTTTAAGTATGAAATATTTACAACTTTCCAGAAATGCTGCTCTTGCAGCTCTAAGTTTAGTAGCTACTATTTCTTTTGCAAAAGAAAATGACCCGCCTACTAAAAAGTTGGCTGATGAAATAAAAAATGCAGGTTTGACTCTGCCGAAAGGATTTTCAGCTGAATCTGTTGTTGATAGCATGGGTGCTGTTAGGCATATTGTAGTAGATAAATCTGGTATTCTTTACGCTAAGTTGGAAAGAAGAAGAGTTGCCAATGGATGGACAGGTGTAAGAGCCCTTCAATTAAATGGAAATGCAAAAGCAACTGAACTTTCAGGATTTGGTGATTACACTGGTACTGGTATTTTGATCAAGAATAATTATTTGTATGCTTCTTCCAACAGCGAAGTATTTCGTTATAAGTTGGTTGATGGTAAAGTGCAAAACCCCAATCAGCCAGAAGTGATTGTAACAGGCTTGATTGATAAAAGACAACACGCATCTAAGTCAATTGCGATTGATGATGCAGATAATTTGTACGTTAATATTGGTGCGCCCTCAAATGTTTGTCAGGAGAGAGATCGAGTGAAAGGTTCTCCTGGCATGACGCCCTGTCCAATTTTAGATTCAGCTGGTGGTATTTGGAAGTTTTCAGCTAGTAAGCAAAAGCAATCTTATGCAGAAGGGAAACGTTATGCAACTGGATTAAGAAATGTAGTTGGACTTGACTGGAATTCAAAGGAAAATGCATTGTACGTTACTGTTCATGGAAGAGATATGTTATTTCAACATTTTCCAGAAATGTTTGATCAAAAGTTAGGCGCTGAATTACCTGCTGAGACCATGTATAAACTTAAAGAAGGAGATAATGCTGGATGGCCTTATGCTTTCTGGGATCAAGGTCAAAAAAAATATATTCTTAGTCCAGAGTATGGTGGTGATGGTAAAAAAGAACCATCCCAAAAATTCACACCGCCAGTAATGGATTTTCCTGGACACCTTGCACCAAACGCTCTACTTTTCTATACTGGTAATATGTTTCCAGAAAGATATAAAAACGGTGCATTCATAGCTTTCAGAGGATCATGGAATAGGGCTCCAGAACCTCAAAGTGGATATTTCATTGTGTTTGTTCCTTTCGAAAAAGGGAAGCCTACAGGCAAGTGGGAAATTTTTGCTGAAGGTTTTAAAGGAAAGGAACTCATCATAAATCCAAATGACGCATTATACAGACCATGTGGCCTAGCACAAGGTCCAGATGGTTCACTTTATATCTCTGAGGATAACAAGGGTAAGATTTGGCGAGTAACCTATAGCGGACAATAATCATGAAACTTAAAAGTATAATAATTGCATTAGTTGTTATAACTGCTACCCTCAGTTTTTTATCCTTTCAACCAAAACCCGATGTTATGGATAGGGGAAAAAAACTGTATCAATCAGAATGTTTAGCTTGCCACCAAGCCGATGGAAGAGGCGTATCTAGATTAGCACCCACATTAATTAAAACGCCTTGGGTGTTGGGCGATAAAAAAACATTAATTGATATTGTCTTGAATGGTGTAAGTGGATTAGAGGTTGAAGGTGAAATATTTTATAATCCAATGCCAGACCACAGTCGATTGAGCGATAAAGAAATTGCAGATGTGCTCACTTTTGTAAGAAATAGCTTTGGGAATAAAGCAAGCGCAGTTTCAGCAGATGAAGTAAAGCAAAGACGGTTGGCGAAAAAGAAATAACATGAAATCGATTTTATTTTTGGATAGAGATGGTGTGATTTTGCAAGAACCTCCTCAGGATTTTCAAATTGATCATATTGATAAAACAAGTTTTGTTCCTGGTTCTATTTCTGGTTTGCAACAAATAGCATTACAGTTTGATTTTCATAAAGTCCTTGTAACCAATCAAGATGGTTTAGGAACATCTAGTTATCCAGAAGATACTTTTTGGCCATTTCAAAATTTAATGCTGAGGACATTGGAAGGAGAGGGTTTTGTTTTCGATGAAATTTGTATTGACCGAAGTTTTGCAAGTGATCCATTGCCAACTCGTAAGCCAGGCATTGGAATGGTGCAACATTATCTGAATAATCCAGATTTCGATTTGAATAACTCATTTGTGATTGGTGACCGTTTGACAGATATGCAGTTGGCAAAAAATATGGGTTGTAAGGGAATATTGCTTGAAAACTCTTTACATAGCTATGATACACAAACCTTAGCATCTTTATTGGATGTTATTGCTTTAAAGACAAGCTCGTGGAATGATATTGTAGCATTTCTCAAATTAGGGATGCGTAAGGTTGATCATCAACGTTACACAAATGAAACAAAAATTGATGTTTCATTAAATATGGATGGCACAGGCAGAGCAGATATACATACAGGACTTGGTTTTTTTGACCATATGTTAGATCAAATAGCACGTCATGGTAGTATTGATCTTTCTATTCGTGTGCAGGGAGATTTACATATTGATGAGCATCATACTATTGAAGATACAGGTTTGGCTTTGGGTGAGGCTATGGCTAAAGCGCTGGTCGATAAAAGAGGGATGGAGAGATATGGTTTTGCACTTCCTATGGATGAAGCATCAGCTAAAGTTTTAATTGACTTTGGTGGAAGGCCTTGGATGGTTTGGAATGCTAGCTTTTCAAGGGAGAAAATTGGGGATATGCCAACTGAAATGTTCTTTCATTTCTTTAAATCATTCAGTGACGCAGCTAAATGTAATCTTCATATTGAGTGTACTGGAGATAATGAACATCATAAAATTGAGGCAATTTTTAAAGCTTTTGCTAAAGCAATCAGAATGGCAGTAAAAAGGAATCCGTTTAGCGACCAATTGCCAAGTACAAAAGGTGTTTTATAGACTGTAGCTATATCTGAATAAGCCCAATTGAGTTTTGAATAAAAAAAATGTGCAATTTGCTGCACCAAATAAATGAATTATGAGAAAACTATACTGGGTTTTACTAGGATTTTTTCTTTTCAATCAGGCAGGTGCTCAGCAAGATAGTACCAATACTGGTGGGTTCAATTTTGAAGATGTAGATGCAACCCCTATAAAAAGGTATGCTTCTCAGAAAGTCCTTAATATGTCACCAAATAGGTTTATTTCTATTGGATATGAATACCAAGGTGGGTTTGATTACCAAGAGCCTTTGGTTGGAATTGGATTTAATCCTACAAACTTAGATGCTAGGCTTCGTAGAGCAAGTGGCTTAAGAATTGCATCAAATAATCCAATCATATCTAAGAATAAGTTTATTTGGAGCTTAGGGGTCAATTATTGGAATACAACAATGCCCGTTTCTGAGGCTACTCCGTTTAAGAGCGAGTTATTGAATAACATGTCTAGAGGCTTGCATTCTGCTGGTATCAATTCAACAATCTTTAAGCCTTTCAATGAGAAGAATTTTTTGATTGTTCAAGCATCTGCAGATGCAAATTTCTCAGCTAACTCATTAGATCAAGTTACTTCACAAGCATTAACGTTCAGTGCTTCCGCAGTTTACGGCTGGAAGAAGTCGGATAACTTAATGTGGGGTTTAGGTGTTGCAAGAACTTATCGGTTAGGTAGAATTATTTATGTGCCTGTGTGGATGTATAACAAAACATTTAACGACAAATGGGGTGTTGAAGTATTGTTGCCAGCAAGAGCTCATGTTCGTAGAAACATTAATAGCAAATCTTTGATGTTGGCTGGGTTTGAATTAGAGGGGAATCAGTATGCTTTGTATCAGCCAGGAAGAGCAACTACTTTTTTACAAAGAGGTGAAATTAAACCAAGGATTAGTTACGAAAGAAGCTTGTCTGACTTTTGGTGGATAAGCATTCAAGCTGGTTATAGAGTGAATGGAAGGTTTGTGGTAGTTGATAAATACGATGGAGGTGATAAACGAGAAATTGTTGCACCAACCATTGGAAATCCATTCTACTTCAACATTTCACTAAATCTTGTTAGTTTATAGGTAAAAAAAATCCCGCATCTGCGGGATTTTTTTATTTCTTCAAGTTTTGTCGCTTCCAAGTATCCGTTCTTCCAAATAAAGAAATCCCAACATAACCTCTTACTTCAATGGTATTGTCATCTATCATTTTAATAGTGCAACTATAATCCTCTCCACCTTTTGGATCATAGATTTTTCCTTCTTCCCATAATCCTTTCTTTACAAACTTGAAATCTCGTAAATTTTCAAGTCCAAGTATAGGTCTAGTTTTTAGCTTATCATCGCTGTTTTTTTTATCAACTTTTGCTTTTCCTGTTTCAGGATCAATAGGTTCTTGCAGCCAAATGATTTTACCAAAGTATTTATCGCCTGTTTTGTAAATCTGAACGATAGCCTTTCCATCACCTGTTTTCCAATATCCCAATACAGCATCTGGATTGGCAAAAGCGAAGATGGAGCAAAAAACCAATGCAAGCAATGTGATCATTTTTTTCATGGTCGTACTATTTTGGGGCAAATTAAAAAACTTTCTCATATCTGATGTGATAGAATATCGCCATAAGCTATAATGATTTGTTAAGCCATTCATCCAAATTTCGGCGGTAGAATTTCACTTTTTTTTGGCAATTCAAAAAAACCTAGCATATTTGCTAAAATGAAACAAATTAATCAACATCAGTGGTGGCATATCAACCTCAATAGGGGCTGATTTGTCATGCATTTATGTTGCATCATATTAGATAAGCCCCGGCAGTTGTCGGGGCTTATTGCATTATAAGGCTAGATATGAAAAAGAATTTAATAGAAACAACGGTCACGCCCATGCTGGCAGATATCTATACTCCAGTAGGTATTTATTTGAGGCTTCGTGATCGATTCAGGGATACCCTTCTTTTAGAGAGTACCGATCACAGGGCGTCAGAGAACAGTTATTCCTTCATTTGTATTCAAGCAATTGCTGGTATAGAATGTCTTAATGATCAGGTAATTGAAACCAAATTGCCAGGACTGCCACCAGAAAAAGAGAAAATTGTAAAGGGCGTATCGGTTGGAGACCGAATCCAAGAATTTATGAATGGATTTGATTGCTCATCAGATCATCCTGCCGCAAAATTTGCACAAGGATTATATGGTTATACCAGCTATGATGCTATTCCCTTTTTTGAAAGCATCCACTTTAATCCAAATAAGCAGGGTGAACAAATTGGACAAGTGAGGTATCGTTTGTATCAGTATGTGATTGTTATGAATCACTTTAAAGATGAATTGTACCTATGTGAAAATAAAGTTGCGGGATTGCCTTCCAGAAAAGCTGAGATTGAAACATTGATAAGAAGTACTGATGTTCCTGTATTTCCTTTTGAGCTCGTTGGAGATGAAACTACCAATGTTACAGATGAAAAGTATTTACAGATGGTGGAGGCGGGAATTAAAGCTGCACAGCGCGGGGATGTTTTTCAAATTGTTTTAAGCAGAAGATTTCAACAAAAATTTAAAGGAGATGAATTTAATGTGTACAGAGCATTGAGAAGTGTAAACCCTTCACCATATTTATTCTTCTTTGATTATGGAAGCTATAAATTAATGGGTTCTTCACCGGAAGCACAACTTCAAATCAAAAATGGACAAGCTGTGGTTCATCCAATTGCTGGTACATTCCGTAGAACAGGACAAGATGAAGTAGATCAAGCAGCAGCTAAGCGTTTATTGGAAGATGCTAAAGAAAATGCTGAACACGTTATGCTGGTTGATTTAGCAAGGAACGATTTAAGTCGTCTTTGTAGCAATGTGGAAGTAACACATTATAGAGAGCTGCAATTTTATAGTCATGTTATTCATCTAGTAAGTGAAGTCTCAGGTAAGTTGAATGATTTAAGTAAGCCTTTTTCATTATTGGGTGCCACTTTCCCAGCGGGAACATTAAGTGGGGCTCCTAAGTTCAAGGCAATGGAACTCATTGATCAGCTTGAACCAACAAAACGTAGTTATTATGGGGGTGCATTGGGATTTGTAGGATTTGATGGAAGCTTTAATCATGCAATACTTATTAGAACCTTCTTAAGTAAGAATAATACCCTTACATATCAAGCTGGAGCTGGTGTAGTTGCTGCAAGTCAGCCACAACTTGAATTAGAAGAAGTGAATCATAAATTAGGAGCACTGAAAAAAGCACTGCAACTCGCAGAACAAGTAGGCAGATAAAATGAAATTATGAAACTATTAGTATTTGATAATTACGACTCCTTTACCTATAACCTAGTTCATTTGGTTGAAAAGATTCTTGACCAAGATGTAGTTGTATGTAGAAATGATTCTATTGCTTTGGAAGACGTAGAGCAGTATGACAAAATTCTGTTATCTCCTGGTCCAGGTATTCCAGAAGAAGCTGGCCTCTTGCTGCCTTTAATTAAAACCTATGCACATTCAAAAAGTATATTGGGAGTATGCTTGGGGCATCAGGCAATTGGACAAGCATTTGGGGCAGGACTAATTAATCTAACACAGGTTTATCATGGTGTAGCAACACCAATAGATATTGTAGCAAATAGCTCGACTCTATTCGAAGGTCTTCCAAATGAAATTGAAGTGGGTAGATACCATAGTTGGGTAGTTGATCCTGCTGGGTTGCCATCTTGTTTGAAAGTGACAGCGTTAGATAAGCAAGGTCAAATTATGGGACTTGAACATGAAACTTTTGATGTGAAAGGAGTTCAGTTTCACCCAGAAAGTGTACTTACTCCACAAGGTGAAACAATTATAAAAAACTGGTTGAAAAGATAAATTCTAGCAATGAAAAGCATTTTACAAAAATTATTTGAGCATCATACGCTTTCACGTCAAGAAGCATATCAAGTTCTGTTGGATATAGGTTTAGGAAAATACCACGAGTATGAAGTGGCATCATTTATGACGGTATTCTTAATGCGAAGTATTATCATTGATGAGTTACAAGGATTTAGGGATGCTTTATTAGAATTAGCGGTCCCTGTCAAACTCAATGCCGATACAACTATGGATATTGTAGGCACTGGTGGTGATGGGAAAAATACTTTCAATATTTCTACTTTATCCTGTTTCATTGTAGCAGGAGCTGGACAGAAAGTAGTTAAGCATGGTAATTATGGAGCCTCATCTGTAAGTGGGGCTTCGAATGTAATGGAGAAACTAGGCTATAAGTTTAAGAATGATATAGGTCTATTGCAAAAAGAGATGGATAGTGTTGGTATTTGTTTTTTACATGCCCCCATGTTTCATCCAGCTCTTAAATGGGTAGCTCCAATTAGAAAACAGTTGGGTGTGCGAACATTCTTTAATATGCTTGGTCCAATGGTGAATCCTGCGCAACCAACACATCAATTAGTTGGAGTATATAATTTGGAAATGGCAAGAATCTATAATTATTTACTTCAGCAAACAAGTACAGCCTTTACAATTATTCACGGTTTAGACGGTTACGATGAAATATCATTAACCAATGATACTAAAGTTATCACGGCAGAGGGAGAGCAATTGTATTCTCCAATTGAATTGGGGAAAAGACTGGTTTTAGCAGAAGATTTAACTGGGGGTGAAACTGCAGACGAAGCTGCTGCAATTTTCTTGAATATTATTCAAGGTAAGGGAACCTTTGCGCAGAATGCTGTTGTATTGGCAAATGCTGCAATGGCATTATATGGCACAAATCAGTATAGTAGTTACCAAGATGCTTATGCTGCTGCTGTGGAAAGTTTTGACAGCGGTAAGTCCTATGGTGTTTTTAAACAACTAATGGAGATGCAATGAAAAATATTCTAGATAAAATAGTACAAACAAAACGGGAGGAAGTAGTATTCCGTAATAAGTTGTTATCAATAGAAGCGCTTAAAGAAGAAATTACTCAGCAACCTCAGGTGAAATCTATGGTAAAAAGAATTCTTCAACCCGATTTATTTGGAATAATTGCAGAGTTTAAAAGACAATCGCCTTCAAAAGGAATTTTACACCCTAATCCTAATGTAGAAACAATTACTAAAGCGTATGCACAATTTGCTTCGGGTATTTCGGTATTAACCGATGAGCAGTACTTTGGCGCAAAGTCAGAAGATTTTACAGTAGGACTAAAGAGTGGCGTTCCAGTTTTACGCAAAGACTTTATTGTTGAACCCTATCAGGTATATGAAACACGGGCCATGGGAGCAGACGTTATGTTGTTGATAGCCGCATGTCTAACTCCGCTTGAAGTAAGTGAACTTTCTGCTTTAGCAAAATCTATAGGTTTAGAAGTTTTATTAGAATTGCATGAAGAGCAAGAGTTACAGCATGTTTGCTCTACAGTAGATATGATAGGCATCAATAACAGAAATCTAAAAAACTTTCATGTAGATATAGCTCATTCTATACGAATGGCAGAACAACTTCCAACTAATGCTGTTACAATTGCAGAAAGTGGTATTAGCAGTGTAGAAGTTTGGAAACAATTGAAAGATGCAGGATTCAAAGGTTTTCTAATGGGAGAATATTTTATGAAAGAAACAGATCCTTCTGAAAAATTTCTATCATTCATTCAAGAAATACAAGCAGTATGCGCGTAAAAGTCTGTGGTATGACGTCGGTTGAAGAGGTAGAAGCAATTGCTGCTGCAGGAGCGAGTTTTGCAGGGTTTATCTTTTACTCGAAGTCGCCACGATATGCCTTCCGACAATTATCGATGAGGGAGATCAAGCGCATAACAAGCATTAATAAAGTGGGTGTTTTTGTAAATGCCGATTTTCAAGATATTATGCATATAGTTGATGAATGTAGGCTACAAATGGTTCAATTACATGGTGATGAAAGTCCTAAGTTTTGTGAACGAATTGCTGATTATATATCAGTAATAAAAGCAATTAGAATTCAACCTGAAGATCATGTTGATTGGCGCTTGGCACCTTATCAGGATGTTTGCGACCATTTTTTGTTTGACACTGCAGGTGCTGGATATGGTGGAACTGGCAAAAAATTTGATTGGGCAACTTTATATAGAGCAGAAATAAATAAGCCATATTTTTTGAGTGGGGGTATCCAGCCCAATGATGTTGATTTGTTATCTCATTACATGCAACAGCCTGTGGCTAAAAATTTATTTGCTTTTGACATTAATAGCGGCTTTGAGTTATCGCCAGGTATTAAAAATATTCCTTTAGTAAATTCTTTTATTCAACAAGTACAACCAATTACTTATTCAAAATGAGTACAGTCATAACATACACTGCACCCGATCAATATGGTTACTACGGTGACTTTGGTGGTGCTTATATTCCAGAAATGCTGCACAGAAATGTTGCAGAATTGCAAGAAAAGTATTTGCAAATAATGCAAGAAGCATCTTTCCAAGATGAAATGCAAGCATTGCTGCGCGATTTTGTTGGAAGGCCAACACCACTGTTCTATGCAAAAAGACTCAGTAAGCTTCATCATACGCATGTTTTTTTAAAGCGTGAGGATTTATGTCATACAGGGGCACATAAAATAAATAATACCATTGGGCAGATTTTACTTGCAGCGCGTTTGGGTAAGAAGAGAATTATTGCGGAGACTGGTGCAGGACAACATGGTGTCGCCACTGCTACTGTTTGCTCATTAAAGGGCGTGGAATGTATTGTTTATATGGGGGAGAAGGATATTGAGCGACAAGCTCCAAACGTTGCAAGAATGAAAATGTTGGGAGCTAAAGTAGTTGCCGCGAAGAGTGGTAGTAAAACTTTGAAAGACGCAACCAATGAAGCAATACGAGATTGGATTAATCACCCTAATGATACACATTACATAATTGGTAGTGTAGTAGGGCCACATCCTTATCCAGATATGGTGGCCAAGTTTCAGCAAGTCATTAGTGAAGAGATTAGATGGCAGCTTAAAGAAAAAACTGGATCAGAATTGCCATCACATATTATTGCTTGTGTTGGGGGAGGAAGCAATGCAGCTGGAGCATTCTATAATTTTCTTGATGAGCCTTCCGTTCAAATTGTTGCGGTTGAAGCTGCTGGCGAAGGTGTGCTAACTGGCAGAAGTGCAGCTACTACACAATTGGGAACAACTGGAATTTTGCACGGGAGTAAGAGCTTATTGATGCAAACCACAGATGGTCAGGTTGTAGAGCCACATAGTATTTCTGCTGGCTTAGATTATCCCGGAATTGGCCCTCTCCATGCACATTTATACAAATCTGGTAGAGGTAGTTTTTATAGTGCAACCGATCAAGAAGCGATTGATGCTGCTATGGAACTCAGCAAACTTGAGGGAATTATACCAGCATTAGAAACTGCTCATGCTTTTGCTGCAATGCATCAAATGAATTTTAGTGAAAGTGATCATGTTGTAGTTTGTTTAAGTGGAAGAGGCGACAAAGATTTATCAACTTATATGAAATTTTTAGAGCAATGAGTTTAAATAGGTTTAAAGCTCTTTTTGAAAAAAAGAAAGAGCGAGTTTTAAATGTTTATTGCACAGCAGGTTTTCCCTATAAAGATAGCACCCTGGAAGTGTTAACCTCTTTACAAAATGCTGGAGCAGATATTATTGAGTTGGGGATGCCCTATAGTGATCCTTTAGCAGATGGAGAAGTTATTCAAGAAAGTAGTATGGTTGCTTTACAGAATGGCATGACATTAGAATTGTTATTTCAGCAATTAAAAGATATGCGGAACACCATTCATGTCCCGGTTATTTTAATGGGTTATATGAATCCAGTTCTTCAGTATGGTTTTGAGAAGTTTTGTTCAGATGCGAAGGCAGTGGGAGTAGACGGATTAATTCTACCTGATTTGCCTGAATACGAATTTGAAAAAATGTATGCAGAAATCATTTTTAAATATAAACTGAATTTTATTTTTCTAATCACCCCAGAAACTAGCGTTGAACGTATAAAAAAACTGGATCAATTGAGTAGTGGTTTTTTATACGCAGTTTCATCTTCATCCACCACAGGTTCACAAATTGATGCCAATCAGGTAGATGCATATTTAAAAAGATTGCAATCGTATAATTTGATAAATCCTGTTTTAGTTGGATTTGGAATTAAAGATCAAGAAAGCTTTTTGCGCGCTTGTCAATATACAAACGGAGCCATCATCGGATCTGCTTATATTCGCGCCTTATCAAAAGGGGGTGATATCCAAGAAATTACAAAGGATTTTCTTTCAGCAATAACTGCTTAATAGTGAAAACAGTAATTATACAATATAACGCGGGTAATATTCAATCTGTTCTTTATGCTTTAGAAAGAATAGGTGCTCAAGCAATTGTGTCGAGTGATATTGAAACGATTACTTCAGCAGATCGAGTAATTTTCCCAGGAGTTGGGGAAGCTAGCTCTGCAATGACCTACCTAAAACAACATCAATTAGATAAGGTCATTATGGACTTAAGTCAGCCAGTTTTAGGAATATGCTTAGGCATGCAATTAATGTGTAAGCATAGCGAAGAGAATAATACTGAATGTTTAGGGATATTTCCTAACGAGGTGAAAAAATTTCCAGCCAATATGGGATTAAAGGTTCCTCAAATGGGTTGGAATACCATTACTGAATTGAGAAGTAGTTTGTTTCATCAACTACCTGAATCTAGTTTTTGCTATTTTGTGCATAGCTATTTTGCTGAGCTAGGTGAACATACCATTGCACAAACCAATTATGGTTTTGATTATAGCAGTGCGTTGCAGAAAGATAATTTTTATGGAGTTCAATTTCATCCAGAAAAAAGTGCAACAGTAGGAGAGCAAATTTTAAAGCAGTTTATTGAATTAATATGATACAGATTATACCTGCCATAGATCTTATTGATGGGGCTTGTGTTAGATTAACTGAGGGGAATTACGCTGATAAGACACTTTATTTCAAAGATCCTTTAGATGCTGCAAAAATGTTTGAAGATGCGGGATTGAAAAGGTTGCACTTAGTTGATTTAGATGGAGCGAAAGCTGGAGAAGTTAAAAACTGGAAGGTGCTAGAGCGTATTGCATCAAAAACAAGTCTACAAATTGATTTTGGTGGCGGAATTTTATCTGAAGATTCCTTGCAAATTGTTGTAAACAGTGGTGCTACTTGGATAACCATAGGTAGTTTAGCAGTAAAGAATCAGGAATTGTTTCTTACTTGGGTGAAGCAATATGGGGCTAATACATTTATGTTAGGTGCTGATGTAAGAGAAGAAAAAATTACAGTGTCAGGTTGGCTGGAAAATACAGATATATCGGTTTATAATTTTATCGACGATTATCTTAAGCACGGAATTGAACAAATATTTTGTACCGATGTCAAGAAAGATGGCAAGTTGGCCGGGCCATCTGTTGACTTGTATCAGTCAATTCTAAGTAAGCAGCCAAATCTGTTTTTGATTGCTAGTGGAGGTGTGAGTTCAATAGAAGATATCCATCAGCTTAATGAAATTGGTTGTGGTGGTGTAATTGTAGGCAAAGCCATTTATGAAGGTAAAATAAGCACGAAAGAATTATCCTCATTTCAGAACTAAACTATGTTTACCAAAAGAATTATACCCTGTTTAGACATTAAAGATGGGCGAACCGTTAAGGGCACTCATTTTGTCGAATTAAGAGATGCTGGAGATCCTGTAGAACTAGCAGCCCGATATGCAGCAGAGGGAGCAGATGAATTGGTATTTCTAGATATAACTGCTACAGTTGAAAAAAGAAAGACCTTAGCGGAACTAGTGTATAAAGTAGCCCACCATGTCAATATTCCTTTTACTGTTGGAGGTGGTATTTCGTCGGTTGAGGATGTGCAAGTGTTACTTCAAAGTGGTGCTGATAAAATTTCTGTGAATTCAGCTGCAGTCAAGCGTCCTAATTTAATTAAAGAATTGGCAAGTGAGTTTGGAAGTCAGTGCGTAGTGTTGGCCATTGATACGAAACAGGAGGAAGATGGACTTTGGTATGTTTACCTGAATGGAGGAAGAACAAAAACTGATATATTATGTGTTGATTGGGCTAGACAGGGGGTTGATTTAGGAGCTGGTGAAATTCTTCTAACATCCATGAACCACGATGGTGCCAAAAAGGGCTTTGCACTAGATATTACAAGTGAGTTGTCCAAAAACCTAGCTGTTCCAGTAATTGCCAGTGGTGGTGGTGGTACTATGCAGCATTTTACCGATGTGTTCAAAGAAGCTTCAGCAGATGCAGCTTTGGCAGCAAGCATCTTCCATTTTAAAGAAATTGCGATTCCGGATTTAAAGCGATATTTGCACGAACAACAAATTCCTGTACGACTTACATGAAGATAGATTTTTCAAAATATGCCGATGGACTTGTACCAGCAGTTGTGCAGGACGTTCAAACCAATAAAGTCCTCATGGTAGGCTTTATGAACGAGGAAGCCATTCAGGTTACTCAACAAAAAGGGCAAGTAACTTTTTATAGTCGATCTAAAAATAGACTTTGGACAAAGGGAGAGGAGAGTGGAAATTTTTTGGAGCTAAAATCAATTTCAGTGGACTGCGATGCTGATACTATTCTTATTAAAGCCTCACCACTTGGTCCTGTTTGCCATACTGGGTCAGACACCTGTTTCAATGAAAAAAATGAAGATGCTTATTTTTTGAATTATTTAGAATCGATTATCCAACAAAGAAAAGAAGCCAGTCCCGAAGATTCTTATGTTGCTAAATTATTTCAGAAAGGCATTAATAAAATTGCTCAGAAAGTAGGAGAAGAAGCAGTTGAAATTGTAATAGAAGCAAAAGATAGTAACACAGATTTGTTTTTAAATGAAGCAGCAGATTTGTTGTTTCATTATCTTATTCTACTCAATGCCAAGGGGCATAGTTTAAAAGACGTCATTCAAATTTTAGAAAAAAGACATCAGCCTTAATATGAAAATTGTATCACTCACTTGTTCGCTTTTCTTATCCATAGTTGTTGCATTCGCTCAACAATTAACAATTGATGGTCAGTTGGTTGGATTACCAAACAATACTCAAGTATTTTTAAAGAATGCTGCTGGTAAATCACTCGCTACCGCTGTTTCAACTACTGGGGGTAAGTTTACACTTCAAACAAAACTAGATGAGCCATCCATTTATTTACTCGGGTTTATAGGTTCAAAAGATGAGATGGATATTTACGTAGGAAATGAAAGCATAAAACTTACTGGAAGAATGGATGCTTTTAATCAGGTGAAAGTAGAGGGATCTAAGTATCATTCAGAATATGTAATTTACAAGACTAGATTTGAGCCTATTCGTTTGAAATTAGAGTCACTTGCGGCTAATTATCAGACAGAAAAAGATGCAGCTAAGAAGGCGCAAATGGTGAAAGATTTTGAAGCCCTTTCTATTCAAGTGGTAACCGAAGCTCAGAAATTTATTGCTGAAAAGCCAGCCTCACCATTATCTCCTTTTGTGCTTTATGCAGTCAATACATTATTCGATGATTTGTCTCAGGTGGAAGAGCTATACAGCAGAATTAATGCTACAGCAAAAGCAGGTCCATACGCAAGAGAACTAGAGCGAATGTTTGCAGACGCTAAGGTTGGTGCAATTGGTACACAAGCACTCGACTTTGTTCAAAACGATGAAAACGGAATTCCCTTTCAGTTATCTTCATTAAAAGGAAAATATGTTTTAGTTGATTTTTGGGCAAGCTGGTGTAAGCCATGTAGAGTAGAGAACCCAAATGTTGTTGCTGCTTTTAATCAGTTTAAGGATAAAAATTTTACCGTTCTGGGTGTTTCTCTTGATAGTGATAAGCAAAGCTGGATAAAGGCTATTGCAGATGATAAGCTAAATTGGAAACATGTGAGTGATTTGAAATACTGGGAAAATGCTGTTGCGCAGATGTATAAGGTGCAGAGTATTCCTCAAAATATTTTAATTGATCCAAGTGGAAAAATCATTGCTAAAAATTTAAGAGGGCCTGAACTTCTAGAGAAATTGGCACAAATTTTAAAATAAACTTGTGTAGTCAGCTTCAGAGAATCCAATACAGATAGCTTTTCCGTCTTTTTCTAAGATTGGACGCTTAATAGCACTAGGTTGTTCAACTAAAAAACCTGTTATTCTTGAAGGGGTGTTGATTTTACTTTGATCATCAGGACTCAGCTTTTTCCATGTAGTTCCTTTTTTGTTGAGTACTACATCCCACCCAAATAATTCAGCCCAACTTTTTATCTTTTCCTTACTAATTCCTTCCTTTTTAAAGTTGTGAAATTGAAAGGAGACTCCTTTGTTTTCTAACCAAAGTCTCGCTTTTTTTACCGTATCGCAGTTAGGGATTCCGTAAAGTATATACATGCAGTTTTTGGCAAAAATAATTGCATCCTTTCATCCATTTTTATGAAAATAGAAAAAGGAATGCGGTAATTTGCGGTAATACCACATGAAAACCTTCTTAACCCTTTTATTATCTTATTTTGTAACTGTAAGTATTGCCCAAACAAGCGATAAGAAAAATTTTGGAATTGTTTTAGGGAATGTAGTTGAAGCTGAAACTAATAAGCCAGTATCGCTTGCAACAGTTGGTTTACAACTTATTTCAGATACTTCAGTAGTTTATAAAACAGTCTCTGATAAAAATGGGGCATTTGAATTAGATCGAATTGCATTTGGATATTATCGGTTAAAAATTCAAGCAGTTGGTTTTAATACTTTTCAGTTAGATAGTATTCATCTCAGAGAAGAGCGGTATGATTTTAATTTAGGGGATTTAAAAATAAATGCTAGCACAAATCAGCTTACCGATGTGGTAGTTTATTCCGAAAAACCCATTTTAGAAACCAAAGAAGGATCTATTACCTTAAATGTGGGTGAAAGTGCTTTGAGTGGGGGAGCAACAACCTCTGAACTATTAAAAAGTATGCCATTGGTTTCAACCGATCCCAATGGTAATATTTTGCTCAAAGGTAAAGAGCCTAAGATTCTAATTGATGAAAGACCCACTGAACTAACCTCACAACAATTGCAAGACTTACTAGAAAGTTTACCTGGTTCAAGTATAGAAAAGATTGAATTAATGTTAAATCCCCCTCCTCAATTTGCAAATGAGCCGGGGGGGGTTATTAATATTGTTACTAAAAAGGGTAAGATCGGATGGGTTGGAAGATTAAATTTAAGCGGGGGAACCCGGGGCGAGGGTAATTTTTCAGGGAATGCTTCTTATAGGAATCAGAAATTGGCATTCAGTATACAAACTGGAGTTGGAGTAAGTCAGTTTACTGGGTATTCTTATTCAAGACGGACAAATATTTATAGAGATTCTACAAACGGATTGAATACTGATGCGGATTTTGTAAATAAAAATTTACGTCCAAACGCTCGATTACAGCTAGATTATGATTGGGATAAATTTCGAACAATTAATATCAGCTATCAAGGAAATCTGAACCTTTTTAGAAATGAAAATGAAACTTGGTTTTCCAATATCAATAGATTTGAAGAAGTGTATAGGAGAAGTCAGCGAAGTAATATAAGTGATGGAGAAGGCTTTAGTCACGGGCTTCAATTAGCTTATACACTTAAGAGTAAAACCAAGCCTGGGGCTAGATGGCAATTTCAATTGTCTGGTAATTTGGGAAAAAATGAGAATGATAGAGATTTCTTTCAACAATTCTTAGACGGATCTATGAATGTACTTTTTGATTCCACACAACAGCAGCTATTAGATTACAAAAATAGTTCTTATGCTTTTAGAATTAATTATAACCGACCAATAGGAAAAAAAGGGCATCAGCTAGCTACTGGTACATATTTTTCATCTAACCAAAATAGAAATAGTTTACTGACGCAGTTTTTAAGGAAGCAAGACCAAACATTTATTGAAAGTCCATTATTGAGTAATGATTATAATTTTAGTATGGATATCTGGCACTATAGATTATCTATGACATGGGTTTTGCACAAAACAATTCGATTAATTGCTGGAGCTGCATTGGAAAAAACGGATATATCCTTTCGCTTTTTCAAAGGCAATAGCTCAGATATCAGCAATGCTTATTGGAATTTGCTTCCTAACTTCACTCTGAGGAAAGAATTTAATAAGGCATTTAATACTTCGTTGGTTTACAGAGCTACAATTCGAAGGCCTGGCATCGGCGAACTTAATCCAAATGTAGATTATAATGATCCTTATAATCTTCGATTTGGGAATCCATTTTTACAACCCACACTCACAGATAATTTTGACTGGAACATAAGTTACGTAAAAGGAAAGTATAACTTTAATACCTCTTTGGGCTACAATCGAGTGAAAAATATTTTTAATACAATTCGAACTCTCATTGAGCAGGGAAAAACTCAAGTAACGTGGTTGAATATAGCAGATAGGCAAGAGTATGAGTTAAGTGCTTGGGGAGGGTATACATTCAGCAAAAAGCTTCGGATGAACCTTAGTGCAGGTTATACCTATTTAAAATATGGAGAAGAAGAGAAAAAGTTATTTCGGTATAGAGATGGTAGTACATTCTATACTAGCTTAAACTACAGCTTAACATTAAATCCGCTAACTGTTTTTGAGGGAAATGCTAGATTCAGCAGTTTTGCAGACCCACAGGGGAGAACTAGGAGTAATATTAACATGAATCTGGGTTTTCAGCGTAAATTTTTTGAAAAAAGATTGACTGTTGGCTTCAATATAATTGATCCATTTACTACTCAACAAACTCAAAGTTTCACTTTTGGTCCTAACTTTTCTCTAGAGAGCTTTAGAGCAACTCGAACTCGCAATTTTAGGCTTTCAGTAAGCTGGCAATTAAATAAAATGATTCAGAAGAGTAGTATTAGTGAAAAACAAAAGAAGCAAGCTTTAGAAAAAGCTCAAAGGGCTAACCCCAAATCCACTTAACCATTTTTTTTGCGTTATTCTGGTTGTTAAAATGAGTGCTTAATAATTTCTTCCTGAGTTCCAACTCCTCGTTGGTAAATGGTTGATGATACAATTGAGCAACAGTGTCGGTAAATGCTTGAGCAGTTTTAGCTATATAACAAGCAGACTCCAGCTCGCTACCGTCAACCGTAGCAGGATTAACAACAACATGCCTTCCATGAAACAACGCGTGAAGCAACTTTATTTTAATACCCGTACTTATGTAAGAGGGAAGGACGTGTATATGTGCTTTCTTTATCATATCCTCCATTTCAGCATCTGAAGGGTTTTCAACAATACAAGTATGATTTTGCTCGTATGTTTTCTTTTTAAGTCGCTCTGAAGGATTTTTTCCCGCAATTACAAAGGGTACTTTCAGTTTCCGAAATACATTTTCAAGAAGCCAAAAAGCAGATTGTTCGTTTGATGGAACGCTTAAGTCGCCATGATATAAACAATAACTTCCCAGTCCTTCTTGTCCAGATACCGACCAGGAATCTGGAATATAAAGAGGTAAGTGTTCAATATTTTTACACCCAAACTCATTTCTATACACATCATCATCCTTTTCAGTTACTCCCCAAAAAGTTGCTTTTGATGCAATTTCTCGTTCATAGGCTTTTAAACGATTACTTTCCCATTTATAGTAAAGCTTCTTACTAATTGATTTAGTTACATCTGCAAGTTGTCCATAATATTGGTATTCAACATTATGAAGCCTAACAAAACAAGGCCTTTCCTTGAATCTAGAATCCACTAAAGGAAATGTGCAATGAACCCCTTCCATAAAAATTGGATGGTTATCTTCTAAGAGTCTTTGTGCTAATTGCTCATTTTGTCTACTTCCAACTATATATGGAAGCTTAGTAGAAAGCCCTTTATGGCCGCTATTTCTGGAGTAATAATTTACTGATAAACAGTGTTGCTCCAATTCCTTTTGAGGACCTCGACCGTAATCAAAGCAATGCAAATGAATTTGAACACCTTCTTTTTTAAGGGCGGGAAGCTTAAAATATAAGTCATACACACCTCCATAATTTGGAGGGTAGGGAACGTTTAAGGAAACTATATGAAGTATCTTATCCAAGCTTTTGAGGCAATATTTGGTTCCAAAATTCAATTAGTATTTGGGATTCATTTTCCCAATTTAGTACTTCACTGGCTATTTTGCATGCTTCCTGAAGGTCTTGATACTTAACATCGTCATTCATCACTTTGTTGAGGGCGGTTACCAATTCATGAACACTTAGCTCTTTTATGGGTTCTGCGAAAGGAAACTTGTTTAATATTTCTAAATAACAAGGGTAGCCAACACAAACTTGTGGAGTTCCGGCCATCATATAATCAAAAAAACGATTAGAAAGAGATTGAAACTGGTTAAGTCCTGTATTTTCAAACAAAGTAACTCCAATTTTAGCCTTCCTAGTTAGCGTTTTAAGCTCTTCGGGCACAAGCATCCCGGTGAGTTTGAAATTATCTTTAGCATTATGATAATCAATTAGTTCAATTAGTTTATTAAAGTAGTTTCCATCACCTGCAACTACGCATTTGATATTCATTTGCTTAATTGCCTGAACCAAAATATCCCAGCCCCTACCAAAGTTCACGGCACCTTGACATAATACAAAATCCTCTTTCTGCTCATGATTAATGTTCTGCCTTAGCGGAAGATTTCTAACTATATGAAAATCAATATTATATTTTGTTTTGAATGTGTGTCTTAAATAATCGTTTACAGTATATCCGTGTGTAAACTTGGGCAATATGAGTTTTTCAATCTTTAACCAGATCCAGTGAATTCTTGGCCTTGAAACTACTTCATGAAGTTCTGTAAAAAGTTCATGTGCGTCCATTGCAAGTTTTTTGCCTCTTATTTTTGCGACCAAATAGGAAGGAATAGCAGTATCTAAATCTACTGCACAAATGGCATCGGTTGGTGTAAATAGTAGCTTAAAGAACAGTCGAATAGTAAACTCTGCATAAAATAACTTACCTCTTTTGGTTAGCATTGGTAAGTGGATTGTTTTGAATGCAAAAGGATAATTTTTATTAAAGTAATTGTTTTGTCTACCTATCATAATAATCTCAAAATCACTATTTTTTAGTGAATTTCCAATTTTGATCATTCTTTGATCGAAGATGAGGTTGTTATTTACTGCAAAGCAAATTCTATTCACTTTTTGTACTGTTGATAGGTCTTATAAAGTGTTTTGAAAGAAAGATCTAGCACAGGAGCATTAGAGGACGGAAGGGGAAAGCTATAGTGCCACCACTCAGTTTCTAATGCCTTGAAACCAGCATTTTCCATAGTTTTTCGAAGAACTTTTCTGTTTTGAATAACAGGTTCTGGGAGATTCATGAAAGAGTGATGTGCAGAGTCGGAAAAATGGTCAAAATCAGTTCCCATATCTAAAGTTTCACCTGTTGAAAGGTTGTAAAGGGTTAAATCGACTGCTAAACCTCTATTATGCCCACTTCCTTTTGCTGGATTTGCGGCATATCGTTCATCAGGTACAATTTTCCACATAGCCTTTGTAATTTGATAGGGTCTGTATGCATCAAAAATTATTATACCTAAGTTATACGATTCCAATATTTTACAAGCTTTATATAAAGCTTTTTCTGCTGGACTTAAAATCATGGCAATAGGCGTATGGTATAATTTCTTTTTGGTAAAATTATTGTCTGTTGCATATCTCCAATCTGTCTTAATTCTGCATTCATTCAGTTTTATAGGCACCATTATAAAATTCGTATCTAATTGAATATGTTTCTTATATGAATTTTTGTTGTTAATTAAGTTTAATTGTCCATAGCAATTCGGCATGGTATTTGGAAACAAGATGACCACAAATAGTTCAATGGTGGAAAAAATGGCTAGAGCCCTAATTTTTTTAATCGTAATTTTCATAATTAACTCAAATGGATACTAAGTCACAATATTATATAAAGGTATTAATGCTGCTTCTATTTTCTTCAGTATTATGTAGGACAGCCCATAGTCAGATAATAGAAATTGACAGCATTGCTCCATTTTTAAAAGACTCACTTTCTGCCGATTCTGTTAAAGTGAAACAAGGGGTGCCTCTTGTGTATGGAATTGCCAGCTTTTATAGTAGCAGTTTACAGGGTACAAAAACAGCAACTGGTGAAATTTATAGACATGAGAAAATGACTGGGGCTAGTAACCATCTTAAGTTGAATACTTGGGTTAGAGTAACCAGAATCACAACAGGTAAGTCCATCATTGTTCGGATTAATGATAGAATGGCTCCAAGAATGGCTAAAAAGGGGAGAGTTATTGACCTGAGTCGTTCTGCAGCTGCTAAGCTTGGATTTATGAAAAGCGGCCTAACAAGGGTAAAATTGGAGGTCATTGAGCCGCCTGCTCTACATTAAGTTTTTGTAAGTAATCTCATTATTTTAACTTTCTTTTCTGAAAATCAGTTTCACCCACTATTTTTGTCACTACTAAAAAACTGTTTATGAAGAAACTCACTTTGTCACTCCTAGTTTTAATGATTGGCATGAGTGCAATTGCACAAAGTACAAATCTTAAAAAAAGACCAACCTTGGGCATAAATTTCTTTGCTCAAGATTTTGTGACACCTGAATTAATTGATAGATCCTCATTAGGTGATGTGCTTCGCCAAAAAAGCTGGAACAAGTTGCAGAACATGAATCCTGGTATTAGCATTACTTATCTAGAAGGATTAAGTGATCATGTTGATGTTATGGTTCGTTTGAATGGTAGTTTTGTTGCCTATAATTTTGGCGGTGTTAATGGACGTGTAAATCCAGAGCCAAATAGAGATAGGCTATTGCTTGGAATTGATGCAAATGTTAACGTTAAATTACTTACTGATAACTATACAATAGTTCCTTTCCTTTCTGCTGGTGTTGGAACTAAAATGTTTGCTGGAACCTACTTTGGAGCTTACATCCCTACTGGTTTAGGTTTACAAATTAGATTAGGAGATGAATCGTTTTTATTTACTCAGTTTACTAACAATATCAAAGTAACTGATTGGACTCGTAATAACTTTGTTTCTTCAATAGGTTTTGCTTCACCAATTGGTAATAAAAAGCCTGAACCTAAAGTTGTAACTCCACCTCCTCCGCCTCCTCCAGTGAAAGAAGAACCTAAGGATACAGATGGTGATGGAATAACTGACGATAAGGATAAGTGTCCAACTGTCAAAGGTACTGCTAAGTACAACGGTTGTCCAATTCCTGATACAGATGGTGATGGAATTAACGATGAGCAGGACAAATGTCCTAATGTGAAAGGATTGGCCAAGTACAATGGTTGCCCAATTCCTGATACTGACAAAGACGGTATTAACGACGAAGAAGATAAGTGTCCAACAGTTGCGGGTTTAGCTCGTTACAATGGTTGTCCAATACCTGATACTGATGGCGATGGAGTGAATGATGAAGAAGATAAGTGTCCAACTGAAAAAGGAGATCCAAGCAACGCAGGTTGTCCAAAATTGGCAGATCTTAATTTCAACAACAAAAGTGTAACCTTCTTAACTGGTAGTGCCGTACTTAGCAAACCAGCAACTGCAGAATTAGATAAGCTTTATGCTATTTTAAATGAAAGACCTAATGTTGCTATTAATATTGAAGGTCACACAGATAATACTGGTCGCCCCGAGACCAACACAGCTTTGTCACAGAAGCGTGCTGATGCTGTAAAAGCTTATTTGGTTAAAAAAGGTATTTCTGAAGATAGAATGACAGCAACTGGATTTGGTCCAAGTAAGCCTGTTGCTGATAATAAAACAGCTGCTGGTCGCGCTGAAAATAGAAGAGTTGAATTTAGCTTACGTTAATCTCAATTAATTCTTTTAAATATTAGCGGGTCTCTTTTAGAGACCCGTTTTTTTTGAATCGATTATCTAATATTGACTTCAGTTTCAAGATCAATATTAAATGTATCCTTTACTGATTTTTGTATTTGCTCTGAAAGTTCAAGTATATCTTTTCCGAATGCATTTCCATAATTGACTAGTACCAATGCTTGTTTAGGATGACATCCTACATTTTCTCTTCTGTAACCCTTCCAACCTGTTTTTTCAATAAGCCAAGCAGCAGGTATTTTTACATGTCCAGGACTACTAGTAGAAAATGAGGGGATTTGAGCAAATAGTTTTTTAAGTTCTTCAAACTGTTTTATACTGATAACTGGGTTTTTAAAAAAACTACCTGCATTCCCAATGACAGCTGGATTAGGAAGCTTTTCAGATCTAATTTTAATAACTGCTTTGGAGACATCTTGAATAGTGGCATTTTCAATATTCATCTCTAACAAGGTTTGTTCAATTGCTCCATAGCTGGTATTTATTTTCGGAAATTTTTCTAATTGAAGTCGAACAGATGTGATCAGGTATTCGCCGGCATGTTTTCTTTTGAATATACTCTCTCTGTATCCAAAGGCACAATCTGTTTTGTTAAAAGTATGTAGCTCACCTGTAGGAAAATGAAACGCATCTAATGAATGAAATACATCTTTTAATTCAACACCATAAGCACCAATGTTTTGCATAGGAGATGCTCCTACCAAGCCAGGTATCAAACTTAAGTTTTCAATACCTCCCCAATTGTTTTTAACACAATATTCTACCAATTCGTGCCAATTCTCGCCACCTGCTACTTCTAGAATTAATTGGGATGAATTTTCACTTTCTATTCTTTTACCCTTTAATTCATTCTTTATACAAAGTCCAGGTTGATATTCTTGCACAAATAACAAATTGCTTCCACCTCCTAAAACCCAATTCTTAAGATTTTTACTTTTAGCGAAATCAATTGCTTGATGAATATCATCGATTTTATTTACACTAATTAGATATTCTGCAGTTGAATTAATGCCAAAAGTGTTGAGGGACCGAAGTGCAACATGTTCTTGTATCATCATATTAAAATGGGTCTACATTACATTGGAAATAGCCTCCTCTAAATTCTTTTTTTTGAAGAATAAATTGGATAGCTTGTTGAATATCGTGTTTACATTTTTGTAAGACTTGCATATTTCGTGGTAGTTTCAACCAAATTTCATAAATGAATTGGTTTTTAATTCTGCTAATAACTGGTTGAGATGGCCCTTGTATATATTTTGAATAATTTGGAATGCTTTTATATAGCTCTCTAATTAATTGAAGGGCTACCTCTTCTTTTACGTGCTTTGCTGCAATTTGAATAATCCTAGAATATGGAGGGTATCCAAATTCCTTTCTAAGCAAAACTTCGTTTATATAAAGGTCATTATAGTTGTGTGATAAGGCATACCTTATAACTGGATGATTTATTTGACGCAGTTGAATCATTACTTTTCCTTGACCAGATCTTCTTCCAGCCCTACCACTAACTTGTTCTATTAATTGAAAAGCCCTTTCATTTACTCTGAAATCAGCAAAATTGAGTAAGCTATCTCCATCAACAATGCCAACCATTTGTACTTTTTCAAAGTCAAGCCCTTTAACAACCATTTGTGTTCCAACTAATATATCAATCTTATGTAATTCAAACTGCCTAATGAGTTGCTCATGACTATGTTTCCCTTTAATACTATCATAGTCCATTCTTGCTATTCTTGCAGTTGGAAATATTTGAAGCAACGTTTCTTCAATTTGTTCCGTGCCTATATTTTTATACAAAAACTCATGATTGCCACATGCACTACATGTATGTACTAGAGGATACTGACTACCACAATAATGACAGCTTAGTTTATTTTTTGCTTTATGGTGGGTAAGACTTACAGCACAATGTTGGCAGGTTGGAATCCATCCGCAAGAAGAACACATCCAATAAGGACTATAACCCCTTCTATTTTGAAAAATAATTACTTGTTTGTTTTCAGATAAAGTTTGTGCAATTGCTTGCACCATAGGGGGGGAGAATATAGTTTGTACAGCATCTTTTGGAGGTCGCCAAGTTTTTAAATCCATTAATTCAATTTCTGGTAAATGAACTTGACCAAATCTTTCTAATAAATGCACTAAACCATACTTTCCTTCGCTGGCATTGTAATAAGATTCTAAGGAAGGTGTGGCTGTTCCTAGTAAGACCTTACAATTAAGCGAACTGGATAAATATACTGCAACATCGCGTGCATGATATCGTGGAGCTGGGTCTTGTTGTTTAAATGAAGTGTCATGCTCTTCATCTACAATGATTAATCCTAGTGCTGCAAATGGTAAAAACAGCGCAGATCTTGCACCAACTAGAATACCAATTTCTCCGCTCTGCACTTTGTTCCAAATTTCAATTCTTTCATTAGAGCTAAATTTAGAATGATATACACCTACATGTCCTCCAAAGCATGATTGTAATCTTTGAATTAATTGAGCGGTTAAAGCAATTTCAGGTAGCAAATACAGAACTTGCTTGTTTTGCACTAATAATTCTTGCATCAATTTCATGTATACTTCTGTCTTTCCACTAGAAGTAACACCATGTAATAAACAGACTTGTTTATCTAGAAAGGTTGTTTTTATTTCTTTAAAGGCTTTCAACTGAGCAGTACTTAGGTCATATGTCAGCTCCATCTTTTTAGGTTGAGCTGTTATTCTATCAACGCCTCTTTTGAATATTTGTAAAACTTCTTTATCAACGAGTCCTTTTAATTGAGCAGCGGTTGCATCTGCTTTTTTTAACAAGTCTTTCTGAATAATTTCTCCTTCAGTTTTTTGGAGATGTAGAAAAGCTAAAAGTAATTGAAGTTGCTTAGGTGCTTTACTCCATTCGTTTAAAAGTTGTTCAAGATTTTTTTCATTTCTATAAAATGGATGTAGCTCAACATAAAGCTCTTTCTTTTGACGATAGGTTTCTTGTAAAGATTCCCAAATAAAACATATTTTTTTGTCAGTCAATTTTTTCACAACAGGATAAACCTGTTTAGCATCTAGTATTTGCTGTACCTCTACTATGCTAAGCTCCTTTTTTATTTCAAGTGCTTCTGCAATTAAAAATTCTTGATCAGAAAGAGAAGGAAGATCATATTGATGGTCTTCATTCCAAAGTAAAATACTTTCACTACTCAATTTAAAGTGTGCTGGAAGTGCTGCTTGCATAACATCTCCCTCACTACACATATAGTATGATGCAATCCATTCCCAAAGTTGTAGTTGCCAAATTTCAACAATGGGTGTTTCATCTAAAATTTGAAGAATTGGTTTTGGTACAAAGCCTTCTGGTTTTTCTTGATGTACACGTTTTATTAGGCCTGCATATTTCTTGTTTTTACCAAATACAACTTCCGCTCTTTTTCCAGGTTTCGTCTGTTGAATTAAATCTTCTGGAACTAGCCAAGTGTAATTCTTTTGTAAAGCAAGGGGTAATATAATTTCAGCAAAATGAGTCATGCTTTTGGTGGATAGGTTCTATAACGCCTTAATGCAGCATCCATAGTATTATAGACATGATTTTTTAATTCGTTCAATTGCTCCATGTTATATCCTTGAACATTTATTTCAGGTAAATACACAACCCTGCTTTTCCCGGGAGAAAAACTGGTAATACTTTTGCTATTAAATCGATCTATTGTATCTATAAAAATAAATGGTAGAATATTTGTTTGCGTTTCTATAGCTATTCTAAATGCTCCATCGTAAAAAGATTTGAGGGGTTGTGTTAAGTCTTCGTTGAATGTTCCTTCTGGAAAAATTACAATAGAGATTTTTTGCTGTAAAGTAGATTTCAGTTTTTCAACACTTTTTGCTCTGTGTTCGGCATCATTTCTATTCACTAAAACAACTGCAGCACGATAGATTAAACCGAAAATTGGATAGTGTACCATTTCATATTTTCCTAGAACTCTATATGAGCCTCTCATTGATCTGACCAATGCTGGTATGTCCATATATGAAATATGATTTCCAATATAAATTTTTGCATGATCAGTACACGTAGCCTCAAAAATGTCTTCATGCTTTACACCAATACATACGTACCAAACTAAGGCCCAGCATTTACAAAGCCAATAAATAAAGTCACCTCTTCTCTTTTCATTAAGTATGAGCGAGAAAATTACAAATGGGAATATCAGCAGCATTATTATTATAAAGCAAACAGCTGCATAAATAAAATAGATATACCGGAATAATTTTATCGAACCACCCATCCCTCAAACATATTCAATTCCGCATAAAATATGAAGAAATTAAAGCCTTAATTCTTCACTTGAAATGTAAACTGAAAGTAATGAGAAGGTAAAGAAGTAAAGGGTTGAACTGGATTTTTAAAAATGCCATAGATTGTACTACCAGTTCCTGTCATAGCTGCGTACTCAGCTCCATTTTGGTACATCAAATCAATCAGAGTTTTTATTTCGGGAAACTTTTGACAAACCGGTTCTTCAAAGTGGTTATAAAGCGCTTTACGCCATTTTATTGGTTCTTCTTTGAGTATTTCCTTAAAAGGAACCCGAATGCTACCTGGAGTAATTTCTTTAAATGCCCAAGCTGTTGAAATATGAATACTGGGGTTAATTAGAAGTATATAGTTGTTGTTTAAATTCACTTCAATTGGCGACATGATTTCGCCTCTGCCTGTTGCAAAACAGTTTTTGTTTTCAATAAAAAAGGGGCAATCGCTTCCTAATTGAAGGGAAAGTTGAATGAGCTTATCTTTAGATAAACCAAGATTAAATAATTGGTTCATTAGGAGTAGGGTATGGGCTGCATCTGAACTGCCGCCACCTAATCCAGCACCCATTGGAATATTTTTGTGCAAATAAATTTCAATGGGGGGAATTTCAGGAAATAAATCTTGTAACAGTTGAGCTGCTTTCACACATAAATTATCCATACTATTTCCATCAACTAATTTACCGGATTGTGTAAATTGAATATTGATTGAGGACTTTGATGGAATGATTTCTAATGCATCATATAATGGTATAGGTAGGAACACAGTGGAAATGTTGTGATATCCATCTGTGCGTTTGTCATCAACTGTTAGACCCAAGTTGATTTTACAATTGGGAAAGATCACCATAGTGTGTAGGTGGAAATGAAAAAATTACTTCCGTTTGTTAATTTCATCTCGAATAGCAATTGCACGTATATAATCTTCCTGTTCCAAGACCTCATCGAGCAATTTATTTAATGCATCTAAACTCATTTTCGATAAATCTTCTCTATTTTCTGTTGATGTTGAACCAGCAGACTCTCCGCCAACAGACTCACTGCGTTTTGCTTTACCTGTGTTTCCGTCTTCCATTAAAAGACTAGCGCTTTCCATGATATGTTCATAGGTATAGATTGGACATCCAAATCGAACTGCAAGTGCTAAAGCATCGCTGGTTCTGCTGTCAATTTCAATAGTATCGTGCTCGGTAAAACAAACCAGTTTAGAATAGAATATACCTTCTTGTAAATCACTTATTACTATTTCTTGTAGTTCTACCCCAAATGCATTCATGAAATTTTTCATGAGGTCATGAGTAAGGGGTCTTCCAGGTTTCATTTGTTCTAGAGCTACAGCAATTGCTTGGGCTTCGAACCCACCAATAATAATAGGGAGTCTTCTTACAGAATCTACCTCGCCAAGTATAACCGCATACGAATTTGTTTGCGTAATGCTGTGCGACAATGCTACAATTTCCAGTTCAATTTTTTTCATAAAGCTGCACGAAATTACAAGAAAATATGGCTTTATGAATGATTGATTGTGGCTTCATCTTTTTGAAGCGTTTTATCGAAGTAAAGGGTGCCAAATGGAAGGAAAGCAAAGAAAACTCCTGTTGCCGTTTTTATAAAAGACCATTTGTATTTGAAAAAGCAAATTGCTAATAAAGCAACATATACCATAAACAAAATACCATGCGCCCAGCCTATATATTTTACAGCTAGTGGTTTATCCAAAAAATACTTTAAAGGCATTGCAAAAAATAAAAGCAACACCCATGAAAACGCTTCAGCAAATCCAGCAATTCTCAGTCTTTTGAGTAAAGTTTTATAATTCATGGTGCAAAGATATTTGGCACCATTTACGATTGCAGAAATAGATTCGTTAATTTCCTTCTACTTTTCTTCCCTGTAAGGTTCTTGTGTTTTTGAAGATTTTGTCTAAGTCGGCTTGTTTTACAGCTAGACGAACCTGTGTTAAGTTGCTGCAACTTAAACAAGTAGCTCTGTAAACATTATTATCGTAGGTAACTTCAGCTGTTCCATTTTCCCAATTCACACCTGAGAAAATGTAATATTCAATACTTCCAGGTTGATTGGTTACGAATTTTAAAGTGTTGTTCCCAGCCTCAAAACTTACATCTAAGCTCTCGCTATCATAGTTTTCAAGGACGCAAGGTGTTTGCGCAGGAATGATGATTTCATTAATGTAACGCCCACTTTGAAATCTTATAATTCCAGAGCTAACAGAAGCTTTTGCACTATCTAGGACTCTTGAGAGTACAATTTTTTGATCAATAAAGAACTGAACTTTCTTAATATCTAATCCATATTGATACAATTTTGAATACAACTCTTGTGTAAATGGAATTAGTTTTACTTCTGAGCCAGCAGTATTGGGATTGTTATTTGTTTGTGGTGCTGGAGCTGATTGATTGAAATTTTGTTGGTTTTGAACAGGTGGTTGCTGGAAAACTGGCTGTTGTTGCTGAATTTGTTGCTGTTGCGGTGCAGCAGTTGAGTAGGTACTTGGATAATAATAGGTTTGGTTTGTTGGAGGGGCAGATTGGTTTCTGGACGATTTCTTGGATGTTTTTGTTACTGGTGCTTGCTGCACAGTACTCTGAGGGGCAGAGTCTCCCTTTCTGTAATAGGTTGTTTTTGAGCTGCCGCCACAAGAAATGAATCCAGTTAGTGTTGTTCCCCAGAAAAGAATATAACCAATGTACTTCATAACCATACGTTGAATGTTCAAAGTTAATTAGATTATGGGATGTAGATGTCTCCCTTAAATGAGGGATGAAAAAAACCGCCCGATTACATAAACGGACGGTTTTTTTATTTGTTGTAGTAGGTTATGCTACTCCTTTTAACTTTTTAATAGCTGCTGTTAGTTGCGGAACTACCTCAAAGGCATCTCCTACAATACCATAATCTGCCGCTTTAAAGAATGGTGCTTCAGGATCTTTATTTATAACAACAATCACTTTACTTCTATTAACGCCTGCCAAATGTTGAATTGCACCAGAAATTCCAATAGCAATATATAAATTGGGAGCAATTTGAACACCTGTTTGTCCTACATGCTCATGATGGGGTCTCCAATGCGCATCGCCAACAGGACGGCTACAAGCTGTGGCAGCCCCAAGTACCTGCGCTAAATCTAACAAAATACCCCAGTTTTCTGGTCCTTTTAATCCTCTACCGCCACTAACTACTACTTCAGCTTCGGTTAGCGGAACCTCCCCGGAAACTTTTTCTACATGAGTTACTGAAACTCTAGCAGCAGGTAAATTAGCTGAAACTGCAACAACTGTTGCTATTCCAGTACCTAATGCTTCAACTTTATAACTGTTTGGATTTATAGAAATTACTTTCTTTTCAGAAGTAATTTTTACATGTGCAAATGCCTTACCAGAAAATACAGATTTCTTAACTACAAATCCATCAGTTAAAACAGGCAAAGCCGAAGCCCCAGCTACTAAACCTGCTTTTAATTTAGCGGCAACACGAGCTGCTATAGCTTTACCAGTTTGATTGTGTGAGAATACAATAACTGATGCATTTGCTTGTTCCACAACTGCGTTAATTGCAGCTACATATTGTTGGGCATCTAAATTGGAAAGTGCATTATCAGCAACGTGGAATACTTGTTTGATACCGTATTTGCCCAATGTTGTCAAATCATCTTGCACATTTCCTAAAACAACAGCGTTTGCCTCTATCCCCATTTGCTGAGCTAGATGAAAACCATAGGTTGCAGCTTCAAATGCATTTTTCTTAATATGTCCTTCAGATTGATCTATGAAAATTAATACTGACATCGTTCATTTTTTTTAGGTGTTAAATAGCTTTTGCTTCTTCATGTAATAAGCGAACCAACTCTTCCACCTGATCAGCTGCAACTAGCTTTACACCAGCTTTAGCAGGAGGTAATTCATAGCTTACAACAGTGGTTAATACATCAGCGTTTGTAGGCTCTTGAACCTTCAATGGTTTTGTTCTTGCTGCCATAATTCCACGCATATTTGGAATTCTTTGTTCGGCTACCCCTTTTTGGCAACTTACAACAAGCGGCAAACCAACCTTTGCGGTTTCTTCGCCACCTTCTATTTCTCTTGTTACTATTGCTTCATTTCCATTTAACTCAAACTTGGTAGCCAACGATAGATAAGGCATATCAAGCAATTCAGCAATTAACCCGCCCATACTAGAACCATTGTAATCAATGGTCTCTTTACCGGTGAAAATAAGGTCGTAGTTTCCTTGGCGAGCCACTTCTGCAATTTGCGCAGCAACAAAATATGGATCTTGTTCTTCGGTATTAATGCGAATGGCCTCATCACCCCCTAGTGCAAGCGCCTTACGAATAATTGGTTCTGTATCGGCTCCTCCAACAGTAATTAAGTGAAGGGTAGCAGATGCATCTTTTTCCTTTAATTCAATAGCACGAACTAAAGCGTACCATTCGTCGTACGGATTAATAATCCATTGAACACCCGCATCATCGAATTGGGTATTGCCATTCTTGAAAGCCACTTTCGAAGTGGTGTCAGGTGTTTTGCTGACGCATACAAGTATTTTCATGATGACTCGTTTAAATTAGTTGTTTATGCAACTATTGGCAAATATAAGGTTGTTTTATTTTCGTCCAAGATTATGTAAAAAAATTAGCAGTTTTTTTAGCTTCTTGTTTCATGCAATAAATGTAGGTTTTCTTTAGTTTTAAGAAATATGGTTTTTCTCTCCGACTTACATCAACAGTTCCTAAGGTTTGTTCAATTAGAAAAAAGGTATTCTTACAACACTGTTGAATCTTATAGAAGCGACTTAGATCAGTGGGGAACATATTTGCAAACAACTTATCAGGTAGATCAAATAGAAGGTATACAAAGCTTTATGGTAAGAAGTTGGTTTGCTTCGATGAGGGGAGAAGGAGTAAGTGCCAGATCTATTCACAGAAAAAGATCTGCATTACAAAGTTCTGTAAAGTTTGCTATGCAACAAGGTTGGCTTAAAAAGAGTTACCTCGAAGGAGTTGTGCTTCCAAAAGTAGAAAAGCGTTTACCGAATTATGTTGAAAAAGAGCCTTTAGATTTTTTAATTAAAAAATTAGAGTTTGAAGATGGTTGGAATGGTATTGGTAAGCGACTTTTCATTTTTATGTTATATGCCACAGGAATGCGTGTGAGTGAATTGGTATTACTGAAAGTGCAAAACCTTGATTTGCATTATAGTTTAATTAGGGTGCTTGGTAAGGGAAACAAAGAAAGGATGATTCCTATTGCCAGTGAATTGGTACAGGAGATACAGAGTTTTCTTGAAAAAAAGCAGCAGTTTAATCTAACTTCAGAATATGTTTTTATTAGAGAAAATGGGGAGCCTTTTACAAGGCAATATGCTTATTCTTTTGTAAAACATTATCTCGCATTCATTACCACCGCCAAAAAGAAAAGTCCCCATGTTTTGCGGCATAGTTTTGCTACACACTTGTTAAATAACGGAGCTGAATTAAATGCAGTAAAAGAACTACTGGGTCATAGTAGTTTAGCTGCAACGCAGGTATATACACACAATAGTATTGAGCAGCTCAAAAAGGTTTTTCAACAGGCACATCCTAAGGCTTAAAAAAAAACTTAGATTCAGTTGGCTTCATTTCAAAAAAATCTTATCTTGAACGTCCGATAAAATCGGGAAGATCTTTAAAACAATGTATTTTCTCACCTAAAAACGTGTGTAGATATGAATGTCAACATTCAAACGGTTCATTTTGATGCAGATGTTAAATTGCTGGATTATGTAAACCGTAAAATTCAAAAAATCGGAACATTTCATGACCGAATTTTGAAAGTAGATGTGTTTTTGAAATTGGATAATGTGGTCCATAACATCAAAGACAAAGTTGCTGAGATTAGGGTGCAAGTGCCTCGACAACAGTTTTTTGTAAAAGCCACTTCTAAATCTTTTGAAGAGTCTTTCGACAATGCGCTTGATTCACTTTCGAATCAGATAAAACGAAAAAAAGAAAAAATGGCCGCTTAATGGCAAAACCTCCTTCGGGAGGTTTTTTTATTTATTTATGCCTAAAGAATGTTGATAAACATGAGACCAATTCACATTTTTACAACATGAATAAATTTTTCTTTCATGAAATTTTGTTGAAATAAGTTTTCCATTACCTTTGCCATCCCAAAAAACGGGGTAGTTCTTTGTGCGCAGGCATTAACAAGTAGCACTTGCTTCTCCTGCAAATATCAATAAGCCACTTTAGCTCAGCTGGTAGAGCAGCTGATTTGTAATCAGCAGGTCGTTGGTTCGAGTCCGACAAGTGGCTCCTCTTTTTGGAGGGCAGGTTCCAGAGCGGCCAAATGGGGCGGACTGTAAATCCGCTGTCTTTCGACTTCAGTGGTTCGAATCCACTCCTGCCCACTACAGCTTCATAATGACGATTGTGAAGTCTTTGTTCTTTCTTTTTTGTAATTTTGCACCCCGAAAGGCGGTCAAATAAGCGGGAGTAGCTCATTTGGTAGAGCGATAGCCTTCCAAGCTATAGGTGGCCGGTTCGAGCCCGGTCTCCCGCTCGAGTAGTTCTTTTTTTGCTTTGGTGAGATTGATCCCAATGCTGTTACAAGCCGTTGTAGCTCAGTGGTAGAGCACTTCCTTGGTAAGGAAGAGGTCGTGAGTTCAATTCTCATCAACGGCTCAAAAGTTTTTGAAGAGAATTGGATCATGCATCCTTTGGACTCAGGAAGGTTGTTAGACAAAACGGAGCGAAGCTGCTCTGGTTGCTGACTAAGACTTAGGAGTTCAATTCTCATCAATGGCTCAAAAGTGGTCATCTGGAAAACGAGAAATGAATTTTGAGGTAATGGGTACTTTTCAGAGAGCTACAAAAAATAGGAAACCGATGGTCTATGGCGCTGTGGTCATGGACTGGTCATTATAAACCACAACAAAAACAGATAAAATGTCTAAAGAGACCTTTAAGAGGGAGAAACCTCACGTAAACGTTGGTACCATTGGTCACGTAGACCACGGTAAAACCACCTTGACTGCAGCCATCACTACAATCTTATCATCAAGAGGTTTGGCTCAGGCGAAGAAGTATGATGAAATTGATGGTGCTCCTGAAGAAAAAGAGCGCGGTATCACTATCAACACTGCTCACGTTGAGTACCAAACTGCTAATCGTCACTATGCGCACGTTGACTGTCCAGGTCACGCTGACTATGTGAAGAACATGATTACTGGTGCTGCTCAGATGGACGGTGCTATTCTTGTAGTTGCGGCTACTGATGGTCCTATGCCTCAAACTAAAGAGCACATCCTATTGGCTCGTCAGGTAGGTGTACCTCGTATCGTAGTTTTCATGAACAAGGTTGACTTAGTAGATGATCCAGAATTATTAGAATTAGTTGAAATGGAAATCCGTGAGTTATTAAGTTCTTATGGATTTGATGGCGATAATACTCCAATCATCAAGGGTTCTGCAACTGGCGCATTAGCTGGTGACAGCCAGTGGTTAAGCGCAATTGATGAGTTAATGGAAGCTGTAGACACTTACATTCCTCTTCCTCCACGTCCAATCGATCTTCCTTTCTTGATGTCAGTTGAAGACGTATTCTCAATTACTGGGCGTGGTACTGTTGCTACCGGTCGTATTGAGCGTGGTAAAATTAAGGTTGGTGAGGGTGTAGAAATTGTAGGTTTGATTGAAGCACCTTTAACTTCAACTGTAACCGGAGTAGAAATGTTCCGTAAGTTATTGGATGAAGGTGAAGCTGGTGATAACGCAGGTCTATTACTTCGTGGTATTGAAAAAACTCAAATCCGTCGTGGTATGGTTATCTGTAAGCCAGGTTCTATTACTCCACACACTGAGTTTAAGGGTGAAGTTTACGTATTGAGCAAAGAAGAAGGTGGTCGTCACACACCATTCTTTAACAAATACCGTCCTCAATTCTATTTCAGAACTACAGACGTAACTGGTGAAGTGACTTTACCAGAAGGTACTGAAATGGTTATGCCTGGTGATAACATCAACTTAAGCGTTAAGTTGATTGCTCCTATCGCTATGGAAAAAGGATTGAAGTTCGCTATCCGTGAAGGTGGTAGAACAGTTGGTGCCGGTCAGGTTACTGAAATCCTAAAGTAATCAGGTAGGGCGTAATTATACGCACCCTCCATATATAACAAAGTACCTTGGGATAAACCTAGGTACTTTGTTCTTAAATGAAAAGTTCTTTTTTTTGTTCTAGTTTCCTTGAAATGAGAACAATACACGGGCATGGTGCAACGGTAGCATACGGGTCTCCAAAACCTTTGATCTGGGTTCGAATCCTAGTGCCCGTGCAATTTAAACTTTGAAATTGCCTTTGCGTGTCAAAGGCTATCCAACTAACAAATGAATAAGATTACAACCTATTTTAAAGAAAGCTACCAGGAATTGCTGGAAAAAGTTACTTGGCCTACTTGGTCTCAGCTACAGCAAAGTACTGTTATTGTTTTGGTTGCAACTGTCATCATTACTGCAATGGTTTGGATAATGGACCTTGGCAGCAACCAATTATTGAAACTCATTTATTCATTGTTTAAGTAAGCGTTCATGGAAGAAACATTGGTACCTGCAATGGAAAATACACCACCCGCTGATAATACCAAATGGTATGTATTGCGTGTAGTTAGTGGTAAGGAACGCAAGGTCAAAGAACATTTAGATAAAGAAATTTCTAGAATGGGTTGGTTGCCTGTTATTAAGCAGGTTTTCTTACCTATGGAAAAGGTTTATAAAGTGCAGAATGGTAAAAAAGTGATGCGCGAAAAAAACTATTTCCCAGGATATGTAATGATGGAAGTCTTAGATGGTAAGCTGAATGATGATATGGTTCAATACATTAGCAATATTAGCAATGTAATGCATTTTCTTACAGATGGAAAAGGAAGTAAGGGAAATATCATTAGCCTGCGTAAAGCTGAAGTCAATAAAATGTTGGGTAGGGTAGATGAAATGAACGATATGGGTGTAAGTTTAAGTGAACCCTTCATTATTGGTGAGACCATCAAAATTATTGAAGGACCATTTAACGACTTCAACGGTGTTATTGAAGAAATTTACGACGATAAGAAGAAGTTGAAAGTAACTGTTAAAATATTCGGAAGAGCTACTCCAGTTGAGCTCAACTATATGCAAGTAGAAAAGCTTAATTAAACCCTCTTTGAGGGTTTTTTTATTAAATGCTTGTTCGTTTTATTGATTTTACTACCTTTGCACCCCAAAAGTTCTTTAACAGACCTTCGGGTCAAAAATGGGAGTTCCGCCCAAAACGGAACGCTAACACCAAAATAATTTTATATGGCAAAAGAAATCTCCGGCTATGTGAAGCTGCAGGTTAAAGGCGGACAAGCCAACCCTGCGCCTCCAGTAGGCCCTGCACTCGGTTCAAAGGGTGTAAACATTATGGAGTTCTGCAAGCAATTCAATGCTCGTACGCAGGACAAAATGGGTAAGGTAGTACCTGTTCTCATTACAGTTTATTCAGACAAGTCTTTCGACTTTGTTATCAAAACAGCTCCTGCTGCAATTCAGCTTATGGAAGCTGCTAAGATCCAAAAAGGATCTAAAGAAAGCAATCGTGACAAAGTTGGTAAAGTAACTTGGGCACAGGTTGAAGAAATTGCAAAGGATAAAATGCCTGATTTGAACTGTTTCACCGTTGAAAGCGCAATGAAAATGGTTGCTGGTACTGCACGCAGTATTGGTTTAACTGTTGAAGGTAAAGCGCCTTGGGAAAATAATTAATCATTCACCTTAAAATTTCAATAACATGTCTTTGACAAAAAGAAGAAAAATTGCTGAAGCTAAGGTGGATAAGAATAAGTTTTATTCCCTAAAAGATGCTTCTACACTAGTAAAAGAAATTAACTGCACTAGTTTCGATAGTTCTGTTGACTTGCACATTCGTTTGGGTGTTGATCCAAAGAAAGCAGATCAGCAAGTAAGAGGTACTGTTAGCTTACCTCATGGTACTGGTAAAACAAAGAAAGTTTTAGTTCTTTGTACGCCTGATAAAGAAGCACAAGCTAAAGAAGCAGGTGCTGATTATGTAGGACTAGATGAGTTCATTACTAAAATTGAAAGTGGTTGGGTAGATGTTGACGTAATAGTTGCAACACCCTCTGTAATGCCTAAAATTGGTAAGTTAGGTAAAGTATTAGGACCAAGAAACTTAATGCCAAACCCAAAGACCGGGACTGTTACCAATGATGTAGCTGCTGCTGTAACTGAGGTAAAAGGTGGTAAAATTGCCTTTAAGGTTGATAAAGCGGGTATTGTTCACGCTTCAATTGGTCGCGTTTCTTTTGATGCGCAGAAAATTGCTGAAAATAGTGCTGAGTTAATCAATGCTATTATTAAATTAAAGCCTTCTGCTGCAAAAGGTACCTATCTCAAAGCTGTGAGCATGGCTAGCACCATCAGTCCAGGTATTGCTGTAGATACCAAATCATTATTAAACTAATCCCTGCGATCCGATTTCGGAGATGACCCGGGTTTTAAAAAAGTAAGAAATGACCAAAGCACAAAAAAATGAAGTGATTGAACTACTCAAGGAGAAGTTCTCACAATACAATAATTTCTACGTTACAGATACAGAATCTCTAACTGTAGAGCAAATTGGTAAACTTCGTAGCGCTTGCTTTAATAAGCAAGTTGAAATGAAGGTTGCTAAAAACACTTTAATTCGCAAGGCATTAGAGCAATTAGATGGTGAAAAATATGCAGGTATGTACGATAGCTTGCATAACGTAACAGCTCTAATGTTTAGTGAAAATCCTAAAGAGCCTGCACTTATTATTAGCTCTTTCCGTAAGGAAGCAAATAACGAAAGGCCATTATTGAAAGCAGCGTTTATAAACGGAGATATTTATGCTGGAAATGATCAATTAGTTGCTCTCACGAAGATCAAGACTAAGAATGAATTGATTGGTGAAGTAATTGGATTGTTACAGTCGCCTGCTAAGCGCGTATTGGCTGCATTATTGCACCACCACGAGAAGCAAGCTGAAGGTGCAGCTGCTGAGTAATTTGTAAATAACCAATGCCTCTGAGGTAAAATGAGGCCTATTTTTTAACCATCCGCCGGAGTAAATTATACAATGAAGGCGGTTTAAAAGTAAAAACTATGGCAGATATTAAAGCCTTGGCCGAAACACTAGTTGGCCTAACTGTAAAAGAAGTACAAGAATTAGCTGACGTATTAAAGGCTGATTACGGAATTGAACCAGCTGCTGCAGCAGTAGTAGTAGCATCTGGCGACGGTGGTGGCGCAGCTGCTGCTGAAGAAAAAACTGCTTTTGATGTAATCCTAGTAAATGGTGGTGCATCTAAGTTGAACGTAGTTAAAATTGTGAAGGAATTAACTGGTTTAGGTCTTAAGGAAGCTAAAGACTTAGTTGATGGCGCTCCTAAGGCTGTAAAAGAAGGCGTTTCTAAGGCTGAAGCAGATGATTTAGCTGCTAAGTTGAAAGAAGCAGGTGCTGAAGTTGAGATTAAGTAATCCTTCTTATTTCATTGAGGTCTCCGCCCATTGTGGCGGAGATTTTTTTTGCAGAAAATTGATTTTTCGGGTTCGCTCACTTTTGTTACCTTTGCCATCCTTAAAATTGGGCTAGTTCGTACCGGCAAAAGGGGAAAATGGCCATTTATTCCCTAATTGCCTGATAATGAGGGTAAAAGGCGGCGGCTTTTTACTTATAATGATCGCAAAAAAAACCGGTTTACAACATACTATGTCAACATTAAATTTGAACAACAGGATTAGTTTTGGCAAAACCAAACACCTGGCTGAAGCTCCCGACTTATTAGACATCCAGTTAGAATCATTTAAGGAGTTTTTCCAATTAGAAACCACCCCCGACAAGCGTAACAACGAAGGCTTGTTCCGTGTGTTTAAAGAAAATTTTCCAATTACAGATACGCGCAACATTTTCGTGTTGGAGTTTTTGGACTACTTTATTGATCCTCCTCGATATACTATTGAAGAGTGTATGGAGCGTGGACTCACTTATGCAGTTCCTTTGAAAGCAAAACTTCGTTTGAGCTGTAATGATGAAGAACACGTTGACTTCCAGACCATCGTTCAAGATGTGTTTTTAGGTAATATTCCTTACATGACTCCTCGTGGTACATTTGTAATTAATGGTGCAGAAAGAGTTATTGTAAGTCAGTTACACCGTTCACCTGGAGTATTCTTTGGGCAGTCTATTCACCCTAATGGAACTAAGATATACTCTGCAAGAGTAATTCCATTTAAAGGTGCATGGATGGAATTTGCTACAGACATTAACAATGTAATGTATGCTTATATCGATCGTAAAAAGAAATTCCCTGTAACTACTTTATTGCGCTCAATTGGTTTTGAAACAGATAAAGATATTCTTGAGCTGTTTGGAATGGCCGATGAAGTGAAAGTGGACAAAAAATCGATGGCTGACTGTGTTGGCAAGAGACTTGCTGCTCGTGTACTTCGTACTTGGGTAGAAGACTTTGTAGATGAAGATACAGGTGAAGTGGTAAGTATTGAGCGTAATGAAATTGTAATGGAGCGCGATACAGTGCTGGATGAAGACTCAATTCAAACCATCATTGATATGGAAGTGAAGAGCGTTTTCATTCAAAAGGAAAATGTTGGTGGTGATTACGCTATTATTTACAATACGCTTAATAAAGATACTTCAAACAGCGAATTAGAAGCAGTTCAGCATATTTATCGTCAATTACGCGGTGCTGATGCTCCAGATAATGAAACTGCACGTGGTATTATTGATAAATTATTCTTCTCAGACAAGCGCTATGATTTAGGAGAAGTAGGTCGTTATAAAATCAATAAAAAGTTAGGTCTTACTTTCCCATTAGAAAAGAAAGTATTGACTAAGCAAGATATCATTGAAATCATCAAGTACTTGGTTCGCTTAACCAATAGCAAAGCCGAAATTGATGATATTGATCACCTAAGTAACCGTCGTGTAAGAACCGTGGGTGAGCAGTTGTATGCTCAATTCGGAGTTGGTCTTGCTCGTATGGCTAGAACTATTCGTGAGCGTATGAATGTACGCGATAACGAGGTGTTTACTCCTGTTGATTTGATTAATGCAAGAACTTTATCTTCTGTTATTAACTCATTTTTTGGTACCTCTCAGTTGTCACAATTCCTCGATCAAACAAACCCTCTATCAGAAATTACACACAAGCGTCGTATTTCTGCGCTCGGACCAGGTGGTTTGAGTCGTGAAAGAGCCGGTTTCGAAGTTCGTGACGTACACTATTCACACTATGGTCGTTTGTGTACTATTGAAACTCCTGAAGGTCCAAACATTGGATTAATTTCAACACTTTGCGTTCACGCAACTATCAACGATATGGGCTTCATTGAAACTCCGTATCGAAAAGTTGAGAATGGCAAAGTGAATATGAAAGAACTTACTTTCTTATCGGCAGAAGAAGAGGATACAGCTAAAATCGCTCAAAGTAATTCTCCTTTGAATGAAAAGGGTGAATTCGAAGAAGATAAAGTTGTTTCTCGTCAAACAGGTGATTTCCCTATTCTTGATAAGCAAGAAGTAGAATATATGGACGTAGCTCCAAACCAAATTGTAGGTTTGAGTGCGTCATTGATTCCATTCCTTGAGCACGATGATGCCAACCGTGCGTTGATGGGATCAAACATGCAACGTCAAGCTGTTCCATTAATTCGTCCAGAGAATCCAATTGTAGGTACTGGATTGGAAGGTAAGGCAGCTCGTGATGCACGTATCCAAATTCACGCTGAAGGAAATGGTGTTGTTGAGTTTGTTGATGCTAAAGAAATTCATGTTCGTTACGATCGTAATGATATGGATCGTTTGGTAAGCTTTGAAGATGATTTGATTGTTTATCGCTTAACAAAGTTCATTAAGACCAACCAATCAACTTGTATTAACCTTCGTCCTGCAGTTAAAAAAGGACAAAAAGTTAAGAAAGGTGATTTCTTGACTGAAGGTTATGCAACTCGCGAAGGCGAATTGGCACTAGGAAGAAACTTACAGGTAGCATTCATGCCTTGGAAAGGATACAACTTCGAAGATGCCATTGTAATTAGTGAAAAAGTGGTTCGTGAAGATTTATTTACTTCAATTCACATAGATGAATATGAATTAGAGGTAAGAGATACCAAGCTAGGTGAAGAAGAGCTTACGCCAGATATTCCAAACGTTTCAGAAGAAGCTACTAAAGATTTGGATGAGAATGGTATAATCAGAATTGGTGCTAGCATTAAGGAAGGTGACATTCTAATAGGAAAAATTACTCCTAAGGGAGAAAGTGATCCTACTCCAGAGGAAAAACTATTGCGTGCAATCTTTGGTGACAAAGCTGGTGATGCAAAAGATGCTTCTCTGAAAGCACCAAATGGAACTGAGGGTGTTGTAATTGATAAGAAGCTTTTCCAACGTGCTAAAAAAGATAAAAATTCTAAACTACGCGAGAAAGCACTTCTTGAAAAAGTAGAGAAATTGCATCAGCAGAGTGCAGAAGATTTGTTAGAGCAGTTAGTAAACAAATTGCAGGTCTTGTTGAAAGACAAAGCTTCTGCTGGCGTTTCTAACAATTTTGGAGAAGTATTAATTGGGAAGGGTGCTAAGTTCAATGCTAAAAACCTAGCTGCAATTGACTACCAGAATGTTAATCCGCTTGGATGGACTGGTGATGCTGAGATTGATGAGTATGTAAATAAGCTTTTACACAACTATAACATTAAGTACAACGAAGAACTTGGTCGTTATAAGCGTGAGAAGTTCAACATTTCAATTGGTGATGAATTACCTGCTGGTGTATTAAAGCTTGCTAAGGTTTACTTGGCTGTAAAGCGTAAGTTGAAAGTGGGTGATAAGATGGCTGGTCGTCACGGTAATAAGGGTATCGTTGCTAAAATTGTTCGTGCAGAAGATATGCCATTCCTAGAAGATGGAACTCCAGTTGATATTGTATTGAATCCACTTGGTGTACCGTCTCGTATGAATCTTGGTCAGATTTATGAAACCATTTTAGGTTGGACAGGTAAAAAGTTGGGTGTAAAGTTTGCAACACCAATTTTTGATGGTGCAAGTACAAATGAAATTGAATCATATTGTGAGCAGGCTGGAATTCCTAGAAATGGTCATACATATCTATTTGATGGTGAAACCGGAGAAAGATTCCACCAAAAAGCTACTGTAGGTGTTATTTACATGATTAAACTACACCACATGGTAGATGATAAGATGCACGCTCGTTCAATTGGACCATACAGTTTAATTACGCAACAGCCTTTGGGTGGTAAAGCTCAGTTTGGTGGTCAGCGTTTTGGTGAAATGGAAGTATGGGCATTAGAGGCTTATGGTGCTTCTAATATTTTACAAGAATTACTCACCATTAAGTCCGATGATATCATTGGTCGCGCTAAAACTTACGAAGCTATTGTGAAAGGTGAAAACATTCCAAGAGCTGGTGTGCCTGAATCATTCAATGTATTGGTGCACGAATTAAGAGGCTTGGGTCTTGACCTTAAGTTCGAATAATTTACAAGCGAATTAGCATAAAAAACTAAGGCTGTCCATAGGGCAGCCTTTACTTTTTTAGGAAGGGATCAAAAAAATTACTTAACTAGTTTTACCTGTATCGCAGAAGGACCTTTATGGGTCATTTCAATTTCAAAAGATACTTTATTGTTCTCTTTAATTTGTTCTGTTAATCCATTTGCATGCACAAAAATACTTTCTTGAGTATTAAGATCTTTAATAAAGCCATAGCCCTTAGATTCATTAAAAAAGCTCACTATACCAGTTCTTGGACCTTCTTCGATTGCAGCTTCCCACTTGGGAACACCAATTTGAATGTCCTCTAACTTAACTTCAACTTTCTTTTTGTTGGGATCGGGTGGCGTGTTGCTAATATTGCCATACTCGTCTACATAAGCCATCATATCATCGAGGCTACTGCCTGATTTAGTACCTGATTTCTTTTCAAGTTTTTTTTCCGCCTTGTCTTTTTTTTGTTGTTGTTTTTTCTTTTCTCTTTCTCTTTTGCTCCAAGAATCTGCCATATATTGATTAAATTATTTACGTGTTTGCAATCTGTGAAGGCGGTGTGAAGGTCTTGGCAGATTCAGATAAAGGTAGTGCATTTTCTTGAAAACTATCTTCATTTGTAAGTATCAGGCATTCAATATAAAGGCGTTACTTTTGCATATATGGCCTTGTTGAAAGTAGATCAAGTTGTACACCCAGGAATGGATCAGCCAGCTCTGGACCATGTTAGTTTTTCTTTAAGTAAATCTGCTAAACTGGCTATTGTTGGTGAAACAGGATCGGGCAAAACCACTCTTCTAAAAGTGATAGGTGGAATTTTAGATGCTCAATCAGGTGCTGTTTATTTGAACAATCAAAAAGTAAAAGGCCCTTCTGAACAATTATTGCCTGGTCATCCTGAAATAGGGTATATTAGTCAATACTTTGAATTAAGAAATCATTATAAGGTTGAAGAGGAATTAGAAGCTGCTAATAAATTAGGTTCTGAAGAGTTCGATGTAATAGTTGAAGTGTGTAGAATTCGATCATTGTTGAAGAGAAATACAAAGGCACTATCGGGAGGAGAAAGGCAGAGAATTGTTCTTGCGAAAGTTTTATTAGCAAAACCTACGTTGTTGCTTTTAGATGAACCATTTTCTAATATGGACTTCTTCCATAAACGAATCATGAAACAGGTACTCGAAGAAGTTTATTTAACCTTAGGTACAACAACGATTTTGGTGACTCATGATGCAACAGATATTTTTACTTGGGCTTCGGAAGTTTTGGTTCTAAGATCAGGAAAGGTTATCCAACAAGGTAAGCCACAGGATATTTATTACCATCCGGCCAGTGAATATGTAGCTGGATTATTTGGAGAGTATTGTATCCTCCCATCTCCAATAAATAAGCGCCCTATTTTATTTAGGCCAGAGCAATTAAAAATATCCTCTGCAGCGGTTGGGGCATGGAAGGGGAGTGTGTATAGTGTAAAATTTGCAGGAGGTTATTTTTTAATAGAAGTTTTGCTTGATATTGATAAACGGGCAATAGTAATGCACCCGCATGGAAGATTTAGGCAAGGTGAAATTGTTTACATAGCCATTAATGAAGATATAGGCTGGTATGTATAAACTCTTAATGAAAAAGCCCGGTCTTAAAATAAGCCGGGCCTTTTTATAAGTGCTATTTCAATTAGTAACGATAATGCTCAGCCTTAAATGGTCCAAACTGAGGTATACCTAAATAGCTAGCCTGCTCTTCAGTTAACTCATCTAATTGAGCGCCAACTTTTGCAAGGTGCAAACGAGCTACTTTTTCATCGAGGTGTTTAGGTAAAACATACACTTTGTTCTCGTAGTTCGCGTGGTTGTTCCACAATTCAATTTGAGCTAAAGTTTGGTTGGTAAATGAATTACTCATTACAAATGAAGGGTGTCCAGTTGCACAACCTAGGTTCACTAAACGACCTTCAGCAAGAACAATCACATCTTTACCGTCTATGTTATATAAATCAACCTGAGGCTTAATGGTATCGCGAGTATGACCATAGCTGCTGTTCAACCAAGCCATATCAATTTCAATATCAAAGTGGCCAATGTTACAAACAATTGCTTTGTCCTTCATTAATCTAAAATGCTTTTCAGTAATCAAGTCGCGACAACCACTAGCAGTAACAATAATATCAGCCTCTTTAACAGCATCAATCATTTTCTTTACTTCAAACCCATCCATAGCAGCTTGTAAAGCACAAATTGGATCGATTTCAGTAACAATAACACGACAGCCAGAACCACGCAAACTCATTGCGCTACCTTTACCAACATCACCATAACCTCCAACTACTGCTACTTTTCCAGCCATCATTACATCGGTTGCTCTGCGAATAGCATCTACCAACGACTCTTGACAACCGTACTTATTATCGAACTTAGACTTAGTAACTGAATCGTTCACGTTAATAGCAGGAATAGGTAAAGTGCCTTTTGCCATGCGCTCATATAAGCGGTGTACACCAGTTGTGGTTTCTTCACTCAATCCCTTGATGTGTTGGATTAACTCAGGATATTTATCAAACACCATATTGGTTAAATCACCACCATCGTCCAAAATCATGTTCAAAGGACGATCAGCACTTCCGAAAAATAATGTTTGTTCAATACACCAATCAGCTTCTTCAATAGTTTGGCCTTTCCAAGCAAATACACCAATACCTGCAGCAGCAATAGCAGCAGCAGCGTGATCTTGCGTAGAGAAGATATTACATGAGCTCCACTTCACTTCAGCACCTAAAGCAACAAGTGTTTCAATAAGAACTGCAGTTTGGATAGTCATATGTAAACAGCCAGCTACTCTTGCACCTTTTAAAGGCTGAGAGCTGCCGTATTCTTCACGAATAGCCATTAAACCTGGCATTTCAGCTTCTGCTAAACGAATTTCTTTGCGACCCCATTCAGCTAAGCTAATATCAGCCACTTTGTATGGAAGGCTGAAGTCGATGGATGTAGTTAAAGTTGACATATTGTATTTAATTGTGTCGCAAAGGTATTAGATAGAACAAAATTGAGGTGTAAATTCAATTTAAAAGAACAAAATATCAAAAAAAGGCTCTTCATAAGTGATAAATCCTTTATATTGCAGATATAACTGGATTAAAAGAACATATGCAATCTGGAAAACCTTCAATAGATGAAAAGGACCTCGCCATTTTGAGGGAGTTGCAAAGAAATGGCAGAGCTACGGTTCGGGAAATCGCAGCCGCTATTCATTTGAGTCCAACTCCCGTGCATGAGCGTATTAAGCGTTTGGAGCAAGAAGGAGTCATTCGTCAGTATGCTGCTTTATTAGACCACGCAAAGGTCAATAAAGGCTTAATGGTTATTTGCTATGTTTCTTTAAAACAGCACGACCGTGTGGCGGGAGGCAAATTCATTCAGAGTATGCAAGAAATGCAGGAAGTGATTGAATGTTATAATATTTCAGGTGAGTTTGATTTTATGTTGAAAGTAGTTGCCGAAAGTATGGAGTCGTATTACGATTTTCATGTAAATAAGCTGAGTCAAGTTGAGAATATTGGGCATGTTCAAAGTGTGTTTGTAATGGGAGTAATAAAGCAAACCCACCAATTGGTATAATTTTTTTGCAAGCTATTGTGTAATCTTTCGCTAGTTTGTATCTTACATGAAAACAACTACATGAAAGCTTATTCAAATGTTTTAATTGCAGGTCTTGCTTTTATTATTACAGGATGGATTATTGCAGGAGCCTATAAATACCGGGTTACAAGTACTGAAACCATTGTTGTAACTGGATTGGCAGAAAAAGATTTTACAAGTGATTTAATTGTATGGAAAGGAAGATTTAATAGGTATGGATTTGACCTGAAGCAAGCCTATGCTGCCATCAAACAAGACGAAAAAGAAATTCGTCAATATCTCACACAAAAAGGAATTCCAGATAGTAGTATTGTTATTTCAAGTATTGATGTTCAAAAGAATTTTGATACCAAGTACGATGATGCAGGGCGTGTTGCAGGTAGTAGCTTCAGTGGTTATACTTTATCCGCTGAAGTTAAAGTAAACGCAAGCGACTTGGTATTAGTTGAAAGAGTTTCTAGAGAAGTAACTGAGCTTTTACAAAAAGGTATAGAGTTTAACTCAGAAAGACCAGCCTACTATTACAGCAAGCTTAACGAGTTGAAAATTGATTTGCTTGCTAAGGCTGCTGAAGATGCGAAGCTTCGAGCAGAAACCATTGCAAAAAATTCTAAAGCAGGCTTGGGTTCTTTAAAGAAGGCCAATATGGGTGTATTCCAAATTACTGGAAAAAACGATAATGAAGATTATAGCTATGGGGGTTCATTTAATACCAGTTCGAAAGAAAAGACTGCTTCAATTACGCTTCGAGTGGAGTATCTGGTGAAATAATTGGAGAGTTAAATCCAAATTTCTCCCATAAGCTGGGCATTGGTATCTCAAATATCATTTGTTGCTGATGAACCGGGTGAGGAAAGCTTATGTAATAGGCTTGAAGGAAAATACTTCCGTCGGGACTGCTTCTTGGATAGCCATACTTTTGATCTCCTACAATTGGACTGCCAATTTTAGCAAGCTGCGCACGTATTTGATGAAACAAACCTGTTATCAATTCAATCTCTAGCAAACAGTATCTATTGGATTGTTCAATTACTTGATAACGAAGTTTAGCTTCCTTGCTATGTGCTACTTGATTTTGAAACACTTCAGACTTTTTTTGATGGCTATTTTTTCTCAGAAAGTGAATCAACTCAGCTGAAGCTATTTTGGGTGTCTGTGCAACAACAGCTTTGTATTTCTTTAGAATTTTTCTTTCTTGAAAAGATTTACTGATCTCATTAAAAATCTTTGGAGTTTTCGCAAGCATCAGTAGGCCACTCACTCGCTGGTCTAGTCTGTGCACTGCTTGAAAGTTTATATTGATTTGTCCTCCTAAGTTGTTGGCTTTGTCTTGGTGTTGAACAGCAATTCCAGAAGGCTTATGAATAATAAGAAGATGTTCGTCTTCGAAAATAGTTGTGATGGTTGTTTCCATATGGGGTTACTGCAATAAAGCTATTTAAATTATAGCCAAGAAAGTGAATTCTTCCCTAAATAATTTTTCCCATCACATAATCGTTCATCTGATAACCATTGCCAATATCAAAGTCGGCTTCGTATAAAATAATGAAGTCTTTTTTCTTATAAAAATCTACTGCGCTATTATTACGATTGACTTGTAGAACAAGTTGTTCGCCCGAATTTTTCTTTGCAAACAAAATGACCGCCTCTAATAATGCAGAACCAATTCCTTTAGTCTGAATATTGGGAAGTATATATAGTTTATGCAGCTTAAACATGCCTTCCATAGGCTCACGACCTGTTGATGCAAATCCAACAATCTCTCCATTCAACTCCGCCAAAAAGAAAGTGATATTTTGGTTCATTTGATTTTCAAGAGAGGAGGAGTTGTACATCATGTCCAGCATATAATTGAGCTGCTCTTTGTTTAAGATATGCCCATAAGTAGATGGCCAGGTTGCATAGGCAATTTCCTGAATAATGGGAATGTCTATTTTACTAGCAGTTCTTATGGATACCTCACTCATTATTGTAAATTGGCTAAGCTTTCTTTAATTGTTTGAATTCTTGCAAGCGCATCAGCTTTTTTCTTCTCTTCATTTGCAATGATTTCAGGCTTTGCATTTTGAACAAATTTTTCGTTGCCTAATTTTTTCATTACAGATGCGAGGAAACCTTCTTGATAAACAAGGTCTTTTTCAAGTTCTGCTTTTAGTGATGCTGTATCTATTTCTTGTCCTTCTGCAACTAAATAGAACTTATCTTTTTCAACTGCTACTACAATACTATTCGCAACTCCATCATTCACAAAGTTAATTTCTGATGCATTGACTTGTTTAGTAAGGATGCTTCGAATTGCGTTGTATTGCGTAGTGCTCTCTGATTGAATAGAAAGCTGAATAGTATCTTTCGGTTTGATTTGATTTTTAGCCCTAGCTTCTCTAATAGCTGTAATGACCTGCTTTAGTAATTGTCCTTGTTGTAAGAATTCTGAATTGGGGGCTTCTGCTGGTTTAAATTGTGAGATGCATAAGTCAACATCTTGTGTGTTGAACATGCTATGAATTTCTTCTGTGATGAAAGGCATATAAGGATGTAACAACTGCATTAGTTCATCGAAGAAAGCAACAGTTTTAGCATACACAGTTGGATGAATCGGCTGTTCAAATCCAGGTTTCACCCATTCTAAATACCAAGAACAGAAATCATCCCATATAAGCGAGTAAACAATTTTTAATGCCTCGCTTAATCTGAACTCTTTAAATGCCTTATCTAGATCAAGTTTAACTTGTTGTAAGCGGTGATTGAACCAATCAATTGCGAAGCCTTCATTGAAGTTGGCATCGTTTGACTGCCTTGCTTCCCACATTTTCACCAGCTTCAACGCATTCCAAATTTTGTTATTGAAGTTCCTACCTTGTTCAAGCGAAGACTCGTCGAACAAAATATCATTTCCTGCTGGAGAAGAAATCATAATACCAAAGCGAACAGCATCTGCACCGTATTGATCAATTAAAGCAAGTAAGTCGGGTGAATTACCCAAACTCTTGCTCATTTTCCTTCCCAATTTATCACGTACAATACCTGTGAAATATACTTCTTTGAAAGGTATCTGACCTTGGTATTCAATACCAGCCATAATCATCCTTGCTACCCAAAAGAAAATAATTTCGGGTGCAGTTACCAGTGTATTCGTTGGGTAGTAATATTTAACTTCTGGATTGTTTGGTTCACTCAATCCTTTAAAAACTTCAAAGGGCCAAAGCCAAGATGAGAACCAGGTATCTAAGCAGTCTTCATCTTGTTTTAAATTGTCTATGGTATAATTACCTGGATGCGTTTGTTGCAATTTTTTAAATGCTTCTTCTTTAGAAGTTGCCACCGCAAATGCACCATCAGGATTGTACCAGGCAGGAATTTGATGGCCCCACCAAAGCTGTCGACTAATACACCAATCTTTGATGTTTTCCATCCAATGACTGTACAGATTTTTGAACTTAGAAGGATAGAAGGTAATCTCTTCATTGGCTACAACCTTCAAAGCTGGCTCACCTAATTTCTTCATAGATACCCACCACTGTTCACTGAGTCTTGGTTCTACAACCGTGTCAGTTCTTTCACTATAGCCCACCTCACTTGTGTATTCTTCCGTTTTTACCAAGAAGCCTTCTTCCTTTAATTGGGCAACAATTTTCTTTCTCGCTTCAAAACGATCTTCACCTACAAAAATTTGTGCGGCTGGTGATAATCTACCGTCATCTTCCAGCACATCTATCACTTCAAGTCCGTGTTTTTGCCCAAGCTGGTAATCATTCATATCATGGGCTGGCGTTACCTTCAATGCACCAGTTCCAAATTCAATATCTACATAGTCGTCTGGCACAATAGGAATACGTCGATTGATTAAAGGCACTAAAGCGAACTTGCCGTGCAATGTAGTGTATCTTGGATCTTTAGGGTGTACACAAACTGCTGTATCTCCCATGATGGTTTCTGGACGCACAGTTGCAATAGTTATATGTTCTCCAGTTACATTTCCATGTGCATCAACAATGGCATATTGTAAGAAGTATAATTGCTGCGCAGTCGATTTGCGAATCACTTCTTCATCGCTTAGTGCAGTTTTTGCTTTGACATCCCAGTTAATCATACGCTTACCACGATAGATGTAGCCTTTGTCGTACAAGTCCACAAAAACTTTGATAACACTTGCATAGTAGTGCTCATCCATTGTAAAAGAAGTTCTATTCCAATCGAGGCTACAACCTAATTTTCTAAGTTGTTGAAGAATGATGCCACCGTATTTTTCTTTCCATTCCCATGCATAAGAAAGAAATTCTTCTCTTGATAATGAAGACTTTGCAATGCCTTTTTCGCGGAGCATTTGCACTACTTTGGCTTCAGTAGCAATAGACGCATGGTCAGTACCAGGTACCCAGCATGCATTTTTACCGTTCATGCGTGCTCTACGCGCCAAAATATCTTGGATGGTATTATTGAGACAGTGCCCCATATGCAATACACCTGTTACATTGGGGGGAGGAATTACAATTGTATAAGGCTCTTTTTCATTGGGCTTACTAGAAAAATACTCATTTTTTAGCCAATGTTCGTACCAATATTGTTCTGCCGATTGATGTTCAAAATTCTTGCTAATTTCCTTCATAAGAGCCTGTTTAGGGCTGCAAAAGTAAGGAATTACGGTGCCTTTTCTTTAGAAAAACGGTTTAGTAGGCAGCCATAGGTAGGCGGTCATACGTGTCGTTCGATAAACTCCTGGTTCCTGAATTTTCAACATGAGAACTTCCGCAGTTGATGTCTTCCTTGTCCAATGTTGTGCTATGTGCCATGGAAGCAGAGCGACCAAGAGATGCAGCTTTTTTTAAAGCTTTTTCAGCCATATTTTGAGAACAGCTGGTACCTAATATCATTAAAACGGCGACAGCTACTACAGGACGAATGTTAAAAGTTGACATACTGGCAGTTTGTGTTTGAATCATAAGTACGTTCGAGAGCTTAAAATGTTACAACGCAACAAAATTTTAACATTTGAACTTTAATCTTTCCAAATTGATTGGAGATTTAATAGTTTGCTTGTAGCTTGCAGATGCGTATGTTATATGCAATTGTAGATATAGAAACATCTGGTAGTCAACCTGCTAACCACGGTATAACTGAAATTGCCATAGTACTCTATGACGGTAAAGAAGTTGAAGGTAGGTTTAGTACGCTCATCAATCCAGGTGTAGCTATTGATCCTTATGTGGTTGGATTAACAGGAATTACTGATGAAATGGTTGCCAAAGCACCTGCTTTTTGGGAAGTAGCTCCAAAAATTGAGTCGCTTCTAAAAGGAAGAATTTTCGTAGCACATAATGTAAACTTCGATTTCAGCTTTATTCAGCATTATATGGTACAAGCGGGAAAGCGCTTAACCAATAAAAGATTGTGTACTATTCGTTTGGCAAGAAAAGCTTTTCCAGGCCTGCGCAAGTATGGCTTGAATGCTTTATGCGAGCAGTTAGATATTCAAAATGAAGACCGTCATAGAGCTTTGGGTGATGCTATGGCAACTACAGAATTATTAGAGAGGTGTATACAACAGATGGGAGAATCTGGACTGCAAGAAATGTTATCTGCTGAAAATCAAGAGCAGTCTATTCCTCCTGCGGTACCAGTAAAAGATATTCAGGCATTAACTGAAGGTCCAGGTGTTTATTACTTTAAAGATAGTCAAGGTAAGATCCTTTACATAGGCAAATCAAAAACTGTCAAGAAACGAGTGTTGCAGCATTTTAAAGGATTGGATTTGAGTGCTAAGAAGCAAGCCTTATTAAGAGAGGTGAGCAGTATTTCATGTACACCAACACCTTCAGAATGGTTGGCTTCTATGTTAGAGATCATGGAAATTAAAAGATGCTGGCCTAAGTGGAATAGAAGTCAAAGATTTCATGAGCGAATTTTTGCATTGATCAGCTTTGAAGATCAAATGGGTTATGTTCGACTAGCCATAGATAGATGGAATAAAAAAGTTCCTAGCTATGCTAGGTTTTATTTGCCAACCGATGCGTATCAATATTTGCGTGAATTAATCAGGCAATTTCAGCTTGATCCATATTTATGTTTTTTGCATACACTTCCCAATGAAGAACTGCCAGATCCTGTATTATATAATGAGCGCGTTCAGAAAGCCATTCAGCATACGCTTGCAACCAGAAAAACTTTTCTTTTAAAACAAGATGGCTATTTGTTATTGGTGGAGCAGGGACTTTTTTATGGAATGACAGAAGATACAGGTCAAGAAATCCCCAGTGATTTAGAAGATTTAAAACTTCACATACAGCCAGCTGTTGCTAGTTCAGCTATTGAAAAAATGATTCAAAATTCTCTGCAGGCTGACGGTGCTAATATTATGTTTTTCTCTTGAGCATCTCAATTTTTTTAGTCGCATTTACACCTTACATTCGCCGCCCTTATGGAAAAAAATATAGTTGACTTTTCGAAAGAAGTTGCACTGCAATCCTCTTTACCAGAATCTTCAGTAAAATCTGTTTTAAGCCTTATTGAAGGAGGAGCTACCATCCCGTTTATTGCGCGATATAGAAAAGACGTGACTGGTGGAATGGATGAAGTTCAAATACAACTCATTCAAGAAACAGCTAAAAAGAGTAAGGAGCTTTTTGAAAGAAGAACCTTCATTCAGCAAACTATTGAAGGTCAGGGTAAGATGACCGAAGAAATATTGTCTGCATTGCATGAAGCAACTACACTTTCAGCATTGGAGGATATTTATTTGCCTTTCAAGCCAAAGCGCAAAACCAAAGCACAAGCTGCCCGAGAAAAAGGATTAGAGCCATTGGCAGTTCTATTAATTGATCAAGCTGATGAAGATTGGGCTGAATTGCCCTCAAATTTTATAAATAGTGAAGTTGCTACGCCTGAAGATGCCCTGCAAGGAGCGAGAGATATTGTAGCAGAAATGATTGCAGAAGATGCAGATACTCGGGCTGCAGTTAGGGGAATGTTTGAAAAACATGCAGTTGTTGAAAGCACAATTTTAGCTGGAAAAGAAGAAGAAGCTGCAAAGTATAGAGATTACTTCCAGTATAAAGAACCTGCCACAAAAATCCCTTCGCATAGGGTATTGGCTATTTTAAGAGGATTCATGGAAGGGTTTTTGCGTATTACTATTGCACCAGAAGAGGAAGATGCGTTGGATTTATTGCAGCGTAAGTGGTTAAAGAAAAAGCAACATCCTTCATCAGAACATTTATCGCGTGCCATTCGTGATGCATATAGAAGATTATTGCAACCTGCTATGGAAACGGAATTGCGTAATCAATTAAAACAGCAAGCCGATGAAGAAGCAATACAAGTGTTTGCTGAAAATTTACGACAGCTTTTATTAGCTGCTCCATTAGGAGGTAAGCGATTACTAGCAATTGATCCAGGGTATAGAACCGGCTGTAAAGTGGTTTGTCTGGATGCACAGGGTTATTTACTACACAATGACTTGATCTTTATTCATGAGCCTGGAAGATTAATGGCAGCTGAGCATACTGTAAAAAAATTAGTTGAGCAATTCAATGTTGAAGCTATTGCAATTGGAGATGGAACTGCTGGAAGAGAAACAGAGCAGATGATTCGAGGAATTCAATTGAATCTTCCCGTCTTTTTGGTGAATGAAGATGGTGCTTCTGTGTATTCTGCATCAGAAACAGCCAGAGAAGAGTTTCCAGATCATGATGTAACTGTGAGAGGTGCAGTAAGTATTGGTAGACGTTTAATGGATCCATTGGCTGAGTTGGTAAAGATTGATCCAAAAAGCATTGGTGTTGGACAATATCAGCACGATGTGAATCAGATTAGGCTGAAAGAAAGGTTGGATCAAACTGTTGTGAGTTGCGTAAATAAGGTAGGTGTTAATTTGAATACAGCCAGCAAGCATCTGTTGAGTTATGTAAGTGGGATTGGACCTTCGCTTGCTGAACAAATTGTACAGTACAGACAGTCGAGAGGAGCATTTTCGAGCCGACAAGAATTGTTACAGGTGCCACGATTAGGTGCAAAAGCTTTTGAGCAATGTGCTGGATTCTTGAGAATACCTCAATCAATTCATCCTTTAGATGCAAGTGCAGTTCATCCAGAAGCGTATTCACTAGTAGAGAAAATAGCGCTTGATGCAGGAGTTGAAGTGAAAGCACTAATAGGTAATTCAACCTTATTGAAAAAGATTCCAGTTACAAAGTATGTTACACCTGAAATTGGAGTAATGACGATTAAAGATATTTTAGATGAATTAGATAAGCCTGGACTGGATCCGAGAAGTCTATTAGAAGAGTTTCAGTTTGCTTCAATTTATTCTATTAATGATGTACAAGTCGGAATGATTGTTCCAGGGGTTGTAACAAACATTACCAGATTTGGGGCATTTATTGATATAGGTGTTAAACAGGATGGGTTGGTACATATTAGTGAAATTGCAAGCCATTATATAAGTGATCCTTCGGAGGTGCTGAAGCTGCAGGATAAAGTGCAAGTAAAAGTTTTAGAGGTAGATATTGCTAGGAAAAGGATTGCCTTGAGTATAAAGCAGGCACAAGAAAATGGTGCAAAACTTAAGTCGAAGCAAAAAGTCGACAAAGAGCCTGCACCATCTGCAACCATGGAAGATGCTTTGAGCTTACTTCGTAAAAAGTTTGGAAAGTAATTAGGATTGATAATAGGGTAGAAGTACTTCTTCAAGCACTTTCGGAATAGTTGCTTTGCCCATTGTCTTCCTATCAAGGAAATATAAAGTCACTTCAGCTTTAGAAGCAATTTTACCATTGTTCCATATTTCTTGATGAAATGTTACTCTATGATCGTTAGGTAGCTTAGGCAAGCTGGTTTTGATGGTAATTTCATCGTCGTATTGTAATGGCCTCAAAAAATCCATATGCATACGAACAACAGGCATTATAATTCCAGTTTCTTCCATTTTTTGATAAGTAAAACCAAGCGTTCTGGTCCATTCGGTTCTTCCAACTTCGTAATAAGTGACATAATTTCCATGATAAACCACCTGCATTTGGTCTGTTTCAGCATATCTAACCCTACAAGTAAACTCCGATGTGTACATTTTTTTGTTGACAAAAATAGCTGGTCTTGCTGTTTATCCACAAAATACTTGTACAAGCTATAATGCAAGCAGGCAGAACTAACTTTAAACAGGTTTTATCATTTTCTTAAGAAACAAACTAAAACCTTTGACCCAAGTGCCCTATTTATGAAACAACGAATTATTGCAGCAATAGCTGTTTTTGCGATGCCGATTTTGGCAATTGGGCAGGCAACTATGTCTGTTCTAGATCCCGATCAAACCTTCAAACAGGGAAAAGAGTACATTCAAAAAGAGCAATATAGTTTGGCTTATCCGCTCTTTAAAGCAATGTATGCTCACGGTATAGGGGAGAGCCAAATTCCAGTAACTGTTCAAACTGAAGTAAATTACTATTATTTATTGTGTGGCTTAAGATTGAATGACTCAACAGTTTTACAGCAAGCTATTGATTATATTCACTTAGAGCATCACCGTCCTCGTGTAGAAATGCTGGCCTATCATTTAGGTGACTATTATTTTAGAATGCGTCAGTACAATAATAGTTTAAAGTATTTTGAAAAAGCTGGAATTGCACATTTGACCAATGCGCAAATAGCTGATATGAAATTTAAACAAGGGTATGGTCATTTTTATTTAAAAGATTTTGGAAAAGCACTTCCTCTTTTCGATGTTGTTCGCCAATTAAAAGACGATCCAAATTACATTGATGCAAATTATTATTATGGTTTCCTTCAATTCTCAGAAAAGAGGTATGACTTAGCATTGCCTGCTTTTAGAATTGCAGAAGCAGGTATTGATTATAGAAATGTTACAGCTTTTTATATCACTGAGATTCTTTATTTCCAAGGGAAAAAACAAGAAGCAATTGCGTATGGCGAGAAAGCCATCAAAACAGGATGGCAATATTACGATTTAGAAATGCGACAACTGCTTGGTCACATGTTGTTTGATCAGCAAAAGTATGAAGCAGCTTTACCTTATTTGGAGGAATATGTTGAGAAATCAAAATTGACTCGAAAAGAAGATATTTATGAGCTTTCGTACTGTTATTACCAAACTAAACAATGGGAAAAGGCAGCAAAAGGATTTAAGCAATTAAGTGGAAGAGAAGATTCGCTTGCTCAGAATAGCATGTATTTACTAGCCGATGCCTATCTGAAACTAAATGATAAACCCAATGCAAGAAATGCATTTTTATTTTGTGCAACCAATAACTCTAATCCAAGCCAACAAGAAGTATCCTTATTTTCTTATGCAAAGCTCTCTTATGAATTGAATTATCTACAAGAGGCTTTACAGTCGCTCCGTCAATTTCGTCAGCAATATCCCAAAAGCCGATTTTTTACTGAATCGAAAGAAATTTATGTAAATGTGTTAGCCAACACAAGTAATTATAAAGAGGCGCTTGAAGAGGTAAAAGCTTTGTCGCCTATGACTGATAACTTGCGACAAGTTTACCCGAAAATAATTTTTGGAAGAGCAACTGAATTAATTAATGAACAACAATTAGACGCTGCCGATGCATTGTTATCTGAAGTAATGACTTTGCCTTACAACAATCAGCAGCTTCAACTTACTTATTTTTGGAAAGGTGAGTTGGCATATAGAATGGGTAATTCGGAACAAGCTACTCAGTATTTTCTTAACTATTTGAAAATGCCTCAGTCGAATGGCGAGGCTAACAGCACCAATGCAAAGTACAGTTTGGGATATGCTTATTTGAAACTAGAAAAGTATAGAGAGGCTTTGAACTTTTTTGATCAAATCATCATTCCAGGAACTACACCTAAAACACCTATTGAACAAGATGTTTGGTTAAGAATTGCAGACTGTTATTACATGAACCGAGATTACAATCGTTCTGGACAAATATATGATCAGGTTATAGAATGGGGATTGCCTAGTTCTGATTATGCTTATTTTCAAAAAGCTGTTTTGGCTGGTGCTAGAAATGCTACCAATGAAAAGATGCGGTTACTTCAACAAATGGAGCAACTTTATCCCAAAAGTAATTTGTTGCCAGATGCACAATTAGAGTTAGCCAACGCATACTTATCTAATGAGTCATTTAATGATGCAATTATTCCTCTAAGAAAGATTTTAAATGATCAAAGAGCCGAAAATTTGCATCCACAAGTTTTATTGAAGCTGGGTATTGCTCATTTTAATTTGAATAAAAATGACGAATCATTGCAGTATTTTAAATCGCTAATTGTTCGTTATGGCAGAACTTCTGAGAGTGATGATGCTGTTGAATATTTGCGTAGTTTATTTGTAGATCGACAACAGCCAGGCGAGTATGTTAAGTTTTTGAGAGAAAACGGTAAGAATGTATCTTTCTCTGAAGCAGATTCACTTACATATCGAGTAGCTGCAAATAGGTATGATTTGCGTGATTTTGCTACTGCAAAAAAAGGATTTCAACAATATTTAGAAGAGTTTGATAATGGCAAATATGTTTTAGAAGCAAATTATTTTCTTGCTGAAATATTTGTAAGCGAAAAAGATCAGTTAGGAGCATTGCCATACTATCAACAAGTTGCAATTAAAGCGCCTAATAAGTATGCTGAAAGAAGTTTATTGCAAACTGCAAGGATTCTTTTCTTTCAGAAAAAAGATTATTCAGAAGCTGCTAAATATTATCGTCAGTTAAAGCAAGTAACACTTCAGCAAGAAAATAAATTAGAAGCTATGCGTGGATTGTTGCGTTGTGAATACAGATTACAGCAATGGAAGGAAGCGCTTGTTAATGCAGAAGAGTTACTTCAGTTGAAAGGTATTGCAAGCGATGATAGAATGATGGCAAACATGATTGTTGCTAGAAACTATCAGTTACAGCAGCAAAACGAACAAGCATTAATAGCTTATAGAAATGTAGTAACAATTGGAAATTCTGAGTTTGCTGCAGAAGCTCAGTTTAGGATTGCTGAAATTCTTTTCACGCAAAACAAACTAGCAGAAGCTGAAAAGAACGCTTTTATAGTAATTCGAAAAATGGGCTCATACATTTATTGGGTTACAAAGAGCTACCTGTTGTTGGGTGATATTTATTATGCTCAAAAAGATTACTTCAATGCAGAAGCAACTTATAAGAGTATTGTAGAAAATGCTGAGATTGAAGAAATCAAGCTAGAAGCTGCACAAAGATTACGTCAGCTTCAATCCAACAATAAATAAGAATAAACATGCGAATAATGAAAATGAATATAAACATATTATTTTTAGTGTGTGCTCTATTAACAGGTGTAAGTTCTTATGCACAAAAAAAGAAGCCCGCTAAAAAATCTAAGGCTGCAAGTACAGTTAAAAAGCCTGTATCAAAACCTACTAATCGGTCTTCAAAAACTGTTTCTTTAAATGATACCATTCCAGATAAAACTGTGGTAATTACATCTGCTTTCAAACCATCTTTAAGAAATGCTGCTAAAATTAATTTTAATGCAGCCTCTCCGAATATGGATACAGTGCGTATGCCATTGCAGTATACAGTTCCATCTCAACAATTATTTTTTTCATACAATCCAGTACCAGTTAAACCTCTTGCATTAGATATAGATAGTACACTTGCTTTTGACAATAATGCATTCGTAAAAGTAGGTTATGGTAATTTTCAGACTCCTTATCTAGAAGGTGCTATGTCGATTGGAGATGGTAAAAAGTCTTTGATTTACTTGCATGCTTTACATACCTCCTCTAAGGGCACACAACCATTTCAGGAATTTAGTAGAACTAGTGCAACATTAAAAGGGGTTTTTAATGACCGGTTAAATCATGAATGGACAACAGTTTTAAGATACCAACATAATGGGCAATTCCTATATGGCTTTCAACCGTCCAGCTTAAATTTTACAAAAGATTCTTTGCGACAAAACTTTCAGACTATTGGAGCAGAAGTAGATATGCGCAGAAAAACTCCCAATAGCTTCGGATTTACCTATCATCCAAAAATCAAGTATAGTTATTTTGGCTTAGATGCGGGCATTGGTGAATCTAATTTAAAAGTTGATGCACCCTTTCAAAAGAGATTAGGTAGATTTTTTGACTTGAATTTGGGTTTCACTGCTGATCTTACCTATTTAAATCCTGGTCAGGCCAGAAGTAGGGTGGAGAACACATTGTTTTATGTAAGTCCATCTGTACACTTCAAAACACCCAATCTCATGTTGGAAGTGGGTATGATGCCAAGTTGGGATAACGCCAATTTTACGATGCTGCCAAACATTAAAGGACAAGCTAAGTTAAAGGGTGAGCGACTTGTACTTCAAGCAGGAATAGCTGGTTCATTCCAAAAAAATAGCTTTCAAAGTTTAGCACAAATGAACCCATTCATACAAGTACCACAAGCTTTATTGAATACTAGAATTGTTGAGCAGTATATTGGTATTAAAGGAGCTGCTGGTCAATATTTAACATATAATGCCAGATTATCTCACCAGCGAATGCGAAATATGCCAGTTTTTATAAATACTGGCATCGGGAATCGCTTTTTTGCAACACCATTTGAGAGCTCTGCAGATGCCATTCGTTTACATGCAGAAGTTGGATATACGCTTCACGAAAAATTAGCCGTTCATGCAGCCGCCACCTATTTGAACTTTATCAATTTGAGCAATAGTAGGGAAGCATTCGGAATTCTACCTTTTGAATTAACCAGTGGATTGAAATGGAAACTTTTTAAAGATTTACATCTAAATGCAGACATGTTCTTTTGGGATGGCTCTTTTTACAGAAATGTAAACAATGATGCGTTTAAGTTGAAGCCTGCATTAGATGCAAGTATTGGGGTGGAATTTGCGGTGATGCCAAAACTGAATGTTTGGATGAAAATGAACAATATTTTAAATAATCGCTACCAACGCTGGCACCAATATGAGGTCTTAGGCTTCAATGTGTTGGGAGGTGTTGTATATTCGTTCCGTTAATGAGCTGAAAAATGCATCAAATTTTATACAAATACTTGATTCTTAATAAACAATTGAGCCTTCCTGAGGTAGGTACTTTCTTTTTAGATGAGATTCCTGCTCAATTGGATATACCCAATAACTTGATTCATGCTCCTAGCTCAATGGTTCGCTATAAACCGGGTTTAGCAAAGGCAGATAAGCATTTTTTTAATTTTATTGCTAAAGAGCTAACAATTGATGAAACCGAAGCAATTCAAGCTTTTCATGATTTCATGTTAAAAGCAAAACAAGGTATGAGTGGGGAACATGGCTTCGTAATAAAGGGATTAGGTTCTATTAAGAAAGATCATCATGGTAAAACCATTTTTTTAGCTGAACGTCAATCACATGATCTACTTCCTCAAGTTAGTTTAGAAGGATTGTTTGCAAGGCCGAAGCACATGGAAACACTTGCAAAAAAAGAAGATGACAATCCAGATAAACTTGATAAAGAAGTGGAGACTATGGTTCAGAAGGAGTTAGAAAAGGACGAAGAAGATTATTGGTGGATTTATGCTATTATTTTATTGTTGCTAGGTGTTGGAGCATTGTTGTACTACTACGTGTAAGTGTCATGAACATTTCTTATAATGAATGCCCTGTTTGTTCAGGAAAAAATATTCGTCACTTTTTGTTTGTAAAGGACCACGCTGTTAGTGGACGGCAGTTCCCTTTGTTTCAATGCAGTGACTGTAATCTTAGATTTACACAAGATGTGCCTGATCAAGCAACCATTGGTCCATATTATCGCTTTGAAAATTATGTGTCGCACAATAATACAAAACGAGGTTTAGTAAATAAACTTTATCACTTTGCAAGACATTTTTCGCTTAGAGGAAAGTATTCATTGCTGAAGAGTTTATTGCAAGGCTCAACTGGATTCCATCTTGACTACGGGGCCGGTACTGGTGCATTTGTTCAGATGATGAGAAGTAAAGGATGGGATTCGGTTGGGTTAGAACCAGATGATTTAGCGAGGTCGGTTGCAGCACGTGATTTTGGTATACAATTGCAAGAACCCAATTATCTCCAACAGATAGAAAGCAATAGTCTTGATGTTGTAACTCTTTGGCATGTATTGGAACATGTACATGAATTACATGCGACGCTTGAGCAATTAATAGATAAGGTACAGTTAGGTGGACATATTGTAATTGCAGTGCCCAATTATACAAGTCATGACGCAACGCATTATGGTGAATTTTGGGCTGCATACGATGTGCCAAGGCATTTATATCATTTCGCTCCCCATACCATTGCCTTTCTTGCAAATAAGTATCAACTTCAACTTGTACAGCAAAAACCCATGTGGTTTGATGCTTGGTACGTAGCAATGTTAAGTGAACAATATAAAAAGCAAAGTTTCGGTTTGATAAAAGCTTTTTTGGTTGGCTGTATTTCTAACTGGAAAGCATGGCGAAATAATACTCAATGTAGTTCACTCATTTATGTATTGAAAAAGCCCTACATCAAAGTACAAAAGTAACGCCTTCAACAGCTAGTTCCGTGGAAGGGAAAACAGCTTTTGCTTCTTGTAAAAAACCATCCAGCTTTTCATATTTACTGCTAAAATGTCCAATTGCTAAACGTTTAACATTTGCTTCAATTGCAATTTCTGCAGCCTGCACGGTTGTGCTGTGGTATCTATTTGCAGCGCGTTCTGAAAGATCTTTTAGGTAAGTAGTTTCATGGTACATTAATGTTACACCTTTTGCAGCCGATGCAATGCGATTATCCTTTATTGTATCAGCACAATACGCATAACTTTTTCCCTCAGAGTTAGGCAGCGTAAGCCATTCATTTTTGATGACTTCTCCTGTTTTGGTAGTATAGTCTTCACCTAATTTTAGTTTCTCGTAGAAGACAGCCGGAATTTTATAATGTAGCACTTGCTCGCGATTAATTTTCCTAGGCTTCTTTTTTTCACGAATAATAAATCCCCAACAAGGAATTCGATGATAAGTAGGAAAACATTCAATGGTAAAACGCGGATAATCTACTAATTGTCCTGGTTCTCTAATAGCATGAATGTGCAATGGGAATGGAAGTTGTGTATCGGCCACTTTTAATTGAAGTGCAATAATTTCTTGCAAATACTCTGGTCCATAGATATGCAAATCATGTTCTCTTCCAAGTAGGCCCATGCTTGTGATTAAACCCATTAAACCAAAGTAATGATCGCCGTGCAAATGAGAAATAAGAATATGGTTGATTTTGCTTCTTCTGATTTTATAGCGAGCCATTTGCATTTGCGTTCCTTCTCCACAATCAATTAAAATTAATTGATCGTGAATAGTAACGACCTGCGATGTAGGGTGGCGATCATACGCAGGCAGTGCAGAATTATTACCTAAAATGGTTACCCCAAACATACAGTTGATGTATTAGTTATTTTGTTCAAATTCTACATCGTCTGAATCTAGTAATTCTCTTTCTATTTCTTCCATCTGTACAATATCCCAGGCTTCCGATTCGGTTGGTGTGGTATTCATTAATTCTAGAAGTTCCATTTTATCTAATTGTTCTTCAACTGCTTCCTGAACGCAACAAATAACGAAAGATGCATTATTGTCGTAAAACTGTTGCTGTAACTCAACAATTTTTGAGGCCGCTTCATCAGATATTGAGGCAATATTCTCAAGATTAAGTACCACATTTTTTGGAGCTTTATTTAAGCACGATAAGCAGGTGTTGATTAAATCGTCCGTAAGATTGTCAGACAAAACTGCCATATCTGGTTGAACAACACTGAATTTTTCTTTGGTATTAATTTTGACTGACATATTAAATACATTAACAATTGTGTATAAATTCTATCGCCCCCGAATCTTAACTTTCGTCAAAAATATTCGTTATAATTGTATAAATCCAACTTGAATTATGGATAATAATTTTTCAGCCCAAGTAAAAGAGATCATTTCTTATTCGAGAGAGGAAGCTCTTCGTTTGGGAAACGACTTTATAGGAACCGAACATCTGCTTCTTGGTTTAATTCGAGATGCCGATAATAATGCTATAAAAGTATTGCGTCAGCTAGATGTTGACCTATATGAATTGCGAAAAGAAATTGAACTTGCTGTAAAGGACAAAACAGGTAAGAGCATTGCTAATATCAATAGTCTTCCGCTTACTAAGCAAGCCGAGAAAGTAATTCGTGTAACTGTATTAGAAGCCAAGCAATTAAAAAGTCCTTTGGTAGAAACAGAGCATTTAATGCTGAGTATTCTTCGTAATAAAGAGAATATAGCCACGCAAATCCTTAACCAGTTTAACATTGATTATGATGCTTTTAGGAATGAGTTAGGCATGGTTGGAACATCTGGTACAGCTCCTAAGAGCGAATACACCGAGGACAACGATGATGAGTTTGATGAAGAAAAGAAAGGGGGATATGGTGCTGCTCGTCAGGGTAGTGGCTCTAAACCTGCAGCTGGCAAGAGTAAAACACCTGTTTTAGATAATTTCGGTCGTGATATCACCAAATTGGCTGAAAACGGAAATTTAGATCCAATTGTAGGAAGAGAAGCAGAAATTGAGCGTGTAAGCCAAATTTTGAGTAGGAGGAAAAAGAATAATCCTATACTAATTGGAGAGCCAGGTGTTGGTAAAACGGCTATTGTGGAAGGACTTGCACTTCGAATAGTTCAAAGAAAAGTAAGTAGAGTTTTATTTGATAAGCGAGTAATTAGCCTAGATCTTGCTGCGTTGGTTGCGGGTACAAAATATCGCGGTCAGTTTGAAGAGCGCATGAAGGCAATTATGAATGAATTGGAGAAAAACCGTGATGTTATCTTGTTCATCGATGAAATCCACACTATTGTTGGTGCGGGGGGTGCTAGCGGAAGCTTAGATGCATCGAATATCTTTAAGCCAGCCTTGGCAAGAGGTGAACTGCAGTGCATTGGTGCGTCTACTTTGGATGAATACAGAATGTACATTGAAAAGGATGGCGCTTTAGACAGACGTTTCCAAAAAGTAATTATTGATCCACCAAGTGTAGAAGAAACTGTTCAGATTCTCAATAATATCAAGTCTAAATACGAAGACTATCACAGCGTAGTATACGATCAAGAAGCTATTGAAGCTTGCGTGAAATTGAGCGATCGCTATATGACGGATAGATTATTGCCAGATAAGGCTATAGATGTATTAGACGAAGTAGGAGCTAGGGTACACCTGAAAAACATCAATGTACCCGACGAAATCGTTGAATTAGAGAAACAAATTGAAGAGGTTAAGCTAGAGAAAAATAAAGTTGTTAAAAGCCAGCGTTTTGAAGAGGCCGCTGCTCTGAGAGATAAAGAGAAGAGATTGGGTGAAGAGTTAGAAAGTGCGAAGGCAATATGGGAAGAAGAAAGTAAAACCAAAAGATACCCTATTACTGAAGAGCATATTGCAGAAGTTGTGAGCATGATGACTGGCATTCCAGTGAAGAGAATGGTGCAGGCAGAAACTGAGAAGCTTCGTCGCATGCATGAGGATATGAAGGGTATGGTGATTGGACAAGATGATGCAATTACCAAAGTGGTGAAAGCTATTCAAAGAAACCGAGTTGGATTAAAAGATCCAAAGAAGCCAATTGGCACATTTATTTTCTTAGGTCCAACTGGTGTTGGTAAAACAGAACTTGCTCGATCTTTAGCCAGATATATGTTTGACTCAGAAGATGCGTTAATACGCATTGATATGAGTGAGTATATGGAGAAGTTTACTGTTAGTAGGCTCATTGGCGCACCTCCAGGATATGTAGGATATGAAGAAGGTGGACAGCTAACTGAAAAAGTTCGTAGAAAGCCTTACAGTGTTATTTTGCTGGATGAAATTGAAAAAGCTCACCCAGATATTTACAATATCCTATTACAGGTGCTGGATGATGGACAGCTCACAGATGGTTTGGGCAGAAAGGTTGATTTTAAAAACTCCCTCATCATTATGACTTCTAATATCGGTGTTCGTCAGCTTAAAGAGTTTGGCGATGGGGTAGGGTTTACAACTGCTACAAGGGTGCAACAATCAGAAGAAAACAATAAGGCTGTTATTGAAAAAGCACTGAAGCGTACCTTCTCTCCAGAATTCCTGAACAGGATTGATGATGTGATTATTTTCAACTCACTTACCAAAGAAAATATTTTCTCTATTATTGATATTCTAATGGCTCAAGTTTTCAAGCGTTTGGAGGGATTAGGGTTCAAACTAGAAATCACTTCAGAAGCGAAAGACTTCATAGCTGAAAAAGGATACGATGTCCAGTTCGGGGCCCGTCCACTACATAGAGCTATTCAGAAATATCTAGAAGATCCATTGGCTGAAGAGATACTTCAAATGAATGTAAAGCAGGGCGATACATTAGTAGCCGACTTTGATAAAGAAACCAATAAAATCAAGTTTGAGCTCAAGCCCAATCAAGCTGAAGAAAAATCATCTGTTGAATAAAAAAACAAAGCCGCATCTGTTTCCAGAGCGGCTTTTTTGATTCGTTCTATAACCTGTTTTAATCCTCGAAAATGTTGTATAGACCATAAAAGATGATACATACACCAACGCCAGTAATTCCGTATAAAATTAAACTACTTAAAGAAGGGAAAGCTTCTATCAAAGTTAGAAAGCAGCTGAAGAATCCAAGAAATGCGCCTATTCCCAAGTAGATAAATCCCCGCCATTGTCGCCTTGCAGTTCTCGATTTTCTATATTGCTGATACATCTCGTTCTGTAATTCTAACGGCATACCACTCAGTTCTAACTGATCTTTTACAAATTTGAGTGATTTTTCTTCCTGCAGCCATTTATCCAACTGCTCCATTGGAATAGTAGAAGTGTAAGGCATGTCAATCGTTTTAGGCTATGAATATATGGAAATTTAAACAAAACTATACCAAGCAACAGGCCTTTAGGTAATAAAAAACCCGTCTTTTAACTAAAAGACGGGTTCAGATATAAATGTTTTAGGATGTTATCCTGCTACTTGCTTTCTAATGATATTCAATGCAGCACCTGCTTTGAACCACTCAATTTGTTGCTCATTGTAGGTGTGATTAGCTTGAATTTCATCTTTTGTACCATCTGCGTGATGCAATACTAAGGTAAGTGGCTGGTTCGGACTGAAAGTAGTTAAACCTAATACATCAATATTGTCATCTTCTTGGATCTTATCGTAGTCGGCTTTATTAGCAAAAGTTAATGCCAACATACCCTGCTTTTTCAAGTTTGTTTCGTGAATTCTAGCAAATGATTTTGTTAAAACAACACGAACACCTAAGTGACGAGGCTCCATAGCGGCGTGCTCTCTTGAACTTCCTTCACCATAGTTTTCATCGCCTACTACAATAGTACCAATGCCTGCAGCTTTGTAAGCACGTTGAGTAGCTGGTACTGGGCCGTATTCACCAGTCAGTTGATTCTTCACAGAATCAGTTTTCTCATTAAAAAAGTTAGTAGCTCCAATGAGTAGGTTGTTTGAAATATTATCTAAGTGACCACGGAACTTCAACCATGGACCAGCCATTGAAATATGGTCGGTTGTACACTTTCCTTTTGCTTTAATTAGAAGTTTCAATCCCTTCAAATCAGTTCCTTCCCATGCTGCAAATGGATCTAATAATTGCAAACGCTTACTAGCTGGATCAACAGCTACTTGAACGCCGCTTCCATCTGCTGCTGGTGCTTGATAACCACGATCTTCTACAGCGAAACCTTTTTCAGGAAGTTCCATTCCTGTAGGTTCATCTAGCTTAACCGCTTCTCCTTTTTCATTTACCAACGTATCTGTCAAAGGATTGAAGGTGAGATCACCCGCAATTGCCAATGCAGTTACTAATTCAGGAGAAGCAACAAAGGCCATTGTATTTGGGTTGCCATCGGCTCTTTTTGCAAAGTTTCTGTTGAAGCTGTGAACAATTGTATTGCGCTCTTGCTTTTCAGCACCCATTCTATCCCACATACCAATGCACGGTCCACATGCGTTTGCAAATACTTTAGCCCCAATTTTATCAAATACTTCCAAGAAGCCATCTCTTTCAATGGTATAACGAACCTGCTCAGAACCTGGAGTAATGGTATATTCAGCCTTAGGTTTTAAGCCTTTCGCAACGGCCTGCTTTGCTAATGATACTGCACGACTAATATCTTCGTAAGAGCTGTTGGTACAGCTTCCAATTAAACCCACTTCAACTTTAGTAGGCCAGTTATTTGCGGCAGCCATTTCTTTCATTTTAGAAATTGGCGTAGCCAAATCTGGTGTAAAAGGTCCGTTCAAATGTGGCTCAAGCTCGCTCAAATTGATTTCGATAACTTGATCAAAATACTTTTCAGGAGCAGCATATACTTCAGGGTCTGCAGTTAAATGCTCACGAATTGCATCAGCCATAGCAGCAACTTCTTCACGACCAGTTGCTTTTAAGTAGCGGCTCATGCTTTCGTCGTAACCGAATGTAGAAGTAGTAGCTCCGATTTCAGCGCCCATATTACAAATCGTGCCCTTACCAGTACAGCTCATAGCTACAGCACCTTCTCCAAAATATTCAACAATAGCACCTGTACCACCTTTTACTGTTATGATACCTGCTACTTTCAAGATAACATCTTTTGGAGCAGTCCAACCGCTTAATTTACCAGTAAGCTTCACTCCAATTAGTTTAGGCCATTTCAATTCCCAAGGAAGGCCTGCCATAACATCACAAGCATCGGCACCACCCACACCAATAGCAATCATGCCCAATCCGCCAGCATTTACTGTGTGAGAGTCGGTACCAATCATCATACCGCCGGGGAAGGCATAGTTTTCCAATACAACTTGGTGAATAATACCCGCTCCAGGCTTCCAAAAACCAATGCCATATTTGTTAGAAACTGAAGCTAAGAAATCGTACACTTCCTTACTTTCAGCATTCGCTACTTCTAAATCCTTTTTAGCTTCGTCTCTTGCAGTAATTAAATGGTCGCAATGAACTGTACTAGGAACTGCTACTTTAGGGCGGCCAGCTTGCATGAACTGTAAAAGCGCCATTTGTGCAGTTGCATCCTGCATAGCTACACGGTCTGGAGCAAAATCTACATAAGATTTAGCTCTTTCGAACGCCTGTAAAGGCATATCGCTGTGTAGGTGAGCATATAATATTTTTTCTGATAGGGTGAGGGGACGACCCAATGTGGTACGCGCTGCGGCTATTTTTCCGGGCATTTCTGCGTACAATTTTTTAATCATGTCGAGATCGAACGCCATAGTCTGATAAGTTTTGGAAATATAAATATTTTGAGCACGGCGAAGGTACGAGAAACGCGGGGACGAAAAAAAGCAGAAATGGACTTTTATATTCCTTCTATCTATAATTTTGTTGTAGCTTCACAGTAAAATATTCAACAAAATATGCAAAGAATCAGGGAGTTTTTTGAAATGCGAGCTTTTGGGGTTTGCACCGCCCTGGGAGAAAAGCTAGGAATTGCTTCCTCTCGCATTCGCATGTGGTTTATTTATATCTCATTTTTAACCATGGGCTCGCCAGTAATCATTTACATGATTATGGCATTTTGGATGAATATCAAGGAATACATTTTAGCAGCTAGGAGAAACCCAATTAGGTATTGGTAATTACTTAGATTCTAGTTCAAGTAGTTTTTCGAAAAGTCCTTCATATTCCGTGTTCATATTGTTCAACTCAAGTTGGATGCTGTGATATTTTTTGTCTAACTCATTGAATTTTTGCATGTTGGCATAGCTATCTGGAGATGAAAGCTCAAGTTCAATTTTGGTTTTTTCTGCATCTTTTTCTTTGATCTTCTCTTCCAATTTGGCAATTTGTTTTTGCAATCGTTGAAGCTCTTTTTGCTCATCCCTCGATAATGAACTCTGCTTGATCTCTGGAACTTTTTGCTGAACAGGAGCAACTATTACTGGTGCAGTTACTTTCTCTTGCTGTGTTTGGTTTTGTTGAAGTTTTTTCATTCTTTCCTTCCACTCAACCCATTCATCATAAGTCCCTTTAAACTCTTTGATTTGATGGTCTTCTATTTCCCAAATTTTATTTGCAGTTTGTGCAATGAAATATCGATCGTGACTTACCAAAATATAGGTGCCTTCATACTTCCTCAAAGCTTCTGCTAATAATTCAACAGAGTGCATGTCGAGGTGGTTGGTAGGTTCATCGAGCAACAAAAAGTTTGATTTCCCTGCAATTACTTTTGCAAGAGCCACTCTAGCTTTTTCACCTCCGCTTAATACTTTAATTTTTTTATCTGTATCGTCACCACTAAACAAAAAGCAGCCTAACAAAGATCTCAGTTCAAGTTCTGTTTTACCACTCCCGCAGGTTGTCATTTCCTCTAGAATCGTGTGCGAAAGATTGAGCGCCTCTAACTGATGCTGTGCGTAGAAACTTTCCATTACATTATGTCCCCACTGTCTTTTTCCGTCAAAACTTTCTGTCCCAGCAACTATTCTTAGTACAGTCGATTTTCCCTTTCCGTTTGCACCAATCAACGCAATTTTATCGCCTCTATTAATTTCAGCTTGCGCTTGTTGAACAATGACCTGTTCGCCAAATTTCTTTGTAAGGTTTTCTAAGCTGCAAATGATTTTACCCGGTACAGTATCAACTTTAAAATTGATTTTGATATTCGGCCTTTCAATTTCAACTTGTTCAATACGTTCTAATTTTTCCAACCGCTTCATTGCACTTTGGGCTTGCGTTGCTTTGGTAGCTTTTGCTTTAAAGCGCTCAATGAATCTTTCCTGTTGACGAATATATTCTTGTTGATTTTCAAAAGCGCGCTGTTGCATTTCTATTCTGAGCGCCTTCTCTTGTTCATAGAAACTGTAGTTGCCTGTATAAAGATGAAGCTCTTGTTGGTAGATTTCAGCAATCTTGTTTACCATTCTATTGAGGAAGTATTTATCATGGCTCACAATTACCACACTGCCAGGATAACTCTGCAAATATTTTTCCAGCCATTCAATAGAAGGAAGATCAAGGTGGTTGGTTGGTTCATCCAACAACAGTACATCGGGCGATTGTAAAATCATTTTAGCAAGCAACACACGCATGCGCCATCCACCAGAAAACTCTTGGTAAGGTCTTCTAAGATCGCTATCTGCAAAGCCAAGTCCGTGCAACACTTCTTCCGTTTTATGTTCAATTTCATAGCCACCAAGCACTTCTAATTCATGGAGCTTTTCTGCATAGGTGTTGAGCAATGCCTCGTCATTAGTTGCTGTTGCTTTTTCGCCAAGAATTTCAATTTCTTTTTCCAGTCGTTTAACAGCTTCAAAAGCGCCCATTGCAACTTCCAAAATAGTATCTTTTGTATCGAAACTCAGCAAGTCTTGGTGCAAATAACCCAGTGTAGTTTCCTTTCCTTTTTCAACGCTGCCTTCGCTTGGCAGGTATTCGCCGACCAAAAGCTTTAACAAAGTTGATTTACCTGTTCCGTTATAACCAATTAATCCAACCCGATCACCCGGATGGATGTGCCAGCTAGCGTTGCGTAAAATGGTTCTTGCACCAAATTCAAAAGTTACATTTTGTAGTCCGATGAGCATAATTCCTCCAAAGTGGCAAAAGTACATGTAAGAAGCCTAGTTAAATGAATGTATCTTTGCCAAAATTTTTTAGACGACCATTTTGGTGGGTATCTAAATGAATGATGGATTAGTTATAATAAAATAGTTTAAAATGAAATACTTACTCAGCTTAACATTGGTAGCTTTTATAGCTTGTAACTCTGGTACAGAGAATACAGAAGAATCGGCTCCTGCAAAAGAATTAACAGGCAAGAGTGCAAATTCTGAGGCTTTCAACACATCATTTGAGAACATGTTGAATGCCTATTATGAGTTAAAAGATCAGTTAGTAGCAGAAAAAGTTGATTCTGTGAATGCAGCGGAGCAAAAACTTGTAACGGCGATAGCTGGAGTTGCATTTTCTGAATTGGCAGATACTAGTTTATTACTAGATGCAAAGCTGTTAACCCAAAGCATGGAAGCTGAACTCAAAGCCATGCAGGCTGTGCAGGTGCTAGATGAAAAGCGTAAGTCATTTGAGATGTTGGGCAATCAGTTATATGAGTTGGTGAAGAAAGTTCAATACGATCGAGCTGTTGTATATCAGCAGTTTTGTCCAATGGCATTTGACGATAAAGGTGCTACTTGGTTAAGTAATATCTCAGATATACGCAATCCATATCTTCCTAAGACCATGCTCATTTGTGGTGAAGTACAGGATTCAGTTGATTTAAGGAAATAATAGAACATAGCTACCTGTTGTTTGTTATTGCGTAATATGATGAAGGCTATACGGCTTCTTACTATTTTTATGTTTGCCGCAATACAACTATGTTCGGCACAGGAAAAGTTTACTGTAAACGGTTATGTGCGTGATGCCAGTTCGGGAGAAAGCCTTTCTGGCGCAGTGGTTTCAGTACAACAAGATGGAAAGGGTGTAAGTACGAATGTGTATGGTTTCTATTCAATTACCCTTCCTACAGGTAATTATCAACTTACTTGTAGCTATGTAGGTTATCAAACACAAACATTCCAACTTCAATTAAAAGCCGGAACTAATTACGATTTCAATCTACAGCCAAATTCAACCAACCTCGAACAGGTTACCGTTGTTGCTCGAAAGCGTGAAAATCAGGTCAAGAGTGCTCAAATGGGTAAGCTTGAAATGAATATGACCACTGTTAAAACCTTACCTGCTTTTTTAGGAGAGGCCGATCTGTTGAAAACACTTCAGTTGTTACCTGGAGTTAGAAATGCGGGTGAAGGGAACGCTGGTTTTTATGTGAGGGGAGGTGGACCTGATCAAAATCTGATTTTACTAGATGATGCGGTGGTGTATAATACTGGACATTTATTTGGTTTCTTCTCTGTTTTTAATCCAGATGCAGTCAAAAATGTAACACTCATTAAAGGTGGAATGCCAGCGCAGTATGGTGGGCGATTGTCCTCTGTTGTTGAAGTGAATATGAAAGAGGGTAATAGAAATGATTGGAAAGTAGATGCAGGTATTGGCTTGATAGCTTCTCGGTTTTCTGTTCAAGGTCCAGTGAAGAAAGATAAGTCCTCTTTTATGCTTTCTGCCAGAAGAACTTATATCGATGCTTTGGTAAAACCATTTGTGAGCAGAGAAAGTAATTTTTTTGGGTCGGGTTACTATTTCTACGATGTGAATGCAAAATTCAATCACCAGTTTTCTGATAAGGATAAGATATATGTTAGCGGATATTTTGGTAGAGATCAATTCAATTTCAGTAATACAAGAAGGTCTTTCTCAACCGATGTGCCTTGGGGAAATGCAACAGGAACTATACGTTGGAATCATGTTTTTTCTAGAAAAATGTTTTCTAATTTGACATTGGTGTACAACGATTACAATTTTGCGTTTCAAGGTACACAGCGCGATTTCACTTTTAGGTTGTCATCGGGAATTCGAGATTTCAACGCTAAGTATGATTTCGATTATTTTATTACACCAGAGCATCGTTTGAAATTTGGCGCACAATATACTTTTCATACCTTTTTTCCTAACCTCTTAAGTAGTTCGCAGGGTAGCACCACTTTTTCACCTGATAATGCATCTAGAAAACAAGCACATGAGTGGGCAGGGTATATTCAAGACGATTGGGAAATTGGAAAAAAGGTAAAGTTGAATTATGGATTGAGGTATAGTTTTTTTAGTCAAGTTGGTCCCTATACCATGTTTAGAAGAGATGCGGATGGCAACAAACTTGATAGTACTGTTTATGGAAGAGGTGATAGAATGCAGTCGTATGGCGGACTGGAGCCTCGTGCAACACTTCGGTATAGTTTGAATGATCAATCTTCATTTAAAGCCGCCATTACAAGAAATATTCAATACATACACTTAGTAACCAATGCTGGAACAACCTTGCCAACCGATTTGTGGGTGCCAAGTACTATTCGTGTAAGACCACAATTAGGAATGCAATATGCAGCAGGATTCTTTCATCAAACCAAATCGGGTATGTTCGAAACTTCTGTGGAAGTGTATTATAAGACCATGGAAAATCAAATTGAGTACAGAGAAGGATACACACCTTCACTACGCGATCCTGAAGAAGATTTTGTGTTTGGAAGAGGATGGAGTTATGGTGCAGAGTTTTTGATTAATAAAACAAAAGGGCAGTGGACTGGTTGGTTGGGCTATACATTGAGTTGGACTTGGAGACGATTCCCTGATTTAAATCAGGGTGATAAATTTCCAAGCAGATTCGATCGCAGACATGACCTGAGTTTTGTGAATATGTACTCTTTGAATAAAAAATGGAAACTAGCTGCCACCTTCATTTATGGTTCAGGAAATGCATTTACAATGCCTGAACGATTTTATTTTGTTGGAGGTATTTTAACGCAAGAGTTTAGTAGAATAAATGCATACCGATTACCGGCATATCATCGACTAGATTTTTCTGCTACCTATACACCCATTCCAAAAAAAGAAAGAAAGTGGAAATCGAGTTGGGTCTTTGCTTTATATAATGCTTACAGCAGGCTCAATCCTTATTTCATATACTTTGATCAAGAAGGAAGTTTGGGCGGAGGAGATTTGCGTGTTACAGCCAAACAGGTTTCTCTATTCCCAGTTATCCCATCAGTTACATGGAATGTAAGTTTCTAATTACTGGGGAGGCTTTGTACTGCACTCAATTACAATACTTGCGTTCGATTGATTGGTGGTACTGAGTGTTAATTCATATTTGTTTTTGCCAGCTGTTATGATTGCAAGTGCTGTATTTGGTGGAATTCGGCCTTGATTTTCTGCAACTACAATAATTTCATGTTTGCTTGTCTCTGATGTACAGTTTACTTCATATTGAAGCGCCTGATAGGATAAGCGTTTTCTATCAATTACTTTAATTCCATTATGATAAACAGAAATTGTATCGTCATCAATTTCTCCATTATCATACAACTGCAGAGTAAACTTTTGCGCTTCAGTTTTGATTTCTTTCACCAACTTATTATTTCTACTGTCCCATGAAGGCACACTAGGTTTTATTTCTGCAGCAGCTCCAATTTTTTCTGAAGCTTGGTTATTAGATTGATTGGAACCTACCTCTACTTTTTTTGAAATTGAAGTTGAATTGTCTATCAAATTGTCTTCAGCGCCAGGTTTTACGCCTGGTTTTTTAGTTGCTTGTCCAGTTGAATTTTTTGGTAGAGTTGTATTGATTTTTGGTGCTGGATTTTTTGCAAGTGGCGCTTTCTTCTTTAAAAAATCTTCCATCACAAACTCAGTCTTTTCAACTCTCTCAAGATAGACCCTGCCATTACCACAATTGGTTTTTGACTTGGTATTTTCCGATATAAAAGTTCCTTCAAGTGTTTCGAGTTTGCCAATTTTAGAATATTCCAAGTAACAGGTCATGGCACATGCTTGACTTTTTGGTCCCATTTTTATTTCGACCAATTGGTTTTCTTGGAGCAATAAGTTTTTTGTTTTGCTGGTAAAGATGCCTGTAGCTTCGGCTTTTGCATAAAACTCAGTCTGTTTATACGAATAAGTTACCGCTTTTACGCCTGCGTTTACTTCCTGATAAATTTGAATTTCAAATTTGTAGCGTTCTGGCATCAAATTACTTCCAGAAACAAAATATCCCCTCCAAATCCCAGTTAGGTTTTGGGAGAAAACCAAAGAATTGAACAACAAGAAAATAAGGGTACAAATCAATCTCATGCTTCCACAAAGCTACATGCAACACTTTCAAGAGATTGATAACAAAGCGTTAAGATTCTAAAAGATTACGCAACCCTAGTGCAAATAGTTGAAAAGCTCTTACTGGGGAGGCCAACAATGGGGCGTTTTTTTACCTAATTTTGCACCCTCAAATTTTAACTAAATACATGATTCAAATAAGTTTTCCCGATGGAGCTACCAGGAGCTATGAAAAAGGGAGCAGTGCGCTGGATATAGCAAAAAGCATTAGTGAGGGGCTAGCAAGGAAGGTTTTAGCTGCAAAAATTAATGGTGAAGTATGGGATTTAACCAGACCCATTCATGAGGATGCTAGTTTGCAGCTATTGACATGGGACGATTTAGATGCGAAGTCAACTTTTTGGCATTCTTCTGCTCACCTAATGGCTGAGGCTGTAGAAGCTGCATTCCCAGGAGCTAAATTTTGGGTTGGACCAGCCATTGAAAAGGGCTTCTATTATGATATTGATTTAGGTGATAGAAAGATTTCTGAAGAAGATTTGGCTTCACTCGAAAAGCACATGCACCAATTGGCTAAGCAAAACAATGCTTTTACACGTATTGAAAAGTCGAAGGCTGAAGCCGTTGCTTATTTTGAGGAAAAAGGAGATGAATACAAGCTCGACTTATTGCAGAACTTGGAAGATGGTTCTATCACATTTTATCAGCAAGGTGCTTTTACCGATTTATGTCGAGGTCCGCATATTCCTCATACAGGATTCATTAAAGCCATCAAACTAACCAGCATTGCTGGTGCATACTGGAAGGGTGATGAGAAAAACAAGCAGTTAACCCGTATTTATGGAATTACCTTCCCTAACCAAAAAGAGTTAGATGAATACTTAGCCATGTTAGAAGAGGCTAAGAAGCGCGATCATAGAAAGTTGGGTAAAGAGCTGAGTATTTTTACTATGGATGATGATGTAGGTCCTGGTTTGCCTTTGTGGTTGCCAAATGGAACCATCATTATTGAAGAACTAGAAAAGTTAGCCAAAGAAACGGAGGAAGATGCCGGTTATAAGCGTGTAGTTACACCGCATATTGCCAAAGAAAGTATGTACTTAACCAGCGGTCACCTTCCATATTATGCAAATAGTATGTTTCCTCCCATGACCATGGACGGAGAAACCTATTATTTAAAAGCAATGAACTGCCCGCATCACCATAAAGTATTTGATGCTGAACCAAAGAGTTATCGTGATATGCCATATCGTATTGCAGAATATGGTACTTGTTACAGATATGAGCAAAGTGGTGAGTTATTTGGATTGATGCGTGTACGTTGTTTGCATATGAATGACGCACATATTTATTGTACCAAAGAGCAGTTTGCAGATGAATTTAGGGCTGTGAATGATATGTATTTGAAGTATTTCAAAATTTTTGGTATCGACAAATATGTGATGCGCTTAAGCTTACATGATCCAGAGAAGTTGGGACAGAAATATATAAATGAGCCAGAATTGTGGCAAGAGACGGAGGCTTTGGTTAGGAATGTATTGATAGAAAGTAATATTCCTTTTGTTGAGGTAAAGGGAGAAGGTGCATTTTATGGACCCAAAATTGATGTGCAGATTTGGAGTACTATTGGACGAGAATTTACCCTCGCAACGAACCAGGTTGATTTTGCACAAGGAAGGAGATTTAAACTCAGCTTCACCAATCAGAACAATGAACCAGAAGTTCCATTGATTATTCACAGAGCGCCTTTGGGTACTCATGAAAGATTTATTGGCTTCTTGTTAGAGCATTATGCAGGGAAGTTCCCTGTTTGGTTGGCGCCAGTGCAGGCAAAAGTGTTGCCGATCAGCGATAAGTTTGTAGACTATGCCAAGCAAGTTGGACAAACATTGAAAAAGCTAGGTATTCGTGTGCAGGTTGATGAACGTAATGAAAAAATAGGCAAAAAGATCCGGGAAGCTGAGTTGATGAAAATTCCATATATGCTTGTGGTAGGAGAGAAAGAAATGCAAGAAAATTCAGTGGGACTCCGATTACAAGGAAAGGGTGACGCAGGTATGATGACTGTTGCTGCATTTGGAGAAAAAGTGCGCCAAGAAATTTTGGAGCGTAAATCCATGGATTAAACTATTTTTACACTCGCCTAAAAGCAAGAACAACTAATTAAAACTATTTTTCACTAAACAATCATTAATGGCATTTCCACCGAGAGGACCCAGAGGAAATCAAAGATTTCAAAGACAGCAAGAACCTGAGCATCGCATCAACGAAAGAATCAGAGTACCGCAAGTACGTTTGGTTGGCGACAATGTAACCGTTGGAGTTTATCCAACGCATGAAGCACTAAAGATTGCAAGAGAATTAGAGTTAGATTTAGTAGAAATTTCTCCCAACGCAGATCCTCCTGTATGCAAGGCTATCGACTATAAGAAGTTCTTGTACGAGAAAAAGCGAAAGGAAAAAGAAATGAAGGCCAATGCTAAGCAAAGCGAAGTGAAAGAAATTCGTTTTACGCCTGGTACTGATGACCATGATTTTGATTTTAAAGCAAAGCATGCTGAAGGATTTTTAAAGGATGGTAATAAGGTGAAGGCTTATGTACAGTTTAAAGGCCGTGCTATTATGTTTAAAGAACGTGGTGAATTGGTTTTATTAAAGTTTGCAGAACGTTTGGCAGAGGTTGGACAGCCAGAAAGTTTACCAAGATTAGAAGGGAAAAGAATGTTCTTAATGCTGGCTCCGAAAACAAACAAGAAAAAGCCAACAGGAGGAGCCGCTGCTTAATGCTTTTTTTGTCATATTTGGCAGAGGCTTGTCCTCTGCTTTTTTGTTTTTATAAGTCATGAAGTACGAAATAGGAGATCGCATTTTAGTGTTGCATAGCAACGAAGAAGGTGAAGTAATAGAAATCATCAATGAAAAAATGGTGATGATTGAAGTGCGTGGAGTTCGTTTTCCAGCTTACATGGACCAAATTGATTTTCCCTATTTCAAGCGATTTTCAGAAAAGAAAATCGTTCCCGAAACGAGAAAGCCAAAAACTTATATTGATCAAGTCCCATCTGAAAAGAAGCAATTTATTCCACAACAACCAGCGGATGGTGTATGGTTGGTGCTAGTACCAAAATTTTTTACAGATGAATTTGACGATGAAGTAGTCAGCTCTTTTCAGGTTAGGTTGGTCAATAAAACAGCTATAGGTTACAAGTTTGTATATCAGCATGAACATAGGCAGGATATTGCCTTTGAGCTCCAAAATGAATTATTGGCTTATCAAGATTTTTACTTGCACGATATTTCATTTGAGGTCTGCAGTGATCAATCGAGCTTTGTTGCAGAGTTTTCTTTGATTACGCCACAGAAGAAAAAAGTTTCTTTCTATGAAACCTACCTCAAACTCAAGTCAAAACAGCTCTTTCAGCGCATCGAAAAAATGAAAGAGAAGAATGAGCCATTTATTCAGTTTCAGTTAATGACCGAATATCCAGATCTTGAAATAGATGATAAGCCCGATGTTTCACCTTTATTACAGAAAGGATATAAAGTGTATGGATTGCATCAAATTAAAGATCACTTGCCTAGTCCGAGGTCAGTGGTTGATTTACATATTGAAAAAATTACAGACAGTTGGAGTCATTTAAAACCATCAGAAATACTGGATTTGCAATTAAAAGAATTCGACAAGTGGTTAGAATTGGCCATTTTGCATAAGCTGCCCGAAATGTTTGTGATTCATGGTGTTGGTAAGGGCAAGCTTAGAGAAGAAATTCATGACCAGCTCAAGCTTAAAAGAGAAGTAAAGCATTTTGTGAATCAATACCACCCTAATTATGGATATGGAGCTACTCAAATTGTGTTTTAGCTATTTACCGCATTGAATTCCATACCTTTGAATAGCTACAAGTTCGAACCATCGCCTCAATTCGTTGGGGAGGAAAGTCCGGACAGCATAGGGCGACCAGCCGGTGAAGAGCCGGGTCTCAGTAAAATGAGAACAGACAGTGCCACAGAAAATAACCGCCACAACCTAGTTGTGGTAAGGGTGAAAATACAGGGTAAGAGCCTGTGTTACTTGCAGGTAACTGAAAGTAAGGGTAAACCTCTGGTGCTGTAATGCCATGTATAGGAGCGTTTGAGAGCGGCTCGTTCGAGTTCCAGGGTAGGCAGCAAGAACCCACCAGTAATGTTGGGTCCAGATAAATGATGGTTTAGAAACAGAATCCGGCTTATGAGACTTGTAGTTATTTTCGGCATCATTTATGCACCCTAAAAAAAGGGGGCTATAAAAAATTGGTGCAACCGTAATTTTATGCTTGATTGCAACGCATGGTAAAATATTTTCTTGTAACATTTTTTAGTGTATTCTTTCTATTTCAGGTAGGAAGCGGACAATGTTTGCAAGTTCAATTGCAGGGGCCAAGTTGTACTGGGAGCGATCAAAAATTAATTGCTACAATAACGCCTGCGCCAATGTCAATTAGTTGGTTTAGAGGCAACCAAGAGGTTGGGCGATCAAGTACTGGTTGGGATACAACTGGCATTGCAGTTGCAGGAGCACAAGGAGGCGGTATGGGTGCTTCTCAATTAGTTACTCCAACCTATACATGGGTTACAGCAAGTGGAAATTTTATTGTGTCAGACAGAGGTAACCATAGGATTCAAGAATGGGAAAGAGATGCAGGATTTGGAACAACTATTGCAGGAGGATTTGGTTCAGGATCCTCTGTCAATCAATTGAATTTGCCAGGTAAGTTTTTTGCGACATCTAATGGAACCTTATTTGTAGCAGATACTGAAAATAATAGGATTATAAGATTTGTAAGAGGAAGTTTAGTTGGGTTTTCTGTTTTTGGAGGGACAAGAGGAAATGGGTTGGATCAATTGAATGCGCCTGAAGGTATAACCTTGGATGGTGCGGGAAATATGTATATAGCCGATAAAGGCAATCATAGAATTTTATTTGTTCGAGCAGGAGAAACTTCAGGGGAAGTTTTTGCAGGAACATCGGGAACTGCGGGATCAACAATGACCACACTTAATTCTCCTGTATCTGTTTTCATACGCAGTAATTGGCTATATGTTACAGATGCTTTAAATCATAGAATTCTTCGTTATCCTATTATTGGCGGCAAGGCGGAACTCGTTGCTGGAGGAAGCAGGGGAACAGCTCCAAATCAATTGAACGAACCCAACGATTGTTTTGTAGATGAGCAAGGCAATATTTTGGTGGCAGATATGAATAACCACCGTATCCAATATTTTTCAAATAATAATCCAAATGCTACAACCGTTGCAGGTAGTGCAACAGGTATAATGGGTAGCAGTTTACAAAGGTTGCAAAATCCATCCAGTGTTTTTTTGGATGCGAATAGAAATTTATATGTAACTGACCGTCAAAATTTTCGCGTTTTGCGTTTTGATTACAAGTCACTTGATCTCACTTTTGAACCTAAAGAGCCTGGTACCTATCGAGTAGTAGCAACTGCTTTCTCTTTATGCACAGCCGCTTCGAACAACTTCACGGTCTCTCAAGGGCCAACTATTACAATATCGGGTAATAGAAGTATTTGTGCAGGTGGAGAAGCTACACTTATTGCTTCTGGTGTTGCCGGAGGTGTTTACAGATGGAGTCCAGCAGCAACTTTAGATGTGGCAACTGGTGCAACAGTTAGAGCTCGTCCGCTTTCTACAACAACTTACACCGTTCGTTCATCGGATGTGAATGGATGCGAAGGAGTGGCTACATTTACATTAACTGTTTTATCGAGTGGCGCAGGAACAAATGTTGTTTTAAGAGGACCGCAATGCTTAAATGATAGTTTACTAACTGTTAGTGTCCGACCAAGACCTCGACAAATTACTTGGATTAGAAATGGCTTAGTTGAAAAGGAGGAAACGTCTGTCTGGAATCCACAGGGATTTATTGCTGCAGGTGGTAACGGTATGGGAGTGGCGTTAAATCAACTTAATCTCCCAACTGGGGTAGCGGTTGACGCTGCGGGTAATTTATTTGTTGCAGATAGAGATAATTTCAGAGTAATGCGTTGGGCACCAGATGGCTTAACAGCTTCTGTTGAAGCTGGTGCAACTGGAGCAGGTACTGGTACTTCTCAAGTTGGAAGGCCAACTAAAGTGTTTCTAGATGATAGAGGGTTTATGTATGTGGTTGAGAGCCAAAATCACCGTATACAGAGATTTGCAATAGGAACTAATGCCCCTGGGGAAGTCATTGCTGGAGTATCGGGCGTTCCTGGCTCTGGGGCTACGCAGCTGCGAAATCCAGAGGGAGTGTATGTTGATAGCAGAGGAAATATGTATGTTGCCGATGCTGGAAACAATAGGATTCAATACTACCCAGTCGGAAGTTTGGTTGGACAAACAATAATTGGCGACACAGTGAGTGGTTTTACTGAAAGAAGGTTGTTTAGTCCAAGAGCTGTAACAATTGATGCTGCTGGAAATATTTACGTAGCAGATGGGTTAAACCATCGTATTCAACGTTTTCCTCCAATAGGTTCACCAGGTTCAAATATTGGAACTACAGTTGCAGGTGGATTTGGAGCTGGCGCAAATGCCAATCAATTAAATGAGCCCAATGATGTGGTTGTAGATGCATTTGGGAATTTATTCATAGCAGATATGAATAATCATAGAATTCAAATGTGGCAGCCAGAAGCAACTGCAGGTATAACTGTAGCAGGAAGAAGTGATGGCCGATCTGGTTTTGAACTTGATCAATTACAAAATCCAAGCGGAGTTGCATTAGATATCAATAACAATCTCTTTGTGGCCGATCGTCAGAATCTAAGGGTTATGCGATTTAGCAGTACAGTTTTAGATACGATGTACAGACCAACAAGAGCAGGAGATTATACGGTGAATGTGGCAGTTTCACAAAATTGTGGAACCCTATCTAATGTGGTAAGAATTGGTGAAACACCTAACATAGTTGTTACAGGTAATACCAATGTTTGTTTAAATAATAGTACAATATTAAGACTGTCGGGTGGAAGGGATTATGTGTGGACACCTCAAACTAATGTGGTTAAGTTGTCTGATTCAACATTTCGCATAACTCCTATTGTTTCACAAAGCTATTCTATCCAGAGTGCTGCAACCAATGGCTGCGTTGGGCGAACAAGAATTTCTGTTACAGTTGGACAGCCTTTACAAGTTACACTTACCGGTCCAAATTGTATTAATGCAGGAGATTTAGTGATTAATAGTTCACCAGCTCCTGTTGCATTAAATTGGTTTAGGAATGATACTATTGTTCGTTCAGAAGTGGCTTCATTCTCAGCAACCCCAATTACAGTTGCCGGTGGGCAGGGGCCAGGTTCCTTAGCAACTCAGTTTCAAGACCCACATGGCATTTTTGTAATGCCAGATGGAACATTTTTAACTACCGATGCCTCTAATTACAGAGTCATGCGTTTTCCAGCTAATAGTGTAAGTGGCACGCCAGGTGAGTTCTGGATAGGTGATGGAGATGGTAATGGTCCAAGACAAATCCGATTTCCAACTGCCATTTTTGTTGATACAGCAAGAAGAGTATTTGTGCTAGATCAACTCAATAATCGTATTCAAAGATTTGCATGGGGTAGCAGAGAAGGTGTTACTGTAGCTGCTGGAGGAGGAAAGGGTAATGGATTGAACCAGCTTGATTCTGCTATGGGAATTTATGTAACCCAGAATGGAATGATTTATGTTAGCGATACAAAGAATCATAGAGTTCTTAGGTATGGTCCGAATAGTGTAGCGGGTACAGTAGTTGCTGGTGGAAACGGACCTGGATTAGGAGCTTCTCAACTTAATGAGCCTTTAGGGATATGGGTGGATGAATTGAGTGGCGATTTATACATTGCAGATAGCCGTAATCATAGGATTATGCGGTACAGAGAGGGTTTGAGATCAGGCGAAAGAATCGCAGGAACTGGCTTTGCTGGTTCTGATTTAGGAAGTTTAAGAACTCCAACAGATGTAATAATCCATCCAAATGGTGATGTGTTTATTTGTGATGGTGGTAATCATCGGGTTTTGCGACTTAGAGCAAACAGCTCCAATATTGCAGTTGTTGCTGGAAGCCCTAATGGCGGAAGTGGATCTACAGGTAATTTATTAAATCGCCCTTTTAAAATATTTATAGATCAATCAGGTAGACTTTGGGTTACAGAGTTAGGTAATATTCGAATTTCTAGATATGGATTATCACCTATTAGTTCACCAAACAATTATAGACCTGTATTGCCTGGTACTCATTATGCAGTTCTTACAAGTGCAACAGGTTGTTCCATTACGACTGATACTTTAAGAATTTTAACTGGTACGCAACCAACACCGCCTATAGCGAGGGATACCACGGCATGCTTTAATGGTCCTTCTCCAGTAATAAATGTGATGGGCAATAACTTGAGATGGTATCCTACAGCAACTTCTAATCAAGGTTCTGCTACACAACCCGTTGTACCAACAAATTTGGTAACTACTCAATCTTTATGGCTTACTCAAAGAAGTGTTTCTGGCTGTGAAAGTAATAGGGTAAGAGTGAATGTTAGAGTTGCCGGGTTGCCAAATGCACGATTGGTTGTTCAAGGGAAAACGGCTCTGGTTCCTGGAGATACAACAGTTTTGAAAGCGCAGAGTGACTCATCTGTTACACAGTTTAGATGGTTCTATAATAATAATCCAATATTGTTTTCTGGAAGAGACTTGAAAATTAACTTTAGTAATACAGGTAATTACGTGGTTGACTTAGTAAGTCCTGAAGGTTGTATTAGAAGAAGTCCAACAGTTACCATTACTAGAGCAGAACCCGAAGATCGCTCACTATACTTATTCCCAAATCCTGCGCGTGATCAAGTGAATCTTTATTTTTCTGCACGACAAAACAATGTTGTTTTTGTAAAAATTATTTCATCATTTGGACGCGTTATGCGCAATGAACGCACCAACGTGAACTCTGGACTAAATGTATTAAGAGTGAATATTGCGGATTTACAACCTGGCTCATATACGATGCAGGTTATGAATAATTTTGGCGATTTACTAGGCTCACGTCAGTTGATTAAGATGCGATAATTAAGGATTGCATTGATCGCATGTTCCTGGGTCAGCAAAGGGTTTCTCGACAGGTTTTTTTTCTTCAAAATTGCAATTGATACACTTCCAAATATAAAAGGCTGTGTTTCTAGTTGGTGTATTACACCATGCACAAGGTAATCCGGATTCTGATGATTGAATGCTATATCCTGGCATGGAGCAACTTGGACAATAGCTCTGCATGTGTTCAATAAGTTTTTTCCCTGCCTCAAAAATATTTTGTCGTCTAATTGGATTGCGCATTGCACGTAGGTCAGTTTCAAGAATAACTGGTACAGTTTCATTTTTACTCAATAGGATAAACTCTTCTTCTAATTTTTTAAATGAGTGTAGGTTTTTAACAATAATCCGGTCATGAACTTTTATCTCTTGACTCATTAAAATGATACCTGTTTCAGGATATCCTAGCTTTTCAGCAAATTCTTTTGCTTCACGCCAATTTGAAGTAGTTAGTCGAGCTGCATTTGTTTGAAGACTTGTATGTTCAGACCATATATACACGTCATTGATTGGTTCATGCAACAGCAATATTTCAACATTAATATTCAATAGTGGAATGTCTGGGTAAGGAAAAAATGCGCCTTCGCTCACTATTATAACTCCGGTTGGATGAATACTTCTTGCAGCTAATAGCTTTTGTAAGGCAGTTCCTTTTTGGTCAGATGGTCTCTCAATTTCACCAGAGAAAGTCCCAAACAAATCAGTATCAAGTGGAACTGTTTGAATAGTTTGTCCGAACTCAGTTTCAAATAAAGGAGATAAGATGGCTGCTTTTTCATGTTTTGTAGCCATCCAAAATTGCATGTCTTGCCAACGGAATTTTTTCTCCGTCATTAAATTAACTCCGCTTCTTTTAAAATTTGAATGATGTTAGGATATGTTTCTTCAATATACTTTCCAAGTTCACTTGTCTTTACCCATTTAGCTTCTTCGATGTCTTCATTTTTTTGTGGCACCAACTGGCTAGTTGAATGTGTTTCCATTAAATACCAGTGTGAAATTTTTGTAACATCTTGTTTTAACCAAGTGTCAAAATAATCATGTGTGGTTGTTCCAATAAACTGTTTAATTTCAACTTGCTGTAAACCAGTTTCTTCTTTTACTTCTCTAATGGCGCAATCTTCAATAGTTTCGGTCTCTTCCGTTTTACCTTTCGGCAAATCCCATTTACCTCTTCTAAAAATTAGCAGAAGTTCTTTGTTTGAGTTCAATACCAGTCCGCCAGCAGCAATTAAAGTTGTTTTTTTCAACATAGTGTAAAATTACAATTTCTTTTCCAGCCCTCATAGTAACTTCGTTGTATGACAAATGAAAAAGCGGTCGCAGAAAAGTTATTACAAGCAGGAGCTGTTCAATTAAGACCTGAAGAACCATTTACTTGGGCCAGTGGTTGGAAGAGTCCAATTTATTGTGATAATAGGAGAGTTTTATCTTTTCCTTATATCCGAGATTTTATTAAAAGTGAATTGTGTAATGTGATTTTTGAGAAATTCCCTGAAGCGGATGCTCTTGCTGGTGTTGCTACTGCTGGAATTGCATGGGGTGCCATGGCTGCGGATCAATTAAAGCTACCTTTTTTATATGTACGTCCAAAACCCAAAGAGCATGGAATGGGAAATCAGATAGAAGGGGCGGTATTATCTGGACAAAAAGTTATAGTTGTTGAAGATCTAATTTCAACTGGAAAAAGTAGTTTACAAGTTGTGGATGTGTTGAGGCAAGCCGGGGTAGAGGTGGTTGGTATGGCTGCAATTTTTTCATATGGATTTGCAGTTGCAGAAGAAGCATTTCAAACGGCACAAGTACCACTTGAAGTTTTAACAGATTATACTCATTTGGTTGCCTTAGCTGTTGAAAAAGGAACTGTCGGAGCAAGTACAGAAGACTTATTACTAGAATGGAGAAAAGATCCAGCAGCTTGGCAAGGTGTTTGATAATTTCATTAAAAGCTTTCATATGAAACAAGCTGTATTCTTTTTTTTAATTGGCTTCTTAAGTTGGTCTGCTGTGCAAGGACAGGTTATGTCTAAGAAGGCTGAGTGGCTGACTATAAAATCGGCTAATTTAAAATGCTGGGAATGTAAAGAGCGATTAGAGAAATATTTGCTCATGGCAAGTAAAACTGAAATGGAAGGAGGAATTACCCAAATGAAGTTCAATCTACTTCAAGGGGAACTAAGGGTGCTCTATTTTCCAGATAGAGCCACTCCCGATATGATCAGAACAGCTATCAATAATGCTGGTTTTGATGCTGATGAAGAGAAGGCTGAAGAATTTGCTTATAAAAAATTGCCTCCAATTTGTAAACGTGCTGAAGATGGCGGAGGTCCGCAACCTAGAAAGCCTTGTCATTTGCCCCCTATGTAATTCAAAATAGGGAAAGTTTTTGTCGTGTGGAGTAATCAACAGGCACTTTCAAATAAATGCCTTTTTTACCAACTCTGGTAGTGCCTTTAATATCAATCTGAACCTCTTCATTGAAAAGAACTGTAAAAGTATTCTTCCAAATTCCTTTCATATCTACGTGCATTCTGGATGGTAAAGAAAAAGGAGCTTTTTTAGGGATGTACAAATTAGTATCTAGTTTGTATTTACCTAGGTACTGGTTGTTGATGAATACATCACAATCAACTTGCTTTAATTGAACCCCGAAATTATTGGGATTATAGTAGTTGATGTCAAGACTCAAGATAGATTGTTGAAAGCCCGCTTTTTCAAGCCTCAGGTTTTGCACGCCTTTATACTCAAACGATTGGGGCGATTTACAAGAAATTATTGTTGCTGCTACTATGAAAATCCAAGTGAAATATTTCATGGCGGTAAGTTACTCATTGCATTCATTATTTAGGTATTTGTTGATGTTAATTTCAAGGATCTTATGGAAACTCAATAAGGTTTATGCAAATTGCAGTATGCCAAATATGTACCTATCGTTTTGGGGAACTTTATCGCAGTGGGCTTCAGCAGCTCAGGATAATCAGGCGGTTGTTCCATTTTCTGCAACTTATAACAAGCGCTTACACCTAAATAGAACGATGGTTTTAGGGGGGCAAGGTGCAATAGCTCTTACTATTCCCCTGTTGGGGGGGCGAGATCAAAGTGGGTTATTGAAAGATATTAAAGTTGCGTTTCCTGATGATGACTGGAGAAGAAAACACATAAGAACAATTGAATCTTGTTATAGAAAAGCCCCATTCTTTGATTATTACGCTCCGGCTGTGCTTAGTTTATATGAGCAGACTTTCGAGTTTTTATGGCAGTGGCAGTTTGAGAGTTGGAAAACAGTATCAAAATTATTGAAGTGCTCATTGGAGATTGGATGGACAGAGGGTAAAATTGAATTTGAGAATTTATCTGAACAGTCCTTACTCAAGCCTTATCCGCAGCTTTTTTTGGATAGGTATGGATTTCAAAAAAATGGAGGTATGTTAGACCTATTATTTTGTATGGGGCCATCAGCCATAAATAATTTAAGCCACTCATCTACAAATGAAGGTTACATTAAACCTTAGTCTTATATTGCAATCTAACAATGAAGAATGTAAGGACTACTGCATGAGATGTATTGCCCCCCTATTAAGTATGTTGCTGCTTTTTTTGCAGCCAGTAATTGCGCAAGACTTTTCAAATAAAGGGAGGGAGTTTTGGATTCCTTATCCTGGCCATATAGATGCACTAACCTCAAGAATGGCTTTATACATTTCCTCAGATGTAGCGGCTTCTGGTGAAGTAAGACTTGGGACAAACGGACCTGTCATTCCATTTACAGTAGTTGCAAATCAGGCTACTACCGTTCAAATTACACCTGCAACCAATTCAATTTATAATGCCCAATCTGATGGGATAAATGCTGGAAAAGGGATTCAAGTAGTATCCGATAATCCAATAGTAGTTTACTCTCACGTTTTAAATGCTGCAAGATCAGGTTCAACTCTTGTATTACCAACCAATGTATTGGGCAGAGATTATTATGCAATGGCATATACTCAAGTGAATAATGCGCAACAAACTGCTAGGAGTCAAATTACAGTTGTTGGTGTAGAGGACCAAACTGTTGTGGAATTAACACTTAAACAAGGCTCAATTGGCAGTCCGGGTAGACCAGCAAATCAACCTTATACAATTACTTTAAATAAGGGAGATGTATATCAAGTGCAGTCCTTCAGTGATTTAACTGGCAGTAGGGTTCGTTCTTTGGCAACGACTAATAATCCTTGTAAACCTATTGCAGTATTTTCTGGAAGTACCTGGGCTTCTTTTAATTGTACAAATGCCAGTGGAGGAGATAATTTATTTCAGCAATTATTTCCATCAGTTGCTTGGGGGAGAAACTATGTTACAGCTCCATTTGCTGGAAGAAATGCAGATTTATTTAGAATCATGGTTCGTGATGTTGATACTGAAGTTAGGGTAGATGGAAACTTAATTCCTAAAACTCTATTGAGGGCAAATTCATATTATGAAGTGTCGTCGAGTGCCCCTTTGGTAATTACATCTAATGCACCAGTGAGTGTAGCTCAATATATGACATCACAAACTTGTGATCCCAGAAACCCCGCAAATTGTGGCAACGGAAATCAGCCTGCTTGTCCTTTTCCTGCCGATCCTGAGATTATTATTTTAAATCCAATAGAACAGACAATTAATAACGTTACAGTTGTTGCAGCAAGAAGAGATTTAACGCCCCCTAACACTAATATAATTGTACACTATATTAATGTAATTATGAAAACGGCATCTATTAGTTCGCTAAGAATTAATGGTGCAGTTCCTCAAGGAAATTGGAATCAAATTATTGGTACTGATTATTCATATATCCAAGAAAATATTACTAATTCAACTTCTACAAATCCAATACATAATATTAGGGCGGACGATGGGTTTGTTGCGTTTGCATATGGTATGGGACAAGTAGAATCTTATGGATACAATGCTGGGACGAATGTCTTGAATCTAGAAAGACCCATTAGTGTTTTGAATCCATTTACAACAGGCTCTGCTACAAATACCATAACCTGTGTGAACAACATTTTTAAATTAAATTTGACACTTTCTTATATTCCAAAAAAGCTAGAAATTGATTGGACTGGTATTGCAGGAATTAACCCTTCAACTAATTACATCGATAATGCTCCAAGTCCAGCTGATAGTTTCATACAAAACAATCGTAAATTTTATTTATTTAGGATACCAGTTGACTATGTTTTCACCCAAGCAGGTAATGCAAGAGTTAAAATTTTAACTTCTACCAATACTCCAACAGATGATGGTTGCTCAACAACTAATGAACAAGAAATAATCGATAATATAACAGTTGTACAAAAGCCGATCTCAAATTTTGGTATAGAAACAAATGGTTGTATCAATAGTGCTGTTATTCTAACAGATTCATCAAATGGAAATGGACGTGCTATAAATAGTTGGATTTGGGACTTTGGCAATGGTCAGTCTGCATCGTCTAGAAATACTCAAACTCAATTTAATAGTGCAGGTACTTACAATATTAAATTGAGAGCTATTAATGATGTTGGTTGTTTTACTGATACTACAAAATCAATAGTTGTTTCAAGTAAGCCTGTTGCAAGTTTTACAATCCCTGATACCACATGTGTGGGTAATGAATTCACTTTTATTGATGGATCCTCAATTGCATCGGGTACAATTGAAAGGTGGACATGGCGTTTAGACTCTATAACAACAATTACGAACACAAATAATAGTTCAGTAAAAAACAGGTATACTGCTACGGGAACCATTCCTATTCAACTCGTTTTACAATCCACTACAGGATGTGTGAGCGATACCTTGACTAAAAACTTATTTGTTCGCCCATTGCCTCAGGTCGGATTGGTATTACCCGGATTTTGTTTGGCAGATGCGGAAGCAATATTTACCGATACCAGTCGAATTGAAGATGGCACAGAGTCTGAGTTTAAGTATCGATGGAATTTCAACTTAAACAATCTAAGTCCTGCTCCAAACATTTTAACTTCTACAGACCGTGCACCAAGGGTTAGGTATACAAATGTTGGGATTTATAGAACCTCTTTGGAACTGACTAGTAAATTTGGTTGTGTGGCTAAGGATGAAGGTGATTTTGTTGTAAATGGATCAAGGCCTAAAGCTAGCTTTGTGGTGCTTGCAAAAGATACCCTATGTACCAATGCAGATATGGTCATCCGAAATACATCTGAAGTCGATTTTGGTGGTGTGACTAGAGTAGATATCGTTTGGGACAGAATAAACAACATTGCGCAAAGGTTATCAGATCTTTCGCCATCTGATAATAAATTATACAATCATCGTTATCCACCTCAGTCAATACTCACTCAAAATTATACCGTTCGATTAGTTGCGTATTCGGGAAATGCAGCAGTTTGTCAGGATAGTATAGAACAAGTAGTTACTATTAAAAAGGCACCACAGTTAGTTTACGAGGTCAATCCAGGTATTTGTTTTGACGCTACCCCTAGAGCCATCACTCAAGCAAGGGAGATAGGCTCAGTTCCAGGTAGCTTTGTTTTCTCAGGAAATGGTGTAAATGCGGCTGGAATTATTAATCCTGTTACAGCAGGGGTAGGCACCCATATTATTCAATACAAGTACATAGCAAATTCTTTTTGTGTAGATTCAGTTACTCAGCCTATAACTGTTTGGCCATCACCTACAGCAAAATTTGCTGTATTAGAAACTATTCGCTGCGAACAAAATGCGTTGTCATTTTCAGATAGTAGTGTTGCTAACTTTAGCAATCTTGTACAATGGAACTGGAATTTTGGTGATGCAACCACCCAATCAAGAAACAGTGCAGCCACATTTTTGAAAACCTTCGCTACTTCGGGTACATATCCGGTGAGTTTGCGCGTAACATCAGATAGCGGGTGTGTAAGTCCTCCTGTGGTTCAAAATATTCGCATTGATTTATTGCCAAGGGTAAACTTTAATTTGCCTGGAGATGTTTGCTTGCCAGATGGAAGAGCTTCTTTTTCCAGCACTTCAACAATTCCAGACAATTCTGATGCGCTCTTTCAATACAGATGGAATTTCGGAGACCCTAACAATCCAAATGCAGTATCCACTCTTCCAAATCCAACACATAGGTATACTGCTGTAGGTCCAGTTAATGTTAAATTGAAAGTAACCTCTAAAGATGGTTGTATTGATTCTTTAACTCAGATTTTCAATACTATATATCCTCAGCCAAAAGCAATATTTGCGATCAATAAAAGCGAGGTTTGTATAGATACAGAGGATCTAAGTTTTACAGATCAAGGACAAAGTAGCTTTTTACCAGCGAGAAATTGGTTCTGGAATTTTGGAGACGGAGGTAATTCAATGTTAAATAATCCGCTTTATAGGTTTAGAGATTCTGGAACTTTTACTGTTCGTTATCACTTTATAGATGGTAAAGGTTGTATTAGTGATACAGCAAGTCAAATTGTAACAGTACATCCTTATCCAAAACTAGACTTAGGCCCAGATATGGTGGTATTAGAAGGTGGTGAAAAACCAATCATACCAGCTTATGTTTTTGGAACAGACCTATCCTATAAATGGGTGCCGGCAACTTATTTAAGTTCTGATACTGCTAGAAGACCAATCACTAAACCATTAGATGATATTACTTATGAACTTTTCTTAACAGGAATAGGGGGCTGTACTGTTTCTGATGATGTTTTTGTGAAGCTATTAAAAGCGCCTGAAGTGCCTAATGCATTTTCTCCAAATGGAGATGGTATTCATGATGTGTGGCTGATCAAATATTTGGAAAGCTATCCTGGTGCAACTGTTGATGTGTTTAATCGTTATGGTCAAACAGTTTATAGTAGCGTTGGCTATCCACGTCCATGGGATGGCACTTCAAACGGTAAAGCAATTCCTGTTGGTACCTATTATTATGTCATTGATCCCAAGAATGGTCGTAAAATCATTACTGGATCTGTAACTATATTACGTTGATGGAAAAGTTGAGGAATTTGTTGATGAAGAAAACTTATTTGTTTCTGTTATTCTGCTTGGTTATTTCTGTAGCTGTTCTTTCTCAGCAAAGGCCTTATTACACCCAATATATACTTAATAATTTTATTATCAATCCAGCAGTAGCTGGAATAGAAAATTATACTGATATCAAACTTAGTCATCGTCAACAATGGGTTGGTATTAATGATGCACCCGCTACGACCTATTTTACATTTCATAAGCCACTTAAAAGAGGCGACTATGATGTTGAAACCGCAACAAGTAGCAGGCCTATGGGACAAAACCCTCGTGGATCAGCTTATTGGCAGAATTATGAAGCTGCTGAACCGCATCATGGAATTGGATTTACATTCATCAACGACAGGACAGGTCCATTGGTTCGTACAGCATTAACTGCTACCTATGCCTATCATATTGGCTTAGGGCCACAAACCAATTTATCGGCTGGAATTTCAGCTGGATTTAGTCAGATGAGATTGGATGCAGCAAAACTAGACTTTGGCGATATAGATGTGGATCCTGCAGTAAGTGGAGCAGGAATTTTAAATCGTTTTCGTCCTGATATTTCTGCTGGCTTGTGGCTATATAGTAAAAACTATTTTGTTGGATTAGCTGCTCAACAAATTGTTGCGCAGAACCTTACTTTTAGTGATAATACAGTTGGTTTGCAAGGAGGAAGATTAGTACCTCATATTTTTTTAAGTGCTGGTTATAGAATGATGATAGGGGAAGATTTTGTATTCTTGCCATCCATACAACTAAGATACATTTCTGGAATTCCTGTAGATGTAGATTTGAACCTTAAATGGCAGTATCAAGATATTTTTTGGGTAGGAGGTTCTGCTAAGTTAAGAACTGGATTTGCAGCTATGGCTGGAATGAATATTAGTAATAACTTGAATATTGGCTATTCCTATGATCTAAGTACTGGGCGATTAGGTACTGTTACCAGAGGAACACATGAAATTGTGATTGGATTTTTACTTAATAACAGATATGGCGATTGGTGTCCACGCGCACTTTGGTAAACACTATTCTTCTGGTATTTCAATTTGAATTTTCTGTTTAGCTGCACTTTTAGGAATTAATATTTCCCAGGTTTCCCAATTACCATCTTTCTTTTTACGCTTGATGATTATTTTCTCATAATCAATCGGAATCCATGTTTCTATCTCTATGGGGTCTCGTTTTAGCAAAGGTTGTGCTATCCAACCTAATGAAGTGTCACGAACTGCAATTGCTTGAATGGTGTTAGATTCTTTAGAGTCGTTCTCTACAGTTAAAGCTTCTGTTACTGTAGTTTCTTCAATATTTTTCCTTTGTGTTAGATGGGTATTTTTATTTTTTAAAGCAGGTTTTGTAGAAGTGATTGAATTTTTGGTAGTAGCGTAATTTATTAATGCGGTATTAGCATTGCTTTCTGTTTCAGATATGCTAGCCTTTGAAATTAAAATAGGAGAAGGCATTTTTGGTTCAATAAGTAGTGCAAGCACAACAGCTGTCACACCAAGGAAGCACATCTTCCAATTTATTTTTTCTTTATTAGAATTGGCTCCATTAATTCGCTGAATTCTTTTAAAAAGAATATCCTTAGAGCTGAAAGAAGGATAGGCATAAGATGCTTGAAGTTTGGCAAGCTCTAATAGTGCGCTGGAGTATTCAAGTGGTTCATTTTTATAATGTAAAACACATTCATCACATTTTTCTTCCATTAACTGTTCTCTTATCGAATTGAGGGATTTGAAAAAAGGATTGAAGAATAAAACACGACACATAACTTTTCCGAATTGATGGAAATATAAATCGTAGTGTTTTATGTGTATCCATTCGTGCAGTAGAATCCATTCTATAGTAGCAGTTGGTAATTGGTTAACAACAGCAAATGGTAGTACTATTATTGGCTTCAGTAGGCCAACAACAAATGGCTGTACCGATTTGGTACTAAACCGTATAATTTCTTTAGGAAAATGTAATGAGTAGCTTTGAATTTTTTGGATTGCGAAATTCAATTTGCTAGGGTAGTGGTGGTAACTGTAAATAGACTTCCTTAAATGCTGTATATGAAAATAATCCAGAATAATCAAAGTGGTCACAGTTAAAATATATCCTCCTATAATATAAGGAATGAGCCATTCCAATTCAATTCCGAATGAATTCATTTTTGAAAATTCTATTGGAAAGAAATAGGTTGTAATCCAATGAATGCATGCAATCATTTGTATAAGTACAATAAGAAGGTACTTAGCGCTAGCAGAAAGCTTCAAAAAAGTATGAGCAATCATTGCAAGTATATACCATATTGCAAACACAAATATGCTCTCTACCAACCAATGGAATAAATGCTGCATAGTGAACAACCTTTATTTGTCAGTTTTCTTTTTTAATTGGTCGAGGTACTGTTGAATGGCATTGATTTCATCCTCTGAGGGAGGCTGATTACCAAGTGCATGTAAAACCATTTGTGCTTTAGATCCTTTAAAGAGGTGATTGGTTACTTTATTTAAGAAATGGTCCCTAGTTTCTACAATATTGGCAATAGGTGTATACAAATGAACTTTCTTTGATTTGTCGCAACTAACCAAACCCTTTTCAAGCATTATTTGCATGAGCTTGAGAGTAGTAGTGTATTTTACTTGCTTTTGAGAAGATAAAGTTTCATGCACATCTCTAACAGAAGCGCACTGCTTGTCCCACAATACCTGTAAAATCTCTAATTCACTATCGGTGGGGATATATTGAGCCATAACTACGAAATCTTTCGTGTAAAGCTACTTCACCCTGACAAATAAAAAGAAGAAATACTGTTAAAATTGATTAAAACCAGCGGTCTTTATATTCCTCCTGCTTACCTGAATTATACCCATTATCTGTTTTTCCAATTTGGAAATCATCAGAAGATGCTGGTATTGAGCGAGGAGTAGAACCTGTAGGGGTTTGATCATCCACTACTAAAGCAGTGTCAGTTTCATTTACTTCTGGAGAAGAACTACCTTTTATTAAAAGTCCCTCTACTACTGCCGAGGCCGCAATATTTAGTTGATTAGAAGACACTGTTCCACCAACGAATGCTTCGGCCTGTATATCAGCTTTTGCTGAGGCTTTAACATGACCATTTACTCTTCCATGTACGGTAACATCGGCACCATGAATATCGCCGTTAACAACACCGGTAGGACCAACCAATACCTTATCGGTACAAGTGATACTACCGGTGACTGTGCCATCAACACGACAAGGTATAGTAAGAACCAAGTCGCCACTTACTTTTGCACCCTCGCAAATAAGGCACACATTTACGAGTTTACTTTTTTTATTGAAAAGAGATATTCCCACTGATATGTTATAATTAATCGGCTTTAGGAACAGATACTACAGTAGATGAATTACCCAAGTCAATACCTACGCAATGTGCATTATTGCCATCTGACATACGCATTGCATGGTGTAAATATCCAATACTAGCCAGCTTTTCAGGGAATGGGGCTAATTCAACTTTAAGTACATCTCTAAACTCGTTATTAAAGCAGTCTACCAAATCTTCAAAATAAACACCACCACCAGTAATATATATTTTTTCAGCGCTTTCAAAATCACGGTCGGAGAAGTTACTACGGATTAGCGGAGAAATAACCTCCTTGTAATATTGAGTGATGATTTCCTCGCGAATACCTTTCAAATCAATATTCTTCCTGTTTACAAACATGTAGCCTTTGTTCAATGCATCGTTGATCTGGAATTCATTTTTTAGTTCAAGGTAATGACGCTTAGACAACTCTTTGTGAGCGTTTGTAATTACATATCTTAATCCGTGTGTACTAAATGAACTTCTTTGAAGCAAACCTTCTGGAGTAACCATACCACCTTCAGCGGTACCATAACCCAGAGAAATCATGATGAAATTTTCCGGATGATTATTTTGAAGGATTTTTTTAAGTCCAACAATATTACCCACCAATTCAGGGATCACATCAAACTTTGCAATTTCTACGTTCACTTTTTGAACCCCACCTTTATTAGCATAGGTGCTGCTGTCGTATTCAATCGTGAAAAACTTCTTATCCAAGAAACGTTCTACTTCGCGCTGGTAAGCGTTGAATGTAGAAAAAGGGAGACCTAAGGTTACTGTTAAGGGCGATTCAACTTGTTGGTGAACACTTAAAAGAGCAGCCTTAAACAATATTTCATAGTCTTCTTCAGATGGCGCAGCATTAATGATTCTATGTGGGTTAATGCCATTTCTCTTGGCAAGCTCTCCCACCATATACCACTTATCTTCTTGTTTGATGCGCATACCGGTTAACAATCCGGATGCCATGTTTTCGGCATTGCCATAAGACGATTCGAAAATGCTGGGGATGGTAATGGTATTTACTTTCATATATATGCAAATATGTTGTAAAGTAACGGAATCGTAAAATAATTTGTAGCACTACAATCTACAAATTTTGTAGATATCCACATTTTTAATCTCTATTTTACATTTCGCTTGGGAAACAGGGGTGCATAGGCTAAGTTTGTTCAAATCCCAATGTATTATGCTTGAAAAATGGATTTTACTAATTACTTATGTGGGAATTGGCCTGTCTGTTGGACTGGCCCTTCGTTATTTGGTCATTCCCCGAATAAAAAAAGTTACAGAAAAAACCGATTGGAAATCGGACGACCTCATTATTAGGTATATTGGGAAATGGGTAATTGTTTGGGGAATTTCACTTGGATTGTACTTTGCGCTAGCAAAGGTGACAATTGATACTAGATATGATAAGCTGCTTCACCAAGCTATTACAATTTTCTTCATTTTTTCAATCACCCATATTGTTTCAAATGTGGTTGCTGGAATGGTCAGAATTAAGTCGGCCGATTCCGATAACATAATACCTTCCTCCTCCATTATCAGCAATATTATTAAAGTGCTCATTTTTGTAGTGGGCATATTAGTTATACTACAGACCCTTGGAATTTCAATTACCCCCGTTTTAACTGCTTTAGGGGTAGGAGGTTTGGCAGTTGCTTTGGCATTACAAGACACACTCGGAAATCTTTTTGCAGGAATACACATTATTGCTTCGGGGAATATTAAAACAGGCGATTATGTAGTCTTAGATTCAGGTCAGGAAGGATTTGTTGAAGATGTTACGTGGCGCTATTCTAAAATAAAGACAGTGGCCAATAATGTGATTATTATCCCCAACTCAAAACTAGCAAGTATTATAGTGAGTAATCACTATCTGGAGAATAAGGAAGTTGGTTTTTCTGTAGAATTTGGAGTGGCTTATTCTAGTAATTTAGAATTTGTAGAACAAATAACCCTTGATGTAATTCGCAAGACCATGTCAGAGGTTGAAGGGGCAGCTGAAAATTTTGAGCCAGTGGTTCGTTATTTTGCTTTTGGAGATAGCGCTATACAATTGAGGGCAATCTTAAGAGCCAAAGAGCATGCTTTTCAATTTCCTATTCGACATGCGTTTATAAAAAATTTACACAAACGTTTTCAAGAAGAAGGCATTGAAATTCCATTCCCAATTAGAACGGTTTACCAAAAAGCTTAAAATTATGATGCATCCTGAAATAGTTAAAAGCTTGGTAGATAAGTTTGAATTACAACCTCATCCCGAAGGTGGGTTCTATAGGCAAACCTATAGATCTATGGAAGAAATTCCGAAAGCCGCCCTTCCCCAAAGGTTTGGGGGATCTCGCTCATTTTCTACTTCTATCTATTTTTTATTGACGAAGGGAAACTTTTCGGCTTTTCATAAAATTCAGTCGGATGAGGGCTGGCATTTTTATACAGGCGGAAGTCTTGAAGTGATTATTCTGCACAAAAATGGCGATTTAGAGGTCATTCGTTTAGGTTCTGATTGGGCAAAGGGAGAGCATTTTCAAGCTACTGTTCCTGCTGGAGCCTGGTTTGCAAGTAGATGTCTAGAAGGAGTTGACTATAGTTTTGTTGGTTGTACAGTAGCTCCTGGATTTGATTTTGCTGACTTTGAGCTGGCAGATCGAAGCAAATTAATTGAAGCTTATCCAGAGCATTCAACAATCATTACAGAACTCACAAGGATTTAAGTTATCCACCTTTCAATTGTATTCATCTAAAAGCTAAAAAGTAATCCACATTTGGACTCTCAGCGTGGTAATTGACAGTAATTTAGAGTTTTAGTACCCTATATATGGCCAATCGCTTAAAAACAAAACAACCTCCTCCACCAGATCCAGAAGTGCTAACAGAGGATAAGGAAGAGGAAGTGTCGGTGACCGAAGTTGTAAAAGATGAGCGTACAACCAAAATTTTTGGCTCTGCTATATTATTAATTTGCTTGTTCTTATTTACAGCGTTTTCATCTTACTTGTTTACTTGGCAAGAGGATCAGGATAAGGTTTTTGGTATGGGAGCTAAAATGTTATTAGCAGATGACATTCGTGTAAATAATTTATTGGGGGTATTAGGCGCTTATGTTTCTCATACAATTTTCTATTACGGATTTGGTTTAGCTAGCTATATTTTCTGTGCTTTTTTCTTTGTACTAGGGGTCAATCTTGTTTTTGGAAAGCAGGTTTTCAACCTTCTTAGAAATTTAAAATACATACTTGTAGGTGTTTTTATTTTGAGTGTATCCTTTGCATTTTTAACAGACTCCCATCCTTTTCCTTGGGGTGGTGCAACAGGAGAATATGTAGCTGGTTGGATGGTAAAAGTGATTGGTAATTTTGGAACAGGTGCCATTATTGTTTTTGCAATGTTTAGCTACATAATATGGCGATTCAATCCTAAGTTTGAGTTGCCTAAATGGGAAAAAGCACCACTTAAAGATGAGGATGGTGCATGGAATGAACCACAAGATCTTATCAATCCAATTAACCCTAAAGACAATTACTCTGAAGAATTAAGTGAAACAATAGAAGAAAAAATTCCCGCAGTTCCTCCAACAAGTTCTAATCGCTTGAAATCTGATCAAGGTGCGGTAACTGTTATTATGCCTCAAACTAGTGAGGATCTCAATAATCCACTCTTACATATGGAAATAAAAGAGAAGGATTTGGAATCTGATATTGATGTGGAAGAATTGGTTATACAAAACGAAAATCATCTGGTAGAAAATGAACCGGATGAAGAGGAAGATTTTGAAATTGAGGATGAGCAAGAAACTGAAGAAATAGAAGATGATGAAGAAGATTCTGATGAAATGGAATTAGAAATTCAACCTGCAGTTATTGAAGAAAAAACAGCTTCGAAAGCAGTGGGTGCGATTGGTACAGACTATGATCCTTCTCTTGAATTGAGGAATTACAAATTCCCTACACTCGATTTGTTAGAGTCGCATGGTAGTGAAAAAATTGTGCACGATCCAGCTGAATTGGAGACACATAAAAACCAAATTATTGCTACTCTCAAAAATTATGATATTTCCATTCAGCGAATTAGTGCTACAATAGGCCCAACAGTTACTCTATATGAAATTGTTCCTGCTCCAGGAGTTCGAATTTCAAGAATCAAAAATTTGGAAGATGATATTGCCTTGAGTTTATCGGCTTTAGGTATCCGAATTATTGCTCCTATTCCAGGTAAAGGAACTATTGGAATTGAAGTTCCTAATATTCGCAAATCTGTGGTAAGTATGAAAACTTTGTTGGCGTCTGAGAAGTTCCAGCAATCGAGTTTTTCATTGCCAATAGCTATTGGAAAGAAAATTGATAACGAGCATTTCATAGTAGATTTGGCAACCATGCCGCACCTTTTAATGGCGGGTGCAACTGGACAAGGTAAGTCGGTTGGTATCAATGCAGTTCTAGTTTCTCTTCTTTATAAAAAGCATCCATCTCAGTTAAAATTGGTATTAGTTGATCCAAAGAAGGTAGAGCTCAGCTTGTATAGACTAATAGAGAAGCATTTCCTTGCTAAGCTTCCTGGAGAAGAAGAAGCCATTATTACTGATACGAAGAAAGTGATTCACACCCTCAACGCACTATGTATTGAGATGGATACGAGGTATGATTTGCTTAAAGAAGGTGGTTGTAGAAATATTCGGGAGTATAATGAGAAGTTTATTGCTCGTAAGTTGAATCCAGAAAAAGGCCATCAATACTTGCCATTTATTGTGTTGGTGGTAGATGAGTTTGCGGATTTAATTATGACTGCTGGTAAAGAAGTAGAAACCCCTATAGCTCGTTTAGCTCAGTTGGCTAGGGCCGTTGGAATACATCTTATTATTGCTACTCAGCGCCCATCTGTTAATATTATCACAGGCACTATTAAGGCTAACTTCCCTGCAAGAATTGCGTTTAAAGTTTCTTCAAAAATTGACTCTCGAACTATTTTAGATGCTGGCGGAGCGGAGCAATTGATAGGGAAAGGAGATATGCTGATTAGTTATAATGGGGAAATTACCCGATTACAGTGTGCTTTTGTTGACACTCCAGAGGTTGACAGAATTTGTGATTTTATTGGAAGTCAACATGGCTATCCACAAGCTTTCTTATTACCTGAATATCAAGATGAAAAAGAGTTAGAAGGCCGAGATTTTGACGCAAATGATAGGGATGCTCTGTTTGCAGATGCCGCTAGGTTAATTGTGGCCAGTCAAATGGGCAGTACTTCGCTTTTACAGCGTAAAATGAAACTAGGCTATAATAGAGCTGGAAGACTGATGGACCAATTGGAAGCAGCAGGTATCGTTGGCCCTAGTGCTGGTAGCAAGGCAAGGGAGGTGTTGTATAAGTCTATGTCAGAACTTGAGGAATACCTTGACAATTTGGGATAATGGTTCATTTTTAACCTTTTAAAAGCCTTTTTGCTTAAACCTTTCATGTATTTAAACTGTCAAAATCGGTGCATATACTATTTTTGCCACCCCAAATTATCAGCATGAACAAAATTTACTTAATTATTCTAGCTTTATTATCTAGTTTCTCTTTATACGCACAAGGTACTGATCCTCAGGCAAAAAAGATATTGGATGGCGTGAATGGCAAAATGAAATCATTTAAAGGAGTAACGGCCAACTTTACAATAACTTCTGTTTCGAGTAAGGGCAAAAACAATGGAAATAGAACTGGTAAAGTTTCAATTAAAGGGCAGAAGTATCTTTTAAAGCAGGACAAAGTAGAGATCATTTGTGACGGCCAAACAATTTGGAATTTCGATGGTGCAAAAACCATTACAGTTTCCTCTGTTGAAGAGTCGGGTTCAACTCTTAGTCCACAAAACCTATTAAGTAATTTTTACGATAAAGATTTTACATATCGACTAATAGGCACGAAGGGTAATTTTCATGAAATTGAAATGAAACCTACTGATGCCAGAAAAAACTTTCAAAGAGTAAACGTTTTTGTTGATAAGAACAGCAGCTTGATTACCAAAGCGCGCATCCTCGATAAAAGTAATAACACAGTAGAATTTACTTTAAGCGGCATCAACACAAATGCAGCTCTTGACGATAAGCTTTTCACTTTTAACAAGGCACGTTTTCCAAAAGATGTAGAAATTCTTGACTAAGCAATCCTAAAAAATTATCATAAAGTCGCTTCTATGGCGACTTTTTTTATGAGCACTTAGTACCTTTCAATTATGAAGAAGCTTTTTTTACTATTTGCATTATGCTTGTGCATTTTTACTCAAGCACAATTTAGTATACGATTTGTGGTTAATCAGGTACCTACAAAGGCAAATGAAGATATTTATATCATGGGAAGTTTTAATGGATGGAATCCCAAGGATGAGGCTTATAAATTGAGACCATTTGCTGGAGGCAAGAAAATTATAGTAGTTAAAAATCTTGAGCCTGGTAACTATGCATATAAGTTCACGAGAGGTGACATGTCAAAAGTAGAATCAACAGCAGATGGCAGAGATATACCAGATAGGGTAATGGAAGTGAATGCTGACTTCTCGTACGATATTAATATTGCAGGTTGGAAAGATGATTATCCAGAAAAGCCTAAACGTTATTCTGCTAGTCCACAGGTTAGAATTATAGATACAGCATTTGCAATGCCACAATTACAGCGTAGTAGAAGAATTTGGATTTACTTGCCAAAAGGTTATGGAAGTTCTTCTAAGACATATCCGGTTTTGTACATGCACGATGGTCAAAATCTCTTCAACGAGCAAACTGCTTATGCTGGAGAATGGGGAGTAGATGAATGTTTGGATACTTTGCAAAAGAAGCTAGGGAAAGAAGCTATTGTGGTTGGAATTGATAACGGAGGTTCCCATAGAATGAAAGAATACAATTGGTACGACCATGCGCAATATGGTAAAGGAGAAGGGCAAGCATACATAGATTTTATTAGTCAAACTTTGAAGCCTTGGATTGATAGTAAGTATAGAACAAAAAAAGGTCCTGAGTATACTGCTATTGCAGGAAGTAGTATGGGTGGGCTCATTAGCATGCAGGCTTTAATGTACAGAGGAAACACCTTTGGTACTGCTGGAGTCTTTTCACCTTCGTTTTGGATTGCGCCACAAATTTTTTCAGAAGCGTCTCAACAAAATCTTCCTGAGTATGCTAGGTTTTACTTGTATGCTGGCGGAAGAGAGAGTAATACTCTTGTGGATGAAGTTCGTAAAATGGGTGATGTATTGAATAAAAAAAGCAATTACGATATTAGACAAGCTATTAGTCCAATAGGAGCCCACCAAGAGCAATATTGGAGAAATTTCTTCCCCGATTTTTATACATGGTGGAGTGCAAGATGGCCAGAATAGCTTTATTTATTTTCCAGTAATGATATTTCTATTAAGGCGGGCCAATATTTTCCGGTTACAAAAAAATTACCATTCGTTGGATTGAATGCAATTCCATTTAGAACATCTGCTTTATAAGCATCAAAGGGGATGTTAAGTTTTTGGAGAATATCCGTAAAATACATTTCGCCTACCACCTTTCCATTTCTAGGATCAATTTTTACAATCTTATCAGTTTGATAAATATTTGCGTAAATAAATCCATTCACCCATTCTAATTCATTGATATTAGATAAAGGACCATATTGATTACTGACTGAAATTGCTTCTAAGATTTTAAAGCTAGATGGGTCTACCCGATAAATGACATTGCTGCCAGTTGAAATTAAAAGGTCTTTGCCATTATTGGTAAGACCCCAGCCTTCATAAGGCCATTCAAATTCTTGGATTGTCGAAAAAGTTTTTAGATCATAGACAAAGCCTTTTTTGTTTTGCCAAGTAAGTTGATAAATTTTATTGTTTAAAATGGTCATTCCTTCACCAAAGTATTCTTTAGCCAAACTGTGCGATTGCAAAATTTTTCCATCCTTCAAATTCACTTTCAGTAATTTACTAAAACCATATTGGCCAGTACTTTCAAATAACTCATTGTTGTGCCATTCTAACCCTTGTGTATAGGAAGATGTGTCGTGAGGGTAGGTTTGAACAACCTGATACGAAATAATAGGTGGAGCAATAACTTCGGACTCTTTTTCTTTAGAGCCAGATTCATTATTACAACCAACTAAAATGCTAGTTAGGGCAATGGCTACAAATAGTACACGAATCATTATGTGAAGGTATAAATTGATAGTGAACTCAAAATTTCTCTCTTGTTAAAATCGTAGTTAAGCAAAGAAAATGTAACCAATGATAATGGCGCATACAACACCAATTAAATCAGCCAAAATTCCTGCCCATATCGCATATCGAACTTTTCGGATACCAACACTTCCAAAATAGAGCGCAATGATATAAAAAGTTGTATCTGCAGATCCTTGAAATGTTGAAGCCAGCTTGCCCACAAAACTATCAGGACCATAGGCTGGGTTTGCAAAAATATCTAGCATAAGTCCGCGTGCCCCACTACCACTAAATGGCTTCATAATAGCAACAGGAAGTGCTCCTGTAAAATCAGAATTAATTCCAGTTAATCCAATAACATACGATAATCCATCTACCAAATATAAAAGAGCGCCACTGTCGCGAAACACACGAATTGCAACAAGCATTCCAACTAGATAAGGAATGATTTTCAACACTACATCGAAGCCGTTTTTAGCTCCTTCAATAAAAGCGTCAAAAACAGCTATTTTTTTCCATACACCACCAAGGATTATCAATACTACAATCACAAACAAAATGAGGTTACCTGTTACCTTGCTGAATACCTCTTTATCGAGTGCAGGCAGGCTATTTACAAATAAGAGTATAAAGAAAACAGCTGCAATCAAGCCTGCAATCCATCCCAATAAAACCCTATCCCAACTCAACTTTTGACGGATGCTCACTATTAAAATTGAAGCAAGGGTTGTGCAAATGGTTGCTAAAACACAGGGGATAAAAATACTTGCAGGCTCAACGGAACCCGCTGCAATACGATAGGAAATGATTGATAATGGAATTACGGTTAGTCCACTTGTATGTAGTACCAGAAACATAATTTGTGCATGGGTAGCTGTGTCTTTAGAAGGGTTCAAAGACTGAAGACTTTCCATTGCTTTCAATCCAAAAGGTGTAGCTGCATTGTCTAGTCCCAGCATATTTGCACTAAAATTCATGACCATTTGTCCCATTGCAGGATGTCCATCAGGTACTTCAGGGAAAAGGCGTTTCATAAAAGGGTTTAAAATTCTTGCTAACCAATTAATTGCACCTGCTTTTTCAGCAATATTCATTAAACCAAGAAAAAAAACCATGGTACCAGCTAAGGGGAAAGCAACATCCATAACAGAGCCTTTGGCTGCATCAAACATCCCGTCAACTAGGGTTTTAAAAATTTGCGTGTCGCCAAAAAAGATCAATTTGATCAGTGCAATAGCAAATGCAATCACAAAAAAAGCAATCCAAACAAAATTCAGTGCCATGGGCTAAATGATTAAATGTGGGTGTACGCTTATCAACACGTATCTTTGCGCCCTTCAAATCTAAAGTCAATCACGCATACAATAAAATAATTATGGGTTTGCAAGCAGGAATTGTTGGGTTACCCAACGTAGGAAAGTCAACTTTATTCAATGCTGTTAGTAATAGTGCTAAAGCACAGGCTAGTAACTATCGCTTTTGCACCATAGAGCCCAATGTGGGTTTAGTGGATGTGCCAGATGCTAGGTTGCAGAAACTAGCTGAATTAGTTGTGCCTAATAGGATTGTTCCAACACAATTAGAAATTGTTGATATTGCGGGTTTAGTGAAAGGGGCAAGTAAAGGTGAAGGATTGGGAAATAAGTTTTTGGCAAATATTAGAGAAGTAGATGCCATCATTCATGTTATTCGTTGTTTTGAGGATGAGAATGTTTTGCGGGAAGAAGGAGCTATTAATCCGGTTAGCGACAAAGAAATTATTGATACAGAACTTCAGTTAAAAGATTTAGACAGTGTTGAAAAGAAAATGCAGCGTGTTGAGAAGCAGGCTAGGGTAGGTTCAGATGCTAAGGCAAAGGCAGAGTTTGAAGTGTTGCAGCGTTGTAAAAAGCATTTAGAAGAAGGTAAAAGTATTAGAAGTTTAGGGCTTGATAAAGAAGAGAAAACTGCTATTGCCGATTTATTTTTGTTAACAGATAAGCCTACTTTATATGTGGCGAATGTTGACGAAGGGTCAATGCATACTGGGAATAAATTTTCTGAAATGCTTAAGGCTGCAGTAGCACAAGAGAAAGCTGAAGTAATTGTTATGTGTAACAATATTGAAGCTCAAATAGCTGAAATGGAACAAGAAGACGATCGAATGATGTTCATGGAAGAGTATGGCATGAAAGAACCTGCTTTGAATAGATTAATTCAATCGACTTATAAACTACTGAATTTAGAAACTTATTTTACAGCAGGAGTACAAGAAGTTCGTGCGTGGACTATTCACAAGGGATGGAAAGCTCCACAAGCTGCAAGTGTGATTCATACCGATTTTGAAAAAGGTTTTATTAAAGCAGAAGTCATTGCCTACGACGATTATGTAAAATTTGGCAGCGAAGCTGCATGTAGGGAGTCGGGCAAACTTCGGATAGAAGGCAAAGAATACATTGTTCAGGATGGCGATGTTATGCACTTCCGATTCAATGTGTAAATTAGCACATGCATTCTTATTGGGATAAATCGTCTCCGACACAATTAGCAATTGTTGGTGCTGGAGTATTGGGTTTATGGTCTGCTATTGAAGTTAAGCGCCGTAAGCCTTCATGGAACGTTATTGTCTTGGAAAGATATCCTATTCCCCGAGGGGCATCTACCAGAAATGCTGGATTCGCTTGTTTCGGTTCGCCCACAGAATTGTGGAGTGATATTGATGTGATGGGTGAAGATAAAATGATTGCAACCGTTGAGATGCGATATAAGGGGATACAAAAAATAAAAAAGTATTTCGGGAATGCTAGTATTGATTTGCAATGGGATGGAGGATATGAGTGTATTAATGACATTGAGCAAATAGAATTAGATAGAAGGATTGAAGTTTTAAATGGTTTACTGAAGGAAGGCTTGGGTTTGTCGGATGTATATTCTAACCTGTCTAGCAAAAAGACTTCTATGCATTTAGACGCCTTTGATCATTTAGTTGGCATTGCAGGAGAAGGTAGTTTGCATAGCGGTAAATATGTGAAGAGCTTGTCAGAGCTAGCTAAAGAAATGGGAGTTACTATTTTTTACGGCGCACAAGTGGAAAACTGGAATCGGCAGTGTAATAACTGGAAGGTTCAAGTTGCGGGTGGTTTTGAATGGGAGGCGGAGCATTTGTTGTTTACTACCAATGGTTGGCTTGCTGAGCAAATGAATGACACTGGAATTACACCTGCGCGCGGACAAATCATACTTACCTCACCCATAGATGGATTACCATGGAAAGGGACATTTCATGCAGAGAAGGGATATTATTATTGGAGAAATGTTGGAAATAGAGTCTTATTGGGAGGAGCTCGTCATCTCTATAAAAATCAGGAAGAAACCAGCGACTTATCAATATCACAGAATATACAAGAAAGTCTTGAAATGTTTTTAAAAACAAACATTATACAAGGATACCAATTCGAAATAGAACAAAGGTGGTCTGGTATTATGGCATTCAGCCATACAAAAACCCCAATTTTAAATCAGCAAGATGAAGGTTTATGGTATGCTATGGCTTGCAACGGTATGGGAGTGGCGTTAACACCAATATGGGCTGAATTAATTGCAGAAAAAATTGTTTCCTAAAAATTTTATTAGGGGTTACGTTGAATTCTATAGTATGCTAAGTTGAGCGAGTGCATTTTTTCAATTAACCAAATGACCTGATCATTTTGAACGCCCTGTCTTATTTCAATAAGCAATTCATCTTTTGGGCTTAAAATAGCTAAAGCCGTTTCTAGCTCTTTGTTTGAATGTATTGTTTGTTGACTTGGGTAGTTAATTTCAAATTTATCTGGATAAACTTGTATATACTTTATATCATTAGTAGGCACAACAAAGCCCTGCAATGGGGTGTATTTTCTTGCTTCTTTTGACTCATCTGAAAGATGAAATTTCAGGGCAAAGAAAATGATGGCAGTTGCAAAAGTGCTAAAGGCCAACACAAATCCAATTAACTTTCTAGGTTGCATTAAACGAATGGTTGTAATGCGAATTTAAGAAGCAATAGATTTTATCAATACGGGAAAAATCACGTATTGCTCAAATGTGTATAAATTGATGATTTTTAGCTTCATAGGGGTTTAAATTTGTAAAAAAATGCAATGTGAATTATTGGTTAGTAAAGTCAGAGCCTTATAAATACAGTTGGGACCAGTTGGTTGCGGATGGTAGAACATTTTGGGACGGTGTTAGAAACTACGGGGCGCGTAACAACTTGAAAGCCATGAAAAAAGGAGATTTGATCTTATATTATCATAGCAATGAGGGCGTTGAAATAGTAGGTATTGCTATGGTAGTAAAAGAGCATTATCAAGATCCAACAACGCAAGATTCTGCATGGGTTGTAGTGGATATTAGTCCCGTTAAAAAGCTAAAGCAACCAGTAAGCTTAGCCATGGTGAAAGCAGACCCAAGACTAGCTAATATGGCTTTGGTAAGATTAGGCAGGTTATCTGTTCAGCCAGTAACGGAAGATGAATGGAAAGTTGTAATGGAACTTTCAAAAACTAAAATCTAGTAAAGATGTCAAAACCCATTCTGGTAATATTAACTGGAGCAGGAATAAGTGCAGAAAGCGGATTAAAAACTTTTCGCGATTCGGATGGGTTATGGAATGGATTTGCAATTGAGGAAGTTGCAACTCCTGAAGCTTTTGCTAAGAATCCACAATTGGTATTAGACTTTTATAATTTTAGGAGGAGAGAGGTATTAGCTGCGCAGCCGAATGCTGCACATATTGAGTTGGTTAAACTAGAGGAATGGTTTGATGTTAGAATAATTACACAGAATGTAGATGATTTGCATGAAAGAGCTGGAAGTAGTTCGGTACTTCATTTACATGGTGAAATAAGAAAGATGAGAAGCGTAAACAATGAGAATAATATTTATCCAATTGAAGGAGATATAAATATTGGCGACTTAGCTCCGGATGGGTCTCAATTACGGCCATTTATTGTGTGGTTTAATGAACCAGTTCCCAAAATTGAAGAAGCTGCATACATTGCTGAGCAGGCCGATTTCTTTGTAGTTATTGGTACATCATTAAATGTATATCCAGCTGCTGGTTTAGTTCAATATGTTCGAGGGAACGCTCCATTATTTATAGTTGACAAAAAAATTCCAAGAGCATCCATAGTAAAGCAAGCTGTTTGTATTGAAGAAGTCGCATCTAAGGGTGTATTTCAATTAACACAAATGCTTTTAAAGCATAAAGGGAACAAGTAGTTTAAATAATTTGTTTGCAGCATGACAATTTATAATCTTTTTCCGCTATTCACTGCTGTTGTTGCAGGTGCCATAGTTTATTTATTTACTCGCATGCGATTTACGAGTAAAGTTGTGTCGCTAGAGCAACAGTTACTTTCATCAGAACAGCAATTGAAACAAGCATTCGATGATTTAAAAAAAATGCAATCTCAAAAAGAAGAATTGATATTAAAGGCTGCCAAATTTGAGGTTGAGCTATCGCAGTCGGAACTTTCGAATCAGAAATTAGAAGAGCAAACGAATTCAATAAGAGAGCAGTTGCAGTTAACTTTTCAGCAGCAAGCAAATGAAATTTTAAGCAAGAATAGTCAGGAATTGATTGCTCAAAACAAAGAGCGTTTAGAAATACTTTTAAAACCTTTTCAGCAAGAGGTTGAAGGGTTGAAAAAGCAGGTTTTAGAAACATACGATAAGGAAGCTCGTGAGCGGCACAGTCTTACCAAAGAAATTGATCGATTAGTGAATACGACTCAGTTGGTTAGTCAAGAAGCGAATAATTTGACTACAGCATTAAAAGGGAATACTAAAGCACAAGGTAACTGGGGGGAGATGGTGTTAGAACGATTATTAGAATTAAGTGGATTAGAGAAGGGTAGGGAATATGTAATACAAGAGTTTATAAAAGATGCACAAGGAAATATTATTAAAGATGATGAGGGTAGAGCATTGCAACCAGATGTAACGATCCTTTATCCTGATCAGAGAAAAGTAATTGTAGATTCTAAGGTTTCTCTAATTGCGTGGGATCAGTATGTTGCATGCTCAGATATGGAAGAACAGCCTAAGCTGATGGAACAATTAATAAGGTCTATACGGTCACATGTTGTTTCATTATCAAAAAAGGACTACCCAAAACATGCTCAAGCATTAGAACAGGTTTTAATGTTTGTTCCTGTTGAGCCTGCTTTTCTAGAAGCTTTGAAAAAAGATACTTCTCTGTGGCAATTTGCTTATGAAAGAAAAGTACTTCTAGTTAGTCCTACTAGTTTAATTTCTGTGTTACGTATTATCGCAGATGTGTGGCGAATTGAAAAGCAGCATCGCAACTCGTTGGAAATTGCAAAAAAGGCAGGGGATATGTACGATAAGCTCCATGGCTTTTTACAAAGCATGAGCTTAGTTGGAAAGAAGTTACAAGAAGCACAAGATGCTCATCAAAAAGCATTAGGACAGTTATCTACTGGAAGAGGCAACTTATTAAATAGAGCGCAGCAATTAAAAGAGATGGGCATAACTACAAATTATCAATTGCCAGAAGGAGAGTCTGAATAATTATTTGATTCCAATAAGGTAATCGAAAATGCTCATTTCTGTGGGCAGCAAAAGTTTCTTTCTTAGTCGATACCTACTTATTTCTACACCTCGTACGGAAATATTTAAAAGCTGAGCAATTTCTTTACTAGTAAGATTCATTCTCAAATAAGTACAAAGCTTAAGTTCGTTATTAGTAAGATCGGGGTGTGTTTCTTTTAGTTTCACAACAAAATTGGCATGAACTTGGTCGAAATGTTTACTAAAGCTTTCCCATTCCTGATCCATGTTTTCATCTTCACTTAGCGACTTAATAAGTTTTTTTATTTCACTATTTGCAAAATCATGATCAATTCTTTTACTCAATTGAGAGAGTTCTGTTTTTATTTTGCTTAGTAATTCGCCCTTTTTCAATAAGTGCATGGCTGTAGAAGCCATTTCAGTATTTTTAAAATTAATTTCTGCTTCTAGGTTTGCATTCCGAAGTGCTACTAACTCACTTTCTGTTTTAGTTATTTCAAGTTCATGAATATATTTTAAGCGATTTTGTTCGTCTTCTAATTTTTTCATCTCAGTTTGAAATGATCTTTGTTGCCAACGGTATAAGTAAAAGACTCCAACAATAATGATTAAGGTGAAAAATATTCTTGCCCAAGAAGTTTTATACCAAGGCGGAAGTATGCTAAACTGAAATGAAGCAATATCAGATTCATTACCAAGGTTGTTTCTTGCTTTTACTTCAAAAGTGTACTTGCCATTATTAAGATTAGTATATTCTTTAAAGGTTTTATTGTTCCACTCACTCCAATCTTCATCATATCCTTTCAAACGAAAGCTATATTCTACATTTGCCTGCTGTCCGTATGTTGTTGATGAATATTGAAATTTAATCGACTTCCAATCGCTTGAGATTTTTGGTGATAGAAAATAGTCTTCATTATCAATACTTGGTTTAAATGGAAATCCACCCCAAATTAAACTATCTTTTATGTGTGTTATTTTAACTTGTCCAATATCTACCCTCAATTTTGAGGCATTTAATTTATACTTCTGGTAGTTAATGTGGAAGAAACCTTTTTCTCCGCCAACCAATATATTTTGTGCATCGAGTGGATAAATAAATTCAAAGCCACTTAAAATTTTATTTTTCATTTCCGGCAGATAAACTGCTTTTGGTATTTCCCCAGAATAATCAATTACTCCAATTTCTTTTTCATGAATGAACCAAACATTTCCATCTTTATCTTCCCTTAAATATCTAATGCTTTTACTTCCTAGTATTTTTTGAAAGTTTATTGATGGCTCAAACTTTTTCTTCTCTTCAGCATAGGTATAAACTCCTTTTTCAGTTGCTATCACTAACTCTTGGTTAACCATAAAAACATGGTTATTCAAATTAGAGGGTAGACCGTCTTTCTGAGAAAAAGAGTCTATTGAATAGTTTGAACTGTCTTTTTTTCTTATTCTATATATACCATGATATGGATGTGACACCCAAATTGCGTTAGCTTGGTCTTTTACAATGTACCTAGAGGACTCTATAAATCCAGGAATATTGCCCTTATTAGCTATTCTACCTCCTTCGTTTTCAAAAAATGTAATTCCCTTATAATTTCCTGCCGCTATTTTGAAGTTGTTCTGATTTAAGGAATAAGGTAAGAAGTTCCAATAACCTGTACCAGATTCAACTAGATTGCCTTTGTTGTTTTCAATTTGATAAATTCCATCATGATGACCCAGTAATAATTTATTATTGATGAGGGAAAGTGACCAGTTTTGTCCCTTTGTATTGGGTACAACTTCAAATTTTCCCCTGCTAAAACTAATATCAGTTAATGTTTCTAATTGTGTTTTAAAAAGTCCGTTTGACGTACCTAAGTATAAATGTTGGTTGTAAACTATAGCCGTATAGCCAGGGCCATCTTCTTGCAGGGGAATTAATTGCTTAACTGGACTATTGTAAGCAATAAAATCGATTCCGTTATCAAGGCCTAGCCAAAGATTCTTTTGTTGATCTAGAAATATGCTAAGAACATTGTTGTTTTGCAGTCGTTCTGATTTAGAAAAATGCTGAATAATTTCCCCCTGTTGGTTGATAATGTAGACGCCTTTATTATTAGTTGCTAATGCAATCCAGCCATTATCCAGTCCCGTAGCTGCATAAATTCTATGTTCTGCAAAAAGGCGGTTATTTGGATGCGTAAATGCGAATAATTGATCGCCCTTTAGATTAAAAAGTCCATTTTTAAGAGTAGATACAACTAATTGATTTTCAATAGATGGGATGATAGATGTTATGGGATCATTTGAAGGGAAGAAATTTTTATTAAAAACCGGGATCCACTGGTTGTTTTCTAATCTCAACAAACCTTTTTTTAGATCATGGGCATATAACACTTGATTAGCTGCACACATAAACACCCATTCTGAGCTAGCTGGGTAGGTTTTAACTTTAGATCGGTCAATTTGAAATATTTTTTGATTAGTTCTAACAAACATTGCCTTTTGAAAAAATACTATGTCCCAAACGTCTCCAAAGTTTCTCTCTTGGGTGGGCAAAAGATTAATAAGTGATTGATATTCAAGCTTTCCGAGATTATTTGCTTCAAAGTAGCCCAATTCATCTTGTCCGCCCACATAAATCCTTCCGCTTGCCTTGTCTATTTCAATAGATCTTACTATAGTTTTATTGGGAAGAGGGTACAACGACCAGAAGGTTCCATCGTACACCAATAATCCCTCGTTATTGGCTACAAAAATTTTACCATCACTTCCTTGTTTAAAATCCCAGTTTTGAAGTCCAGCTTGGTAGTTCTGTTTGGTAAAATTTGTGACTTCGGGAAAAGCAATTGTATTTTGACCCAACAAATTAGCGTGTAAGGAAAAAAGCAGAAAAAACAGCCCAAAGTGAAAGCGCAAATTCATAATGTGAAAGTAACAAATTTATTATGATGTAGTATTGATGTAGTAAAAATCCAATAAAAATCAACCTTTTAGCTTTATTGATGTAGTAATGTAGCCCTTTCTTTTTTGGTGTACGAATGAGGGTGAAATAGTTTTACCGCATCAAAATTTATTCATTAAACGACTGCCTTATGAATCGAATCTCACAGATCTTATCGATCATTGTCTTACTTGGCTTGTTTCCTTTATTTTCTGAGGGACAGGCCTTAACTGTTTCGGGTAGGGTATTAAGCAAAACTACCCTCGAGCCTCTGGCCGGAGCTACAGTAAAGCTAGACGGAAAGTCTACGGCTACATCTACTGACACTTCTGGCTATTTTAAAATTCAAGCTGAAAAAGGAGGAGTTCTGGTAATTAGTTATGCTGGGATGAAAACCATGCAGGTGCCAGTTCAATCTTCTTCTGTGGCTGACATTTTATTAGAAGATGCAGTTCAGGGATTGAATGACGTAGTTGTAGTAGGTTATGGTGCTAGAAAACGAAAGGACCTTTCTACCTCTGTTAGTTCAGTAGGATCTAAAGAAATTACAGCTACCCCTGTGGCCGATGCTGCACAAGCTCTTCAAGGTAGGGTTGCTGGTGTAACTATTACTCAAAACAGTGGTGCTCCTGGGGGTACTGGGGGAACGAGTATTAGAATTAGAGGTATTTCTTCTCTAACTGGTACAAATAATCCATTGATTGTAGTTGATGGTTATCCACTACCAGATCAGCAAGCCGATAATGTACTAAACTCTTTTGGTGTTGGCGATATTGAGTCGATGGATGTATTAAAAGATGCTGCAGCTGCAGCTATTTATGGGGTGCGTGCATCTAATGGGGTAATTATGATTACCACAAAAAGAGGTAAGGCAGGAAAGACCACCTTTAATTTAGATGTTTACCAGGGCCTTCAAGAAGCTTGGCGTTTGCCTGATATGATGAATGCTCGTCAGTATGCTATTGCAAACACAGAAGCTCGTGTAGCAAGTGGGTTGCCACCTATTCCAAAGTTGCTTGACTTGAATGCTATTGAGCAGGAATATGGAAGAGGAGTTAACTGGATGGATCAAATATTCAGAAGAGCTGCTATGCAAAGTGTCAACCTAACTGCAACAGGAGGATCAGATAAAGCTCAGTTTATGATTGCAGGGGGGTATTTTAGACAAGATGGTATCATTTATAAAACCGATTTCGAACGTATTAATCTTAGATTCAATGGAGATATTAAAGTTTCTAAGAGGATAAAAATTGGTAATTCATTATCTCTGAACAAGATTAGAGAAAGAGCTGCAAATACCTTCGATCCGTTTAACAGCGTAGTCTTGTTGGCACTTACTTCACCTCCTACCGTTCGTCCAAGAAATGCGGATGGATCCTATGCAGGAGGTAATGGTTCAATTGATGGTTTCAATGAGCCCAATCCAATTTACAACCTAGAAGTTCCGCAAAATACAAATGACAAATACCGTATTACAGGTAATGTCTATGCAGAAGTTGAGTTATTGAAGAATATGAAGTTTAAGTTCCTAACAGGGGGTGATTTTGTTTATCAAGATATCAGAAACTTCAGTCCTGCAACTCCATCAACTGGCGGTCGCCCTATCATACTATCAGGCTTTTTTAATCAAAAAGGTTTATTCAGTGACTATTTAACTGAAGCAACGTTAAGTTATGATAAAGTGATTGCAGGCAGACACAAGATTAACTCTATTGCTGGTTATACTTTCCAAGAGAATAGGTATTCATTTTTAAATGCTGCCAGAAGTGGCGATTTCAATTATTTGATACCGGCATTTAATAATGTAATTTTTACTCCAACAGATATTGCTCAAATTGGAAATGGAGGCGAGCAAGGTATTAATAGCCGACTATTGTCCTATTTCGCAAGAGTCAACTATGATTTTGACAATCGTTTTTATGCGGGTATTTCACTTCGTCGTGATGGAAGTTCGAACTTTGCACCAAGAAATAGGTTTGCAACATTTCCTTCTTTTTCTGCTGCATGGCGTTTGACTCAAGAAAAATTTATGAGCAACGTTAAGTGGGTAGATGAACTTAAATTAAGAGCAAGCTTTGGTTATACAGGTAATCCAAATGTTGCAGCGAATGCCTTCATTCAAGGATTAAATCAGAACCTGCAATACACGTTTGGTCCTTCGCCAGGTTCGGGGGGTATTGTAGCTGCAGCAGCTCCAACTAGATCATTCAATCCAGATATCCGCTGGGAAAAGAATGAGCAATTAAACATTGGTGTAGATGCGAGTTTGTTTAATGACAAAATAAATGTTGCATTAGATGTTTACAGACGCAGATCAATAGACTTAATTCTTTTTGTTGCTCCTCCTTTCTTATCTGGTGCATTTGAATCAGTACCGTTCAATACAGGAACATTACAAAACCAGGGTATTGATCTTACCATCAATGCGAAGCCTGTAAGTTCTAAGAATTGGAATTGGAATAGCACATTGGTATTAGGTACTTATAGAAATAATGTGGTTTCTATGGGATTATCTGCTCCTTTAGATGGCGGATTTGCAAGAATTAATGGAGGTAGCTTGAGAACCTTGCAAGGTATGCCTGCGAACTTCTTCTTTGGTTTTGTAACTGATGGTATTTTCCAATCTTATGAAGAGATTGCTAGACATGCAATACAAGTTCCTGGATCTAATCCTGCTACTAGTACGGCTCCTGGTGATATTCGATTCAAGGATTTGAATGGAGATGGTGTTATTAACGATTTAGATCGTACTAATATCGGTAATGCGAATCCAACTTTCACATATGGTTTTACAAACAATATTACTTATAAGAATATGGAGCTTTCCATTTTCATTCAAGGCTCACAAGGAAACCGTGTGCTAAACTTTACACGTTGGTATACTGAGGGTGGTGTAAGTAATGGTAACTATAGCAATGCAATGATTGGTCGTTGGACTGGTCCTGGTACAAGCAATTCAGTGCCACGCTTAACACTGAACGATCCTAACGGAAACAACAGAGTATCTGATCGATTTGTGGAAGATGCATCATTCTTAAGAATTAAGAACGTTCGTTTTGCTTACAATTTGCCAGCTTCATGGACACAGAAATTGAATTTGCGTAGAACTCAGTTCTATGTAAGTGCACAAAACCTACTAACAATCACTCGTTACACTGGTTTTGATCCAGAAGTAGGGGGTGGTGTTGATATAGGGTTCTATCCACAAGCAAGAGTATTCTTAGCTGGTTTCACACTTGATTTTTAAATCCATTTAATTCTTTCCATATGAACAGAAGAATCATAATAATTCCGGCACTGCTTTTTACATTGGCAGTTTCCTTTTCAGCTTGTAGGAAGGATATCCTACAAGTGGATCCAACAATTCCGATTGTTTCGGTTGACAATTTCTACAGAACGGAGAATGACATCATTTTAGCAGTGAATGCATCATACACTCCTCTTTCAGCCATTTATAATGGCGCTGCATGGCATATTGGCGACATTATGAGTGATGATACCGACCTAGGCGGCGGTGGTGGTGGAGATGGTCTAGAGACCGCAGAATTGGACAACTTCACTGTAACCTCATTCAATCCTATTTTGAACCTAATGTGGGCTCAGTGCTACTTTGGAATTTTTAGATCAAATATTGTGATCGAAAAAACTCCTGGGGTTGCAGTTATGAGAGAGCAAATTCGCAGAAGAAGTTTAGGTGAGGCAAGATTCTTGAGAGCACTTTACTACTTTAATTTAGTGCGAGTTTTTGGAGATGTGCCATTATACACTCAGATTATTGGTGTTGATGAAGCATTAAAACTTTCAAGAACACCTAAAGAGCAAGTTTACGCTCAAATAATTGCAGACTTGCAACAAGCCGAAACACTACTTCCTAATAGAAACACAGGAGAGGATTTAGGCAGAGCAACTGCTGGTACTGCAAAGGGTTTATTGGCAAAAGTTTATTTAACATTAAACGACAAACCAAGAGCTGCAGCGAAATCTAAAGAGGTTATTGATAATAGAGCATTGTATGGTTACGATTTGTGGCCTGATTATGCTGATAACTTCAAGTTAGAAAATGAAAATGGGCGAGAGTCTATGTTTGAAGTACAATACAGAAGTGGCGGTGGTCAGTGGAGTGATTTTGGAGCTGGGCATAAATTGAATACCTTCTTTGCTCCACGTGCTCAAGACATTGTACAGTCGTCTGGTTATGGTTGGAATGTTCCAACACTCGATTTCGTTAATAACTACGAAAGAAGTGGTCCTGGATTAAACACAATTACAGATCGTAGAAGACCTGCAAGCATGTGGATGCCAGGAGATAGATTTGGAACATATACTCAGCCTGCACAATTGGTAGGTTCTCCAAATGGATTTAATGTAAGAAAATACTTTGTACCTATTACAAATGTAGCTGGTGATAATGGTGGTTGGACTTGTGCATTGAATGTTCCCATCATGCGTTATTCAGAAATGTTACTTATTTACGCAGAAGCTGCTGGGCCAGCATTAGGGAAACCATTTGCTGATCAAGTTCGTGCTAGAGCAGGATTGCCACCATTGCCAAATGGATTAAATGATGCTCAGTATTTGGCAGCAATTTATAAGGAAAGAAGAATTGAATTTGCATTTGAAATGCAGCGCTGGTATGATTTATTGCGTCACCCAGATCCTAATTATTTTGTAACTGTAATGAGAGCTCATGGTAAAACAAATGTGGCTCAAAAGCACAGATACATGCCAATTCCTCAGGGAGAGCGTGATAAAAATCCAAACCTTACTCAAAACGAAGGGTATTAATCAATAAAACGATTGAAAATGAAATCAATTTCTATATCAAAAATATTTCTTGCTGCTGGCTTGCTTTTCTTTTCTTCATGTAAGAAAGATTTGCTAGAAATGTCTGGCAGCGCATCTGAAGCAAACTTTACTTTTGCGCAAATACCTCCCGGAGATACACTACCGTATCCTGTAAGAGTTAGATTTACAAACAGTAGTACAGATGCCTTTTTATATCAGTGGAACTTCGGTGACAATAGTAATTTAAACACAGAAGCAAGTCCAATTCACACATATAGAATAGGTGGAACCTACAATGTAAGCTTGTTAACTGTTGGAACAAATGGAAATAGTACAGTTACAAGATCGGTAACAGTTACAGACGCATGTAGTAATGACTTTTTCAGTAAGTTAACAACTTGCAATTTTGCAGATTGGACATGGAGTACAGATGGAGATGCTATTCGAGTATTATCTCCAGACGCTACACAAGTTTTTTTTGCTGGCTCGGCAGCGGGTTGTCAGGCTGATGATATTTTCCGTTTTAGTAGAGATGGTAGTTTTGCTTACGACGCAAATGGTCAAACATTTTCTGTTCAGGCAGGATACAATTGCGTTTCTCCAGTTCCTAATGCAACCACGTTCCAGGTTGTTGCAAGAACAGGGCAAAGGCCTCAAATTTTATTAAGAGCACCTACTGGAGTTCGTCCATTTTTGGGAACAACTGATCCTATCGAAAACAACCTTTACACTGTTATGTCGTATGATGAAAACAGAATGACATTAAGAGGTGTACTTGAAGGAACAGGCGGGGTTCTTATTGAAATTAAATTAAGAAAGAATGTTGCGCTTACTTTGAATGACATACGTAACTTGTTAACTGGAGGTAGTAGCAAAAGTTGGAAGTTAGATGCAACCCCAGGAGCTAATCCAATTATTGTTGGAACAGAAGGAAACCCAAGTGAATTCTTTGGTGGTGGTGCATTAGCAGATTGCCAAGAAGATGATGTGTATACATTTACATCAGCAAATATTTTGAACTACAATGCTAATGGTGCAACTTTCAACGGCGGAAATATAGCTCCTAACTTCAATTGTGGCGCCGATCGTTCATTTAATAACACAGCATTCACATTTGGTCCAACTACTGGTGGTGTTGCTGGTTTAGCAACAATTCAATTACCTAATACACCGCCTAATATTTTTATTGGTGTAACGGATGTTCCTGCAGAGAATACTTATCGAATTATTGAAATTACTCCTACGAGAATGGTTTTACGTGCAGGAAATGGAAGTGGTGTGGTATTCCAATTTAAATTTGTAGCTCTTTAAATTTAGTTTATGCGTTACTTCATTCAAATAGTTTTTACTGTTGGTATAATAATAGCAATTGGTTGCACTGAGAAAAAGGAGATTCCAGTTGTAACACCACCAACACCCATTGTAGATAAAAATTGGCAATTTGAAACTACTCCTGTATGGGCAGATGAATTCAATACAGGTAATCAGCCAGATGCATCAAGATGGTCATATGATGTAGGTGGTGGTGGATGGGGTAACAATGAACTTCAATTTTATACGAATGGGGCTAATACAGCAATCACTGGAGGAAACCTTGTTATAACTGCGCGCAGAGAAAACATGGGTTCCAACCAATATACTTCTGCACGATTGGTTTCAAGAGGTAAAGGAGATTGGCTTTATGGTAAATTTGAAATTAGAGCAAAAGTTCCAAAGGGTAGGGGTACATGGCCTGCCCTTTGGATGTTGCCTACTGATAATCATTATGGACAATGGCCTGCATCTGGTGAAATTGATATCATGGAACATGTTGGTCATGATCCGGAGAGAATACACTTCAGCATTCATACTAATGCGTTCAATCATATGATTAACACACAGAGAAGTAGTTCAAGAATGCTTCCAGGAGCTACAGATGAGTTTAATGTTTATAGTTGTGAGTGGACTCCATTTTCAATTCGTGGTTTTATAAATGGTGTTAGGTATTTTGAATTTACTAACGCTAACACAGGATTTGCAGCTTGGCCTTTTGATAGAAGGTTTCATTTTATTTTCAATATTGCTGTAGGTGGTAATTGGGGTGGTCAGCAAGGAGTAGATGTGAATGCATTTCCAACTTCAATGCTTGTTGATTATGTTCGCGTGTATCGCATGATACCTCAATAAGTTTTGATGTGAATTTTATTTTCTTATAAGATTGCTATTGGTAGAAACAATGGCATTATAATCTATTTGCTATGAAAGTTTCAAATGGAGTGGGTGAATATTTGATGACTATTTTCTTATGTGTAGCACTGTTGTTATTCATTTTACCATCAGATATTTTGGCACAAAAGAATCGAACTAAATCAAAAGAACCGATTGACAGAAAAGTAGATTCTGTACTTCGTTTAATGACGCTTGATGAAAAAGTTGGGCAATTAAATCAGTATACAAGTGATTGGATTTTCACAGGTCCAATAACCCAAGATAATGATAAGGTAGGTCAAATTAAGTCTGGTATGATTGGTTCTATGTTGAATGTAACTGGAGTAGAACACACAAGAAAGTTACAAGAATTAGCTATGCAATCCAGATTGAAGATCCCTTTGTTATTTGGTCACGATGTTATTCACGGTTTTAGATCAACATTCCCAATTCCTTTAGCAGAAGCTGCAAGCTGGGATTTACATGCTATTGAACAGAGTGCTAGAATTGCCGCTATTGAATCGGCAGCGGCAGGTATACATTGGACATTTGCACCCATGGTTGATATTTCAAGAGACCCAAGATGGGGTAGGGTTATGGAAGGTGCAGGGGAAGATACTTATTTAGGATCATTAATTGCAAAAGCTAGAGTAAAAGGATTTCAGGGTAATGGATTGGGTTCTCTCGATGCAGTAATGGCTTGTGCAAAGCATTTTGCGGCTTATGGAGCTGCTGTTGCAGGTCGAGATTACAACAGTGTTGATATGAGCTTACGTTCACTTAGGGAAACTTATTTACCACCTTTTAAAGCTGCACTAGATGCAGGTGCTGCTACATTTATGAATTCATTCAACGATTTAAATGGTATACCTGCAACAGGAAGTAAGTTTTTGCAAAGAGATATCTTAAAAAACAAATGGAATTATTCTGGCTTTGTTGTAAGTGATTGGGGAAGTATTGGTGAGATGGTTCCACATGGGTATTCAGAAAATTTGAGAGCTGCAGCTAAATCGGCTATTCTTGCAGGTAGTGATATGGATATGGAGAGTCGTGCATATAAAAATCACCTAGCCGATTTAGTAAGAAGTGGTGAAGTGCCAATATCATTTGTTGATGATGCAGTAAAAAGAATCCTTCGTAAAAAATTTGAACTAGGACTGTTTGATGATCCTTTTAGATTTTCAAATGAAGAACGACAAATAAAATATTGGAATTATGCCCCACATTTAGAAGCTGCACGCGACGTTGCGAGAAAGAGTGTAGTATTACTTAAGAATAAAAATCAAGTTTTACCTCTTGCAAAGCAAGATAAGAAAATTGGGTTAGTTGGTCCTTTTGTGCATGCTTTAAAAGACCACTTAGGCTTTTGGAGTATTGAATGGCCTGATGATACCAGTCGCATTGTTTCAACATGGAGCGGTTTAACTAATTATCCAGGTGTTACCAATAGCTTTTTATATGCGAAAGGTTGTGATATTGCTGGTACTGATAAATCAGGATTTGAGGCAGCTTTAGAGGTTGCTCGTGCTTCTGACATAGTAGTTATGACTGTTGGAGAAGCTAGAGATATGAGCGGGGAAGCAAAAAGTAGAAGTAGTTTGCGATTACCAGGTGTACAACAAGAATTAATTGATGCTATTGCAAAAACTGGAAAACCAATTGTTCTATTAGTTCATGCTGGGAGGCCTCTTGTAATTAATAAAGCTGTTGATGCATCTTCCGCAGTTGTTTATACATGGTGGTTAGGTACACAGGCTGGTCATGCAATTGCTGATGTATTATATGGTACATACAATCCATCGGGAAGATTGCCCATGACTTTCCCCAGAACAGAGGGACAAATTCCAATTTATTATAATCACCTCAATACAGGACGCCCAGCACAAACAGATTCTCAACATTTGTATGTCTCTGCTTATATCGATTTACCAAATAGTCCTTACTATCATTTTGGATATGGCTTAAGTTATACAACATTTGATTATAGCAACATGCAAGTGTCTGATACAATTGTAAGAGGTAATCAAAGTTTAACAGTACGAGTGCGAGTTACTAATACTGGACAATATAAAGGCAAGGAAACTGTGCAATTATATTTACGAGATATATCCGCTTCTGTTGTAAGACCTGTAAAAGAGTTAAAAGGTTTTCAACAAATTGAATTAAATCCGGGCGAGAGTCGTGAAGTAAGTTTTGTTTTGACAACAGAGGATTTAAAATTCTATAATGATGCGTTGGTCTTTGATTGGGAGCCAGGCTATTTTGACATAATGGTTGGCCCTCACGCTGGAAAGGTGATGCATAAAAGAGTTGAGTGGTTCAAATAACCAGTAATCAACTTTCAAATAGCAATTGTTTGTGTTCGTTCAAAGAAAAGGGTGGATGGTTGGTAACCTCCACCTTTAATTTTTGATATTATATAGCCCATTTAATCCATGTAGCACCCCACGTAAAGCCGCCACCAAAAGCAGCTAGAACAATATTATCTCCTTCTTTTAATTGGTCTTGCCAATCCCACAAACAAAGAGGTAAAGTGGCAGCCGTAGTATTACCATACTTCTGAATATTGATCATTACCTTTTCTTTGGGCAATCCCATTCTATTGGCAGTAGCATCAATTATTCGTAGGTTAGCTTGGTGTGGAACCAGCCAGGCAATATCATCAGCTGTTAATCCATTTCTTTCTAATAGTTCAGCGCTTACATCGGCCATTCCTTTAACAGCAAACTTGAATACAGCTTGTCCTTCTTGGTACACGAAATGTTCTTTTGCCATAACTGTTTCTACAGTTGCAGGTCGTACACTGCCACCCGCCTTCATATGAAGGTAATGCCTGCCTTGTCCATCACTTCTTAAAATACTATCCCGAATTCCTAAGCCTTCATAACTTGGTTGAAGCAATACAGCGCCAGCACCATCTCCAAAAATGATACAAGTTGCTCTATCGGTATAATCAATAATTGAACTCATTTTATCAACCCCAACAACAACTACATTTTTATAGCGACCACTTTCAATGAATGCAGCCCCAGTTGTTAAAGCATAAAGAAAACCACTACAAGCAGCACCCACATCAAAACCAAATGCATTGGTAGCTCCAAGTTTATCGCCAATAACATTTGCTGTTGCAGGGAAAACCATATCGGGGGTAACAGTAGCACAGATGATACAATCAATTTCTGTAGCATCCATATTTTTTTTCTTGAGAATTTCTTGAATAGCTGGAACTGCCATATCGCTGCTGCCTTTTCCAGGTTCTTTCAAAATTCTTCTTTCCTCAATACCTGTTCTTGTTCTTATCCATTCATCGTTGGTATCTACCATAGTTTCAAGAATGGCATTCGTTAATTTATACTCTGGAACGAAACCACCAACTGCTGTAATGGCTGCTGAAATTTGGGTCATGTTATAAAATTGGGTGCAAATATCTGATTTTATTATAGATCAGCATGAAATTGAAAGGGCCAATCTGTTCAAATGCTTGATTTTCACTTATTTTTGAAGTATGATAGCTTTTGTTCGTGGAAATTTTGAAATGATTACCCCCTCGCGTGTAGTTGTAGATGTAAATGGTGTTGGGTATGAATTGCATATAAGTGGTCATACCTATGCAGAAATTCAAGGGAAAAGCTCTGGTCAGCTTTTTACCTACTTGCATATTACTGAAAATGCCCAGTCTCTGTATGGCTTTTCAACATTGGGAGAAAAAGAATTGTTCTTACAGCTGATTAGTATCTCAGGAGTTGGTGCAAATACGGCAAGAATGATATTAAGTGGCATGCGTCCGGAGGAAATTATACGTTCAATAGTACAACAGCAAACCAAACAACTAGAGGGGATAAAAGGAATTGGGAAAAAGACAGCTGAGAGGTTGGTATTAGAGTTGAAAGATAAGTTGGTAAAACACCACCAAGAGCAGGTAGCAAATATCCCCACAATTTCCAGTCCACATGACGATGCTATTCATGCCCTTATTGCGTTGGGGATTGGACGTCCATTAGCTGAACAAACTGTTAAAAAAACCATACAATCCTTATCTTCACCAACAGAAACTGAAGAGATTATTAAACTAGCCCTCAAAAATTTATAAGCCTATAGGACCAGTTCTACTTTAACCAAGGCTATCGCTATTGTTCAGGTATTGCAAAGTATTTGTTTGGATTATCCTTTTATTTTCGTTTGTGCAAGTATTTGCACAGAAGAAAGACTCTTTGCGTTATTCAATTAAAGATAGAAGAGGCGATGGTTTATTTGCATCCAAAAATCCTTTTGATTTAAGAGATACCAACTATTTAAAACGCCAAGTTGAGTACGATCCAATTTCAAAAACTTATATCATTCGTGAGCAAGTTGGATCTACTAATTATAGATCTCCTATGCGTTTAAGCATGAAGGAGATGATGGAGTTGGAATCAAGGCGACAAGAGAAAAAGTATTTTCAAGATAGGAGCGAAGCGCTAAGGCTTTTGAACCAAAAAGTGGCCCGTCCGCCTATGCGTGTTTATGATAAATTATTTGATCGCATATTTGGATTAACCCCAGGCGGATTAAAAGTTGATATTCGTCCACAAGGTGAATTAAACATATTAGCTGGATATCAAGGACAAAATATCAAAAATCCTACACTAGCAGAAAGAGCGAGAAGAAATGGCGGATTTGATTTTGATATGAATGCCAATTTAAATGTGAATGCACAAATTGGTGAAAAGCTAAAGTTCCCTATCAGTTATAATACACTCAGTAACCTCAATTTCGATAATCAGTTAAGGCTTGATTACAAGGGTATGGATGATGAGATGATTAAGAGTATAGAGGCAGGGAATATTGCATTTCAAAGCAGAGGAAGCCTAATACCAGGAGCTCAAAACTTATTTGGTATTAAAACGCAGTTACAATTTGGGAAGTTATTCATAACAGGTGCATTGGCTAATCAACGTTCACAAAGACAATCACTAACCTTACAAGGTGGCGCTGCTAACAATACTTTCCAGAAGCGTCTAGATGATTATGAAGAAAACAGACATTTTTTATTAGCACAGTATTTTAGAAACACGTATAACAGAACTATGCAACAGTTGCCTGTTGTAAATTCACAAGTACAATTGCAAAGAATTGAAGTTTGGGTAACAAATAGAACTGGTGCTACAACAGATGTGCGCGATGTGGTAGGATTGATGGATCTGGGAGAAACACAACCGCATAATCCTGCTATTAACTCTTTAACAAACCAACCACTTCCTTTTAATGGAGCCAATGATTTATATGCCGGATTAGCTTCTGATGCAAATGCAAGGAACCCTTTTTTAGTTAATGGGCGTTTGTTGGCAAGAGGATTAAGACCAGTAGATGATTTTGAAAAAACCTTTGCTAGAAAACTGAATCCGAGTGAATATTATTTCAATCCACAAGTAGGTTTCGTTTCATTAAATATCAATGTTGCGCCCGATGAAGTTATTGGTGTTGCTTATCAGTATACTTATAACGGTCGTGTTTTTCAGGTAGGTGAATTTTCACAGGACGTTGCATTGGATTCGGCAAGAGGTGTTCAACAAGTATTATTTTTAAAGCTTTTGAAAGCAACTTCACAGCGACCAAATTTACCAATTTGGCAGTTAATGATGAAGAATGTGTATTCATTAGATTTATTTGGAGGTATTCAAAGAGAAAACTTTCAATTTAATGTACTGTTTGAAGAGCCAAGTGGTGGATTAAAGAGGTTTCTTCCTGAATCTGATGCAGCTGTAGAAGGACAACCATTGTTACGCATTTTGCAATTAGATAGATTAAACAATAGAAATGATCCACAGCCCGATGGGATGTTTGATTTTATAGAAGGATTTACTGTGCTTCCACAACAAGGGAAAGTTATTTTCCCTGTATTAGAACCCTTTGGTAGAGATTTAGATAGGCTGGCCTTTAATACAAGTAGTTCTGCTTTAAAGCAAAAGTATGTGTATTACCAACTGTATGATTCAATAAAGGCAATTGCTCAAACTTATGCTAATGTGAACAGGTTCTTAATGCAAGGACAAGCAAAAACAGCTGGAGGTTCTGAGATTTCGCTCAACACTTTTAATGTGCCGCCAGGTTCGGTAACAGTATCTGCGGGTGGATCCATTTTAAGAGAAGGAGAGGATTTTATTGTTGATTATAATTTGGGTACGGTTAGAATTATTAATCAAGGTATTTTGAGCTCTGGTATTCCAGTACAGGTTTCATTTGAAAACAATATTGGATTTGCGATGCAACAGAGAGGTTTTGCGGGTTTAAGGCTAGATTATTTAGCTAATAAAAAACTTTCGTTAGGTGCATCCGTAGTTCGGTTGGGTGAACGTCCTTTTTTTAATAAAATGAATTTTGGAGATGATCCAATTCGAAATACCATGTATGGTCTAGATTTCAGTTATAGATCTGATTTACCCGGACTGAATAGAGTTCTTTCAAAGCTGCCATTCTATCAACCGAAGGGAATGTCATCTATAAATGCTTATGGTGAAGGAGCAATGCTAAAGCCTGGTCATCCGCCGCAAATTGGTAGGGGAGAAAATGGTTTAATTTATATAGATGATTTTGAAGGAACCAGAAATAATATTGATCTGCGATTTCCATTTGTAGCCTGGGCTTTGGCATCAACTCCCCAAGGAACAACGCGATTTCCAGAAGCTACTTTAACAGATTCTGTCAATTACAATTTCAACAGGGCAAAACTTGCATGGTATAATATTGAACCAAATTTACAAGATAAAAACAGCGCTAATAATCCTCTTAGAAGAAATCTTGCTGAACTAAGTGATCCGCGTGTTCGTCAGGTATTCACTAATGAGCTATTTCCTCAACGAACTACTAATATTACCGATATTCAAACGTTTACATTTGATTTAGCCTACTATCCAACTGAAAGAGGCCCCTATAATTTTGAAAATAGACCGGGCCAGATAAATGCTCAAGGAAGACTTACACAACCACGAAACCGTTGGGGAGGAATCATGCGAGCTATTGATCAAACAGATTTCGAAACTGCTAATATTGAATTTGTGGAGTTTTGGGTGCAAGATCCCTTCATTCTCAACCCAAATAGTAGGGGTGGTAAGTTGTTTCTTAATCTTGGTAATGTGAGTGAAGATATTTTAAAGGATGGGAGAAGGTTTTATGAAAACGGGTTAAATACACCCACAATACCAGCTGCTGTTGATAGCACAACTACATGGGGCAGGACTCCAGTGAATCCAATTCAAATAACTCAAGCTTTTAGCAATGATCCAAACGATCGACCATTCCAAGATGTTGGATTTGACGGTATGGGAAATGAAGATGAAAGACGCAAAAGACAATTCTATTTAAATAGATTAGCTCAAAATTTTGGTACTAACTCAATTGTATACCAACAGGCTTTAGTTGATCCATCAAACGATGATTATATATGGTTTAGAGATGATAGGTATACAGCAGCAGGAGTTGGTATTTTAGGCCGATATAAAAACTTTAATAATCCCCAAGGTAATTCTCCAGTTGCTGCAGGGTCTGGACAGTTTACACCTGCTGCAACATTATTTCCCGATAATGAAGATTTGAATCGTGACAATACCTTGAATGAAACAGAAGAATATTATGAATATGAGATTGATTTGAATCCGGGTATGAACGTGAGTAATTCACCTTATATAACAGATGTAAAGCGGGTGAATGTAAACTCTGCAGATGGGGTGCAAAGACAAGAAAACTGGTATTTATTTAGGGTTCCAGTAAGAGCATTCAGTAGGAAAGTAGGTAATATCCCAGATTTCAAATCAATTCGATTTGTAAGAATGTACATGACTGATTTTGAAGATAGTGTTGTACTTCGTTTTGCTCGTTTTGATTTGGTAAGGAATCAATGGCGACAATTTATATATGATTTAGATACTACTGGTCAGTACAGGCCTATCAATCCAACTGCAACAGGTACAAAGTTTAATACCCTTGCTGTGAACTTAGAAGAAAATGGGGCCAGACAGCCTGTTAATTATGTTATTCCACCTGGTATTGAAAGGGTTCAACAATTAAGTAATAATGGCATTAATCTTTTACAAAATGAACAAGCACTAAGTATGCAAGTAAGAAATTTGCAAGATGGTGATGCCAGAGCTGTTTTCAAAACATTGAATATGGATATTCGACAATACGGAAGAATTTCAATGTTTGCTCATGCTGAGAGTGTTGTAGGAAGCAGACCACTAAGAGATGGTGATTTGTATTTGGTTGTTCGATTAGGCCAGGATTTTCTGAATAATTTTTACGAAATAAAAATTCCACTCAAAATAACTCCACCAGGTAGTTATAGCAGAGCGCAAGACACAGTTGTTTGGCCTGCACAAAATAACTTAGACTTTGCTTTAAGAGAGTTGGTTGATTTAAAATTGCGTAGGAATAATGCTGGGGTTCAAATTGGACAAATATATAGAGAGCAAAGTTCAAGCGGACGTATATATAGCATTATGGGTAATCCAAATTTAGGTGAACTAAGAGGATTTTTAGTTGGAGTAGAAAATGCAATGCAACCAGATGGACAAACAGTAGATGCTGAAGTATGGATTAATGAATTACGTTTATCTCAATTAGATGAAAGGGCTGGATATGCAGCTTTAGGAAGGATAGATATGACCCTTGCAGATCTTGGAACAGTTTCTGTGTCTGCAAATATGTATACACAAGGTTTTGGTACTATTGAACAAAGAGTGAATGAGAGGGCTCGGGATAATTTATTTCAATTTGATATTGCTGCTAATATTGATGCAGGAAAATTGCTTCCTCAAAAAAGTAGATTGAGTATTCCAGTATTTGCAAGTGTAAATAGAACCATTCGCACACCAGAGTTTGATCCATATGATCGCGACGTTAGGTTTAAAGAAAAAATTGGTCTTGCACCAGCAAATAAGCGAGATTCAATTCGTGATGCAGCAATTGACCAAACGACCATTAAAACTTTGAATCTTACAAATGTCCGTATTGCACCTGGTGCTGCTAGGCCAAAACTTTGGAGTTTAAGCAATTTTGATTTTAGTTATTCATTTACAGAATTTAGCCAAGTGAGTCCTTTGATACTCGAAAACAAACTTGCCAGACATAGAGGAGGTGTTGGTTATACTTATAATGGAGAAAATAAATTCAAAGAGCCATTTAAAAAACTTATAAGAAATAGATCAGTTTGGCTCAATTGGGTACGCGACTTTAACTTTAATCTACAGCCATCGCTTATTTCATTTAGGGCGGATATTAATAGACAGTTTGGCGAGTTTGTTCCGCGTATTGTAAATTCATTTGATAATAAGGTAGAACGAGTAGATACTACTTATGATAAGTTCTTTACGTTCGATCGATTTTACAATTTTAGATGGGATTTAACACGTAGTGTGAATTTCGATTTTACGGCAACTAACTTTGCTCGAGTTGATGAACCAAATGGAAGAATTGATAATAGAGTAAAAAAAGACTCCATGTGGGGTAATTTTTTCAGAGGTGGAAGAAATACACAGTACCAGCAAAGAGCAGTTTTTACCTATACTCTTCCTCTTAATAAACTACCTCTGACCGATTGGATTACAGCACGCTATGCATACGCAACTAATTACAATTGGCAGGCAGCTAGCTTAATTGCAAGAAGTTTAGGAAACATTATTGAGAATACGCAGGATAATACTTTAAATGCAGAGTTTGATTTCGCTCGATTGTATAATAAGTCAAGGTGGTTGCGTGCTTTAGAAAATGTATCACCACAAGCCCCTCGTGGAAGTAAATCAAGTAGAACTAATTTGCCTAGCAATAATGATGTAAAAGATGCTCCACAAAATTCAAATCCGATTGGAACTGAAATTCCGAGTCGTGAAGAAGTTGTCAAAGGAAAATCTGGAAAGGAAAGAAAATTGGCATTACGTAAATGGAGGCAACTTAAACGTGATGTTCGTTTAGCTAAACGAATGCAATTGCAAAATGCACCTTTGCAGCTTAGCACTTTTGAGAGAGCAGTAGGTTCTGTTGTAACAATGGTTAAGCGTGTGAGTGTTAACTATACTGAAAATTATCGCAGTACTTTACCAGGATTTATGGATAGCAGCAGGGTATTAGGTAATAATTTTAGAAGCAGTGCACCAGGACTTGGTTATATTTTTGGAAAACAATTAGACACATCTGGATTAAATAAATTTGCACAAAGAGGCTTAATGTCAAGAGATACTTTGTTCAACTTTTTGTTTAGACAGAATTTTGAACAAAGACTAAATATTGCTGCTCAAATTGAGCCTGTGAAAGAGTTAAGCATCTTTGTTACTTTAGATAAAAGCTTTAATAAAGATTACTCGCAGCTTTTTAAAGATACCCTTGGTGGTGGTGGTCGTTTTCGTCATTTAAATCCTTTAGCTCAAGGGGGATTCAGCGTATCATACATGGCTGTAAACACTTTGTTTAGAAAGTTCAATCCTAATGAAGTTTCTGCAACTTTTAGAGAATTTGAAAACAATAGGATCATTATTTCTAGAAGAGTAGCAGAAGGCAACCCCTATTGGCAAGCTTTACCTGATGCTCAGAAGTTTACTCCAGATGGATTTGCTAGAGGTTATGGTCGTTATGCACAGGATGTTTTAATTCCTTCTTTTTTAGCAGCCTATTCAGGCAAAGATCCCAATGAAGTGCCTTTAATGCGTCAAAGTAATCCAAATATTAGAAGCAATCCATTTGCTGGTATTTTACCAAAACCTAATTGGAGATTGACTTATACCGGATTAACCAGAATTCCAGCAATTGCAGAAAAATTCAATGTTATTTCAATTCAGCATGGTTACAACAGCCGATTGAGTATGAATAGTTTTAACTCTGCTTTATTGTTCCAAGATCCTTTTGGGTTCAATGCTCCTGGGTTCATTGATACAGTTAGCGGTAACTATATTCCATTCTTCTTGTTGCCTAATCTTACGCTAGAAGAAAGCTTTGATCCATTAATTGGATTTGATGTAACCACTCAACAGCAGCTCAATTTTAAATTTGAATACAGAAGAAGTCGTCAGTTGAGTATGAGTTTAGTAGATTTCCAGTTGGCAGAATCTCATACTACTGCATGGAATTTTGGATTTGGTTGGAGGAAACGAGGGTTTAAACTACCATTCCGTTTGCCTGGTAAACAAGGAAAAACTTTGGAGAATGATTTAAATGTTCAATTAAATGTTTCTATTCGTGACAATGCTATAAGCAACAGCAGGCTTGATCAGCAAAATGCATATGGTACAGGCGGACAAAAAGAGATTTCTATTCAGCCAGCTGTTGACTATGTTTTGAATAACCGAATCAATATTAAATTCTTCTTCGATCAAAGAAGGGTTATACCATATATCAGTACCGCTGCTCCAATAACAAATACAAGAGCAGGAATACAATTCAGAATTGCCCTTGCTCAATAATTAACGAAGTTTGAATACGATTTTGTTATTATTCCAAAATAGTAATTGATTGTTTTCAACTGTGAATTGGGTTATAGTTGGAATCGCTTTTAAAACTGCTTCTTCAAAAGCTAAATCTGGACAAGCCATTTTGGTTGAAGCAATTTCGCCAAACTTAATATTGTTCTTTTTTTCAATGGTATAGAAACCACTAATTCTATTGCAACCAGCACTGCCACCAACGCGTTTGGTTTCAGGGTCGAAAACGAAATGAGCGTCTTTATCGGTTCCGCTTTGTTGAACAGGAACACCATTCAATTCAGTTATGATCCATTTTTTATTGTTACCCCAATTTACATCAGGATATACTTTTTTGCCACAACCAACCATTATTGTCAATACCAGTATAAATCCTAATAGCTTTTTCATTTCTTATGATTTTTTTCAAAATAAAGAAAAATCCTTTTTGCGGCAAACTGTCTTTGTAAAACTCATGAATTGACAATACTGCATCGGCCTATCTTTGTTGCATGACACAAGTGTATTTAAAGAAAAAAATTGCTGCTCGAATTGCCAATGGGCATCCCTGGATTTTTAATAATGAGGTGGATAGGGTTGAGGGAAAAGCAGAACCAGGAGACATAGTTGAAGTATATTATGCAGATCAGAGTTTTTGCGGTATGGGCTATTTCAATCCCCAGTCGCAGATATGGGTACGCTTGTTGAGTAGGAAAAAGGAAACCATTGACGAACAGTTTTTTCACAAAAAGATTTTAAAAGCATGGGAATATCGCAAGCATACCGGGTATGTAGAAAACTGTAGATTGGTTTTTGGCGAAGCCGATGAACTTCCTGCACTAATCATTGATAAATTCAATGACTATTTTGTTATTCAGACCTTGGCATTAGGTATGGACAAGTGGAAGTCGGCAATTGTGCAAGCTCTTCAAAGTATTTTTCAGCCTAAAGGAATCTATGAGCGCAATGATGTGCCCGTTAGAGGTTTAGAAGGATTGCCACAGATTAAGGGCTTTTTATCAGAGCCTTTTCCTACCGAAATATTGATTCGTGAAAATGGCCTTCAGTTTTACGTTGATGTAGAGAATGGACAGAAAACGGGTTACTTTTTAGATCAGCAAGACAATAGGAGAGCCATTCAACATATTGTCAAAGATGCAGAAGTGCTTGGTGCTTTTACCTATACCGGAACATTTGAAATTCATGCAGCTCATTATGGTGCCAAATCGGTTTTAGGGATTGATATTTCAGAGCAGGCTGTAGCGCAAGCCAATAGAAATGCTGCACTTAATAAGCTAGATCATATAGTTCGTTTTGAAGCTATGAATGCATTTGATGTTTTAAAGCAATGGGTGAAAGACGGTCGACAGTATGATGTGGTTATGTTAGATCCGCCTGCATTTACAAAAAGTCGTGAAACTATTCAGAAAGCGATTACGGGATATAAAGAAATTAACCTTAGAGGAATGAAATTGGTTCGTCCAGGTGGATTTTTAGTTACAAGTTCATGTACTAATTTGGTTCAACCCGATTTATTTTTGATGACTATTCAGATGGCTGCAAAAGATGCTAGACGGAATATTCGACAGGTTACATTTCAAGCACAAGCATCAGATCATCCCATTTTATGGGGATTAGATAATACCAATTATCTTAAGTTTTTGATTGTGCAAGTAGATTAAGTTTAGTACTTATTTTGAAGTGCCTGCTAGGTAATAATTTTTCATTACTTCAAACACTTTATCCTTTAACTCATCAGAAGAGAGGTTGGTTGGTTCAATAGGTTCTAAAAAATGTATTTCCATTGGACCGGGTACCAAATACATAGGCTTATTAGGAGGTAGTATCTTCTTAGTATTGAAGATAACAGATGGAATAATAGGAGCACCACTTGCTACTGAAAGCTTAAATGCACCATCATAAAATTTCTTCAGCGGTTCATTGGTTCTATTGCGTGTGCCTTCTGGGTAAATACTCATGTGCATGCCTTCGCGAAGGGTTTGCATCATCATCTCAAAACTTTTTCTTCTGCTCTGTTCACTTTTTCTATCAACCAAAACAGATCCTTTCGCATAGTACCATCCAAAAATGGGCACTTTAGTAAATGATTTTTTTGCAATGGTTCTATTTGCACCAGGTATAAATGGACAACTTAATGGTACATCCATAAAAGAATTATGGTTGCATGTAACAATATATGCAACACCTTTTTTGAAGTGCTCTTTACCACGCACTTTAAGGGTACAACCAATCAGCGTTAACCAAACACGCATCCAAATGGCCGCAATTCTTAAAAATATGGCTTGTCCTCTAGGATTCGGAATAAGATAAGTTGCCATAGAGGGCAGAAAAAATAATAGGAAAGTAGCTGCGAAACTAATCAGCCCCCAAACTGCCCATATGCGTGCAAAAATATTTTTTATCAATCTCATGTTGTTGGGTTCAGGTTGCTAAGTTATGTTAAACTCCAGTTGATGGGATCTTGTCCTTGTTGTACCAGCCATTGGTTGGCCTTGCTAAAGTGTTTGCATCCAAAAAATCCTTTATCGGCGCTAAAAGGGGAAGGGTGTGCAGCCTCCAAAACTAAATGTCTGTAAGAAGGAATTTTTGAAGCTTTTTCTCTTGCAAATCTTCCCCATAAAAGAAAAACAAGTCCTTGTCTTTCTTTTACCAATACATCAATTACATAATCTGTAAACGAAAGCCACCCAATAGCAGCGTGACTACCTGGTTCGTTGGCTCGAACTGTAAGTGAAGCATTCAACAAGAGCACCCCTTGCTTCGCCCAAGGAATTAAATTTCCAGTAGTTGGAATAGGCATACCTACATCTTTATGAAGCTCTTTAAATATGTTCACCAAAGAGGGAGGCGGTTTAACTCCAGAAGGAACAGAAAAACTTAATCCGTGTGCTTGTCCTGGTCCGTGATAAGGGTCTTGTCCGAGTATAACCACTTTCACTTGATCAAAAGGAGTGTGTTCAAAGGCAGCGAAAATGTCTTTGCCGGCGGGATAGATGGTTTTACCAGCTTGCTTTTCAGTTTTGATATGTAGCACAAGTTGTTGAAAGTAGGCCTCACTGAACGCAGGCGCCAAGTACTTTTTCCAGCTTGCTTCTATTTGAACATCCATAGGTCTTTTGTAGAATCGCGAATGTACGTACTAGGGTTCGATATCAGACAGATAGATAAATATCAAAGGTTCTTAGTTTCTTTGCAATATGATGACACAGTTGGCAGAGCAGTGGGTGATTATTATTTCAACACCTATTTACTTATTTTTGATAGGAGGGGAACTTATTTTGTCGCACTTACATCAGCGACATTTGTATACCTGGAAAGACACCATTACGAATGTTTATCTAATGTTACTGAATGCAGGAGTGGATGTTTTATTTAGAGTGGTGTATTTGGGGGTATTTCTTTTTTGTTATCAGTATGCAGTTGTTGAGTGGTCAAATCCCATTTGGTATTGGGTTTGCTTGATTCTGGTGTAAGATTTTTTGTATTATTGGTTACACCGATTTGATCATGAGATTCGATTTTTCTGGGCAACGCATGTTACACATCATTCATCGGAGAAGATGAATTTTACAGTTGGATTCAGATCTTCGGTATTTCAACCATTGTATCGTTTCTTGTACTTCTTACCATTGCCTTTATTAGGTTTTCAGCCTTTGGATATTTTAGTAGCCTATTCCGTTACGCAGATTTGGGGCATATTTGTTCATACAGAACTTGTTGGGAAATTAGGTTGGCTAGAATACATTCTGGTTACTCCGTCACACCATCGAGTACACCACGCTTCGAACGCTTTGTACCTCGATAAAAACATGGGTATGTTTTTAATTATTTGGGATAAGATGTTTGGGACCTTTCAGGAAGAAAAGAAAGCCGAAGAATATGAGCCCATTCGTTATGGATTGACTAAAAACTTAGAAAAGCCCAATGCGCTTACAATTGTTTTTCACGAGTGGACTCAAATTTGGAGAGATGTAGTACAACCTGGTATTCGATTGAGAGATAGATGGATGTATTTATTTGGTCCACCTGGGTGGAGTCATGATGGGAGCAGAAAAACCAGCGAAGAGTTGAGGAGAGAAGAACGAGCCAAGGTTAGTCAACCTAAATAGGCTTGCTTCAAGAATAATTAAAACTGCATTTGTCTTTTACATCCTTTTTTCTTTATTTTGCAGCCCTAAAACGGTTCGGTAGCTCAGCTGGATAGAGCAACTGCCTTCTAAGCAGTAGGTCATTGGTTCGAATCCAATCCGAATCACGGAGTCCGCCTTATGGCGGACTTTTTGTTTTTAGGAGATGAAAAAGAGGGGTTATGCTTATTCGCCCCAGCGATACGTATCATTAAGTTGAATGCCTGCCAAATCCAACATTCTATCGGTAACAGTTTTAGCAGCAGCTTCCAAAGAATCTGGTCTGCTATAAAAAGAGGGAATTGCAGGGCAAATGATTCCGCCAGAAAGAGTTACTGTTTCCATATTTCGAATATGGATCAGGTGAAAAGGAGTTTCGCGCACCATCAAAATGAGCTTTCTGCGTTCTTTAAGAACAACATCGGCTGCTCTTGTAATTAAATCGTCACTTATTCCACCAGCAATTCTTCCAAGAGTACCCATACTACATGGAGCTACCAGCATAATATTGTATTTCGCTGACCCAGATGCAAAAGGCGCACTGAAGTCATGCTTTGAATAAAAGTCAACAGGATATTTATCGTAATCTTTATTTCCTAGTTCAGTTTCCCATACATCCTGAGCGTTTTTACTCATTACAACGCCAATTTTCTCCCATTGATCTTTATGTTGCATTAAAGTATCTAAAATGAGCTTGGCATATATTGAGCCACTAGCACCGGTTATAGCGAGTACAATTTTATTTGGCATAGAAGTAATAACAAAGCTACAGTCAAAAGGTTACTTATTTTAAAACAGGAGCTATAAAAAAGCCTCCCGAAGGAGGCTTGAGTTTATTTGTACATTTTCTCGTAGTATTCATCTGCCATTCTGTTGCTGTCGAATTGGAAGCGAACATCGCGCATACCATTCTTTTGAATTTGGCGCCAAGTATCAAAATCTCCGTAATACAAGGGAAGAATTTGATTTTCTAGGATTTCATATACTTTTTCAAAATCGTAATCATCCTGGTCATGTACCGACATTTCAGCGTAATTCGCTTGAGGAACTACAAAACCATTGTTTCCGTGGTTAATAAACTCTGGAATCCATCCGTCGTCTGTTGAAAAGTTAACTGCCCCATTCATAGCAGCGGTCATACCACTTGTACCGCTTGCCTCTCTTGGAACACGAGGATTATTTAACCATATATCAGCAGCCTGTTTCAAGCGCTTACTCAAGGCAAGTTCATAACCAATAAGGACAGCTACATTTTTATAATTCTTACTTAAATGAACCAGGTTGTTGAATTGACTAATTGCAGGATAATCAACTGGATAAGGCTTCCCTGCCCAAATAATTTGGACTGGACGATCGGTATTGCTCAACAGTTTTTCAAAGCGTTCCATTTGATAAGTTAACATATCAGCACGCTTATATCCAGCGAAACGACGTGCCCAAACAATGGTTAAGACATTTGGATCAAATACTTTTCCAGTTTGATCGGCAACGATTTCAAAAGCACGTTTTTTCAGATATTTCTTGCGATCATCGAAGCCAACATCATTTCCTTCTTCCATGAAACGATAGAGTTGTTTGTCGGCCCAGTAACGCCAGTTCTGTGCATTGGTTATGGAAGTAATAGGACAAATTCCTTCATAATGCTTCCACATTTCATTACTTACTACTCCATGTAAACGAGATACTCCATTCGCCTTTCTAGCGAAGCGAAGTGCAACCAAAGAATGGTTGAATTGATCGTCTTGAATGCCCGTCATTTTTCGAACTTCATCAATACTCAAGCCACAGAAATAGCTCATTTTATGGCAGAGATAGATATCGTGTTTTTCATTACCAGCTTCTTCAGGCGTATGCGTTGTGAAAACAAGTCTTTCACGAACTTTATCCAGACTCTTGTATTTATTCAACAAGTAAAATGCTGAAGAAATTCCATGTGCTTCATTTAAGTGATAAACATCTGGATTGAATCCAATTTCGTCCATCAATTTAGCGCCGCCCACACCTAATAAAATGAATTGCGCAACTTTCGTTGCCACATTTGCATCATACAATCTGTGTGTAATTGTTTGCGAAACGTAATCGTTCTCCGGCAAATCGGTACTCAATAAAAATAAAGGAGCACTTTGGAAGGTTTCAGGATTTAAGTAGTAAGCCTTCACCCAAACCGGATGGTCATGAATAGAAATTTGGAATTTGATTCCCGTATCTTCTAGAAAAGAGTAAATCTTTTCCATAAAAGTTACTTGCAAAGTTTGGTCTTGGTTTCTTGCTTGGTCGTAGTATCCATATTTCCAAAGAATACCTATACCCACCATATTTTGACGGAGTTCATAAGCGCTTCTTAGATGAGAACCAGCCAAAAAGCCTAAGCCTCCACTATAAATTTTTAAAGGTTGATGAACTGCAAACTCCATAGAGAAGTAAGCTGCTTTCTTAGAATATTGTTCGCTAACTTGATAGGGAACGTGGTAGTTTCTAAAATTCATATTTCTGATAATTCAGTTAAAGAATGAGCAAGGTACGATTATCTACTGATATGTACATTGTACACATTAAAAATGGGGGTAAAGTACCTTTGGGTGTGAAGAAATGAACAAATTTTTTTATTTCAATTTTTTTCTTGCAGGTTTTTCTGCTTTCTTTTCATAGCGATCATCAATAAAACAGGTTATGCCCCTATAATTTCCGCAGCTGCCAGTTTCTTTAATAGAAAGTTGCTTGCCTTTGAAGTTAAATTCAATCACACATGCATCGCCACTTTGTTGGTAAATACCTTTATCTGGAGCAGTCATGCTTATTTCTCCTTTTAATTCAGCAATGCAATCACCATTATCCTTTTCGAAATATAAGAAAAACAAATAGCTGTTCTTTTTTTCACTGTCGCGAAGAGAAATGAAATTCTTTTTGCTTTTAATGTAGTCGCCACTAAGCGGTTGCAATTGAGGAAGTGTATCTAACGGATTGATAATGGTATTGTTTTTAATCAAATCCTCATTAGTATCGGTAATGACCATTCTAAATAAAGAATCTGATGTAAAGGCCCATCCGTTTCTGGTATAAAGTGTTGTTTGTGTTTTCAAATCTGTTTTCTCTCTTGAGATGATGAAAGTTGGTTCACGACTAATGCTTACACTGTGTGTGTAGGTATCGGGGTGTTTTTCCTGAATCAACATTTTCCAGCCCAGGAAAGGGTACTTAGATTTTTCATCACCCAATACCAAGGCAATTAGTTTTCTATTTTTTTTCGAAGATTGCAATAACAGCAGATATGTGAACTTATCTTTTTTCTTTTCAATTTTTCCTATTGGGTGGTAGCGTTCTTCTCCTTTTGACTTTTCTAAGGGTTTTAAAATTGAATCTGGTATAATTTGAGCGATTAAGTCGTGCGTGAAAAATATTGAGTCCTCTACAACTTTTAGGTTACTATCGGCATACAAAATTGGTAAATCAATATCTCCAAAACTTTGTACCCATGCCTTTCTATCGACCGGAACTTTACCTGAAAAATCGGGTTTTTTCTCCTTACAAGCAATAGTGAAACAAATAAGCAGTAAGACAACTAATGGCGATAAAGACTTGTGCATAGTTCGAAAATATCTATTTCATGTCAAAAATTTTGCCAAAATCAATATTTCAATAAAATATAATTTAGATTTGTCTAAAAATATTTTTTGTGATTTCGAATTTGACGGTAGCGGAAGAGAACTACATTAAAGCAATTTACCATTTGCAGCAATCGGGAGAGCTAGTCGCCACCAATGCATTAGCAGATCAAATGAGTACAAAGCCTGCTTCTGTAACTGATATGATAAAAAAGTTGAAGAGTAAGGGATGGGTTGAATATGAAAAATACCAGGGTGTTCAACTATCGACTTTAGGAATGCAAGAGGCTTTAAGAATCATTCGGAAGCACAGATTATGGGAGTTTTTTTTAGTAGAGAAGCTAAAATTTGGGTGGGACGAAGTGCATGAAGTTGCAGAAGAACTAGAGCATATTAACAGCGAGGCGCTTATTGAAAAATTAGATGCTTATTTAGGCTTTCCAAAGTTTGATCCACATGGAGATCCCATTCCTGATAGTTCTGGTAAAATGGAAGTACAACTTCAGATGAATCTTATTGATCTTCCATTACATACTAAAGCCGTTATTAAGTCGGTTGGAAGTCAGAAATCTGAATTACTTGAATTATTAAGCAGTAAAAAAATGTTAATGGGATCTGTGGTTGAAGTGAAGCAGCGTTACAACTTTGACCATTCAATGGATGTGCTCGTAAACGGAGATCCTGTTCATGTTTCGCAACAACTTGCTCAAGCATTATTTGTTTATCCTTTATGATACAAGAATTAGAATTTTTTTTTAGAAAAATTGGACCTATTTGGTCGGCACTTCTTGCTACAACTTTTACTTGGGCACTCACCGCTTTGGGTGCATCACTTGTTTTTTTCTTTAAAACCATGAGAAGAAAAGTACTTGATGTAATGTTGGGTTTTACTGGAGGTGTTATGGTTGCAGCAAGTTTTTGGAGTTTGTTGAATCCGTCTATTGAAATGGGACGAGATTTATATCCGAATTTTCCTTGGATGCCTGCTGCAGTTGGTTTTTTGTTAGGAGCTATTTTTATTTATGGACTAGATAAGTTTACCCCGCACTTACATATCAATTTTGGTTTAGAAGAAAAAGAAGGGGTACAAAGTAAGCTACATAAAACTACTTTGTTAATTCTTGCAATTACATTGCATAATATTCCTGAAGGCTTGGCCGTGGGAGTTTTGTTTGGTGCGGCTGCAGAAGGTTTACCTGGAGCAAGTTATGGCGCTGCATTGGCTTTAGCAATAGGCATTGGTATTCAAAATTTTCCTGAAGGCATTGCAGTATCAATGCCATTAAGGCGACAAGGTGTTACAAGAAGAAAGAGTTTTTGGTATGGGCAACTATCTGCTATAGTAGAGCCTGTAGCTGGTGTAATTGGGGCTGCATTGGTAATACAAATGCAAATGATACTTCCATTTGCGCTGGCATTTGCGGCTGGAGCTATGATTTATGTAGTGGTGGAAGAAGTTATTCCTGAAACACAGCGAGACCGATATACAGATGTTGCAGTTTTAGGTTTTATTGGAGGTTTTTTAGTAATGATGATTTTAGATGTAGCCCTAGGTGCTTAGTCATAAAATCATGCAAGTTTTTTTAATATATTCGCCCACTCATTATTGAACATTTAGCATTTTAAACATGAAAAAAATTCAGGTAGCGAATCCAGTGGTTGAACTGGACGGGGACGAAATGACAAGGATCATTTGGAAATTTATTAAGGACAAATTGATTTTACCTTATTTAGAGTTAGACATCAAGTACTACGATTTAGGTATGGAGCATAGAGATGCTACCAACGATCAAGTAACTATTGATGCAGCAAATGCAATAAGGGAATATGGTGTAGGTATTAAATGCGCTACCATTACTCCAGATGAGGCAAGGGTGAAAGAATTTAATTTGAAGCAAATGTGGAAGAGTCCAAATGGAACTATCCGCAATATTCTTGATGGAACTGTTTTTCGCGAGCCTATTGTTTGTAAAAATGTACCTCGTTTGGTTCCAAATTGGACTGCACCTATTTGTATTGGTCGTCATGCATTTGGTGATCAATACAGGGCTACCGATTTTGTTACAAAAGGGAAAGGAAAGTTAACTGTGAAGTTTGAAGGAGAAGATGGTACGGTGCAAGAATTTGAAGTATATAATTTTAAAGGGGATGGTGTTGCTTTGGCTATGTACAATACCGATGAAAGCATACGTGGTTTTGCGCGTGCTTGTTTCAACCAAGCTTTAATGAAGAAATGGCCATTGTACTTATCAACTAAAAACACGATTCTTAAAAAGTACGATGGAAGGTTTAAGGATATTTTTGAAGAGATTTATCAGAATGAATTTGTTCAGTTATTTAAAGATGCAGGAATTACATACGAGCATCGTTTGATTGATGATATGGTTGCAAGTGCTTTAAAGTGGAATGGTAATTTCGTTTGGGCTTGTAAAAATTATGATGGTGATGTACAAAGCGATACCGTTGCGCAAGGATTTGGCAGCTTAGGATTAATGACTTCTACCTTGGTAACTCCAGATGGTAAAGTAATGGAAGCAGAAGCTGCACATGGAACTGTTACTCGTCATTATCGTGAACACCAAAAGGGTAAACCTACAAGTACCAATCCAATTGCGTCCATCTTTGCTTGGACGAGGGGATTAGAGTTTCGAGGAAAGCTAGATGGTAATGAAGAATTGATTCGTTTCTGTCAGGCTTTAGAAGAAGTTTGTATTGAAACTGTAGAGTCTGGTAAAATGACAAAGGACTTAGCAGTTTGTATACACGGGAATAAAGTAGAACATGGAACGCATTACTTGTATACTGAAGAGTTTTTAGATGCATTGGATCAAAATTTAAAAACCAAATTGGCATCTGCATAAGGATGCGCTGATTGAATTGTAAAGCCACCCAACTTTAATTGGGTGGCTTTTTTTATGGAATGTATTCCATAAAAAAAGTCCGCTTGGGAAAGCGGACTTTACAAATTCATATTATACCTTATTTCGTTTCAGCCATATCTGGAATTGCATTTACCTTGTACATACCTGCATCTAATTTCTTCTTGGTTTCACTAAATGCCTGTAACGTAGTTTCAATATCCTGATCAGTATGTGCAGCAGAAGGAATTAAACGATAAATGATATGTCCTTTTGGAATTACTGGATAAACCACAATAGATGCAAATACACCATAATTCTCTCTCAAATCCATTACCATTGCAGTGGCTTCTTCAACGCCACCTTTCATATAAACAGGGGTAACAGGACTATCAGTTTTGCCAATATCAAATCCACGCTCTTTCAAGCCAGCTTGTAACTTACGAGCATTGCTCCAAAGCTTCTCACGAAGTTCAGGCATGCTTCTTAACATATCTAAACGCTTCAAGTTCCCAACAACAATTGGCATTGGTAAACTCTTAGCAAAAATCTGCGAACGAATATTGTAACGAATAAAATCAATGATAATGCGCGGACCAGCCATGAATGCTCCAATAGAAGCCATGCTTTTTGCAAATGTGCTGAAGTACAAATCAATAGCTTCCTGACAGCCTTGTTCCTCACCAGCACCAGCACCTGTTTTACCAAGCGTTCCAAATCCATGAGCATCATCTACCATCAATCTGAAATCGAATTCGTTTTTCAATTCAGCTATTTCCTTCAACTTACCTTGATCGCCCGCCATTCCAAAAACTCCTTCTGTAATAACAAGAATTCCGCCGGTCTTTTGTTTTTCAATTAAAGCGGTTGCACGCTCCAATTGCTTGCGACAATCATCTACATCGTTGTGTTTGAAAACATATCTATGACCAGGATGCAATCTTAATCCATCAATAATACAAGCATGGCTTTCTGCATCGTACACAATTACATCGTGTCTGCCGCAAATTGCATCAATAGCACTCATGATACCTTGATAACCAAAGTTCATGAGAATAGCATCTTCTTTCTGAACAAATGCTGCTAATTCAGCTTCAAGCTGTTCGTGTTGGTTGCTGTTTCCACTCATCATTCTCGCACCCATAGGGTAGGCAAGTCCAAATTGCTTAGATGCATCAGCATCAATTTTTCTAATTTCTGGATGGTTTGCTAATCCTAGATAATTATTCAAGCTCCATACAATCACTTCTTTACCGCGAAACTTCATGCGACTACTAATTTCTCCTTCCAACTTAGGAAATGCAAAATATCCGTGCGCACGCTCGCGATGTTGTCCAATTGGACCATAGTTTTTTACCAGTTTCTCAAAAATGTCTGCCATGGATGATATTTAAGTGGTTCAGTTCTAATAAAATTCGCGCAAAGTTATAAAATCGCTACCGTTTACCCAAAAGCCATACCTGTTCAACTTGGAAACCATAACTTTGACACATTGGAGCTTAGTTTTAAGTCTATTCACTTGATATACAATTAATTATGATTAAAAAGACTTTCTCAGTGTTTTTTGTAATGTCGGCGCTTCAATTTGCAGCCCAAGCGCAAAAAGCTAATACATCTACCTCTACTACTTTAGACCGTCCCAAGTTGGTGGTTGGAATGGTTGTGGATCAAATGAGGTGGGACTTTCTGTATAGGTACTATGACCGTTATTCTGAGGGAGGCTTTAAGAGAATGCTTCGTGAGGGTTTTACTGCTGAAAATACACATATTCCTTATGCACAAACAGTTACAGCGGCTGGTCACGCTTGTGTTTATACTGGTTCTGTACCTGCTTTAAATGGAATTATGGGGAATGAATGGTACGATCGTAAAAAGAAAAAAGAAATATACTGCGTAGAAGATCCAACGGTTGAAATTGTTGGCGGAAGTCCTAAATCGGGACCTATGTCGCCTCGTAATTTATGGGCTACTACCATTACAGATGAACTAAGAGTGGCAACTAATTTTAGAAGTAAAGTAATTGGCGTTGCATTGAAAGATCGCGGATCTATCTTACCCGCTGGACATGCTGCAAATGCCGCTTATTGGTATTCTTCCGTAGATGGTAACTGGATTACAAGCAGCTATTACATGAAAGAACTTCCAGAATGGGTAAAACGATTTAATAATCGGAAGATTCAGGATAGTTTATATGCACTCGGTTGGAATACTTTATATCCTATTAACACCTACAAACAAAGCGATCCAGATAATACTGTTTACGAAGGCAAATTTGGTCATGAAGCAGCTCCTGTTTTCCCGCATGAACTCTCTTCAAGAATTGCAAAAGATTACAGTACCATTTCAAGTACACCGCATGGTAATACCATGATTTTAGAAATGGCGAAAACAGCTTTAATTCATGAAGAATTAGGTAAAGATGCTATAACCGATTTTTTGGCAGTAAGCCTTTCATCGCCTGATTATTTAGGTCATTTAATGGGTCCCAATTCAATTGAAATTGAAGACATGTATTTGAGATTGGATAAGGAGTTTGAAGCATTTTTTAACTTTTTAGATAAGCAGGTAGGAAAGGGACAATATTTGTTTTTTCTTACAGCAGATCATGGAGTAGCACATGTACCTGGTTTCATGCAAGCCAATAAATTGCCTGCTGGTACACAAACTGGATATAATGTGAATGATTTGAATAAAGCCTTAGAGCAAAAATTTGGAATTGCCAGAGGTATTGTACGATCTGCTAATTACCAAATGTACTTGAACAGAGAGGCGTATGATAGTGCAGGTATTGATCTTCAACAAGTGAAAACATTCTTGATTCAGCAATTATTGAAAGCTGATGCTGTTGCTTATGCATTCGATTGTGCTCAAATTGCTCATGCCAACTTACCCACCGAAGTGAAAGAAATGTATTACAAAGGGTACAACACCCATTTAGGTGGTGATGTGCAGGTGATGCTGAAACCTGGTTATTTTGGTGGAGGTAAAACAGGCACTACACATGGCAACTGGCATCCATATGATTCACATATTCCTTTGGTATTCATGGGCTGGAAGGTGAAAGCAGGAAAGTCTACGAACAGAAATACCTACATGACGGATATTGCTCCAACCATCGCAGCAATGTTGCGTATTCAAATGCCGAATGCAGCAATTGGACATGTAATTGAAGAGGTTTTCAAGTAGTTTCTAGAAATTGTTAAAGCCAAGCTTTTCTTTCAATTGTTCAATGACGTTGAACACAATGGGGCAGTGGCTATAGGTAATAAACACTGTTAGAAGTCGGCCTTGAAAATGTGGCTTGTCGAGGTGAGGAAACGACCTGCAGTCGTTGAAACGCTGCTCATATACCGTGCATTCATTTCCACTTAAAAAATGGCAGGGCGATTTACTTACCTGCCATCCTTCCGTATTTCTCTCTAAATAGGTGCTTTGCAAGTCGTCGTTGGAAATTCCAAGTCTATTCGCCAATGGCTCAATATCTGATGCTTCCACCTGTACCTGAAAACTTCTGCAACAATTACCACAAGTCCTACAATCTATGGCAGCGGAAACATCTTTATACAGTTGGTGCACATGCTGGTCCAGTCGTGTCGGGTTCCAGCCCTTCAAAAAATAGTAAAAGTGCTCATTTTCAAGCTGTTTTGCTTCATCCAACCTTGCTATTTCCGCCAAATCTGTAACCATAGTCAAACCTAATTCCTCAAAACTAGCTGATTGACAGTCTTTAATTTGAACTTATTCACATTGAAGTAACGTATGTTTAAAACTTGCACATTTGCCAGTATTGAAAAAGAGTTCAATTGCAAAACGAGGACTAATTGAAAGTTATGGCTGAAAAAAACAATTTATTCGACTACAACGAGGATAGCATAAGGAGTTTGGATTGGCGAGAGCATATTCGCCTTAGACCCGGTATGTATATAGGCAAACTTGGAGATGGTAGCGCCGCAGACGATGGTATTTATGTGTTGCTGAAAGAGGTAGTAGATAACTGTATTGATGAGTACACCATGGGACATGGTAAACAAGTGCTTATTGAAATTGAGCAGAAGAATGTGCGCGTTCGCGATTATGGAAGAGGGATTCCTTTGGGTAAAGTGGTCGATGTAGTTAGTAAGATTAATACAGGTGCGAAGTACGATAGCAAAGCGTTTCAGAAAAGTGTGGGATTGAATGGAGTGGGTACAAAAGCAGTAAACGCTTTGAGTAATTATTTCAAAGTAACCAGTGTGCGCGATGGTAAGGCTAAAACAGCAGAGTTTGAAAGAGGTGTACTTGTAAAGGAACATAAAGAGGTAAAAACCGATGAGCCTAATGGAACAGAGGTTTTATTCACTCCAGATGATACCATTTTTAGGAACTATCATTTTCTGCATGAATACATAGAGAACCAAATTTGGAACTACTGTTATCTTAATGCTGGACTAACCGTGTCTTATAACGGTAAAAAATATGTTTCAAAAGATGGCTTGTTGGATTTACTTAAAAGGAAAAGTAACGAGGATGAATTACGTTATCCAATCATTCATTTGAAAGGTGAAGATATTGAAGTAGCCATTAGCCATAATAACGATTACGGGGAAGATATTTTTTCATTTGTAAACGGACAGTATACAACACAGGGAGGAACACACCAGCAAGCCTTCAGAGAAGCTTATGTAAAAGTGATTCGCGACTTCTACAAAAAAGATTATGAAGCTTCTGATATTCGTACAAGTATTATTGCAGCAGTGAGTGTTAGGGTGCAAGAACCAGTTTTTGAAAGTCAAACGAAAACCAAGCTTGGTAGTCAAGTTGTATATGAAGGTGGTCCTACCATGAAAAACTTCATGCTGGAGTTTTTAGCGAAAGAATTAGATAATTACTTACACAGAAATAGCAATATTGCAGAGGCATTAAAGAAGAGAATTGAACAGAGTGAACGCGAGCGTAAAGAATTGCAGGGAATTAAAAAGTTAGCGAATGAAAGAGCCAAGAAAGCGAACCTGCATAACAAAAAACTACGCGACTGTAAAGTGCATTTGAATGAAGAGGCGCCTGCAAAAAATAAAGAAGCATTTATTGCTCTGCAAAATGATTCTACCATTTTTATTACTGAAGGTGATAGTGCAAGTGGATCAATCACAAAGGCAAGGAATGTAGAAACACAAGCAGTTTTTAGTTTGCGTGGAAAACCACTGAACTGTTTTGGTCTTACAAAAAAAGTGGTCTACGAAAATGAGGAATTCAACTTGCTGCAACATGCACTAAATATTGAAGATGGTATTGAAGGGCTTCGTTATAACAATGTTGTAATAGCAACAGATGCCGATGTGGATGGGATGCATATACGTATGCTTATCATGACTTTCTTTCTGCAATTCTTTCCAGATCTTGTAAAGAAGGGGCATGTTTATATTTTAGAAACACCCTTGTTCAGGGTTAGAAATAAGCAAGAGACAATTTATTGTTATGATGAAACAGAAAAGCGTGCAGCAATTGAGAAGTTAGGAAACAAACCTGAGATTACAAGATTTAAAGGGCTTGGTGAAATTTCACCCGATGAGTTTGCCAGATTTATAGGAAGAGATATGCGTTTACAGCCTGTGATTTTAGAACAAGGCGACCATATTCAAGAGCTTTTAGAAAAGTACATGGGTAAGAACACGCAACAAAGACAAGACTTTATTATTGACAACCTTCGCTTTGAACTGGATGTAGTTGAAGCGGAATAAGAGCAAGAATAACATGATTCATATTGTATTTCAAGAAGCGGATATAGCAGCATTGCAAGCTGCCTTTCAATTAGACAGCAGCATAGACGGTCAAGTATGGCATATTCAAGACGATTATGCAGTTGGTCCTATAGTAGATATCTATCATACCGAAGGATATCAAACAAGAAGAGATTGGTGGAAGCAACAGTTAGAATACAGTCCTTATGTCGAGCAGCTAGATATGGTAAACGATAAGCTAACTGTTCATAATTTGCAAAAAGAATTAGCAGAGGGAGTAGAGGTTTGGATATGGATGGGACAAAATCAGCATGATGTATGTGGTTATTACTGGCTAATGTCGCAGCTCAAAGATTACCAAGGACTTATTTCGGTTTTATATCTTAATAATCTCCCATTCATTAACGAAAAAGGTCAAATTTTTTATCCAACTCGTTTATCTGAAATCTCTCCTAAAGAATTCATTAAAGCCAAAAAGCTTGCTAGGGTAATTACTTTAAGCGAGTTTGAAGTTGATCCAGATGAGTGGACCAAGCTGATGCAAGAAAATGGGGGTGTAAGAATTTTAGAAGGTGGTAAGAAGTTAGTGAGTAAACCAGAGAATTACTATGATGCTCACATTTTGAGTACAATAACTGCAGATGGAATAAAACTGCAAAAACTCATTTCTCAGGTTTTACAAAAAATTAAAAGTACAACTGGTGATGTATTTTTAGTTGGAAGGATTAAATCACTGGCTTTAGAAAATAAGCTTGTAATACGAGGCGATTGGAACAAAGGATGGAAAGATATTGAAGTGGCAACTCCTGCAGCAACACAAACAACTGTAGGTGAATAAATTTTTCAAGTATGGCAGATAATCAATTTTTTACTTCAGGAGATTCAACAACGGGCGTACAAGGACAATATAGAACTTGGTTTCTAGACTATGCTTCATATGTAATTTTAGAAAGGGCTGTTCCTGCACTCTTAGATGGGTTAAAGCCAGTACAGAGAAGGATTTTGCACGCAATGAAAGAAATGGATGATGGTCGTTTTAACAAAGTGGCCAACATTATAGGGCAGAGTATGCAGTATCATCCACATGGAGATGCAAGTATAGGAGATGCGTTGGTGAACTTAGGTCAAAAAGATTTACTAATTGATACGCAAGGTAACTGGGGTGATGTAAGAACAGGAGATGTTGCTGCTGCATCGAGGTATATTGAAGCTAGACTTAGCAAATTTGCCTTAGAAGTTGCATTCAATGCAAAGACAACCAATTGGCAATTAAGTTATGATGGAAGAAAGCAAGAGCCTATTCACTTGCCCATGAAGTTTCCTTTGTTATTAGCACAAGGAGCTGATGGTATTGCAGTAGGATTATCTACCAAAATATTGCCACATAATTTCTGTGAACTTATTGAAGCTTCTATCAAGCATCTAAAAGGTAAGAAGTTTGAATTGTTCCCTGACTTTCAAACAGGGGGCATGATTGATGTGTCGCATTACCAACAAGGTAAGCGAGGGGGCAAAGTAAGGGTACGTGCAAATATTGAAGAGCTAGATAAGAAAACACTTGTCATAAAGAGTGTACCATATGGAGTTACAACAGGAACCTTAGTGGATAGCATCATTAAAGCCAACGACCAAGGAAAAATTAAGATTAAAAAGGTAACGGACGCAACTGCGAAAGAGGTCGAAATTCAAATAGAATTAGCTCCGGGAATTTCAACTGATATTACTATAGATGCATTATATGCATTTACCGATTGTGAGGTGAGTATTTCACCCAATGCTTGTGTCATTTTTGATAATAAACCCAGGTTCTTGGGTGTTGATGAACTTTTAAGAAACAGTGTAGATCATACAAAATCGTTGTTACATCAAGAGTTAACGATCAAGCTTGCTGAATTAGAATCGAAGTGGCATTATACTTCATTAGAAAAAATCTTCTTTGAAGAAAAAATTTATCAAGAGCTTGAGAAAAAGCACAATAGTTGGGATCTTGTCTTAGAAGCTATTGAAAAAGCTTTTGTGCCCTTTCAAAAACAGCTTAAGCAGAAAGTTACTAGAGAAGATGTATTAAAACTTACAGAGAAGCCGGTTCGAAGAATCTACAAGTTAGATATTGATGATTTAATTAGGCAAATACAAGGTATTGAGGCAGACATCAAGCAGGTGAAATTTGATATTGAAAACCTCAATGATTTTACGATTGCTTACTACGAGAATTTATTGAAGAAGTTTGGTAAGGGTCGTGAGCGAAAAACTGAGATAAAGCCATTCGATCATATTAAAGTGCAACAGGTTGCTATTGCTAATACAAAAATATACGTCAATAGGCAAGAAGGATTTATAGGGACATCATTAAAGAAAGACGAGTTTGTTACCGACTGTTCTGACTTGGATGATATTATTGTTTTCACGCGGAGAGGAATTATGAAGGTTGTGAAAGTAGGAGAGAAGGTTTTTATTGGAAAAGATATCATTCATGTTGCTATTTTTAGAAAGAACGACGAGCGCACAACCTACAACATGATATATGTTGATGGGGCATCTGGAGTGAGTTATGGAAAACGCTTTAATGTTACAGCTATCACGCGTGACAAAGAATATGATTTAACGAAAGGCTCAGATAAAAGTAAAGTGCATTATTTCACAGCCAATGCAAATGGAGAGGCAGAAGTTGTAAAGATTCAATTAAGTCCGAACTGTAGTGCCAGAAACAAAGAATTAGATTTTTACTTTGAAGAGCTAGAGATAAAAGGAAGGAGCAGTATGGGTAATCAGGTTACCAAGTATCCTATTCGCTCTGTTAAGCTAAAAGAAAAAGGTAAGAGCACATTAGAAGGAATTAAAGTTTGGTTTGATGAGCAATTTGGTCGTTTGAATACAGAAGAGAAAGGGAAGTATTTAGGCACATTTGAATCGGAAGATAAAATTCTGGTTATCTATAAAGACGGAACGTATGAGTTAACTGATACGGAGTTAACCCAGCGATTTGATCCCGAAAAAGTTTTAATGATTGAGCAGTATGATGCCGAAAGTGTAATTACAGCAGTCTATTATGACCATGAAAAATCACAGTTTACTATCAAGCGATTTAAGATTGAAACCACCACCCTTAAAACACAATACCGATTTATTAAAGATGGCAATGAGAATTATGTAGTAGCAGCAAGTACAGAAGATACACCTATTTTAATTGTTCAAACAGGTAGAGGCGCTCAAGTACGAAAAGCTAAATTTAAAGTTGCCAAGATGGTTGAAATTATGGGATGGAAAGCAATTGGTGCTAAGCTGATGGATTTCACCAAGTCGGTAGAAATGCAATGGGAGGCTACAGAACCAGCTGTTGATCAGCCTGAGTTATTTGAATAACTACAGTGTATTAATTCTTTGCATCAATTTATCCCGATAGGTTTTTCCAATCGGGATTCTTTGTTGTGCGATTAAAATTTCATCATCTTCAATGGCATCAATTTTTTCAAGTTGAATGATGTAAGACCTGTGTACCCTTATAAAGAAATCGGTCGGAAATTTTTCTTCCACAGATTTAAGTGATGTATTCAACAAATGTTTTGCTTGCGAAGTACAAAGCAATGTATAAATATCAGAAGCTTCTATCCAAAGCACATCACGAAGGCTTATTTTTTCTAACCGGCCTTTAGTTTTTACAAATACACTATCATGAATGGTAAGCTGTTCTTTTAAATCGGGTGTTTTATCTTCTTTTCTTTTTTGAGCTTGATAGAGAGTTATTTCAATGGTTGAATATAAAGTCTCTGTCCCTATAGGTTTTACAAGATATCCGGCAGGATCTGCTAGTTTAGCTTTTTCAATTGTTGAAATATCGGCTTGTGCAGTTAAAAATAAAAATGGAAGATGCGGATATTTTTTCTTTATTTCTGATCCCGCTTCAATACCATTCATTTTACCCGCTAGAGCAATATCTAGTATAACTAAATCGGGTTGAAGTTGTACTATTTGAAGAAGTGCATCTTCAGCATTATCGAATAGGCCAACAACATCCAAACCTAAATCTTGCAAATTCAGTTGTAGTTCCTTGGCAATAATCCAATCGTCTTCGATTATAAGAATTTTACTAGCAGGCATAGATCCATTCAATTCGCTTAAATTTACAGAAAGCTGGTCAAAATTGAATAAAGGTTTATTGAAATATTTCTTTGTGACTGTATTCAGCATGTATGCTCATACAGATTTATTTGCTGTTGATACTTTACTTGTTACCAATAGAAATTTGCCAAATGCCACTGCAATAGAAAATATTACTTGGAGATATTCTGCTACTCAAGAAGAAGTGAAATGGGACAAGCCCAGTAAATCTTTTTTTAGTGAAACCCTTGAAGCCAACATTGTTCTTATACACCATTCTCCGCTTGATCAAGGGTATATCTGGAGTTTTCCAAAGCTTGGTCGACTGGATGTGCATATTCGCGATACAATTCTAACTACTGGAAGCCTGCTTGCATTAAATGAAAGATCGCAGCCTTCTTCTAATAATGCTATTCGTATACAATTACTGAGGGGTGATACGGTATTAGTGAAACTTGTCATGCAAATTGGTTATTCTGTTTATTTTCCCAAAGGAGAAAAAATGTATTTACAGACCAGATATGCATTTGAGGAAAGCGATCGAAAACGATTATTTTGGCAAGGAATTTTTTTAGGTGTCATTTTTGTGATGGCATTATATAATTTTTTGATTTGGTGGGCAGTAAGAGATCATAGTTTCTTTCATTATGTAGTTAGTATAGTTTCTATAGGTTTATACTTCAGCTTTTATTACGGATTTGGGATAGAGTATCTATGGCCCAATTCGCCTCGTTGGGATACCTTCTCATATACATTACTTGTTCCAGCTACGGGTATAGCTAGACTGCTATTTACAAGAACTTATTTACATGTTATTAATTTGCATCCATTATTACAAAAGCTCTGGTATTTATTGCTTTGGTTATCTGGTTCTATGTTTCTAGTTGGATTAAGTGGTTACATTTTTGATATTGATTATTTATCTGCTTTAATTGATTTAATAGGTGTTACTGGAACCTTTATTCTTGTTTATATGTTGGTTGCTGGATTTTATGCATATTATGTAAAAGAATACAGACCAGCTAAGTACTTTATATGGGCCAATTTAGTTTTGGTAGTAGGTGCCATACTCTTCATTTTAAAAGAGATGCATTTAATTCAGGACAATTATTTTACGCGTTATATTGTTCAGTATGGTGTTATGATTCAGGTATTGGTTTTTGCCTTAGGTTTAGCCAGTAGGTTGAATCAAACACAAGAAGAACTAACCAAAGAAACCCTCGAAAAGGAAAGATTAGCAGTTGAGATTGAAAGAGAGAAAAATGAAATGAGTGAGCGACAGAATGAGGAATTGCAGAAACAAGTTGAAAAGCAAACTTGGATTCTACTCGATCAAAACAAGCGTTTAGCTGATACCATTAAAAATCTGAGGGATTCACAAGACCAATTAGCTGAACTAAATAAAGTAAAAGACAAACTTTTTTCTATTATATCACACGACTTACGTAATCCACTTGCTACCATGCAATCTTTTTTAAAGCTGATAACCGAGCACCACGAAAAGTTAAGTGGAGAAGATCGTGTGAAGCTGATGAAAGAAGCCCAGGATTCTTTGGATCATGTGAATCAGCTTTTGTACAATGTTTTGCAATGGAGTAAAAGTCAAATGCAGTTATTAGAGTTCAGACCTGAATTAATTGATGTTCGGTTAGCTTTGGAAAAAGGAAGGCGTTTGTTGCATTTGCAAGCTCAATTAAAGCAGATAGAAATCATAGTAGATGTTCCTAGTTCTTTAAACGTGTTTGCAGATAAAGACATGTTAGATTTTATGATTCGAAATATAGTAAACAATGCCATCAAGTTTAGTAAAAAAGGCAGTAAAATTGTATTGCATGGGGTAGAGTCAGATCTTGATGTAAGAATTTGTTGTAAAGATGAAGGTGTTGGTATGGACGAGCATACATTACAACAAATTGAGAGATCGATGTTGGCACGTTCCGAAAGAGGCACATCTAAAGAAAGAGGAACAGGGCTTGGAATACTTATTGTAAAGGAGTTTATGGAGAAGCATGGGGGAGCAATAGCAATTGAAAGTAAAGTTGGATTTGGAACCGATTTTTATTTGATTTTCAAAAAGTGAGTAACTTAAAGATTCATTCCATTAAACGTAATACTATAGTATAGTTTTTTTCTAGTAACTATGCAGTTGATATTGCGTTGCTAATGCCAAGATTAACACCAGAAGAACTGTTGGAGCATCAAAGGAGGATATCCTTATACGAGGATGAGTCTTCTTATAAGCAACTTTTTAAGTCTTTTTATCTTTATTTAGTTCGATTTTCTCAGGCTATTTCAAACGATAGAAGCATGGCCGAGGATATTGTTTCAGAGGTGTTTATGTCACTTTGGAAAAATAGAACTAGAATATTAGAAATTGAGGATATTAGCCTTTATCTGTACACATCAGTTAAGAATAATACCTTAAAGGAGCTACACAAAAAGCAGAAAAATGTTATTGTTGACTTATCAGCATTAGAGTTTCAGCCCGATGATCATTTTTTACTACCAGAATCATCGGTATTGAACAAAGAATTAAACATTCAAATTCAAACTGCTATTGAAAAACTTCCTCCGAGGGCAAAACTTATATTTAGGTTGGCTAAGGAAGATAGACTGCCATATAAAAAAATTGCAGAAATACTAGATGTTTCTATAAAAACCATTGATAATCAGCTCTCTATTGCTTTAAAAAAGTTGGCAGTGGAACTTAAGTTGATTTACTCAAAGCGTTCTAAAAAATAATTTTAATTCCTTTAGGGGATTTCCCTCAGTTTTGGCTCCTTATAAATGACACATGGAGTATCAAGACAATTTTTGGAATTTATTAGCTCGAAAAGTTTCGGGAGAGGCTAGTGAGCAAGAGCTTTTGCAGTTGGAAGCTTTGTTACAAGAAAACCCAGATTTAGTTGAACTCAAGGAATCCCTCGAAGCTATTTGGTCAAATTCTGAAGAGCCAGATTCAGAGTTTATGGAAGCAACTTATTTGTTGCATAGATCCAACATGGAGCAGCTTGGATTATTTTTTCCTCTTCAAGAAACAAATAGTCATAATGAGAACAATAAAAAATCCAGCATCATATCTTATAGACTCAAATGGGTAACAGCAATTGCTGCTGTATTTATTTTAGCAATTAGCACCTGGTATTTCGGCTTTTTCAAAGACGTTGAGTTGAACAACAATGCACAAAATTCGTCGGCCTCACTTAAAGAGGTATCAGCTCGACCGGCATCTAAAACCAAATTAATACTACCTGACGGAACAACAGTTTGGTTGAATTCTGGTTCTAAACTTACTTATGACTCTTGGAAGGGTAAATCTTCTAGAGAAGTCTATCTAATAGGGGAAGCTTTTTTTGATGTGACTAAAAATGCTTCAAAGCCTTTTATTATCCATACAAAACACTTGGATGTAAAAGTGTTGGGAACAAGTTTTAATGTGAAAGCCTATCCAGAGGATAAGGTTACAGAAACCAGTCTAATTCATGGTAGTGTTGAAGTTTATCTCATTAGGCAGCCAGAAAAAATTTTTAGACTAGTCCCCAATCAAAAATTAGTTGTTAATAATTCTTTACTCGAACTGCCCTCCAAAAAAGAATCTGCCATTGACTTGAAACAAGCAGTTGCTATTCTTCCATTAAAACCAGTTGTATTATCAAATTCGGATGCTCAACTAGTTGAAACTGGATGGTTGAACAACCTCCTATTATTTGAAGACGAATCTTTTGGAGAGATTGCTAAGAAAATGGAACGTTGGTACGATGTGGAGATTCAGTTTAGTAATAAAGCCTTAGAGGAAATAAGAATGACAGGTTCTTTTGAAAAGGAAACCCTTATACAGGCTATTGAGGCCTTGCGTTTCATTAGCAATTTCAACTATAAAGTAGAAAATGATTTAATAACCATATACTAAAACTTGCCTATGACTAAAGTAAACTCATCTTAAAATTCCTTTACATATTTATTATGTAAAGCACAATTTGAACAAACACAGTTAAACTAACGAAATATGAAAAAAATACCTACGATTGCTGAGCTCATAAAGAGCTATCACCAAGTAGCAATCAACAAAATCTTACTTACAGTCTTATTTCTTTTGGGCGTTTCCCAAGGTTTTGGTCGACTCACAGCTCAGAGCATAACAATCAAAGCCAATGAAATGGAAATAGTACAAGTACTATCAGCCATTGAAAAACAAGGGGAAGTTCGATTCCTTTACAACAGTAGAATGAAAGAACTTCGCCAACGTGTTTCTGTTAATAAAGTAAATGCATCTGTTGATGATGTATTGAAGCAAGTTTTTGCAGGAACCTCACTAACGTACATGCAACTAGATAACAAGCTGATTGCGATTAGATCAGCAGCACCTCTTGTGCAAGATATACGTGTTACAGGTAGAGTTTTATCAGAGACAGGTGAACCAGTAGTTGGTGCCTCTGTAATGGTTAAAGGCAGTCAAGCTGGAGTTGTTACCGATGCAAGAGGCGCATTTTCTATTTTAGCTCCAGATGATGCAACACTAGTAATTACAGCTATTGGATTCAACGATGTTCAAATTGCTGTAAACAAGCAAACAATTTTAAATATACAAATGACATCTGTTGCAAAAGTAATAGATGACGTTGTGGTAATTGGATTTGGAACGGCTAAAAAGCGTGATCTAACCGGATCTATATCATCTATCAAGGGTACTGATTTGGAAAAGATGCCAAACACCAACCCAATTACTTCTTTACAAGGTAAAGTTCCAGGTTTAACAATTGCGGCTTCAGGTAGAGCAGGTTCTGCACCAGTTGTACGTATTCGTGGTATTAACAGTACCAATAGTGCGAGTCCCGTTTTTGTTGTTGATGGAGTACTACATGATAATATTGATTTCTTAAACCCTGCAGATATTGAAAGTATTGATGTATTAAGAGATCCTTCATCTATTGCAATTTATGGTTTACGTGGTGCTAATGGTGTAATTGCCGTTACTACTAAAAGACCAGTAAGAGGACAAATGCGAATCAATTTCCAAAGCACATTTGGTGTACAAACAGTACAAGATAAAATTGACGTTGTTGATGCAGCTGGTTTCAGAAGATTGTACACTGCTCAATTAAACAACCTAAATGCAGCTCCGTTTGATTTTACAAATTACACTGCAAACACAAATTGGCAGGATCAAGTATTTAGAAATGCTGTAATTAATACAAATAACTTAAGCATTTCTTCAAGTACCGATAAAGGATCAACCTTATTAAACCTTGGTTATACCAATCAAGATGGTGTTTTGAAATATGATAACCATGAACGTTTCTTGTTGCGTTTGAACCAAGAAATGAAATTAAGTAAGAACATAAAGATTGGTGGAGATATTAATGGTAGTTACTTCAGAGATAATCCACCTGCTGCTAGTGTAAGCAATGCTTTATGGGCAGCTCCAATTGTACCTATTAAGCAAGATGATAGAACATATTATGCGATGCCTTCATTCCAAAGAGCTCAGGTTGCTAATCCTGTTGCTAATATGGAAAGAGGAAATAGAACTTCTATTAATGATGGATACAGATTAATTGGTACTTTATTCGCCGAAGTAAATTTCCTAAGAGATTTTACTTGGAAGAGTGTAGTATATGCTGATTTTGGATTTAATCAAACAAGAGGATATACACCTTTGCCATTTACCTTTATCAATTTAGGTGAAGGAGCAGCTCCAACAACTACTTTCTTTGATAACCTTGCAAGAACAAGTGTAAATCAAAGCCAAAGCCAAAGTAGACGTTTCCAACAAGATCATACGCTTACTTATAATGCAAGATTAAAAAATGGACATGGATTAACTGCAATGGGTGGTTTCACAACCATATATACGCAAAGTTCATTTGTTAATGGTAGCCGTAGAGATACTTTGATTAATATTCCAAATGATCCAAACTTCTGGTACTTAAATATTGCTAATATCAATAACCCAATTTTGAATGGTGGTGGTGGAAGTGAAAGTGCAATTATGGGTCTTTTCAGTAGAGTAAGTTACAACTACAAAGGCAAATACTTAGTGAATGCAACCATTCGTAGAGATGGTAGTTCTAGGTTTGCGCCTGCTAACCGTTGGGGAACTTTCGGAAGTGTTGGTCTAGGTTGGGTAGTGAGTGATGAAGCTTGGTTCAGTAAGCAAAGAGTTGTTGATTTCTTCAAAGTACGTGGTGCATGGGGTACAACTGGAAACGCAAATGGATTCAGCGATTTCTTGTGGAGACCAGGACTGTCAAATGCTTCATCAGCAATATTCGGAGACAATGTGTATACGGCTGTACAAGCATCTTATATTCCTGATTCAACATTAAGATGGGAAACAGTAAACGGTTTGGATATTGGCTTCGATATAAAAGCTATGAACAATCGTTTAAGCTTTGGTTTCACATATTATAATAGAACTACTAAGGGCATCTTAACAGCAGTTACTATTCCAAATGAAACACGTTCTTTCTTTACCAACTTAGGTGAAATCACCAATAAAGGGGTTGAACTTACTTTAGGTTGGGATGACAGAATTGGAAAGCATTTCACTTATGGAATTGATGCAAACTTTAGTTACAACAGAAACGTAGTGAATTCAATTGGTAGCAACCTCGATTTCCAAATTTTGGGTAATGGTGGTGTTAACAGAACAATTACTGGTTACTCAATAGGTCACTTCTTTGGATTTAGACAAACAGGGGTTTATCAGACAACTGCACAGTTAGCTCGAGTTCCTGCATTTACAAATTCATTGCCTGGTGATATTTCATTCGCAGATATTAATGGTGACGGTGTTATTACACAAGCTGACCGTGAGTATCTTGGAACTCCATTCCCACCTTATAGCTTTGGTATTAATATCAATATGGCTTACAAAGGATTTGATTTTAATATTGAAGGACAGGGTATGGCTGGAAATAAAATTTTCACACAAAGAAGAACTGCCAACTTCGCTACATTGAATTATGAAGCAAATCGTTTGAACGCATGGACTGGTCCGGGCACAAGTAATATTGAACCAATCCTTGATAATACAAGAGGTAATAACTTCTTATTCAGCACTTACTTCCTTGAGCCAGGGGATTTCTTCAGAATTAGAACCATTCAAATTGGTTATACATTCGACAAGATTAATAGCTTAGGCATTAAGAAGGCTAGGGTATTTGTAAGTGGTCAAAACGTGTTTACTTGGACTAAGGCAACTGGTTATACGCCAGAGCCACAAATTGGTAGCATTTTAGGTGGTGGTGCTGATAACGGTGTGTATCCAGTACCTTCTATCTATACAATGGGTATAAACGTGACTTTCTAATTCAAGAATTCAAAAATTATTGGTATGAAAAATATATTATCAATTCAACTACTGAGAAGTGTGGCTTGGTTAATAGTAGCGGGTCTTACTTTAAGTAGCTGTAAAAAATTCCTTGAGACACAGCCTCAAGGTGCATATGATGAATCTACATTTCCATTTCCTGGAGGTTCAGGTCCATTCGATGAATATTTATTTGGCGCATATAGAGATCTAAGATCTTTTGATGTGCATGTATGGCCTTACATTCACGCAACCAGCATTCGCAGCGATGATGCAGATAAGGGAAGTACACCTGCAGATGGTGGTGCTAACTCTCAGCAAATGGACAATTTCCCAGTTTTATCTAACAATGGACTGGTGAACTCACTTTGGTTGGGACATTACGGATTAATCAATAAGTGTAACAATGTGTTGTTCCAAATTGGAACCAACAGAGGAATTATTTCAACCGATCAACAAAAAGCAGTAGCAGCTGCTGAAGCTAGATTTCTAAGAGGATATGCTTACTTCAACATGGTGCGCTTTTTTGAGAATATACCCATTTTTGATACGCTCTTCTTGGATCCAGCTCAGCAAAACAATATTCCTCAGAGCAATGCTGCACAGGTGTATGCATTTATTGAGAATGACTTGAACTTTGCAGCTGCTAATTTACCTATGACTTGGGATCCTAAGTTTGTTGGTAGAATAACCAGAGGTGCTGCTTTAGGTATGCTTGCAAAAGTATACTTGTATCAAAGAAAATTTGCATTAGCCCAATCAACTGCAATGCAAGTTATGAACTCAGGTGTGTATAATCTTTCAACTCCTTATAGTAGGGTGTTTGAAGAAGAAGGTGAGAACAGTCCTGAATCTGTATTTGAAATTCAGGCTACAGCCACTGCAGCTATTCCTCAGAATAATGGTATTCAGTATGCAAATGTGCAGGGCGTAAGAGGTGCTGGTCAGTGGGATTTAGGTTGGGGTTTCAATTCTCCTAGTGAGCAATTAGCCAACTCTTACGAGACCAATGATCCACGTAGAGCTAGAACTATTTTGTTCACCAGTACGGCAACTACTCCAGGGTTAACTATGTATGGTGAAACTACTCCTGTTGGATTACCAAACCCACGTTATAACCATAAAGTATATACCAATCCTGCTAGAAGAGCTTCTCTTGGAAACAGATTTGGATGGTGGATGAATGTACGCATACTCCGTTATGCAGATGTGGTTTTGATGCATGCTGAAGCTTCTATTGAATTAGGTGGTGATGCGAATTTTGCAGCTGCAAGAAACAGCATCAACAGTGTACGTGCTCGTGCAAGAGCAGGTAATGCAGCTTTACTTCCAGATATTACAACAAACGATCAAGCACAACTCAGAGATGCACTACGTAGAGAGCGTCGCGCTGAATTGGGTATGGAGCATGAACGCTTCTTTGATATCATTCGTTGGGGTATTGCAGGTCCTGCTATGACCGCACATGGCAAAACAAACTTTAATGAATCAAGAGACCGCATTCTTCCAATACCGCAAGTTCAAATTGATTTGACAAGAGGTGTTTTAAGACAAAACCCAGGTTATTAATCTATATAACGATTTAAATCTTGAAGAGTATGAAACGAAATAATTTGAATAAAATAAAAACATCACTTCTTGGTGCGGCAAGTTTAATGCTTGTTTTCACATCATGTAAAAAAGATGGCAACCCTAATAACCTACCAGATGTAAATCCTGATGATTTTGCTGGCACAATAGATGGTTATAGAAGTTCAGATGAAGTTTTCCCCGAAAACTTAGTTGCCTATTGGAATTTTGATAATAATACAAATGAAAACCTAACTAACTCTGCACCTACAACAGCATCAAATGCTAGCTTAGTAGACGGAGGTGTTAGAGGGAGAGCATTAAATTTGAATGCAGGATTTTTGTATTATGCCAGACAGTTTCCTAAATTTATACCAGATTCGCTAAGAAACTTTAGTATTAGTGTTTGGGTAAAAATTTTAAATAATGGCTCTAGAAGAACGATGTTGATGCAATTGGCTCGTCCAAATATGTTGAATGGTAATATCAATTTCAACTTGAATACCAATCAGTTTCCAGCATCTAATACAACAACTTTACGCATTCAGCCAACATTCATGACCCAAACTGGTGGTTTACAAGACAATTTAAACACTACAGTTTCTCCAACAATTGGAATGGATAAGTGGACACATATTGTAATTACTTACGATAGACAAACTGGTGTATTCCATAACTACGCTGATGGTGTAAGAGTTGGAAACTTCCCGAATAGAGGTACTGTGAATACATTCTTCTGTCATGAGCCCAATGAATTCATCATTGGATCTAACTATAATGGTATCCCCGGTAAAGCTGTGAACACAGACGCTTCTTTTGCACCTATGACTGGTCAAATTGATGAAATCAGGGTGTACAATCGTGCTCTTGGTGAAGCATTCGTAAGGGCTTTGTTTAATTTAGGCAGAGCCAACAAGTAATCTTTTTTTAAAGGTTACCACACCCGGACCGTTTCGACCGGTCCGGGTTATTTCTTTATATCATTTGATACATTATGAAATATATCATTATACCAATGGTGCTGTTTGCGATTGGTTTCAATTCTGTAAAAAATCAAACAGAAGTGAACTCCTCTCAACCTAAGCCTAACTTAGATGACACGCTTATGTACCAACAGGTACAAGCTGCAACCTTTCAATATTTTTGGAATGGTGCAGAGCCGAATAGTGGCTTGGCTAGAGAACGCATTCATTTAGATGGTGTATATAATCAAAATGATCAAAATGTTGTGACAAGTGGTGGCGGTGGTTTTGGAATTATGGCACTCTTGGTTGGAGCTCATAGAGGCTTTGTAACACGTGCCGATGTTGTTGAGCGATTGGAAAGAATTATGCAGTTCTTAGAAAAGGCTGACCGCTTTCATGGTGCTTGGCCACATTGGTGGCATGGAGAGACAGGAAAAGTAAAGCCTTTTAGTAAAAAAGATGATGGAGGTGATTTGGTGGAGTCTTCATTTTTAGCACAAGGATTACTTTGTGTTCGACAGTATTTTTCGAATGGGAATAGAAGAGAAAGAAAATTGGCTGAGCGAGCCGATAAACTATGGAAAGAAATTGATTTTGATTTTTATAGAAATGGGAAAAATGTTTTGTATTGGCATTGGAGCCCACAATACGGATGGGAAATGAATTTCCCAGTTTCAGGTTATAATGAGTGCCTGATTATGTACATCCTAGCAGTAGCATCTCCAACTCATGGAGTAGATCCTGTTGTGTATCATGAAGGATGGGCAAAAAATGGAGGGATAAAAAAAGAAATAAAAGCACTTGGATACGATTTGCAACTATCTCATAATGGTGCTACGGAATATGGGGGACCACTTTTCTGGGCGCATTATAGTTACTTAGGATTAGATCCACGTGGATTAAAAGATAAATACGCCGATTATTGGAAAGAGAATGTACACCAATCTCTAATCAATTATCAATGGTGTGTAAACAATCCGCTAGGATTTAAAGGATATGGAAAAAATAGTTGGGGATTGACTTCAAGCTATTCGGTAAAAGGCTATGCAGGGCATGCACCGGGTGAAAAGAGAGATAAGGGAGTGATTGCACCAACTGCTGCACTCTCAAGTATGCCTTATACTCCTAAAGAATCTATGCAAGCACTAAAGTATTGGTACACTGAAAAAAAATCATTGCTTTTTGGAGAGTATGGATTTTATGATGCATTTAGCGAAACTGCTAATTGGTATCCGCAAAGGTATCTGGCAATTGATCAAGGTCCTATTGTTGTTATGATGGAAAACTATAGAAGTGGTCTTATCTGGAATTTGTTTATGTCGGCTCCTGAAATTAAAACCGCACTCAAAAAATTAGAATTCGAAAGTCCATGGCTGAAGTAGTTGCTATCATAAGGAAAACTCTATCACTATTTGTTGTACTTGCTATTACTTATGTTGTAAAAGCACAACAGACTTATTGCAACCCGTTAAATATAGATTACACTTACATGATCTATAATGCCAATCAGGGTTTGTCTTATAGATCAGGTGCAGATCCTGCTGTTGTTAGATTTCGGAATAGTTATTACATGTTCGTTACCCGTTCTTTGGGTTACTGGCATTCAACAGACTTGCATCATTGGCGTTTTGTAAAACCAGATAAATGGTATTTCCAAGGCAGCAATGCACCTGCAGCATTTAATTACAAAGATTCGGTATTGTACGTAGCAGGCGATCCATCTGGTTCGATGAGTATTTTATATACCGATGATCCATTGAAAGGTGATTGGAAAGCAACCCCCTCTATTTTACACGATTTGCAAGATCCTGCATTATTTATTGACGATGATGGTAGGTCTTTTATGTACTGGGGCTCATCGAATAAATGGCCAATTCGTGTAAGAGAATTAGATAAGAATAAAAATTTTAAACCCTTCCAAAAAGTTGATACACTTATTGGATTGAATATGAAAGAACATGGTTGGGAGCGTTTTGGTCATAATCACGCCGATACTGTGCTCGGAGGTTATTTGGAAGGAGCATGGATGACTAAATACAAAGGGAAATATTATTTGCAGTATGCAGCTCCTGGCACTGAATTCAATGTATACGCCGATGGTGCATACATTGGAGATTCTCCTACTGGCCCATTCAAGTATATGCCTAATAACCCTTTTTCTTATAAGCCTGGTGGTTTTATGAATGGGGCGGGACATGGAAGTACAGTGGAAGGTCCTGCAGGATTGTTTTGGCATTTCGGATCTATGGCAGTATCTGTAAATGTAAACTGGGAAAGAAGATTATGTATGTTCCCAACATATTTTGATAGCGCTGGGTTAATGTATAGCAATTCTAGGTTTGGCGATTATCCGCATTATGGTCCAGGACATCCGAAGGCAGGACAATTTACTGGATGGATGTTGTTGTCTTACAAAAAACCTGTTACCGCTAGTAGCGCAGTTGAAAAACATGTTGCATCAAATATCAATGATGAACAAGTTAATACCTGGTGGTTAGCTGCTTCAGCCAAAGATCCTCAATGGGTACAAATAGATTTGGAGCAGGTTGGAGAAGTACATGCTATTCAAATTAACTACCACGATTATAAATCTAATCTATATGGAAGAGTAGATGGATTGTATCATAGATATACTATAGAAGGTTCGGTCGATGGAAAAAAATGGTTTCCTCTAATTGATAAATCATTGAGTTACTTAGACGTTCCTAATGATTATGTTGAATTGAATTCACCCATTCAAGCAAGATATATTAGGTATAATCACATTCATGTTCCTACACCTCATCTTGCAATTTCTGGATTGCGTGTATTTGGGAAAGGAACTGGTAAAATGCCAGAAAAGGTTGCACAATTATCGGCGCAAAGAAGTTCGGATGGAAGAGATGTGTTTTTAAAATGGCCTGTAGTAAAAGGGGCACAAGGATATCAAATAAGATGGGGTATAGCACCTGATAAGTTATACAGTTCTTGGTTATTATATGAGCAAAACGAACATCTGCTTAAGTCGCTCACAAAAGGACAGAGCTATTATTTTGCGATTGAAGCTTTTAATGAAAATGGTGTTTCTTCTTTATCACCTTTAGTACATTTAAAATGATGAATCCACCAACTATATTCAAACGATTCGGATTCGCAAATGCAAAATTATGCTTGTTTGCTGCTCTACTATTTGGACTGCTAGCTTGTAAAAAGCAATCAACTCCAGCAGAAGAGCCTCCTGTTGCACTTCAATTAACTCAATTTAGTGTTGATGGCATACAAGGACTGTCGGAATATTATATCAATAATTTTAGACCTGTTATTCAATTTCAATTTAATACCAAATTAGACAGATCAACGCTCAGTAATGCAGTTAGAATAACGCATCCTAGTGGCACTTCAGTTCCATTTGATATTAGCTTAACAAATGGTGATAGTGTTATTCGAGTGCAACCACAAACGGGAGGAATGAGGAGTATTGAAAGATATACCCTTCGACTCACCACACAATTAAAATCTGTAAGAGCACAACAGTTGAGTCAAGATAGATCTTGGTCATTGTTTGCACCAATTGATTCAACACCGAAGTTCCCGGCAATTACTGATGATTCATTATTAACGCTCATTCAAAGAAGAACCTTTGCTTATTTCTGGGATTTTGGTCACCCAGTAAGTGGCATGGCTAGAGAGAGAAATACAAGTGGCGAACTAGTAACTACAGGTGGAACGGGATTTGGCATCATGAGTATGCTTATTGCTGTTGAAAGAGGATTTATTACAAGATCACAGGCCTACAATAGGATTCAGACTATCACAGATTTTTTAATTACAAAAGCCACACGATACAAAGGTGCTTTTGCGCATTGGTTAAATGGAACTACAGGTGCCACCATTCCTTTTAGTGCTAATGACAATGGTGCTGATTTAGTTGAAACTAGTTTTTTAGTCATGGGCTTGTTAGCAGCACGTGAGTATTTTAACTTGCCAGCTGAAGTTTCACTTGGGCAAAAAATTACAGGCATCTACAATGCAGTTGAATGGGATTGGTTCAGGCGAGATGGGCAACAAGTATTGTATTGGCATTGGAGTCCAGATAGGGCATGGACTATGAACCTTCGAATTCAAGGATGGAATGAGTGTTTGGTTACTTATGTTCTTGCAGCAGGATCTCCAACCCATACAATACCTGCAACAGTTTATCAACAAGGATGGGCGAGAGACGGTGCTATGAGAAATGGAAATCAGTTCTATGGTATCACGCTTCCGTTGGGGCCACAATTAGGAGGACCTTTATTTTTCTCACATTATAGTTTTTTAGGCATTGATCCAAGGCAATTACAAGATGTTCATGCTAATTATTTTAATCAGAATCGTGCACATTCTTTAATCAACTACCAATATTGCGTTCAAAATCCACTACAAAGAAGAGGATATAGCAACGCTTGCTGGGGCTTAACGGCTAGTGATATTCCTGGTGGATACACTGCTTCTAGTCCAACCAACGATAGAGGAGTAATTGCACCTACAGCAGCTATAGGTTCAATACCATACACACCTGAAGAAAGCATGCGCGCCATTCGCTTTTTTTATCAAGTGCTCGGCGATCAACTATGGAAGGAATATGGTTTTATAGATGCGTTTTCAATTCAAGATAATTGGTTTGCTTCCTCTTTCTTAGCAATTGATCAGGGACCGCAAATAATTATGATTGAAAATCATCGATCTGCAATGATGTGGAATTTGTGTATGAAAATTCCAGAAGTGAAAAATGGATTAAGAAAACTTGGCTTTAGTAGCCCTCACTTATAATTCAATTGAAAGGATATGAAAAAGTTAATTTGCATTGTTTCGATTTTGTTGCTTAGTTCACTTGCATTTTCTCAGGCCAAAAAAACTGTTACGCTCTCGGCTGAAGAAATTAAAATGAACCAGTTTATTGATCAGTTGATGAAGAAAATGACATTGACTGAAAAAATTGGTCAGCTAAATCTTCCTGCTGCAGGTGATATTACAACTGGAACTGCTACGAGTAATAACTTCATGAAAAACATTGAAGAAGGGAAAGTTGGCGGATTATTTAATATCAAGGACCTACAAAAAATTAAAAGAGTTCAAGAGCTAGCTATTTCAAAGAGTCGTTTAAAGATTCCATTATTGTTTGGGATGGATGTAATTCATGGTTATAGAACTGTTTTCCCTATTCCACTCGGATTGGCATGTAGTTGGGATATGCAAGCAATAGAGCAATCAGCTCAAATTGCCGCAAAAGAGGCAACCGCGGAAGGCATTCACTGGACTTTCAGTCCAATGGTTGATTTAAGCAGAGATCCCAGATGGGGAAGGATGGCTGAAGGATCAGGGGAAGATCCTTTTTTAGGAGGTGAAATTGCGAAAGCAATGGTGCGTGGTTATCAAGGTAAAAACCTTAAAGATGCACAAACCATGATGGCATGTATCAAGCACTTTGCTTTATATGGTGCGCCCGATGCAGGAAGAGATTATGGAACAGTAGATATGAGTAGGCATAGAATGTACAACGAATACTTTTTGCCTTATAAAGCAGGAATTGAAGCAGGAGCTGGTTCTGTAATGGCATCTTTCAATGAAATTGATGGTATTCCTGCAACTGGTAATAAATGGTTGCTTACAGATGTATTGAGAAAAGAATGGGGCTTTAAAGGATTTGTTGTAACTGATTATACTGGTATCAATGAAATGATTGATCACGGTGTGGGTGATTTACCAAAAGTTTCTGCACAAGCACTCAAAGCAGGTGTTGATATGGATATGGTAGGTGAAGGATTTTTACTTACACTTCAACAGTCTCTTAAAGAAGGAAAAATTACTCAGCAAGATATTGACCAAGCATGTAGAAGAATTTTAGAAGCTAAGTACAAACTGGGTTTGTTTGAAGACCCATTTAGATACATTCAGCCTGAAAGAGTAGATCGTGATATTTATACAGCTGAAAATAGAGCTGTAGCTAGAAAGACAGCTGCTTCTTCATTAGTGCTATTGAAGAATGAAAATAGTATTCTTCCACTAAAAAAAAGTGGAACCATTGCATTGGTTGGCCCACTTGCAGATAATGCCGTAAACATGGTGGGTACATGGGCTGTAGCTGCCGATAGCAAAAATGCTATATCAGTAAAAAAAGGATTGAGTGAAGTTGGAGGATCCAACATTCAGTGGAAATATGCTCATGGATCTAATTTGCATGATGATAGTTCATTTAATGTTCGTGCGAGTATGTTTGGCAAAACAGTGAAATGGGATAGAAGAGATGCACAGGCGATGATTGAAGAAGCACTAGCTATTGCGAAAGAGTCTGATGTGATTGTTGCTGCAGTAGGTGAGAGTGCAGAAATGAGTGGTGAAAGCAGTAGCAGGACAGACATTAGGATTCCAGAATCTCAAAGAAGATTGTTAGATGCATTAGTCAAAACAGGTAAGCCAGTAGTAGCGTTGGTTTTTTCTGGAAGGCCTTTAGAACTAAGCTGGGAGTCGAAGCATATTCCTTCAATACTGCATGTTTGGTTTCCTGGTTCAGAAGCAGGTTATGCTATTGCAGATGTGGTTTTTGGTGATGTGAATCCGAGCGGAAAATTAACTTCTACTTTTCCGCAGCATGTAGGACAAATTCCAATTTTTTATAATCATAAAATGACTGGGCGTCCACAGGATCCTAATAAGTGGTTTACTAAATTCAAGAGCAATTACTTGGATGTAAACAACGAACCTTTATATCCATTTGGATATGGATTGAGTTATACGAAATTTGAATATGGCAAACCTCGTTTGAATAAAACAAGCATTTCATCGAATGAGACCATTGAAGTGTCTGTTGATATTACCAATACAGGTAGCAGAGCAGGAGAGGAAGTTGTGCAATTGTATATTAGAGATGTAGTAGGTTCTGTAAGCCGACCAGTGAAAGAGTTGAAAGGGTTTCAAAAATTAAATTTTGAAGCTGGTGAAAAAAAGACTGTGACCTTTAAAATTGGTATCAACGATTTAAAATTTTATAATGCCAATTTAGAATTTGTAGCTGAGCCAGGTGAGTTTCATGTTATGGTAGGACCAAATAGTAAAGATGTTCAAACTATTAGCTTTAACTTAAAATGATTGTATGAAATTCTTAAATAGAAATAAGCAAACTGTACTTTTTGTACTGCTTGTATTGTTATCGTTTTGTCAACTACAAGCGCAAACATTTTCTGCTTTAAGCTATAATATTAGACTAGATGTAGCTTCTGACGGTGATAACAGATGGGATGTTCGAAAAGATCAAGTAGTTGGACTATTAAGGTACCATGGTGCTGATTTTATAGGACTACAAGAAGTGTTACACAATCAGTTGTTGTACATAGAAAGTAAATTTTCTGATTACGGTCGTATTGGTGTAGCGCGCGACGATGGGAAAGAGAAGGGTGAGTACTCTTGCATTTTCTATAACAAAGCAAATATGAAACTTTTACAAGAAGGAACATTTTGGTTGGCTCCAACTACGGATGTACCTGGCAAAGGTTGGGATGCTGCGTTGCCAAGGGTTTGCACATGGGGGATTTTTCAATTGAAAAAGTCAGGTAAGAGAATTTTGGTAATGAATACACATTTTGATCATGTTGGAAAACAAGCCAGATTAGAATCTGCCAAACTAATTCTAGCAAAGTCACAAGAGCTCATGAATAACAAAAAAATGGAGCTCATCATTATGGGTGACTTTAATAGTACACCTGAAGAATCCCCAGCACAGGCGATGTTAGAAAAAATGAATCATGCTAGAAGTGTAAGTACATTTCCTCCTTATGGTGCTGCTGATACATGGAATGCATTTCAGTTTACAAAAAAGCCCAACCGTTGCATTGACTATATTTTTCTGCCAAAGTCAACTAACCTACAAGTAGAGCAATATGCAACGCTTACTGATTCATATGATTTAAAATATCCCTCCGATCACTTGCCTGTGATAGCCAAGTTTAGATGGAAATAAAATAACCTACTATGAAACATATTATTGGACTACTCTTGTTGGTATTTATTGGGCAACAAAGTTTTTCACAAGAACCATTTCCTTTCTATAATGAAGTCAATCGTTTAAAGCAAAAAGATAGTTCAGATTTTCCAAAGCCCAATTCAATTTTGCTCATAGGTAGTTCATCTTTTACCATGTGGAGAGATGTAAGTGATTATTTTCCTGGAAAACATATTGTTAATCGGGCTTTTGGTGGCTCAACTTTAGCAGATTTAATTAGATATAGGTATGATGTTATTTTTCCGCATCAACCTAAGCGCATTATAATGTATTGTGGCGAAAATGATTTTGCATCAAGTGATACTGTTACAGTTGATTTAGTATTGAAAAGATTCAATACTTTGTACAGCTTCATTCGACAAAGATTTCCAAAAGTAAGTTTTGTGTATGTGTCCATGAAGCCCAGTCCATCGCGACAGCACCTTCTTGAAAAATATCAGCAAGCCAATGCAGCTATTGCTGATTTTCTATCCAAGCAAGCTAATACTGGCTATGTAGATGTGTACACAGCTATGTTGGATAGTAATGGCAAACCTAAAGAAGATATCTTCTTAAAAGATCGCTTACATATGAATGCAGAAGGGTACAAGATTTGGCAAGGCTTACTGAGTAAATGGATGAAGTAGCGTTTCAATTAACAATGAGTTAAAGAATGACTATCCTTTAATTCCTTTAACTTCATTTCTTATGAATGTCTTTCTAAAAGTCAACAATAAGACATGAAAACAATTTCGGCAGCATCTATTTTAGTAGCTTGTAGTTTATTCCTAGTTTCAATTATGTCATTCAAACTACCCGAAAGTATCTCAAATGATTTTTCGAATTGTGTGATTGCACACAGAGGCGCATGGAAGAACTCAGGTGCGCCTCAAAATTCATTCGCTTCTTTAAAAGCTGCTATGGATATGGGATGCGGAGGTTCTGAATTTGATATTCATATGACAGCCGATAGTGTATTGGTGATTAATCACGATGCCGATTTTTTTGGAATTCCTATCCAAACTAATGTGTACGATTCTTTGCTTTCAAAAAAACTATCCAATGGAGAACAAATTCCCTTACTTAAAGATTTTCTATTGTTAGGGAAACAACAGAGCAAAACGAAGTTGGTACTAGAAATAAAGCCTTCTGTTCGTGGAAAAGATTGGGCAAGGGCTACAGCAAGAAAGGTTGTTGAAATGGTCCATCAATTTGGAGCAAAGGATGTGTCGGTATACATCAGTTTTGATTATGATATTTTGCTTGAAGTATTACAAGTTGATCCAACAGCTTCAGTGCAATACTTAAGTGGCAATAAAACACCCGAAGAAGTCAAGAAAGATGGAATTGCCGGACTCGATTACAACTACAGTGTTTATCAAAAGAACCCTTTATACATTGAGCAATCTAAGTCCCTAGGTTTACAACTCAATGCCTGGACAGTAAACAAAAAGGAGCAGATGAAGTGGTTGCTTACTAATGGCTTTCAATTTATTACTACCGATGAGCCTGAGTTGTTATTAGAGATAATTTCTAAGAAATAAAGGAATGGGAGTCAAGAGCCTTTATTTAATTAATAAAATTTAACGGCAGTGGGTAGCATCAGTTATTTTTATTACATACTATTAGTTCCAATCTCTAACACTATTTAAAAAACTTCCTTCCAACTTTATTGGATGGGAGTTTGTGCCCAGAACAGGAATACATACTGTGTTCCTGGATACTTCTACGAGGGGCTTACCCAAACGCCTTCCCATTCCTTCGTCATGGGTGG